>NZ_MYFL01000001.1:1935541-2171272 GCF_002193035.1 Delftia sp. K82 | reverse complement strand
GAAGGCAATGGAGTCGATGACGCCGATGATGTCGGCAATCTTGCGGCTGGACTCGCTGATGCCGCCCATGGTGTCCACCACGCCCGCCACCACCTTGCCGCCCTGCACCGCAGTCTGCGATGCCGAAGCGGCCAGCTGATTGGCCTGGCGTGCGTTCTCGGCGTTCTGCTTGACCGTGCTGGTCAGCTCCTCCATGGCGGCAGCCGTCTGCTCCAGCGAGCTGGCCTGTTGCTCGGTGCGCGAGGAAAGGTCCTGGTTGCCCGCATCGATCTCGCCCGAAGCCGTGGCGATGCTGTCCGCACCCGAGCGCACCTGCCCCACGACCTGGGCCAGGTTGTCGTTCATCTGGCGCAGCGCCTGCAGCAACTGGCCGGTTTCGTCGCGCGAATCAACGGTGATGCGGCTGGTCAGGTCGTTGTTGGCCACGGTGCGCGCCACGCGCAGGGCTTCGGCCAGCGGCCTGGTGATGCCGCGCGTGATCCACCAGGCGGCCAGCGCGCCCAGCACAAAGGCCAGCGAGACCACCGTGATGATGGCGGCTCGGCTGGCCGAGAAACGCACCAGCACATCGGCGGCGGAGCTGTCGATGGCGGCGCGCTGCATGTCCAGCAGGCGCTGCACGATCTCTATATAGCGCTGCGTGGCGGGCTGGTACTCCTGGGTGAACAGGCGCTCGGCATCTTCTGCACGGCCTTCGGCCTTGGCCTTGGTCACCACGTCGCGGCCCGCCAGGTAGCCGGCGCGCGCCTTCTTGATCTCGACCCAGATGTCCTTTTCTTCCTGCGTCTGCAGCAGCGGCTCGATGCGGTCCTGCAGCTTGCTCGACTGGCGCGAGGACTCGGCCGCGTCTTCGGCAAAGAAGGTGGCCAGCGAAGGATCGCTGCTCTTGGCAATGGCCGTGGTCCGGCGCGAGCCCGAATGGATGTTGCGGAACCAGTCGCTGATCATCCGCTCCTTGGCCAGGGCCACCTCGGTGATTTCCGTGGTCGCACGGGCCATGTGCCCCATGCTGACGATGCTGGTGACACTGATCAACAGCATGATCAGCAAAAGAATGGTGAAGCCGCCTCCGAGACGGAGGCCGATGCGCAGGTTTTTCATGTTTTCCGGGAGCAGGATGCAGGGCGGGGATGGTGCTGAAATCAGTTCTTGAGGTAGGCGTCCAGCACCATGCGGTTCCAGTTGGCCGAACCGACCAGGGAATCGCCCAGCTTCTCGGCCGTGGCAACCACCGCACTTTGCTGCTGCTGCAGCGTCTTGACCCGGTCGCCCAGACTGGCCATGGACGAGCTGAGGCGGCTGCCCGTGGACAGCGCAGAGTTGGCGCTGCTCTCCACCGCCTTGCCAATGCCGGCCAGGGCCGAGGTCACGCCGGCGGCATCGGCGACCATGGATTTTTCCAGGGCCTTGGCATCCACCGCCAGCGTGCCGTCCTGGCGCTGGACGATGCCGAGCTTGCCCAGGCTGGGCGCGGTCGCGCTGCCCGTGACACTCATGATGGCCGAGCGCAACTCGCGCAGGGCGCGGGTGGCACCCACATCGGTGGAAGAACCGGCCGCCGCGCTCACGCTGCCCTTGGCAACGCTGGAGTTATAGCGCGCCACCAGCTTTTCCAGCGCGCCTTGCACCGACTGGGTGGTGCTGGTGGCCGAGAGCGCGGCCACATCCTTGCCCGCCGAGGCCAGGTCCACCAGGGATGACTTGAACTGCCCCAACGCCGACAGCGAAGTCGATCCCGCCTGGGCCTGGGCCGCAATGCGCTCGTGCGCCTTGGTCAGCGACGGTGCCAGCTTGCGCACCTTTTCCGCTTCGGTGGTCTCCGTCTTGGTGCTGTTGCTGTCCGTCTTGGTGGCGCTGGTCTCCGCAGCGCTCTTCTTGCCGGCCGAATCCGAAGCCGCCTGCGTCGTGCTGCTGTTGAGCTTGGATTGGGCGCGGGCCAGCAGGCTTTGCACGTTCAGGTTGTCGGTTCTGATGCTCATGTTCTCTTCCCTGTGAGTTGGCAGATGGCGCGGGCGCGAGGCCCGTCCACGGTTTGGCAGGAAGACTACCGGGACGCCGCCGCAGCGATGCGGGGAAAAGCAGGCCCCTTGCCCACGACTTGCAGGCTTTGCTGCGCCGGAACGAATGTCCGCCGCCTTCCCGCAGCGGCCCGGCCATGAAAAAGGGCCTCCGAAGAGGCCCTCCAGCAACACATTGCGGCCCTCAGGCCATCTGCGTCAGGGCGCCATAGCGCTCGCGCGCCGTTTGCAGCATGTAGAACGTGATGCGCTTGACCTCGGCCCGGCTGTCGGCGATGTGCTCCCTCAGGCAGGACTGGGCCCGCGCCGCATCGCCAGCCTCGATGGCCGCGAGGATGGCGGCATGGTCGTCATAGGTTGCCGAGACGCGCGGCAGCTTGATGACATCCAGGCGCCGGATGATGCGGATGCGTTCGGTGATGTCCAGGTGGATGCGCGCCATCTCCTGGTTGCCGGTCGCGGCCACCAGGCCGGTATGGAAGGCCTCGTCCAGCGAGGCCACCACGGCGGGGTCGGTCTCGCGCTGCTCCTCGGGCACGCACCAGACTTCGCGCAACGGCTGCAATGACTTCAGCGATTCGCCCACCAGGCTGGCCACGGCGCTGGTCTCCATCAGGGTTCGCACCTCATAGAGATCCTCGAAGTACTTGAAGTCGAAGGCCTTGATCTGCCACCCGCTCTTGAAATGCACATCGACATAGCCATCGCGCTGCAACCAGAACAGCGCCTGGCGCACAGGCGTGCGGCTGACCTGCATGCGCGTGGCGATTTCGCCCTCGCTGAAGCGGTCGCCGGGCAGCAGGCGGAAGTCGAAGATGTCGTTCTTCAGGCAAGCGTAGATCTGCGCGGCCAGCGAGTGCGCGCTGCTTGCAGGCCCCTGGCGCGTCTCGCACACGGGCGGGGAGGCAACCGCGATGCTCATGCGACTGCCATGCCGGTTGGAGAACACCGCCCCTGCCGCTGGCGACAGCCAAGGCCAGCCAGGACCCGGCTCAAGGCGGTGGAAAAGAGCGAAGCCGTGCCTTCGGCACCGTGCAGATTTGCGGCCGGTGACAGGGTATACGCCGATTGCTGCTGCAATCTCTCTGACGGATTTGCACGCCGGCAATGGGCAATGGTCCATTCACGCATTTAGTACTCTTTCTTGTACACAAGTTGGCAGTGGAATCTATTAAAGAAACGAATTGCGTTTTAATAATTGGACCGGCAAAAATATTCTCGACAACGTCCGATGTTCGTGTATGCTCCGCCACTCGCCGCAGTACGGGCCAAACGCACCACAACGGTTCGCAGGCCCCGGCACCAGGCATTCAATGTGCCTGATCAATAGACACAGGAACCCACGCGCGGTAATCCTGCGCATATCCACGGCAATCCATTTTTATCAGAAATTTTCTGCACATTGATAGTGCAGCGAGCAAGTCGATTCCCCATGCCCGCGGCCATGGGTTTTTGTGTTTGTCAAAGATTGACAAGCCTAACGACATTCAGCTTTTGACAGGAATGGAAAGCTGGCCCACGTCAAAAAAATGACACAAAAACCAGCCAGGCTCGCGGTTACCCACGCGGCCTCAAGGCACGTCTCTCCGATATTCCCCCAACAGCCTGATTTCGGCTTTCCATACTGAAAAGCCTCCATCGATAGATGGAGGCCATATTCCCGCACGTCCACGGCAACACCCGCGCCAGACGAGTCCGACGCGGGTTGCCGCAGCAGCACAGCTGCGGGAGGAAGCTCAGGCTTCGCGGTTTTCCTTGATGTTGAAGCCCATCTGGCTCTCGGCGCCCTTGCCGCCCTGGTTTGTCTGTTCCCAGTACTGGGTCTTGACCTTGGCAGCCTGGAACGAGTAGTTCACGGTCACGGTGTCAGAGGAGTTGGCGCCGCTGACGGTCACGTTCGTCACCATGACGTCGGTCAGGGTGATCTTGGTGAACTCGATCTGCGAGCCGCCGGCCTTGCACAGCGAGATGTCGACCTGGCCCAGGTGCTTGCCCGTGGCGCAGTGCTTGAGCACGGCGGGGTAGCACTTGTCCACCTTGGCGATGACGTTCAGGTCATGGAAGCTCACCTTGCCGGCGCCGGCACCACCGCCGCTGGACATGGTGTTGGGCTGGGTAGCACCCCAGGTGAAGGAGTCGATGTCGGTCCAGCCCTTGTGGTTGGAATCCTGGGACTCGCCACTGGCGCCCTCGACCTTCATGAACATATCAACGGACATTGCACACCTCTCGAACTAATGGATTAAACGTTCGCATGCAACCCAATAGCCTGATTGCATCGGATAGTTCACACGCGAACAAAGGGGAAACCACTCTCGGGTAGAGCGCACGAAACCGATTCACTTAACACGTGATTCAGATCAGTGCGGCGCATACCCTGGATGGTCAAGGAATGTATTGACAATCGCCTGCAATCCTCACTGTCGTGAACCGCCCTCCTTTGTTGGAGCCGCGATGATAGTGGATAAGGCCGGCAAAATACAAACAATTGAGCAGACTGAATTGTTACGGCGGATACATCTGAAAAAAAATGTATCCACCTCATATCCATTCGATTCGTGTCATGGCTTTTTGCGGAACTCAAGCTACACTCACGCCGCATTCGGAGTCCGATTGAAATACGATCTTGTATTCATGACGAATCCATGACGCTCGTCTTTGGCCCCTGGCTTCAGACAATAGGCTGATTGAGGAAAACCAACGGTTTACAGAGACAGATTGCCGGTGTGATGCCGGCTTTCTCCTTGTCCAATGGCCTCGAACAGGTTCGGCACCCTGGCTGCGCGACAGACATCGCCCGCCAGGGTGTGAAACAACATCTTGGGTGGGATTGCATGGATAGCGAAGCAGCATGTTCGACCAACTGCCTTCCGGCAGGTGTCCAGATTGGCGAATACCGCGTGCTCGATGTCATCGGCGAAGGCGGTTTCGGCATCGTCTACAAGGCCCGTGACCTCTCGCTGGACCGCGAGGTCGCGATCAAGGAGTACATGCCTTCGGCCCTGGCCGGGCGGCAAAGCTCCCATCAGGTGCATGTGCGCTCGCAGCACCGTGGCGCGTTCGACGCCGGGCTGCGCAGCTTCATCAACGAGGCCCGCCTGCTGGCGCGCTTCTCGCACCCCACCCTGGTGCATGTCTACCGATTCTTCGAAGCTGGCGGCACAGCCTACATGGTGATGCGCCACTACGAGGGCCAGACGCTGGGCCGCGTGCTGCAGGCATCGTCGGGCCGCATCGACCAGGCCCAGCTCAGCACCCTGCTGGCCCCGCTGCTCGATGTGCTCGAGGTCCTGCATGCACAGGACTGCTTCCACCGAGATATCGCGCCGGACAACATCTTCGTGCAGCGTGATGGCAGCCCCGTGCTGCTGGATTTCGGCGCCGCGCGCCGCATCATCGGCGACATGACCCAGGCGCTGACCATGGTGCTCAAGCCCGGTTTTGCACCCATCGAGCAGTACGTGGACGACGGCGCAATGCCCCAGGGCGCGTGGACGGACATCTACCAGGTCGGCGCCCTCATTCACCAGGCCGCCACGGGCCGCACTCCTGCCACCTCGGTGGCGCGCATGGTCACGGACCCCATGCAGCCGCTGACTTCCGAGCAGGTTCCCGGCTACTCCGACGCCTTCCTGCAGGGCATGCAAAAAGCCCTGGCCGTGCGCCCGCAGGACCGGCCTCAGTCGATTGCCGAACTGCGCAGCCTGCTGGGCCTGTCTGCCGAAAACCGGGCGGCGCCTGCGCCTGTGGAGCTCAGCCCGAGCCCCATCTACATCCCTATCACGACGCCTGCGGCCGTTCAGGCCGCCATGGCCAGTGAGGCGACATCCGCGCAGGCACCCCGGTTCCTGCCGATCACGGAAACCTACGTTCCCGCACCCACCCCACAGGTTGCGCCCGTGGCGACGGTCATGCCGGTGGCACCTGTGCTGCCTGTGCCGCCTGTTGCAACGGTTCCACCCGTGACCCCGGCATCACCGGCCCCCAGCACACCTGCTGCCATGGCCACGCCTCAGATGGCACCCCCATCTGCGCCCCAGGCCTCTGCAGCCGACCCGATGGGCCTGGGCAACGGGCCGTTCATCGACATCGACCAGGCACTGCCAGGCATGCCGGCGCCTCAGGCTACGGTTCAGGCTCCGGTCCCGGCTTCACCACCTGCACCCGTTCCCGAGCAGCCCGCCGCAGCGCCGGCCGTCCAGGCCAAGCCTCCGGCTGCCCGGCCTCCAGTTGCGGGTACCCAGGCTGCGCCCAAGGCCAGGCGCAGCAGCATGGCCGTACCGTTGGCCATCGGCGCCCTGGTGCTGGCTGCCATCGCGGGCGGCGGCGTGCTGTGGTACGACCATTCCCAGGACCAGGCACGCGCCAAGACCCTGGCAGCACGCGACAGCCTGGCCTGGCAGCAGGCGCAAAGCCAGTCCAGCCTGGCCCGCCTGCAGGACTACCTGGACAGCTTCCCCGAAGGACAGCACCGCACCGAGGCCCAGGCGCTGCTCAAGCAATTGCTCAACGAGGCCTCGCTGGCCTCCACGGAGCAGGTGCAGCCGATGACCTCGCCCGAGCAGCAGGCCGCGTTGCCCGAGATTGCCCCGTCGCAGCCCGAGCAGAACACGCCCGTCGTCCCCGTCACGGTGGCCACCGGGTCCGAGCCGTTGCCCACCGAGCCGTCCAAGACCGAAGCCCGCCCCGTCAAGCCCGCGGCGGCCACGGGCAAGGTGGTGTTCCGGGTCGTGCCCTGGGGCTATGTCTCCGTGAACCGCGCCCCGGCACGGACCAGCCCGCCGCTGACCCAGATGGAGCTTCCAGAGGGCGAGTACCGCATCGACATCAGCAACCCGGGTGCGGCCTCCACGGTGACCAAGACCATCACGGTCACCAAGGGCGAGTCGGTGACCGTGAACCATCTTTTCGAATGAGCGCGGCCCATGGCTCGACTGATGAACCACCGCTGGCGATGGATGCTGTGCACTGCAGTGCTCGGCCTGCCCTGCCTGGCGCATTCCCAGGCGGCATGCGAAGAGGCAGCGCCGGCCCAAACC
This sequence comes from Delftia sp. K82, assembly GCF_002193035.1. Taxonomy (NCBI): domain Bacteria; kingdom Pseudomonadati; phylum Pseudomonadota; class Betaproteobacteria; order Burkholderiales; family Comamonadaceae; genus Delftia; species Delftia sp. K82. Next base: position 2,164,215 of record NZ_MYFL01000001.1, on the reverse strand, counting down.
GGCTCGGCAGGACGCCCGCAGCTGGCGCAGGGCATTGCGCTGTTCGAGGCGCGCGACTTGGCCCAGGCCGAGCGTGCGCTGCAGGCTGCGCTGTTTGGCGGGCTGGCCGATCCCATGGAGCGGGCCTCCGCCCACAAGTACCTGGCCTACACCTATTGCACGCACAAGGAATGGGCGCGCTGCGAGGCGGCCTTCGACTCCGCGTTCTCCGCACACCCGGGCTTTGCACTGCAAGCCTACGAAACCACGGGTACGCCGTGGCGGGACGCCTACAGCCGCGCCCAGGACCGGTGGATCCAGCGCTGCCCTTCAGCGCAGCGGCTGCGCACGGCGCCTGCGGCACCCACGGCCGGTGGCTTTGCACTGAACAGCCGCGTGATCACCTCGATCACCGCCCTGATACCCGGCCTTGCTCCAGCACGCTCCACCGCGCTGGCCGCACGGTCTGAGACGCCACGGACAGATCACAACCTGCGCCTGAGGGTCAGCCCCTGGGCGAATGTGCTGATCAACGGCAAGCCGTCCGGCGTCACCCCTCCCGTCGTGCTGCTCAAGCTGGCGCCAGGCTCCCACACGGTGGAGCTGCGCAATCCCGGCTTCGAGAGCTATCGGCAGGTGATTCGCATCACCGACGGCCAGTCGGTGACCCTTTCCCATGACTTTGATGCCCGCTGACCATGTCCATGACCCTGAATATTCCTCACTCCATCCAGCGCCTGACCCTTGCCCTGGCCGTTGCCTTCGGCCTGGCCGCGTGTGAAACCGCGCCCAAGCCCGTGGAGCCCGAGCCGGCCCCGACCGTGGTCCAGCCTCCGGAGCCCGTCAAGCCCGTGGACCCCGTGGTGATCAAGGAGCAGGAGCTGGTCGAAGCCATCCAGCTCTATGTGGACGGCCGCTATGAGGACGCCATCACGGCGCTGACGCCCCTGTCCACCGCGCAGGAACTGCCCATGAGCAGCCAGGTCAAGGCGCTGAAGTACATCGCCTTCAGCCACTGCGTGGAAGGCCGCCGCAAGCCCTGCCGCCAGCACTTCGACATGGCCCTGGCCCTGGACCCCACCTTCCAGCTGACCGAGGCCGAAAAGGGCCATCCCATCTGGGGCCGGGAGTTCAACAACGCCCGTGCCGCGCTGCGCAACAAGCGCCCTGCGCCCGCGCGCAAAGCCTCCTGAGGCATCCCGACGCTTCCTGAAAACTGCCTAGCCTAAGACTCCATGGACAAAATCGAACTCAGGGTCGTGGACCACGATGGCGTTCCGGTCGATCGCCACTGGCATGCCGTATTCGGCATGGCCGGCGGCACGATCGGACGCAGTGGCCAGAACAAGCTCATCATCTCGGACCCGGACGCTTCCGTCGCGCGCGTGCACGCCATGGTCAGGCTGGATTCCGAGGGAGCCTTTGTTGCGAACCTGAGCGAGCGTGATCCCATCTGGGTGGCAGAGCAGCCCGTGCGTTCGGGCCAGGAAGTGGGCCTGCCCCTGGGCGCACGCATCCGTATCGGCGCCTACACCCTGGCCGCCGTGGCGCCGGGTACGCCTTTCGAGGCACCGCCTTCGGCTGCAATGCAAAACGCGCAAGCCACACAAGCCGCGCAAGAGACGCAGGCAGCGGCCCCAGCGGCCCCCCCCGCCACAGCCGCCCCGCAGCCCCAGATCGTCCCGCCTCCCGTCGCCGCCCAGCCCCCGCTGCCGGAAGCAGCGCCGCCGGCAGAGGCAGCGCCGCTGGCAGACGTATTGCCTGCCGCCGCCCCCGGCATCGCCGATCCCTGGGAAGGCCTGACGGCACTGAGCCTGGATGCCATCCAGACCCCTGCCGTGCCTTCGATCGAGAGCGCCATCCCGCCCGAGCAGGCTGCACTGGCCATGCCGCAGCCCGCCAAGCCGCAGCATCGCCCCCTGCTGATCCCCAATGATTTCGACCCCTTTGCTCCGCCGCCCCAGCAGGCTCGGCAGCAGGAGGAAGGCTGGGCCGGCCTGCCATCGCAAGGCACGGGCGATCTGATACAGCAGCGCCATGACGGCATGGTCCACACCCTGCCGCTCAAGGGCCTGAGCACCGAGGCCTTGCATGATGCCTCCCATACCGGCCTGCCTTCGTGCTTCGAGCAATCCCAAAAGCTCGACCCGCTTGCGCTGTTCGACCAGGGCGGCCTGCCCCCCGATGCGCAGCCGCTGCAGCAGGCCTCGGGCCGGGGCTCCGAACTGGGCCAGGCCTTCAATCTGCCGCGCATGCAGTCGCATGCACAGCCCGCAGAGCCGGTGCCACCGCAGGAGGCGGCAGCACCGGCCCAGCACGCACTCCCGCCCGTGATCGATACCGTGATTCCTGCAGTGCAGGAGCAGCTTCCTGTACAGGTAGAGGCACGGGCACAGGTACAGACGCAGGTACAGACGCAGGCACAGGACATTCCGGTTGCTGCGCCTGCCCCGGCGCCCGTGCCCCAGATCCCCGCCGAGCCGGCCGCGCTGGACGGTCTGCTGCCCACCAATGGACTGGATCTGGACCTCTTCAAGTCCGGTCTTGCCCATGTTGCGCCCGTCGCCAGGGCTGCCGTTGCCGCTGCCTCGGCCCCCCTCCTTGACACAGGCATCAACGTCAATATCCCCGCGGCCTCCAGCATCCTCGGCCAGGGCGACGCCGCCATCCCCATCGGCGCCCTGCCCTCCACCGCCGCGCCTGTCGATATTCCCGTGCAGCCCCAACCGGCCGCCCACGCCGATCTGCAGGCACTGGCCGCCGCCTTCATGGAGGGCGCAGGCCTGAACCCGGCCAAGACCCATTTCGAGGTCACACCGGAATTCATGCGCACTTTCGGCGAAGCCCTGCGCATTGCGGTGCAGGGAACCATCGACCTGCTGGCCGCGCGCTCCGAGATCAAGCGCGAGTTCCGCGCCGGCGTGACCATCATTGCCACGGGGGCCAACAACCCGCTCAAGTTCCTGCCCAATTCCGAGGGCGTGCTCATGCAGATGGTCCACCAGACCTTCCCGGGTTTCATGAAGCCGCTGCCCGCCATGCAGGACGCCTTCCAGGACCTGCATGTGCACCAGCTGGCCCTGATGGCCGGCATCCGCGCCGCCTATGCCGAGGCCCTGACCCGGTTCGATCCGACCGAGCTGGAGCGCCGAACAGAAACCAACCCCGGCCTGCTGGACAAGCTGCTGACCAATGGCCGCAAGGCCGCGCTGTGGGACGACTACAAGCACAACTTCGACGTGCTGCGCCGCCATGCCGAGGACGACCTGATGGCCTTCTCGGGCCGCACCTTCGTCGAGGCCTACGAAAACGCCGAGCAGTCCGTGAAAGGCCAGCCGTGATCGCCTACCTCGACGGAGCCGGCCACCGCTACAGCATCCAGGTGGCCAGCGCCTCCCACAGCGGCAGGCGTTCCAGCAACGAAGACGCCATGGGCCTGATGGACCTGGGCGCCGGCGGCCTGTGCTGCACGCTGGCCGACGGTGCAGGCGGGCATGGGCATGGCGAACTCGCCGCTCAGCTCACCGTGCAGGCCGTGGTGGATGGCTTCCGGCAGAACCCGCTGTTCGCCCCCGCCAGCCTGGCCTCCCTGATTTCCCAGGCGGAGCACCGCGTCAGCGGCCAGCAGTCCACCTCGGTCTCGCGCATGCACATGAGCGCCACCGTGGTGGTGCTGTGCATCGATCCCGAGCAGGGCCGGGCCCTGTGGGCGCACTGGGGCGACTCGCGCCTGTACTGGTTCCGCGCGGGCCGCATGCACCTGCGCACCGAAGACCACAGCCTGGTCCAGCAGCTGCTGCACGCCGGCCTGTACGAGGAGAACGACCCGCGCCGCCTGCCCAACCGCAACGTGCTGGCCGGCGCCATTGGCGCCGAGGGCCAGGTGCCGCCCAGCATCCGCGCCGACGCCGTGGCCCTGGAGGCCGGCGATGTCTTCCTGCTGTGCTCGGACGGCCTGTGGGAAGGCATGCACGAGTCGGAAATGGAGCAGTTGCTGGCCGCCAGCCAGCGCCCCGACGAATGGATACAGCGCATGGTCGGCCGCGTCGTATCCAGCGGCAATCCGCACCAGGACAACCTCAGCGCGCTGACGGTGTGGATCTGCCCGCGTGAAACCAATGACTGACATCGAGACAGGAGAAGCCATGTGGAGATCAGAGGAACCGCAGGGATCGCAGAGGCGCCGGCAGGCGCTGCAAACGCTGGGCGCCTTGGGCCTGGGCACGGCCGTGGTGACCGGCCTGGCCGGCTGCGGCTCCCTCAACCCCCTGAGCCGCGCGCCCGAAGTGGCACCCACAGCCGTGCCCACCGCCATATTCGAAGTGGTGGCGGACATGGACATCAACCCGGACCGTGAAGGCATTCCCAAGCCCGTGCTTCTGCGCATCTACGAGCTGCGCGCCTCCGCCGCCTTCGACCGCGCCGGCTTCTTCGACCTGCAGGACAAGGACGACGGCCAGCTGGGCAGCGACTTCGTGCGGCGCGAGGAATTCCTGGTCGCGCCCGGCCAGCGCCAGGTCATAGAGCGCAAGGGCAACCCCGATGTGCGTGCCTTCGGCCTGTTCGCCGCCTACCGCGATCTGGAGCGCAGCACCTGGCGCGCCTCGGCCGTCGCGCCCAACTCCGTGGAGCTGCGCCGGCGCTGGTGGGGCATGGGCTCCACCGAAAAGCTGCAGCCCGTGCGCTACCAGGTGCACCTGACCCGCGAAGAGGTCACCGTCCGCATCCAACCCGCATCCCAATAAACGCACATCTATCCACCATGGTCTGGCAACGCAAAGTCATCTGGGCCGAGGGCATGTTCCTTCGGCCCCAGCACTTCCAGCAGCAGGAGCGCTTCCTGTTCCGGCAACTGCAGTCACGCAGCCTGCCGGGGCAGCCCTTTTTCTGGGGCTTCTCGGAACTGGAGCTGGACACCGATCTGCTGCGCATGGGCAAGCTGGGAATCCGTTCGGCCCACGGCGTGCTGCCCGACGGCACGCCGTTCCAGCTACCGGGCGACGACGAGGCGCCCACCCCGCTGGACATCGGCAAGGACTTCAAGGACGTGGTGGTCCACCTGGCGCTGCCGCTGCGCCGCTTCTCGGGCAGCGAAGTGACCTTTGGCGAAGGCTCCCAGAGCCCTGCGCGCTATCTCAGCGACGTGACCGAAGTGGCGGACAGCAACGACGTGGGTGCCCAGCCCGCCGAGGTGCAGCTGGGCCGGCTGCGCCTGAGCCTGCGCCCCGCCCACGAGCTGACCGAAGGCTGGGTCAGCCTGCCTGTGGCCCATGTGGTGGAGCGCCAGGCCAGCGGCGGCGTGCTGCTGGAGCCCGGCTTCATCCCCACCGTGGTCAACAACGGGCCCAGCTCGGTGCTCAACACCTTCTGCAAGGAAATCCACGGCCTGCTGCGCCAGCGCGGCGAAGTGCTGGCCCAGCGCATGATCCAGCCCGAGCGCGGCGGCATCGGCGAGGTCGGCGACTTCCTGCTGCTGCAGCTCATCAACCACTGGACGGGCGCGGCCCAGCACTGGGTGCGCACCGCCAGCATCCACCCCGAGCGCCTGTTCGAGGAACTGCTGCGCCTGGCCGCAGAGCTGACCACCTTCGACCACGAGCGCCGCCGCCCCGAGGTGCTGCCCGCCTACGACCATGACGACCTGCGGCGCAGCTTCCCGCCGCTGATGCTGGAGCTGCGGCGCAGCCTGTCCTCGGTGCTGGAGCAAAACGCCATCCAGATCCCGCTGCACGACCGCCAGTACGGCGTGCGCGTGGCGCTGATCCCGTCCACCGAACTGCTCACCACCTGCGACTTCGTGCTGGCCGCCCATGCCCAGACCACGCCGGAATTCCTGCGCACCCACTTCCCCACCCAGACCAAGCTGGGCCCCGTGGAGCGCATACGCGACCTGGTGAACCTGCACCTGCCCGGCGTCACGCTGCGGCCCCTGCCCATTGCCCCGCGCGAGATTCCCTACCACGCGGGCTACAACTATTTCGAGGTGGACACCACGCACGATCTGTGGAACCAGCTGCAAAGCTCCGGCGGCCTTGCCATGCACGTCTCCGGCGAATTCCCCGACCTGCAACTGGAGTTCTGGGCCATCCGCCGCTGACGGCGCGACGCATCTTCCGACATGAACAGTTCCAACATCAGCCACCAAATGCCCTGGGGCGGCGACGCCGACACGGGCCGTGCCGAAGGCGCGGCCAGCGCCGCGCCCGCGCCTGCCGGCCAGGAGCCGCTGCGCTCCAACCTGCCCGACGTGGTCAGCGGCGGCAACCCGCTGGTGGCCGCCGCCAACCGGCTGCTGAACCTCATCCCCCAGATCCGCGCCATGGTCACCAACGAGGACCCACGCGCGCTGCAACAACTGCTGCTCGAGCACATCCGCGAGTTCGAGCAGCGCGCAGGCGCCAGCGGCGTGCCCATGGAAACCATCATCGGTGCACGCTACTGCATCTGCACGGTGCTGGACGAAACCGCCGCCCAGACACCCTGGGGCAGTGCCGGCGTCTGGCCCAAGCACAGCCTGCTGGTCGCCCTGCACAACGAAACCTGGGGCGGCGAGAAGTTCTTTCAGCTGCTGGCCCGCCTGGTGCAGACGCCGCACCAGCACATCGACCTGATCGAGCTGCTGTACTACTGCGTGATGCTGGGCTTTGAAGGCCGCTACCGCGTGATCGACAACGGCCGCGCCCAGCTGGAAACGCTGAAGGCGCGCCTGCTGCAGCTCATCGAATCGACGCGCGGCGACCGCAGCAGCCTGCTGTCCGTGCACTGGCGTGGCGTGCAGCGCCTGGCCTCGCCGCCCTGGGCCATGGTGCCGCTGTGGGTGGCGGCTGCCATCACCTTGCTGCTGGCGTTCTTCATCTACCTGTGGTTCAGCTACCGGCTGTCCAACAGTTCGGACGACCTGTTCGCCGCCATCAACGAGATCCGCTTCCCGCGCACCTCGGCGGCCGCCACCGTCGCCACGCTCAAGCCGCGGCTGCGCCAGTTCCTGGAGCCCGAGATCCGCGAAGGCCTGGTCAGCGTGCGCGACGAGGCCGACCGCAGCACCGTCATCCTGCGCGGCGACGGCCTCTTCGACCCGGCCGCCACCGTCGTCAAGCCCCGCTACGTGCAGGTCATCCACCGCGTGGCAGCGGCCCTGGACGAAGTGCCGGGCAAGGTCGTCGTCAACGGCTACACCGACAACACGCCCATCCGCACGGCGCGTTTCCCGTCCAACTGGAACCTGTCGCAGGAACGTGCCCAGGCCGTGTCCCAGATGCTGGGCGGCTCGCTGCGCGACCGCCAGCGCCTGCATGCCGAGGGCCGTGCCGACAGCGACCCCGTCGCCCCCAACAACACGGCAGAAGGCCGGGCGCTGAACCGGCGGGTGGAAATCGTCCTGCTGGTCGCTCCCCAGCAACGTGACCAGCAACTGCAGGCCCTGCCTGCCGCACCCGAGACCAGGAACTGATCCCATGATCCGTCGCATCGCCTCATGGCTGTTCAACCGCTACATGCTGGAGCTTCTGGGCCTGGTGGCCCTGAGCCTGCTCATCTGGTTCGTCGGCCCGCTCGTCTTCATCCAGCCCTACCAGCCACTGGGCAGCCCCACCGTGCGCTGGTGGATCATTGCCGGCCTGTTCATCCTCTGGTTCCTGCGCCTGCTGCTGCGCTGGTGGCGCGCACAGCGCATGAACGAGCACCTCATGACCGGCCTGGCCCGCCTGACCTCGCCGCGCGAGGCGGACGGCACGCCCGCAGCAGGCTCCGAGGAAGTGGCCGAGCTGGAGTCGCGCTTCAAGGAAGCCCTGGACACACTGAGCAAGACCCGCTTCGGCCAGACCGAAGGCGGCCTGTTCGGCCGCTGGAACAAGCGCTACATCTACCAGCTGCCCTGGTACCTGATCATCGGCTCGCCGGGCTCGGGCAAGACCACGGCCCTGATCAACTCGGGGCTGGACTTCCCGCTGGCGGCCCAGTTCGGCAAGCGCGCCATCCCCGGCATAGGCGGCACGCGCAACTGCGACTGGTGGTTCACCGACCAGGCCGTGCTGCTGGACACGGCCGGCCGCTATACCACCCAGGAAAGCGATGCGGAGCAGGACAAGGCAGCCTGGAAGGGCTTCATGCAGCTGCTCAAGCGCTTTCGCGGACGCCAGCCCGTCAACGGCGTGATCGTCACGCTCAGCGTGCAGGAACTGCTCAGTGCCAGCGACGCCGAGCGCGCCCAGCTGGCCCAGCTGATCGGCCTGCGCCTGAGCGAGCTGTGCGAGGAGCTGACCATCCGCTTCCCCGTCTACGTGCTGGTCACCAAGAGCGACCTGCTGGCGGGCTTCAACGAGTTCTTCGGCGCCATGAGCCGCGAGGAGCGCGCCCAGGTCTGGGGCTTCACCTACCCCTATGACGAAAAGACCCAGCGCTCGCCCGCCAGCGACCCGCAGGCCGCCAGCGCCCTGTACATGGAGGAGTTCGACGCACTGGTCGCCCAAATCAACCGCCTGCTGCCCCAGCGGCTGATGACCGAGCCCGACCTTGCGCGCCGCAGCCTGCTCTACGCACTGCCCCAGCAGTTTGCCGGCCTCAAGGACGTGGTGCGCGACACGCTGGATGCGGCGTTCTCCGCCTCGCGCTTCAAGGAAAAGCCGCTGCTGCGCGGCGTCTACTTCACCAGCGGCACGCAGGAGGGCATGCCCTTCGACCGCGTGATGTCGGCCCTGTCGCGCCGCTTTGCGCTGCGTGGCCGCTTGCCGGCCGATGCCGTGCCACAGCAGGGCCGCAGCTACTTCCTGGAGTCGCTGTTCAAGGACGTGATGTTCAACGAGTCCGGCCTGACCGGGCGCAACGCCAAGAAAGAGCGCCAGCTGCGCCTGATGCAGGCCGCCGGCCTGTGCGCCCTGCTGCTGGCCCTGGGCGGCGCGGCCCTGGCCTGGACGCTGAGCTACGAGAACAACCAGCGCTACCTGAACGAAGTGGCCGACAACGCCGGCACGCTGCGCCAGGCCGTGGAGGAATCCAAGGCCACCGACCCCGACAACGTGGTCGCCCTGGTGCCCATGCTCAACCATGCGGCGCGCGTGGCGCAGAGCAGCCGCTTCGAGGAATCGGCCCCGCTGGGCTGGCGCTGGGGCCTGCTGCAGGTGCCCAAGGTGCAGACGGCCGCCCACGCCACCTACCTGCGCCTGCTGGAAGACGCCTGGCTGCCGCGCCTGAGCAGCCATGTCGCGCGCTCGCTGCGCCAGGTCAGCACCGGCAGCCCCGAGGCCAGCTACGAGACGCTCAAGGCCTATCTCATGCTCTATGAGCCCGACCACTTCGACGCCACCTTCGTCAAGGCCTGGCTGCGCAGCGATTGGGAAAACACCCTGCCCCAGCATCTGGTGCAGGCCGGCCTGGTGGACCAGCTGTCCGAGCACCTGGACCGCCTCATCGACGGCCGCGTGGTGGTCTCCGCCCAGCCCATCGACGCCAACCTGGTCGCCGAAGTGCGCCAGCGCCTGGCCCAGATGTCGCCCGCCCAGCGCGCCTACAGCCGCCTCAAGCAGCTGCTGAACACCGGCGACAAGCTGCCGCCCGACTTCAGCGTGGTGCGTGCCAGCGGGCCCGAGGCGCCCCAGGTCTTTGCGCGTGCCAGCGGCAAGCCGCTCACCCAGGGCATCAGCGGCCTGTTCACCTATGACGGCTACCACGGCCTCTTCCTGCACGAGCTGCCCAAGGTCACCACCTTGCTGGCCAAGGAGGAAACCTGGGTGCTGGGCCAGGCCGAAGGCCGGCGCAGCGTGGCCCAGGAAGTGCTCACGGGCCAGCTGGCCAACGAGGTCAAGCGTCTGTACCTCATGGAGTACGCGCGCCTGTGGGAAACCTTCCTGGCCGACATCCGCCCCATACGCACGGCCTCGCTGGAGCAGGCCGGCGAGCAGGCCCGCCTGTACTCGTCCGCCAACTCCAGCCTGGAGCAGTTCATCCGCGCCGTGGCCCGCGAGACCACGCTGGCCCGCCGCCCGGACCAGCAGGAAGGCGGCAGCTCGGGCAGCACCAGCAGCTGGCTGGGCGAGAAACTGCAGCGCATCCGCGAGGAACAGCACCAGCTCAGCCGCCTGACCGGCAAGCCGCTGAACGTGGGCGGCATGCTGGCCACCGGCACGCTGGAGGCCGACATCGTGGACTTCCGCTTCCGCGAATACCGGCGCCTTGCCACCAGCAACGGCTCGGGCCCGGCGCCCATCACCGCCAGCCTGCAGGTGCTCAACGAGGCGGCGGCCGTCATCGCCTCGGCGCGCCAGCAGGTGATCCAGGGCGGCGGCGTGCCTCCCTCGCTGAGCGGGACGCTGGAGAAGGTGCGCTCGGAAGCCAAGCGCGTGCCGCCTCCGCTCAACAGCATGTACGAGGCCCTGGCCACGTCCACCTCGTCCTTCGTGGGAAGCAGCGTGCGCAGCACGCTGGGCGGCAACCTCAACGCCACCATCGGCGACTTCTGCCGCCGGGCCATCCTGGGCCGCTACCCCTTCACGCGCAGCGCCACGCGCGACGTGACCACGGACGACTTCGCCCGCCTGTTCGCCACCGGCGGCACCATGGACGAGTTCTTCCGCACCCAGCTGCAGACCATGGTGGACATCTCCACCGTGCCCTGGACCTTCAAGCAGGGTGTGGACGGCACGCCGGTGGGGGGCTCTGCCTCGCTGGCCGCCTTCCAGCGCGCGGCCTCCATCCGCGACGTGTTCTTCCGCGCAGGCGGCAACACGCCCAGCATCCGGCTGGAGATCAAGCCGCTGGACATGGACGCCTCCATCTCCCAGATGGTGCTGGACGTGGACGGCGAAATCGTGCGCTACCAGCACGGCCCGCAAATCCCCAAGGCCGTCTCCTGGCCGGGCACGCGCGGCACCGGCCAGGCCCGGCTGCAGATCACGGCCGCCGGCGCCCAGAACACCGGCATCGTGACCGAAGGCCCCTGGGCGCTGCACCGCCTGTTCGACCGTGCCCAGATCCTGCCGGGCAACTCGCCCGAGCGTTTCACGGCCATCTTCACCATCGACGGACGCAAGCTGCGCATGGAAGTCACCACCAGCAGCGTCCTCAACCCATTCCGGCTCAAGGCCATGGAGGAATTCGAATGTCCGGACCGGCTGTGAACGCCATGACCCTCCAGCGACCCTGCGCCGCCTGGTGGGGCAAGCTGCCAAGCCAGGGCGATTTCGTCGGCCGGCGCATGCCCCACGCACTGACCATGCGCTGGGACGAGTGGCTGCGCAACGGCATGGACCAGCTGCGCAGCGATGCGGCCGACAACTGGTCCACGCGCTTCGTGCACTCGCCGCTGTGGTTCTTCCTGTGCCCCGCCTCCATCCTGGGCCAGCCCATGGTGGGCGTGATCGGACCCAGCTCCGACCGCATCGGCCGGCTCTTTCCACTGGCCATCATGGCCACGGTGGACGGCAGCTCCGGCATGCCGGCGTCCGACCAGGACATCGAACGCTTTCTGAGCGGCGCACGCGATGCACTCATCGACGCCCGGCGCCTGCCCCTGTCAGCCCAGCAGCTCGACGAGCGGCTGGCCACCCTGCAATGGCCGTTCCAGCAGGACGGCCGCACGCCGGGCAGCGCCTCCATCCACAGCCTGCTGGCCGACCTCGACATGGGCACCTCGCAAGGCAACGCCGCGCGCCTGCCGCGCATGGACTGGCGCGCCTGCATGCGCCCGGGCTCCACCACCTCCGTCTGGTGGATCTCGGCCACGCCGCGCCACGCCCCTGACGAAGTGGTCCAGCACGAAGTGCTGCACCGCCGCCTGTTCACCCGGCTGTTCAAGGGCGCCTGAGTTCGTCCAGATCGCACCGTCCACTCCACACCATACCCAAGCAATACCGACCCGCCCATGGCCAATATCCAGGACCTGCTGACCGAGACCGCCGCCGAGCCGCCCTGCGGCCCGGACCTTACCTATGACAACGATTTCCAGGCCATGGAAAGCGCTGCGCAGGGCAAGGTAGAACAGCAGTTCGGCGACACCGTCATCCCCGCCGAGCCACCGGACTGGCGCGACGTGGAGCGCCAGGCCTCGGCCCTGATGCAGCGCACCAAGGACCTGCGCGTGGCCGTGCTGCTGTGCCATGCCTGGACCATCCTGCACGGCCTGCCCGGCACGCTGCAGGGCCTGCAGCTGTGCGGCGCCCTGCTGGAGCGCCACTGGGAGCATGTCCACCCCCTGCCCGAGGATGGCGACGACTACTTCATGCGCATGAATGCCCTGGGCACCCTGTCGGACGTGACAGGCTTTGTGCGTGACCTGCGCAACGCCGACTTCCTGCGCGGCGCGCTGGGCCAGATCAGCGTGCGCGACGCCGAACTGATGGCCAAGGGCAACGTGCCCGAGGACCTGCCGCACCTGACCGCCGACGAATTGCGCATGGCCTCGGCACGCGCGCATGCCGAGGGCCACGAAACCCTGCTGGCCGTCACCCCTGCGCTGCAGGAACTCGACCGGATCCGCGCCTGCTGCGAACAGCACCTGCCCAGCCACCAGCAGCCCGAGCTCGACGGCCTGCGCCAGCTGCTGCTGGCCCTGAGGCAATGGCAGCCCCAGTCCACAGCCGATGCCGACACGGCCGCCGAAGCCGATCCGGCCGCACAAACCGGTACAGAGGGCGGCACGGTGGCCCACCCCGCGCCAGGCTCGGCACCCGCCCCGGCGCGCAACCGCGAACAGGCGATTGCCCAGTTGCTGGAGATCGCCGCCTTCGTGGAGCGCACCGAGCCCTCCAACCCCGCCCCCCTGCTCATCCGCCGTGCCGCCCGCTTCATGCGCATGGGCTTCATGGACATCCTGCGCGAACTGTCGCCCGACAGCCTGGCCCAGGTGGAAGTGATCACGGGCGCCCACCTGCAGGACCAGCAGACATGAATGCCAAATGCTGTTTCATGGCCCTGGGCGTGGGTCTCTCGACGCCAGCCTTCGCAGATGCCGGTGCACGGCCTGCAAACGCCATCGAGCGCATCACGATCCGCGACGGCACCGCCAAAAGCGAAGACCCCCGCATCCATTGCGATTCACTGCGCATTGACGAAAAGCGCGCGCGCTACTTCCTGCGCCACGCCAAGCCCAGCAGCCAGTTCAATTACGCGCATGCCTATGAAACCGGTAGCTGCAGTGCCCGTGCCGTCGTGCGCTTCAAGGGAGGCCGCCAGGTCAACCTGACCATCGACAGCGGCACGGGCTGGGGAACGGCGGAGAACAAGCGCTCCATCGCCTACCTCTACTGCGAGGAATGCACGGACCTGCTGGACCCGGACTTCGCTTTCAAGGAGCTGGCTGCCCCATGACACCCACCCCATCCACCTGTTTCCACACGGCCTCTTGCGCCCTCAGCCCTTCGGTCCGCCGCAAGGCGGGACTCCAGGCTTTTTACTTCTGCGACCTATTTTTTTCTTGAAAGGAACACCCGCATGTCGCTCACCAAAACCGGCAAGAGTGGTCAGAAATTCATCGCGCGCAACCGTGCGCCGCGCGTGCAGATCGAGTACGACGTCGAGATCTACGGCTCGGAAAAGAAGGTGCAGATCCCCTTCGTGATGGGCGTGCTGGCCGATCTGTCGGGCAAGCCCGTCGATCCGCTGCCCGAAATCGCCGACCGCAAGTTCCTGGAAATCGACATCGACAACTTCGATGCGCGCATGAAGTCCATCAAGCCCCGCGTTGCGTTCCAGGTGGACAACACGCTGACGGGCGAGGGCAAGCTCAACATCGACCTGAGCTTCGAGAGCATGGAGGACTTCTCCCCCGCCGCCATCGCGCGGCGCGTGGGCGCGCTCAACTCGCTGCTGGAGGCCCGTACCCAGCTGCACAACCTGCTTTCCTATATGGACGGCAAGCAGGGCGCCGAGGAGCTGATAGGCAAGGTGCTCAAGGACCCTGCGCTGCTCAAGTCGCTGGCCGCCGCGCCCAACATCACTGCCCCGCAGGCCTTGGGCCCTGCATCCGAGGCTTGAGGCAGCACATCAGGAAGGCAAGCACGTCATGAATACCGCAACCCAACTCGAACAATCGACCCAGGCGCTGGCCGGCAGCGAATTCGGCAGCCTGCTGCAAAAGGAATTCAAGCCCAAGACCGACCAGGCCCGCGAAGCCGTGGAAGCGGCCGTGCAGACACTGGCCCAGCAGGCCCTGGGCTCGGCGATCACGCTGTCCAACGATGCCTACCAGACGGTGCAGGCCATCATTGCCGAGATCGACCGCAAGCTGTCCGAGCAGATCAACCGCATCATCCACCACGACGACTACCAGAAGCTCGAAGGCGCCTGGCGCGGCCTGCACCACCTGGTGACCAACACCGAGGTGGACGAGATGCTCAAGATCCGCGTCATGAACATCTCCAAGAAGGAGCTGCACCGCAACATGCGCCGCTTCAAGGGCGTGGGCTGGGACCAGAGCCCCGTCTTCAAGAAGGTGTACGAAGAGGAGTACGGCCAGTTCGGCGGCGAGCCCTTCGGCTGCCTGGTGGGCGACTACCACTTCGACCACAGCCCGCCGGACGTGGAGCTGCTCGGTGAAATGGCCAAGGTGGCTGCCGCGGCCCACTGCCCCTTCATCTCGGGCGCGGCGCCCGCCATCATGCAGATGGAATCCTGGCAGGAGCTGGCCAACCCGCGCGACCTGACCAAGATCTTCACCAATACCGAGTACGCCGCCTGGCGCAGCCTGCGCGAGTCCGACGACGCCAAGTACATCGGCCTGGCCATGCCCCGCTTCCTGGCACGCCTGCCCTACGGCGCGCGCACCAACCCGGTCGATGAATTCGACTTCGAGGAAGAGACCGACAGCGGCGACCACGGCAAGTACTGCTGGGCCAACTCGGCCTACGCCATGGCGGTCAACATCAACCGCTCGTTCAAGTACTACGGCTGGTGCACCTCCATCCGCGGCGTGGAATCGGGCGGCGCGGTGGACAACCTGCCGGCCCACACCTTCCCCACCGACGATGGCGGCGTGGACATGAAGTGCCCCACGGAAATCGCCATCAGCGACCGCCGCGAGGCCGAGCTCGCCAAGAACGGCTTCATGCCCCTGGTGCACCGCAAGAACTCGGACGTGGCCGCCTTCATCGGCGCCCAGTCGCTGGCCAAGCCCGCCGAGTACTACGACTCCGACGCCACGGCCAATGCCAACCTGTCGGCGCGCCTGCCCTACATGTTCGCCTGCTGCCGCTTCGCGCATTACCTCAAGTGCATCGTGCGCGACAAGATCGGCTCCTTCCGCGAGCGCACCGACATGGAGCGCTGGCTCAACGACTGGATCATGAACTACGTGGACGGCGACCCGGCCAACTCCTCGCAGGAGACCAAGGCCCGCAAGCCTCTGGCCGCCGCCGAGGTGCAGGTGCAGGAAGTCGAGGGCAACCCCGGCTACTACACCTCCAAGTTCTTCCTGCGCCCCCACTACCAGCTGGAAGGCCTGACCGTGTCGCTGCGCCTGGTGTCCAAGCTGCCTTCCGTGAAGCAGGGCGCGAAGTAAGACTGCCCGCCTACCTGGCTCCTGGTGCCGACACGCTCGCACCAGGGCCAGGCCCCATAACAAGAAACAGGCCTGGAGAAGCTTTCCCCTCCAGGACCCAACTCAGAGAGGCTTTTCATGCCCTGGAATGTAGACAACGCCGTCGCCACCCTGCAGACCAATGCCCGCGCCAGCTCGGCCGGCTACTGCGCGCGCTATGTGCGCGATGCGATCGGCGCTGGCGGCATCGCACTGCAGCGCACGCGCGATGCCAAGGACTACGGCACCAGCCTGGTGGCCGCCGGCTTCACACGCTACGACGCCATGCCTGAAGGTGGCTACAAGAAAGGCGATGTGGCCGTGATGCAGGGCTTCACCTCCTCGCCTGCAGGCCACATGCAAATGTTCGACGGAAGCGTCTGGATCTCGGACTTCAAGCAGAACGGCTTCTGGGCAGGCCCCGGCTACCGCACCCACAAGCCCGCTTTCAAGATCTACCGCCATCCCTGATGAGCCCATTGAGCCACGCCATGAACGCCTTTTCCAAAGCCTTCTTCACCCTGCTGCTGGCCGGCACGGCCTGCGCCACGGTGCAGGCCGCCCCCACCACGACAACGGCAGCGGACATCACCACCCTGTTCACCGACGCCCTGCATTGCCGCATCGAGTTTCCCGATGGCCGCGACGAAGCGCTGGCCCAGCGCCTGCGCGCCCAGGGCGTGACCGTGGTGGACCGCGCGCCCGGCGAAAGCCTGGACCTGCTCTACCTGTTTGCCACGCCGCTGGAGATCGATGGCACGCAGGTGTCCTCCATCACCGTGCGCGGCGGCAGCGGCAGCATTGTCGCGGCGCGCGCCACGGGCAGCCTGCAGGCGCTGGTCCAGCGCACCAAGGCCCGGCCGCAGGCGCGCAGCAGCTGGAACCTGGAAGGTTTCGGCGAGCTGCCCGCCCAGTACGCACGCGCCATGCCGCTCAGAAAGGGCCTGGACGAGACGCCACCGCGCATCGTCATCGGCCATGTGGCCGGCGAGGCGCCCGACGCCGTGCGCTGGGGCTGCCGCTCCTACGACGACTGACCGGGGCGCAGCCGCACCCCGCCCCTCTCTTTTTCCTGCGTTTTCACCATGCCCCTGCCCAGCTTCACCTCACAGCTTTCCCTGGACGAGCAACTCAAGGCCCTGAAGGACCAGATCCGCCAGGCCCCGGCCTCGGCGCCCCTGCGCGTCTACTACTTCCAGCTGCTGTGCGTGCTGGGCGAATGGCAAAAGGCACTGGAGCAGCTGCAGCTGTGCGCCCAGCTCGACCCGTCGTGCGAGCCCATGGCGCGCGCCTACCGCGAGGCCATCCGCTGCGAAGTGCTGCGTGCCGAGGTCTTCGCCGGCAAGAAAAAGCCCTTTCTCATGGGCGAGCCCGCGCAATGGCTGGCCTGCCTGATCGACGCCCTGGCCCATGAAGGAGCGGCCGCCCAGGACCTGCGTGCCCGCGCCCTGGACGAGGCGCCCGCCACGGCCGGCCACATGGGCGAGCACCGCTTCGAATGGCTGGCCGACAGCGATACCCGCCTGGGGCCCGTGTGCGAGCTGCTGGCCCACGGCAGCTACTACTGGCTGCCCTTCGACGCCATTGCACAGATCGGCTTCGAGCCCGTGCAGGACCTGCGCGACCTGATCTGGCTGCCCTGCGAGGTCACGCTGCGCGAGGGCGGCGCGCTGCAGGGCTTCATGCCTGCGCGCTATCCGCTGGCGCCCGGCGATGACGATGCCGTCCGCATGTCGCGCCGCACGCAGTGGAGCCCGCTGGACACAGATGCCTCCGATCCTGACGAATCCGCAGGCCACGTGGCCGGCCACGGCCAGCGCACCTGGGTCACCGACTCCGAGGACTTTCCCATGCTGCAGGTACGCCAGCTCACGCTGAGCACCGCTGCCTGATCCCCCGCCCCTTTTCCCCATCCGCAAGACCAGACACCTGCCCACAATGTCCGCATCGATTGCCTTCACCCTCTTCCAAGTCAACTACGCCAAGTCCATCGCCGATGAGATGGAAAGGCGCCAGCTGGATGTCCTGGTGCTCACGCCCCTGGAGTACCTGGGCATCCTCGCGGACAAGGCACGCATCGACCCGCGGCTCGCCTCCCGGCTGCACGCCATCCTGGCGCAGACTCCGCTGGGCGAGTACTGGACCAAGGTGATGAGCCCCAACGTGGGCGAGCCCTGGGTCGCGCCTGCGGCCCTGGGCTCCATGGATGCCTACATGATCGCCAGAACCCTGCAGGCCCTGGGCATGGCCGGCGTGGGCTCCTATGTCAAGACCACGTCCAGCGGCACCTACATCATCATCAGGGGCCATGCGGGCCTGCGCGGTCACCTGCTGCGCGGCACGCGCTACCTGGCCTCCAACCCGCGCATGGTGCAGATGGGCCTGGGCATGCGCGGGCTGCAGAACGTGGCCAGGGGCGGCTTCATCCTGGGCGTGGTGGTCTCCAGCCTCATCGAGTCGCTGGACTTCATGTTCAACGACGAAAAGACCATGCACGACCTGGTCGGCGGCATTGGCGTGGAGGCCGTCAAGGCCGGCCTGGCCACCATGGTGGGCCTTGGCATAGGCGCTGCCGTGGCTGGCGCCACCGCCGTGGCCGTGCTCCCGCTGGCCGCCATGGCTGTGGCCGTGCTGGTCACAGGCATGGCGCTGAATGCAGCCGACCAGAAATGGCAGATCAAGCAAAAGGTGATTTCCGCCCTGAAATCCCTGACCGATGACACGCCCCAGGGCCTGTACCGCGTCAACACCCAGTCGCCCGAATGGAAGAAGCTGAACCAGGACAACGGTCAGCAGCCCGACGGTGACATCGCCTGCGCGCCCGGCCCCGGCAGTACCGGCCTCTTGTGCAGCATCAACCGCCAGAAGTGACAGGGACCGAATACTCCATGCAAGACCGCGTCCGCCAGAACCGCAGGAACGCCATCTGGGCCATCCCCCTTGGCCTGGCCCTGCTCGCGGCCAATGCGTACCTGGTGCTGGCGGAGATTGCGCCCGACATCCGGGGCCTGCTCGATCGCGCGCCTGCCGTCAGGATCACGCCGCTGTCGCCACTGGCCATCACAGCGCTGGCCTTCCCGCTGGTGATGACTGCAGCGGTCATCGCCAATGCCATTCCCTGCAGCAAGACCGTGCTCAAGAAGGTGGAGTACGCACTGATGGGCGTCCTCGCCATCAATGTGCTTTCCATTGCCGTGTCCTTTCTGGTAGTTGCGCCACTGCAGCACTACGCCATGCCCCGGATGGGATATGAGCGCTGCAACATCCTTCAAGGCCATCCCAGCATGTACTTCACCGACTGGGTCAGCAACCCCGCATGGTGCGTGCGCGGCAAAAGCCGTGAATGGGTGAATGAGCAGGCGCTGCGGACGAAAGAGTCCTCCAGCCTGCCCTCCCTTTCCAGCCACTTCAGCTCCTGAGGACCCTGCATGCGCCCCAGTCCCCTCAACCCCATGCCCACGCTGCGCACGCGCCAGAACCAGGCGACCGCAGCCAAGGATCGGCTGCAGCCCGCCCTGCTGGACCGGTTGACCGACCATGAGCCCCATCTGCGCACCGAGCGGCCCGACGCGGTCTTCGTGAACGAATCCCGCCTGCGCGAGGCCCTGCTGCGCGACCTGGGCTGGCTGCTCAATGCGCGCGATGCCTGGGACCACGTGGAGATGGAGGGGCTGGAGCATGTGCAGCGCTCGGTCATCAACTACGGCATGCCGCCGCTGGCCGGCCAGCTGCTTTCCGAGCTGGACTGGAGCCATGTGGAGCGCAGCATCCGCGAAAGCATCCTGGCCTTCGAGCCGCGCATCCTGCCCAAGACGCTGGCCGTGACGCTGCTGGCCTCCACCGAGCAGCTCAACCACCACAACACGCTGCAGTTCGAGATCCGCTGCCAGTTCTGGTCCATGCCCTATCCGCTGGAGCTGCTGCTCAAGACCAGCCTGGACCTGGAGACCGGCCAGGTCTCGCTGCAAAACCTCAGGGCCTGAGCCCGGACGCCGCCACACACACCATGAATCCCCGCCTCGTCGAGTACTACAACCGCGAACTGGCCTATCTGCGCGAGCTGGGCGCCGAGTTCGCCGCCGCCTTCCCCAAGGTGGCGGGCCGCCTTTCCCTGCACGACACCGATGTGGCCGACCCCTATGTGGAGCGCCTCCTGGAAGGCTTCAGCTTTCTGAGCGCGCGCATCCAGCTGAAGATGGATGCGGAGTTTCCGCGCCTGTCCCAGCGCATGATGGAGATGGTCTGCCCCCACTACCTGGCGCCCACGCCATCCATGGTGGTGGTCCAGCTCAAGCCCAGCGCCAAGGAAGGCAACCTCGTGGACGGCTTCACCTTGCCTTCGGGCAGCGTGCTGCGCACCCACAAGTCACAGGAAGAGCAGACCATCTGCGAATTCCGCACCGGCGGGCCGCTGACGCTGTGGCCGCTGGAGATACGCCAGGCGCGCCTGGGCGGCCCGGCGCTGGACCTGCCCCATGCCCTGGTACCCCAGCTGGGCGAGGCCGGCGGCCACCTGCGCCTGCAGCTGGCCACGCTGGACGCCTCGCAGTGCATGCAGCTGGCGATGGACCAGCTGTGGGTCTACATCCATGCGGGCGATGTCGTCGCCTCCCACCTGCAGGAACTCATCCACACGCAGACGCTGGCCATCGTGGTCCACCACCCGCAGGACCCGCGCCAGGTCTGGGACGTGCTGCAGCCCGATGCACTGCGCGCCGAAGGCCATGACAGCGAGCAGGCGCTGATCCCCTATTCGCACCGCGCCTTCCAGGGCCACCGTCTGCTGCACGAGTACTTTGCGTTTCCCGCACGGCAGCGGTTCTTCTCGATCAACGGCCTGTCGCGCAGCATGCGCCGCATTGCCCATGACGGCGTGGGCATCACCGTGCTGCTGCGCCGCGCCGCGCCCACGCTGGAGCCGCAGATCGACGCGGCCAAGCTGCTGATGCACTGCATTCCGGCCATCAACCTGTTCGAGTACACGGCGGACCGCCTGCATGTGGCCTCCAACGTGCACGAGTACCACGTCATTCCCGACCGCACGCGGCCGCTGGACTTCGAGGTCTATGGCGTGCAGGCCGTCACCGGCCACCACGAAGGCAAGACCCAGGACCGCGAATTCGCGCCGCTGTACGCATCCACGCACGGCCTGCACTCCACCGAGCAGGCCTACTTCACCACGCGGCGCGAGCCCCGGCTGTTTTCCGAGCGCAGCCTGCGCAGCGGCCCGCGCACGCAGTACCTGGGCTCGGAAGTCTTCATCTCCCTGGTGGACCAGCGCGAGGCCCCGTTCTCCGACGACCTCAAGCAGCTGTCCATGCACACCCTGTGCACCAACCGCGACCTGCCCCTGCTCATGCGCGTCAACCAGCCGGGCGGCGACTTTGCGCTGCAGGAATCGGCGCCCGTGGAATGGGCCCGCGCCATCGCCGGCCCCAGCGCGCCCATCCCCGCCGTGGCCGACGGAGGCCTGACCTGGCGATTGATCTCCCACCTGAGCCTGAACTACCTAGCCATGACCGATCTGTCCGACGAGGAAGGCGCGGCCACGCTGCAGGAGCTGCTGCGCCTGTACCTGGACCTGGGCAACCACCAGTTGGCCGGGCAGATCGCCGCCATCCAGGGCATGCGCATCGAACCCATCACGCGCCGCCTGCCCCAGCACCGCCAACTGGTCTACGGCCGCGGCGTGGGCGTACACCTGAGCGTGGACGAGCCGGCCATGGCCGGCGTCAGCCCCTGGCCCCTGTCCAATGTGCTGGAGCGATTCTTCGCCCGCCATGTGGGCGTCAACAGCTTCACCGAGCTGCAGCTGCACTCGCGCCAGCGCGGCCCCGTCGCGCGCTGGACTCCGCGCCCCGGACAAAGGCCCGGCATATGAGCAACGCCGCCCACGCCCCCCTGCCCGAACCGGAACACCCCCAGTCTGCGGCTCCAGCTCCAGCTCCAGCTCCGGCGCCCGCGCGTGCGCCCGTGCAGGCCGCCGGGCCCGACGACGCCCGGGCGCGCCTGTTCTGGCAGCGCCTGAGCGCCAAGCCCTACCAGTTCGACCTGATGCACAGCCTGCGCTACCTGCAGGCACGCCATCCCGCGCTGCCGCGCCTGGGCCAGGCCACGCGCCCCAAGGACGAGCCGCTGCGCCTGGGCCAGGACCCGTCGCTGGCCTTCGCCCCCGCCACCATTGCCGAAATCCTGCCCTCGCGCGCCGGCGAGCCCGAGCGCATGACGGTCTGGAACTTCGGCCTCTACGGCCCCAACGGCCCGCTGCCCACGCACATCACCGAATACGTGCGCGAGCGCCTGCGCCAGCATGACGACGCCACGCTGGCACGCTTTTCCGACATCTTTCACCACCGCATGCTGCTGCTGCTGTTCCGCGCCTGGTCGGACGCACAGCCCACCGCATCGCTGGACCGCCCGGGCGAAGACCCCTTTGGCCGCTACATAGACAGTTTCATAGGCGCCGGCCTGCCCAGCCAGCGCGCGCGCGACCACGTGCCAGACCACGCCAAGCGCTTCATGGCCGGCCATCTGACCCGCTGGACGCGCAACCCCGAAGGCCTGTGCCAGGCCCTGTCGCACTACTTCCAGATTCCCGTGAAGCTGGAAGAAAACTGCCTGCACCACCTGGAGCTGGAGCCCGAGCAGCAGACCCGGCTGCAGGGCCGCCCCTGCAACTCGCGCCTAGGCGTGGACGCCGTCGTGGGCTCGCGCGTGCCCGATGCGCAAAGCAAGTTCCGCCTGGTGCTCGGCCCGCTGGGCCTGGCGCAATACCAGCAGCTGCTGCCCCAGGCCGCACTGTTCCAGACCCTGGTGGACTGGGTGCGCAACTACCTGGGCATCGAATTCGCCTGGGACTACGTGCTGGTGCTGCGCCGCCAGGAAGTGCCCGCCGCCCGGCTGGGCAGCAGCACCCAGCTGGGTTGGACCACCTGGCTCACCCACGCCGAGCCCGCCCAGGACGCGCGCGACTTCCGCCTGGACCCCGAAGCCTGGCTGCGCCAGCGCCGCCAGCCCGTGCGCGGCCGGCGCCCGGGCCCCAGCCCTCGAACCACTGAATCCCCGAACCACTGAATCACCACTTCCCTGCTCGCACACATGCCCACCGTACAGATCAAGTTCCTGCACAACGCACCGGTCCCTTCCACGCTGACGTTGGTCGAAGGCAACCGCCTGCGCGTCAAGCTCGAGGCCGTCGCAAAGACCTACAAGCTGGGCGCCAGGATCGATGCGCCCAGCATTCTTGCGGCCCAGCCCCCCGCCCACAACGCCCGCGCCGACAGCTGGCAATTCGACTTCGTGGCCCAGCAGCCCGGGCTCACCAAGCTCAGCATCGTGGCGGTGCAGGGAACCGGGCTCAGCGTCATGCCCGCAGCCATCACCGTGCAGGTGGAGAAGAGCATTTCGCTGCCTGCGGAGAAGACGACGGAGGGGATGCTGGTACGCCTGCTGTTGGCCGAGAACTTCTCGCCAGACGGCGCCCCCCGAAACGTCGCATGGAAAGCTTCCGACGTCCTGACGTCCATGCGCTGGATGCGTCGCGTCATCGAGAACCGGCTCAAGAGCGGCAAGCCCGAGGAGTTCATGGCCCGCGGTGCAACCACCATCGCCGACATCATCAAGGCCAACGACCGAGGCATGGTGCAGTTCCATGGCTTTCCGACCTATCCCACGCTGAACCAAAACATGCAGGAAAACCTCACGGACTACCTGCAGATCGCCAACAACGGCCTGCATGGCAAGCGGACGGCGTACCAGCAGTTTGTACAAGCGGCCATCACTGTTGCCTCCGAACCGCTCGCTGCGGATCCCACAAGCACCGGCCTGTATGCCTGGCGATCGGAAGGCAGTGGTTCGCCCGGTCCGGATTTCAAGGTGCACGCCACGCTCATGGGCAACACCTTCTACACGCATGCCCGACTGCGCAAGCAGGACTAAAGACCCTGTCCCACCAACTCCCGACACCATGCCCATGCCACAACCCAAGAGTTCCTGGCTACCCGCCTGCCGCATACGATGGACTGCATGTCTAGTGGCCACGCTGGCTCTGTCTGTCTCCGCGCCTGCCCATACATCTGAAGCGGCAGACAACGCCACCGCTACGCCAACACCAGCAGCACCCCGAGATCCCGTTCCCGCCGACTTTTCGCGCCCCAGCAAGGCAAGCATCCCCTCGCCCACCGTGCTGCGCGCCTACCTTCAGCTCAAGGAAAGGCGTGCAGGCACATCCATGGCGGGGAAGCCCCAGCACTTTTGCTTTGTCCAGCAGCGCTCCACGCCACCCGAAGATCCAGGACCCTTCGTCTGGATGATCTGGCAAGACGGCGGCGAGATTCTCAATCTGGGTCGGCTGCCGGCCCAGGTCCACGCGACGGCGCAAGAGGCCGAAGAAGACGGCCAAGGCTTGGCACGAAGCAAGTCCATCCACCTCGCCACAGACGTCCGTGAAACGGCAGAGGAAATCTACGGCAGCAGCTTTCTCGTCGAACGCGCCTGGGTGAACAGACTGCTGGCGCAGTGCAAGGCCAAGGGCCGCACCATCAAAGTGGCTCCTGCCCGATAGCCGCATGCCGCATATCGGACGCAACCGCTTTCCCGGGCCATGCCGTTTCAGGCAAGGCCGTCGCCTGCTCGCAAGGTGTCTGCTGGCCACCCTGGCGGGATTGGCTCTGCCTTTGCTGGCAGCGCCGGAAAGCGGGCGGGCCTCCGATTTCTCGCGTCCGGCGCAATCCCTGACTCCTTCTCCAGCCGCCCTGCGTATCCATTTGAAGAGCCGCCAGGCATCGACTGGCCACGGAAAGCCTGCAGCCCTCCAGCGCTTTTGCTTCGTGCAACAGCACAACCGCAGCGCAGTCCCTGCGCGATTGTCGGTCTGGATGGTCTGGCTCGAAGGTGGCCAGATCGCCAATCTGGGACAGCGCCGCTTCACCGCCAAACCATCGCCGGATGAAGCGCAATGGGATGGCGATGCCTTGTCTGAAGCCAAGGCTATTCACCTCGCCACCGACGTCCGTGAAACGGCGCAGGAAACGACCGGCAGCAGCATCCTTGTCGAACGCACCTGGGTCGACCGGCTGCTGGCGCAGTGCCAGGCCAAGGGCCGCAAGGTCGAAGTCCGCCCCCTCCGCTAGCCGGCATGCCCGGCCCCCATTCATCCACTCTTTTTCCGCACCCAAGACCCATGACAGAAATCAGCCGCCAATCCCTCTTCGGCAAGCTCAACCCGCTGCTGTTCAAGTCGCTGGAAGGCGCCACCGTGTTCTGCAAGCTGCGCGGCAATCCCTATGTGGAGCTGGTGCACTGGTTGCACCAGCTGCTGCAGGAAAACGATTGCGACCTGATCCGCATCCTGCGCCACTTCGACATCGCCTCCGACCGCCTGGCCGCCGATGTGCTTCGCCGCCTGGACCAGCTGCCGCGCGGCGCCACCTCGATCAGCGACTTCTCCGAGCACATAGAGACCGCCATCGAGCGCGGCTGGGTCTATGCCACGCTGATGTTCAACGACAGCCAGATCCGCAGCGCCTATCTGCTGTCGGGCATGGTGCGCACGCGCTCGCTGGCCAATGAGCTGCGCTCCATCTCGCGCGAATTCGACAAGATCTCCGAGCCCGCGCTCAGCGACGCCTTCGCCCGCCTGCTGCCCGACTCGCCCGAGGCACGCATGCGCGCGGCCGATGGCAGCGGGCTGGAAGGCACGCCGGGCGAAGCCAGCCAGGCCACGGGCGTCGCACCCGGCCAGGGCGGCGCGCTGCAGCAATACACCGTGGACCTGACGGCCCGCGCCAAGGCCGGCGAACTGGACCCTGTCACGGGCCGCGACGACGAGGTGCGCCAGATGGTGGACATCCTGCTGCGCCGCCGCCAGAACAACCCCATCCTGGTGGGCGAGGCCGGCGTGGGCAAGACCGCCGTGGTCGAAGGCCTGGCCCTGCGCATCGCCCAGGGCGACGTGCCGCCGCCGCTGCAGGGCGTGGAGCTGCGCGTGCTGGACGTGGGCCTGCTGCAGGCCGGCGCCAGCATGAAGGGCGAGTTCGAGAACCGCCTGCGCGGCCTGCTGGACGCCGTGCAGTCCAGCACCACGCCCATCGTGCTCTTCATCGACGAAGTCCACACCCTGGTGGGCGCGGGCGGCCAGGCCGGTACGGGCGATGCCGCCAACCTGCTCAAGCCCGCCCTGGCGCGCGGCACGCTGCGCACCATCGGCGCCACCACCTGGGCCGAGTACAAGAAATACATTGAAAAAGACCCGGCCCTGACCCGCCGCTTCCAGCTCGTTCAGGTGCATGAGCCCGACGAGCCCCGCGCCGTGGACATGCTGCGCGGCGTGGCCGCCAAGCTGGAAAACCACCACCAGGTGCGCATTGCGGCCGACGCGGTGGCCGCGGCCGTCAGCCTGTCGCACCGCTACATTCCCTCGCGCCAGCTGCCCGACAAGGCCGTCAGCCTGCTGGACACGGCCTGCTCGCGCGTGGCCATGGCCCTGCATGCCACGCCCGCCCAGCTTGAAGCCGTGCAGCGCCGCATCGAGGCCCTGGGCGTGGAGCAGGAAGTGCTGCTGCGCGAGGCAGCCCTCGGCCTGCCCACGGCCGAGCGCCTGCAGGCGCTGGAAACCGACCTGGCCAGCCTGCGCGACCGCCAGGCCACACTGGCCGAACGCTTTGGCCAGGAAAGCGCGCTGGCCCGCCGCATCCTGGAAACCGAGGCCGCCCTCATGGGCCTGAAGCCGCCCGTCTTCTCCACCGGCGCCGCCGCAGACCCGTCCGCTGCGGCACCGGAAACGGCCGCCGAAGCCACCGCAACCGAACCTGCCGTGCCCCCCCAGCGTGGCCGCGCTGGAAGCGCTGCGCCGCCAACTGGCCGAGCTGCAGGGCGATGCCCCACTGCTGCAGCCCGTGGTCGATGCCGGCGTGGTCGCCGCCGTGGTGGCCGAATGGACCGGCATTCCCGTGGGCCGCATGGTGCGCGACGAGGTGCAGTCCGTGCTCTCGCTGGCCGACACGCTGGAGAAGCGCGTCATCGGCCAGCGCCATGGCCTGGAGGCCATCACGCGCCGCATCCAGACCTCGCGCGCGCGGCTGGACGACCCGGGCAAGCCCATCGGCGTGTTCCTGCTGGCCGGACCCTCGGGCGTGGGCAAGACCGAGACGGCGCTGTCCCTGGCCGAAGCCCTGTATGGCGGCGAGCAAAACCTCATCACCATCAACATGAGCGAGTTCCAGGAGGCGCACACCGTCTCCACCCTCAAGGGCGCGCCACCGGGCTACGTGGGCTACGGCGAAGGCGGCGTGCTCACCGAGGCCGTGCGCCGCCGCCCCTACAGCGTGGTCCTTCTCGATGAAATCGAAAAGGCCCACTCCGACGTGCACGAGATGTTCTTCCAGGTCTTCGACAAGGGCTGGATGGAAGACGGCGAGGGCCGCTACATCGACTTCAAGAACACCGTCATCATCCTGACCTCCAACGTCGGCTCGGACCTGATTGCCAACATGTGCCGCGACCCGGACCTGGCGCCCACGCCGGAAGGCCTGGCCCAGGCCGTGCGCCAGCCGCTGCTGCAGACCTTCCCCGCCGCGCTGCTGGGCCGCCTGACCGTCGTGCCCTACTACCCCATCTCCGACGCCATGCTGGAGCAGATCATCCGGTTGCAGATGCTGCGCATACAGCGGCGCATCGAAGAGCGCCACGGCGCGCAGTTCAGCTTCGACGAAGCCGCCGTGGACTTGGTGCGCCGCCGCTGCAGCGAGGTCGAGTCCGGTGCGCGCATGGTGGACGGCATCCTCACCCAGAACCTGCTGCCGCGCATGGCCACCCACTTCCTGCAGGCCACCGTGGAAGGCCAGGAACTGCAAAGCCTGCACGCTGGCGCCAGCGGCGACGACTTCACGCTGGACGTGCGCACCCGCGCTGCGGAGCCCGCATGAACGGGCGCCGTCTTCCACTCGCCACCACGGCCGTGATTGCCGCCGCGCTGCTGGCCGCCCCGGCCGCGCAGGCGCTGGACCTGGGCGCCATCGGCCAGGCTGCCGACACCGTGCAGCGGGCCTCGGGCGCCGCCACGGCCGGCCAGCAGGCGCTGGAGGCCGGCCGCAGCGCGGCCAGCACGGCCACCAACGCGGCCACCGGTGCCGCCAGCGAGGCCCGTGCTTGGTGGGACCGCAACCAGGCCCAGCCCGAGGCGGCACAGTCGCCGCCCTCCGGCGCCGCCCCCGTGCAGGACGACCAGGGCGGCCCACGCCGCGTCATGGCCGTGCTGGGCGATGCCTGGACGGACAGCGCCCGGCGCGGCCAAGCCGTGGTCGCGCTCATGGACCAGGGGCCGTACCTCGTGCAGCGCCAGGCCGCCCATGTGGCGCCGGCCAAGTCGCAATGGCTGGCCCTGCCGCGCGGCGACAGCACCGGCGTGGCCATCGAACTGCCCAGCGACCCCGACGGCACGACCTATGACCTGTCCACCGGCCGCGCGCGCCCCGGTGGCCGGGGCGTGCGCATCTTCGCCCTGTCCGTCCACGCCGACGTGCCCCAGCGCGCGGGCCGGCGCAGCCTGGACGCCATAGAGCAGCACGCCATGCTGCGCGCCAGCTCGGTGCGCACCGAATGGCCGCGCCAAAGCGGCGACATCCTGGAGCCCACGGGCGGCAAGCTGCTGGTCTGGGCCAGCGATGCCACGCAGCGCTTCCCTTCCGGCTTTGGCGCCGACGGGCGCCTGTTCACCGCCGACGACCCGATGGTCACCCTGCCGCGCGGCTACACCGTGGTCACGCTGGAGCCGCAGGGCCTGCGCTTCGACCGCGCCCGGGAAATCGCCCTGGCCTTCCACGCCGTCCAGCCCGCGCAGGACATCGACCTGTCCCGCCTGGGCGCAGGCGATGCGGCCCAGGCCCTCATCGGCCTCATTGCCGAGCGCCACCCGCTGGCCGCTGCCAGCGGCTTCGATGCCGGCAAGCTGCGTGCCGACTACGGCCAGCGCCTGCAGACCGCCGCCGAGCGCGGCGACAGCGCCGCACAGGCCCAGGCCCTGGCAGAAATGGGCCAGCGCCTGGGCGATGGCCAATACCGCGTTCTGCTGCCCGGCGGCCAGGCCTGGCCCGCCCGCACAGACCGGGGCCTGTCCCCGCAGCTGCTGGCACGCGGCAGCGTCAACATGCCCATGCCCCGCACCTGGCTGCGCGAGGACGGCCGCATCGCCATCACCAGCGTGGCGCCAGGCTCTGCCGCCGCCAAGGCGGGCCTGCAGCCCGGCAGCGACATCCTCGCCATCGAAGGGGAAAGCCCGGCACGCTACCTGGACCGCATTGCCCCCGCCTCGCTGCGCGCCGGTGCCGAAGCCCGCCGCGCCGACCTGCTGGCGCTGGACCTGGGCACGCCCGCCACGTTGAACCTGCGCACCGCAGCCGGCACACCCAACAGCACATCCAGCAACCAGGAACAGAACCTGCGCCTGGACGCCGCCCCCGCCGCCACCACGGCCCTGCCTGCGGCCGAGCCCGCCCTCGCCTCCTTCCTGCTGCGCAGCGCCCAGGGCGGCAACCTGGCCTACATCGCCCTCGACAGCTTTGCCGACGGCGCCACCGGCCAGCTCAACCGCTGGGAGGGCGCCCTGGCCGCCGCCACCCAGGCCAGGGTCACGGGCCTGGTCATCGACCTGCGCGCCCACCGGGGCGACGACGCCTACCAGCTGGTGCCCCACATGCTGGCCTCGCTCTACACGCGCGACAAGCCGCTGCGCATGCAGGACGCCGCCCAGCGCCTGTTCGACCCCGCCGCCCGCGTCTGGCGCAGCCGTGGCGGCCTGGGCCTGCCGGCCCAGCTGCCGCTGGCCGCCTCGGGCACGCCCTTCACGGCCCCCGTCGCCGTGCTCACCGGCCCCGGCTGCGCCGGCCCCTGCGAACTGTTCGCTGCCTGGCTGCAGCACAGCCAGCGTGCCGACATCGTCGCCACCAGCGCCACGGCTGGCGCCACCGGCCCCGCCACGCGCGTGCACCTGCCGGCCGGCTTCATCGTGCAAGTCCCCCTGCTCGCAGAAACCGGCCCCGCTGGCGGCAACAACCCCGCCGCACAAGCCCAAGGCGTGACCCCGCGCCTGCGCGTGCCCGTGGACGCGGCCTTCACCGCCTCCATCCAGGCCGGCGGCGACCCGCTGCTGGACGCTGCCGTGCTCCACCTGGATCGCAGCCGCACCGCGCAGGCGTCGCGCTAGACCCACAAGCCCTTGCCGCCATGCCACCGCACCTGAACCCCGCCCGTTTCGTGACTTGTGCAGTCATGGCTGCCAGCGCGCTGGCGGCGGGCTGCTCGTCCAGCACCGACCAGATGCGGGTTACCCTCGCTACGCCGGTTGCGGCCAAGGCACTCGATCCCGCCGATCCCACCGACCGCAGCCAGTACCGCTATCTGTATGCCGTGTACTGCAATGGCCGGGTGGATCGACTCGATCTGAAGAACCAGGCCAAGACAGGCAGTTTTCAACTGTCAGAACGCAGCGGCAAGCCTGCGGCCATTGCGGCGCTGCCACGGCCAGGAGTTCGACCTGGCGGCTGCCTTGCCCGCCCTGTCGTCACGCAGGATGCACAGGGAAGCAGTGACGGATTGGTGAACATCGTCGCCAGCAGCCGGCTGGACCCCGATGCGGACGGCCGCAAGCCCTACCAGCTGCTGACCTTCGCCCTGCCGGGCTGGACGCTGCAGCAAGCGCGCAATCTGGGCAGCTTCGATGCATTGCCCCGCCTGGCCCGCGCCGCTGACGGAACCCTGGCCGTGCAGCCCCGGGACAAGGAACCGGCCGCCGCCATGGCCGCGCAGGCCGGGGCCTGGACGGCAGCGGATGCGATGGCCTGGACCAGCGCCCAGGCATGGTCGGCAGGCAATGTGCTGTTGATCTATGCCTTGCCCGGGCAGCCCGGCATGGGCGCTGCGCTGGCACTGGGCGCCGAGGCGCGCAACGTGCACCTGGCCGAGTTCCGCAGCGGTGGCAACGACATCCCGCCCGACCTGCACCTGGCGCCGGGTGGCCGGTTCGTGCTGGCCAGCCTGAAGCGCTCCGTCCCTCTGGGCGAGGGCCTGCGCAAGGTCGAAGCCACCGGGGAGCTACGGCTGTATGGCGCGGATGGCCGGCAGACCCGGGTGTTGAACCAGGCGAGCCTGGCCGGCAGCGTGCTGGCCCGGAGCCGGCCGGGCTCGCTGGACCCGGACCAGCCCAGAACCGACAACGACTGGTTCAACGTAGCCCTGACGCCGGGCGGCCTGGCGGTTTTCACCGACCGGCGCGGCAACTACCAGTTCATTGCGCTGGGCCAGCCCTTCGACAGCGACCCTGTCACGGATGACGCCCAGGATGACGCCGACGGCGCCCGTCCTGGGCTGGTGTACGCAGCCCGCTAGCAGCAGAGGACCTTCCAGCCACCCCATGCAAGCCCTTCATCGACCGGCGCACGCAGGCCCCGCCATCCAGGCCTGAAGCCCCGACCCCTCTTCCACCCCAAGCACCGCGAGATCCGACACCATGACACGCAGAGTCACCATCAACACCCCCCTGGCAGACCAGCTGCAGCTGCGCCGGCTGCAGGGTCGCGAGGAAATCAGCCATCTGTTCGCCCTGGAGATCGACCTGCTCAGCGAAAGCGACAGCATCGATCCCAAGTCCCTGCTGGGCAAGGGCGCCACCGTGGTGGTGGAGACCCAGGACGGCGGCAAACGCTACATCGATGGCCTGGTCACGGCCTTTGGCATGCGCGGCCAGGACGAGCACCGCAACTTCCTGTACCGCGCGCGCCTGTCGCCCTGGCTGTGGCTGGCCACGCGCCGCAGCGACTTTCGCATCTTCCAGAACAAGACCGTGCCGGACATCATCAACGAGGTCCTGGGCATCTACGGCCACCCCATGCAGCAGCGCCTGACGCGCTCCTACCGCACCTGGGAGTACTGCGTGCAGTACAACGAGACCGACTTCCAGTTCGTCTCGCGCCTCATGGAGCACGAGGGCATCTGCTACTACCACCAGCACAGCGCGGGCCAGCATGTACTGACATTGGGCGACGACATCGTCGCCTCGCACGACCCGCTGCAGGGCGGTGCCGTCATCCCCTTCCACCCGCCGGGCAAGGCCGCCGTGGCGCGCGAGGAATGCATACACGCCTGGGAACTGCACCAGCGCGTCAAGCCCGGCCGGCACTACAACGACGACTACGACTTCAAGAAGCCCCGCGCCGAGCTGTCCAACATGCGCCGCAACCCGCCCGGCCATGCGCACGACGCCTACGAAATCTATGAATGGCCGGGCGGCTACACCGAAACCGGCGACGGCGAGGACTACATCCGCGTGCGCCTGCAGCAAAGCCTCACGCGCCAGAGCACGGTGCAGGGCAGCTCCAACCACCGCGCCATGGCGCCGGGCTACACCTTCACGCTGGACAACTACCCGCGCGGCGACCAGAACCAGGCCTACCTGGTCACGGCCGTGGACTACGCCTTCGAAGAAAACCCGCGCGTCAGCGACGGCGGCAGCGGCGAGGGCTCGACACAGAAATTCGTGCTCCAGGCCCAGCCCACCAGCCTGCCCTTCAAGCCCCAGCGCATTACCGCCAAACCGCGCACCACGGGCCCGCAGACCGCCGTCGTCGTCGGCCCCGCAGGCGAAGAGATCTGGTGCGACCAGTACGGCCGCGTCAAGGTGCAGTTCCACTGGGACCGCATCGGCGGCATGAACGAGAACTCCAGCTGCTGGATGCGCGTGGCCACCAGCTGGGCCGGGCCGGGCTTTGGCGCGGTGCACATCCCGCGCATCGGTATGGAAGTCATCGTGGACTTCCTCAACGGCGACCCGGACCACCCCATCGTCATGGGCTGCGTCTACAACGCCTCCAACATGCCGCCCTGGGCGCTGCCGGCCAACGCCACGCAATCGGGCATCAAGACCAGATCCAGCAAGGGCGGCGCACCGGGCGCGGGCATGAAGAACGGCCAGGGCGACGCCAACGCCATCCGCTTCGAGGACAAGGCGGGCGCCGAACAGCTGTGGCTGCATGCTCAGAAGGACCAACTCACCGAAGTCGAGAACGACGAGGACAAATGGGTGGGCAACGACCGGCGCAAGACCATCGACCGGGATGAAACCAACGTCATCCACCGCGACCGCACCGAGACCGTGGACCGCGACGAGACCATCACCGTGCACAACAACCGCACGGAGCGCGTGGACCACAACGAGAAGATCAGCATCGGCGACAACCGCAATGAAGACGTTGGCATCGACGAGAACATCTCCATCGGCAAGAACCGCAGCAAGACCATAGGCCGCAACGAGAAGGACAAGATCGGGAACAACTGGTCGATCAAGGTGGGCAGCTTCAAGACAGAGACCATCGGACTGGCCTACATGCAGAACGTGGGCCTGGCCAAGATGGTGAACATCGGCGCCGCCTACAACGTCAATGTGGGCGCGGCCATGGTGGTGAATGTTGGGCTGAACCAGAGCACGACGGTGCTCATGAACCGCAGTGTTTCAGTGGGTCAGAACCAGTCCACCAGCGTGGGCAAGAACCGCACCGACGACACGGCCGACAACCATACGGCGACGGTCGGCAAGAACTCCGCCACCACCGTGGGCGAGGTGCAGACGATCACGGTGGGCAAGGAAATGGCCATCACCGTGGGCGACGCCATCGAGATCAAGTGCGGCAAGGCCGTGTTGCGCATGACCAGCGACGGCACCGTGCAGGTCAACGGACAGACGATCTCCATCAGCGGCAGCTCCAAGGTGACCGTGTCGTCTCCGGACAGCCATATCAACCCCGCTTGAAGGAAATCCCATGGCAATCCCACAAGCAAGCATTCCTGTCGAACCGTCCGATGACGGCAGCCTGCAGCACGCCGTGTCGAACGTACAGCTCCTGGCTGGACGAGTCATCGAAGCTCAGGAACTAGACCTGTATCTGGTGGCCCTTGTGCAAGACCCCGAGGTTTCGCTTCAGGCTCCCGCCGGCGTTCTGCTTCCGGAACTGGTTCCCGGAGACGAGGTCCTGCTCGCAGTCCTGCCCACCGGGCGGGCCACCATTACAGCCGTTCTCTCGCCTTCTCCTGCAGCGCCGTGGGGGCAGCGTGCCATCCGCCTGCAGTCGCAGGACTGCATCACGCTCAGTTGCGGGCAAGCCACGCTGAAGCTGACAGCCCAGGGCCTTGTCCGTCTGGTCGCACTGACGATTGAGCAGGACGCGCGGGACCTGCTGGATCTGGATGCGGCCGAAGTCCGCATCAACTGAAGGCTGGATCAGAGATGGACCTGAACGCTTTCGAGACCACGCAGGACATGCCCTGCAAGCGTGTGCCGCCATATGAGCACCAGATGCCCATGCTCTGGTTCAATGATCAGCGTATCGAATTCGGGACTTGCAGCGCCGCGCTCACCACGCATCACCCAACCGAGCTGCGGACGGATAGCAGGAATGATGGTCTCCCCCTCGCCCTCGGCGCTCAGGTGGACCCAGGCAACCCTCGTTCCCGCCCGTACCTGGTCCCGCCTGAATTGCATGCGCGGATGGGCGCAGTTCCATGCAGCCGGATCAAACGAGGCCGGCATTCGCGAGAGAAGGCCCGGCGACTGTTCCAGCTCCTGAGCCGCATAGCTGCCCCACAAGGCACGACGCGGCAACCAGCTGCGTCCTATGCAGCCAAAGCCGGCTGGCGAAATCCGGTCGGCTGGCGATCGGAGCGGGTCATCGACCCATTCGAGCTGATGCATCGGCGCTCCGTCCTGGGGAAGGCCTGCACTGAAGCCCGCCCCCACCGGATTGGGGCCGTGAAATATTTCGGGGTTTTCTGCATCCGCACCGCCAAAGGCGAGGTTGTAGGTCAGGGGAACCTTGAGCGCAGGCTCCAGCTCCTGCACCACAGGCACCAGCCCCATCTTGCGGCGCCAAACGCGCTTGCCAAAGACGCGGATGACGCGGTTTTCGCCGCCAATGGCCAGACCCGCGTCGAAACGTGCCACAGCCTTGCCGCCAGGTGCATGGGCATGGCCATTGAACAGAACATCCACGCGGGATTTCAGCGGGGCGATATCGGCCTCGTGGCGCACCACGTGCCCGCACCCATCAAAGGACTCATCACCGCGAAACACCGGCACCGCCTTGCCCTGTGCCACTGCGCGGCCCGCGAAATCCAGCGTGGCCTTGATCACCACGGTGGAGCACAGGCTGCCGTCGGCGCCATGTCCCGGCAGTATTTCCGCAGCAAAAGGCGTCAGATTGTCCAGCATCGCTTGGGTTCCTCCTGGGCGGCATTGTCCCTGATGCGATGCCGCTGCGACGTAGCGACCAGCCTCTTTTCATCATGACCGTTATTGAACTCCCCATTCCCCGGGCCATCGACATCCCCGTCATGGACGGGCAGGCGCCCCGCTTGGCACGCACACTGGTAAACCAGTACTGGCGCCGCGCCCAGTTGCTACAGCGCCCCGCGTCGCGCCCCGACGCATTTGCCGTGTTCGACGACAGCATCGTGCAGGCGCTGAGCGGCCTGAAGCAGCACCTGATGCACGCACCTGAGCTGGACCATGCCTGCCAGCAGGCCATCGAAACAGCTGGCGCTGAAATCCTGGATGAGCCCTCCCGCATCTTCGCGCTGGCCTGCCTGCAAGCCCTGCACCTGCAACGCAAGCACGTTCACGATGGGCTGGAGCAAACGCTGGGGGCCCATCTCCAGGCCCAGCCGAACGCGGTCTTCAACGCCATGCGGTTTTGCTTTGACAACACCGTCGCCGAATACTTCACCTGGCTGCTCTCCCAGGAAAAGCACAGGCAGAGCGCGCCATTGGCACAGTTGCTCCAGCGCCTCGCAATTTCCCGGCCAGCTGTCAGCGACGAATTCGCACAAGCCATCTCTGCATGGACATCCGGTCTTCCGGGCGGCGTAGCGGCCCTGTGTGATTGGCGATGCACAGGGCGTGGCGATGAAGCCAAGGCCATCGCAGCCACGCAACAAGACAGCGATGCGCAGGCCGCCTTGCTGGCGCTGGCGCTCATGGGGAGCCGGCAGGAAACGCCTGTGGCACGCACTCTTTTGGCCCGGATGCCGCATTCCACCGTGGCCTTGGCCCTGCTGGCCGCCAGGGATGGACATGCGCTGGCAAGCGCCTTGCGGCAAGGCCGGCATCCTCAAATGCCCTGGGCCCTGCAGGTATATGCGGCCTCGCTTGTAGGAGACATTCCTCTGCTTCGCCAGCTTGCTGCCCATACGGCCTTGGAGGATGAAGAGGCCTGCCGCACCTTGGCTGACGCCACGGCCCTGCTTACAGGAGAGCCTGCCGATATCGCCTTCGACATGGGTAATGAGGCATCCGGCCGTGCCGCCTGCGTGGATGCTGCCCTGGCCGCGCTTCCTGTTTCAGGCCCTGCACTGCGTCTGGGCCGCCCTCGCACACAGGTGGTTCTGCAAGAGTCCTCGGCCATGGTGGGAGCGCCCTTGCGACGACTGCTCTATCTGGAACATCTCTCACGCGTGGGCGCAGCGCTGTGGATCGAGGCCGACGATCTGGCCGTCGTTCAGGCCCTGGCCTGCAGCACGGCCTCCGTGATCGAACGTGCGGCATTCAACATCGGCAGGGCACAACCATGAACCCTCTCGTAATCGCAGCCACTGGCGCATGCACCCCCATCGGGACCCGGGCCTGGCAGACCGGCTGCGGCTTCACTGCACGCCAGTCGAGCTTTACCCGGCAGGCCATCACCGGCCAGGCCGAGCACCGTGCCACCGTATCCCGGGTGCAAGCCATTGATGCAGCCTGCAAAGGAACGGAACGCCTGATCCGGCTCGCAGCCCCTGCCCTGCACGAAGCGTTGCGCGGCCAGCCGGCGCCTGCCGCAGGCTGGCCGCTGCAGCGGCCCATCCCCCTCTTCGTGGCACTGCCCGACTCCTTGCCTGAACTACCGGGCTGGATAGACGCCGGCCGATTCGCACTGGAGCTTCCCCGCGCACTGGACCTCGCCGCAGAGTTCCTGCCCATCAAGGTCTACCCGGGTGGCGCAGTGGCAGGCGCCGATGCGCTGTCGCAGGCCTATCGTTTCATGCACGACAACCCCTCGGTGCCCGAAGTGATCATCGGCGGAGTGGACAGCTTCGTGGACACGGAGATCGCGGACGTGCTCTACCAGCGTCGCTGGGCCAAGGTCAACGGCGTGTGCGAAGGCTTCATTGCCTCGGAAGGCGCAGCCTTCGTACGACTGTCCCGCAAGCCGGCCACTGCAGATTTCGTCACGGTCTATCCACCATTCTTTGCAGACGAGCCACGCTCACGCCTGGACAGCGACACCCTGCCCGATGGCCGCGCACTGATCGAGGCCTGCCACGGTGCGCTGAAGGCAGCGCACATGCCGGTCAACGCCCTGCACTCCTATTGGTCCGACATGGATGGCTCGGCATGGCGGGGCGCCGAGCTGGCCAGCCTCTCCGCGGCGCTGGCGTCACAGGGCGGCCTGCCGCAAGCCCAGGACCCGGCAGCACTGCTTGGTCAAATGGGCGCGGCCTGGGCGCCTCTCATGCTCAGCCTGTTCCATGAGATGCGCCAGTGGCTGACGCACCCCGTCATGCCGTCGCCCCTGGCAGGCCACGCAGGCCTGCTCACGGTCACCGGGCTGAACACCCGCGTGGCCGCCTGGAGCGCCACCTGGAATCGCCATGCCCGCACGGCAGGAAGATCTTCCGCAGCCGGGCGGCGCCAATCCTCCATTTCCCAAGAGTCCTGAGTCCATCCATGGCCACCTACGTCAACGACCGCCGCGCCATCCACGAAGGCCGCAATCCGGCCATGATTCCTGGCCCGATCAACCCCGTCTTTCCCAAGCCCCAGGGACCACCGGT
This sequence comes from Delftia sp. K82, assembly GCF_002193035.1. NCBI lineage: Bacteria > Pseudomonadati > Pseudomonadota > Betaproteobacteria > Burkholderiales > Comamonadaceae > Delftia > Delftia sp. K82. The sequence goes on along the minus strand of NZ_MYFL01000001.1, from coordinate 2,126,879 downwards.
TCCCATCCTCAACATGGCCCATGGCCCGGGCCTGAAGAACGGCACGGCCACGCTCAAGATCGATGGGCACCCCGTGGCCGTTGCCGGCAGCCGCTTCGAGTCCATACCCGCCACACCCGACAAGCTCGGTGGTATCGCGGGCGTGCGTTCCGGCGTTGTCGGCGGCGCGGCCGAGCCCACCAGCTACAGCAGCGATACCAAGTTCGAGAACCGGGGCAGCGTGCGGTCCTTCGACACGACCAAAAGCAACGCCATGGTCATCAATCCTGGCTGGGCCATGCGCCTTGCCATGAAGGCGCTGCCCGGTCCCTATGACCAATTGGCGCAGAAGGTGATCGAAAAGCTGCCGGGCGCATTCTCCAGCCAGCTGTCGGCCCTTGGAGAAAGCCTGACCGATCCCAGCGCGCTGATCGGACCCGCCCTCAAGCTCGTGGGCAAGCTCATTCCCGGCGTCAACCTCGTCGTCGGAGGGGCCGCCATGGCCCAGGCGGCCGAGCAAGTCGCCGAACTCGCCCAGGAAATCCAGGAGCTGCTGGCACCGCCCCTGACCGACGAAAAAATCGACCAGATCGCCGAAGTGATCGCCGATGGCGTGGCCGCCATCACCATTGGCTTTGTCCTGGGCAAGATCGCCCAGCGCGCCAAGTCGCGCCGCAACCCCGTGGCACAGCGCACGGACAACAGCGTCAATCCCAACACGCAGGGCAACATCATCGACAACGCCTCCAAGGGAAGCATTGCCACGCCACCGACCTGCGAGCTGGGCACATGCCATCCCGTGATCTTTGCCACAGGCACCAAGATCCTGCGCGACACGGATTTCGAATTGCCCGGCCCCATGGCCCTGACCTGGCAGCGGTACTACCGCTCCAGCGACCGCCGCCCCGGCTGGCTTGGATGGGGATGGAGCACGCCCCTGTCCACCGAACTGGTGCTGGTCCACGATGCGGTGCACTACTACGACGCCCGCGGGCGCCGCATACAGCTGCCCGTGATTGCCGCCGGTACCAGCCACTTCGACCCGCGCGAAAAAATCACCGTCACCCACCACCAGCAAGGCGGCTGGAGCGTTGAAAGCGCCGATGGCACCCGGCACCTGTTCGCCCCCCCGGCCACCGGCCAATGGCGTCTGCCACTAGTGCACTTGGTGGACCGCAATGGCAACACCATCACCCTTCACTACCCGGCCTACACCGCCACAGGCATCGATGGCCGCGCGCCCCGCCCGCTGGGACTGACCGACAGTGCTGGCCGCAAGCTGCGCTTCACCTGGAGTGAAGACCAGGGACCCTCCGGCCCGCTCCTGCAGGAAATCCACCTGGAATCCCGTGTGATCGACGGTGTGGAACAGGTCGGCGGCCTGCTGGCACGCTATGCCTATGGGACGGATGGCAACGTCCCGGATGACGCCCATGCCAACCTCCAGTCCGCCACGGATGCCATGGGCGGCGCGGCGCACTATCGCTATCGCCAGCACCTGATGGTGGCCTACAGCAGCCGCACCGGCTTCACCTACCACCAGGAATGGAGCCGGCTTGACGCGGGCGGCCGCGTCGTGCGGACCTGGACCGACGAGCCCGGCACGCTGGACACCCGCTTCGACTACGACCTGGGCCGCCGCACCACCCATGTCACCGACGCCCTGGGCAGGCGCAGCAGCTACGAATACAACGCCCGGCATGAGGTCATCGCCATCGTCGAACCCGGGCCGGATGGCCAGCCCGTCCGATCCGAGACGCGCATGGACGCCGCCGGCAACCCGCAACAGGCGCGGGACGCCATGGGCCGCACCACCCGCTGGCAATTCGACGGCCAGGGCAACCTGCTGGCCGTCACGGATGCATCAGGTGCCACCACCCGCCTCAAATACAACCAGCTCAACCTGCCCGAAGAAGTCACCGACGCGCTGGGCCATGTCTGGCGGCAGGCCTACGACGCCCAGGGCAACCTGGTCGAGCGCCTGGACCCGCTCGGCCACGCCACGCGCTGGAAATACGACACGCGCGGCCTGCCCGTCGCCATAGAAGACGCGCTGGGCAAAACCCGCTATCTGCAGTGGGACGAAGCCGGACAGCTCGTGGCCTACACCGACTGCTCGGGCCAGGTCACGCGCTATGCGTGGGACATCCTGGGCAACCTCGTGGCCTCCACCGACGCCCTGGGCCAGACCACCCGCTACCTTCACGACGCGCTTGGACGCCTGCGCCGGATGTGGGGCGCTGATGGTTCCGAACATCACTATGCCTACGACCCCCAGAGCAACCTGCTTTCCTACACCGACCCGCAAGGCGCCATCACCCGCTACACCTACAACGGCCTGGACCAGCCCGTGGAGCGCCGCGATGCGCTGGGCGGCACGCTGCGCTACCGCTATGACGCCGTGGGCAGGCTCATCGCCCTGCAGAACGAAAACGGCGCCGTCACCAGCTTCACCTACGACGCCGCAGACAACCTGATCGAGGAAACCGGTTTTGACGGCCGCATACAGCGCTACCGCTACAACGCCGCCAGCGAACTGACCGAACTGCACGAGCGCGATGCCCACCTGCCCCCGGATACGCCCTACGATCCACGGCCCGACGCAGCCCTGCCCAAGCGCACCCTGTTTCGCAGGGATGTGCTGGGCCGCCTTGTCGCCAAGATCCACGTGGGCAGCGACGCGGCAGGTAATGGAGACGGAGGAACCACCACCTATGGCTACGACCTGCTGGGCCGCATGCTGCATGCCAGCAACCCCGATGCACATGTGCGCTTCGCCTACGACGCTCTATCGCGGCTGGTGGAAGAGACCCAGGTACACATGGCGCCCAGTGCAGACGAGCAGGCGCTGGCGACCTACAGCTATCGGCACGCCTACGACGCGCTGAGCAACCGCACGGACTGCTGGCTGCCCGGGGGCCGCCACGTCCAATGGCTCTACTACGGCTCGGGCCACCTGCACCAGATCCTCGCCGACGGCCAGGTGGTCAGCGACATCGAACGCGACGCCCTGCACCAGGAAATCGAACGCACCCAAGGCACGCTGACCAGCCGCTATGGCTGGGACCCCATGGGCCGCCTCACCTCCCACAAGGTCAGCCAGCAAGGAGCACTCCAGGGTCAGCCCGGCAGGCCTTCACCCCAGGCCCTCTGGGACCGGGATACTCCCCTGCCCTCCGGCCAGCGCATCGCCCGCCTGTACCAGTACGACCCCACAGGCAACCTCGTCGCCACGCGCGACGGCCTGCGCGGCGACAGCCAGTACCGTTACGACGCCCTGGGCCGCATCCTTGCCGCCCAGAAAAATGCTGCAGGTGGATTGCCCACCTCGGGCCGGAACCTGGAAACCTTCGCATTCGACCCCGCAGGCAACCTGCTCAACCCCAACCGTGGTGGAGACCTCAGCAGCGGAGGCACCAGCAACGAACGCGAACAGGTGCCCACCAACCGGCTCGCCGTCTACCAGGACCTGCGTTTCCAGTACGACCTGCACGGCAACATCGTGGAGCGCCGCATCGGCTGGCACACCGTGCAGCGCTTTCGCTACAGCGCCGAGCACCAGATGCTCGAATCCACGGTCACGCGCTACCACGACAGGCCCGGCCCGAAGATCGCCGGCTCGAACGCGCAGCCAGAGCCTGCCGCCACCGTCCAGACCACGCGCTACCGCTACGACGCGCTGGGCCGGCGCATCGACAAGCACGATGCCTTCGGGCGCACCACCTTCCTCTACGACGGCGACCTGCTCGCCGGGGAAATCCGTGGCTCACGCCTGAGCGAATACCTCTACGAGCCCGACAGCTTCGTGCCACTGGCCAAGCTGGAGTCGGAATGGAAGAACGAAGAAAACCGCAACGCACAGGCAGATACAGAAACGGTCCAGACCAGCTTCGCCACCTACTACTACCACTGCGACCAGATCGGCGCCCCCCAGGAGCTCACCGACGAAACCGGCCGCATCGTCTGGGCCGCCAGCTACAAGGTCTGGGGCCAGACCCAGCAGTTGCGGTACCTGCGCACCGGCACGGACGATGCGGCGGTGTTCACCCACGACCAGCGCCCGCTGGCCCTGGCCGCCCAGGGTGAGGTACAAAGCCTTGCGCTGGTGGAGCAACCGCTACGGTTCCAGGGACAGTACTTTGACGGCGAGACGGGGCTGCACTACAACCGGTTCAGGTATTACGATCCTGTGGTGGGAAGGTTTGTGCATCAGGATCCGATTGGGTTGGAGGGAGGTGAACTTCTATATTTATATTCTCCCAATCCAATATTCTATTCAGACCCGCTAGGTTTAATACGAGTCACAGGCAAGACCAAAGGCGGGCAGAACAGAGTATCTACCACCTGGAGAAGCACTAACGGACCATCTGTGAATAGAAGGCATCACCTGATACCACAGGAAATGCTAAAAAACAAATGTTTTGTAAACAGGCTAAAAGCCATTGGCGTCAAGAACCCTAAAGATTTTGTAGATCGGCAGATAGCAGATATTACAAATTTACTTCATTTTGATATTCACTCCGGCGGATGGAACAACGACTTCAAATCATGGCTTTGCCAAAATCCTAATTTCTCTCAATCTGATCTTCAGTCGCAGATAAAGAAAATGATGAAAGACTATAAAATACCTAAAGGCAGCAGAAGCTCTGGAGGACGATATGGTGGATAAAAAGCATCTAGACTATTTTAAAGAACTCCTTGAAGGAAGAGCTGACATTTCATTTCAAGGCTACCTTGCTGCCCACGAAGATTCATTGAGAAGCCAGTTCTCAGCAGCTAGGTTTGCTCGAATCAAATTTAAAAATGTTGACGAAATTGAAAAAATTCTCAACGAAGAGAAAATACCATACTCCATAAATAACGAAGCGGTAAAATACGAAAAATACCTCTCAACCTTTCACCCTGATTCTCTAAATGGAAAAGGTAGATTAAAAGAGGGTTTCAAGGAAACTTTGTTTAATGGGTTGTTCACAAAATTCAAGGACTCCGGCAATGCAGCTGCTGCAGATCTATACAAATATATTGGATTCAAAGAAGGCAAGAAATCAAAAATAAGCATAGAAAAAATGGAGGATATTGAGTATTTCGCAGAAATAGAAACAAGATTTGGAAACAAAGATTTTGGTCTATTTATACTAAGAGCACTATCTTCCATAGAAAGGCAATTTTCAGCTGCGGATGACATTGTCCTTAGAGCAAAAGAAGCCGTTAAAAATTTGGACGTATAAATCAGAGAATGATCATATTAATTCAATAGAATTTAAGGAAATTCTCTAGAGCGTGCTATGCAATTTTGAGCATCCGCGTTGACTTTGTGCGCTGGTGATTGCAAGGCGCAGTTCGCCGCCAAGGCTGAAGCCTTTGCAAGCGCTGCAACACCGCGAGCCCCTCTGCGCAGAGCCAACCCTTCGGGAAAGCCAGGAAAAGGGTTCGCCCGTCGTTGCAGCTCGCTTGCGGTATTGGTGTGCTACGCCTCGTTCCAGGCCCGTTCCCCGGCTTTCGCGGGTACTCAAAAGTGCATAACACGCTCTGAATTGATGGCGAGACGGGGCTGCACTACAACCGGTTCAGGTATTACGATCCTGTGGTGGGAAGGTTTGTGCATCAGGATCCGATTGGGTTGTTTGGTGGTGAAAATTTCTATGCATACGGTGTCAATCCAACTGAGTGGATTGACCCAAATGGTTTAAGCACTCATAGAAATAGAATGAATAAGGCCGCGGGGTTAGCACCCAAACACCAAACTCATCACAAAATTCCACAAGCATTGTTTAAAAAACGCCCCATATTAAAGTGTATAGATCAAGATGCTCTTGAAAATCTTATTAATCTACCTAAATATGCCGGAAAATTTGACGGTAAAAAAGGAAAATATTATGGCAAATCAACTCACAGAGGAAGTCACAACGAATATAGTGATGCGCTGCTAGATGCCATTGATAGAGAAATATCTTCTGCCGGCGGCTGTCCAAAGAAACTATCTAAAAGACTTGGTGATATGCAAAAACTTCTGCACAAAGAATTGAAGAATGGCACTCCAATAAGAAAATCTGAAGGATCAAATTTCAAGTTGTGGGATGATATCTTAAAGAAAGGCGGTTTCTAATGATTTCAGAAAATGATTTTCCTATTAATGTTCAAGAGATTTTTCACCTCATGAAAGATGGGCCACTACTGCAAACAACAGACAGAATTTCAGAAGAAAGAATATTAGATATTCATAAAGCGATGTACATGCAACAAGATGAGGACATAAAAAAACCTTATCGCTTCATCATTGACATTACCAAAGATGCATCCGGAGAAATAGAGTCCCCACCTTTTGATGAGAAAAGAAAAAAATTAATAGAATTAATTGGAAACACCAATTATTTTGACCATCTCAGGGAATATTTCTCAAAACATGCCATTAGCAAAATTTTGGATCCCCAAGAAATCACTGACATATCAGAAGCCATTTATGAAGATCTGATACTATGTGCGAAAGCGAGATTGATGATGCCTAGCTCTCATCCATATTTCGAGAAAATGCTAGATGTTTATCTAAGGCAAGGATTCCCGTGCGCATGGATTGGCGGTAAAAATTGGAAGAAAGGAGATTTTGTAGTTTACTCACGATAAATATTAGTGCAATAAAATATATCAAAATGATTCGGCTGATACGCGGGGCTTCTGCCTGATTAAATCAGGCAACGCCGCCTTTCACACGGCTACGACGAACTGAGCAACCGCACGGACTGCTGGCTGCCCGGGGGCCGCCACGTCCAATGGCTCTACTACGGCTCTGTTCACCTGCACCAGATCCTCGCCGACGGCCAGGTGGTCAGCGACATCGAACGCGACGCCCTGCCCCAGGAAATCCAACGCACCCAAGGCACGCTGACCAGCCGCTATGGCTGGAACCCAATAGGCAGCCTTACCACCCATAAGGTCAGCCAGCAAGGCGCACTCCAGGGTCAGCCCGGCAGGCCTTCACCCCAGGCCCTCTTGGAGTCGGAATGGCGGAGTGAAGAACACTGTAACGTGCAGGTAGAGACGGAAACAGCTCAGGCCAGCTTTGCCACCTACTATTACCAATGCGACCAGATCGGCGCCCCCAGGAGCTCACCGACGAAACCGGCCGCATCGTCTGGGCCGCCAGCTACAAGGTCTAGAGCCAGACCTATCAGTTGCAGTACCTGCGCATAGGCACTGACGATGCGGCAGTGTCTACTCACGACCAGTGCCTCCTGGCTTTGGTTTATAAGGAACATCATGGAAAACGCGGATTTCATAAAAGTCATCAAAGACGCAGCCTTGAAAGCATTTTCCAATTTAAGAAGTTCTCATCCAGAAGAGGATTTTTGTGCATTTGGCCTATACTCTGACGAGGGCGCTATGACTGTTTGCCCGTCAGCAAACACTACCTCGTTTTTAGAGAAGAAAATTAAAGAAGACCCAGAAGACACTCAATATTACAAATGGAGTACAGCCGAATGGAAATACGAATTCTCAGGACACGATTGGTTTACTGACGTTTCTGCCGAAATATCAAAATTTCATAGCACAAAACACAGCAATAAAGATTTTATAAAATTTCAGAAAAATCTTTTCGAATCATGTGTAGCTGCACTTGAGCAATTAAAATCCGAAAATTTTTTCGGCAACTGTATATTGGTTTTTTCTGTAACAGGCTATACCAATAATAAAAAGGAAATTTCATGGATCTCGCGCCTTAACAGCCCACAAGAAGCATCTAATTTCAAAAAATGGATTAATGAGCAAGACGAATAAATAAAATGCCCAACTTATTGATCTCGTAGAATGGATTTCTACAGAGTAAAAAACTTGAATATTTAGAGAATTCAGAAAAACACTAATGGAGTACACTCCATAAATACTCTATCTATTTTGGATGGGTATGTCTCCAGTCCACGCGTTACCGCCACGACGCTCTGGACCGGCACATAGACAAGCAGGATTCCTTCGGGCGCACCACCTTCCTCTACGGCGACCTGCTGGCCGGAGAGATTTGTGGCTTCCGCCTGATCGAATACCTCTATGAGCCCGACAGCTACGTGCTCCTGGCTAAGAGTAAATCAGAATGGAGGAACGACGAAAACCAGTTAAAGAAGCCTCAGAAAAATCTCTGCACCGCAGCTAACCCTGTTCTTGATTCTTTGATCGACTAGGTTGTGATTTTGGAATACCGGATTTTTAATATTATCAACAAATGTGAAATATCAAAATTTAATATTTTGAATAACTTCAGAAAATAAAAACCTATGACAACCATACCGGATTATCCAGCGGACGTGCAAGAGATTCTCATTTTCATGAGAGATGGAAAATTTCTCAACGGCATATACAAAAATAATGATAAACATACAGAAATCATCAAAAATATACATAAAGCCCTGGAAATATATACCGATCAAGATATAAAAGTTCCATATTACTTTCTGCCAGATATATTCAATTCCGTTCAGGGCGAAATTAAAATACCCACACCGCCAAATCAGTTAGAAAATTTCGCAATGCATCGTGATTCGGAAAACTATTACGAAAAAATAAAAACAAATAACAAGCATCTGATGATTGATTTAAATCTGGATGATGATGACTACAATTTTCTGACAAACATCTTCTACGAAGATCTTGTGGCTTGTGCAAAAGCCAGACTTTTCTCAGAAGAAAAAATCAATTTCTTCGAGAAATTATTCAAAATATATGAGTCATCAGGATTTCCCTGTGGTTGGAAAGGAGGCAATAATCCGAACAACGGTGATTTTGTAATTTTCTCTAAGACTGATCTCTAGCTATTTGAACAATCAATAACCATGGCCAGCACGATCGACACCATCATGACCTTGATGTCAGGCAGGTATCATCGTGACCCTCCTTTGGAAGAAGAAACAATCAAGGACACATCAAGAAGGATGAATCTGCCTGGCGACTACACCCAATGGATGCATTGGTCCAATGGAGGAGAGGGTGATTTCGGGGCTCTATATTTAGTTTTCTGGCCGCTGAACGACATTGATCAACTCAACAGAGAATTTTGCATTCAGAAGTATCTTGGCGCCAAGGCTTTGTGCTTTGCCACGGACGGCGGAGGAGTTGGCTATGTTTTCAGATCTCTCCCCAACGACTGTTCTGTTTGGTCCGTTCCCTTAGGAGATCTGGACTGGAACGCGGCAAGGAAATTAGGCGACAATCTTGGTTCGGCGTTGGTTGAATCCCTAAATTCCACATAGTCCGAGATGGACTAAAAAATCAAGCAAGTCAAAGCAATAGATTTCTTCAGCAGCCGCCGACCCGAATCAACGCAACCCAATAATATTCATGCCCCTCAATCTTCAACTTGCTGAGGAAACCATACAATTGCTGGCTGCCGCATTCTTTCATCACGATTGAAAAATCTCTTGAAAACCGCTTCAGCATCAGCCCGTTGCAGATGGATAAGGCGTGTGAAGCATTGAAAAATTATCTCGGAAAAAACGATTTCACTGCCTTATCCCCTCCTCCCACGGGAAGCAAGATCACTCAGGAGAATGATGATTTTTATGCCGAAGACGATCGTGTCTCCATCAGGATCTATCCATTGAATTCCGGAGACTGGGGCTATGAGATGGACGTTTACATCAGAGACAAAAAGTCTGATCTGACCATGCGTGGCGAGCTGCCTGAAGATTTCTGCAAGAATCCGCACGGCCTCAAATTTCATCTGTTTGAAGTCATGTGATTTTGTCCCGACCATGCACACCATCCCTGAACTCGCCAGCCCCAAATCCTGGCAATCCACCCTGCCCTCCCGCCGCGCAGAGATTTGCCAAGCCATTCTGGAGGGGCTGCCGCGCGGCTTCGAGTTCGCAAAACCGTTCCTCTCTACAGAACTTGCTGAGGTTGGCGGCACGGCATGGGAGGTTCCCTGCTTTTACGACGCGCAGCATGAGACCACGCTGACCCTGGTCCTGGGCGACGATTTCACCTACGGGGCAACGGCGCAGCGGTTGGATAAGCTGCGCGATTCGATTCCTGCGGAGGACTGGTCCTTGATTGCGCCGGTGGTCCATGCAGCGCAGGAGGCGGGTCCCGTGCATGTGCCCGCATTTCTGATGGGCCGCTTTCCCACGTTCGAGTGGGTGATTGAAGAGCATGTGGAGCTGTGCGATGGGCTGGAGCGGCCTGATTTCTACAGCGAGGACGGGCCGTTTCCCGCCTATGTCACGCAAGAGGAAGCGCAGCGCTTTTTGGCCGCCACGGGCTATCGCCTGCCTTGGGACCATGAGTGGGAGTACGTTGCGAAGGCAGGCATGGAGCGGCTGTATGTGTGCGGGGACGCAGTTCCCCAGCGCGATCTGTCCGGTGATGTGTGCCTGACCCAGTTTGGCGATGGGCAGCTTAACCGCGCGGCCGCCAATCCTTGGGGAATGGTGGCGTTGGCGGTGGCCACGTTCACCCGTCTGCAGGCCAGCCCGCACGAGTGGCGCATCCGTGGCGGTGCGGCGGCGTTCTATCCGTTTCAGCATCGCATGCAGCAGGCCATGCTGCTGACGGAGCTTCAGCTGCCGCTGGCCAACATGCCAGGGCAGATGGCGGGTCTGCGTCTGTGCCTCGATGTGCCAGCCATATAAGGGCATATAGGGTCATATGGGGCCATATGGGGTAAATCCGTGCACAGCCGTTGTTGTGGCGCTCCTGGCACAGCAATGTTCTGGTGGCGTCATTTTTCGGCTTTAGGATGGCGGGCCATGCGCAATTCCCACTCCCTTTGGACGGCGGCAGCCCTGGGCCTGGCAGCCTGTCTCGGCACCAGCCCGGCCCATGCAGCCCGGCCCATGATCACGGACGATGCCCGCATCGTCGATGCCAAGTCCTGCCAGCTGGAAAGCTGGGTCAAGTCCAAAAAGGACAGCACGGAGTTCTGGGCGCAGCCGGCCTGCAATTTCACGGGCAATCTGGAGCTGACGCTGGGCGCGGCACGCACGCGAGAGGACGGCAGCAGCCGGACCACGGATGTGGTGATCCAGGGCAAGACCCTGTTCAAGGAACTGCAGCCCAATGGCTGGGGCTGGGGCCTGGCCGTGGGCAATGCCCGGCATCCGAATGACGAGGGCCAGGGCCGGGGAGATCTGTACGCCTATGTGCCCGTCACGTTCTCGCTGCGCGATGACCGGCTGTTCTTCCACACCAACGTGGGCTGGCTGCGCACGGCGCAGACGCATCGCAACCTCATGACGTGGGGCCTGGCCACCGAGGCCCAATTGAGCCAGAGCACCTGGCTGATTGCCGAGACATTCGGCCAGAACCAGGGCAAGCCCTTCTACCAGATGGGCCTGCGCTACTGGCTGGTGCCTGGACATGTGCAGATTGATGCCACCTACGGCAATCGCGCGGGAAGCAGCACGCAGGAGCGGTGGTTCTCCATCGGCCTGCGGCTGCTGTCTTCGCCGTTCCTGCCCTGAGTCCTTTCCAGCTTGCGCCCTGCCAGGCCCTCTCACAGCGCGCCAAGCCGCCTGAGCACCATGAAGGCCGCCATGGCCAGCACGCCCAGCATCACAGAGAGCTGATTGGCGCAGGCCAGATTTCCATCCAATACGTTGTTGTAGATGGCCAGTGACAGGGTTTCCGTCCGGCCGATGATGTTGCCGCCGAGCATGAGCGACAGGCCAACCTCGCCCAGCGCACGGCCCCCCGACAGGATCAGGCCGGCCGCAATGCCGCGCCGGGCCAGCGGCAGCTCGATGCGCCAGAACACCGACCAGGGGCGGTGCCCCAGCATGGCCGCCGCCTCCAGCAGGCGGGGCGAAGTGCCTGCAAAGGCGGCCTGCGTGGGCTTGACCATGAGCGGCAACCCGGCAATGAAGGCCGCAATGACCAGACCCGTTTGCGAAAACACGATGTCGGGCCGCAGCACGGCCGGCAGCATCTGTGTGACAAGCCCTTGCCGGCCCAGCAGCACCAGCAGGCCATAGCCCAGCACGATGGGAGGAAACACCAGCGGCAGGCTGACCAGCGCATCGACCAGTTGGCGCCCCGCAAACCGGCGCCGTGCCAGCAGCCAGCCCAGGCCTGCGCCCACCAGCAATTGCAGCAGCAGGCTCCAGGCAATGACATGCGCGGTCAGGGCTAGCGGCGCCTGGGCGCAAACGGAGGCGGTCATGGACTGTCAGCTGCCAGCAGGCAATGGGTGGCCCATCAAAGGCCGTGCCGCTCCAGCACCTGGCGGGCCTGCGGCGTGGCGATGAAGTCCAGCAGCGCCTGCAGTTGCGGTGATGAGGCGCGGCCCTTGAGCACGGCCAGGCTCAGTTCAATGGGCGGATGGCAGCTGGCCGCCACCGGCACGCTGGCGCCCGCGCGGTCTTTCAGGGCAAGGGCCTCGGTCTTGTTGACAAAGCCTGCGTCCACCTCGCCGGTGGTCACATAGGCGCTGACCTGGGGCACCGTGGCCACTTCGACCAGGCGATCGCCCAGCGTCTGCGCCAGGCCCAGGCGCTCCAGGCAGATGCGCGCCGCGTTGCCGTACACGGCCTTGCTGCGGTCGGCGATGGCAATGCGCTTGAATTCGGGCCTGGCCAGGTCCTGCACGCTTTCCAGGCGCTGGCCGCGCGAGGCCACCAGCACCAGCTGGCCCTGGCCCAGCGTGATGTAGCGCTCGGCCAGTTGCATGGGCTCGACAAAGGCGCGGTCGCCAATCAGCACGGCGATCTCGGGGTTCTGGCGGGCCTGCGTCTCGATCTGCTTCATGTTGCCAAAGCTGGCCTCGGCGCGAATGCCCGTGGCCTGGCCGAAGGCCTGCAGCAGTTCCAGCACGGGCTTGCGGTAGCCGGCGCCAGCGGCCAGCAGCAGGCCTTCATCGGCATGGGCCAGGCTGGCCGAGCCAGCCAACAACAGCGCCAGGAGCGGCGCCAGGCCGCGGGACAGTATGCGTTTGAACATGGATTTCCTCCTCTAGAACGCGGCGTTGAAGCCCACGCCCCTCTCTTTACGAAATATTCAATCGTATACGACGAATTCCGCACCCACCCATGTGTTCCTACTGCAGCGCCCATAAAAAAGCCTCCATGCATGAGGCATGGAGGCCGGCAGGCATGGCTGCCTGCGTCTGGGGCCAAGGTGTTTGGCCGCAGCGCTTACTTGTTGGGCTTGGCCGCAGGGCCGGCAGCGATGGGCGCCACGCCTTCAGGCTTGACGTAGGTGACCGAGGTCACATAGTGCACACCGTCGTATTTTTCTGCGCCGTTTGGGCCGGTGCGCTCACCGCCGCTGCGCTCGTCGTGCGTGGCTTCGGCCACGTAGGTGCCCTTCCAGGGCATGTCGAACTGCACCAGGCCCTGCTCGTCGGCATGGGCTTCCTTGCTCCAGCCCGATTGCACGGTCAGCACGACCTTGGCCTTGGGCAGCGGCTGGCCCTTGTAGATGACCTTGAACTCGCCGGCCTTGCCTGCGGGCACCACATCCAGCGTGAGGCGCGGGGCCTGGGCGGCAAAGCCGGTGATCAGGCGCGCGGCCGGGTGGTACCAGTTGCGCAGTTCCTGCTCGCCCTTCTTGCTGGTGTACAGCGGGTAGCCGGCATCCTCGGCCACGATGCTGTCGCCCTGGCCGGCCTTGAAGGGCAGCGCAAAGCCAGTGCCGGTCTTGCGGCCATCGGCCGCCTTCTCGCCCTGGGCAGACACCAGGGTGGCCACTGGCTTGCCGAACTTGTCGAGCAGGCCCGGCGATGTCTCGCGCAGGTTGTCGCCAAACTCGCCAAAGCGGATCACGGCGGTTTCGCCGGCCGGCTGTTCCAGCCAGATCTGGTGGGCCTGGCTGGCGCCGCTGGCGGCCAGGAGTGCGGAGACAAGAATCCAGTGTTTCTTCATTGCAGCTTCCTCAAAGGACAAAAAAACAGCCATCGGCGCCACAACGGGCCGACGGCATGAACGTGCTTGGGGAGTGGGGTGCGGCCGCATGTCGCCGCATTGATTATTGAATGCGAATGGTTTGCATTCTATGCGCATTGCGCACCGCCCCAGCGCAGTTCACCAGGTGGCTGCAATGGGGTCCGGCCCAGCGCTCAGGCGGCATCCTCGATGCGCACCGGCTCGCCCGTGAAGGCCAGCGCCTCGGCGGCCTGCTCCCAAGGGCTCCGGTCAGCCGCCCTGGCCGGTCGCAGCACAAAGCCCTCGCCCTCCGCGTGCGTGGTGCTGGCCGCGGGCGGCAGCGGCAGGCCCATGCGCTCATGCGCCTGGGCCACCAGGGTGCGGGCGTAGATTTCCGCAGCCATGCTGCGCAGGCGCGGCTTGTAGACCTTGCCCACGTTGGTGGTGGGCAGCGCATCGATGATGCGCACATAGCGCGGGCGCGCAGGCGCTTCGTCCACGCCGGCTGCGGCAAAGGCCAGCAGTTCGGTCTCATCGGCCTGGGCGCCGGGCTGGAGCGCGACAAAGGCCACAGGCACCTCGCCCGCATAGGCATCGGGTGCGCCCACGGCGGCGCAGGCCTTGACGGCGGGATGGCGCTCCAGCGCCTGCTCTATCACCTGCGGATCGATGTTGTGGCCGCTGCGGATGATGACGTCCTTGGAGCGCCCGCGCAGCCGCAGCAGGCCATCGTCGCCGACCGAGCCCAGGTCGCCCGTGATCAGCCAGCCGTCATCGGTGAGGTAGCTGGACGGCTCAATGCCACCCAGGTACCCGGAAAACAGGTTGGGCGACTGGAACACCACCATGCCGGTTTCGCCGGGCGCGGCTTCCTGCCCTGATGGCCTGCCGTCAGGCCCCATGCGGCGCACGGCCAGGCGCGCAAACGGCAGGCGCAGGCCCACATGGCCCGCCGCCGCGTGCAGGCCGGGCGGCGTGATGGTGGAGATGCCCGTCATCTCGGTCATGCCCAGGCTCTCGTGCACATGGAAGCCGCTGTGCGCCTTGAAGCGCGCCGCCACCTCGGGCGACAGCGGCGCGGCGCCCGTGCGGAAGTAGCGGATGGAGGACACATCGGCCCCCTGCAGCGGCACCTCCACCAGCGCGGCCAGCACCGTGGGCACGGCCGACATCAGCGTGGGCTTCCACTGTGCCGCCATGCGCCAGAAGCCGGCAATCACGGCCTTGTTGCGGAACAGACCGGTGGTCGGAATGATGACGTGGGCCCCGGCCGAGAAGCAGGCCAGCGAGCCCGGCAGCACGCCCGCCACATGGAACAGCGGGTAGCCGTTGATGGTGCGGTCGGCCGTGTTCAGGCCCTGCATCTGCACGCTGGCCCAGGCGGTGTAGACCTGGGCACCATGCGTCTGCACGGCGATCTTGGGCGCGCCCGTGGTGCCCCCGGTATGGAAGTAGGCCGCCACGTCGCCGGCCTGGGGCTGGCGCCCGCTCACCAGCCGGTCGGAGGGCTGGGCGGCCAGGGCGGCATGCAGATCGCTGGCGGGCCAGCGCTGTCCATCCCCCTGGGGAACCCGGCCTTCATGTGAGACCCAGAGCACATGCGCCAGGTCCGCATCCAGCGCCGTGACTTTCTCGCGGATGCCGGCATCGTCCTCGTCCGCCCAGGCGATCAGAAAGCGCGCGCCCGTGGTCCGCATCAGGGCAGAGATCTTCTCGGCACTCAGCAGCGGATTGATGGGCTGCACGATGCCCGCCGCCTCGCCGCCCCACAGCGCAAAGTGGTACTCCATGCAGCCGGGCAGCAGGATGGCCACCGTGTCGCTGGCGCCCATGCCCAGCGCATGCAGGGCGTTGGCCGTCTGGTGGATCTTGCCAAGCAGTTCGGCATAGCTCAGGTGCCGGGCATCATCCACGCTGCCGGCCTGGGGCAGAAAGCTCAGCGCCCTGCCCTGGCCGTGCTCACGCGCGGAGTTGCAAAAGAGGTCGTAGACCGAAGTCGCGGTGATCAGTTGCGCCATGGGCCGGCTTTCGATGGCTTCGACATCGGCCAGGCTGCAAACGGCCCGCAGGGGCCGGAACATGGATTGCGCAGGGATAGGACTCATGGCCATGGATTCACTCCGCGCCCAGGCCGTTGGTGCGCACCACCTCGCCCCAGCGCGTGTAGTCGCTGCGGATCAGGCCCTCGGTGTCCTGGGGGTTGAGGTAGGCGGCCGCCACGCCGATCTTCTCGAAACGGTCGCGCACCTCGTCGGTGGCCAGCAGCTGGCGCGAGGTGGCGCTGAGCTTGTCGATGATGGCGCGCGGCGTGTCCCTGGGTGCCACCAGGCCGCCCCAGGACGATGCCTCATAGCCGCCAAAGCCCTGCTCGGCCATGGTCTGCACGCCGTCCAGCGCCTTCACGCGCTGCGGCGTGCCCACCGCCAGCGCCCTCAGCCGGCCACTGCGGATATGGGGCAGCGCCGACACCATGTCCGCATAGATCACCGGCACCACGCCGCCCAGCGTGTCGTTCATGGCGGGCGCGCTGCCCTTGTAGGCCACGTGCTGCATGGTGTGCAGCTTGGCGGATTTCATCAGTTCCATGCTCAGGTGGCCCGAGCTGCCCGCCCCGGAGCTGGTGTAGTCCAGCGTGGCGGGCTGCGCCTTGGCGTACTGGAACAGCGATTTGAGATCGGTCACCTTGGGCAGGGACTGCGCATTGACCGCAATCACATTGGGCAAGTCATAGATCTTGGTGACCGAGGCGAAATCCGTGGCCGGGTGGAACTTGACGTTCTTGAAGAAATGCGGCGCCATGATGGTGGGCGTGACCATCATCATCAGCGTGTAGCCATCGGGCGCAGCCGTGCGGAACTGGCCTGCCGCCACCGCGCCCGATGCGCCGGGCTTGTTCTCTATCACCACGGGCTGGCCCAGCTGGCGCGCCAGCGCCTCGGCGTAGACGCGCGCCGCGCCATCGGTGGGTCCGCCCGGCGGGAAGGGAACGACCAGGCGGATGGGCTTGTCGGGCCAGGCGCCCGTGTCGGCCAGCGCGGCACCACACGGCGCTGCGAACGCGGCCATGCCGATGGCGCCCAGCGCCAGCCCCTTGGCCAGCGCCTGTCTTTTTGTCATGAATGCCATCTTGTCTCCTTGAATGTTTATGTGTTCTGGCTGGCCCATTCTGCCCAGCGCACCCTCTTTGACAATGGCGGCGGCGGTTGACATCATGTCAAACAATATTGACACCCCCTTGGACCGCAACGCATGGATCTCCTGGCATTCAACATCCTTGTCCAGATCATCGAGCACGGAAACCTGAGCCAGGCGGCAAAGTTCTTGAACATGTCGCGGGCCAACGTGAGCTACCACCTGGCCCGGCTGGAGAAGTCCCTGGGCGCATCGCTGCTGCGCAGAACGCCCCAGGGCGTGGAGGCCACCGAGGTCGGCCAGCGCATCTACCGCCATGCCCGCAACATCCTCAACGAGACCGAACTGGTGCGCGAGCTGGCCCAAAGCAGCACGGACGACATCTCGGGAAAGATCGGGCTGAGCGTACCCACCGGCTACGGCCACCTGGTCATGGCGCCGTGGCTGATCGAGTTCAAGCGCGCCCATCCGCAGGTGGTGCTGGACATCCGCCTGGAAAACTTCATAGACAACCTGCTCAAGGACAGCGTGGACATCGCCATCCGCGTCATGTCCGACCCGCCACCCATGCTGGTGGCGCGCGACATGTGGCCGGTGCGCTACAGCCTGTGCGCCTCCAGCGACTGGCTGCGCAGCCACCGCCTGCCGGAGACACCGTCCGAGCTGTCGCGCACGCCGCTCATCACATCGGGCGGCGAAAGCGGCAAGGTGCGCCTGCAGATTGCGCGGAACGGCCAGCCGCTGGAGGAGCTGGACATCACGCCCACGCTGATGTCGCGCAGCTACCCTTTCCTGTGCGACTGCATCACTGGCGGCCTGGGCGTGGGGCTGGTGCCCGACTACATGGTGCGCCGCGAGGTGGAAGATGGCCGCGTCGTGCTGGCCATGCAGGACTACGAATTCAGCATCAACCAGGGCCGCATGTTCATGCTGTACATGCCCAACCGCTTCCAGTCCGGTGCCGCCCGGGCCTTGATCGACTTTCTGAGCGACAGGATGGGCCTTGCGCGCATCATCCGGCCGGGTGACTTGCCCGACACGGCGCAGGCCTTGCCACCGCCGAAATGACGCGGGAACAAAGTTTGTAGACGACTGGTCGGTTTTTACGTTAGACTTCGATCCCATGAAGAAACCCGCACAGGAAACACGCCAGCACATCCTTGATGTGGCCAAGGCGTTGATGACCCAGAAAGGCTATACGGCCGTCGGCCTGGCCGAGGTCGTCGCGGCTGCGGGCGTGCCCAAGGGCTCCTTCTACTACTACTTCAAGTCCAAGGAAGAGTTCGGCCAGGCCCTGCTGCAGGAGTACTTCGACGAGTACCTGGCCAAGATCGATGCGCTCATGGAGACGCCCGATCCGGCCATCTCCCGGCTGATGACCTACTTCCGCCATTGGACGCAGAACCAGTGCTCGGCCCATGCAGGAGGCCAGTGCCTCGTGGTCAAGCTGGGCCCCGAGGTCTGCGACCTGTCCGACGACATGCGCTCGGTGCTGCGCACGGGCACCGACGCCATCATCTCTCGCCTGACCGACTGCGTGCGCGCAGGCCAAGCCGATGGCTCCATCACATCCGACCTGGACGCGCCTGCGCTGGCCGAATCGCTGTACCAGCTGTGGCTGGGCGCCTCCCTGCTGTCCAAGCTGGGCAGGCATGAGGAGCCATTTGCCGCAGCCCTTGTGTCCACGAAGCGGCTGCTGGGCTGAGCACGCCTGGCCGCCGCTTTTTATTTGCCTTGTTTGTAGACGACTGGTCAACTTCAAAACCCACACCCTTTACCTATCCCTCTTCCTTTTTGTTCAACCACCACCACTGCACACCATGACCGACCACAGCCTTCACACCGATCTGTTCTCCCCCACCCAATTGGGCGGCCTGTCGCTCGCCAACCGCTTCGTCATGGCCCCGCTGACCCGCAGCCGCGCCGGTGACGACGGCGTGCCCACCGAACTGCACGCCGCCTACTACGCCCAGCGCGCCAGCGCGGGCCTGTTGATCAGCGAAGCCGTCAACATCTCCGCACAGGGCCGGGGCTACAACCTCACGCCCGGCATCTGGACCGAGCAACAGGTCGCCGGCTGGAAGAAGGTCACCGACGCCGTGCACGCGGCCGGCGGCAAGATCGTGGCCCAGCTATGGCACGTGGGCCGCTACTCGCACGTGGATCTGCAGCCCGGTGGCGTGGCCCCTGTCGCCCCCTCTGCCATCAAGGCCGAAGGCGTCACCTTCACGCCCAACGGCGTGGCCGAGGTATCCATGCCCCGTGCCCTGGAAACCAGCGAAATCCCCGGCATCGTCGAGCAATACCGCCATGCGGCCGAATGCGCCAAGCGTGCAGGCTTTGACGGCGTGGAAGTGCACTCGGCCAACGGCTACCTGCTCGACCAGTTCCTGCGCGACTCCACCAACCACCGCAGCGACGCCTATGGCGGCAGCATCGAAAACCGCGCCCGCCTGACGCTGGAAGTCACCGACACCGTGGCCAAGGTCTGGGGGGCCGACCGCGTGGGCATCCGCCTGTCGCCCGTCACACCCAACGCCGGCAACACGCCGCTGGACAGCGACGTGATGGCGCTTTACGGCTACCTGATCCCCCAGCTCAACCGCTTTGGCCTGGCCTACCTGCACTTCGTGGAAGGCGCCACCGGCGGCTCGCGCGAACTGCCGCCCGGCGTGGACCTGGACGCGCTGCGCAAGCTCTTTGACGGCGCCTACATGGGCAACAACGGCTATGACCTGGAACTGGCCATGGACCGCCGCGCCAAGGGCCTGATCGACACCGTGGCCATCGGCCGCCCCTTCATCGCCAACCCCGATCTGGTGGCCCGCCTGCGCCATGGCAAGGAACTGGCCGTGGCCCCGCACGAGGCCTACTACGGCGGCGGCGCCCAGGGCTACATCGACTGGCCTGTGGCAGCCTGAGCACAGGACTGGCGCCCCGCGATCTGCGGCACACTGGCTGACCTGCGTCCTCATCGAATGACCAAGCGAAAGACCAAGCCATGCAACTGCTGATCGTGGGCGCCACGGGGCTGGTGGGCAGCCAGGTGCTGCAACAGGCCCTGGCCGACAGCCGCATCACCCGCGTCGTGGCCCCGGTACGCCGGGCGCTGCCGGAGCACCCCAGGATGCTCGCCCCCATCGTCGATTTCGAGCACCTGCCCGAAGACGCCGACTGGTGGCGGGCCGACGCCCTGGTCTGCACCCTGGGCACCACCATCAAGACAGCCGGCAGCCAGCCGGCGTTTCGGCGTGTGGACCATGACTATCCGCTGCTGGCCGCACAGTTGGCGCGGCGCCACGGCACGCCCACCTATGTGCTGAACTCGGCCATGGGCGCCGACGCCGGCTCGCGCATCTTCTACAACCGCGTCAAGGGTGAGCTCGAGCGTGACCTGCAGGCGCAAGGCTTTGCCTCCCTCACCTTCGTGCGCCCCGGCCTGATCAGCGGCCCGCGCACCGAGCACCGCGCGGGCGAGCGCTTCATGGTCGGCGTTCTTGGCGCCCTGGGCCCGCTGCTGCCCCGGCGCTGGCGGCTCAACCCCGCGCAGCGCATCGCCCATGCCTTGATAGAGGCAGCTGTCAACGCCAGGCCCGGCGTCCATATCGTGGGTTCCGAGGCGCTGGCCGAATGAACCCGGCGCCTGCACGCGCAAAAACAGAACCCTTCAGGAACCCCTGCATGAACCCGCATATCGCCCCCGTCGATCTCGCCAAGTCCTACCGGCTGATCAACCACGGCCCCACCGTCCTGGTCTCGGCCCGCCACGGCGGCGTGGACAACGTCATGGCCGCAGCCTGGTGCTGCGCGCTGGACTTTGCGCCCCCGAAGCTCACCGTGGTGCTGGACAAGGCCACGGCCACGCGCGCCCTGGTCGAGCAAAGCGGCATGTTCGTGATTCAGGTGCCCACGGCCGCCCAGTTGCGACTCACGCACGAGGTCGGCACGCTCAGCCTGTCCACCGATGCCGGCAAGCTCGCCACCAGCGGCGTTCAGCTGTTCGACATGGAAGGGTTCGACCTGCCCTTCGTGGACGGCTGCGCCGGCTGGCTGGCCTGCCGACTCATCCCCGAGCCCCACAACCAGCAGGCCTACGACCTGTTCATCGGCGAGATCGTGGGCGCCTGGTCCGACACCCGCGTATTCAGCGACGGCCACTGGCACTTCGAGGACGCCGACTCCGCGCTGCGCAGCCTGCACTATGTGGCGGGTGGGCAGTTCTATGCGATTGGGCAGGCGTTGAACGTGCAGGACGGATCGCCCTGAAACTCGCCAATGGCGGCATGGCTGTATTGCACAATCCAGCCATGCTCTCGGCCACTGCCTCTTCCCTTGCATCTTCCCTTGCCTCTTCGCGCGCAGTCCCCACGCGCGAAACCTATTCCGAGTTGCAGCAGGCCTACGAGCACTTCAACCAGCGCCTGTTCGACGATGCCCTGCCCCATTGCCTGATCACGCTGCAGCGCGAGAAACGCACCTGCGGTTACTTCTCTGCCGCGCGTTTTGCGTCGCTGGATGGCAGCACCACGGACGAGATTGCGCTCAACCCCGCCTACTTCGCGGCCGTGCCCATCATCGAGACGCTGCAGACCCTGGTGCATGAGATGACGCACCTGTGGCAGCACCACTTCGGCAAGCCGGGCCGCGCGCGGTATCACAACGAGGAATGGGCGGACAAGCTGGAATCGCTGGGCCTCATGCCCTCGTCCACGGGCCGGCCGGGCGGCCGGCGCACGGGCGACATGATGGCCGACTACGCCATGGCGGGCGGCCCCTTCCTCGCGGCCTGCGAGCAGTTGCTGACCACGCGCTTCCAACTGAGCTGGTACGACCGCTTCCCGGCCATCGAGCATGTGGTCACGGGCCAGTGGAGCATGGCCACGCAGATTCAGGGCATGCAAGGCACCCAGCCGCCCATGTCCTCAGTGCCCGCCCTGGCCGAAGCCGTGCGGCCCGTAGGCACCTCGGTGGCTGTGCCGGGCTCCACCACCGGCGAGACCATGGTGCAGCCCGTCAACAAATCCCTGCGCGTCAAGTACCGCTGCGGCGGCTGCGCGGCGCCCGTCAATGTCTGGGGAAAGCCTGGGCTGAACCTGATCTGCGGCGATTGCGGCAAGGGCTTCATGGCCCAGGATTGAGCGCCCGGCAAGCCAGAGCGCTGCACCTGCCCTGCCCCACCTCCCGGCACAAGCGCCTGTGCGAACTCAATGCAGCAGCGTGGCCACCAAGGTCACCTCGGGCACGCCTGCCAGTGCCTTGGACAGCGGGCACTGGGACTTGGCCTCCTGGGCGATTTTCTGGAACTGCGCATCATCGATGCCGGGCACCTTGGCCTGCAGCGTGAGGGCAATGCGGTCGATCTTGAAGCCCTCGCCATCCTTGGCAAGCCGGACCTTGGCCGTGGTGTCCAGCATCTCGGTGGCGATGCCCGCCTTCTCGCAGGCAAAAGCAAAGGCCATCGTGAAACACGCCGCATGCGCGGCGCCCACGATCTCCTCGGGATTCGTTCCCTTGCGGTCATCCCCGAAGCGGCTGCCGAACCCGTAGGGATGGTCCTTGAGCGCCCCTGTTTCGGTGCTGATGCGGCCCTGGCCGGTCTTGCCTGCACCTTCCCAATGGACGGAAGCGGTTTTCTCGGACATGTGTTTCTCCTGTGCGTTGATTGGACAAGCCGCCATCACAGCACAGGCGCCACAGGGCAAGGCGTGGTCCCGGGGCGCGCGCGCCCCTGAGAGCACGTCCTACAGAGCCAGGCTTAAACACTCATCCAGCGATCTTTGTGATGGCAACGCCGGCCCCCTCACCCCACAAACACCTGCCGGGTATCCGTTCGCCCCACGATCACCGCCGCCAGCACCGCCGCCCCGGCCGCAACCCCAAAATTCGCCAGATACGCCGCCTGGGCCGAAGTCTCCAGCAAGGCCGCAAACAGCGATCCGCCAATGGCCAGGGTGGCCGCCACGGCAATGGCCTCGCACAGCTGCAGGGCCGAGCTGTTGGCGCCCTGCTCACCGGGTGCGGACATGGACAGCGTGAGCACCGACAGGCTTGCCGAGAGCAGGCCCATGCCCAGCCCCGACACGATCCAGCCCACCACCGCCACCCACACGGGCACGGCCGGCCAGGCCACCGATGCCGTCAGCAGCACGCCTGCCAGCACCGCGCTGGTGCCCACGCGCAGGAAGCGGTGACGGCTCCAGCCGTTGCGGCTGTGTCCCTGGTACCAGGAGGCGGAACACCAGCCCAGCGCACCCGCGCTCAGCACCAGCCCCGCCATGGGCGCTGACAGCCCGTGCTCGCGCGCCAGCACCAGCGGCAGAAACGCCTCGGCCCCGAAGAATGCTGCAAACACCAGCCCGCGCAAGGCGATTACGCTGGGCAGCCCGCGCCCGGCGCGCAGCGTGCCGGCCGGCAAGAGCTTCCAGGTGCAGACCAGCGACAAGGCCGTGGCCACCGCCACCGCCCCCAAGGCGCCCGCCGATTGCCTCTGCCCGCCCACATACAGAAGGCAGATGCCCGTGGCCGCGCCCAGGGCCCACAGCCCGCGCTGCACACCGCCCTGCATGCCCCGGCCATGGCCGCCCAGGCCCTGGAGCGCCGGGCGCAGCATCGCCCCGGCCGGCAAGGCCAGCAGGGGCACGCCCAGGAACACCCAGCGCCAGCCCAGGTGCTCCACCACCAGGCCGCTCAACGCCGGCCCCACCAGCGCGGGCACCACCCAGGCCGTGGCAAACGCCGCAAAAATGCGCCGCCGCAGTGCCTCGGGATACCGCCGGCCCACCAGCACGTACAGCGCCACCGACATGCCACCCGCCCCCAGCCCCTGAACCAGCCGCCCCGCCAGAAACACCGGCATGGAAGGCGCAAAGCCCGCCAGCAGCAACCCCGCCACAAAACACGCCATGCCAGACCACAGCGGCGCCGCCGGTCCGCGCGCGTCGCACCAGCCGCCGGCCACCGTCATGCCCACCACGCTGGTGGCCAGGGTCACGCCAAAGGCAACCGCATACAGCGGCACCCCATCGAGCGCGCGGGCCACCGCTGGCATGGCGGTGGCCACGGCCAGGGCCTCAAAGGCAATCAAGGCCACCAGCGAGACGATGCCGATCGTCGTCAGGCGGTAGGGGGAGGAGAGGATGGACCAGCTCTCGGTGGTCGTCGGCCGGACCTGATCGTCCAGCGTGAGGGAATCTTGATGGGGCATGGATGCTTCTTGGTTGCAGGGTCTGCGCCGGCCATGGCGCAGTGCCATGGCGACGAGAAGCCTGGAGCATGCAACCTCAAGTGCGGTTGAGATCAAGGGGGTCCTGCCCCCAAATACCTCTTACCGCTCGATCACACGCCAATACTGGCCAGAGGAGCGGCTGGTGGCCGGCAGCATGACGGCAATGCCATTGTCATTGGCCGTGTCCAGCACGACGGCATCCGACAGGAAGCGGTTGTAGAGATGGAACTGACCCGGCAGGTCACTGGGCGCACAGCGCCATTGCTGGCCGCTGAAGCGTGGGGAGTCCCCCGCCGACGCCGTCATCTTCAGTTCAAGGTACGGTTTCCCGGCCACGCTGGTGACATCGAGCGCCATGGCGCCCGGTCCGAACGCCGCATTCTGGACCAGCCAGTAGCCCTTGCCGGTGCGCATGAACCTCCATCTGTCGGCGCCCAGAATCATGGCCGGGACGGAAATCTGCAATGGCTTGACGTTGTACAGCCCGGGGGGAGACACCAGGCCCGTGCCCTGCAGCAGCGCTACCGCATTGCGCCTTTCACTCCAATACAGGTTCTGCAGCCCGACCCATTGGCGGTCCTTGAGCATGGGGCATTGGTCGTACAGGTAGTCGCCCGTCTCGTAGCGCCGAAAATCCGCATCGCTGAGCCGCTGGGCCGAGAGTGCGTGTGCCTCGGCGGAGATCCGTGCCAGTTCCCGCATGGCGGCCGTCATGGCGATCAAGGGCGCGGATGAACCACGCACTGGCCTCACCGGCAAGATGCGGCGAGCATTTGCAAGGTCGGAGGCCACGGCCCGCCAGCGCAATGCCAGGGTGCTGAATTCCGTTGCCATCGCCTGCGGCGCGGGCCCGAGGCGGACCACCGCGTTTGCCGGTGGCGGCTGCCTGGCATGGTGCGCGGCGGCCACGCGAAGCAGCGAGGCATGACTTTCCAGCTGCGCCACGACGGGTGCAGCCGCCGCAATGGCCGTATCCATCTCCGTCTCGACGGCTGCGACACCCGCATTCCATCGGGCCTCGTCCAGCGGCGCGTCGGCGGCCAGCGAAACGGCATCCAGCTGGTCGCACAGCTGCTGCAAACGCCCGACGGCCTGCCCCAGCTTTTGCACCGTATCGGCCAGCCCGTCGATACGGGCACGCAGCGTGCCCCAAGCGGCCGATGCCGCCTTCAGCGAAGGGAACGACTGCATGCTCTCCAGGCTCCTTACCAGCGTCATGCGGCCGCTGGCATCGTCCAGATCAAGCCCGGTCAGGAATGAGAACTCGGCGATATCGGTCCATACCTGCCGTGCGACTGGCTCACGCGCGGGCTCGGCTTCGACGCGGCAGCTCGCTGCCATGGCGCCACCGCAGCACAGCGCCGTGGCAGCGGCGGGCAGCCACAGAAGCCGGGTCATCTGGCTGCAGTGCCGGCCATCAGCAGGCGCAGGGCCCGAGGCGCTGCCGGCATCTGTCGGGGCTCCAGCACTTCGATCAGCCACGTCGTGAACGGCGTCGGGCAGACATCTCCCAGGTGCTGCGAGAACTCGATCTGGTCGCCGGCGTACGTGAAGTTGATCTTCAGGGGCGAGCAGAAAAGCCTCTCGTCCCCGTTGCCCGTGCTGTCATGAAAGTCGCTGCCGGTCACCATGTCGATATTGATGCGCTGGGCCGAGGCATCGGCAAACTCCAGCCAGGCCTGCACCGACGAAAGGCGGATGCGGCGGTAGCTGGCCAGTGCCGGATGGCTGGTGGCAATGGACAGGCTGATGGGCTGCCCATGCGCCAGCTGCTGCAGCAGCGCGGCGTCAGTGACCCGCAATTCCCGCCGCAGATCCCCTTGGGTCCTCGCATTGGCCGCCTGCGCGCTGGCGTGGTCTGCCAGCAGGGTGGCGTGTGCATCTGCCATGGCAGCGGCCGTGCCTGGCATCGACAGACGGTGGCCGGGCTGCTTGCCTGTCTCGTAGGCCTGTGCGGCGCGGACACCGAAGCAGTCCACGAAGAAACCGCGGCGCGCACTTTCTGCCCTGAGGGTGATTTCCCCCTGCAGCCGCGCGCTGCGCTCCAGCTCTGTCAGCGCCAGCTGCTCCAGCGCCTGCAGGCGCTTGCGCTTGCCGATCACCGCAACGTATTCCAGCTTGAGCGTGGCAAGCTCACGGGCAATGGCATTCTTGGATGCGCTTTGCTCTGCCAGCAGGCGGCCATAGACGCCCACCTTCTGCACCTGTGTCTTGAGGGTGTTGGCAGCGTTGCGCACCGCCGCCTCGGTGCCTTCCGTGGCAAGCACCAGATCCAGCCGGTTGACTGCATCGTTCTCCAGCACCGTCCAGGCGGCCTTGGCTTCATTGGCATCCGGCATGAGCGCAAGCGCACGCATGGTGTCGCCCAGCTCCCGGGAAATCCCCTCGACATCCAGCCCGCCCAGCGGCCCACGGATCACCGGCAGCACCGCATTCAATGCGCCCTTGGCGGGATCCACCAGATTCTTGAGCGTGCTGGAGTTGTGCCTGGCCCATTGCAGCGGAATGGCAAACGACTGGCCCAGGGCCTTCAGCGCCTTGAGCGGGCCGTCTATGCTGCCGCCAAGCGTCTTGGCCTGCCCGTACAAATCCTTCAGGCCGAGCACGCCTTTCTGACCGGTCTCGGTCAGCGCCTTCGGGTCGGGCGGCACGCCCACGCACAGGGCGGCCACGCTGCCCGCGACCGCAATGACGCCAAAGGCGATTTCCAGGCTCATCTTCACGGTGCGCACGATCTGGGCAACGTCGCTTTCAAGCTTGAGCCGCATGGCGGCAAGTTCCGCTTCAAGCTCCTCCTGGCGCACCGTGCGTGCGGCGCGGTCAAGGGCCTCGATCTGTTGAATCAACCGCTGCTCCAGCTCGGTGCAACGTGCCTCCAGCGTCTTGAGGTCCAAGGTATCCCGGTCGGCAAACGCCTGCGCGACGCTGCCCACGGCACCTGCCAGCTCGCCGCTGGCGCGCAGGCTGCGCAGGTGGGCCTCCATGGCCGCCATCACCTCCTGCCGGGCCTTGGCCAGCGACAGATAGCTGCCGGCGCTCAGATCAGGAATCGGCCTGGCCAACCCGTCAACGCCCATGACCGGCAGCAGACGCTGCAGCGAACCCGCCGCCTGGATCAACTCGCCAAACCCGGACTCGACCCCTGACCAGCGCGTGATCCAGGCCAGCGCCTCATGGCACAACGCCAGCTCGGCCTCGCTATGGCCGGGCCTGCCCACCATGCCGGCGCTCAGGGCAAACAGCGCGGCCAGCACCCTGTGCATCGGCTCGCCATGCTCCAGCAGGCCGGGCGGCACGGGGGTGTGCTTCACCACAGCCCGGTTGTCCTGCCACAGGAAATTGCTGAACTGCGGCCGCGCCACCGTGTCCCAGGCCTCCTCCAGCGCATAAGGGGTGTCGCGCGTGGGGCCGCCGTACAGCGTGAACCGGCCCTCCACGGCTTCCACGAAAATGCGCACCCTGCTGAGCTCGTTGTCCGCGTCATGCAGCATGCGCAGAACCGTCGTGCCTTCGGAAACAATGCGGCGGGCAACCACC
The DNA here is from genome assembly GCF_002193035.1 of Delftia sp. K82. Classification (NCBI taxonomy): domain Bacteria; kingdom Pseudomonadati; phylum Pseudomonadota; class Betaproteobacteria; order Burkholderiales; family Comamonadaceae; genus Delftia; species Delftia sp. K82. The sequence continues at coordinate 2,099,162 of NZ_MYFL01000001.1, read as the reverse complement.
GTCAGCCGCCGCACCGCACCGTCAAGCCGCCTGTCGAACCCCTCGGGCACCACCACGGTATCGGCATGGATGTCCAGCGCCTGCAGGCCGGCCGCGTCGGCCTCGTCCAGCGACACCTTCAGGTCCACCACCAGATCGGCCACGATGCCGAAGGGATTGAAGCTGCCGTCCGGCGCGCGGCCACCGCTGCAGACCAGCGGCCCTGGCGGCACCAGGCCCTCGGCTCGGTAGCGATCGATCAGGGGCCGCAATTCAATGGGAGTCATCGCGGGAGTCATTGCTGAAGTCATGGCGGGTGATTCCAGGTAAGGCACTGCACCTGTGCAGCGGTTGGACAAAGGCCGGAGCAGATCGCTCAGGCTGCCTTCTTGCTGGCAAGCTCCACCAGTTGGTCCACGCTCTGCGCCTTCTTCGGCGTGCCGCCAAAGCGGCGGAAATGATCTGCCTGTCCGGCGACACGCGCCCAGCCCTTCTTGGCCGTGCCCAGCACCACCGTCAGGCTGAACCAGTTTTCCCCTTGCAGGGACTTGCGGCCGGTGGTGCTCAAGACCTTGTGTAGGTTGCCCAGATCGGCAGAAATCGCACGCCATGCCTCGCCTAGCGTCTTGAGCTTGGGTCCCAGGTCTTCAATGCTCTTGCTGATGCTGTCAAAGCGATCATTGCTTCGGTTGTAGTAGCCGATGAATCGCTCGTTCGTAGCCATCGTGGCCTGGATGGTTCTCACCTCATCCACCTTCTCGGCAATCTTCCTGCGCGTGACCGCAAGGTCCGCACCCACACCGATATCCACCCCCGCCAGAATCAGCGGCCCGAAAAGCGGAATGGCCAGATAGGCCGGAGACGTGGACAGCACGATGACCTCATCCTTTTCCTTGCGGCGCAGGGCCTTCAAGTCGTTCTCCAACTTCTCCACGGCGGCCTTCAGCTTCTGGTTGGCAGCACCCTCGGCGCCCAGAGTGGTCGTGAACTTCTGCTTTTGTCCATTGAATGCGGTCTTGCAGGCATTCAGGCGCATCAGTATTCCGTTGCCGTTGTCAAGAATGGAGTTCTGCAGCGCGAAGGCACGCACCGATCGTGCATTGGCGTCTTCAATCAACTGCTCCAGCGCGCTGCTGAAATTGCGCTTGATCTGCTCCGACCGCCCGCTGGGCGTATCGCTTTCCCAAACCTTGACCAGGGCCTTCCATTTCGCTTCCACTGCCGGCTCCGCCGATGGGGTGGGCGCCCCCTCCAGATCGAATCGGTCCACCAGCTCGATCAGCCGTTCATAGGTGGTTGCCGCCACATCGTTGTACTGAACGATATCGTCGGCAAGGGTCAGCATCTTGTCCTGCACGTCAGCCTTGAACTTCTGGCCGACACCCTTGAGCGTGACGAACAGCTCCACCGCTTCGGAAAACTCCGGCCTGAAAGCATCCTGCTTCTGCATGCCCAGCATGGCGCGCATCAGCTCCGTGGTGGTCGGGTTGTCGGTGACTGCAGACTCGAAGAACGTCGTCAGCCCGATCCAGTCCTCTGAACTGAGAACAGAGATTCCCTTGTAGATATCGGCAGACGGGGTGAAGGCATTCGTTGAATTTGCAGAGTCGGACATGGCGAAGGCTCCTGATGGTGAAAGGCCGAATCCGGCCTCGAATCGGTGTGCAAACAAGCGGCGGCGTTGAAGAAATGACCGCACCGCAGTCATCGCCCGTCCTCCTTTTGCGCTCCAGTCGACCGGATGCTAGGTAGCCGCCATGGCCCTGTATGTCCCCCAAACAAGTGACACAAATTCATACAGCACTGGGGATAAGGACAGCCGCCGGACTGCTCTCTCACACCCAATGGCGCCTGTCCCCTGCGCGACCCATGGCAATGAGCACGATCAGTCCATTGCCTCAAACGACGAGACAGAGAATTTCGCAGACCAGACATACACCATCTGCTACGCAATCAATAGCACATTGCGCACTTTCATCGACAACCAGAAGACACCATCAGTGTCAATTTCTCTTGATTTCACCGCACCCATTGGCACAGGAATTCGCCTCACCCATAAATGTTGCAAAATGTTTGGCAATTTGAACGATGGAGGCGCAGGAGTGGCAAGAAAACGAAAGACCAGCACGGCAGAAGACCTCATGGATCTGATCGCCATGCTGCCCTGGTGGGCCGGCATTGCATTGGCACTTGCCAGCTACATGGTGCTGCACTCCATTGCCATCCGTCCCCTGCCTGCAGCACAAAGCCCGCAGCAAATAGGCCAATTGGCCACCACGGCCATATGGCAGGGCCTGGCTACCGGTGGCCAGTACATCCTGCCCCTCATCTGCCTGGCCGGCGCGGCCATTTCCGCCGTGCGCAAGCGCCGCCGCAGCCGGTTGTTCGAAACCACCTCGGCTAGCTCCAGCGCGGATGCGCTGAACAACATGTCATGGCGAGAGTTTGAAACGCTGGTGGGTGAGGGATTTCGGCGGCGCGGCTACGGCGTCAGGGAAACCGGTGGCGGCGGGCCCGATGGTGGCGTGGACCTGGTCCTCTCGAAGGATGGCGAAAAGACACTGGTGCAATGCAAGCAGTGGAAAGCCTTCAAGGTGGGCGTTTCCACGGTGCGCGAGCTATATGGAGTCATGGCGGCTGATGGGGCCGCTGCCGGCTTTGTGGTGACTTCTGGCCGGTTTACTCAGGAGGCTGTGGCGTTTGCTGCGGGGAGGAATATCCACCTCATGGACGGTGCCGCTCTCATGAAATTGCTCAAGGAGGCAAAGGCCCAGACAGGAGAGACTTCAGCAAACAAGGCCCGGACTTCTGTACCTTTGGCGAACCCTGTGCATGTGGCCGAGCCCGTCAAGACGGAGCCTGCTTTTGACACAGTGCAACCGGCTGCCGCCCCAATACCTGGCTGTCCTCAATGCGGGAAAGCCATGGTTCAGCGGGTTGCGAAGCGCGGGCCTGCTGCGGGAAAGGCGTTTTGGGGATGCTCGGCGTTTGGTGCGGGGTGTCGAGGGACTCGGGAGATGGTTGGGGTTGTGGATGGGAACTGATTTTGTAGATGCTCTGCTTTCGACCCTGCGCCGCCGTCCAGCTAGAAGCTCCAAAGCCGTCATTCAGCCATGATGACCAGAAAACCTCTGATTTCCATCTGGCCCATGTCGCGTGGATGCCGCAAACCGTGCCATTTCACGAACATGCGCACCCATTGCACATAGGCCTGCTCGATACGCAGGCTATAGTGTTTGTAACGAATTCGCTCACGGCCCCAGTCCAGCAACCGTGTGGCGCGCAACATAGGAGGGGAGGCAGGTTTCATGGCTGAATTTAGTACTGTATTTTCATATAGTTTTTCTGCCGTCAAGCTACAAGCCCCTTTCCCTATTTTTTCGTGCCAGCTTAGACCGCAGGTGCCAGATATGGCCTGCGGGTTGGCGTGGTCTACATTACGTTAGCTTTCACAAGGAATCGGATTGGAATTCGCTGCAATTGTATCCTCTTCCGTCGTCGCCGGTTTGATAGGCGCTTTGATCGCCTTACGCAACAGCGAACGGAAGATTCAAGTCGAAAACATTACAGCTGAGCGCGCCAAGTGGCGCACAGCCATGCGGACACTTGCTGCCGACTTAACTGCGGCTGCCCAAATCAACGATCAGCAGAAATTGGTACTTCTCTGTGGGCAACTTGCACTGAACCTGAACCCGTTCGACAGTGAAGATCAGGGCCTCGTCACTACGGCAAAACGCCTTTCTGATATCGACAAAGTGACCGATCACCTTAAAGAGTTTGAAATTCGAATGGCGTTGCTGCTTAAACACGATTGGGATCGTGCCAAACGCGAGGCTCAGCCCTGGTTCTATCGTGGCAATGAGCCTCTTCGCGTTCCGTACTGTGAGTACCTCTTTGGCATGTCCATCGCCCCAGCTACGGCACCGCTGTGGCGCAAACGTCGTACCTTGGTCTGGTATTTCATGACGCTCTTGTTCTCAGCGGGCATCATCTTCTTCCTTGCGACTGGCTTGGTTGATCCATTCCAGAAGTGGATCAAGGTCTTCAATGATCCAGTCGTCGAGAAGCCGATAGGCGCTTGGGTGCAGTTTGCAGTTTTGTCTGTTTTCTACGGCTCGATTTGGTCTGCTGCATACCTGTGGTTTAAAGACAGCGAGAAAAAGTTCTTGGAGAACTGGTCCTCTAAATGAAAGCTAACCTTACATTGCAGCGGACGCTCATAGGCGCCGCTGAATGTCAACGTTAGGCCACCAAGATAGATCAGATTACTCATGAGAAAAAGATGAAAAACGCAGCAGTAAGAATTCTAGAAGAAGCACAACAAAGCCCGGTTGCCGACCCTACTCGGTATCAATTGCAATTATTAGACCAATATTATCCTGTCTCCTCTACTCGCTAAAACAAGATGTAGTCACAGAGATGAATGGTTACGGGAATATCAAGTTAAAGATGTTACCGCGCCTACGAAGAGAGGGAGATGGCGACGGCATCTGCTTTGAGTATGCGGTCCACGATGCACTGCAAAGGAAGCACCCTCATATTACAGAGCGTATTTACGACGCACTAACAAGGTACTGCAAAGTCCCTGGAACACAGATTGAGTCAATTTTATTTGCTGCAAAAAAACGGCTACCTCCAAATTATCAATACAGCGGCTGGGGCGCTAACTGACAAATCTCGCATCCTCACTGGTGCTCAAGCACAACCACCAAAACTGAAGCAATATCTTAGCGACATAGCGCAAGAGTTCCGGTATAGCTCCGCACGAGAAAACTTGCCGAGCCCAATTAAGGGCCTTTGGAAAGCTGAATTATTCGTTGGCTGCCGAGATTCTGACAGATGGGTCGGCACGACAGTGAAAATAAACCTCAGCGCTCTTGAGGGCGCGCCGGGACTTAGGCTGGGTATTGTTCCCGCGCATCAAGGGAAGTTTGACGCCATTCGAGTTGATCAATCAAAAAATCTCGTGGTTTGCCCCGTACCTTACGATGCCTCATTCATGGAGGCATTCTACGCCTCATGGGGAATTGTTCAACAATTTCTGGCTGCTGATGCGAACATGCCAAGAAAAATTTACCTATCTTCGCCGCTTCAGAGGCAAATAGCTAACGAGCTATATATGCGAAGGGAATTTACCGTTCTTGATGCAATAGAAGGGTTGCGACCTTTGGCTCAACCTCATCTGTTGCTAAATAGACCATTAGTTGTACCTGTCGAAGTACATCAAGCAATCATTACCACAGACACACTAATCTCGCCCATCCCAGGCGTGGTTGCCTAACTAGGCGGTCAAGCGGACGTCAGCAAGGGCCATGCCTTCGGAATCTTCATGGCCCTTGCTGATTCCCTTCGCCCTGCCGGGCTTCGGCGCCGCTTACTTTGTGCATTGAATGTCTGATTCCTGATCCCACCAGCGACGGCTCATGGCGGAGAGCAGTCCTCAAGAGACTGACGGTCCACATGCTCCAAACCCCGCTATCAGCCCCAAACCACCTAGAAAGGCCACGCAAATCATGCGTGGCCTCCCAGTGCGGCGCCCCAGTCAATCTGTCCCCCGAACCACCCCGCGCTCACTAACTCCCCCCATCACCCCCTCAAGCGCCTCCTCCTGCGCCTGAATAAACGCAAGCAATTGCCCAGGAGTCACCGGCTCCAAGGCATGCCCCGGGTAGGCGCCAATGATCAAACTGGAAATCAGCCCCAACTGATCCTGCACGCGCCGCAGGCTGTTGTACTCCGGCTCGGAAAGTTGAAAGTACAGCATGGCAACTCCTCAATGAGCACGCTTGGCAGTTGATGCAAAGAAATGCCCATTCGCTCGAAGCACGGGGCCACGCAAAGGATTGGGAGAGGGTTCGGGCATTGATACGCCCGCAAGGAAAGCAGCCATAAGGCCTCCTGTGAGTACGTCCAACTGCTTTCGGGAGTGTGGCGAGGTCCGCCTGTGAAGGTGTGTTCAGCACCTGGGCGAGATGATACAGCGCTCTAGCGCAGCGCCCGCCCCTGCCTGTTGTCCGCCCGCCGCCGCGAAGCCCGGCAAGGCGCCGCGCTCAAAGACCCCAGCGCCCTCGGAACACAAGGAAGGCCCCCACGCAAACGCATAGCCAGACGCCCACCACCAGGGCGACTCCGGCACGGCTTCGGGGCTTGCAGCCTTGGGACTGCATCCAGGCCTCGGCCTGCTGGCGGCTGGCGGCTGTCGGCCAGCACGGCCGGGGGAAGCAGCCGCACGGTGAGCCAGATCAGCGCGGGCAGCAGCAGAACATCATCCACATAGCCCAGCACGGGGATGAAGTCGGGGATCAGGTCGATGGGGCTCAGGGCGTAGGCGACCACAAAAGCGCCAAGGGTCTTGGCATACCAGGGCGTCTGGGGGCTCTTGCAGGCAAACCACAGGCTGACGCCATCGCGCTTGATGCGTCGTGCCCAGGCCTTCAATTTTTCACCGGCTGTCATGGATATACGAGGTTGTGAACGGGCTGGATGATGGCGGCCGGCCGTTGCGGTTGGGGCTGTGCTGCCGTGCCCGCTCGGCATCCGATGATATGGAGCGCCAGCCCGCTGCGCGCGATTTCCTTGTACCGGGTCTTCATGACCGCATCGCCACGGTGCCGTGTCCGTGGCCGCATAGGCCCTGCAGCACGGCCGTGTTGGCAGGCCTGCGTCCACTGGGGCAAATGGCTGCACTGACTGGCAAAGCCTTGTCACCACCCTCTTCCCCATTCCAAATCCATATCGACTGCACTCAAGGCGTGCATCTCATATATGCATCTAGGAATAATCTGAAAATAATCACCCACCAGCCTTTCTGCTTGACTTCCAGATACCCAAGAAATCAAATAGCCGGACTCCCACAACAGAATTCCAAGGCCATTGATTGACATTGGCCTTGGGAATGATTGCGAACGCGCAATTCCCACTCTCATACCTTGATCGGACCTGATTTCTCACAGGCCTGATGGGAGGCCTGTGTTTGTGATTTTTCTGGCATTTGGCAAACCACCATTTCCTTATTCATTCCATTAACCATTCGCTTGCAGGCCATGGCAACATCCACAGATCTCACCCGCCCGTATATCAGCTATGAAAAGGCCTTCAACAGGCAGATCACCCGTGGCATGGACAGCCAGCAGGTGGACGTGGTGGTACTCACGCCGCAAGAGTTCCTAGGTGTCCTGCAAGACAGGTCGCGCAATGACCCACGCCTGGAGGCCAGCCTGCGCGCCATCCTGGCCCAAAGCGCCCTGGGCCGGTATTGGACGCACACGGCCAGCCCCAATGCCGGCAAACCCTGGACCATACCCGCCTCCATGCTGGCCAATGACGCGTACCTGTTCACCAGAACGCTGATTGCATTGCGCCTTGCCGGTGCGCGCACCTATGTCAAGGCGACGCCCAAAGGCACTTATATCATCATCACGGGCCGAGCCGGGTTTCGCGGCAATCTGCTGCAGGGCACGCGCTTTCTCACCACCAATCCCCGCATGGTGCAGATGGGCCTGGGCATGCGCGGCATTCAGGGCGTTGCCAGAGGGGGCTTCATCTTGAGCTTGGTCGTTGGCATCGGCGTGGAGACATTGGACTTCATCTTCAACGACGAGAAGACCATGCATGACCTGGTGGGAGGGATTGGAGTGGAGGCGGTCAAGGCTGGGTTGGCGACGATGGTGGACCTTGGAGCAGGATTAGTGGTGGGCGTAGGTGCAGCAACTCTTGCCATCTTGCCGTTAATCACAATGGCTGTCGCAGTGTTCTTGTCTGGGATAGCTTTGAATAAAATTGACGAGATTTGGGATATAAAGAAGAATGTGATTTTCGCATTAAAAATGCAAACAGACAGTACTCCCCATGGAATATATCGCATCAATCCCAATGCTGTGACTGAGAAAAAATTAAATAGTCAAAGTGAAAGAATAAAATACAATTATGCATCATCGGAACCAAATAATATCTTGCTACTTCCTATCAACAGGAAAAATTGACGGATATCAAAATGAAAACAAACAACTTAACCGAGATTAGAAAATCATTAATATATGGAATTCCATCAATTCTATTTGTTTTATTTTTTTCAATTTGGAATACAGAAAATTCATTTCTAAAAACAATCGCCGATCTAAAAAATTCAGCCCCCTCGGTAAGAATCACACCTGGTGATTTGGTCGGGGTATATTTCCCGATAATGGGATTTACGATACTTGTATCAGTGATACAAAAAGCAATCCCCTGCAAAGCAAGCACTCAAATAATCTCAGAGCGCATTCTTGCGATCTCTGTAATCACAGGCGGAGGAATTATGCTCTTCTGCCTTCTTGTTGTTACACCTTTTCAGTATTACGCCATGCCAAGATTAGGATACACACGCTGCAATATATTAGAAGGCCATCCAAATATTTATTTTTCAGACTGGGTGAAAAACCCTGACTGGTGCGTACGCGGCAAAAGCAGGGAGTGGATTAATGAGCAAGCCCGTCTAGGTGGTAGCCCCGAGCTAAATCCATAAAAAAAGTGCAGATCACAAGGCCTACAAATAGCGGTCGCATGGCCCCTCTTGCATAAAGCGAGTACTGGACCCGAAAAGGCCAGCCATGGCCTTAATGGCATCCTCTACCGGGATAGATTTAAATAGAATCGATAAAAATTGGGAAATAATAAACTTTATTTCCTAATAATCTGCCACCCCTCATCAATCGCAAAAATTGATGAGTCTTAAAATGGACAAAAGAAATTTGAACGAAATCAGAAAATCACTAATATGGAGTATTCCACTTTTCTTGCTGCTTCTAACAGTGTCAATTTGGAGTATTTTATATTCCCTATATCAAACCTTAGATGATTTAAATAAACTCGCCCCATCTGTAAGAATCACACCATTTGATCCAATTGCGTTGTGTGTTCTAATAATTTCAATCACAGGAATTATCATTGCAATACAGAAATCGGTACCTTGCACAGAAGACGCTATAAAAATCCCAACGCGCATTTTTTTATCTGCCATAGCCGTTGGAATTTTTATTATGTTTTTTTGTATTTTTGCAATTACGCCTTTTCAATACTATGCCATGCCAAAATTAGGTTATACACGCTGCAATATTCTGGAAGACCACCCCACCATTTATTTCACAGACTGGGTAAAGAATCCCGCCTGGTGTGTGCGCGGCAAAAGCCGGGAATGGGTCAAAGAGCAAGCCAGTCTTGCCCAATGACCAGATGATTTTTCCCGGGTAGGTAAAGAGGGTCGAATGGCCTACCGGCCCAGGAACAGGCGGGTGGCGCGCAGGCCCAGGGGCGTCCAGTGCAGGCCCGGTGACATGGCCTGTACCAGCAGCTCATGCTGGGCCGCTGGTTCGAGCGTGGGGTAGCGCTGCTCGAAGAGCATCAGGTCGGTGTCCAGTTCCTGCGCGCTGCGGCCCGGGTCCGGTCGCGCGCCACGGGATGTGCGCAGGCGCTCGGCCACGCGAAAGCTCATGCGCCGCGCCGGTTTGCCGGGCTCGGCCACGGATTCGAAGGATGCGCCATCCGCACTGGCCGGCCCACGCAGCCAGTCATGAATGACTTGCAGCTCATAGGGGGAGAAAACACCAAACATCTCTGCCCGCTCGCCCTGCAGCAGCTGCCAGAAGCGGCTTTCCTCCGCAGGCCGGTTGCGTTGTATCCAGCGTGCCTGCTCCAGCGCGGCCAGGAAGGCAGGCATGTCCTGCGGACGGGACAGCCAGTCATTGACGCTGCGGCCGGCCACCTTGCAGAAGTCCGAGTGCGCGCCATGCCCGGAAGGCGATTTGCGCGCCAGGATGCGCACCACCTCAGCTTCGATATCGAACGACCTGATCACGTCCAGCGTGCTGGTGCCCGTGTCTGCCAGCCGGGCGCCTGCGCGTACGCGGCGCCAGTATTCGCCGCCATCGTCAATGCGCGGCGCGTTCTCCCAGGCGGCAATGCAGGCGCGCCGGGCATGGCCGGTGTCGGCGTTGTCCACGGTCACATGCAGCGTGAAGTAGTAGGGGTCTATTCCCAGTTCATTGAGTTCGTAGGCGGTGATGAGCAGGTGCAGCGGCAATTGCTCATAGCCCAGGTTGAATCCCACGATCTCGGGCAGGAACTGCTGCGCATTCCAGCCCAGCGCCAGCTGTACCAGCCCCTGCCGGTACAGCTCGTCGGGCAGGTCCTCCACGGGATCAAGGCCATACCTGGCCAGGAGTTCCCGGTAGAGCTTGACGTGGTTCTTGTCGGCCATGCCGTCGCCCAGTTCTTCCACATAGGTGGTGACCAGGTCCGACATGCGTGAGTTGCCCGCGTGCGCGCAAAGGCCGTAGAGCCAGGAACCGTCCACCAGCTTGGTAGGTGCCACATTGCGCAGGAAGTACAGCGCATGGGCGCGGTTGCCAAAGTAGCGGCGTGCCGCACCCGCCTTGCGCTCTGCCAGGTAGGCCTGGTACTGGGCGTGCACTTTCTCGACATTGGCACGCATCCAGTCGGTCAGGTGCTCCGGGTTGTCCGGCAGGCCATCGGCATCGGCAGAGGTCTCGGCGATCACGCCGTGCAGGAAGTCCGCAGCAGCCTGGCGCTCCTGTTCGGTGGGCAGATGGTTGGCCAGGCGCTCGTAGAGCGGCACATGCAGGAAAGAAGGCTCAAGCGTGCCTGCGCCAGCGGCCGGTTCGGTACGTGGGGGGTCCAGCAGTTCTGTGTTCATGGTGGGGCATTGGTCCGTAACGCCTTCAGGATGCGGTGTGGCCCTCGGTACAGCCATCGGGCCAACGCCTTCCTGTGCGTCGTAATACGCCTACCCTTGGCGCAGGCGCCCGGGCCGGCCCGCCGTCGCCCTGGCGCCCGCGCTCTTGGCAGTGGATTCATCAAGCGTGGGCGAGCCGGCCTTCTGCGCCCCCGGCACTCGGCAGCAGATGCCGCACCCGCGCCGAATGCACGCACCAACAGCACCAGCGCCCGTGCGCAGGGAAGATGGAATCCCCTGGCACAAGAAGTCTTCCATGGCGATTGCCCAGAAGACCGAAACGATGAAGCAGTGGAACAGGAACCGGCCCGGCCTTCCCGGCGAGCATTGGCTGGTACCGGGCGCCGGCCTGCTGGCCCTGCGCTGGGCCCTGGGACAGCCCAGCGACGCAGGGCGTCTGATGGCTACCGCAACAGGCACCGCACTGATGGCTTGTACCGCGTCGAGGCGCGATGGGTTGGCAGGCGCATTGGATAGGCTACGAACAAGCGCGCTGGAACCAGAGGCCCGCAATAGGTCTGGCCTGCGCGGTTGAACTAAACAGTTGTCTGCAGCTTCAATTCGTCGGAGAGCGCCACAGGTGTATATGCGCTCATGATGTATTCATGATGACATATCAATATATCAGGAATTATTGACACATCCACACCGTGGCGGCCAACGCTCTGACTCGACGGATTTCGCTCCTTTTAGCCACAGACCCAGGAAATAAACTGTCCCGCACTAGACTATTAGTGGACATACGGTGAGATGTGGTACAACTCAATCGCGCAGTTTGTAGCGCACTTGTTGACTAGAGTCACAGCGCTGAATAGTTCCGCACTATAAGATAGAGCTTACTATAGATGAGGCAACTGGAATATCATCACATCTAGCCGTAATGAGATGAATTCCGCAACGGTGTTTAATACTAATATTTTACCAAAGGAGGAGACACGAGATTATTAGAAATATAAGCCGCTAAAATTCGGAGCAAGACTCCATTACAGTTTCCTTCCCAATTTGGAATTCAAGAGATTTTTTCATGAAAAATATCATATTATCAACTGCTATCTTTTTAGTGGGTAATCTGCAAGCAGCAGTGCCAATCATTGGAGAGTTCGAGACATCAAATCCAGATCACATATCTGGATGGGCATGCATAAACGGGAACCCAAGGAACGTGCATGTACATGTTTACTCGGGAAATGGTGAGTTTATTGGTGGAACTGTAGCAAACTCTTACCGCCCCATGCCATGGGCTAATTTCTGCGGAAACAATTCATATGTTCAATGGAATATCACAATTCCAAGGTCTTTTTGGAATGGCACAACAAGGGAATTACGCGCATATGCAATAGATGCTGATGGGACAGGCGATGTCTCTGAACTAAGGTCGTCCCCAAAGATTGTCACCTTCCCAAGCTCTCCAGGAAATTATTACAACTCCATCTTTGATCACAGGAATGGTCTAGCCACATCTTCCAATATCGATCAATTTATTACAACCCTGGATCAACCAGTGCCAAATGGATATTATATATCCATGAATTATCTCAACCCTTTTGGAAGTCAAAGCGCTGACAAAACACCGATATCCGGCGACAAATATCAAATCACCTCCAACCTTATTTATACCAATAGTCCAGCGGAGTATTCGCAATTTCAGAGAGGGCTGGCAGATGTACCTGGCGCAACGTTTGCTCAGGCACAAGGGGTAAATAATGGCATGTACCTAGATACATCAAAACAGCCAACGGTGACCGGATCGGCAAATATTAATTTTGGAGAGAGATTCAATCAGCCACTCCAGATATTCCAGAATGGATCCAAGTTGATCACCTCATTTGAGGCGGCAATACCAGTTTCAACATTTGATGCAGCCAACTCTGCCATAGGGGCAGTTGGATTTGCTTACGAATTTGTTGATAAAAACAATCCAAGCAAATGGTTTTATTACAGCCAGTATATGTACGATCCCAGGGGCTTCACGGACACCTATAGCTTTGCTGATTCAGGGTATACGGACATGCCGATTGTTGGTCAAAAATTCACCTCAGCAACCAGTCAATTTGGTACGCTTGGACCTCAATCCATGACATTTACCCACCTGACTTTCTCTGATTTCAGACACTACCAATGGAGCCTTGACATCAATCAGTTCCAGAACGTGCTAAATGCAATTGATCCGGCTTATAATTTCTCAAAAACACCCAGCGACTATGTTGTTAGAGCTTGGGGCACCGGACCAGAAGCATCTCAGAGAAATGGCAAAAACTCTTCGATTGGTTTTGGAATCCGCAATATTCAGATATACTCTAGCAATTAACAGTAAAGACAGTTTTAAAAAAACATTGATTGCTTGATATTTAAATTCTCTTTAACAAAAGAAGGGCCCACAGATGTGGGTCTTTCTTTTATGGCAACAGTCGAATGCTGTTTTCCGATAAACCTACTCTGCAGCTTGCTCCCCCCAATAGTAAAACTCGCTGGAACCAGCAATCCCCCGCGTATTCACTCTCCCCACTACCTCAAACCCCACATCCTGCGCAGACACCGTCACGCCTCCGGCCATGCGCGCAATCGGAGTCCAGGCGGCCGATGGTGGCGTTGCCCACGTTCACTGCCGAGAAGGCGGGCCAAGCACTAAGGCCTAGTCGCTAAAACCTAGCACGTCGAATTCCGCTGATCAAGTTTCCTCTTGCGTGGGATCATTGCTGGAGATGCCCAATGTGTTTTCGCAGCACTGGGCGGCAAGGGTGTGGATCAGGGATTGCAGCATGTCGGAAAACAGCGAGTGTCCTACGGCTACCTGCGGCACTGTTCACCGAGTCCGCCGTGGGCGGGCCGCTGGCCCTGGTGCGCACGGGCGACCGCATCACGGTCGACGTGCCCGCCCGCCGCATTCACCTGGAAGTCAGCGACACGGAACTCGCCACCCGCCGCGCCGCATGGACTCCCCCGGCCGCGCGCTACGAGCGCGGCTACGGCTGGCTGTTCGGCCGCCATATCCTGCAGGCCAATGAGGGATGCGATTTTGATTTTCTGGAGACGGGCTTTGGGAGGGCTGTGCCGGAGCCGGATATTTTTTGAAGCATGCGAATCAATTATTTTTTCAGACTTCCCTATATGATGGAAAGATTTTGTGATCCACATTGCATCAGAATATTGAAACCATGAAAGCAATTGAAAAGCAATTCTCCCAATGGGTTGACGAAACACTGTCCGGCGATCTGCCAGACGGCATTGCAGCATTCCACTTCAATCTGTATGACTCGCCCACATCGCACGAGCTCCAGATTGTGGGCTGCCCGACCTACGACCCGCAGGACCCGGACTGGGCGTGCGATGACATATTCATGTCCGACGATCCTCACTTCGAGTTGCCGCATGACGTCGTGGGAAGCGAGTGGGAGAAAGGGCTTGCTGCTGCCAGGAAGCTGCTTGGCTCCTACGTGGCCTCGGAAGCAGCGGGAGCCCTTCGGCTGCGCCAGTCGCAAGCGGTGAGCGCCGGTTTTGTGGATGGAGAACTCCACCTCATCTGGGCGCGAGATGCGTGATTGATGAATTCAGTTGGTGGCCAATAGTTTTCATCCAACAACTCGAACTCAAGGCCTGCAAACAAGGCAGGCCTGCATATACATCAGCTCTTTGCTGACGGCACAGTCCTACATTGCCGTTGGTCTTTGTCGTGAATAGTGGCTCTGTTCTCAATAAGGATTGACTCAAAGAAGTCAATGAAATAGCCATATTCGATTGAATATTTCTTGGTCACAATCATTTGTGCAGAAGTATTTTCGATAGCTATTTCCAATAGCGACTCGCCGTTTCCCAGTCCACGCGCACGCAATGCCCCCTGCCCTCCCGGGGCAGCAGCTTCCGTTGCCTTGCGCCGCCGTGGACCTCAACCCAGAAGCAGAGGTGGCTGTGGACTTTCTCAGAAGCATCTTTCATCAGGCTCCGGAAATCGCGCTGTTCGCGGCCTTGGCGCTCGGTTACTGGGTGGGCAAGTTCAGGTTCGGGTCGTTCCAGCTGGGGGGCGTGGCGGGGTCGCTGCTGGCGGCGGTGCTGATCAGCCAGGTAGGGGTGACCATTGATTCGGGCATCAAGGCGGTGCTGTTTGCGCTGTTCATCTATGCCGTGGGCTTCGAGAGCGGGCCGCAGTTCTTCCGTTCGCTGGGGCGGCAGTCGGTCAAGGAGATCCTGATGGCCCTGGTGGTGGCCGTGTCGGGGCTGGTCACGGTGGTGGTGATCGCCCGGGTGTTCCATCTGGACAAGGGGCTGGCGGCCGGGCTGGCAGCGGGCGGGCTGACGCAGTCAGCCATCATCGGCACGGCGGGCTCGGCCATCGAGAAGCTGGGGCTGGCGCCCGACGAGGTGCAGCGCATGCAGGCCAATGTGGCCATCGGCTACGCGGTGACCTATATCTTCGGCTCCTTCGGCGCCATCATCATGTGCGTGAACGTGCTGCAGTGGCTGACGGGCCGCAAGATCCGCGAGGACGCGATCCAGGCCGAGCAGGAGCTGCTCAAGGGCGTGCGCGTGTACGGAACCGGCGAGTCACCGGCCGTGCCGGATCTGGTGGGCCGCATTTTCCGCGTGGGACAGGCAGGCCGCACCGTGGCGGAGCTGGAGGCCAGCGCCACCGCCAACGGCGGCACGGTGACGGTGGAGCGCATACAGCGCAGGAACGCGATGGTGGGCGTGGACGGCAGCCTGGCGCTGGAGGCGGGCGACATCATCTTGCTGGTGGGACGGCGTGCGGCCGTGGTGGCGTTGGGCGCCTCGGTGGGCGAGGAGCTGCAGGGCGCCGAGGGCATGGACGTGGTGATGGTGCGGCGCGACGTGGCCATCTCCAACAACCAGTACCTGAACCGCAGCGTGAAGGACATCCTGGACAGCCTGTCGCAGGAGTTCAAGCACGGTGTATACGCAGTGGCGCTGATGCGCGCAGGCACGCCGGTGCCGATTGCGCCGGCCACCATGGTGATGCCGGGCGATGTGGTGACGCTGTTCGGCACGCCGCAGGATGTGCAGAAGGCCGCGCAGTCGGTGGGCCCCATCATCGTGCCGAGCGACAAGACGGACTTTGTCTTCCACGGCCTGGGCATCACGGTGGGCCTGCTGATCGGGCTGCTGGTGCTGCGCCTGGGCTCCATTCCCATCACGCTGGGCAGCGGCGGCGGCGCCCTGCTGGCGGGCCTGCTGTTCGGCTGGTGGCGCAGCCGCAAGCACACCTTCGGCAACATGCCCACGGCAGCGTCCACGCTGCTGCGCGACCTGGGCCTGGCCGGCTTCGTGGCCATGGTGGGCCTGCAGTCGGGCCAGCAGGCCGTGACCACGGTGATGCAGCAGGGCCTGACGCTGTTCCTGCTGGGCGTGGTGGTGACCATCGTGCCGCTGCTGATCGCCATGCTGTTCGGCAAGTACGTGCTGCGCTATGACAACGTGGCCGTATTCGCGGGCTCGCTGTCGGGGGCGCGCAGCGCCAATCCGGCGTTTGGCGAGATTCTGGACAAGGCCGGCAACTCGATTCCCACGGCACCGTTTGCGATCACCTATGCGCTGGCCAATGTGTTCCTCACATTGCTGGGCCCGCTGGTCATCGCCTTTGCCTGATCACCCCTGATCACCCCTGACCGATCCCCAAGGACCACCAAGGACCATCACAAGGAGCTGCGCAATGAGCAAGGATTATCGGAGTCTGGCGAATTTGAGCCCGTTCGAACTCAAGGACGAACTGATCAAGGTGGCCTCGGGCAAGGCCAACCGCCTCATGCTCAATGCGGGGCGTGGCAATCCCAACTTCCTGGCGACCACGCCGCGCCGGGCCTTCTTCCGGCTGGGGCTGTTCGCGGCGGCGGAGTCGGAGCTGTCGTACTCCTACATGACGGTGGGCGTGGGCGGGCTGGCCAAGCTCGACGGCATCGAGGGGCGCTTCGAGCGCTTTATCGCCGAGCACCGCGACCAGGAGGGGGTGAAGTTCCTGGGCAAGTCGCTGAGCTATGTGCGCGACCAGCTGGGGCTGGACCCCGCCGCCTTCCTGCACGAGATGGTGGACGGCATCCTGGGCTGCAACTACCCCGTGCCGCCGCGCATGCTCACCGTGAGCGAGCAGGTCGTGCGCCAGTACATCGTGCGCGAGATGGCAGGCGGCGCCGTGCCACCCGAGTCGGTGGACCTGTTCGCGGTCGAGGGCGGCACGGCGGCCATGGCCTATATCTTCGAGAGCCTGCGCATCAGCGGCCTGCTCAAGGCCGGCGACAAGGTGGCCATCGGCATGCCGGTGTTCACGCCGTATATCGAGATCCCCGAACTGGCCCAGTACGACCTCAAGGAAGTGCCCATCCACGCCGACCCCGACAACGGCTGGCAGTACTCCGACGCCGAGCTGGACAAGCTCAAGGACCCGGACGTCAAGATCTTCTTCTGCGTGAACCCCAGCAACCCGCCGTCCGTGAAGATGGACCAGCGCAGCCTGGACCGCGTGCGCGCCATCGTGGCCGAGCAGCGGCCCGACCTGCTGATCCTCACCGACGATGTCTACGGCACCTTTGCCGATGAATTCCAGTCGCTGTTCTCGGTCTGCCCCCAGAACACGCTGCTGGTGTATTCGTTCTCCAAGTATTTCGGGGCCACGGGCTGGCGCCTGGGGGTGATCGCGGCGCACAAGGACAACGTGTTCGACCATGCGCTGGCGCAGTTGCCCGAGTCCGCCAAGAAGGCGCTGGACCACCGCTACCGGTCGCTGCTGCCCGATGTGCGCTCGCTCAAGTTCATCGACCGCCTGGTGGCCGACAGCCGCGTGGTGGCGCTGAACCACACGGCTGGCCTGTCCACGCCGCAGCAGGTGCAGATGGTGCTGTTCTCGCTGTTTGCGCTCATGGATGAAGCCGACGCCTACAAGCAGGCGCTCAAGCAACTGATCCGCCGCCGCGAGGCCACGCTGTACCGCGAGCTGGGCATGCCCCCCGCTGGAGAACCCCAACTCGGTCAACTACTACACGCTGATCGACCTGCAGAACGTGACCTGCCGGCTCTATGGCGAGGCCTTCTCGCAGTGGGCGGTGCAGCAGTCGTCCACGGGCGACATGCTGTTCCGCGTGGCGGACGAGACCGGCATCGTGCTGCTGCCGGGCCGTGGCTTCGGGTCCGACCGCCCCTCGGGCCGCGCCTCGCTGGCCAACCTCAACGAGTACGAGTACGCCGCCATAGGCCGCGCCCTGCGCCGGCTGGCCGACGAGCTGTACGAGCAGTACAAGGCGCTGGGCAAGGAGTAGGCCCTGCGCACAAGGCCCGCACGGCTCATTGCCCGCACGGCTCATCGCAGCTGTCGGGCCTTGACCACCAGCAGCGCCCCGGCCATCAGGCCTACGCCGGCCAGTTGCACGGCGCCCAGCGCGCGCCCGTAGACCACCCAGTCCAGCACGATGGCCGTCAGCGGATAGACGTACTGCAGCACGGCGATGCGGCCCAGCGTGAGGCGCGCCATGCCCGCAAAAAGGATGGCATAGGCCAGGCCGGTGTGCAGCACGCCCAGCCCTGCCAGCCACGCCCAGGACGACGGCGCCTGCGGCCAGCCATGAACCAGCGGCACCCACAGCAGCAGCACGGTGCCGACCGCGCACTGCCACCAGGCCAGCGCAAACGGCGTGACCACTTTCTCGGTCTTGGCCAGGATGGTCACGGCCGCATAGCACAGCGAGCCGGCCAGGCACATGAGCAGTCCGGACACATGGTCCGGCCCCCAGGCCGCCACATCGCCACCCAGCAGCCCGGTGGTCAACACCAGTCCCAACAACGCCGCCAGCACGGCCGCCACCTGCCGTGGCGCCATGGCCTCGCGCAGCACCAGAGTGCCGAACAGCATGATCCACACCGGCTGGATGTGGAACACGATGGTGGCCACGCCAATGGAGGTCAGCGGTATGGCCGCAAAGAACAGCGCCCAGTTCAGCACCATGAGGACGCCCGTGGCCACCACCACCGCCCAGCTTCTGCCGCGCACGCGCAGCTCCCGCACGCGGCCCGTGGCCAGGCCCCAGGCCAGCAGCGCCAGCGCGCCGAAGGCGCAGCGAAACAGCACGGTGACCAACGGGTGCTGGCGGGCCTCTTCCACAAATATGCCGACCGTGCCCAGCAGCACACCGCCCGCGATCATCAGCCACTGGCCGCGTGTCTCCTGCGCTGTGGGAGCGGCTTGTGCGGGCGCGGCGGAGGCTACGGATGCGGCCTGTAAGGAATGGGTTCTGTCTTGCATGGCCGCGATCGTCTCGTGGCAGTAAATTCTCGTAAAGCAAATAGTTTGCAGGTTTAGTATTCGATATTCGAATCCATGGAGCGTGCCGTGAACCACCCCGACCTGCAGATCGACTGGCTGCGTGCCCTGGTGGCCGTGGTGGATGCGGGCTCGCTCTCGGCTGCCGCGCCGCTGCTGCACCGATCACAGGCCGCCGTGAGCATGCAGATCAAGAAGCTGGAGACCGCCCTGGGCCGGCCCGTGCTGCTGCGCGGCCCGCGCCATCTGCAGCTCACGCCCGCCGGCGCCGAGCTGCTGGGCTATGCCCGGCGCATGCTGGAGCTGCAGACCCAGGCGCAGGCGGCCCTGTTCGGCCCCGACCTGTCCGGGCGCGTGCGGCTGGGCGTGCCGGACGACTACGCATCCACCTATCTGACGCCGGTGCTGCGCAGCTTTGCAGGCCGCTACCAGGGCGTGGAGATCGAGCTGACCTGCGAGCAGTCCACCGCACTCATCCCGCAGGTGGTGCGCGGCACGCTGGACCTGGCCCTGGTCTCACGCGACAGGCCCCAGCGTGGACGCCTGCTGTTCCACGAGCCCCTGGTCTGGGTGGGCGCTCCGCAGCACGAGGTGTGGAGGAAGAATCCCCTGCCGATTGCCGTCTACGAGGCCGCCAGCCTGGCGCGCACGGCGGCGCTGTCCAGCCTGGCGGCCCAGCGGCGCGCGCACCGCGTGGTCTATCACAGCTCCAGCCTTGCCGGCCAGCTGGCCGCCGTGGAAAGCGGCCTGGCCGTGGCCGTGTTCACGCGCTGCAGCGTGCCGCCGCACCTGCAGGTGCTGCAGAACCTACCGGCCGGCTTCGAGCTGCCGCCGCTGGTGTCCATGCAAGTGTCGGCCCTGCGCAGCAAGGCCTCGCAAGGCTCGGCGGCCGTGGATGCCATGTACGAGCAGTTGATTGCGACGCTGGGCGGTGCGCAGGGCAAGTCTGGCGCCGCCTGAGAAATCCGCAGCGGCTTCTGCTCGCCCGCTCAGTCATCAAAATCCCACAGCTCATGCAGATCCAGCCGCAGGCGGCTGTCGCCTTCCAGCGCCTCGCTGCGGGCCAGGCGTTCGGCCAGCAGCGCTTCGGCCAGGGTGCGGCGCACGGCCAGCAGTTCGGTCAGGCCCGACTCACCGGCGCGGTAGGCGCGCAGTGCGCGGTCGGCGGCGCCCTGCTGCAGCGTGGCGGCGCGTGCCTGGGCCTGGGCGGCGGCACGCTTGCCGGCCAGCAGGCTCCAGAGCACGTCGAACTCAGCACCCAGGCGGCGCTCGGCCGCCAGGCGGCGGGACAGCGCGGCGTCGGCATCGGCCAGGGCCTGGTCGGCCTGGGCCTGGCGGTGCACCGAGCCCAGGGGCACGGACAGGCTGACGCCCGCAATGCGCTCGCTGCCGCCCCGCTCGCTGGTGGCGAACACGCCCACAGTGGGGTCGGGCCGGCGTTCCAGGTCGGCACGGCGGGCCTGGCGCAGGGCCAGGGTTTCCTCGGCCTGGGCCAGCAGGTATTCGTGGCTGTGCTCTATGTAGCGCAGGCGCAGCTGGGCCGGTGGCTGCTGCGGCAGCGATGGCAGATCCAGCAGCGGTGGCGCAGCCTCCCCCTCCTTCGTCCGCGCAGCCTCCAGGCCCGGAAAACGCGCCTGCAGGTCCGCCTGTGCCGCCTGGTACGCGGCCTGGGCGGTTGCCAGCGCGGCCTGCATGCGCGCGTGCTCGGCGGCGGCCAGTTCGGCGTCCAGCCTGGCCGCATCGCCTGCGCGCAGCCGGCGTTCGGTGACGCGGGCCAATTCGGCGGCAGCGTCCGCATTGTCCCGGGCGGTCTGCTGCGCCTGGCCTGCGCGCTGTGCGGCAAACCACAGCGCCAGCAACTGGCGTGCGGCTTCGTGCCGCACATCCTGGGCCGCCACGCGTGATGCGGCCTGGGTCGCTTCGGCAAGCTGCGCATCGGACTCGGCCTTGCCACCCAGGCGCAGGGGGCGCTCGATGGCGATCTGCCCTTCGGTAAAGCGCTGGCCCGAGCCGTCGTGCACCCAGCGGCGCTGGCCGCTGGCACGCACCACGGTTTCATGCGGGCCGGCGCGCAGGGCCTGGGCGCGCGCCGCAGCGCCGCGTTGCGCGGCGTCGGCCGCCTGCACGGCAGGAGAGCGGGCCAAGGCCTCGCGCACGGCGGCCTCGGGCGGCAGATGGCCTTGGGCCTGGGCCTGGACAGCGCAGGCACACAGCAAGGCAGCGGCCCAGGCATGCAGCAGGGGTTTCATGGGCATGTTCCTGAAAGAGAGTCCGGCAAGGCCTTGCGCCCTGCAGTGGGGAGAGGTGGTGGTGGTGTGGGTGGTGCTCATGACCGGGCCTCCCGCTCACGCCGCGGCAGGCCGAAGCGTTCGAACAGCAAGGGCAGCAGAAGCAGGGTCAGCGCCGTGGAACTGACCAGCCCGCCCGCCACCACGATGGCCAGCGGCCGCTGGATCTCCGAGCCCGGCCCGCTGGCCAGCAGCAGCGGCACCATGCCCAGCGCGGTGATGCAGGCCGTCATCAGCACGGGCCGCAGCCGGTCGCGCACGCCGTGCCGCACCACCTGGGACAGGGGCTGGCCCGCAGCCAGCAGGTTGTTGAAGTGCGATACCAGGACCACGCCGTTGAGCACCGCAATGCCCAGCAGCGCGATGAAGCCCACGGAGGCAGGCACCGACAGGTACTCGCCCGCCGCACTCAGCGCTGCCATGCCGCCCACCAGCGCGAACGGGATGTTGGCAATGACCAGCAGCGCCTGCCTGGGCGAGCGGAAGGTCAGCACCAGCAGCACGAAGATGGCGCCCAGCGCCAGCGGCACCACCAGCGCCAGCCGCGCGGCGGCGCGCTGCTGGTTCTCGAACTGGCCGCCCCAGACGATGCGCATGTCCTTGAGGCCGGCATCACCGGCGACGGCCGCCTGGGCATCTCGCACAAAGCTGGCCAGATCGCGCCCTTCGACGTTGACCTGCACCACGGCGAAGCGTGCGCCGTTTTCGTGGTCCACGCGCACGGGGCCGTCGCGGGCCGCCAGCGTGGCCAGGGAAGTTAACGGCCAGCTGCTGCCGTCCGCCGCCGTCACCAGCAGCCCGGCCAGGCCTTCGGGCGACTGGCGCAGCGCCGCCCCGCCGCGCAGGATGAGCGGCGTGCGCGCCACGCCTTCGGGCACGATGCCAATGCGCTCGCCTTCCACCAGGGCGCGCAGTTGCGCCTGCAGGCCATCGCCACTGAGCCCGGATTGGCCCAGCGCCGCGCGGTTGAGCGCCACCTGCAGGTATTGCACGCCGCTGTTGCTGGGCGCGATGACTTCGGAGGCCCCGGCCACCGCGCGCATGCGCGCGGCCACGGCCTGGGCGGCAGTGTCCAGCCGCGCCAGGTCGGGATCGAAGATCTTGATGGCCACGTCGCCGCGCGTGCCGGTCAGCATTTCGGAGACGCGCATTTCTATGGGCTGGGTGAAGCCGTAGATGAGCCCCGGAAAGCCCTGCATGACGTGGCGTATGGCCTCGGCGATGTCTTCCTTGCTGCCGCGCCACTCGTCGCGCGGGCGCAGCACCAGGAAGGTATCGGTCTCGTTCAGGCCCATGGGGTCCAGGCCCAGATCGTCGGAGCCCGTGCGCGCGACGATGGAGCGGATCTCGGGCACCTGCTCCAACAGCGCGCGCTGCACGCGCCCGTCCATGTCCAGCGAAGCGGCCAGCGAGATGGAGGGCGTCTTTTGCAGCTGCACGATCATGTCGCCCTCATCCATGGTGGGCATGAAGGTCTTGCCCACGGACAGGTAGAGCACGGCCGCCCCGGCCAGCGATGCCCCGGCAATGCCGAAGACCGCAGGCCGGTGGGCCAGGCTCCAGCGCTGCATGCGCTCGAAGCCCTGGGCCACACGCCGCATCAGCCAGGGTTCATCGCCGCCATGCGAGCGCAGCAGCAGCGAGGCCAGCGCAGGCACCACGGTGAAGGCGATGAGCACCGAGGCCCCCAGCGCCAGCACGATGGTCAGCGCCACGGGCGCGAACAGCTTGCCCTCCAGCCCCTGCAGCGTGAGCAGCGGCAGGAACACGATGGCGATGATGGACACGCCGGCCAGCATGGGCACGGAGACCGCCGAGACCGCCTGGCGGATCAGCACGGCCCGGTCCTGCGGCGGGGAGCTGCCTGCCGTTTCGATGGCCGTTCCGCCCGCAGACTCATTCGCCAGCGCGGTCTCTATGTTCTCCACCACCACCACCGCAGCATCCACCAGCATGCCCAGGGCGATGGCCAGGCCGCCCAGGCTCATCAGGTTGGCCGTCAGGCCCGCGTGGCGCATCAGCAGGAAGGTGGCCAGCATGGACAGCGGCAGCGTGGCCGCCACCACCAGGGCCGCCCGCAGCCCGCCCAGGAACAGGTAGAGCGTGACCAGCACCAGCACGCTGGCCTCGACCAGGGCGCGCACCACGGTGCCCGCCGCGCGCGAGACCAGGTCGCCCCGGTTGTAGAAGACCTGGGTGCTCATGCCCTTGGGCAGCCGGGGAGCCAGTTCATCCAGCCGCGCCTGCACGGCGTCCACCAGACTGCGCGCATCCACCCCGCGCAGTCCCAGCACCAGGCCCTGCACGGCTTCGCCACGCCCGTCGCGGCTGACGGCGCCGTTGCGCGTGGCTTCGCCCAGGCGCACGGTGGCCACATCGCCCACGGTGGCGGCAACGCGCCCCTCATGGGCGGGCGCCACGACAATGGCGCGCAGGTCGTCCAGCCCGCGCACGCCGCCTTCCACGCGCACCACCCAGTGCTCTTCCCCGCGGTCCAGCCGGCCTGCGCCGTCGTTGCGGTTGTTGGCCTCCAGCGCCTGGCGCAGCTGGTCCAGCGTCACGCCGCGCGCCCGCAGCCGGGCGGGGTCGGGGATCACCTCGTAGCCGCGCACCATGCCGCCCAGGGCATTCACGTCGGCCACGCCGGCCACGGTGCGCAGCGCAGGGCGAATCACCCAGTCCAGCACATGGCGGCGCTCGGCCAGAGACCATTGCTCACCGTCGATGGTGAACATGAACATCTCGCCCAGCGGCGTGGTGATGGGGGCAAGCCCGCCTTCGGCCGTGGCGGGGAGGTCGCGCTGCAGGCCGGCCAGCCGCTCGGACACCTGCTGGCGCGCCCAGTACACGTCCGTGCCCTCGCTGAAATCCACGGTCACGTCGCTGATGCCGTACTTGGACACCGAGCGCACCATGGTCTTGTGCGGCAGGCCCAGCAGTTCCTGCTCGACGGGCGTGGAGACGCGCTGCTCCACCTCCTCGGGCGTCATGCCGGGCACCTTCAGGATCACCTTGACCTGGGTGGGCGAGATGTCGGGGAAGGCATCGATGGGCAGGTGCACATAGGCCCAGGCCCCGGCCAGGGCCAGCGCGCAGGCGGCCATCAGCACCAGCGCGCGCTGGCGCAGCGAAAAATCGATGAGGCGCGCCAGCATCACTCACCCCCGCCCAGCAGGCCCTTGAGCGCGGCAATGCCCGTCACGGCAATGCGCGCCTTGGGCGGCAGCGTGCCGCGCACCACGGCCGTGGCCTCGTCGCTGGCCTCCACGGACAGCGGCATGAAGCGCGCCCCCTGCCCGGTGGCGACAAAGACGCCGGTGCGGTTGTTCCAATGCGCCAGCGCCGCAGCGGGCACGCGCAGGCGTGCACCGCCAGAGCCACCGCCAGATCCGCCGGAAGGCCCGGCGTCCGCACCGGCCAGGGCCAGCGACGCGGTCACGCTTTCGCCCACGCGCAGGTCGCCAGCGCGTTCCAGCGCAACGCGCACCCGCATGCCGGCCGATCCATCACCGACCGGGGCCATGCCAGCCACCTTGCCCTGCGCACCGCGCGCCGCCACCTGAACGCGGTCGCCCACGCCGGGCAGCGGCACCTCGCGGCCCAGCAGCAGGTCCAGTTCCAGCGCCGTGGGGTCGGCCACGCGCAGCAGCGGCGCCGAGGCCTCCACCCGCGCGCCCGGCACCGCCAGCACCTCGGTCACCAGGCCTGCGCGGGGCGCCACCAGGTGCACCTCGTTGCCGACGAACTGCAGGCCGCTGGCGGCCAGTTCGGCGCGCCGCGCCTGGGCCATGGCCGCGGCCTCGGCGGCGCGGGCCTGCGTGGCCTGCCAGCGGCTGGCGGCGATGATGCCGTCCTCATGCAGCGCCTGGTCGCGCGCCAGGGCCTGGCGTGCCAGGCGCGACTGGGACTCGGCCTCCAGCAGCGCGCGCCGCGCCTCATACAGCTGCGGGCTGGTGAACACCGCCACCGGCTGGCCGGTGCGCACCGTCTGGCCCAGGGCCACGAGCACGCGCGGCACCGCGCCCGCATAGGGGGCGGCCACTACGGCCTGGGCATCGGGCCGCAGCACGACGCGCGCGTGGGCCGAGACCTCGATGCGCTGTGCCGCCTGAATGGGTTCGAAGCGCACGCCCAGCGCCTGTGCCTGTTCGGCGGACAAGGCAACGGATGTGGGCGTGGATGTGGATCCGGATGTGGGTGCGGACGGGGGATTGGACGGGCTTGCGGGTGCGGCCTGGGCCTGGGCGGCCATGCCGACGGCTGGCAGCGCAAGTGCGCCGGCCAGCAGCCATGGGGAAAACATCATTCCTGACTCCGGGAAAAAAGACGAACGCCGTCCACGCGCAGGCGGTTCGCTGCGCGCGGGCGAAGAAGGACTGAGGCGGGCCTGTGGACCAGGCCGGGGAGGTCAGGAAGCCAGGGGTGGTGCCTGGGCGGGAGAAGGCCGTATCACGCGCCCGCGCCAGCGCGGACTCAGGCGCATGGGCTGCAGCGGCAGGGCGGGCCGGGGCGCAATGCAGCGCATGCGCGCGGCCCGCAGGCCCAGGGTGAGCAAGACCAGGCCGACCACGGCCAGCAAGGGCATGGGCAACAGGTCCAGCGGCTGTATGGCGTCCTGCACATCGACCTCGAAAGGCTCGACATGGTCTTCATCCATATCGGTGAAGGAGCCGTGGGCCACGAACAGGTGGAAATGCGAGTCGGCCACCCGCGACGGCGCCGCGTGGATGTGCAGGCCGGCCTGGTTCGGAGTGCCGAAATGGCTGTGCAGCAGCGGTATCAGCAGCTGCGCCACCATGATGAGCAGCAGCAAGGCGCTCCGCATGGATAGGCTCCGGATGGCATGCAACATGGCCGGGGATTGTAGTGCCGGTGCCTGCGCAATCGGTTCAATCCCGCAGTTCGGCAAGGGCACCATGCACCTGTCACATGCGCGCGCCCGCCCCCGGCCTGCCCACCGCAGCCCGCCGCCGGTTCAAGCTGGCATGACGTATTTCATTGTATTCTTTCAGATATAACGATGCCCTACACGGAGCACAGGCCCGCGCTGGAGAACCGACTTGACGCAAAAATACATCCCCCATCTGCTGGCCCTGGACCGCGAGCGTGACTGGGCGCGCGCAGCGCAGGCCTGCGGCATCTCCGACAACGCGCTGGCCCAGGCCATACGCTCGGCCGAGGCGGAGTTCGGCCACGCGCTGGTGCGTGCGGGCCGGCCCTTCCAGGGGTTCACGCTGGAGGGCGAACAGGTGCTGGCCTGGGCACGGCAGTTCGCCCAGGCGGTGGATGCACTCAAGCACTGCTTTGCCGACACGCGCAAGCGGGCAGGCCTGGCGCCCCTGTTGGCGCGGCGCTCCGTCTCGCCCAGGCGGCTGGCCATGCCGGGTCCGGACAGTGGCGACATGGACCTGATGATCGAGGCGGCGCTATGCGCTCCGGACCACGGTGCCTTGCACCCCTGGCGGGTTCTGGAGTTTCCCGCCCACCAGCGCGGGGCCTTGGCCAGCCTGTTCGAGCAGGAAAAACTGCGCCGCGACCCGCTGGCCCCGGCCGACGATATCCGCCGTGCGCGCGAGCATGCAACGCGCGCGCCGGCGCTGATCGCCTTCATCATCTCGCCCCGGCCGCGCTCGCGGGTGCCGGTACGTGAGCAATGGCTGGCTGCGGGCGCGGCCCTGGGCAACTTCCTCAATGCCGCCCACCATTTGGGCTTTGGTGCCATCGTGCTCAGTGGCGAGCGCTGTTTTGACCCGGCCCTGCATTCAGCGCTGGGTTTGCGCGAGGGCGAGCACCTGGCCGGCTTCATCAGCCTGGGCACCATCACCAGCCAGCCATCCCCGCGCGCAACGGTGGCGCCCTCTTCCATGCGCACGGCATGGCAGGCGGAGCAGGCAGCAGCGGTCACGGCACAGGCCCTTCTCCAGCCCGACGGCAACCACGACAGCCACGGCAGCGATCTTTGAAGCCGCAGCCAGCGCGTGCAGGGTTGCGCACAGGTTGCGCGCAGGTGGCGCACTGACTGCGCGGGGCGGTTAGAGTTGCGGGACTGCTGCGCCCTCTTTTCCATCACGGAACAAGCTTTCATGATCATCAGGCCCCGCCCCCACTGGCTGCGCATGCTCTTCGTGCTGCGCGGCTCGGTGCTGCCCGACATCCTGCCCCAGCTGATGGCCGCCACCTTGTTCGCCGTGCTGGTCACGGCCCTGCATGGCCAGCTGTTTGCGTGGAAGGTGCCGCTGAACTTCGTGCCGTTTTCGCTGATCGGGCTGACGCTGGCCATCTTCCTGGGCTTTCGCAACAGCACCAGCTATGCGCGCTATTGGGAGGCGCGCACGCTGTGGGGCACCCTGCTCAACGAGACACGCACCCTGGTGCGCCAGGCCCGGACCTTGACGGACGCGCCGCAGCACGCCCCGGCCCTGGCCATGGCGCTGGCGGCCTTTGTGCATGCGCTGCGCCACCAGTTGCGCGGCACCGATGCCGCGGCCGACATGCGCCGCCTGCTGCCCGCCGCCGACTGCGAGCGCCTGGCCACGGCGCGCTTCAAGCCTGCCGTGCTGCTGCTCATGGCCGGCGAATGGCTGCAGGCGCGCCGCCAAGACGGCAGCCTGCAGCCCGTACTGGTGCCCGCCATGGAGGCGCCGCTGTGCAAGCTGGGCGAGGCACTGGGCGGCTGCGAGCGCATTGCGGGCACGCCGATTCCCTTCACCTACGCAGTGATCATCCATCGCACCATCTACCTGTACTGCCTGCTGCTGCCCTTCGGCCTGGTGGATTCCATCGGCTTCATGACGCCGGTGATCGTGGCCTTCATCGCCTACACCTTCTTCGCGCTGGAGGCCCTGGGCGCCGAGCTGGAGGAGCCCTTCGGCACAGCACCCAACGATCTGGCGCTGGACGCCATGTCGCAGATGATCGAGGCCACGCTGCGCGAGCTGACCGGCGAGGTGCTGCCGCCTGCGCCGCAGCACAAGGATGTGCTGTTCCTGACCTGACCCTGCCTGCCGGCCCGGACAGCGCAGCGGCACAATCTGCCACCCGCATCACAGAAAAAGGACAAGCGCCATGACGGAGACAAGCAAGGTCAAGGGACCGGCCTCGTATTTCCCTTCCATCGAGAAGACCTACGGCCAGCCGATTGCGCACTGGATGGACCTGCTGCAACAGCAGGACACCCGCAAGCACATGGAACTGGTGGGCTGGCTCAAGGCCCAGCACCAGATGGGGCACGGCCATGCGAATGCGCTGGTGGCCGTGTTCCTGGCACAGACCTGACCTGCAGCCAGCAATCCTCAGCCGATGGCCGTGCCAAAAGCCTGGCGCACGGCGGCACCCGCTTCGTCAAACAGGCGGCGTGATGCCGGCGCCAGCCCCAGCATGTGCATGCAGGCGTGCACCATGCCGGGCAGGCGCACAGCCTGCACCGCCACACCGGCCTGCGTCAGCCGCTGCGCATAGGCTTCGGCCTCGTCGCGCAGCGGATCGTATTCGCAGCTGATCACCGTGGCTTGGGGCAGGCCTGCCAGGCGTTCGGCGCGCAGCGGAGAGACAAGTTCGTGCCGCCCCGGAGCCGCATCGCCCAGGTACGCGCCATAGCAGTACTCCATGGCCGCACGCGTGAGGTAGTGGCCCTCGCCGAACTGCTGGAACGACGGCGAGTCCATGGCCGCGTCCAGTGCCGGGTACAGCAGCAGCTGGTGGGCGATGGCCGGTGCGCCCGCCGCTCCCCAGCCTTCTTGCTGCCGTGTCAGCAGGCAGGCGGCGGCCGCGAGGTTGCCGCCCGCGCTGTCTCCGGCCACGCCGATGCGCCTGCGGTCCAGGCCCAGCGCATCGGCCTGCTCAAAGGTCCAGGCAATGGCATCGCAGAAGTCATGCAGCGGCACGGGAAAGCGGTGCTCGGGCGCCAGCCGGTAGTCCACCGAGACCACGACGGCGCCTGTTGCCGCGGCCAATGCGCGGCAGGGGTTGTCGTAGACCTCCAGCGAACCCAGGCACCAGCCGCCGCCGTGGGCGAAGACCAGGGCGGGCTGGGGCGTGGGTGTGTCCGAGGCCAGCGGCCGGTAGATGCGCACGCGCAGCGGCGCACCGTCGCGCGCGGGCAGCGTGAAGTCTTCGGTGCGGGCCATGGCCTCGGCCGGGCCGTGCAGGGCGCGCAGCCCGGCGTCGGTGGCCTCGCGCAGCGCCGCCAGCGTGGGCGGGGCCACGGCCTGGGTCGCCTGCGCCAGCTCGGCGAGATAGCGCGCAATGTCAGTGTCCAGGCCCATGGTCACAGCGTCCTTTGCAGGAAGGGCAGCAGCTCGGCGATGAAGGGCTCGGCAGCCTCCTCCATGATGAAGTGGCCGCAGCCCGGCACGATCACGCCCGACAGGTCATCGGCATGGCCGCGCAGCGTGGCCAGCGGCGCATCGGCCGTGGCGTGCTCGGCGCCAATGGCCAGCACGGGCATAGCCAGCGGGCGCAGCGCACGCTGCCGGTTCTGGCGAATGGTTTCGGGAATGGCACGGTAGTAGGCAAAGCCGCCGCGCAGGCCACCGGGCGCCGCATAGGCATCGACATAGACGTCGACGGCCACGCGGTCGCGCCGCAGCGACCAGCGGTTGAACATGAATTCCAGGTAGGCACGCTCGCGCCCCGCGATCAGGGTCTCGGGCAGGTCGGCCAGCTGGTTGAACATAAAGTGCCACAGGAAGATGTTCTGCTCGGGCGGCGCAAAGATGCTGGGCTCGGGCGCCAGGCCGGGGATCACGGCCTCGGTCAGCGCCAGGGACTGCACGGCCTGCGGCTGGTCGCTGGCCAGCGCATAGGCCACCCACATGCCCACATCGTGGCCGGCGACCTGGTAGCGCTCATGGCCCAGCGCCAGCATGGTGCGGTGCAGGGTCAGCGCAATGGAGCCCGTGTCGTAGCCGGTGTCGGGCCGGTCCGAAAAACCCGTGCCCGGCGGATCGACGGCAATGGCCTGGAAGCCCTGCGCCGCCAGCGCCTGCATGACGTGGCGCCAGGCATACCAGGTCTGGGGCCAGCCCGGGATCAGCAGCACGGGCGCGCCCTGACCGGCCGTGATGCAGTGGATGCGGCGGCCGTCGATGCGCACGTAGTCGTGCGAGAACTCGCAGGCCTGGTCTTCCTGCTTGCGCAGGGCGTTCGATGTGAAAGCGTTCATTGTTTTTTGATTCTTTTTGAGGTTCTTTGGCTGCGGGCGTGCTCAGGCGATGCCGAGCATGGCGTTGATCTGGCGCTGGTCCACGGGGGCGCCGGCGAAGTCGTCAAAGATCTTGTCGGTGACGCGGATGATGTGGCGGTTGATGAAGTCCACGCCTTCGCGCGCACCGTCTTCCTGGTCCTTGAGGCAGCACTCCCATTCCAGCGAGGCCCAGCCCTGGTAGTCGTACTGCGCGAACTTGGAGAAGATGGCCTTGAAGTCCACCTGCCCGTCGCCCAGCGAACGGAAGCGCCCTGCCCGCTCCAGCCACGAGGAATAGCCGCCGTAGATGCCCTGGCGCCCGCTGGGCAGGAACTCCGCATCCTTCACATGGAACATGCGGATGTGCTCGCGGTAGATGTCGATGTAGTCGAGGTAGTTGAGCTGCTGCAGCACGAAGTGGCTGGGATCGAACAGGATCTTGCAGCGCGTGTGCTGGCCCACCAGTTCATGGAAGCGCTCGAAGCTTGTGCCGTCGTGCAGGTCTTCGCTGGGGTGGATTTCGTAGCACAGGTTCACGCCCTGCTCATCGCAGGCGTCGAGGATGGGGCGCCAGCGGCGCGCCAGCTCCTCGAAGGCGGTTTCGATCAGGCCGGCCGGGCGCTGCGGAAACGGGAACAGATAGGGCCAGACGAACGAGCCCGAGAACGTGCCCATGTCGCTCAGCCCCATGCGGCGCGATGCACTGGCCGACAGCTTGAGCTGCTCCAGCGCCCAGGCCGTGCGTGCGGCCGGATTGCCGCGCAGCGCCTCGGGCGCAAAGCTGTCGCACATGGCGTCGTAGGCCGGGTGCACGGCCACGAGCTGGCCAAAGATGTGCGTGGTCAGCTCGCTGGCCACCAGGCCGTGCGAGGCCAGCATGCCGTTGACATCGTCGCAATAGGTCTGGCTGCTGGCGGCCATGGCCACGTCGAACAGGCGCTGGTCCCAGGCGGGAATCTGCAGGCCCTTGAAGCCCACGCCGGCTGCCCAGCGTGCGATGTCTTCCAGGGAATTGAACGGTGCCTTGTTGTCGGCGAACTGCGCCAGATGAAGGCTTGGGCCCTTGATGGTCTGCATGTGTTTTCCTTGCGTTGAGCTATTGTTTGTTGATCGACAAAGAATAGTATCACGCCAACGCGGCTGCTTTTGAGAAGCCGATGCAAGACAGCATCACGGCGCCGCTAAGATGCCGCCCTGACTGTTGAGAAGGATGAGGAAGATGGCCGGAAGACCCAGGGAATTTGACCGAGACCAGGCGCTGGAGCGCGCCATGCTGGCGTTCTGGCGGCGAGGCTACGAGGGCACGTCCATGGCCGACCTGGTGCAGGCGCTGGGCATTGCGTCAGCGCGCATCTATGCGGCCTTCGGCAGCAAGCAGGACCTGTTCCGCGAGGCCGTGCAGCGCTACGAGGCCGGTGATGGCGGCTTTGCCGACCGCGCCATGGCCCAGGAGCCGCGTGTGCGCGACGCTTTGGCCCGCGTGCTGCGCGATGCCGTGGCCACCTATACGGACGATGCCCATCCGCTGGGCTGCATGGTGGTCACCGCCGCCACCAATTGCGCCGAGGAAAACGAGGCAGTCGCCGCGTGGCTGGCCGAACACCGCCGCCAGCGCACGCAGTCCCTGATCGACCGCCTTCAGCGCGCGCTGGATGAGGGCGAGTTGCGCGCCGGCACCGATGTGCAGGCGCTGGGGGATTTCTATGCCACGCAACTGCACGGCATATCGGTGCAGGCCCGCGATGGCGTGCCGCGCCAGCGGCTGCTGGCGGCGGTGGAGACCGCCTTGCTGCTGCTGGACACGGCGCTGGAGCCGGCGCTGCAGCCCGCAGCCAAGGCGGGCTGAGCCGTCAGGCGCCGAGCTTTTGCAGTTTTTGCAGCTCGGCGCGCAACTGGATCACGCTGGGCGTGACGATGGGGATGAAGGCCGATTCACGCCAACGGCGGGCAAAGCCATCGTCCGCATCCAGACTGTAGGCACGGCCGCCGGCCGTCTGCAGCTCCAGCTGCATGGCCTGCTGCACGCAGTCGTGCAGGGCCAGGCGCAGCGCGAAAAGCCGCTCGGGCGCCTCCACGAAATCGCCGGCCTCGACACCGGCCTTGAGTGCCGCCACCGCCTGCTCCAGATGGCTGCGCGTATCGTCCAGCGGCTGCTGCAGCACATGACCGCCCTGCCCCATGCGCGAGG
The DNA here is from genome assembly GCF_002193035.1 of Delftia sp. K82. Lineage (NCBI taxonomy): Bacteria > Pseudomonadati > Pseudomonadota > Betaproteobacteria > Burkholderiales > Comamonadaceae > Delftia > Delftia sp. K82. The sequence continues at coordinate 2,066,537 of NZ_MYFL01000001.1, read as the reverse complement.
CGGCCTGCGCACAGGCCGCGCGCGCCAGGCCGATGGACAGGCCGCATTGCATGCCCAGGAAGGCCGGGCGCACACGCGGCAGGAATCCGCCGGCGCGCTCGGCCAGCAGATCGTCTTCGGTGATGGCCACGTCCTTGAGTTGCAAGGCGGCGGTGTTGGTGCCGCGCAGGGCAATCAACTCCAGATCCGGCGAGCGCTCCAGGCCGGGACGATCGGACGGCAGGGCCACGATCATGGGCGGCGCGCCGTCGTCACGCGCCACGGCAATGGCGGCCAGAAAGCGGGGGCCTCGCAGGTTGGTGCACCAGGGCACGCTGCCGTTGAGCAGCCAGCCGCCGCCTTCCCGGGCCGTGGCGCGGATGTTGAGTGCCTCCAGCCCGCTGAGGAATTTCATGATGTTGGACAGCCCCGAGGCACCGGCCACCTCGCCCGCCAGCAGCGCGGGCAGCCAGCGCTCGCGCAGGGCCGCATTGCCGGTGTTCGCCAGCATCTCGATCAGCACACGCTGGCCCCAGAAGGCAAAGGCGGCGGACATGGAGTGCGCGGCCACCTGGGCAATCGCTTCGATGGCATCGCCGGCGCTTGCGCCCTGCCCGCCCAAGGCATCAGCCAAGCCGTGGCCCAGCAGCCCGGCTTCGGCCAGATAGGGCACGACGGCGGCCGTGGCCTCGCCGTTGCCGGCATCCAGCGCCTGGGCACGTGCATCCAGCCATTGGCGGTTGGCGCCGGTCAGCAGGGGGAAATCGGGTATGTGGCTTGTCATCTTGCGGGTCACCATAAAAAAAGGGACCGCTGTGGGCACAGCGGTCCCTTGCCATCCTAGCGCAGCGCACAGGCTGCGCAGATGACGCAGCGCAGGCTCAGTGCGCCGCCACCTTGCCGGGGCGTGTTTCCTCGCGCAGGGCCTTGACCTTGTCGCTCAGGCCGGGCCATGGCTGCAGGCCGTACTGGCTGCGCATGGTGTTGAGCAGCGTGGCGATCTGATCGTCGCTGAGGTTGTGGCGGAAGGCGGGCATGGTGCCCAGCTGCGGGCGCGCCGGTTGCGTAATGCCGTTGAGCACCACATGGATGGCGTTGGTCGGCGATTCGCTGTACAGGTTGGTGTTCAGCGACAGCTGGGGACGCACGCCGAAGCTGCTGCCGGCCAGCACGCCGCTGGGGTCGGCGCGGTGGCAGGCCATGCAGGCGCCCTGGTACAGGCGGTAGCCCTGGGCGTCGACCGGCAGCTTGGCAACCTCGGTCTTTTCCTTCACCAGGGCCTGGGCGTCCCCTGCGCCAGCGGCGTCTGCCACAGGCTTGCGGTACGACATCAGGTAGGTGGCCATGGCGTTGATGTCCTCGGCCGACTGGTGAGACAGGCCTTCGATCACGGGCGCCATGGGGCCGGCGGCCACGCCGTGGCGCTCCGAGAAACCGGTCTGCATGTAGCGGACCAGGTCTTCTCGCGTCCAGGGCAGCGGGGCCACGGCCTTGTCGTTGAGCGCGGGCGCATCCCAGCCGTCGATGAAGGCGCCGGCCAGGTGGTCGGCACCCTTTTTCTCGGCGCCGAACTGGTTGCGCGGCGAGTGGCAGGCCGCGCAGTGGCCCAGGCCTTCGACCAGGTAGGCGCCGCGAATCCACTCGCCCGACTGGTTGGCGGGCGCGGGCTGCTCGCCCGGCTCCAGGTACAGCGCATTCCACAGGGCCAGGCCGCGGCGCACGTTGAACGGGAAGTTCAGCGCGGTCTTGGGTGCCTCGTTGGAGACAGCCGGCTCGGTCATCAGGAAGGCGTACAGCGCCTTCATGTCCTCATCGGTCACGCGGGTGAACGCGGTGTACGGGAAGGCGGGGTACAGGTAGTTGCCCTCGCGGTCCACGCCATGGCGCATGGCGCGCTCGAAGGCCTCGTACGACCAGCGGCCGATGCCGGTTTCTGCATCGGGCGTGATGTTGGTCGAGTAGATGGTGCCGAAAGGGCTGGGCATGGCCAGGCCGCCTGCGTTGCGCTGGCCGCCCGGTGCCGTGTGGCAGACCGCGCAGTCGCCCATGTGCGCCAGGCGGCGCCCCTGGTCGATCTGCTGCTGGCTGAATTCCTGCACCGGGATCTGCTGCAGGGGCGCGATTTCGCTGCGGCCCGTGGCCAGCCAGAAGGCGGCGCCGGCCACGGCGGCCAGGCCGACCACGCCGAGGGTGATTTTCTTGAGTGTGTGCATGTTCCGGTCCTCCGCTCTCAGTTCTGTGCCTTGTCGGCCGGGGCTGCATCGGCAGCCTGTGCCTTGAGTGCGGCCAGCACGCGTGCCGGGGTGAACGGCACTTCGCGCAGGCGCACGCCAGTGGCGTCGAACACGGCGTTGGAGACAGCGGCGGCGCTGGGCACGGAGGCCGATTCGCCCGCGCCCATGGGGTCTTCGCCCGGGCGCTCGACCAGTTGCACGTCGATCTCGGGCAGCTCGTCAAAGCGCAGGATGGGGTAGCCGCCCCAGTCCAGCGAGGTCACGCCCTTGCTGTCGAAGGTCACGTACTCCTTGAGCACGCGGCTGGTGGACTGGATGATGTTGCCGTGCACCTGGTGGCGCACGCCGGCCGGGTTGACCATCTCGCCGCAGTCATGGGCCACGAAGACCTTGTCCACCTTGATCACGCCGGTCTCGCGGTCCACGGTCACGTCGCAGATCCAGGTGGCCCAGGCCGCGCCGTAGCCAGGGAACTTGCTGTGGTAGTAGCGGGCATAGGCAAAGCCGCGGCCCTTGACCAGGCGCTGGTCGGCCGGCGCGGGGTTGCGGTGGGCCGGGCCATCCTGCCAGGCGGCCTGCTTGTGCGCAGCGTGCGTCAGCGCCACGGCGCGCGGGTCCTTCAGGTAGCGCAGGCGGTAGGCCAGCGGGTCTTCACCGGCCAGGTAGGCGCATTCGTCGATCCAGCACTCATGGGCAAAGACGTTGGGCAGGGCCGAGACGCCGCGCATCCACGAAGCGCGCACGATGGGCGCCGCATCCTGCGAGACCACGCGCATCTTGGGGTACTCGTACTGCGGGATGGCCGTACGGTCGCCCATCTGCAGCACCTTGGGCTTGTTGGGCACCTTGCCCGTCAGGATCAGGGCCAGGGCCGCCGCGTCGTTGGACGGGTAGCAGGTCTTGAGTTCGTAGCCCAGCACGGCATGGTTCTCGTCCAGGCCGCCGCGCACGCGGATCAGCTGGCCCGTGCCCTTGGGCTCCCAGGCGGCTTCCTGCTCGCGCATCAGTTGCACGCGCACCGGGCGGCCCACGGCCTGCGACAGCAGCACGGCGTCGGATGCCACGTCGTCCGCGCAATTGCGGCCATAGCAGCCCGAGGCTTCCAGGCGCGTCACATTGATCTGGTCGGCCGCCATGCCGGTCAGCGTGGCGATGTCCTTGCGCACGTCGTGCGGGTTCTGCGATCCGGTCCAGACCTGGATCTGGCTGGCGGACACCTCGGCCACGGCGCAGGACGGGCCGATGGAGGCATGCAGGTGGTAGGGCCAGACGTAGTCGGCCTCGATCACCTTCTTGGAGCCTGAGAAGGCCTCGTCAATGCCCGCGTCCTCGCGCAGCATGCGGTCGGTCTTCTCGTGCTTGACCAGGGTGTCGTGCATGGCGTTCAGCGACAGGTCGGGCACGCCGGCCCAGTCCTTCCACTTCACCTCCAGCTGGCGCATGGCGGCAATGGCCTGCTCTTCGCGCTCGGCCACGATGCCCACGAAATCGCCCTGCACCACCACCTTGACGATGCCCGGCAGATGGGCCACGGACTGTTCGTTCACCGAAATCAGGCTGCTGCCCAGCGGCGCCGACGCATCGGCACCGCCATAGGGCGGGCGCACCACGCGGCCGTGCAGCATGCCGGGCACGCGCACATCGTGCACATAGGCCAGCGCGCCCAGCACCTTGGCCGGAATGTCCACGCGCTGCACGGACTTGCCGATGTAGTTGAAACCGCCGGTGCGCAGCGGCACTTCCTTGTCCAGCGCAATGTTCAGGTCCTGGCCCTGGGCCAGTTCGCCGTAGCCAATGCGTCGCCCACCCTTGGCCACCACCGCGCCCTTGGACGTGGCCAGTGCGGACACGGGCTGCTGCAGCTTCTCGGCAGCCAGGCCCAGCAGCAGCTGGCGCACCTGCGCGGCGGCCTTGCGCATGGGGATGGCGTCCACCTGGATGGTGTTGCTGGCAATGGTCGGGCCCTGGTTGGGCGTGCGGCCCGTGTGGCCCAGAACCATGGTGATGCGCTCGAACTCCACATCGAGTTCATCGGCCACCAGCTGCGCCAGCGAGGTACGGATACCCGTGCCCAGGTCCACGTGGCCGTGGTAGGCCGTGACGCTGCCGTCCGCGCCAATGGCGATGAAGCTGCTCACCCGGTCGATGGGGGGAATGGGGAAGGCGCCGGCCACGGCGGGCGCCGTACCCGTGCTTTCGGCCACCAAGCCAGCGGCCGCCACCGAGCTGACCATGACCATGCCGCCCAGCTTGAGCAGGTTGCGGCGCGTCAGTTGAAGGGGGTTGGATGCACTCATGCTGCACCTCCCTGGGCGATCAGCACGCGGGCGCGGGCGGCGGCCCGCATGATTTCCACATGCGTGCCGCAGCGGCACAGGTGGCCGGACAGGGCCTGGGTGACTTCCTCGTCGGTGGCCGTGGGCTTGTGGTCGAACAAGGCCACCAGGGCCATGACCATGCCGTTGGTGCAGTAGCCGCACTGGGCGGCCTGCTCGTCAATGAAAGCCTGCTGCACAGGGTGCAGTCGGTAGACAGCCTTGCCCTGTGCATCGGCTGCGGGCTTGCCGGCAGGCATGCCCGGCACGGCGGCCGGATGGGCTGCTTCCCAGTCACGCGCCACGCGGGCGTGCTCGGCCTGGGTCGCGTCCTGGGACAGGCCTTCCAGCGTCGTGACCTTCATGCCCTGGACCACGCTCACGGGAACGGAGCAGGAGCGGGCCACCTTGCCGTCGATCAGCACGGCGCATGCGCCGCATTCGCCCAGGCCGCAGCCGAACTTGGGACCGTTGAGCTGCATGTCGTTGCGCAGCACATAAAGCAGCGGCGTCTCAGGGCTCACGCCCTGGATCTCGACCTCTTGTTGGTTGAGAGTGAATTTCATCGTGTGCAAACCTTGTGGTTGACAACAGGTGCAAACCATAGGTGCGCACTGAAAAATCAGGCGACGGGCTCGCCGCGGCCAAGCCCGAAAAAGAAAGCCCACCGCCAACGGGGTGGGCTGTTTTCACGTGGTTTTTAGAGGCAACTCTGATAGATGACTGCCTGTTGTATGCAAACGATTCTATGCCTCGGACTTGCCCATCACTGCCAGCTGGCGTCCATACAAGGACCTGCACAGACCCGCAAACTCCGTGGCTTTTTGCTCACATAACTCACCATACAAATCGGAAATATCCGCAAAAACACAGCGCTACCAGCCGATCCGGAAACCTGCACCAAGACCCGAAAGATGTGCACCACCACAGTGCACAAAGGGCAGAAATCCTTGCATCACAGCCCCGGCCCAGTCTTGCAGCCATGCACGGCTGGGCATAAAGACAGCAGGGCACCCTGGCAGCCGGTGCATCGGCACGGCCATCACACCAACCAAGCAAAACACTCGGCTTTTATCTGCATCAAATTCCAGTGAGAACGCTTGAAATTCCCGAGCACGCCATGCACAGCGCCCGTAAAACACGCGCCCGTCTGCAGCATCGATGAACACAAGGCGCGGACCAGCGGCCCAGCCGTCAACGGGTGCCCGGCGTGATCTGGATGGTGCCCAGGCCCGAGCCCACGGCCTCACGCCGACGAGGTGCCAGCCAGTGCACCCAAAGCCCCTTGAGCCAGCCCAGCGCAAAGGCGCCTGCCAAGGCCAACATGCCCCATTGCCCGGCCAACAGAGCCACATATATCCAGTAAGGCATGCATCCCAGGCCGAGAAGGCAGGCCCACCGCCGCAGGGCAACGGAACGGGACTGCGACAGCCAGACGGCAAGGACTGCGGGGAGTGCGAAGGCGATCTGATCGATGCTCATGGCCGCATCATACTGTATGAATAAACAGTTTTGTGGGCAAAAACGCGTGTCTTTTGCGAAGGATGTCCCGGGACCACCAACACCCTCATCTTTCGCTTGCAGTCCGCTCGCCACCCTCCCCAAACCCCACGCAAAAAGCCGTTGGCAAGCAGCGTACAGACTGGATCTCAATAATTTCGAATGTGCGGTGCAGTTTGATCACGGCATCGCCTTTCACATCCCCTTCAATAAGCCCAAACTCCTTCGCAGCCGATCACTCACTTCTGTGAACCACGGCGCTTCAAACCTGAAAGCGAGGGCATGCAGGATTTTGAAGGGCTCCGGAACATACAGCGCCCCATAACTACCGGCTCTTTACATGGCCTTTACCTGGCGTTGACCGGACATTTTGAACACGGTCAGGACGGCCAATGGCAGTCATAGGAGAAAATGATCGAAAGCATGCAAACTTGTTCTTAAAAAACCGTTAATATTCGCGCTTCAATCCATGAAAGGCAAACTACCGTGAACACCACATACAAAGAACTTCTGGCACAGCGCGAGGCACTCGAGGCCCAGATCCAGACAGCACGCAAGCAAGAAGTCAGTGATGTGATCGCCAAGATTCGCGGTCTGGTTCAGGATTACGGCCTGACTGCCGACGACATCTTCACGGCACGCCGCGCCCCCTCCACCGTGGCCCCCAAGTTCCGCAATCCCGAAACCGGTGACACCTGGACCGGCCGTGGCAAGCCCCCCGCCTGGATCAAGGACAAGGATCGCGCCCAGTTCGCCATCTGAAGCCTGGATAAACGCCTCCATGAAAACAGCCTGCAGTTCTCTGCAGGCTTTTTTCATTCTTGCGGCACTTGCTGACACACCTGAATTCCCGGGCTTGGGCTTCCAAGGCCAGACGCCACGCAGGTGAAACAAGGATGCTCTATGGACATGTCCTTAAACATGCACCATGGATGGATGCCGTGGTCCAATCTTCCAGCCGGATCTGAAGCCTCCAGCGAGTGACTGGCTGCAGATGCCGGCTCCAGATGCTCGGCCACCCATGAAAAAACAGACATCCACCTTGGACAGTGCACCCACACCATACCGTTCTGAAAAGTTCTCGACTGCCGCCGAATCGATAACCACCACAGAAGAGCCCCCCTCCTCCGCTTTGTCATTTTCAGGCGAGCAGGTTTTGTTCATCTCGTCATCCGATGAACTGCACGCCCATCTGCTCCCGCACCTCAAAAGTTGGGGCCTGGCGACCACGGCCTGCCACCATCCCACAGCCATTCGCCAGGATCGCCTCCAGAAGTTCCAGGTTGTTGTGCTTTGCGGATCGAAAACGTCCTGGAATCCCAAGGATGAAAACCGCCTGGTGGCAGGAGCTGCAAGCATCATCGAATGCGAGGCTGATCACCCCCTGCAACCCAAGGTGATCAACGCCCGCATCATCGAAGTCTCCTGGCGTTCGCTGCAGGGCCTTTTTGATGCACTGCAACTGGCCGTTCAGCCCCGGCCTGCCAACAGCGGCCGCATTTCGTCGACCGATGACGTCGCCCATTTTCAACAGATCCCGGCCCCCATCAGAACGGCCTTTCTGGAGTCTGCACGTTCGTCGCTGGCGATCATCAAATCCAGCAAGAATCGCAAGGATGTGCAAAGAGAGCTGCACAATCTTTCCGGTTCACTGCGATTTTTTGACCTGACTGAGCTGTCAATACGCTGCGCTGGCCTGGAAAACGGCATCAACCATGATGGACTGATACACCATGCGCACTCGCTGCTGGCGCTGGAATTGCAGCTTGACCAGCTCCTGGAAGAAATCCGGACCTTGAACGGCAGATAAAGAACCGGCCGTCATTGAGATCTCGATGAGGTCACCCATCCGCACTCAAGGGCATACTTCATCAGATCAATGTCCCGTTCAATTCCAAGCTTGTGCATGGCCTTGACTTTCTGGGTACTGATGGTTTTCTTGCTTCTGTTCAGCTTGGCCGCGATCTCGTCGATACGCAAACCGGCCGCATAAAGCCTTACCACCTCCGATTCCTTGGGACTGAGCACCCCCGGTGATTTTCCTTCGCCTCCCATGACACCCGCATTCATTTTTTCCAGTCGCTCGGAAATGGCGGGGGAGAAGTATGTCCCTCCTGTATAAGCGGCATGAATGGCTGGAACCAGATGCAGCACAGGGTCCGCCTTGCTCACGATGCTGATGTTCGACACCTTGCCCAGCGCCTGAAGAATGGCGGAATTGTCCAGCATGGTCAGAACCACCAAACCCAGGTTAGGAAATCTTCTGGATATATAGCCAAACAGATTCAAGCCATCTCCGTATTGACCCGTAGGCATGGAGTAATCCGACACAAGCACGTCAAAGCCACCCTCATCCAACTTTTTCACCAGATCGGTTGAATTTGAAACACTGGCTTTCAACAGGATTTCCAGCTCAGAAGACAGCTCATGCCGAATGCCTGAGATGATTCCAGGATGATCATCGGCCAGCAGTACGGATATATTCAAATCTTTTCTATGATTCATATTGGAAAACATGATTTGGCGCCATCAACGGAATAAACACAATCGTTCAGTGCAGCATCATTGCACCACGGCTCATCAGATATCTCTCAGGTTCTCCAGCAGGTCAGTCAGGGCATCATCCACTGCACGGAGGCGCCGCATATTGACAAGAGATGATAATCGGTCCATATCTTCCACTCTATCCTTCAGCCCAGCCACCGCAAATGACCCTTTCATGGCATGAATTTCACGATGCACAGCCATCAGATCCCCTTGCAGCAAATGCTTTTTCAACGCAGCCAATGAGCTTTCGGTTGCTGAAATCAATACATCACGATAAGGCAATCTACTGCCCGGGACTTCCGCAGCTTCAGCGACACCCTTGCCAGACTTTCCTATATTTTTCCCAATGAATTCCTTGATGTTTTTCAAGGAGGCCGGCTTGACAAGAATATCTACGATGCCAAATTTCGCACATTTGAATTTTTCCTGCTTGCCTGCATGTGCCGTTATTGCTCCCACAGGAATTCCCGGATAATTCTGTTTGATGCGCTGAGCAAGTACATAACCGCTCATGCCAGGCATTTGCAGGTCCGTAAGGACCAGGTCATAGATATTCTGCGACATCATTCGCAATGCGGATTCCCCGCCTTCTGCAGATTCCGCCTCGAAGCCGAGGATTTTCAGCTGATCCAGAAGCAGCAGCCTATTGACCGGGTGATCATCGACGATGAGAATCCTTGCGCCATAACCTGCGCTTTCATCGTCTGCAAGCATGACATCGCCATCGTCCCACCCCAAGGAAGCAGGAACAGGCTGGGCGTGGCATGCGGGCAAGGTCAATTCGAAAATGCTGCCCTTTCCCGGCACGCTGAAGAACCGGATTTCCCCGCCCATGAGATGTGCCATACGCTGACACAGCGTCAGGCCCAGCCCCGTACCACCGAATTCCGCCGCTATATCCGATCCTGCCTGCTTGAATGCATCAAAGATGAAGGGGTGCTGTGAGGGATGAATGCCTATCCCGGTATCTGACACTTTGATCTTGAGCTCACCGGCCCTGTCTGATGCAAATACGTCAATCTTGCCAGCCTTGGTGAATTTCAAGGAGTTGCTGAGAAGATTGTTGAGGATTTGCTTTATTCTCTCGCCATCTCCTATATATCCCTCCCTCAGCGAATGGTCAATGATCAAGGAAAATCCTATACCTAATTCCGCAGCCAGCGGTTTGTAAATGGCAGCCACCTGCCGAATCACAGACTTGAGATCAAAGCTGGCAAATTCCACACTCATCTGACCAGACTCGATCTTCGAGAAGTCGAGAACATCATTCAGCAGCGTCAAAAGAGAATGGGATGAAGATGATATGGTGGTGAGCCTGGTTTGCTGCTCTTCTGACATGGAGCTTCTTCCCAGTATTTCCAGATTGCCCAATATTGCATTCAGTGGCGTGCGTATCTCGTGGCTCATGGCAGCAAGAAAAGAAGATTTTTCCTGGTTTGCCTCTTCTGCCGCCTTTTTGGCATCTTCCAGATTTCTTTGCACCTGCTTGTGTGCAGTGATATCGGCAAATCCACACAGCAGGACATGCCTCCCCTGATATTTGGCCTTCACCATGATCACTGAAAGCTCTGCAACTGTTCCGTTGTAAGAGACCACGACTTCGCTGACTACCGGCAAATATTCAGTCTTTTTTCCACTCAGATATTTCTCACCGTAGAATCTGAGAAAATATTCAATCAACCGCTCACCAGCAGACTTATCATCCAACACCATGCTTTCTTTGTACTTGTACATCATGCTGTTTTCCAACAGCATCTTCTTTTCCTTGAAATCAAGAAGACCAAGTCCATAAGGCGCCATGGCAATGATGGTGCGGCTTAGATGTTCCGTGTCAAAAACATTTTTGGCTTTCCCATATATTGGAATAAAAACCCTATCATAAAAATATATCAAAAAACACCAGAAAAAAATGATGAATATCAATGAAAATAGCAAATATACAAGGGACTTCCCATTTAAATACACAGCATCTTTCCAGGAAAAAACCTGGAGAAGTATCATGTTCGTATTTGATATTCTCGAATAGTAATAAAAATATCCATTTTTATAGACGGCACCATACTTGCTCAAAATATATCTACTTATCAGTCCTCCGTGAAATTTCGACGCCTCGATATCAAAAAAATCCCCTATTGCATCGCCGATCCCCTCCCCACCCAACGCAACGCTGCCTTGAGAATCAATAATAAATAAGGAGTTCCTGCCTTCACCCTGCTGCATAAGGCTCTCGATATATTGAGTCGGCATGTCGCTCACCACCGTGAGAAATGGCTTTCCATCTTGGAAAGCCGAAACAACAATCTGAAATGACATCTCCCCAGTCAGAATGCTTTTACTCGGAGGCAGCCATATGGGATGACGCAGCTGGACGGACGGAATGATGGTGCCGTTATCTTCAGGCAAAGTCGAAATCTGTTCCCTGAGTTTCAAGAGCATGTCTTTTCGCTCATGCTCGTTTGGCACCTGCGGCACAAGGACACCTATGAACGATCTGTCCGGACTGAAGACATAGGCAGATATTGCTCTTCCATTTTGAAGAAAGCTGGAATTTGCCAAATATGCCAGCTCTCCCAACATATCTCTGTAGTGCTTGTGTACATTCTTGTTGATCTTATTCTCAAGCAATACCACAGGACTCACCCCTGCCATCACAGCATCTGCCCCGGCAAAGACACCGGGATGAGATGTGTGCGTCTGCCCCCAAAGCAACTCTGATGCAATGATTCCTCGCATCATAATGACTTGCTTTGTTTCTATTTCTACCAGAACCCGGGTTCTCTTGCTCTGGAATACTGCTCTTCTTTCCTCCATGAAGTCATTGAGCTCGAACAGGGCTGCAAGCATTGCCAAAACAATGATAAGAAGAGAGAAAACCAGGCCACCGCCAAAAAGCAGTGTCTTGTTGTATTTGGTCAGAAGGTGGAGCTCTTCCTTTTCTCCAGCCTCTTTTTTATATATTTCCATCTGGGCATCAAGATACAACCATCGATCAGGCTGTGGATCTCCTCATGTAATAAAAGAAATCTTTGCAAGAAAGCTGCGGATGGCATGGAGCTTGGTCGGATCGTCTGCGGCAATGACGATGCATTTCTGCACCTATTTTCTTACGTCAATCCAGCCCATCTCAATTCCATAGCGAATGAGATCAATGTCCTTGCGTATACCCAGCTTGTTCATGACAGCCACCTTGTGCGTGCTGACCGTCTTGATACTGCGATAGAGTTTTTTTGCTATCTCGGACACCGTCATGCCAGAGATGAAAAGAAGCAGAACCTCTTCTTCCCGTTTTGAGAGTTCTATCGATGTCCGCACCGCGCCCAGCCATTCTCCTCCCAGCAGCTTGCTTGCACTGGGAGATATGAATTGACCATCCGTGTATGCAGCGTAGATGGCGGGCAGCAGACTTCCCAAAGAATCCGTTTTATGGACAATTCTGTAGATTCCTTGGTTGGTAAGAGATTTGATGATTCCAATGTTCTCGATCATTGTCAGCATGACGATGCTTGACACTTGGAAATCTTTTACGAATGACATTCAGCATCACCAGACCATCACCGTAGGTTCCACCGGGCATGGAGTAATCAGTTACCAAAACATCACATTCGTTTTTCTTCAGAAAGCTTATGATTTCCGTGGAGTTTTTCGCTCGACCTACAATCTCTATTTCATGCTTATCCTCCAAAACACTCTCTATGCCTGCCAGAACTGCCGGATGGTCATCGGCAATTAATATCCGCAAGACGAAATTTTTCATGACTCAAAAAATTAAAATAATTCGCACGAAGAACATTCCTATTCTAGGCAGCCGGCTACTAGGATTTAATTGGATTTGTCTGATTTTTCAATCCAAAAATCTAAGATTTGTCTGATTTGCAAGATTTATTTCCCAAAAATCGGGTACCAGTCCTAGGGCCCACTCCTAGAATTCAACAGACAGTTGAACCAATGGTTGAATGGATTCGGGCCAGATGCCGTCAGGACCTGAAGTGCCCGATCTGCGGGAAGGCGCCAGGCCTGTGCGGGAGGAGATCACTGCGGCGCTTGGCGGGCGGCTGAAGAGATGGCGGAATCCCGGCACAATCGAGGGATGCGAATCCTCCACACCATGCTGCGCGTTGGCAACTTCCAGCGCTCCATCGATTTCTACACACAGGTTCTTGGCATGCAGCTGCTGCGAACCTCCGAGAACCCGGAGTACAAATACTCCCTGGCCTTCCTGGGCTTCGAGGGCGGCAACCCGGCCCAAGCCGAGATCGAGCTGACCTACAACTGGGGCACTGAGGCCTATGACATGGGCTCGGCCTATGGCCACATCGCCATTGGCGTGCCGGACGCGTACGCCGCCTGCGAGAAGATCAAGGCGTCCGGCGGCAACGTGACGCGCGAGGCAGGCCCCGTCAAGGGCGGGACCACGGTGATTGCCTTTGTGACGGATCCGGACGGCTACAAGATCGAACTCATACAAGAAAAATCAAGGACTTACAAAGACGACCGCCATTCAGAAGCCAATGGAGAGAAAATAGATCCATTGCGCAGCGCTTAAACGACAAAAGCCCCCTCGGCGCCGTGATGGCAGCCGAGGGGGCTTTTTTGCGTTTGGGGTTCAGGTCACCGGGCCGGCCTGGAACACTTCGACTGGCGCCACGCGCAGCAACTGCGAGGCCTCGGCCACTGTGCCGGCAAGCCACTGATCAACGTCACCGAGCTCGATTTGGATCACGCTGCGCTTGTCCTGTCGATCAGCGGGCAGCTTCGGATCTGGCTTGTGCATCCTCGACATCAGCGGATGCGCGTCGGCGTTGATCGTCAGCATCGTGTAGCTCTCATGCACCTGGCCCGTGGCAGGGTCGGTCCACACATTCCACAAGCCCGCCAGACCCCACGGGTCTCCGTCCGCGCGGGCGAATCTCCACCACACGTTTTTCCCGCTCTCCCAGTTCGGTTCATCGAACGTCGTCGCGGGGATGATGCAGCGCTGGCCTCTGGCCCAGGGGTGCTTGTAGCTTGCCTTCTGGCTCAATTCTTCGCTGCGCGCGTTGTTGGTCTGGAATTTCAGGCGCGGCTCCTTGGCGAACCACGGGATGAGGCCCCACTGCCCCGCCACCAGCTCCCGGCTGTAGCCCGTGTCGTCCTGGGCGCGGCGCACGAACGCGCCAGTGCCGCGCGGGAACACCTCAGCATCCCACCAGCGGTTCGGGTCCTGGCGACCGACACGCCACATGCGTTCGATTTCATCTTCCCGGGGCGACTTATATCGATTGCACATAAGTGGATGCTAACTTTTCCGGGGTCAATCCTATAGCTGTATATTTACACAGTGTTTTGCGAACTCATTGAACTCCGCCGCGCCGGCCTCCGCCTGGCGCCCAAAGACTGGCCAGCGCCCGTCCGAGGAGACCTGCGCATCGCCTACGACGACGGCAAGACCAACAACAGCCGGCGCAACATGCGCGTCGCGTCCCTTTGGGTCGAGTGGAGCAGTCAGGACATACCAGGGCCCCGCATGTTTGAGCCCGTCCTGCTGGACGTTCTTGGCGATGCAATGCTTTGGCGCGGCCACGTCTGCGCCCGAGTCGAGGAGGGGATTGCTGAGTACGAGCAGATGTGGCTCATCCGCCCAATTGCATCCCTCGACGCCGCGCCGCTGAAGAAATTCGATGCCGCCCGTTTCACTCCGAAGCTACCCGAGACACTGCCTCCTCGTTCCGAGGCGCCCAGCGTTGCAAGGCAGTGGCATGCAGAGCAAGGGCGCGAGATGCCGTTCACACGCTGATAGGAGACAGTCATGCACCCGCCGCTGATCTATCCAACCATCTTGCGCATGCACCCCTGGTTCGGCGTGCCAGAGGAGGAGCTGCTACCAGGCCGACCCGAGGAATACCGCATCGAGCAGGCGCATCGAGACTGGTTTGTGGTGCTTGGCCCAGGCGGTCAGATCGTGCACAGCGGCCTCGGTCCCGTGCAGATCCTGCCGGCGCGCCATGGCTGATGGCATGACCTGGGGCGGGTCGCCAACCGCACCGGGCTGGTATGCGGTCGTCGTGGACTATGGCCGCCTACCCTTCCCTGCTGCACGGCGATGGACCGGAGCACTCTGGGACGATGAGCGCGGCATCAAGGCGTTCGACGGGCCGCACGACACGGCCGAGGCTGCGCTGGACTGGGCCATGGAGTGCTGCCCCGAAGGCTGAGCACGGCACAATGCCGGCCATGCCAATCGATCCGACACATCCCAAGCACACAGTCCACCAGCGCGTCGTCGCAGGTTTCGCTGGACATTGGAAGGCCCACGGCGACAAGTACCCCCAGCGGTTCAGGCTTCCCCCCGAGGAGCTGTATCACCTGGACCACGTCATGCACAAGGGCGAGCACCCCGGGACGATGTGGGGCGTGCCGCTTGATGCAGACCCGAATACGCGCGGGGAGATGATCGCAATCGACGGCACGGTGGTCTCGATAGCGCCGGCTGACCCGGCGCCTGCGGCTTAGGCTCCAGCCGGGCGGCTGCTCAACGGCCAGGGGTCCACCAGCCCGATGATCTTGTCCATCGCCTCATGGACTGTGCCGCCATCCGGCGGGAGGAAGTGCTGCACGACAGACAGCACTTCCTCCAAGACCTGCTCCGCCTTGCTGGGGTCGTTGATGCCCGCCAGCTTGTCGCGCAGCCGGAAGCCCAGCAGCGGCCAGATCTTCTGCACGGCGTTCTCGCGCGCGATGCGGCGGCCGATGGCGGCGTCGAAGTTCTCGGGGGACGCGCAGGCCGACTCGCCGGTCACGGTGAAGCCATTGCGCAGGCGGAGCACGCAGAAGGTCAGCAGATTGAGCGGGCTGTCGGCGGGTTCGTCGTAATCGAAGCCGTGGTTCTTGTGCGAGTGGCCGTGCCGGCCTTCGGCAGCAGTGAAGTAGGTCTCCTCCACGATCTCCCGCTGGATGTCATCCGGGGTGACCCGTGCCGCTGTCTTGCCCTTGGCCTGGATCTCGGCTTCGATAGACTGCTCAGCCGGCGAGGCCTCGGGCAGCGGGCCCGGACCGGTGGCCACAGTGCCGTCGGCGTAGGACTTGAATTCGATCGCACCAGGCGCGGCCTCGGTCTTCGCAGCCTGGCCCTTCTGGTAGGGCATCCACTCGCACACCATGTAGTCGCCGTCGCTCGGCTCCCATTGGCCTGCCAGGAGCGGCACGCTGGGCACCATGTGCGTGCGGCCAACGTGATCGCACACCGCTAAGTTCACCATGTGATCGTGGTGGACATAAACGATGCCTGCATCCATGGGCTGGAGGGGCCCCAGTTGCGTCACGGTCGGATTGCGCTCCAGGAACTGAGCGCTCGGGCGGAACCAGACACGGCGGCCGATGGTTGGCTTGATGGGGGAAGTGGTCATGGATTGCTCTCTGCGGTGGTGCCTGCGGCCGGCAGGCTCGGGATCACGGGCCAGGCGGCACCGAGGGTTTGGACATCAGCTGCGTGGCCTGCAGCCTTTGCTGCCATGTCCCCATACGCTGCGCGGCAGTCGTCGTATACGGCGTTGACGGCAGTGGCGTACTCAAGGACGGCGGCGGCGGGAGCGCTGGTAAGTCGGCGGGCGGCATCTGCGGATTGCTCGCGCAGGCCGTCAGAGACAGCGCGCAGCTGGTCAAGATCACGGCGCAGCAGCGCCTCGCGGTCACGGGCGGCATTGAGGGCTCCTTGGTATTTGGTGGTCATGGCCTTTTCGGCGCTGCGCACGCGGGCGTCGGCCGCGCGCTGCGCCGTGCTGGTGGCCAGCTGCTGGGTGGTGGTTTCCAGCCGTGCCTCGGCCAGCTCGGCGCCCAGTCGCGCGCCCTGGTAGCTCCAAGCCAGGAAGGCGGCCACGGCGGCGGCGGCCAAGTGGGTGTAGAGCGCGGGAATCATGTGCACACCCTCCTGGCGTACTCGCGCATCAGCGCTTCAGAGATGCGCTCGATGGAATAGGCCTCGAACTCCCTCGACGGCCTTTCCTCGCCAATGCTGTCGCACAGCCTCTGGAAAACGTGAACAGACTCGTGGACCAAGGCGCATGCGACGGATATGGGGTCTGCCTCTGCAGCCGAGCGGTTCAAGCACACCACGCAGAACAAGCCACTGTCGTTTTCCCATGTGTGCACTACCGCCAGTTGGCGATCGACATCCATCCACACTCCAGGATCGGGCACGTTGCAGCGAGCGGCCACCTTCAAGAACTCTGCCTGAGACAGGCAAAGAGTCATGTACGGCAGGCGCACCGTGTCACGGCTGAGCCACTTCATCGCCCGCCCCTCCACCAGTACCACCACATTGCCCAGAGGATCGGGTTCATTGCTGGGCCTCCATACACGCGGCGTACCGCGCCTGCTGACGGATCCAGACTCCGCGGCAGATGCGGTTGCCGGGCGTGCTGCAGTCGTAGCGCCAGCGCTTCGGGCGGCCAATTGCATCCCACTGGTATGCGCTGTAGCCCTGCAGCGGCTGGGCGCTGGTCATGTAGCGATAGGCCAAGTAGGCATTGCATGCCCCGGCATAGTCCCCAGCCCGTGTGCGTGCCAACATTGAGGAGCCGCGCCAGGCCCCGCAGCCGTACTGGCCCGCGAAGTCCACGGCCTGGGCGAACTCGACCGGATGCACCAGCGTTTCGCCCAGCGAATCGCGCACGCAAGCACCGTACTGCTGCTCCAGCAGGTTGATGGCCAGCTCGCGCGCCCGTTCGCGGGTGATGGGCGGGTCGGCCAGGGTCACGCGTGTGCCGTCCTCGTAGCGCGTGGCGCCGTGGCCGATGGTTGGCACGTCGCCGCGCACCGGGATGATGGGCGCGGAGCTGAAACCCTCGGCAGCGATCCAAGACGCCAAGATGGCGGCGCCGATGCTCAGGCCAGCGGCAGAAACGCGGCCGGCGTTCATTCGTCCACCTCGAGCACACCCAAATCTGTGTCGTAGTGCTGCGCCGGAGCGCCTGTGGCTCGCATCAGGTCCATGCGCAATTGCCGCTCGGCATCTCTGCGTAGAAACTCCCGTTCCCTGCGAGCGTCATCAGCGCGCCGGAGCTTGGCTGCCTCACGCTTATAGAACCAGGTGATCAACAGGCCGATGATTGCCACCAGAGCCCCGACGTAGGCCGCGAGGTCTGCCGCAGACATCTTGCCGGCCACGGCGACAGATCCACCAAGGATCGTCGCCTTGTTTCCTGCCGCGCCAATGGCTTCGAGGGTTTCAGTTTTCATGCCCCGATGATTCCGGGGCTGGGCCGCGCTGGCGAACCCTACACGGGGGCTACGCTCGCTGCGCTGCTGCCCAGGCGAACAACGCGTCCACCTGCTCCGCTGTCAGGCCCAGCACAGCAGCCACCGCCGCCACGGTCTCGCTGTCGCGCAGCCAGTCCTTGGCATCGTTGAGCACTGCGTCCACCCGGTCCAACATCTCGCCGGGCTGCAAGGTGTCGCGCCACGCCAGCACGCGCGCCAGCAGGTTGTCCTCGGGACGGGCATCGTCAGGGGCCAGCAGCACCAGGGCATCCTGCCCCAGCACATGCCGCTTGAGCGCCAGGCGGCCGGCCCAACGGGGCACCTCGTGCGTAGGGCCTGCCACATCTTCCGGAGCCGGCTCAGGGGCAAGGCGCCACGCCCCGGGGTGCAGTTGCTCTGCAATCTCGATGGTTGCAAGGATGCGGTCCACGGCTATGCCCGCACCGTCCACGATTTCGATCACAGGCATCAGGACACTCCTAAATCTGCGATGAACTCGATGCAGGCGTAGCCATTCCCACCGCGCGAAGAGGCGCCGAAAGAAGTGCACCCGCCGCCTCCTCCGCCAAGCCCCCCCTGGCCTCCGGAGGCGCCGCCCCCTCCGCCACCGCCGCCGTTGCCGCCTGCACCACCAGTACCTGATGTGCTCCCGGCGCCGCCACCACCGTTACCGCCGCTGCTTGTGCCGCCCCCACTACCCCCGTAAAAACTGATCAGCCAACCGCCATCGCTGGCGTCGACATTCGCTCCCGCATTCGTCGCAAGCAGGCCCGTGGCATCTGCGCCATTGGGCATTGCACCGCCTCCTCTTGTTCCGGGAGATGGCCCTCCAGTGCCCCCTCCCCCGCTATAGGCGCTGCTGCCCGATGTTGTTGCATTGTTGCCAAGACGCAGGATGTCCACGCCAGCCCCGCCCGTTCGACCAGATGCAATGGCACCGGGCTTCACGCATCCGGCCCCAATGTCCCAGCCGGCGGGTAGCGCCGCGCCGTCAGGTACGTTGGGCACTCCAGACGCAGAGTAGATGCCAGCCGGGCCACCGGGCAAGGTGTACGTAACGCCCTGCACGGTGATTGTGGTGTTGCCCCCTGCATTGCCGTTGCCAGTCGCAAGTACAGCGGCTCCACCAGCTCCGATGGTGACCGTCACAACGTCATTCTTCACAACGCGCAGCAGCTTCATTCCCCATGCGCCGGAATAGCCGCCGGTGCCAGCCGTGCCTGTGGAATTTGTGAGTGCGCCCGATCCACCTGCCGACATTGCACGCACAACAATGATGCCGTCTTGTGGCGCGGTCCAAACGCCGCTCTCGAAAAACGGCGTCTTCAGGCCAGGGCCCAAGATTCGCGCGGGCAGCACATCCCCCACTGGCAGCTCCCGCAGAGCGCCATTGATCAGAACGACAGGGCGACGTTGAGCCATGGCTTACGCGAGCACCACCGGGACGCCGGATTCGAAGTTGATGGCCGTGGCGCTGATGGCGATGCCCAGGCGCTGTACCACGTTGCCCGCTGCACTGGGGGCCGTGGCCCCTGCTGTTCCGGCCGTGGTCTGCAGGAAGACAGGGCCAGCCGTCTGGCCAGACACCTGCGTGTTGGTGCCCTCGAAGTACACCGTGGCGTTCGCGCCGCTGGTCACGGCGGCCAGCACGAAGCCGTGGGCCTCCTTGCCGGACACAGTGCCATCTGCCTTGCGGACCTTCGCGCCGGTGCTGTTCCAGATGTTCACGAAGTCGCCTGCTGCGAGGGCTTCGCTGGAGGCAATGACAGCCGTATCGGCCCCCATGCCCACCGGCATCATGCTCATGTCCAGGCGCCCGGAATCATCCAGGGAGACGATATCGCCAGCATTGGCGGCGCCTGTGGATGCCTGTACGCCAAACACCTCGGTGATGTTGTTGCCGACGAAGCGGAGAATTTTCTTTGCAGCCATGGTGGCCTCCTATGCAAGGGTGATGGGTGGGTTGATGTCGATGAGTACGCGGGTAGAAGACAGCGCTCGGCCGATGACCTGGGCGAACAGCGCGCCAGCGGGCGGAGCCTGGGCCAGTTGCCCCGACAGCCCGACCAGCACCGGGCCGGGCGCCCAGGTCCAGCCGACGTGCTCAAGCACATAGCCGGTCTGCACCACGGCGTCGTCGCCAGGGCTGTATGCGTCGGCCACCAAGCCGAGGACGGCGCCGCGATGTGCGGGATTGGTGGCGTCGGCTGCGACCAGTTCGCCAGCGCTGTCGCAAGCCACAACGCTGTGGCCGCTGATGGGCAGCTGGCCGACCTTGACGGTGGCGGCGCCGCCGGGCGGCCCTGGCTGACCTTGGCGGCCAGGCGGCCCCTGCTCCGCCACTGCCAGGATCTCGGTTTCCTCGACCTGCTCGACCAGAACCGAGTCCTGGGCTTCCTCGGCCAGGATCTCGGTCTCGTGCACGATCAGCACGTCAGTCACGGGTGACCTCCGGGCTCACGCAGCAGGAGCCTTCAGCCAAGCGCGTGACCTCGCCGCCGGGGTGAACGATCTCCAGGTCGTGCACGCCACCGCTCCAGGTGATGGCTGCCGTGGTGCCAGCATCGACCAGCAGGTCCACCGTGCCGGCAGTACCGCCCAGGGCAATGCGCCCGTTCTCGGTGCTCAGCTCCAGCAGCGCGGCCGTGGACTCCACCTCCTCGCGCACCTGCATACGGGCCGTGCAGCCCGTCAGGTCTATGGGCATCTTGTCGGGGCTGAGCCAGCGCAGGCGCCGCCGGAACGTGGCGCCTTGGTAGATCTTCAGTTGGAGCTTGGCCGGCTTGGTCATGCCCCGCAGTGTCCCGGCCGGGGCCCGCAGAAGCGAACCCTAGCCGGGGGCGGTCAGAGCTGGCCGCTGTAGGTCCAGTTGACACCGCCGCTGATACCTGCGGTCGTGGACACCATGGACCATGCGCTGGCCACGCGCTGCGCCGCAGTGGTGTATGCGACCTTGGCCGCGTCCAGCTGCGCGTCCTTGGCATGCATCGCCGCGTCGTTGTTGGCGCGCGCTACCTGGAAGGTCAGATTTGTGCCTGCCTCGTACTGCTTGAGATCTGCTTCCCAGCGTCGCATGTACGCGCCGGCCTGGGCCTCCGCGGCCGATGCGCCCAGACGGTAGCCGTCCACAACGATCGAGGACTGGCGCGCGGCGGCCTCCATGCGGCTGCTGGCGGCCGACAAGCGGGCTTTCCAGCCATCCCACTCCAGCGTCTTCGCGGCAATCTGCGCCTGGTACCGCGCCAGCTCGACCCGCGCCTTCTCGGCCTGGGCTCCGACCTTCGAGGCATAGGCCTGGGTAAGCGAACGGAACGCCTCCACCTTGGTACCCTCAGCGCCGACCTGCGCCTTGTACATGTCGGCGCGGGCGGTCTCTGCGTTGACCGTGGCAACGAAGGCCCTGACCTGCTCGCCGCCGGCCTGGATGCGGGCTTTCTCCAGTTCAACCAGCGTCTGTGCAGCGCCAACGCGGGCCTTGTAGATCTCGACCACCGCCATGCTCCCGTCGATCTCGGCGCGGTAGCGATCCACAAGGGACTTGTTGATCTCGGCCTTTGTCTGCTCTGCCGCCAGCATGGCCTTGTAGACCTCGACCTTGTTGAGCTCGGCCCGGATCACGGTGTCATAGGCAGTGGCATAGGCTTGATAGCCGGCCAGCAGCGCCTTGTAGTGCTCAACCGCCGCATTGAACGCGGCCAGGGCATTGTCTGCCGTGGTCTTGGCGGTCTCGAACGCCAGCATCTCCAGCTTGTAGGCGTCATCGAGCAGCGTGGTCTCCAACTGCAGGGCCTGGGTGATGGCGTCCTTGACGTTCTGCTGCTCCATCTCTGCTTGCTTGATCGCCACGTCCCGCGACAGGCCGGACAGCTTGTCGTGGAACTCGCGGCGAGCGTCCGCCAGTTGGCCCGCAAGCGCGCCGCTGGGCAGCGGGAAGCCCAGCGCCTCGGCGCCGCGCAGCACCTCCTGCTCTCGCGCCAGCGCCAGGGCAGTCTCTCGGTCGCGTGCACGGTCCCAGATCTGCTGCTCGACCGCCGGAGCGATCCCGGAGCCTCCCTGGATGCGCGCATTCAGCGAGGCCTTCAGGTTGTCCAGCAGCTGCGAGGCATATTTCGCCCCGGGCTTGTGCTGGAACGGCGCGGGCTGCAACACGGACAGGGTCGGTATGTCGTCCAGCTTCGCAAGCCAGTCCTCGTGCAGGTTCACGCCGCCGAAGGTGTGGGTCTGCAGTTGCAGGAATTGGGGCGCATCCGGCAGCACGACATCAGGGGCATCTGGCACAGCGACGTCACGGACCTCGGGCAGCGCCGGGGCCTGGCCGATGTTCAGCGTCGGCGCCTGCCCAAAATTCAGCTGCGGCGGCGTGACATCGAAGCTGTCGATCTGCACGTCGTCCATCTGGAGCATCAGGCTCCCCGGCATACCCTCCGGCTCATCAAAGGTGACGTTGGGCAGCTGAGGCAAGTCGGGGATGGGCGGCAGGTTCGGCGCGGCCAGTGTCTGCCATCGCACGTCGATCTGGCTGGGCTTGTAGAGGTTGTTCGCCAGCGCCGTGGCGCATGCCGCAGCCTCTCGGTTCGCGGCCTCGGCCAGCGCGACGGATCGGGCGTATTTGTCCTCGACGATTTCTGCGGGTCCGTTCAGATCCAATGCCATGTCATGCTCCTACTCGGCGGGTTTTGGACGAGACCGTCACGACTTCAATGCGGTCCAACGTGAAGGCCTGGCCGGCCGGGGTGCTCAGGCCGAAGCCAAGGTAGTTCTGGCGGATGCCGCGGCCCGGCAGGCACCGCGTCTGCCCTGAGGCCACGAGCGGGAAGCTGTAGGCCCAACGCTCCGAGTTCGGCCCCAGCACCGAGAACTGCGCGCACCCGCGCCCGCGCATGGACAGATAGACCATCTCCAGGTGCTTTTTCAGCGTGCTCTCGCGGATGGTTGCTGGCAGCCGCAATTCGGCAACGATGGGCAGGCCGTCGTCGGTATCGCCGCTGGCCAGGGCATACAGGCCCGTGGCACTGCCGCCATGGGCGGGCGTCAGAGACTGAAAATCGTGGCGCGTGTATTCGGACACGGCACCGCTCAAGGTGTTGCAGACAATGGTGTTGTTCATACGGAGATCAGGCTTTCATCAGTGCGCACACGCACGGAGTTGTCCGTGGGCAGCTTCATCACGGCGCCCAGTTCGCGCGCTCCCGCATCGTCCGCAATGAATATCCAACTCCTGCGGACCACGGTTCTGTTGGCTGTTGTGTATTCCATGAGGTTTGCGCAAATGGCGCCAGTCCACGGGTCCGCTGCAGCGGAAACCGCAAAGTAGTCTGTCTCGTTGTGAGAGATGTCGATGGTTGCAATGGTCTCGCCACGGCACTGCACCATCACTGACCCATAGCTCGAAACCACGGTTCCAGTTTCGCGTGGCGGCACAGCTTGCGCAAACCACCCGCCATCGGGCGTTTGCATGGGGACGATTTGCGCGTTGTAATCTTCCCGATGGATCTTCTGCACAATCACGACAAACTCTGTGGTCGGATCGAAGTACAGCACCTCAATTTTGTCCCACGACTCCACCCAGTCATGGATGAATCCAGAAGCGGTGTACGTCAGAGTTTTGTTATCGACAGTCGTGCGGGTCACAAGTGACTGGCTATTGCTCTGCCCGGATAGCCCGGGAAAAACAATATCCCGACCATTGAGCTTTACGCGCCCACCCGGATACGACATGCTGGTGGTGGTATATAGGCCCTCGTTTTGTAAAAGAATTGGGCCAGCCACTGGATCAGAGCCAATTTCAACGCTTGAAAATGTCTCGCGGTATGTCCAGTTATCGACCCTGCCGCCGCCGCCGAGCAGTGCTTCAACGTCATCGCCTTTTCCATCGAATCCATACGCCGCATTTCCATAGGAGATATCGCCTACCCGAACTCCGACCACGTCTGGCAATTCAGGTGTGCCGGAGTTGTGCGACTGTTCATATCCAGGTATGAAATAGCCGCGCTCGGTCATGGCCGTGATGGACAAGCTGGCGTCACCAACTGCGATGTCCACGAGTTTGAAATTGCCCCCAGTGACGATGAACACCGCGCGCAGGCGCTTGCCATCCGGGCTGGCCGACAACGAATCCCAGTTGACGGTGTGATTTGCTGGGATTGGGAGTGTCGCCAGCAGATCCCCCACCGGCCCACCGGGCGGCCGATATGGCTGCCCCCAGAGCTCAATGCGCTGCTGTCCGTCGTACTTGGCCACCGCCTGCATGATCCAGAGCGTTCCGTCGCCGCGCTTGCGAAAGAACGGCAGGGGCTCGGCGCCGGAGCGGAATTGCGCGACGGGGCAGCGCTGGCCGTAAATGCTGGAGCCCCGGCCGTAGGAGCCATATCGGTACGCCCGCATGTTCGTGCCGCCCAGCGCCGAGAAATTGGGAGGTGGCGGCAACTGGAAGAAGGTCGGCACACCGTCCACCCCCGTGAGATAGAGGTCATACAGCGGGGTCTGGAACACCGCTTTCCCGCCGCTGTAGCTGTTGACCTTGAGCACGCGCCAGCGCCCCGTGCTCCGGCGAGATCCTGGCCGCGCCTCGGGGGTGAGGATGTAGAGCTGCGGGCTCGTGCCGTTGGAATGGATATGGCCCGGCACCAGGTTGCCCTGGAGATCTACCAGCGTGATGCCAATGCCGCTCAGGCGGTCATTGGCCGTGTCCTCGGGCCAGATCTCCATGGTGGTGGTGTTGCCCACGCGCACGATGCGGTATGCGGTGCCGTCCGGCAGGCGGCCGGCCTCCACCGGGTTGGGCACATGCGAAACCCGGGCCTGCATGCAGAAGCGATAAAACGCGGCCTGGGCCATGCCGAGCTGGCCCTGGGATGCGGGCACCCCGTGCACGCGTAGCGCGGCAGGCGCCACCGGGCCGATGGGCACGCCGCCGGGCTTGTAGGTGTGCGGATCCCAGATGCTCATTGCGGCACCGCAAGGTACTGCGGGATGTCGTTCACCACGCGAAACGTGGCCACGACTTCGGCCACGGGCGTCTTGAAGCGGTTGGCCGTGAGGCTGGCTGTCTGGCCACCCGCGAAGCCAGCCACAATCTCGCCGCCCGCGATGCACACCATGGCTGGGCCCGAACCCACGCCGTCACCCAGCTTCAGGTAGCGCCCTGGCGCCGCGACAGCCGAACCCGGCACCACAGGGCCAGTTTTGCGCTCCAGATAGGCAAGCTGGTCGAACGTCGTTCCGGACAGGAAGACCAGATCTTCGGCAGTGCCCACATAGATGCCGTCATCAACTGGCACGATGCCGGTGATCGGCGCAGGCATGGGACGGAAGTCGCGCCAGTCGGCCAGGTGCGGCGCCATGGGCCAGCCGGCCCACAGCACATTGCCCTGGGCGACGAGCACGCGCCCGCGCCACGCGGCGGTGATGGTGCCCACAGGGAACGGCTGGGCGCCCAGGGTTCGGCAGGGCAGCACCAGGGCGGAATTGGGGCCACCGAATTCGAAGCTGCTGCCCGTGGCCACGCCGGCCAGATAGGCGCCCTCCCCGTCCTGGCCCGACAGGTAGACGTTCACGGCGTAGCCCTCGCGCACCGGCAGCCCGTCCAGCCGCAGGCCGCCCTCCGCGATCTCGATAGGTGCCGAGCTGATGGCCGGGCCTTCGAGCCGGTCAGCCAGGCGCACATGGCTGAGGTGGTAGCGGTACTGGCCCGGGTGCAGTTGCCCGAAGGCCACGTCCGGAATGCCCAAGGATGCCGGTGTGGGTACGCTGCGCTCCTGGTTGGCCAGGCCGTCCGTCACGCCCTGGATCAGGCCGTTGGTCCACGTCGTGCGGCCGTCAGGCAGGTTGCAGTACCAGACTCGCTCAGGGCCCAGCGAGGGGTGGATGACGTGGCGCGCGCCGTCCGGGTGGATCGCCGTCAGCTGCGCGCCCACGGTGGCGAGCATGAAGCCGCGGGATTGGTGCAGGTTCTTGTGGCAGAGGTCGGAGACCTGGGTGAGGCCGGCGCGGCGCGTGATCTCGCCCGTGAGCCCAATGTCCACGTTCTCGGCCGCAAGCAGCGCATCGCCGCCCAGGCGATGTTCGGGCAGCACGTTGTTGATGCCACTGAATTTCTCAAAGGTCAGCATGTGTTCTCCCTGGCCACGGTTGGCATGCCCAGCTGCAGCGGGAAGCCGGCGCGCGCGCGGACGGTTGTGGAAGGCAGGCCCGGGGAACCCAGCTCCAGGACATAAGCGCTGGCGGCCAGCAGCTGCGCGGTAGGCAGCGCGATGCTGGCCGTACCCCCACGCACCAGGTCGATGCCATTGACCCGCAGCGCCACGCCCACCGATGGCACGCCCAGCTCCAGAGGCCGGGCGGCGCCGGCCTGCAGGCGAATGCCCGCGGCAGGCATGCCGATTTCCAATGGATGAGCGCCCTGGGCCTGTAGGCGGGTGCCGGCGCCCGGCATGCCCAACGCCAGCGGTTGAGCGCCGGCAGGCTGCACCGTGACGGCGCCTGGCTGTGCTGCTGGCAGGCCCAGTTCCAAGGGCCGCGCACTGCGGGCCTGCACCACCTGATCGACTGGCAGTTGGTTGAGGGTGATGGACGCAAAATCGGTGCGCACCAGGTCCAGGCCATCCACAACCAACTCGACATCGAGCCCGTTGCGCACACGAGGCGCGCCCAGGTCCAGCGCCTGCGCGCCTTGGGCCTCCAGCACCGGCATGGCGATGGCCTGCCCGCCCGACACAAGGTCAATGCCCGGTGGGCGCAGCGCAGTGTTGTAGCGTGCGATGGCCTGTCCGGACGTGACCAGATCAATGCCTGCGGGCCTCAGCGCGAGCGCAGCCCGTGGCGCACCCAGCTCCATCGGCAGCGCGCCAGCGGGCAGCAGTGCAGGCCGGGCAGTGGCCTGCCCCGAAGTCACAAGGTCTATGCCGACCGTGGCCTCTCCGGCCTCTTCTGCGTTGATTGCAGCGCCGTTGATGAGGGGGTAGCCCATAGTCCGGTCACTCGACGTAGAAGCCGCGCCAGTAGAAGCGGCCGGCGAACTGCCCACCAGCGGCCGGCGTATCGACCCGGAACGTCAGGGCGTTCGACAACTGCCCACCCACGGCGATAGGGATGCGGTGCGACTCGCCCCCGCCAGTGATCTGCGATAGCGCCACCGCATTTGCAAACCGGGTCGGACGGGGGTCGCTGGACCCCAGATTCGATCCGATGGATACCGTGGGCGGCGCCGTGGCCGTGACCACGGATGCGATGAAGCCCACCTCCTCCACCACGATGCGCACACCTTCCAGACGCACCAGCAGGTTCACGGGCATGGGCACGGGAACCCAGTAGCCTAAGGGCGGGTTTGCAGGGTCCAGCGGCACGTGGGTGCCAGCTCCCTGGAAGTCTGGCGCGGTCCCCGCATACACGGCGCCTGCCTGATTCGTGCAGGCCCAGTATTGGCAGCCATCTGCCACGGCAGGCACCACGACATCGCCGTGCAGGATGTTGCCCGCAGCCCAGGCCGGCGGCGTTCCCAGGTCCACGAACATGGAGCCGCCCACGATGGACATGCCGTTGCCCGCGCGGTGCCAGTTGAGTGTCGGTGCGGCCAGCATCTGCGGCCATGCGCTTTTGAGCGCGGGATACCCCAGCGCCGCGTAGCGATCCGCGCCGGACAGTGCCGGCCCGAAGAAGCCATTGGGCTGCATCTGCACGAAGGCCTCCAGCATGCCCGCAGTGACGCGCACGCTGACCTTGGCGCCAGCCGGCCATGCCATGGGGCCGCCGGCGTCCCAGGGCAGCTCTACCCCGCGATCCACGATCAGGTTCACCCCATCGATCTGGCGGATAGTGACGCACTCCCACTGGCCGGGCATAGTCGCGTCCGTGATGGTGGCGCGCAAGGAGCGCGTGCCGCTGGGGTTGGCAAAGCCGTCCAAGCCCGCGCCCGTGGTCACGATCGTGCCGTACCCCGAGTCGCCGCTGTCGCTGGTCAGGGCCGAGGCCAGCACGGTCTCGGCGTTGTTGGAAAACAGGTCCATGGCCCTGCTCCCTTACGCCGGCACCAGCGAGAAGATGCGCGCAGCACCGTTGGACCACTGGAGCGCCAGGCCGCCACCATTGGTGGACAGTGGCAGGCCCAGCACGTCGGTGATGCGTGCGATCAAGGGCGACGTGGCCGGCGTGCCGGTGTCTTTGTACAGCAGCACGCTGCCGATGGTGGAGCCGGCGGCCAGCGCGCCGAAGTTGGCATCGTCGGCATCGAGCACGCCGCCGGCAACGCTGCGGCCATCCAGGGGCAGCGCCGAACCGATGAGCGTGCCCACGTCCGGAAGGAACTCGTGCGCGGCGTCGTAGACATAGGCACTGGGCAGCAGGGCCACACGGATGTTGTCGGCCGAGAAGTTGATGGAGCCGGACCACATCTTCTCCGCGGCCTTCGGGTAGATAGGCAGGTTGATGCGCGCGATCTTCTTGACGCCGTTGTCCCAGGGGATGGTCACGGCGCCGCCGTTGGTGGCCATGGGCAGGCCAGTGACGGTATCAAGGAAGAAAAGAACCGGCGACGTGGAAGTGTTGCCCGTGTCCTTGAAGATCACGACGGAGCCGATGGTCGAGCCCGGCGCCAGAGCCCCGAAATCCAGATCATCGGCATCCAGCACGCCGCCCGTGATCGTCTTGTTGAGCAGGGGCTGGGCCGTGCCGATGATCGAGCCGAGCTGGCTCACGAACTCATGCGACACGCTGAAGGCGTAGCCGCTGGGCAGCAGCGCGGCCTTCAAGGTGTCGGTGGAGGCATTGATGGAGCCGGAGAGAAGCTTCTCCATGCCCTTCGGATAGCTGGTGTTCATTGGAAGCTCCTGCAGGTGTTGGCTGATGCAATACCTGCAGTGTTCCGGCGCGCGCCTCTATTGGCGAACCCTGGAGGGAGGATGCCGATGCACGAGGATTGCGCCACGAATCTGCCGAGCCTACGATGCCCACATGCCCGGCATCATCTTCTGGCTGCTCGTGATCGCAGCCATCCTCTTCTTCAAGCTGACCACGCCCGCCGAGCGCCGCTCGATGATCGAGACCTACTGGCTGATCATCATCGGGCTCGGCGCCGTGGGCTTCATTTGGCAGTTCCTGCGCCAGGGCACGCTCAGTTCGTGAGCCCCGCCACGCGCTCGGCGATGGCGTTGCGGCGCTGCTCTATCTCGTTCAGGCGCTCGCGCTTTGCCTCCGCCGACAGCAGGCGATCCCCGTCGATCTTCTTCGCGCGCTGACCCAGTTCGGCCATCTGCTGCTTGGCGGCGTTGATCGCCATGCGGTTGCGCAGCTTCGGCCCTTCCTCTTCCTGGATGCTCCGCGCCAGCTCCACGTCGCCCGACTTGATGGCGGCCTGGTGGCTTGCCCAGGCCTGCTCCACACCCTTGGCCTGCTCGTACATGGTGGTGACGTAGCGGCTGGAGCCCGTGGGCAGCTCCTCGACGAAGTTGCCAGCCACGAAGGTGTCGCGCAGGCGCATGGCCGGGCGCTCGCCCCGGTCGAGCATGGGGCGCGCGATGGCGTCGGTCGCACTGGTGCTGACCGTGGCCAGCCAGCCGAAGTACCCGCGCAGCAGGAAGTCCACCTGCTTCGGACTCAGGCCGGAGTACTCGCCCTTGGCCAGGCGCACCGGGTCCGGCAGGCCCCAGGAGCCCAGCAGGCGCGCCACCTCCGAGGTGCGCTCGTTGTATCGGTCCTGCGGGCGCAGGCGCTCGTCGGCCATGCCCTCGATGGCCCGGCCGCTGAAGCTATCCTTGTTGGCGTAGACGTCCAGGAAGGGCTTGATGGCCTGGGGCGTCGGGTCCATGGCGAAGGTGTTGAACACCATGTCGCTGATGCGCTGGCCGAAGCGCTTGCCCGTCATCTCCTCGCTCATCATCAGCTCGGCCGTGCGCTCGGCCACCGTGCCGATGGCGCCCACCTCGAAGGGCTTTGGAATCCGGAAGGCCTTGTCGCCGATCTTGAACCACCAGAAGTTGTCGCGGTCGAAGTCCTCGCGCTTCTTCCAGTCGTCGTCATCGGCGTAGGCAGCCAGCAGGCCCAGGCTGGCCATGGACACAGCACCGGCCATGGCGGCAAAGCGGCGCGGGTCCTCGCCGGCGGCGCGGCCAAGCTTGTACAGGCCCTGCAGGCGGGCGTTCAGGAAGGGCACCGTCTGGGCCAGGAAGCGCACGGTCTCCCATTTGCCGGACATGCTGAAGTCCATCAGGTCCCGGGCCTGGAAGCTTGCCTCGGCGTGGCTCAGGCCCTTGGCACGCAGGCGCTCGTACAGCGCCGTGCGGTTCACGTTCTCCGTGCGGTCGCCAAATTCCTCGTACACCTCCCACAGGGAGCGCATCTGGCCCTTGAGCTTGTCGAAGCCCTGCTTGTCCAGCATCGTGCCGCCCAGGCGCTCGATCTGCCCGCGCAGCTGGTTGGTGTTCTCCTGCGTGCCGAACTTGATGATGCCGCCGCTGGCCAGCATGGAGGCGTAGGTCTGGCTGTTCTTGGACGTGGCCTTCCAGCCCTTGGCGACGTTCTCCAGCGGGTTGTAGCTCAGGTCGCTCTGGGCGATGGCCGAGAGGCTGTCGCGGATCAGGTTGCGGATCTTGAAGGTGGGGTTCACCGTCACACCGAAGGTCAGCAGGCGCTTGAACGGCGCCATGGCCTTGACGATGCCGGGTGGCGTATAGCTCATGGCCGAGATGGCATCAACAAGGTACGGGTCCTCGACGGCCCAGTGCTCGGCCACGCCTTCGCGCATCACCTTTACAGCGCCCTTGGTGTCGGCGGGCACTTGGTAGGCCACGCCCAGCTTCTCCGCGGCGTCCATGGTCGCCTGGGAAGCCCGGTTACGCGCGGCCGCGGCATAGAGGTGGCTCCAGTTCATGAGCGTGTTCTGCAGCAGGTCGGCGTTGAGCTGCTGTGTCCCGCCCTTGAGCTTCTTCCAGGCCTGCTGGTTCACCAGCCCGGAGCTGAAGCGCGGGCCGCGCATGCCGCCGTCCTCCTCCATGAGGCGGTAGAACGGAACATAGGGCTGGTCCTTCATGAGGTCGTAGGCGGTCTGGTCGATCAGGCCGGAGTCCCGAGCCACCTTCAGGCTGGCCTCGTTGAAGGCGTTCAGTTCCCGCAGCGCCGCGGCATACAGCGGCATGCGCGCCGTGCCATCGGCCATGCGGCCAGCGTCCAGCGAGCGCAGGGCCGTGATGTCGCGGTCGGTCAGCAGATTCTCCTTGCCCTCGGCCTTCAGGCGCTGGGCTCGCTGGGCGGCCACCCACTGGAAGAATCGGTCGTGCTCGCCCTTGAGGCTGGCCAGCACGTTGGCGAAGCCGCCGTCCTTGATGTCCACGTCGGCCACGCCGTCGCGCAGGTAGGGCTTGCCGTACAGCAGCGCCGCCTCCACAGCACCGTCGCTGCCCTTGGACAGGCGCGCCAGGATGTAGGCCTTCTCGCTGACTTCCTTGATGGGGGCGAACTGGTCGACCAAGCCCTGGCGCAGCCGCGTGCCCAAGTTCTGGCGCATGGCCTGCGCGCGCTCGGCCCAGGTCTGCTTCACCTGGACGCCGAAGGCATGCTCTGCGGCGCGGGCCTGCTCGGCGGTGTAGTCGCTGGCCGTGGGCGCGGCCGGCGCGGCGCGGCTGAACTGCACGCCCTGGCCGGCAGGGGCTGGCGCGGGCGCTGGGGCGGCACCTGCCGGAGCCGCAGTCTGCGCATCCGGAGCAGTCGCCGCGCCGTCCAGCTCACCAGCGAACGCTGGGTTCTCCCGCTGCGCGATGCCGAAGGCCAAGTTCACCAGGTCCTGGCTGGCGAAGTCGCTGCGGCTGCCCGCGATCTTGGCCCAGACCTGGCGCAGCACCTTACGCACCTGGTCCAGCCAGCGCGCCACGGTGCCAGGCTTGGCCAGCGCATTGGGGCGCACGCCCATCTCCAGCGCAACCTGGACGGCGTAGGGAAACAGTTCCTGGGTGGACAGCTCGGGGCCGGAGGCTTGCACGCGGGCCGCTGCCTCGTTGTAGACCGTCCGCTCCAGGCTGCCCTCTGGTGCGTTGGCCCAGCCGCCGATGGCGCCATGCAGCTGGTTCCAGCCATCCTCGCCCAGCACCGCAGGCCCGTGCTTGTGCATCAGCTCGTGCGCCACCACGCCCAACTCGTCGCCGGCCACGATGTGGTCGGAGATGATGAACACGGTCTTGGTGTTGGGATCGTAGAAGCCCTGGGCCTTGCCTCCACCCTCTGCACCCATGGCCACGGGGCCGATCAGCGGCTCCCAATTGGCGCGGATGTCGTCGGAGGTGGTGACCACGATGCGGCCCAGGCGGTTGGGCAGCATGCCCATGCCGCCGACCAGTTGGCTCACGGCCTGGCGCACAGAGGCGTTCGTGGCGGCGGAGACCGGCGGGCGCAGTTTGCGGATGGCCTGGGCCAGTTCCTCGGGCATGTTGCGGCTGAACTGCTGAGCCTCGACAGGAGCAGTTGCTCCACCGGCATTGGACGTGCTGGGAAACTCGGCCACCTGTGCCAGCACTTCCTGGATGGGGGCATCCAGCCGGATCACGCTCACTGGCTTGCCGTCGGCGCGCCGCGCGAGCCACTGGTGATGACCATCCACGACATAGCCGTCGGAGGAAACCAGGATAGAGCGGTCTCCGCCCGCACGTCGGCGCGCTTGCTCGACACGGGCAGGCGAGAACTCTGCCTGCGTCGGCTTGAGGTCGCCAGCAGGCATCTCTGCCGGCTTGCTGTCGATGCCCCGCGCCTTGAGGAAGTTGGCCAGAGCGCCGCGATGCTCAGCGCGGATCTGCGGCATCTGGGCGCGCGGCACGCCCAAGGTCCCCGTCTCGGGTGCAAAGGCGCTCCACTCCCGATCAATCTGGCCAGCCGAGAGGTCAGCGCCCCCGGCCTGCTGCTGGCCGGCACGCGCCGCGTCGGCAGCATCCACCTCGGCCAGGATCTGCGCCAGCCTCTTACCCTTGGGATCTATTCCCAAACCCCGGGCCACGCGGCCGGCAGGAAGCGCACTGGATCGCCAGTTGGCCGGGCGGGCCGCTGCTGCCTGCGCTTGTCCTTGCGGGCCTGGCGCCGCGCCGCCTTGCGCGCCATTGTTGAAAGTCGTGGTGCTGGCATTGGTCAGCCCTTCCTGCGCTGCAGCAGCACCAGCAGCCGGCGCGCCTGGCGCTCCAGTTGCTTGCGGAGGTTGCGCGCCAGCTTGCTGGGCTTGATCGGCTTGCGGGGCAAGGGTGGCTCCTGTGGTTTGAGTCAGGGGGCCAGGCCCAGCGGCTTCCAGGGCGCCGGGTCCGGTTGGGGGAATGGCTGCTGGGGCGGCCACGGCGGCAGCCTGTGCCTGGGCACCTTGGGCATTTGCGATCTCCTGGGCCTGCAGAGCGGCCTGCTGGGCTGCATCGAAGCCGGCATCCACCGCCATGGCAGCGCCGCGCGACAGCGGGCCGTCTGCAGGGTTGATGCCCATGCGCTGGGACGGGCGCTGCAGCGGGCGCTGGGGGATCAGCGCCTCCATGGCAGCGTTGTCGGCGAAGGGGTCCACGGCTGGCGCACGGTCGGCTGGCAGCGGGGCAGGCTCACCCACACCCCGGAATCCCATGTAGGCGTCCACCATGCGGCGCACGCGCTGCGTCTCGCCGGTGTCCAGCGGCTGCTCGTTGATCCGGGCCAAGCCCTCGTTCAGGCCGCCCAGCACCTGGGCCGAGTTCTCGGCGCCGCCATCCAGCAGGTTCTGCAGCCCGGACAGGATGCGGCCGGTGCGCACGCGGGCGTCCACGGCGGCGATGCCGGCATCCTCGCTGGCCTGCTGGAACTGGCCCTGCAGCTGCACGCCCATGGCGTCTGCCGCCTGCAGCCCAGCACCAGGGGCTGGCGCACCAGCAGGATCAGCACCCACGTTCTGGGCCAGCCATGCGTCCTCCATGGCATCGCGCACCGTGTCCACCGTCTGCTGGGTGGAAAACTGCGTGCCGTTGCGCACGGCGGCCTGGACTTCGGCCAGGTAGTCGGGGCCTGGCGCCTGGGGCGCGCCGTCGCCGTAGTTCTCCCACCAGCGGCGGGCCTGCTGGGCTGCCGGGTCATTCACCTCGCGGATGGACTGGCCCATGATCTTGGCCCGGGCTTCCTCCCGCTGGTCCTCGGGCAGGTTGGCCAGGTAGCTCTCCACCTCGCCCACGCGGCCCACGCTGCCATCAGGGAAGGAGATCAGGCGCTCGGGCGTCTGGTTGCCCAGCAGCAGCGGTGCTGCGACCTCCTCTGCGGGTGCCTGCTGCTCGCCCTGCTGTGGCTGCTGGGCGCGCGAGTGCCCGCCCGTCAGCAGCGAAGTGCCGGCGCCCGTGACGCCGCCCAGGGCCGCGCCCATGCCGGCAGCCGCCGCCACGCCCTTCGAGGGATCGATGCTCGGGTCGAACGGCATGGCCGCCCGCTGGCCTTCGTACTGGGTGACGCCTTCCTCGACGGCTTCCTGCGCCGCCTCGCTGGCCCCGGTCTTCAGGGCGCGCGCTGCAGCACCACCAGCAAAGCCTTTGCCGCCGGACAGCAGCCGCTCAGCACCGAAGGCACCGCCAGCACCACCAATCACGGCCGGCAGCACGCTGGCACCGCGCGCAGCAGAAACAGCCTGGTCCTCCGTGGCGCCGCCCTGCTTCGCCAGGTCGTAGGCCGTGCCAGCAGCATCACCACCAGCCATCGCAGCACCAGCAGCAACGCCGCCCGCGCGGCCCGCCGTCTCCACGGCCTTGCCAGCCAAGCCGCCGGCACGCGCTGCCAGCCCAGCACCCTTCACCGCCAGGCCAGGCCCCACGAACGAGCCCGCAGCCTGAGCCGCAGCCAGCAGCGGGTTCTGTGCCACGTACTTGCCCACGGCCGCCAGCTCACCGCCGACACCATCAGCGTCCTGCACCTCCTGACGGAACTGCTGCTTCGAGGCCTTGACCACATCGCTCTGCGCCGCCTCGCCGGCCTGGATGATGTTCTTGTCGATCCAGCCCGAGACATCGTTGCCTGGCTTGATGAAGTTCGCAGCAGCCGAGACACCGCCGGCCGCCGCGTTCGCAGCCTCGATGGCCGTGTCGTTCAGGACGGCCAGGGGGTTGCGGGACTTGGGCTTGGCCAAGCCCAGTTCAGGGCTGGGCGCGTAGTTGCTCCACGGGCCGGCGGAATCACCGCTGGCCGGTTGCCGATAGTTTTCCCAGGGGGCGTCATTGCTTTGTGCCATGCCCCCAGTGTTCCCACGCAGGGGTCGGGGCGCGAACCCTGGGCGGGGGCGTGAAAAAGCCCCGGTATGGATGACGACATTCAGAAGTTCAACACCGCGGATGCAATGAGCAGATGCACCTGCTCTGCCCAAAAACGGACCGCATGCTCAAGATGATTCTGGACAAGTTCGTGTTCTTCTGCGGCTTCCTCATAGGCGTCAACGACGACTTCCTGCCCATAGTGACTTTGCAGCCGCGCCTGAAAAAGACGTTGTCAAACCCGTAGGCACACATTCCCGCCGCCATTTACGCGGCTGCACCCCCTACACAGGCACGGTCTCGCCGTTATCCTTCATAGCAATCGAAAGAAGCGCATATGAACCAAGAGACAGCCCTCATTGCCCAACATGACGATGTCGCACGCGGACATCGGTTCTCGAACGTCGTCTATCAGGGCGAGACGTGGGACTTGTCGCACCTGGATCCCTATGCTTTTCGGGCTGAGCTGAAACCTGATCTGACCGTTGATGTCGTGGTGTTCTTCTCGTGCCATTGCTTCACGCATGCGGAGAAGAAGGACAACCGCACCTCGGTTCCAGCGGAAGAGATTTTCATGGAGGGGCACGTCCGCCGCGTCCTGAATCCAGAACGCTGGCGACTGTCACGAGAGTTGCTCCCCGGACTTGAGGGGCTCTTGAGGAATCAACAAATCCGTGTGCTGGGCGGCCCCTTGAGCAACTATGCGATCTTCACCGCGACCGACACAGAGGGCAGGACGGTCAACTACGGCGTTTTCTTCGCCGTGACCAAGGATCGGAGCAGGCGCAAACGCATCTTGCTCCGGGTGCAGTCGGCATACGTGGTGGAGGAGTTGACCCCGAAACTCCAGAAGGCGCGCAAGGTCAACCTCGACGTGCTGCTGCTGGCGACCTACGAGGGCCGGAAGATCAAATCCTGAAAAGACAACAGCCTCCCGAAGGAGGCTGTCGCATGCGAGGCTCTCTTTTTAATCCCACTCCAGGTGGGACCCGCGACAGGGGGAGGTTGCGGGCGGCACCGGCACCATGTTCTCGCTTGTAGGTACCGGCCTTTGGTGCGTCAATAGTAGCAGTAATAACGTTCCCGGTCACGAAACTCCGTTTTTGCCGGTGTGGACTTAAGGAGTGCTGACCTCGCTCACGGGCCTTCAAAAGTACGGATCAGACCGGCCGCGTCCCCACCTGCGCATGCCAGGCCGTCTGCCCTTCGAGTTGGATGCCCTGCCCCTTCGCCTGTCCGAAGCGGAGGTATTCACCATCACAGAGCGCGGCGGCCTGATGCGAGAGCTGCTCGCGCAGTTCATGTGGTTCGGCGCGCAGCCGATTGATCACCAGCTTGCTGACCTTGATCTCGCGGCAGCCAGGGCAGAAGTAGTGCGTCCAGTTGTCGTAGTCCTCGGAGTACGCCCGGGCAGTCTGGCCGCACAGCGGGCATGGCGATGGGAATGCGTTGGTATTGCTCATACCCCCTACGGTACGGGGCCCGCGGGCTGCCGGAGAACCCTAGCCGGGGGAAATCGGGACCACTGTTGCCCAGAAGCGACGAAGCTCCCAAAGGCCTGGCTCCCGTTCAAATCTCGAAGGGCTTCCGATCTCGGCCCTCGATCCACCGAGGAGCCCGGCCACGGCCCGTCCAAGTCTCGCCGGTCTTGGGATTCCGGTACCGCGCGTTTGGGGGCGTGTTCAGTGCGAAGAGATCGCCGACTTTGAGATCGTGTTGCTTCACCAGAGCCCGTGCTGCATCAATCGCATCGAGCCTCATGGCTCCATAGTACTCAGCGATCTTGGCGTCCAATGCAGCTTTCTCCTGCATGAGGGACTTGTACTTGCGTGACATGTGTTCGGGGCTCCGGCCAGAAATGTGCACCGTTCCGGGTCGGGGTTGCAGAGGGAAACTCCCTCCTCTCCCTGAACCGGGGCTCACCCTGCGGAGCGGCAAGCGACGTGCCCAGCTTGGGGTCGCCCAGAAACGACGAAGCCCGCGCGGGGCGGGCTATTGGCTATTTCGTGGTTTTAATTAGCTCAGTCAATAGCTTCACGACGGCGCTACTAGGTAGCATGTCGCTCAACTCGTCCTTCTTGTCCTCGCCTTTTTTCTCCTCACTTTTCTTTTCAGCAGGGAAAATCGCCCTTACCAATACCGTCATGAGGATTGTGGCTGGCGTGAAGAACGCGAACAAAATCAGTATTGTCTGCCATCCAAACATTCGGCTGCTCATGCAAACAAAAGTTATTGCACCAAAGATAAAAAGTGATGCAGCAGCAGCGAGTACGAAATAGAACGAATGGACTCTGGACGCGTAGGCAAAATTCAGATCCCGAAGTTTCGCGTTGTCCACTGCAGTCGCGCTAGGATCAAGTGGTCCGCGCTCAATAGGATCAGAAATCGAACCTGGATCAGCCTTTGCTGGTGGCTTAGACCCTCCGGCACCGTTTTCCAATGCCGGCGGGACTGGCGGAATATCCGTCATGTAGACGACAACAGCCCGAGGTTGACAAGGCGCCAGCGCATAGCCGAAGCCGAAACACCGAAACGAGAAGCCAAGTCTTGAACAGTCTTTACACCGTGGTGTGTAATTGCGCTGTTCACCAAGCTCTCGGGCATCAGCAGTTCCGCCGCAAAACGGTTGGCTTCAACTTCCTCAGGTTGATGTACACGTCCAGTGAAGGTCTCTGTGGTGTCGCGGAACAGGGTCCGTCCATCCGCCATGTGACCAGAAGCGTAGTGACCGATCTCGTGGGCGATGGTGAACCGCTGACGCTCACGACTTTCAGTCAGTGCGTTGTAGCGGCAATAGAGTTGCGGTTGTGTCGCACCGGCTGGGGTGTGCCAGTGCAGCGCGCCGCTCAGCCCTTTCTTCACGTCGCCGTCCGTCAAGGGCACAACCTTCATACCCAAGCCCTCAGCGATCAGCCTGGGATCAACAGGAAGTACACCGTTCCAGAACCGATCCAGAAGGGACGACGCAGACACTTTTTCCATGGCGGCCTCCTTTCTTGATAGTTGGGTGCATGTGTATATCTGTACAGAAAAATTGTATCAGTAATAGCTAAACTTGTTTACCGATTTCCCCCGTCCGAGCCTTGCCCCGTAACACCTCTTACGTGGATGTGCGATGCACGGTTGCATGCCCGGGCGGTTACATTTGCGGCCAGGAGGACACCCATGCACCCCATCACTGGCTCCATCGCCGCCCTGCTCCTTGCAACGCTCGCCGCCCCCGCCCTGGCCGCCAACATGGCCACGTGCCTGCTGGACAAGCTCCCGGGCACGCAGAACGATGTCGCGGCCCAGGCGGTGTTCCAGGTCTGCAGCGCTGAGCATCCCGGTGGAATCCAGGCCGTACCCCAGGGAGATGGCCGGGGCATGCTGGGGTTCAAGTCCGGGCCAGAGTGCACAGCGAAGAAGGCGGGGGACACGCGGAGCAACCGGGCGGCGGAGCTGATTGGGATGGCTTGTCGGAGGCTGTATGACGAAGACGGCCCCTGGAACCAGTACAAGGCCAAGCCCTAAGCTCGCTCCCAGTTCCGTTGGTCGGACGGGTCACCACCTCGGAACTTCCATCCGCCCTCAACCGTGCCAGCGGCCGGTGCTTGCCGCGAACCCGCCTGCGCCGGCTGCTGCACAAACTGCCCGCTCTGGCGATTGAACACCGTGGACGGTGTGTTGTAGGCCCGCTGGGACACCGGATCGATTTGCTGGCCACCGGGCACCACCAGATACGGATCGGCCTGCGGCGTTCCGCCCTCGATATCCCGCATGTACTGCACCAGGCTGCGGCGCTTGGTCGGGTCTTGTTCCTGGGCCACCTGATTGCGCGCTGCCTCCACAAGCCGGTTGGTGCGGTTGCCGTATCCCTGCGTCTCACGGTCCATGTCCAGGCGCTGCTGAGTCAGCCCGGCCTGCATGCCGGCGCGCTGGTTCTGGCCCTGCTGCTCCATGGCGGCGCGCACCAGAGCATTGCCCTGTCGCATGCCTTCTGCCTGCAGGCCTGGGGCGGCCTGCTGCAGCACCTGGTCAGTCGCCAGCATGGCCTGGTACTTCTGCACAGCGGGGTTATTCTCAGCGCCACGGCCGCCCCACTGCTGGGTGTTCTTGATGGAGCTGGCCGAGACCTCGGCATTGCGCAGCGCGTTGCGTGAGGCCCAGTCGTTGCCGCTGTGGGCAATGGCGGCCTGCACCAGGGGGTTGCCCAGCGAGGTTGACAGGCCGGGGGCGATGCCCTGCATCTGCGATCCTGGCGTGGCTCCGCTGGGCAGCGAGTTCATGGTACCGCCAGGGGGCTTGCCGTTGATGGTGATGTCGCCGCCGATACCAGCGGGCCCGCTGTAGCTGTTGCCTTCGCGCGTGATGTTGGCCGGGCCAGAAGGTGCGGCAGGTCCAGGCATAGGCGCAGCTGCGGCGCCAGGGGTGCCTGGAGTGCCGGGTGCGCTCGCTTGCTGCGCCATGGCGGCGGCCACCAAGGGATTGGACTCACGCGTGATGGGCGCCGGGCCGGACGGCGCAGGGCTGTCGGCATTGGCCGCGCCGGCCAGCGCAGCACCGCCGCCCACCACGGGCGCATAGGGTGCGGCAGCTTGGGCGGCCTGGCCAAGCCCCGACATGGCCGGCTGCGATGCCCCGAAGGCCCGGGCGACGAGGCCGGTACCGCGCAGCGCGGCGCCAGGGATGCCGCCGGCACTGGGCAGCGCGGCCAGGTTGCGGCCGAAGTCGTTGTTCAGGGGATTGTTCTGGGAGCCGTCGGGCGTGGGCGCCTGCGGATTGCCGCCCACCGGGATCTGGTTGATCAGCGCGTCACGCCGCTGTGCTGCTTCGAGAAGGGGATTCGTGGCCATGAGTGTTCCTTGCGGAGTTGCTCATGGCAGTGTGCGGATATGCTGTCGGCGCGTCGAACCCCAGTGGGGGCATCAACAATCAATCAGGGAGCGGTTCCGGATGACACCAACAGTACTTCCAATGTGGCTTGAAGTTATGAAGGCGGTGGCGCCACTGCTGGCCGCATTGCTAGCGGCAGGCGTAGGTGCATGGGTTGCGCACAAATTCGGAAGTATTCAGGCGAGCATCGCTCGACAGCAGGCGGAGACGGCAGCGGCCTCAGCGAAGACCGCTAGGAACAAGCTCAAGCTTGACTTATTCGACCGGCGAATGGCAATTTACAAAGCTACGGCAGATGCAATTTCGATAGCAGCGCAGCAAGGAGACTTCACAACGGCGAACGCAAATGCTTTCGAATCAGGTGTACAGGGAGCGCGCTGGCTTTTTGGCAATGATGTCGTCAGCTACCTTGAAAACGAGCTTCGTCCACTATTGGGCCAAATAAGGTACGCGACCTCTGATCTTGACGAATCATCGAGCGAACAGGACAGAAATAAGGCCGCAGTAAAGAAAGTAAACATCATTGCTGAGCTTATGCATCAAACAAGCAAGGTTGACTATGTTTTTGCCGAATACCTGAGACTGGATACTTAGGAAAATTCATGTATCAGGCCAGCGGCCCCGGCACAGCCACCTCACGCGACCGCACCCACTCCTCATTCCGCCCGCTGGCCTTGCGCCCGAACTCCGCTTCGAACTTGGCCAGGGCCACAGCGGCCTTGGCGTCGTTGTGCATGTCGGTGTCCTCACGGCCGTAGGCCCGACACAGCATCCAGTGCACCAGGGCGAAGTGCAGCTCGGGCCGGATCTCGGGCTTGTCCATGCAGGTGCGCATTGGCTTAAGCGGCAGGCGCTGCACCGTCAGGCGCAGCTCACCGTCTGCTGCAGGCCTGGGCCACAGGTGCAGCTTGCCGGTGGTCATGCCGGCCACCAGGCGCTGCGGCACGTCCTGGCGCTCCTGAAACTGCCAGCCCGAGTGGTAGCAGTCCATTTCGTCCACCGAGATCTCTCCGACCTCCTGGCCGTTGATGAAGGCACGCAAGATCCGCACCACCCTGCTGTCCAGGTCCACCGTCTCGGCGCCGGCCAGGAAGGCGATGCGGCACATGGGAGAGACCGAATCGCGCAGCAGCTGGCCACGGCGGCAGGCTTCGACCTGGGCCTCGTTGGCGTAGATGGTCAGCAGTTCATCGCTGCAGAAGACATCGGCGTCGCCACCGCCGACGGCCCGGCCCTGGTCGAGCGCGTCGGCCCGGTATTGCTTGATCAGGTCGTCGAGGGTCATGGCGGGCCTTCAGGTCAGGAGGCGAGGATCGAACGCAGCCAGGCGGAGCCCAGCCGGTTGTCGTCGCGGTTCACCTGGAACGGGTAGCGCATGCTCTTGGTGGGCTGGACCACGTTCATGCGCTCGCCCAGGCGGTCGTCCAGATCCTGTTCGTAGCCGGTCTCCTTGGCGCGGGCCAGGCGCTCCACGAATTTGCGCTTGACCACGATGGGTACGTCACGGCGGAACATCTGGATGACACCGTTCACCGAGACCTGCACGAAGGGGGCCTCGTTGTCCTTGCCAGCGGACAGCACGGTGACCATCACGGGCTCGTTCATGAAGGCTTCGAGCTCGGCGTCCTTGAGCGTGACAGGTGCGTCGATGAGCTCGGGAGAGAAGTCAGGGGCAATGCCGAACTCCATCGGGGCGGTGGCGCCCAGGTACTCGTTGGTCGAGTCCAGTTCGGGCTTTCGGGGGGATGTGGCCATGTTGATGTCCTTGCGAGGATGTGAGGTGGCCCGGGGCGGCAGCCCCAGGACCACGGTTGGGCTTCAGCTGCGCGCTTCGTAGACGCAGGTCTTGGAGGCCAGGACGGCCGCCAGGGTTGCGTTCTGCGACACGCGGAACCCGCGTTCATCGACCGTGATGCCGTTGGCGGCATCCAGGGTGCGGACACCATCGGCACCGGTCTTGAGGCACGTGCCAGCTGCCATGCCCTCGAACCACTCGATCTGCACGCGGTCGGTGACATTGATCCAGCGGACCTGGCTCGGCTTGAAGCCGGTCTCGACGCGGGTGGTGTCCCCCGCGACGATGGCGGTGGCGTCGTAGACCACCTTGCCCTGGGCGGAGCTCTGGGAGTCCTGCTTGTCGGTCTTGGTGCGGGTCTGGCCCGCGGTGTTGTCGGCCATGATGGGTTCTCCGTCGGAGTTGAGGTTCAGAGTGGAGAGAGGGCCGAAGCCCTCCCCTGCCTTACAGCGCGGTCACCCCGGCTTCGGTGACAGCCATCCAGCCCTCGTTGAGCATGGTGCAGGCCATGTAGAACTTGGCGCCCACGTAGCCGCGCTGGCCCAGCGGGTCGCT
This sequence comes from Delftia sp. K82, assembly GCF_002193035.1. Taxonomy (NCBI): domain Bacteria; kingdom Pseudomonadati; phylum Pseudomonadota; class Betaproteobacteria; order Burkholderiales; family Comamonadaceae; genus Delftia; species Delftia sp. K82. The sequence goes on along the minus strand of NZ_MYFL01000001.1, from coordinate 2,024,296 downwards.
CTTGTCCTTGACACCCGGGGGGATGTAGGTCGGGTCCAGCGACTCCAGGCCACGGAGGGTGAGCTGGCCCCAGGCATCCTCGCCCACCATGATGAAGGGGTAGACGTCCACGTTGGTGCCACCCATCAAGCCGGTGCTGCCGATGGCCGCGCCAGCGTTGGCGTAGGGAGCCAGCTCGGGGCTGGTGATGAAACGGAAGTTCTCGCAGGAGCCGATCTCGTAGGGAGAGACGGGCTTGCGGGAGCCGTAGTCGCTGACGTGCAGGAAGCCCGTCAGGTCGCGGATGTCGGCCTCGGCGTCGCTGTGCACGAACACCAGATAGGCCGCTTCGACAGATTCGGTCTTGATGTTCGGCGAAGGAGCCAGGATGGCCGTGATGCGTTTGGCATGGTTGGCCTGCAGATTGCGGCTGACCTTGCGCAGCAGGTTCAGGCTGATCTTCGCGTTCACGGCTGCACGGCTGGCACCGCCACCGGCATAGAACACGTTGGTGCAGGCCTTGAGCACGCCGTAGCGGATCATCTCGCGCACCAAGGCAATGCGCTCGCCGCACTGCTTCTTCATCTCGGCCGGCACGTCGTCCTCGTACGTGTCCACCGTCTGGTCGGTGAGCTGGTAGAGGCAGCCGTACTGCTTGATGGTGACCTGGATGTCCTGCGGCACCAGCGTGTCGGCGCCGGGCGTCACGCCTTCGGTCAGCTCGTGGGCCACGGGATTGGCTTGCGGTCGGTTGCGCGTGTTCCAGTCGGTGTTCGCCGCACCCCAGGGGAGGTAGCGGCGGTGCACGATGGTCTTGCCCTGGTTCTTGGGCATCGCGCGCTGCTGCCCGGTGATGCCGAGCACTTCGCAGGGCACGGCGTGCTTGAGGATGTCGCCCTTGATCTTGCCGATCCGGGCAGCGGGATCGCCGCTCTGAAACTGAGCCATGGTTTTCTCCTTTGCTGCTTGCCCGGATTACGAGCGGAACGCAGCTTCAAATGCTTCCTGTTCGGTGGGCGCGGCCTGGGGGCGCGGCGCGTTGCCGCTGGGCGTCACGGCAGCCTTGAGCCGCTGCTGTCCCTTCGCGGCCTTGTCGGCGGCGGCGGTGCGGGCAGCGGTCCACTGGTCGTATTTGCCGATGACGGCGCCCAGGCTGTCAGCAGTGCCCGCTTCCGCGAACTCCTGCTGCACCTGTTCTCCCTGTGCGGTGAGCCACAGGTTGAATTCCTGCGAGCCCACCTTGTCGCGCCAGCCTGTGTGCATGCGGTCCAGCACGGCCAGCTCCAGCGCTGCAGGGTCATGCTCGGCCGGGGCTGTGTGCTCGCCACCCGTGGCCACGGGCTGCTGCACGGGAGCTGGCGGGGCTTCCTGGCGTTGTTGCTGGGGGGTGATGCCCAGGGCACGGACGTAGTTGGCAACGTCGGGATAGTCCTTCTCGAACTGCTGCAACTCCGGGGGCAGCTCGGGCGCCGGTGCTGGCGTCGGGGCTGGTGCAGGTGACGGGGCCTGGATGCGGCTGTTGAGTTCGCCGATCTTGCCGTTGGCCTTGCGCAGTTGCTGTTCGAGGGAATCCACCTTGGCGGCGCTGCCCAGCAGGCGCTGCAGCTCGCTGCGCTTGTAGCCTTCGAACACCACCGGGTCGTCCTCGGCGCCCCCCTGCCCCGGCTGGGCTTGCTGCCCCTCGGGAGCGGGCGGAGCGTCAGCGCCGTCCTGTGGTGCATCGCTGGCCTGAGGCGCTGCGGCTGCGGGCGCTGGTGCGGGGGCTTCTGCAGGTGCCAGCGCGGGCGCTGCACCAGCCTCGGCCGAGGCATCCGAAGATGCTGCGGCGGGGGCTGGCGGCGGCTCCGTTCCGGTCACGCTGGCAAAGGCCTGCTCGAAAGCTGCCCGCTCCTGCGCCTGTTCCTGCTGCTGTTGTGCGTCCATGCGTCATGCACTCCTGTGTTTCATGCCAAGGTCAGTAGCTCTCGCCACCAGCGTCGGCGGGTTGTGCCTGGGCTGACGGAGCCAGCGCAAGCAGTTCTTTCCATGCCGCGATGCGCCCACGCAGTTCGGCGGTGCGCAGCGCGTCCATGGTTGGGCTGTCGTTCTTCTTGCGCAGGGTGTCGATCTGCGCGTTGGCATGGCGCTCGATGGCGCGCCATGTCGGTGAGGTGAAGTCGATGCCCTGTGTCATGGAGGCAAGTGTTCCGGGAAGCCGCGCCTCTGACGAACCCTGGCCGGGGGTCAGCCTCGCGCGCCGTCAGCGGCCGGCGTCTCGATGCCCTGGCGCACGCCCAGCAGCGGGCTATCCGGACGCAGCGGCGTCAGCGGGTCGGTGTTGTTGGGCATGGCGCCAGGGTCGGGCTGCTGCTGGGGCGTGATCCAGCCGCCCTGCGGCACGATGGGGGCGGCGTCCTGGTCCTGAAAGCCAACCGACCTGGCCAAGCCGTCGGCGAGCGTGGCCACGGCCGGATTCATCGAAATGAGCTGCCCGGTCTGCACGCCGCTGTACAGCGTTTCCATGCCGGTGTTGGTGGCGTCGGCATCGGCCTTGCGGGCCTGGGCTGCCAGCAGCTGCGCCTTGGCCTGCACCGTTGGGTCCTGCCCCTGCTGGGCGCGCTGGGCCTTCTGCTCGTCCGTGTACTGGAAGTTGGTGGGGTCCAGGCGCTGGCCCTTGCACAGCTCGGCCGCCAGCTTGGCGGGGTCCAGCTCGTAGACGGGATTGGCCGACACCTGCAGCAGCGTCATCAGGAACTGCTGCTGCGCGTCCCGCTCGACCAAGGCCGAGCTGGCGCGCACGTCGATCTGGAAGTCGCCCTTGATGCTCTCGTCGTCCGAGTAGGTCATCATCCAGTCGAAATACCGCTGGATATGGGGCCGGGTCATGTAGTCGTCGAACCGCTTGGCCAGGCGCCGCAGCACGCTGGTGGCGTTGTTGTTCTGCATCTGCATGCCGCCCAGGGTGTTGGGTGCATCGCCGCGGATGCCCTGCAGCATGGCTGGCATGCCCGTGGTGTCCTCGGCCATCTTCAGCGCGAAGTTGATGATGTTCATCAGCGGGACCTGCACACTCGGCACCACGAAGGCATTGAAGGCGGCGCGCACGTCGGAGGCGTCCGCATCGGCTTCGGCGCGCCAGACCTTGCCGGGGCGCAGCGCATAGTTGCCGTCCTGGGGTGTGATCCCGTTGCCGATGATCACCTGCGGCGAGGCCGACAGGCCGGCGTTGTCCATCATGGCGCGGGCCGAGCCGTTGAGCATGCGCTGCGCTGTGCGGACCTGCCGGCTGATGCCGACACCCCAGGGCATGCCAGGGCGGCGCTGCCAGGCCAGCACGTCATAGGGGAACTCGCCATCCTCCTGGGGGCTGAGCACGACCTTGACCAGGCGATCGTTGATCATCACCGCCATGGTGGGCACGCGGTCCTCGTCGCCCTCCTCCATCTCCACGCCCAGGCGCGCCAGGTGCTCGCGGGCGCAGTGGCCGTAGAAGATCCACATTTCGAACTCGTCCTCGCCCGGACGGTAGACGGCCTCCGTGCCCTCGCGGGTGCGGGCCGGGCCTTCGCGCAGCGCGGCCAGCAGTTCGGCAGTCTCGTAGCTGGGATCGGCCGCCATCTCCTTGATCTGGCGCCGGCCGATGTGCTCGCGCTCCCAGGTGTAGCTGCCGTTGTGGATGTTTTCCCCGCAGGACGGGTCCGGAAAGAAGTTCCAGACGTCGATGCGCTTGGAACCTGGCTTGATCTCATCCACCTTGATGAACTCGGTCAGGCCCGTGGCCGGGTCCTTCCGGGTCATGCGTGCCGTGCGCGTGATGGGGAACGGCCCCTTGAGCACGCCGGAGCCGATGCGCGCGGAGTCCTCGATGACCTGGCGCACCTCGCCGTGCCAGTTGCTCTCCACCAGTGGGTCCTCGATGGCCTGCTGCATGCGCTCGGCGGCCTCCTTGGCCTGGCCTGCCTGGGCAGCCATCTGCTCATGCACGACAGCCGGGTCCGTGGCGCCCATGGCCTGGGCCAGCATGGTCAGCTGTGGCCCGCTCAGGCGCGGCAGCGGCGTCGGCTTGATCTCCCAGGCCCGATCATCCGTGGGCAGCAGCATGTCCGCCACGCGGGCGCTGGCCGCATCGGTGTAGGGGCGCGTGATGTTGAGGAAGACGACCGACCGGGCCGGGCCCTGCTGCCGGGTCTGTCCGCCGATGATCGCTGTCTTCCTGCTGCGGTACAGCTGGTTGGCGTTCTGGAAATTGCGGTTCGCGTCGTCGATGCCCTGGTAGTGCTCCTCGTCCTCAGTCCACTCCTCCTCGATGCCGGAGCCGGCACGGCCGGCAATGGCCTCGCGGCGCTTGGTCAGGAGCGTCAGGACGAACTCGGCGCGCAGGTCGCGCTGGGGCTCGCCGCTGTCGTCGTGCTGCTGGGCCTGCAGGCCCCCATGGTTGGTGGTGGCTTGCATGTCAGTACCCTATCTCGTTGTCCAGTGGCTGCCAGCCGCCGCCCCGAGGAGCGACGGGCCGCTGCTGCTGTGAGCGCAGCATGTGCTCGGCCGATTGAGCGATGTAGCGGAAGTTGTCGGCGCCGTGGCTGTACTGGTCGTGCAGCGGTCCCATGGCCTCGCCGGTCTTGGTGCTGACGTGGCGCTGGTACCGCTTCAGGCACTCCAGCAGGCGCGCCGTCTTCGCCGCGTCGAAGTAGCAGCGCGGGAACAGCATGCGAGCGGCCTTGATGCCCTCTTCCACGTCCAGCGCGGCCAGGCACACGACCTGCCTGCGCCCCAGCTCGCGCAGCAGCATCTCGGCGTTCTTGCCGGTCTGCGGGTTCTTGGTCTTGCCGTCGTGAGGCAGGTAGTCGATGCCCCAGCGATACGGACGCTTCTCCAACTGGGTCACGTACCAGTCATAGGTATGGTGGCTGTCTTCCAGGTAGTCGATGACGCGCACATCCTGCGGACCGACCTGGACCATGGTGATGGTCATGGCGTCGTTCCAGCCCAGATCCCAGACCGTGTGTACGGGCAGGCGCGGATCGTATGGGACGCGGCAGGCCCGGCCGTCGGCATACAGGTGCTCCACCTCGTGGCGGTAGATGGCGCCAGCCGCTACCTTGCGGGCCTTGCCCTCCCAGATGTGCTCGTAGTCGTCCTTGAGCATGGAGCGCTTGGCCTTCTGGCGCTCGTCCTCCAGCACGACAGGAAACCAGGGGTTGTCGCGCCAGTTGATCTGGCAGACCCACGTGTCCGGGCTGGGCGTGGCGATGAACCGCTGGTAGGTCTCGTCCGTCTCCATGTCCGGATTCAGGGTCAGCCAGATCTCGGAGCCCTCCTTGCGGATGGTCGGGATCAGCACGTCCCAGGACTTCTTGCTGACGCCGTGGGCCTCTTCCACCCAGACGATGTCCACGCCCTCGAAGGACTTGATGGTGTCCACCGTGTGGGACTGCAGGCCCGAGAACAGGAACAGCGAGCCGTTGATGCCCCGGATCTCGGAGTCCAGCACCTCGAAGAAGGCTTCCAGGCCCAGGCGCGAGATGGTGTCCTTCAGCAGGCGATGCACCGAGTCCTTCATGGACCGCTGGATCTCGCGGGCGCACAGCACGCGCAGCGGCCGGTCGGCGGCCATGGCCAGGAGGACAGCAGCAACAGCCCAGGACTTGCCGCCGCCACGGCCACCGTGCATGACCTTGTAGCGCCGGGGCGAGAACAGGGGCTGCAGCTTCTCGGCCAGCTGCAGCTTGGTGAATGGGAGCTCGGCGGGCGCGTTCATGCGTCGTCGTCCTCCCGCACAGCAGGCCGCACGAACTCCACAGCGATGCGGGCCACGCCGCCCTCCCCTGGTCCAGCACCCACTGGATCAACCTTGTCCATGCCGAAGGCGGTGCGCTCCATGTCCACCACGACACGCAGGCTCTCGGCCAGCACCTTCAGGGTCTTGGAGCGCTCAGGCAGGCTGATAACGGCCTCCAGCAGTTCACCATAGCGGTCGCGGGCGGCCTTCTCGCCTGGAGCCACGACGGCAGCGGCCAACTCCCGCAGCTTGGCCAGCGTGGCCGGGTCGGTCTGCTGCTCCAACTCGTCCATGAGCCTGTTGGTGAGCTCGCGAACACGGCGCGCATCCTTGCGGTGGCCCAGCCGAACGTCGGCCACAGCCTGGGCATTGCCGTCGATGACAGCCCGTTCCCGGACTTTGGTATCCGCGGATACCTGGCTGGATACCGCCGCCCTGGATACCAGCGCATCGGCCTTGGCCTGGATCTTCTGGGACAGGTCGCGCTCCCAGCCATCCCGCTTGGCGCGCTTGTTGATGGCGCCGTGGGTGATGCCGTTCTCGTCGGCGATCTGGCGTAGGGTCTTGATGCCGGCCCGGTAGTCCAGCTCTATGCGCTCCCAGTCAGGGGAGCGGGAGCCGGGGGCTGCGCCCCCGGCACTGGGGGCTTGATCGGGATGCGGTGAAGATGGCATGCCCGGAGTCTCCCGGGCGCGTGTCTTTTAGGCGATCCTTGGCCGGGATAGACCCCTACTCCGGCCTCCGAGTTGTAGCCTCTTTTAGCTCTTGCGCGGAGAACGGGGGCAACTCAACCTCTTTTGCCACATGCTCCAAAGGCTCCATTATTTTTGCCCAACTCTGCTTAACGATATCTGCATCAACCCGTTGCTGAACATAGTCGCGGTGATGCATGACAAATAGCGAGGCAGTATGGAAAGACCGTCTCGTTTTTTCACCCAAGAAAAGACAGTTTTTGTCATACCAACTCTGAGCCTCCACCACGACATTCATTAGATGGTCACCTTCAGAATTTGCATAACGCACCATCTGCATCGCATGAAAATAGGCCTCCTGATGAGCCTGAATTCGCCTCTCTGCAGCGATCATGCGCACCTGATGGTGTGCGTTGAGGTCAGCTAACCCTCGGTTAAAAACGTCCTCCACGGCCTTTACCTTGCTGGTGATTGCTGCAATATCCTCCTTCGTTGCCATGTTCTTCGCCTTCTCATTTGTGTAGCTGGAAAGAAAGTTCCTGACTAGGAAATAGACAACAAAGATAATTGGCACCCCCCAGACGGCCATCCCAAGGCCAGTGACAAACCATTGCGCTATAGCTTCTTGCATTGAATCCTCCTCGAGTTGGGAGGATGCTACTGGATCATCGCCCCCGCCAGCAGATCCATTTGTGGGCTGGGATCCACCCGGCGCCCCTCCAGCGCCTTGAGCTTGCCTTCCAGCTCCTTGATCCGCGCGGCCATCTCGCGCCGGGTCGCGGCCTGCTGCAGTTGGATTTCCTGGGCCAGCATGCCAACGTCGTGTTGCAGCTGCAGGTTGCTGTGCTGCATGGCGTTGCCCTGGAGGCGGATGGCGATGTTCCGCAGCTCGCGGGGCCAGACCCGCAGTTCCTGGTCGCCGATCTCGATCAGGGTCATGCCGTCTTCCAGGTCGGTGATGGACACCGGGCGCGGCGCCCCGGGGCCCTTGACCAGCTCGTACACGCCATCGGTGGTCCGCCGCAGAATGCCTTCGACGTCGATCATCCGGGAGACGTGGTCGTCGATGATGTGATAGCTCTTGCCGGTCAGGTCCATGAGCCGCTGGCGTGTGATGTTCTGGCCGAGATGCGCCATCTCCAGGATGTGATCCCAGATGATTTCGCGTGTGGTGCGTTCGTCGTGCTGTGGCGTGGTGGTGGTCATGGCGTTCTCCGGCTAAACTGCGATTGCTCAGGTCACAGGACCGGGATCGCCCGCCACGTGCGGGCTTTCCTTTTTTCAGGGCATGTGAAGGGCTCCCCTGATCTGGGCCATCTGCTTCTCGGACCACTGCACTGCGGCCACGGCGATGCCGTTGCGGTCCAGGTCGATGAGGCCATCGAAGACCTGGGCGGCCTGGCGCGCGATCTGCAGCTCAGGCCCCGACAGGCCCACGCGTTTCTTTGTCCGAAAGCGCGCGCACACAGCCGGGTAGGTGTTGAGCTGGGCGGCGATGGCTGCCTCTGCTTCGGACGTCAGGGGCTCGCCGTCCTCCCAGAGCAGGCGGAACATCTGGCTGTAGGTGAAGCCGGTCTCGATCCAATCCCACAAATCGGCCACCGTGGCAGTGCCTGTCTCCAGCCGGGACACCAGGTCGTGGTGGGCCACCTTCGCGCTCAGCTTCGTGGACGGGGCCAGCTTGGCGCGCCAGAACTTGGGCACCACGTCGGGCACGCGGCGCTGGTTGTTGGGGATGTGCTTCATGAGCGGGGCTCCTCTTGCCGGCAGGGATCGGGCTTCCAGGTCATGCGCCTGGCCTTGATGGTTCTCTTGCCCAGGGCGATGGCCCGGAGCACGCGGTGGCGGCCGTCGGCGATGGAGCCCATCCAGTCCAGCAGGATCGGGCAGTCCAGGTCGGCATCCATGCACTGCTTCACGTGCCGGGCCAGGCCCAACATGTCGCAGTCCCGCCAGATCGCATGATCGAGATCGATTCCGGCCAGCGGCATGTCGAACACGGGCAAGTCCTTCGTGTCGTCCAGAAGCCTGGCCACGGAGTACCAGCCGCCCTTGCCGTCGTGGTAGTAGTCCTGTAGGGGCTCGTTCTCTTGGAACTTGACCTTGGGTGGCCGGGCGCTGTGCTTTGCCTTGCTCATCGCTCGAACCCTCCCATGAACGACTCCATGCAGGCCCAGCGCTGGTGCACATCCAGGGCGGGCCAGAGGACTGCCTGGGCGTGGCCCGTCCAGAGGAATGCATCGATGGCGCGCTGCAGCTCGCAGAAGCCGGCTTCGTCCATGGCCTCGAAGTCCATGCTCTTGGGGATCGCGTTGGGCTTGCCGTCCAGGCCTGGCACGAAGTCGCAGTGGCCGGCGCCCATCAGCAGCCAGTGGCGCAGCTTCGTGGCGTCGTCGAAGGCCTCGGTCTGGTCCAGCAGGCGGTTGAGCTTCAGGAAGAAAAAACGGTGGTGCTCCGGGCACCTGGGCAGCCAGAAGGAGAAACCCAGGGTCTCGCCCGGAGCCAGCTCCGTGATGGCGCGGCGGAACTTGGCGTAGGCACGCTGGGCGGCCGGGTCCTTGCCGCAGAGCTTGCCCTGCTGGTCTTTGGTGAGGACGAGTTTGGTCATGCTTCTTCGCTCCAGAGGGGGACATTCGCAGGCCAGAGGCCTGCGTCGCGGATCTGCGCGCGCGTGCGCCGGGACAGCGCCCGGCCCAGGTCGATGTGGGCCTGCCGGCCGCCGGGCACGAGGCGGTATTGATCGAAGCGCTGATGGCAGCCCTCGATGCCGGGCCGCGCGCAGCACAACGGCATGCTCCGGCGGTCGTCCACCTTCAGGCGTGCTCCCTTGCCTTCGTTCTCGTGGGCGTGCTGGCTGAAGCCGGCGATGCCGCACCATGCGCAGGGCAGCGAGGCGACCACGCGGCGGAATGCTTCGCTGCGCAGCGGGCGGTCCTTCGGGACGGCGTGGCCCGTGGTGGAGCCGATGGAGACGCTGGTGCTGCAGCGCAGACTGGCCGTGGCGCGGGCGCTGGCCAGGGCGCGCGCGGCACGCTGGGCCAGGCGCTCCTCGCGGTCCTGCGCTGGCGCGGCGGCGGGCCGGCGGCCGAAGGGGCGACTGGTCAGCGCGGGCATGCTTCACCACCCTCCAGCAGCACCGTGTCCGGACAGCCTTCAGGCCCACGGTGAAACCCAGTATCCATGCGGGTTTCAGCCATTTCGGGGCCGGTTTCAGGCCCACCGGCGCCCACAGTTTTTGGAGCTTGGGCAGCAGCACAGCGCAGGATTGCCAGACGCGTGCGTTCAGCGCGCTGGGATTCGTCCGGCACGTCTTCCATGAAGCTGCGATAGCCGTCTTCAGCGGCGCACCGGGCGAGCACCCAGGGTTGCAGATCCATGTACAGGCTGTGCTCCACGCTGATGCGCAGTGCGGCAGCCAGGCGGAAAGAGTCGCCATCGTCTTTGTGAGGCTCCCATAGTCCGCCGCGTGCAAAGCTCCACAGATCGCCAGCCATCGAGCGGCCTTGACCGGCGGCTCGGCCCGCCGCCTCCAGCATTTCGCGCTCGGTGTTCATGCCTGCACTCCCAGCAGGTCGATCTTCCCCCAGTGGGCCAGCAGCACGGCCTCGGCCCGGTTGTGGTCCTTCTGGCGCTTCAGCTCGGGCAGTTCGCCGTACAGGCCGCGCGCCGTCTCCAGTGCTTCCTTCTTGTCGCTGCCCAGGCCGTAGCGTCGCTTCCATCGCTGGGGCGCCACGTACTCCACGGGGAAGCGCAGGCACTCCAGCACCGTCTCGATGGCACCCAGGCTGCGCATCAGGCTGCCCTGGGTCTGCACGGCGTTGTTGGCCCCGCCCATGGTGTTGACCTGCTCCAGGATCACCTGGGGCTTGCCCGCGTCGGCCGGGCAGTGCTTGAGTAGCAGGCTGCACAGCGCGCGGCTGTCGATCTTGCGCTTCACGAGCGCCTTGGGGCCGGCGCCGGGCACGGGCATGGTGGGCAGGTCGAAGACCGCGCGCACGCCCTGGTGGTCCAGCACTGCGCAGGCGCCGGTCAGGCCTGGGTCGATTCCGATGATGATGGTCATGGGTGGGCTTTCACTCGGTGGCGTTGGGGGTGGCGCGGACGAAGCGCAGCTTTCCGCAGGCGTTGGTCTCAACCAGGCCGTGCCCGCGCAGCGAGTTGATGTGCTCCTGTGCGGCGTTGGCAGAAGCCCAGCCGAAGTGCTTGGCAATGACGCACGCTGGCGGCAGCTGGTCGTTCTCGGCCAAGAACTCGCGCATGAAAGCCAGCACCTGCAGGCTGCGTTCGGAAGGCGCCCTCATGCGGCACCCCGCGACAGGGCGAAGTGGAAGACGCCGAACTTGTCGGGGCCACGGCCTTCGGGACGGACCTTGCCGGCGCGCACGGCGGCCTCGGCCTGGCCTTGATCGACCGGGCTCTGCAGTCCAGCCTTCACGGCGTAGAACCCGAAGCCCTCGCGGTAGCGCAGCACGGCGCCGTTCTTGAGCATCTGGATCAGGCCCATGGCTGCTCCTCGGCGGCCAGCTCGTCCTCGCCGACATTGGCGCGGCTCAGGAAGTACGCCAGCGCGGCGTCGGGCGTGGCCGAGTACTGCATCAGCTCGGCCAGCAGTTGCAGGGTGGCCTGCTTGCTGCCCACGGGAAAGCGGATGGAGCACGTGCGCTGCTGGATGAACTCGTAGACGGTGAGCACGTCCACGGGCAGATCCTTGCTCTCCAGCACGCGGATCGCGAACCGGATGCAATGGCCCAGCTCGGTCTCCATGTGGGCGCAGTGCAGCGCGTCCATCACGGGGCCGGGTGTGGCCTTGGCCAGGAGCACGGCGCCCAGGGCGCGCAGCTCGGTACTGTGGATGGGGATGATCATCTCGGGTGGTCCTCTCAAAATTGCTCGTTTGCTTCCCGGCCCAGCGCCTCGCGGGCGAAGCGCAGGCGGATCGCGGAGACCTTCCGGCCGCGCTGTGCTTCAGCCAAGATGTCGCGCGCCCACTGCTTCGGGTCGCGCGCCGCGCCGGCGGAAAGCGCATCGCGCAGGTTCTGCAACATGGCGACGTGGCGGCCGCTGGGGTTCGGGGTGTTGCTCATGCCACTGCCTGTGGCCTTCCTGCGGGCAGCAGCCCGGCCGGCGCGGCTTCGATGGCCTCCAGCGGCTGGTAGCTGATCGCCGTCTTGCCTGCAGCGTTGCCCTGCAGGTACACGCGCTTGGCGCGGGCGGCATCGCCCACCAGCGCAGGTGCCGGCAGGCGCAGGCCGTGCTTCTCGTACTCGCTGTCGGGGCTGCGGTCGCCCATGAGCCGGCGCGGGAACTCGAACTGGCCCCGGCCTGTGTAGGCCCGGTGCGACTCAGTGAAGCGGTGCTGCAGGTAGGACAGCTCCTTGAGGTCCATTCGGCAGACCTTGGGCCAGCCGCCCAGGTCCTCGATGACGGCATGGATGGCCGGGTCATCGAACACGACGTCGGTATACGCGCCAACAGAGCTCATGGCCTCGTGCACCTTGCCCCACGCCAGCGCAGCGCGGTCAGTGGCAGTGCCCTGCAGGATGCGCGCCAGGTCGGCCACCTTCGGGGCGAACTGGCCGCGCTCGGGGTCGGTGCAGTGCCGCTGCATGGCAGTGCGGATCTGCTCCAGGTCGAAGCCCTGGCAGGCGTTCCACCACAGGTCCAGCACGAAGCGGCTGGCGTCCTGGCGGTAGTACGCCAGCACGTCGGTCACGAGTTGCCCGAAGGCCGGTCGGTCAGCTGCCTGCATGGTCATCTCCTCCGGCCGCCCAGGCGTCGGCCACGTTGCGGTTGCGGGTCTCCAGCGCCTCCTGGCGGTTGGGCTGGCGACGTTCGCCGGCAGTGCCCTGGCACGCGGCTTTGAGGTACGAAACGGGGTCTGCTGGCCGGGCCACCACAGCGGCGCGCACGGCCTCCACCACCACGGCGTCGCCGTAGTCCTTGACCAGCTTTCCAACGAACGAGCCGCACTGCGCAGCAGGCATTCCGGCCTGTGCCAGCAGCGACTTGCCCGCCTTCCACAGCTCATCGCGGGGCATGTCGCCCGGCGAGGTGGCGGCTTGGCCGCCCGTACCGTCAGGTACGGAATTAAGAGAAGTAGAAGAAGAAGATGAAGAAGAAGGGGGGGGTTCTTCGAAGCCTGGAAGGGGGGTACTCTCGTTTCCAGTAAGGGGGGTTTCAGAACCCCCCTTCGGTTGCACAGGACGCCCCCCTTTCTTTCCATGGGAAGCCCCCTTCGAGCCGTGCTCTGCGCCAGTCTTTCCACCGGCAGCACGGGCGTTTCGGGTGGTCTCGTCTTGCACCATGCGCTTGGAGAACAACGCCCCTTCCTCGGTGCGGCGGGCCACGCCAGCGTCCAGAAGTTCGGAGACCAGGCCCTCGCATTCCTTCACGGAAAGTCCGACCTGGCGGCCCAGTTGAGCGGTGTTCATGGGGCGGCCGTTGACCATCAGGTGGCCGTAGGGCTCGCATTCATGTGCGATGCACATGGCGTTGATCCACAGGCCTTGAGCGGCCATGGAGCACGACTGCAGCTCGACATCCTTGCGCCAGTCCGCGGGGTAGAACTGGAACGCCGGACGCTTGGTTTTCTCGGTGGTATCGGTCACTGCGCACGCCCTTCATAGGCAGCGGCGAAGGCTTGGCCTGCAGGAGTGGTGGCCGGCCAAGGGCATGCCTGTTCGATGGGCTGGCCAGCGGCACGCGCGGCAGCCGCCAGGGCCTTGATGCGGTCGAGGCTGACGACTTCAGACATTGCCGCCCTCCTCGCCCCTGGGAGCCGATGCCGCGCTGAATGGATTGCTGGGCACGCGGGCCATCGTGATACTGGACCTATGCCATTGCTCAACAGCCCAGCAGTTCAGGATCTGACGAATCACCGCGCCGCGGCTGGCGTCGGGGTCCACGCTCTCGTTCAGGTTGCGAACGTAGGCCTCGATCACGTCCAGCGTGAACGTGCGCACCGAAGCCCGCACCTCGACATAGTCGCTCTCGACGTCCCGGCCCGGGCGCAGGCGGACCTGCACGACTTCGAAGGGGTTCTCGGGCACCAGGCCCACCTTCATCTTCGATTCGTTCCAGCAGCGGTTGGCCCAGTCGTCGAGAACCTCGGTGATGATCTGATTGCGGCTGGTGCGCGGGTCGGCATAGCGCAGGCGGCTGTGCAGTTCGGCCTCCAGCATGTTGGCCGTGAAGCTGTGCAGGTTCACGCGCATGTGCGTGAAGTCCAGCTCTGGATTACGGCTGCGCGCGTACTGCGGCATGGGGTAGTTCTGGTTCATGTCTTTGTCCTGGTGGCTGTGGTGGTCGTGGAGGACGAGGCCCTGGACGACGAATGGGACGTCAGCCGCAGGGAGCTGGATTCGTTGCTGTATGGGCTGGCGCGGCGGCGGGCGTAGCGGGATGGCACTGCTGTCCCCTACGCCTGCAGCTCGCCACCGAAGTCGCGGCCAATCGAGAACAGGCGTGCGGCCTCCTCGTTGGTCAGCTCCAGTTCCGCATCGCCAACCTTGATGACGACGCGGTCGTGCGGCAGTGCGGTAACCGTGACCGGGCGCGGGCACAGCGAGGAAGGCTGAGTGGAAGGCGCGTCCAGGGAGCCGGAGAAGTTCCAGCTGACCTCGCCCCATGTGGACGCGACACGCTTTGCCGCCGCTTCGTAGGCGACCACAGCTGCAAGCACAGCAGGAGACACCGGCGCGAACATCGCCTTCTGCAAGGCCAAGGCTTCGTAGTAGGCAACTTCAGATTCCCAGCGCTGCAGGGCTGTATTGCGGTGGCGCTGCCGGGCGCTGTGCAGTCGCTGCTGGTGCAGCAGCGGGCCCGGCCTCTTGGCGGTGCGGCTACGCATGGCCGGGCTCCTGGGCGGGGGTGGCGGCACCCTTGGGTGCCAGGCTCATCGACGGCGGCAGGCAGGCGAAAGGAGCCCTTTCATGCCAATGCAGCAGCGCGTTGTGGGCGCCGAACAAGGCCTGTTCGGCGTCGCACATCCGCATGCCCTTGAGCGACTTCAGGATCTCGATGGCCTTCTCGTCGATTTCGCTGAGTGCGGGAAAGTCTTCCGGCACAGGCTCGGGCCTCTGGCGCTTTTTGAAGGAGAAGAGCTTCATGCGGCCTCCTGGGGAGCGGGGGCCGGAGCTGGCGCGGCAAAGATCTCTGGACGCACCGCCTTGAGAAAAAGCAACCGGGGCTTGGGGATGGTCCGTGGCGCGCCAGTTGCTGGATCGACGCCAAACCACTGGGACACAGCCTGCGGGGAGCACTCGCAGAGCTTTGCCACTTCGGATGTGCCGCCCAAGGCGGCGATGATCTGTTCAGAGTTCATAGCCGAGATTAAAGCATGCTTTCAAAGCAACAAGCAAGCATGCTTTCTCGACCATGGGCAACCGCCATGTAAGCTGACTTTTGTGACATACGGCGAACGACTCAACCAAGCCATCCAACTTGCGGGCTCATCCCGCGCAGCAGTTGCAGAAGCTGTTGGCGCATCGGTCCAGGCCATAGGACAGGTGATCCGTGGCGACACGGTTGCGCTCACTGCGGAAAACAGTGCGAGGGCAGCCGAGGCGCTGCGCGTCGATCACTTCTGGCTTGCAACTGGAGAGGGTGAGCCACGCCCTAAATCAAAATTTCCTCTATCCGACGATTTGCTAAAAGAGCTTTCAAATCTTGATCAGACAGAGATAATAAGAGTTGAAAATAGTGTGAGGGGATTCCTTGGAATGCAACCCCTAGCAATTCCAATTCAGCACTCAAAGCAAGCCTAGGCTTTCTGCGAAGATTTATCAATTCACGCCTCGGACAAGAGATGCGAAATAGCCATAGCAACTCAACCGGCAAATTCAAGGCATGGTGGACGATGTGGCATTAATCTTTTTTGTTCGCAGACCTGAATTCCAGAATCATTTCAATCACCGTTAATGCGCAAGCGGCGACGGCAATGACAAGCGCAGCTGGTAGAAGTATTACTTTCGCAAACCATCCGTCTATGAATGTAAAGAGCAGGGGCAGAAGGGGTATCAAGAACCGCATTCTGAGATCGGTGGCTAAGCGCAAATCGCCGAGCCTACGGATTACGGCGCGAGTTTTTGTGACAGCGATTCCCATGTTTCTCCTCTTGTATGTAGCCTTGTCAGCTCAACCACAGCCTGGCGTAAGACCATGGTTATTCCATCTGCACTCTTGGATGGCCTTCGGACTCAATGTATTGATATTTTCTTACGCGCTCTGGCGCGCAAGAATAAAAGAGCAAAGGCGAGCTAGGATTCTTTCCCTGTACAAGAATACCCCGATACGGTAACTCCACAGCATTGTGGGCGCTTCCTTTGCAAGTGATCAAACGGATTCACAAATCCTTTGATGGCAACCTCTGCGGCAGTCTCGTAGGGAAATCCATCAATGTGCAAAAGGAATCCAGCAGGAAGAGTCCAAACGGTAGGTTCTTTTTCAATTTCAGAAAGGGAGTTTTTCATGGCTGTTTACTTTATTGAATACGACTTAAGGAAGTCCAAGGATTATTCAAGTTTAATCAAGGCCATCGAAAGCCTTGGAGGGGTGAGGCACTTGAAATCGGCTTGGAGCATTAAGCACAGCAATACAACATGCGAGTTACTTGCCAAGCATCTCCACCAATACATAGACGCCGATGATGGGTTGATCGTTAGTCAGGTGTTGGATTGGGCGCATTACAAGCTAGAAGCATCCCCGCACAACCCCAAAGCTTGATTGACAAATAGACAGGAAAAATATGACCAACGAAATTTGGTATCAGAAGAATATTGGCAAGACTGCCAACTCCCTGCCTCAATCCATGGAGATTATGAAAGCCTACATGGACTATGCGGCCATTCACGGAGAATGGACGGGTGCCGCAATTTACTCAGCATCAGATGCAGAGTCCACATCCGTGACAATCTATTTTTCACCAGAGGCTTCTGAGTTGGCCGCCGCGTTTGAAGCGACCCCCTGCGAGAAGCCGCAGGCATCATCTCGCCTTGGCCCCTTCGCTGGTCATGACAAGGACGGCGGCAGCCACTTTTAAAATTAAGACCGGAAGATAGGCAGCAGCAAAATTGACTGGAGAGAGTCCTTTCGGAATTCCCGAATGAATTCCATTGCGCCGTAGCGTTATGCGTCCAACTGGACCAATCAGCTCAAAAAGAACTGCATCCGGCGGCATCATCTCGCACACTACCTCATCGATTGCCTCAATCAGCCAGGCGGGCAGATTTTCGGCCTCTGCGTCTATTTCACGACGCACATCGCATTGCATCTGATCGACGGTTCCAATCAGTGACTCCAGCTGCACATTGCAGAGCCGCATGGACTCCAGGGTCTCTGGAGGCAGCACATTCGCAAGCAGCAAATCTTGCAGGCATCGCTCCTGGTCTCCTAGAGCGCCCTGGAGTTGCCCCTTCATCTTGGCCAGAAATCCCGGACTGAGACGAGCCGGACTCTCGGCTGCGACTTCCTTCTGATCTTCCATACATCCTCCTGAGCCCGCCCTGAGCGGGCTTTTTTGCGTCCACCTGCCAGGCGCCTGCTGCCGGCATGCCTACGCCCGGTCTCTGCTGTGGATTCTCGTCTTTTTTCACCCAAGATGAAAGAATGCTTGCATCAAGATTTGAAAGCATGCTTTAATTCATCCCAGCAGCCCACACAGCGCATCAGCGCCAGGGCAGTCACCGCCCAGATGGTCAAGCGGCGTCGGAAACGATGGGAAGGCAGAAGAAGGCGAATGCCCGCTGCTGTGGTGCCATGAAGGTGAGCCCCCTTCCTAGCCCGTGAGAGATCGCGGAGGGATGCACCGACGATCAAGGGGTTTGTGAGTCCTGGAGCCGGTTCGCCGGGAAGAGCCAGGACGAAAACCTCAGGGCCTTGGATCAGGGTCCTGCGGTTTCACAACGAAGGAGATTTCCATGGCAGAAGCGGAATACGACGGCCTGCAGTGGCTTAACGCCGACTATGAGGTCCGCAGGGTTTGGTTTGCCACGGTGCGCGAAATGCTGCCGGTGGCGATGCGGCAAGGTCATGTCGGCGCCACGGAGGCGGCGCAGCTGGCGATGGCGGTCGCGGACCTCGTGACGGATCAATTCATCCACCGTTTCCCGACAACGCCGCAGATCAATCCCGGAGTGCCCTGACCATCGTCACGGCGCTATGCCACCGCCCGCCCCGAGCGTCATCGGGGCAAACAAAAGAGGCTTCTCGATGCGGGAGGCCTTTTTTGTTTCTCAACCACCACCACAAAGGAAAGCCATGCAAGCCAACGTCCACACCCCCGAGCGCCTGCCGAATGAAACCCGGGCGGTCTACAAGGCCCGTCGCGCCGCCAGCAAGGAGCAGGTGCAGAGCACCAAGCGCGGCACGCTGATCTGGGATTCGCTGCGCAAGGGCACGCGCCACGGCTCGTTCTGAGCGCCACTTCCGCCACCACCACAGGAGAGACCACCGTGACCCTTCACGTTCAAACTGGCATTCGCCATGGCCAAGCAGCCCAATCCGCCCAGGCCCAGGACCTGCGCCTTCACACTCAGGTATTCGACAGCCCCAAGCCGATCAGCCAGGTCGAAATGGCCGTGGGCCACATCGACGGCGGCCTGCGCGAACTCGCCGGCATCATCCAGCGCCTGACCCAGCGCCTCAGCCCCGTGCTCACACCAGCCTGCGAGCGTGCGGAAGGTGCGGGCAACAGCCCGCCCCCCGTCGCCCCCGCGCCGCTGGTAGGCCACATCGGAGACCTGTCTGAACAGCTGCGCGAATCCTGCGCTGCCCTGCAGGACCTGGAGCGGCGCCTGGCGCTGTGATCGGGATGGCCAGGACCACCACCGCGCCCACTGGGCAGATTGCCCCGCTCGGCCTGCGCATGCTGCCGCAGATGCGGGAGCGAATTGAACAGGCGGCGCGGGAAAGCGGCCGCAGCCTCAACGCCGAAATCCTCCACCGCCTGGCCCAGACCCTGGGCGAGGACTTCGCCGCCGAGCAGCCAGCCGCGCAGCCGGTGCTGGCCGAGATGCTGGCCCAGATGCGAAAGCAGACCGACTGCCTGCGCGAGCTGGTGGAGCTGGCACGCGCTGCCAATCCCGAGTGAGCGGATTGACGGCAGGATCGAAACGTCCCCGGCACGGCGCCGGGGCCATCAAGAGTGCTGACTGGTGGGCACGCGCCTTGGAGTGGCCCGCCCCGAAAGTGCGCTGCAGGTGGTATCTGCAGGGGCCAGCCAGCACCCTTGATGGCCAATCGTGACGGGTAGTTGCCCACCCGCAAGCGGTGAGAGTCCGCCAAACCGTTGTAGAGGGAAAGCCAGGGCGAATACGGCGGCCATCAACCCTTTCAGCCGTGCGCGCACCGGAGATGGATGCAAGCGATTTGCGCGCGAACACGGCTCCTTTTTCCAGCCGGGCCCTGGGGGACTATCTCCTCCCTCCCCTTCGAACTCCCCAGGCGTGCCCATCCGGGCGCCGGCTTTTTTCATTGGCCCGCAGCTTCACCGCTCCGGGCCTTTCTTTTCCCGGCCCGCAGCGGCCAAAACCACCACCACAGGAGATTCAGCCATGCTGATGACCGCCAACCCCTGCGCGGATGCGGAGCGCTGGGAGAACGAGATGGACCGCCGCGCCGCTGCGGCGAAGGAGGACAGGGCCCGCGCCCTGCAGAAGCTGCAGCGCGCCGCGGCCTTCATGACGCCCACGGACTGGTTCCACGAGCGCATGCCCGGCCCGTTCGGACTGCCCATGTCGTTCGACGAAATGCTGGCCGAGGCCATCGCCGACGGCGACCACGACAGCATCACGGCGCTCGGCGCGCTGATGATCAGCCAGCCGGCCCTGCAGCTGCGCACCGCCGTCCTGGCCCACATCGCCAACCGCTACCCGGAGGGCATCAATGCTGCCTGACGCCGCAACCGTCGCCAAACACCCTGCCCTGGCCGAGTTCCGGCTGATGGAGCTGGAGGAACGCTGCGCAACGCTCGAAGCCGCGCTGCAGCGCCAGTTCTCCGAGCCGATGCCGCCCGAGCTGGTACGCGCCGCGCTCGCCCAACAACCCCAGGCGCTGGAGTTCAGCGCCGATGCCATTTGAGGAGATGACGATGGAATCTAGAGCAGCTTCTTTGGACGGCTGCACCGACCCGGACAACTGTCGTCGCTGCTCCGCTCCTGCCCATGCAAGAGATGGCTTGCACCACGCTGGAATCCCACTCCGTAGTTCCGATACTCCTGCAAACGTTCGATATAAGCAGGTAGCGGGGTCTGGAAACTGTATGCAGTGCGCCATGGCTTTTATGCTGGGCCTGCGCATCGACCAGGTGCCGGATTTCGCGGCCAGCGGCAGCCCTCAACAATGCTGGGAGCTTTTCGAGTCGTTCGCAGAGTCACAGGGCTACAGCGCTGTGATGATCCCGGGAAACCGCTCATTTGAGGCCGACTACCTTGTGTCCGGCACTTCCCCGCGCGGTACGCCACACATGGTCGTGATGAATGACGGGCGCCTGGTGCATGACCCCCACCCATCGAACGCTGGCCTGAGTGACGTGCAGTGCGTATGGCTCCTGGCGCGCCGATCTTTGGCCGCAGAAAACGCCGAAGCGAAGGTAGCCAGACCGAATTTTGGTGGCAGGCCATACCCAGAAATTGGCGAGCTGGTGCAGGACCTCAACAACTGCATCAACGAATACGTGGGCCAGATCCCGCTCGCGGCCGCCATCGGCGCGCTACACATCGTTGAGCACGGGCTGCTGCAACCCGAGGAGTCCCCATGACCCCGCCCATCCAACTCCCCCAGAACCCGCACCTCCCGGCGGGTTTCGCTTTTCAGGAGCCACCGCAATGCAACGAGTGACCCCTTCCGAGCCCTTCAACCCCGATCCCGACGCCCGCTACCTGCGCGAGTGCTCGCGGCCCGGCCCGGTGCATGAGCCAGACGCCGATGGCGTGCCCGGCGGCTGGCTGCTCGCTGTGCTGGCCGCCCTGCTCCTGCTGGCCCTCACAGGCTGCAGCCACGCCGAAGCGCAGGAGCCCCAGCCCACGGCGCAGGAGCAGCGCATTGCGCGCGCCGCGGCCCGGGCATGCGAGGGCCTCACCCCGGTCTACGAGGCCGGCAGTTTTTCGTGTTTCAAGGAGAAGTGACATGCCCGATTCGACAACCCTGGCGCCGCTGTCCGTCGTGGCCGTGGTCCAGTTCAACGATGAAGAGGCCCTGGTGCTCAACCGCCCGCTGCAGCTGACCTACGAGCGCGTGGGCAATGACTATATCGGTTCCGACGGCCCGTTCCGTGCTGCGCTCGTCTATTCGCACGGCAGTGGCCGATTTGTGGCCTTCGCTGGGCGAGAGCTCACCATCGCCATGAAGGACGGCACCACCCAGAAGCTCAAGGATCACTGGTGGAGCGGCAGCATCAAAGGCTATCGGGATATCACTCGCTCGGATGTGGAGTCGCTGAAGCGCTGCTACGTATTCAGCAGTGCGCTCTGTGATCCCGAATCGTTTGCCGCACTGCGATCCAGCTATCAGGGATGCGTCTACCCGTACCGCGACTACGAAAAATTGATCAAGTACGACGACCTGTGGAAGCGCCTCTTCCATGAGGAAGGCCGATGCAAGGCCTTGATCCAGGCCATCAAGGCCAAGGACGCGGAACTGCGGGCACTGGACCCAGGCCAGAAGCTGCGCCAGATGGAGCGTGATGCCCGCGCCGCCGTCCAGGCCGCAATCGACAAGGCTGCGGCCCGCCACCTGGCGGCTATGGCCAGCACCTGGGCCGCGCCATGACGCGCGAGCACCCCAACACCGACGAGCTGCTGCGCATGGCCGAGATCAACGGCGGGCTGGCGCACGCGCTGCAGGCCCTCCTGGCCATCGTCAAAGACAGCGCGGGCGTGGCCGGCTTCAAGGGTGTCGGCCACGCAACGTCCTGGAACCACTTCTGGGAAGTGGACCTCGCCGAAAAGGCCCTCAAGAAATCCACGGGAGAAAAAGCATGAGCAAGTACTACGCCGACGACGACATCCAGCTGCTGGCCAATGGGGCAGTGAACCACCTCCTGCGCAACGCCTACATGTCCATCACCTTGCGCAACGGCCAGCAGCCCAAGGGCATCCCTCTGCCCATCAAGCGCGTGCACGGTGAAGGCCACCTCACCCAGGAATACCGCCCCCTGGCCGTGCTGGAGTTCGTGCAGGAGGTGGTCGCCAAGGAGGCCGCGCAGCGTGTGGCGGCAGCCAAGAAGGCGGATGCGGATGCGGAGGCAGAGGAGCAGGCCACGCCATGAATACCCTACTCCACCTCTTCCTCTGGCTCGGCCTGAGCGCAATGTGCGCCGGCCTGGCCGCCCTCACTTCCGGCGCTTTCTGAGCGCCGTTTTCATTTCCCCCACAGAGGTTCCACATGAGCATTGCAGCCCCCCGTGACATCTACGTCCGCCACACCGGCAAAGAAGGCAACTCCTACGTCAACCAGCACCGCGTCTGGGACGCTGACCGCTTCATCGCCGCGCAGCAGGCCGAGGCAGCCAAGGCCGGCGGCAAGGCCAAGGCCGAGCAGATCACCGAAGAGCAGTACCGCGCCGCGCGGAAGTGAGGTAACGATGACCACGCTGGCCGACGCCCACCAGTTCATCGTCCACTACAGCGCCCAGGGCACGGACGAATGGAAGCGCGACCGCTCCGGCGTCATCACGGCCAGCATGTTCGCCACGGCGCGCGAGCGCGTTGGAGGTCTGACGGAGCAGCAGGCGGCCCTGGTGGCAGGCATCCGCGCCGGCATGGCCACGGATGCTGCGGCGGCCCAGGCCGGCTACAAGACGCGCCCCAAGCTCACCGAGACCGTGCAGCGCGCCATCGACGGGCTGCCCATCGGCGACTTCAGCGAGGCCGCCAAGAGCTACGCCCTGCGCCTGGCCATCGAGCGCGGCAGCCGCGAACCGCTGGACGAAGGATTCGAGACCTACGCCATGCGGCGCGGGCACGAGCTGGAGCCTATGGCGCGCGCCGCGCATGAGGTGCATGCCGGCGTCGAGGTGCTGCCCTGCGGCTTCATCACGACGCCCGACGGCTTCTTCGGGGCCAGCGCAGACGGCCTGATCGAGCCGGACGGCGGTGCCGAGTACAAGTGCCTCATCGACCCGCTGCGCCTGCGCGCCAGCCTGCTGGACAACGACATCAGCGAGTTCATGGACCAGGTGCAGGGCGGGATGTGGATCACCGGCAGGCGCTGGTGGGACTTCTGCATCTACTGCCCGGCGCTGGCCGCCGTGGGCCGCGACTTCACCCGCTGGCGCGTGCCACGCGACGACGACTACATCGAAACCATGGAAGCCGAGCTGCTGCAGTTCAAGCAGCTGGTGGACCAGTACGAAACCGCCCTGCGCGGCAACACCCAGGAGCAACCTGCATGACCACCACCATTCCTCAGGCGCCCGCCGCCGCCCGCCCCCTGGCGCAGATGAAGCCCAAGGAGCAGATCGCGCACCTGCTGCAGAGCAAGCGTGGCGAGATCGCCAAGATGTTGCCCAAGCACCTCAACGCCGAGCGGCTGCTGAAGGTAGCCCAGATCGCGGCCACCACCACGCCGGCCTTGGCCAAGTGCGACGTCGCCAGCCTGGTCGGCGCCATAGGCCAATGCGCCCAGATGGGCCTGGAGCCCAACACAGTGCTGGGCCACGCCTACCTCGTGCCCTTCAACACGAAGCGCAAGGATGCGCAGGGTGTCGAGCGCTGGGTCAACAGCGTGCAGGTGATCATCGGCTACAAGGGCCTGATCGACCTGGCCCGGCGCAGTGGCCAGATCATGAGCATCGCCGCGCACGAGGTCTGCGAGCAGGACACCTTCGACCTGGTCTACGGCCTGGACGAGAAGCTGGAGCACCGGCCCGCCATGGGCGAGCGTGGCGAGGTGATCGGCTTCTACGCCGTGGCCAAGCTCAAGGATGGCGGCCACTGCTTCGAGTTCATGAGCCGCCTGCAGGTCGAGCGCATCCAGGCTGCGGCCGATGCCAAGAACAAGTTCCCCAGCAAGGTCTGGAAGGAACACTTCACGGAGATGGGCCGCAAGACCGTCATCCGCCGCCTGGCCAAGTACCTGCCGCTGTCCATCGAATTCCAGACCGCCGCGGCGCTGGACGGCATGGCCGAGGCCGGCAAGGACCAGAACCTGGACACCAGCACGATCATCGACGGCGAGTTCACGGTGATGCCCGACGACATGCCGCCAGGCGACGACCAGCAGCACGACGGCGTGATCGATTCCGCTGCAGCGCCGGCCGCGCCCGCCCAGGCTCCAGCACAGCCGGTCGCCATCGGCTACAGCGCACCCGAGCTGCTCGCCCAGATGCTCAAGGCCAAGAGCCCGGAGAAGCTGGACGAGGTGGCCAGCTTCATCGGCGACCTGCCTGTCGAGGAAGACCGCAGGAACCTCAACGCCAAGTACGAGGCCCTGCGCGCGGAGATGCCTGGGGCATGACCGCCGCCACCGTCCCGGCCGCCAAGTTCGCCGCGCAGCTGGCAGGCCTGATCACGGGCCTGCCCATCGGCGCGGAAAACCTCACGCATGAGCAGGTCGCCCGCGCATTCCTGCGCGTCTCCCTGGAGGCCGAAAAGCTCGGCCGCGAGTACGCCGCCCAGGCCCTGGGCCAGCCCATCCCTGTTTCCACCACCACCACCGAGGACCACCATGGCCTTTGAAATCGAAGAGTTCACCAACGCGAAGCTCACGAACGTGAACGTGCGCAGCGAGAAAAACGGGCCGAACCAGCTGAACCCAGCCACCGACCTGTTCTTCAAGATCGACGCGCCCAACAGCATCCTGAGCCAGTTCGACGGGCACCTGCTGTCCGCCATCTACCACCGCAGTGCTGCTGCAGCTGGCGACGGCGCGCAACAGGCGCTGGAAGGGATCGAGCAGGTCTCGGATCTGCCGAACCTGCGTTTCCCCAGCATGCGCCCCATCGAATGGAGCTGGGATCTGGACGGCTACACGCTCACCATCGGCCACGGCCTGGGCGGCGCGAGCGACATCCCGCTGTCCGACTGCAAAGTGGACCGGTTCAAGCTGACGCCGCGCGAGGGCGGCACCGTGGAGGTGAAGTTCCGCGTCCGCTGCTCCAACCACCTGACGGAAAAGGCCATGGGCAAGCTGGCCCTGCTGGTGCAAAACGAGGTGCCCATCATGCTGACCGCACCCGAGTTGGCCGGCGAGCAGCAGCCTCTGGACAACCCGTTCCCGGTCCAGGGCCGCGACGAGCCGCCCACCGACCCGTTCCACCCGGTCAACCAGCAGACGCCCGAAGAAGCCTTCGCAGCGACCGCTGGGCAGGACTGATCCACCCCATCCACTGAACCACCCACGGCGCCCGCGCGGCGCCTGAAAGCACCATCCATGACCGAAATGCAGACCCTGCTGGCCCAGAAAGCCGAACTCGAAGCCCAGATCGCCACCGCCCAGGCCGAGGCCAAGGCGAAGGCCGTGACCGAAGCCCGCGCGCTGATCCGAGAGCACGGCCTGACCGCTGCCGATGTCTTCCCGGCCCAGGGCAAGAAGGCCAAGGGCAGTGTGGGCGCCCCGAAGTACCGCGACCCAGCCACTGGCGCGACCTGGACCGGGCGCGGCAAACCTCCTCTGTGGATCAATGGCGCAGCGGACCGTAGTCCCTTCCAGATCGCCCAGGCGGCCGAGTAAGCCACCCAGCACCAACCCCAGAGGCCCGCATCGCGGGCTTCATCATTTCTGGAGTACCCATGCAAGTTTCGAACGATGTCCTGGCCGTGCTGAGTGCCGCGCAGGCAAATGAAAACCAGGTGCAGCTGGTGGGCCAGCTCGACCGCGCCCTGTACGCAAAGGTCAACAAGGTGCTGGAAGCGGCCGGCGGCAAATGGGACCGCAAGGCCAAGGCCCACGTCTTCAGCGCGCCGGCTGCTGACCGCCTGGACCAGATCATTCTGTCCGGCAGCGTCGAAGTGCCTAAAGACGAATTCAACTTCTTCCCCTCGCCCCCTGCAGTGGTGGAGCGGCTGATGCGCCTGGCTGGCATCAAAGCGGGCATGCGGGTGCTGGAGCCCAGTGCCGGCCTGGGCGCCATTGCCTACGCATGTGCAGAGGCCGGCGCTGAGGTGGACTGCTACGAGATCCAGCAGGGCAATGCCGCGATCCTCGCACTGGGCGCCCCGCACGATCTGGGACGCACACGGGTGGCTGACTTCCTGAACGTCGCGCCCGAGCCGGTCTATGACCGCGTGGTGATGAACCCGCCGTTCCTGAAGCAGGCCGACATCAAGCACGTCATGCACGCCCACCAGTTCCTGAAGCCCGGCGGCCTGCTGGTCTCGGTCATGGCTGCCGGCGTCACGTTCCGCACCGATGCGCGCACCACGGCATTCAATGCCTTCGTGCAGGAGCACGGCGGCCATGTCGAGGAGCTGCCCGAGAACTCGTTCAAGGCCAGCGGCACTGGCGTGCACACCGTCATCGTCACGATCCCCGCCTGACCCCCGAGGCATGAGCACAGCGCATGGGCGCTGTCCTGATACCTCCCCTACGACTTCAGCGCCTGCTCTTTCTCCCACTCCTCAAGGGCCTCTTTCACGGCCTGGCGGTACTCGGGGGTGCTGGCTGGATCGTTCATCTGCTCCCGATGCCGATCCACGTTGCGGGCGTTCTTTCGGAAGTCTCGAAGAGTCGCCTCCCTAAGTGGCTTCACAGCTGCTTCATTCATGGGTGTCTCCTCTGTGGTTGAGATGCAAGCATCTTGCCTGAGACATCGAAACGCCCTCTGCGGCCCAATTTCGCTAATCCCCCGACGCCCTCCCGGTATGCCGCGAGGGCTTTTTTTTGGCCCAAACCAGCCATGACCGTTTACTACAACGAGATAGACAAGTACGCGGCCCAGTGGCTGCGCAACCTCATCACTGCCGGGCACATCGCGCCTGGTGTGGTGGACGAAAGGAGCATTGAAGATGTTCGACCAGATGAGCTTGCTGGATATGAGCAATGCCACTTCTTCGCCGGGATTGCCGGCTGGCCCTTGGCCCTGCGCATCGCCCGTCTCGCCAGCGTGCCAGGCATCTGGACTGGAAGCCCCCCCTGCCAAGACAACAGCGTCGCAGCAGCCATTCACGGCGGCCGCGCCGGCCTCTCTGGCGCACGCAGCGGCCTCGCTCATACATGGCTCGACCTCATCGCCGCGCGCCAGCCGCAAGGGATCTGCTTCGAGAACGTCCCAGGCATCAGCCCGTGGCTTGCCGAGATCACCAGCCGTCTGGGACAGCTTGGCTACAGAGTTCGCCGACCCGAACGATCGTCTGCGGATGTTGGTGCGCCTCATCTACGCCGGCGAGTGTGGATTGTTGCCGACCGTGGTGGCCAGGGATTTCCGCGCCCCAGGCGACCCGAACCACCCGCGCCGTTCTGCGACCCGCGGGCAGCCCCTCCCGGAGACGTTTTCATCGCCAGTGCCGGCCGAACTCGCCCGCTGGATGATGGGCTTCCCTCCCGAGTGGGCGCAGTGCATGCCTACGGCAACGCCATAGACCCCTGGGCCGCCGCCGAAGCGCTGCGCAGCCTCTTCTGACCCGCCCGCTTCGGCGGATTTGCTTTTTCCGCACCCCATGACCCCGACCCCACCCCAGACCTGCGAGCTGCTGCAGCGCGCAGGCCACGTCATCAACACCACCAAAGCGCTATGGCGCATAGAGGCAACCTCATGACAGCAACGAAGCAACAGCCCGAAATGATCCTGGCCAGCTCCCCCGAGGCCGCAAGCATTCAGACCGTCACCGGCTGGGTTGCACGCGACGGCCGGTTCTGGGGTGACGACGAGCGCATGGCGCGCTACTGCGGATCGACTCACAGTATTTGTGAAAAGAACCCTGCACATGGCCCTGTCGAGAACCGCTCCTACTGCGAGGCCTGCTACGCCGAAAGGAGGGATGCCAAGTGGCAGGCCATGCCCAAGGCTCCTTTCTCGGAGGAGTTGATGCCGCTGTGCGTGTTCGACAGCGACCGTTTCTTTTTCGACATCGAAGACCTGCGCTACTGGCTGGATGAGCACGCGCTGAAGCCCGAAGGCGTCCGCCTCGTGCAATGCGAGCCAGTGCGCGCGGAGCCCATCGACCCCAATGACCACTTCGCGGACGACCTGCCAGAAGACGGCGAGGTCCCGGACGCGCTGCGCGAGGCATTCAATGCCCTGAACGCAGTGATTGCGACGTGCGAGCCTCTTTGCTGGCGGCCCGCAAACGAGCTGGGAGTCCTGCTCCCCGCCGACTTCCTCAACCCCGCAGACACCACGGAGCAAGCAGCATGACAGCAATCCAACGCTTTGCCCTCCACGGCACCATCATGAATCCCCACTCCAGCGGCCCGTATGTGCGCCACGAGGACCACCTGGCCGCGATGCAGGGTCGATGCCTGGCCCAGATCGAGGAGCCGGCCGGGGCAGCTCCTGCAGCTGTGGCGCCCCAGGGCGAGTACCCGCATGAGCAAATGGATGCCATGGCGCTCGCGCGTTACAAAGTCGTGCCATCTCACGCAAGCATGCTTTGGAGCCACGCGGTCGTTGCAGGACACGGCGCGCAGCAGCTCTATGTCGGCCGAGAGGTCGAGTGCCAGAACATGGCACGCAAGTTTGCGGGAGCGTTCCTTGATGGCGCCTTTGCATTCCACTCTATGGCTGCCGCGCCCACCGCCCAGGCAGCGCCCGCCCTGGAAGCGCCTGCAGCCCCGGCCGTGCCGCCAGGGTTCGCGCTGGTTCCGCTGCGCCTGACGCGCGCCATGGACGAGGCCATCTCCGAAGAGGGATGGCAGTGGGAAGACCTGCTTGCAGCGGCCCAGGCAGTGACCGAAGAGCAGTACGAGGCCAGTGCCCAGGACCGGCTGTCGCAGGACGAGGTGCGGGCAATCTTCCTGGATTGTGGTTTCGTCATCAAGGAAGGACAGACCGACCTGAAGCCCTACGTCTATGAGGCCGCCCAGTTGCTGGAGAGTCGCGTGCGTGCCATTGCGGCAGCAGCGCCCCAGGCACCTGCTGCGCCCTCGGACGCGCAACTGCTGTCTGAGTGGGATCGTGTGTCAGGTATCACCAAGGCCACCGAGCGGCGCCTGGCGTGCATGCGGTCTGTGCTGCAGCGCTGGGGATCGGCAGCACCTGCTGCGCCTGCAGTGGATGCCAGCGACGTCGAGCTGCTGGACTTCCTGCAGCAAACAGCGACAGCCGTCGAATTGCTTGCACAGGACGAAGGCGAGCCTCCTCGGTTCCTTGTCAACCGCGCCATCAGCAAGGATGTCCGCAGCGCGATCAGGATGGCTCGCGGCAAGGCTCTCGCAGCCCAGGCCAAGGAATGCGGCTCACCTGTTGCGGCAGCACCCATCGATGGCTGCACTGACCCATACAACTGCGCGCGCTGCAAGACGCACCCGGCGCATCGGGGCGACATGCACCACGCTGGCATTTCCAGGATTGGAGGCTCGGCATGAAGACCCAATGCCAAGAATGCGGCAGCGTCGATCTGCAATGGCACTGCTCCATCGTCAACAACAGCGATGTACAGCAAGGCAGGCTGCGCTCCCACGATATGGGTGTGCTGTTCTTTCTCGGCTGCAATGAATGCTCAGCGACCGTGCAACGCGCCTCGGGCGACCAGATTGCGCGCCGCTTGAATCGAGAAATCACCCAGGTCGAGGCGGATGCCGAAGCGGTAAACGACGCCGCGCGTTGGCGTGCGGTTCTGCGTTTCGCGGGAGGGCACTACTCGCCCGCGACCGGCCATGGATTCAGCGTCACGCACCTGAAAGCGATCCCAGGCGCCAACATCACAGAGGGCCGCGTGGAAGACCACTTCACCAACGCCATCGACGCGGCCATCGCAGCCCAGGCAGCAGCCAAGGGGGCGTGAGCATGGGATACACCCTGAACCCGCGAAACAAGGCGGCAGGCGACTTCGACGCCGGCGGATTCTCGTGGCCGTGGATGTTGGATGCCGGCGTCGGCCTGCCCCTGGGCTATGGCAAGGCCTTCGTGCCTGGACAGTACGTCGCGCGGAATCGCAAGGATGGACTGTGCGTTTCCAAAAACGATGGCGCCCGGGTCTCGGCCTCCGAAGCGAAGCAGATGGCGCAGATCGCTCGCTGGGTGGCCGACCTGCAGGACAGCCTGTATGCCGAGTGGGAAAAGATGCCGGCCAGCGAACAGCAGCGCATGCGTGACGACCGCACCCGCCTTTACACCCTGCCCGTGCGCCGCGACTTCGTTGAGGAGACGCGCGCATTTGCTGACTGGGCCGAGAAGTCTGGAGGCTTCCGTGTCTGGTAACGAACCATCGCGCCCCACTGGGCACAAGGAGAGCTGACCGTGGACATCAACTACCTGATCGCCCTGGGCCTGGGCGCCCTCAGCGGCGGCTTGGCCGTCTTCGTGCTCTGGATGCGCTCCCCGGATGGCGTGGACGCCGAACGCTACCGCTGGCTCAAGGCCACCACAAACCACGTCACCAGCAACGGCGAGCGCATCGACATTCGCGGCCGATCCGACGAGTGGGACGCAATCATCGACAAGCAGCGCGCCCAGGCGCAGCAGAAAGGAACTGCATCGTGAACACAGCACAGGAACCCATCATCAGCACCGTCTACGACAAACAGCCGGACGGCACCTATCGGGCCACCATGCACGTCAGCGGGCTGGCCACGGAAGCACAGGCCCAGGCTGCTATCGAGCACATGTGGCGCCTGTTCTGTGGCGAAGAAATCGAGGTGAAGCAGTGACCACAGTACCAACACCCTCCGAAGCGGAGCGCCTGGCGATGGTTCTACGCGCCGCGTGCGCGCTAAGCCACCCACGCTTCGGGACAGATGCGCGCTTCGTGGAGATGATGGCATCTCAAGCACAGGCGATTGAGAAAGAGCTGATCCGCCTGCAGGCCGACAACGAGCGTGAACATGCACAGGCCATGTACGAGGCAAGCAGCCTGGCGATGAGCCTCTTCCAGAAGCACTACAGCAGCGACCCGGACTATGCCAGTGGCGCGGTGAAGTTCGGCCTCTGCGATGACCTGCGCGGCGTCATATCGCAGATCGACAACATGAGCACCCGGCTTGCCAGGGCCGAGCTGGAGGCGCGCAAGCCGCTGCCGCTGAGCTACCGCGCCGGATTGGTGCTCAGCAGCAGGGGCGGCGGAGCGACGGTGACCATGCACTTCAACGACATGGCCGAGGCCGAGGCGTGGTTCGTGGAAATCACGGACCAGCACGATGCCGGTCTGGTTGACAAATCGCCGAATCTGCAAGAACCGCTGGTTGACAAAACCGCGAATTTGCAAGATCGGCCCGCATCGCTGATCGCAAGCCGCGAGGTGGCTGCAGACGGCCCCGTGCGCGTCACGCGCCTGCACCTGACCGAAGAGGGCCGCGCCGGGCTCACATCCAAGGCCACCGGCCCGCTTCCGGGCATCAAGGAGACCTGACCATGGCCAGCAAGAAGCGACACGACTGGCACGACAAGCGCGCGCCACACCGCGACGACGAACCAATCACATGGCCAGCACCCGCTGGCCTTTTTCATATTTGAACGACCATGACGACCGACACCATCACCGCAGAACAGTGCGCCGAGCTGCTCGGCTGCACGGAGGACACCGTCGAGGAACTGTCGCGCAAAGGGGAGCTGCCTGGGCTGAAGTTCGGGCGTGGCTGGGTCTTCGTGCGCGCCGACCTGCTGGCCTACCTTGCGGAGCGCGGCCGGCAAGAGGCCGAGCAACGCCGAGCTGACCGCGGCGGTGGGCCGCAGGCCGCCCCCAACGTCCGTCCGATCAAGCCCCGCCGGCAGCCGCCCCCGGCCCTGCCGAAGCTCTCCACAGCTTAGCGGCCATGTCTTCCGCACGGAAGCTAGCATATCGATGTGCCATCGCGGATCCTGGCGCCCAGCCCATGATCCGATTTACCTCTTCCAGGCGGAAAATCCAGTTTCCGCTTGCGTCTCTCATCTCAAGCCACCGGCAAGTGGCTTCGTGTCTCAAATCATGCTCATGGAGATCATGAATTTCCATGTAATTGAATGCAATGCGGAACCGGAACGAAAGCCTCTTGCCGACGATCCGGTATCCGTTCGCATCTTCCTCTTCCATAAATGGGAAAAGCCATGCGCTTGGCAGCATTGCGCGCGTGCTCAGGTACTCCTGTAGTGCCGCATGCACTGAGGGAGCCATAGGAACATCCCGAAAGCTCACCTTTCCGCGCCACTGCTTTGAATTCTGGGCGCGTATGACCTTGGACTCCATGTCCACCTGAGAGCGCTTGAGCGTGGCAGCCTCTTTCAAACGCAGCCCTGTACCCAGGATGAGCTTGAACAGCGTAAGCAGAGCATTGCCACCCGCAAGCTGAAGTCCCCGGGTCCTATCTGGTCTTTCGTAGCCAGAAAGCACCATGATGATTTTTTCTTCTTCGCCTGGTCTCAGGCGTCTATCCCGCTGAACATTGGTCTTTGCCTCGCCGCCATCAGCTTGTGCCAATTTGGTATCGATATCGCTGTATGTGGAATAACCTTTCGGCAATAGCCGAGCCGGGTTCTGCATTACCAGTGTCGGATGGTTTCGCAAATACTCATCTATCGCACGACCGAGCGCTTGGACTCGGTGCCTTATTGACTGCGGAGTTAATTGCTTGGACACCTTCAGCCACTGTATATATCCTTGCAACCATTTATAAGAAGCATCTGTGAGCTTGATTGTGCCAACCTCCCGATTCAGGGTCGAGAGCGTAATCAATTGAGATGGGGCGGCGTATCCACTTTGCTCCCACTCGCCGAGCACGCGGGTCAAGCGGATGTTGCCGAAGCCATTGTCACCATCGAGCAGCTCCCTCGGCAGCGCCAGACCTGAGTCTTTCATCAGCTTCCACTGCTGGCTGTACTTGATGGCCTCCCCTTCCGTATCGAAGGTGAAGTACTTGCGGCCTCCAGGCAGCGACGGATGTCTCAACCCAATTTCCCATTTGCCAGATGCTTTCTGTCTCGGCTTCGCCATTTCTGCTCTCCAGTGGTTCGATCAGCTCAATCTCCGATGTGGTCGGGGTGAGTCTCGGCCGCCATTTTGTGGCGGCTGGAGCCTGTTTTCAACACATTTGAGGCGGTTGACGGTGCCACACGTAAATGCAAGCTATTGATTCATAAGGATTTATTTTTACTTGCCGATTTTTGGGGTTCGCTACAAGATCGAACTCATACAAGAGAATTCGCGAGCCCACGCCGGGACCCAGCCTGACGGTGACGCGAAGTTCGACCCGCTGCGCAATTCCTGATCGACGCAGCCATCAAAAGAAAAGGCCCGGAGCGATTAACGCTCCGGGCCTTTTCTTTTTGGCCGTTTACAGCGGCAAGGCTGAGGCTCAGTCCACCAGGATCACTTCCACGCGGCGGGCTTCGGCGTTGCTGCCGTCAGCCTGCAGCTGCTCGGGCTTCTTGAGTTCGACCTTTTCCTCAGCCACGCCCAGAGCGGACAGGGCGGCCTGGACTGCCAGGGCGCGCTTCTTGGCCAGTTCGGCGTTGAGTTCGGCGCTGCCCGTGGCGTCGTGGTAGCCCGAGATCACGGCGCGCTTGCCGCCCTTCACACCGGCGACCACGTCGGCCAGCGCCTCATTGGCGCCCACGGCCAGCTCGGCCTTGGCCGATGCGAAGTAGAACTTGACCACGCCGTTTTCGACAACGACGCGGGCCACATCTTCCTCCAAGACCACGGGCACCATTGCTGCCACAGGGGAAGCGCCGCCAGCCATCTTCGCCGGGCCATGCGCAATGCCGCGCTGGTAGACGACTACGCCAACGACCGTGGAGACGACGAGCGCAATCAGCGCGAACAGGAAACCCAGGGCAAAACGTTGTTGGCTGTCGTCGTCGGAATGACTGAAGGACATGAAGCACTCTCCGTGAATGAGCTGTTGGATGAAAACCAGAAAGACTGCGAAAAACCGGTGGATTGTAGAGGGCCACCGTCGAGGGCCCCGCGCCACGCCCAAACCCAGCAGTGACGGCCGGCAAAAACTGTGGTGCGGCGGAGACAGAAGACCGGCCCTGCAAGGGCAAAGCACGCGCTTGTGCACCGTTTGGGCGTCCAGGCGTTAAAACGTCATTGTTCTTTCATGCTGTCGCGCCCATGTCCGCCCTGCCAGAATTTTCATTCGCCCGCCGAGAGTCACAGCCCATGCTGGACGAGGCGCTGCACCGATGGGGCGGGAGCGATGACCTCTGGATCTTTGGCTACGGCTCGCTGATCTGGCGGCCGGATTTCGATTTCTGCGAACGCCGCACGGCGCGTGTCTTTGGCTGGCACCGGGCGCTGAAGATGTGGAGCACCATCAACCGCGGCACGCCCCAGAACCCTGGCTTGGTCTTTGGCATGCTGTCCGGTGGCAGCTGCCAGGGCATGGTGTTCCGCATTCCCCGGCACCACGGCCATGACGTCATGAGAAAGCTGTGGCAGCGCGAGATGGCCAATGCCGTCTATGACCCCCGCTGGCTGCCCTGCCGCACCGGCCAGGGCACGGTGCAGGCGCTGGCGTTCACGCTGTCCCGGCAAAGCCCCAATCACACGGGCGAACTGGCGCCCGAGGACTATCGCCGCATTTTCAGCGAGGCCAAGGGCATCTACGGCAGCACGCATGACTATGCGCGCGCAACCTTCGATGAGCTCAAGCGCCTGGGCATCCGTGACCGCGCGCTCCAGCGCCTGCTCAGCTACGCGGGCCAGCCCGACGCAGGCGCGCGGCAAGGCTCCGTTTGACGCCATCGCCGCGCACGGCCGCAGAACGCTGCGCTCTCCGACATGGCCGCCGTATCGCACGCTGCATGATGGCGGCTGCGCGCCGTGCGCCCCCGTGACTTTTTCAGTTCCCATTCCAACCAGGAGATTGCCGCCATGCCTTTGAACGCTTCCCAATCCAGCCACGCCGCCACTTCGCAGCCCTCCACCCCGTCCACCGCCGTGAAGCTGTTGATGGCTGCGGGCATGGTGCTGGCCCTGGGCGCCTGTGGCAGCCAGGCCAAGCCTCCTGCCGCAGCCTCCGCATCGACCCCGGCAGCCGTCACGACAGCGCCCGCCTCCCGCAATGTGGCCATGGCCCAGCTGCAGCCCACGCAAGGCAGCAAGGTCAGCGGCAGCCTGCAGTTCACGGCACAGGCCGATGGCAGCGTGCGCGTGCAAGGCTCCGTCCAGGGGCTGGCGCCGAACAGCGAGCACGGCTTTCACGTCCATGAAAAAGGCGATTGCTCCAGCCCTGACGGCCTGAGCGCGGGCGGCCACTTCAACCCGACCGGCCAGGCCCATGGCCGCTTCGATTCTTCGACCCATCACACGGGTGACCTGCCCAGCCTGCGATCCGATGCGCAAGGCATGGCAAGCATCGACTTCGTGTCGCGCGGCCTGGCATTGGACCAGGGCCCCAACAGCGTGGTGGGTCGCGGCCTGATCGTGCACAAGGACCCGGACGACTACACCACGCAACCCACCGGCAATTCGGGCGCGCGCCTGGCCTGTGCGGTGATCACGCGCGGCTGACTGGGCAGGGTTCAGATCAACTTCAGGCGCGCCTGCAGCACCAACTCTGCCCGCGCCAGATCGTCCAGGGTGTCGATGTCTGTGAGCACGCCGGCATCGTCCACCTCCACCTGGACCACATCTCCGGCCTCGCGCAGCGCCTTCAGCACTGGCGCACCGCCCTTCTCGCCACTCAACGCCATGAGTGCCTCGCCGCAGGCCGCCCCAAAACCGACCGGATGTCCACGTTGGCCTGCATGGATGGGCTGCGCCGCCTGCGCTCCGCTGCGCAGCGCATCGGCCACTTTCAGCAGCGTCTGCGGGCTCACCAGCGGCAGGTCAGCAGGCAGCACGAGCCAGCCCGGAGCCGCCGCCGTGGCGCGCACGGCGGCGGCCAGCGAGTCACCCATGCCCGGGTGGCCTGCATCCTCCAGGTGCCAGGGCAGACCGCTGGCGCGCACGGCGGCCATCGTGTGATCGAGCACCGTGCTGCCGCCCAGCGGTGCGGACAGCTTGTGCAGGGTGCCGCCCGAGGCACGGAAACGCTCGCCACGGCCCGAAGCAAGGATGAGCACGCAAGGGAGGTCTTTGAAGTCTGTGAGCATGCGCAACTCTAGCGCAGCAAATGAGAGGCTGGGCGCAGGCACAATGCTGGCCATGAGCAGCATTTCCACCTCGATCGCCGATCTGCGCAAAAGCTACGAGCGCGCGGAACTGAGCGAATCGGCCTCCCTGGCCGATCCGCTGCAGCAGTTTGACCAATGGCTGCAGGAAGCCCTGAGCGCCCAGGTGCCCGAGCCCAATGCCATGACGCTGGCCACCGTGGGCGGCGACCTGCGGCCCAGCACGCGCATCGTGCTCATCAAGGGCTATGACGAGCGCGGCCTGGTCTGGTACACCAACTACGACAGCCGCAAGGGCCAGCAACTGGCGGGCAATCCGTTTGCAGCGCTGCAGTTCCACTGGGTGGAGCTTGAGCGCGTGGTGCGCATCGAGGGCCGCGTGGAAAAGGTCAGCGATGCCGAAAGCGACGCCTACTTCAACAGCCGCCCGCTGGACTCGCGCATCGGTGCCTGGGCCAGTCCGCAAAGCCAGGTCATCAGCGGCCGCAGCGTACTGGTGGCCAATGCGGCCAAGTACGGCGCGCAATTCCTGCTGAACCCGCCACGCCCGCCGCATTGGGGCGGATTCAGGCTGGTGCCTGAGCGCTGGGAATTCTGGCAAGGCCGCAAGAGCCGCCTGCATGACCGCCTGTGCTACCAGCTGGAAGCTGGAACCTGGCTGCGCCAGCGCCTGGCGCCCTGATCCCCTGGATTGCTGGCGCTGCTCCTGCTGAAAGCCGTCAGCCCAGCAGACGCTGGGCCAGCCACAGCATCAGCGGCACGGTAAGCAGGGCCAGCGCCGTGGACACCGCAATGCTGGCGGACACCTCCTCCTGCATAACGCCATAGCGCTGCGTGAACAGGAACACGTTGGCGCCCACGGGCAGTGCAGCAGCCGTGAACATCACGGCCACCGGCAGGCCGCCCAGACCGAAGGCCCAGGCCAGCGCAAGCAGCAGCAGCGGATGCACCAGGTTCTTGACCAGCGCGATGCCCACGGCCTCGCGCAGGTTCTGACCGAACACGATGGTGGCCGCCGTGAGCAGAATCAGCGCGTGCAGCGAAACGAGGGTGAACAGCGTGACCAATCCGTCCTCCCCGTAGACCAGCCCCACCAACGGCACGCCGATCATGACGGTGTTGTTGAACATATTGGCCAGCCCCCGCGCGGCCGAACGCGTGGAAAAACCGCCCAGGACCATGGACACCCCGAAGATCAGCGCAGTCGCCAGGAAATACAGCGCCACGGGCTGAAAGTCCAGCTCCTGTACCCGCACCGTGCCCATGGTGCGGAACAGCAGCGCCGGCGTGAGCACCAGAAAAACGAGGTTGGACAAATCCCTGATGGCAGCGGCCCGCACCCAGCCCAGGCGGGCGGCGAGAAAGCCTGCGCCAATGCAAAGAATGACGGGGATGAGGGAGGCAAAGACGGGAGAGTTCACTGAAGCGGGATCGGGAAGCTGCGCCTGCGCAGGCTGGCGGCGCGCGCAGATTATGCGCCGCACGCCCGGCCCTGCCTCATTCAGGCTTCTTCCAGGGCCTCGAAGGCCTGGGCCAGATGGTCGATGAGCAGCCGCACGGCGGGCAATTGCCCGCGCCGGGATGCGCACACCACATGGATCAGCTCGCGGCGCGGCTCCCAGCCTGGCAGGACGCTGAGGAGCTCGCCGCACGAGAACTCGCCATCCACGAACATGCGCGGCAACTGCACCACGCCCACGCCGGCCAGCGCCGCATCGCGCAGGGCCAGCATCGCGCGCGTGACCAAGCGCGGGTGATGGCGTATCTCGGCCCGTGGGGCGGCCATGTGCCTGCAGCAACGCGGGGCTGGCAACTAGGCACTGCGCCCTTTCGGCCAGCACACGCAGCATGGTCATTGTTCTTTATTCAGAACGATGAAGGCAAATTTTGCTATCTACCGCATTCATCGTTCAAATTCTAAGATTCTCCCATGTGCAAAAAGTGGCTGGCGCTAACGCTGCGGCAGCCACGATTCCCAAGGAGAAGCAAATGCTCAAGAAGATGCTCGGCGTCTACAGCGCTCCCCGCGCCCACTGGGTGGGCGACGGCTTTCCCGTGCGCTCGCTGTTCAGCTATGGCAACCATGGTGCGGCCCTGAGCCCCTTTCTGCTGCTGGACCACGCAGGCCCCGCCAACTTCGAGCCGGCTGCCCAGCCTCGTGGCGTGGGCGTGCATCCACACCGCGGCTTCGAGACCGTGACCATCGTCTATGAGGGCGAAGTCGAGCACCAGGACTCGACCGGCGCTGGCGGGCTGATCGGCCCCGGCGACGTGCAGTGGATGACGGCTGGCGCGGGCATCCTGCATGAGGAATTCCATTCCCATGCGTTCACCGAACGCGGTGGGCGGCTGGAGATGGTGCAGCTGTGGGTGAACCTGCCCGCCAGGGACAAGTCGGTTGCGCCTGGCTACCAGACCCTGGTGGATGGACAGATCCCGTCCGTGGAACTGCCAGGCGGCTCAGGCCGGGTGCGGGTGATTGCCGGAGCCTTTGGCAACAGCCAGGGGCCGGCGCGCACCTTCACGCCCATCAATGTCTGGGACCTGCGCCTGAAAGCCGGCAGCACCACCGAGCTGCGCGCCAAGCCCGGACATACGCTGGCCCTGGTCGTGCTGCATGGCACGGTGCTGGTCAACGACGGCGAGGTTGTTCGCGAAGGCCAGCTGGTGCACTTCGATCGCGAGGCTGATCTGGTGCGCCTGGAGGCCAACAACGACGCCACCGTGCTGTGGCTGGAGGGCGAGCCCATCGAGGAACCCATGGTGGGCCACGGCCCGTTCGTGATGAACAGCGAGGCCGAGATCCGCGAGGCCATTGCCGACTTCAACGCTGGCCGATTCGGGCGTATGGCGGCTTGACCGCTGCGGCCCCTGTCCTGAAGACAGGGGTCGCCTTCTGCCCTCCCCTTGTATCCCCTGGACCAGCGCTTGCGATCACCAGCGCGCAGAGCCGGCGCGGGTGCTTAAAAGTGCACAACACACTCTAGAGACATGCCAAGGACTCGAATCCAAGCCGAATGGCCCTTTTTCTGGCGACTTGTCGCCACTGGTGTTCATCAGTCGATAACAAGATTGCCACTTGATTTCATGTAAGTTACATTGAACGACTCCATTGGTTGACTCGTTTTGTTCTCAACGCCCATGACTTCATCACCATCTCAGGCACCCGCTGCCGGCAAGCCGCCGTCCACTGTCCCCGACGGGCTGGCCCTGTTCCGGCATTGGCTGGAAACCGAGGGCGCCAAGGGCTGGGATGCCCTGGACACGGCGCCCGACAGCGGCTACGAAAAGGTATGGCGTGCCTGGCTGCGCAGCCTGGGCGATGCCGGCATGTCAGCCAAAGAAGGTCCCCCCTCCCCCGCCACGCCGAAAGGGAAAGTCAAGGCGAAGGCCCGCGCTTGGCAACAGGCCACCGCCGTTGATGTCCACAATTTCCTGCGCCCGCGCGAAGGCCAGTTGTCGGGCCACCAGCCCGGCCGCCGCATCAGCGAGGTCACGCGCAGGCGCTACTGGCGATTGCTGGAACGCATTTACGACCATGCGCTGGACCACGGATGGGTCAGCGCCAATCCCGCCGCAGGGCTGGCGCCGCAGGAACGCCCACCTGCCGAAGACGGCCAGGGCCATTGCCTTCCCGCGCCGCTGTGGAATGCCCTGCCCCGCCACATACCGATGGCCGACGGCTTTCAGTCGGCGCGCGACCGCGCCATCTTGCTGCTGCTGTACGAACTGGCGCTGGCGCCCGAGGAGGTGCGCGGCCTGTGCTGGCGCGATGTGCAATGCGCCGGACCAGACGATGGCCTTCCCTGTCAATTGCATATCGATGGCGCACGCGCCGCGCAGCAGCGCACGCTGGATCTGTCGGAAACGGTGGTGAAGGCGCTGCAGGACTGGAAAGGCTTCAGCGCCGGCCAGCGCGGGCCGGAGGCCGTTCAACCCGATGCCACGGTCTTTTATTCGCGTGAGGGGCAGCCGCTGTCAGTGCGCGTGCTGTTCCATGTGGCTTCACAGCTGATACAGCGTGCCCATGCCGCGCAGCCTGCCTCGGCGCAGCAGGCGCCGCTGCACCGCGTCGGCCCGCAGGTGCTGCGCAACACGGCCATCGTGCAGTGGCTGCGCGCGGGCCGTGCCGAGACCGAAGTCGTGCAGTGGATAGGCGTTGACAGCGCGCGCGCCCTGCGCCATCTGCAGCATTACCTGTAGCAGACGGCGCGGGGAGCGCAGCGGGCAACCCGCCTTAGAACGACACCTTGACGCCCACCGTGATGTTGCGCCCCATCAGCGGCGCAGCGTTCTTGATGAACGAGGTGTGGGCGAAGGCCAGGCGGTTGGTCAGGTTGTTGCCCTTGATGAAGAACTGCCAGGGCATGCCACCCGAGGTGCGCAGCGTGTAGCTGGCAGAGACGTTGAGCATGCCGTAGCCGTCCGTCTCGGTCTCATAGGCGGTGACACGGTTCTGGCGCAGCACCTGCACCCATTCGGCCTGGGCATCCCAGCCCTTGTAGAAGGTGTCCACGCGCAGGCCCACGCGCGCAGCGGGGATGCGCGGCAAGGCGGAGCCGTCTTCCAACCGCGCACGCACGGCGTCACCGAACAGGGTCACGCCCCACTGGCGCGACAGCTTCTGGCGCACCTGACCCTCCACGCCGGTGAAGCGCGCATCGGCCTGGGTGTACTGCAGCAGTTGCAGGCCGTCATGTTCATCCAGCGTGGCGCCATAGATATAGCCCTTGACGCGATGGTGGAAGGCATTGACGCTGAACGTGGTGTCGCCTGCCGTCTTGCGCAGGCCGATGTCCAGCGCCTGCGAGCGTTCGCGCTTGAGGTCGGCATTGCCGCGCTCGTAGGTGGAAGTCGCCATGTGCAGGCCGTTGGCGTACAGCTCCTCGGCCGTGGGCAGGCGGTTGCCCTGCGTCAGCGAAGCCGAGAGGCTGTAGCCCGGGGTGAACTTCCACACCGAGCCCAGCGAGAACGATGTGCCGCTGTGGCTGCGCGAGATGCCGCTTTGCTGGGCGTCCACGGTCTGGCGCTCGTGGCGCAGCGCGGCCTGCCAGCGCCAGTCCTGCCAGCGGTATTCCTCCAGCAGGTAGATGCTGTTGCGGCGGGTTTCGGTGGGCTGCACATAGGCCTCCTCACCCTCGGCACTGAATTTGCGCTGCACGGTCTGCAGGCCGATGACGCCGCGCCAGCCGGCGATGGGCTCCAGCTCTGCCTCCACGCGCAGGTCATGGGCGCGGTTCTTGAACGTGGTCGAGACCTGGCCGTCTTCGATCTCGTCATGGCGATAGTCGGTCCAGCCACCGCGCACTCGCAGCGCCGCGATGCCAGCCGTCGGATTGCGCCATTCGCCGCGCAGATCCCAGCGCTCGCTGTTGAGATCGACCACCGGCACGCTGCCATGGTCGTGATCGTGTTCGTCGCCGCCATGGTCATGTCCGTCCTCGTCGCCGTGGTCATGGCCGCCGCAGTGCAGGTGGTCGCCATGGGTGTGGCAGCCCTCGAAGCTGTGGTTGTGGCCCGGCAGCCCATAGCGCGCGGTCTGGCGCGTGTAGGCCAGGCCCAGGTAGCCTTGCGTGCCGATCCAGGACAGGCCCAGGCTGCCCGTGTCCGTGCGGTTGAAGCTGCCGCCCACGCGCCCCTGGGATTGACCGTTGGGCGCCCAGCCGCTGCCCACGCGGTAGTCGCCGGCATCGCGCGCCATGCCCTCGGCGTGGATGGCCAGTTGGCCGGCGCCGCCCGTCAGCGAGAACGCGCCCGCCGTCTCGCCCGCGCCGGTGCTGCCGCGCAGCTGGGCCGAGCCCATGATGCCGTTCTTGGGAATGGACGTGGGAATCTTGTCGTCCAGGATGTTGACCACGCCGCCCATGGCGCCACCGCCGCCGTAGATCAGCGCAGAGGGGCCGCGCAGCACCTCGATCTGCGTGGCGAGCATGGGCTCGCTGGCCACGGCATGGTCAGGGCTGATGGTGGAGGCATCGTGCAGCTCGGAGCCATCGCTGAGGATTTGCACGCGCGGGCCGTCCATGCCGCGGATGATGGGCCGGCTTGCGCCTGCGCCGAAATGGCTGGCGTGGATGCCGGGCTCGCCGTCCAGCGTCTCGCCCAGCGTGGCCGCCTGGCGCAGCGTGAGCACGTCGCCTTCCAGCACCGTGGCCGGCGTGGACATGTCGGCCGAGGTCAGGCCCAGGCCGCTGGCCTTGACCGTCACCTCATTGAGCACGGGGGCATCACTGCGCGGCACGCCC
Source organism: Delftia sp. K82 (assembly GCF_002193035.1). NCBI lineage: Bacteria > Pseudomonadati > Pseudomonadota > Betaproteobacteria > Burkholderiales > Comamonadaceae > Delftia > Delftia sp. K82. The sequence continues at coordinate 1,982,494 of NZ_MYFL01000001.1, read as the reverse complement.
GTCTCGGCGGTAGCTGCGGCTGCGGGTCCTGCTGCGGGTACGGGGTCGGCAGGCTCTGCCGCCATGGCCAGGCCGCCCGTCGCCGGGCCCAACACGCCTGCCAGCAGCAGTTGCTGCAGCAGCGGGCGCAGTTTCGTCCTCTCCCCCTGCGCCTTGGCGTCCTGGTGGTATTGCTTTGTTGTCACTCTCATCACTGGTCTTCCCGGCAGCGGCCGGCCACGGCCCTGCGGGGCGTGGAAATCCGGGCGCTGCAAAAAATGGCGTCGGAAGCGGACGGCCACGGCGCGCCCTGCAGGCGCATGCGGCCATCCGATCGGATATGCATTCAAGGAACTGCCGGACCTGGGCGCGGCGCCTTGTTGCGATCAATGCAGCAAGGCGCGGCCAAACGGCTGTGCAGGGCAGGCGCATGCAGCGCCAGTCCCGGAGATTCAAGCCGCCAGGTAGACAGTGATGGGATGCGGGGGACCCCGCGCATCGAAGAAGGCCGCCAGCATGCGGCCATCGCGCACGACGACCGGCTGGACGGGTTCGGCCTGCTCGCCCCAGAAAGGCGGCAGCACCACGGCGGATGGCGGCCCCGCCATGCCTTCGTGCAACTGGTCCAGCAGTTGGCAATCCGCCGGGCCGTGGCCCGAGAACAGCGCATGGACCCAATCGACAGGTGCATTGCAGGAAGTGGCAACCACCTCCACCGGGCCATGGAGCGTGGCTGCGGCCAGGCCGCCCGCGTGTACCACGCGGTGCATCTGGCCCAGCAACGGCGCCAGGGCAATGGACCAGACCAGCAGCCAGGCCACCAGCCAGGCCCGACCCGGCACGGCGCCGCGCAACGCAAGCCTTGAGGCCTGCGCTGGCAAGTGACGTTCCGGGCGTTGCAAGGGCATGGAGGGATCAGGGGCTGGATGGGCAGCGCAGAGTGTATGCGCCAATTTGCGGGGCAGGCTTCACCATCCCGTCACAAAGACTGGCGATTGCTCACGGCGCCACACGGCGGGCAGGACCGCACTCAATGCGCATGGCGCATGCCGCAGAACTTGCCCAGCGCAAGGCCCTTGCAATCGGCCTGCAGTTGCTTTTGGCATTGTTCGTGATCGCGGCCAGCAGCCAGGCACTGCGCGGCGGCTTCGTGGGCCTTGGCCATGGCGCGATGGCGTTCCATGTCGGCCCGGGCATGGGCATCGAGCGGCGCCGAGGCGCCCTGTGCCTTGGCGTCCGGCTGGGCTTTCGCGTGGTCGTGGTCATGTGCCTGGGCTGCTGCGGCCAGGAAGACAGCGGCCAGGATCAAGGAAACGGGGCGCAACGGTGCAAGGGTCATGCGAAATCCTGAAGAGCTATGCAAGAGAAGAAAGGGGCTAGGGCGATCGCCTCAGGCAGACGGGGCATTTCGGGATGGCCCTGCACTGCTGCAGTCCTGGCACAGCCCTGTCACCGCCACATCAATGGCCCGGCCCTGCAGGCCGCTGGCGGCCAGCGCCTGGCGCAGCTGCTGCAAAGCAGCCTGCAGCGGCTCGCCGCCCCCACCGCCCTCGCCGCCCAGCCGAAAAGCGCTGTGGCAGTCCGCGCATTCGAAATGCGCAGCGGCATCGGCCTGCCTGGCCGCGCCCGGCACGGACCGGCTGTAGCGGGCCACGCGGGCAGCATCCACGCTGCGGCGCAACACACCGGCTGCCGCCAAGCGGTCCAGCAGCCGGTAGACGGTGACGCGGTTGACCTGCACGCCCTGGGCGTGCAGGGCCGCTTCCACATCGGCTTCGCTCAGGAGTGCGTCGGCCCGCGACTCCCACATCGCCAGCACGGCCCGCGTGGCACGCGTCGAACGCATGCCGGCAGGTATGGGCAGGGAAGTGGGGGTCGGCAAGGACATGGGTGATGAAAGGTCAGGCCGCTGAACACGGCAGGGCAGCCAGGCGGCATTATCGCAACCAGGTTGCATTATGCCTGCGAATCACAACCGCTTACATCACGCGCCGCCACCCGCTCACGGCTTGACCCAGCGCGCAAAGGCGCCCCGGAACTTCTGCACCTTGGGCCCCACCACAAAGGCGCAGTAGCCCTGGTTGGGATGGTTGAGGAAGTAGTCCTGGTGATAGTCCTCTGCCGGCCAGTAGCTGGCCAGGGGCTGCACCTCGGTGACGATGGGCGCGTCGTAGGCGCCGGCCTGCGTGAGTTCGGAGATCAGCGTGCGCGCCACTTCGGCCTGTTGCTCATTCGTGGTGTAGATGCCGCTGCGGTACTGCGTGCCCACATCATTGCCCTGGCGGTTGAGCGTGGTCGGGTCGTGCGTGCCGAAGAACACGGTGAGCAGGTCGCGCAGCGGGATCACGGCAGGATCGAACTGCACGCGGATGACCTCGGAATGGCCGGTCTCGCCGGTGCAGATGTCTTCGTAGCTGGGATCGTCAAGATCGCCATTGGCGTAGCCGCTTTGCACGTCGCTCACGCCGCGCACGCGGTCGAAAACGGCTTCGGTGCACCAGAAACAGCCGCCGCCCAGATAAATGGTTTCAGTCGCCATATGCGCCTTTTCTGTGAAGAAATCGAAAAAATGACCACACGCAATGCATGCGGGCCGTTGCTCCTACAGGTTAGCCCATGCACAAGCCAGGTGACGACGAACGGTTCTGCGGTTACGATAACTAACCCATCAGTCATTAATTTTCCGTGACCGACTCCCCCGCCTCTTCACCCGCCCCCGCCGAGCCTTCCGGAAAGCGCAGCCGCCGCAAGCAGGAGCGTCCCGGCGAGTTGCTGGAAGCGGCACTCGACCTCTTCGTGGAAAAGGGCTACGCCGCCACCCGCGTCGAAGAAGTCGCCGCCCGCGCCGGGGTCTCCAAGGGCACGCTGTTCCTCTATTTCGCGAGCAAGCAGGAGCTTTTCAAGGCCGTGGTGCGCCACAGCATCGCGGGCCGCTTCGGCGAGTGGAGCGAAGAGCTCGACAACTACTGCGCACCTTCAACCGATCTGCTGCGCTACTGCTTCAAGTCCTGGTGGGAACGCATCGGCAGCACCAAGGCGTCGGGCATCACCAAGCTCATGCTCAGCGAGGCGGGCAATTTTCCCGAGCTGTCTCAGTTCTACCACCAGGAAGTGGTTCTTCCAGGCCATGAGCTGATCCGGCGCATCCTGCAGCGCGGCGTCGAGCGCGGCGAGTTCCGGCCCATGGATCTGGACCTGTCCGTGCACTGCGTGGTCGCCCCGATGATGTTTCTGATGATCTGGAAGCATTCGCTGGGCGGCTGCCTGCCCCATGGCGACTTCGATCCCGAGCAGTTTCTGGAATCCCAGATCGACTACCTGCTGCATGGCATGTGCCAGCCCCTTGCAGCCACCACACCCCCCTCCTCCCCGCCCACACCATGAAGCGTCGCACCGGCTGGCTGATCGGCCTGGCCTTATTGATCGCCATCGGCGCCAGCGTATGGCGCGCCGCATCCACCCGGCACAGCAAGCAAAGCGCCATCGCCGCGGCCACCCAGCCGCGCGAGATGCCGGTGCGTGTGGGTCCGCAGGAAGTGGTGCAGCTGCAGCCGCGCCAGCTGCAATTGACCGTGCCCGTCAGCGGCGTGGTGCAGGCCGTGCGCAGCGCCGTGGTCAAGGCCTATGTGGCCGGCGAGCTGCGCGGCCTTCAGGTGCGCGAGGGCGACAGCGTGCGCAAGGGCCAGGAACTGGCCCGCGTGGACGCCACCGAGGTCGAGGCCCGCTGGCGCCAGACCCGCCAGCAGGCCGATGCGGCCCAGGCGCAGCTGCAGCTGGCCCAGCGCCAGCACGACAACAACCAGGCCCTGGTCACCCAGGGCTTCATCTCGACCACGGCGCTGGCCACCTCCCAATCCAACCTCGATGCCGCACGCGCCAACCTGGCCGCCGCCCAGGCCGCCGCCGATGTGGCCCGCAAGAGCGTGACCGACAGCGTGCTGCGCAGTCCCATGGACGGCCAGGTCGCGCAGCGCCTGGTGCAGGACGGCGAGCGCGTGGGCGTGGAAACGCGGGTGCTGGAGATCGTCGATCCGTCCGACCTCGAAGTCGTGGCCCAGCTGGCGCCCGCCGATTCGGTGCGCGTGCAGGTCGGCCAGCAGGCCCTTTTGCAGGTCCAGGGCGCGGGCGACGATGTGGCCGCCGTGCCCGCACGCGTGGTGCGAATCAACCCCAGCGCCCAGGCAGGTTCGCGCAGCGTGGCCGTCTATCTGCGTGTGCAGGCTGCACCGGTCAACGCAGGCGCCGCCGGCAGATCCATCCCCATCGTGCGCCCGGGCCTGTACCTGCAGGGCAGCATTGTCACGGGGCAGACCGAACAGTTGGCCGTGCCCCTGACCGCCGTGCGCACCGACCAGCCCCAGCCCTATGTGCAGTTGCTGCAGCCTGCGGGCGAGTCCGAAGCGGACAAGACCCTGCTGCGCGTGCAGCACCGCCCGGTCACGCTGGGCAGCCAGAGCGCGCAGGATGGCGCCACCTGGATCGCCGTGTCCACCGGCCTGCAGGCCGGTGACAGGGTGCTGGCCGGCAGCGTGGGCGGCCTGCGCGCGGGCACGGCGGTGCAGATGCAGCAAATGCAGCAGGCCCCGCAACCCCAGGCTGCGCCAGCCCCCGGAGCCCGTTGACCATGTGGTTCACGCGCGTCAGCCTGGCCAACCCTGTGTTCGCCACCATGCTCATGCTGGCCCTCATGGTGCTGGGTGTGTTTTCCTATCAGCGCCTCAAGGTGGACCAGTTCCCGAATGTGGACTTCCCCGTGGTCGTGGTCACGGTGGACTATCCAGGCGCCTCGCCCGAGATCGTGGAGTCCGAGGTCACCAAGAAGATCGAGGAAGGCGTCAACTCCATTGCCGGCATCAACGCGCTGACCTCGCGCAGCTATGAGAGCACCAGCGTCGTCATCATCGAATTCCAATTGCATGTCGATGGCCGCCGCGCTGCCGAAGACGTGCGCGAGAAGGTGGCCTCGGTGCGCCCCACCCTGCGCGACGAGGTCAAGGAGCCGCGCGTGCTGCGCTTCGATCCGGCCAGCTCGCCCATCTGGTCCGTGGCCGTGCTGCCCCAGGCCGATGCCGGCGCCAAGGCGCCCGATGCCGTCGCGCTGACCAGCTGGGCCGACCAGGTCCTCAAGAAACGGCTGGAGAACGTGCGCGGCGTGGGCGCCGTCAACCTGGTGGGCGCCACCCCGCGCGAGATCAACATCTACCTGCAGCCCGAGGCGCTGGAAGCCTATGCCATCACGCCCGACCAGATCGTGAACGCCGTGCGCAGCGAGAACCAGGACCTGCCGCTGGGCGCCATCCGCTCGCGCGAGCAGGAGCGCGTGGTGCAGATCGACGCACGCATGAAGCGCCCGCAGGACTTCGAGCGCATCATCGTCGCCCAGCGCGGCGGCGCGCCCGTGCGCCTGGGCCAGCTGGCGCGCGTGCAGGACGGCGCGGGCGAACTGGAAACCGTGGCCCTGTACAACAGCAGCCGCACCCTGCTGCTGTCCGTGCAGAAGGCCCAGGACGAGAACACCATCGAAGTCGTGGACGGCCTGAACGCCACGCTGCGCGAGATCGCCGCCGAGGTGCCGGCCGGCGTGCGGCTGGAGCCGATTGCCGACAGCGCCCGCCCCATCCGCGTGGCCGTCAACAACGTGCGCCAGACGCTGATCGAGGGCGCGGCACTGACGGTGCTCATCGTCTTCCTGTTCCTGAACTCCTGGCGCTCCACGGTGATCACGGGGCTGACGCTGCCCATTGCGCTGATCGGCACCTTTTTGTTCATGTACTGGTTCGGCTTCTCGATCAACATGATCACGCTGATGGCGCTGTCGCTGTGCGTGGGCCTGCTGATCGACGACGCCATCGTGGTGCGCGAGAACATCGTGCGCCACGTGCAGATGGGCAAGGACGCGCATGCCGCCGCGCTGGACGGCACGCAGGAGATCGGCCTGGCCGTGCTGGCCACCACGCTGTCCATCGTGGCGGTGTTCCTGCCCATTGGCTTCATGGGCGGCATCATCGGCAAGTTCTTCCACGAATTCGGCATCACCATCGTGGCGGCCGTGATGATCTCCATGTTCGTGAGCTTCACGCTGGACCCCATGCTCTCCAGCGTCTGGCATGACCCGACCATCCACGCCCATGGCGACAAGCGCGGCAACAGCCTCTACGACCGCACGCTGGGTCGGGTCACGGCCTGGTTCGAGCGCGCCACCGACTCGCTGTCCCACTTCTACCAGGACGTGCTGGGCTGGGCGCTGCGCCACAAGATCACCACGCTGGCGGCGGCGCTGGCCATCTTCGTGGCCAGCATCTTCCTGGTGCCGCTGCTGGGCACGGAATTCGTGCCCAAGGCCGATTTCTCGGAAACCACGGTGAGCTTCAACACGCCCGTGGGCTCATCCATCGAGGCCACGGAGGCCAAGGCCCGCCAGGTCGATGCCATCATCCGCGCCCTGCCCGAGGTCCGCTACACGCTGGCCACCATCAACACCGGCACGGCCCAGGGCAAGATATACGCCAGCATCTACATCCGCTTGCTGGACCGCCACCTGCGCCAGCGCAGCGGCGATGAACTCTCGGGCGTGCTGCGCGAGCAGCTGCAAAGCGTGCCCGGCATCACCGTCACCCATGTGGGCCAGCGCGAGCCCGTGGGCGGGCAAAAACAGGTCGAATTCTCGCTGCAGGGCCCGGACCTGGGCGAGCTGGAGCGCCTGAACCGCGTGGTGATGGAACGCCTGCGCGGCATTCCCGGACTGGTGGACCTGGACAGCAGCCTCAAGCCCGACAAGCCCGTGATCGACATCACCGTGCGGCGCGATGCGGCCGCCGACCTGGGCCTGTCGGTAGGCTCCATGGCAGCGGCGCTGCGCACCTGGGTGGCCGGCCAGACCGTGGGCAACTGGCGCGCCAGCGACGACCAGACCTATGACGTCAAGGTGCGCCTGGCGCCGGAGTCGCGCAGCACGCCCCAGGACCTGGAGCGGCTGCCCTTCGCCCTGCCCTCCACCTCGGGCGACGGCGGCATGCGCATCGTGCGGCTGAACCAGGTGGCCACCGTCACGCCCGCCACCGGCCCCAGCCAGATCAACCGCCGCGACATGACGCGCGAGGTCGCCTTCAGCGGCAACGTCTACCTGCGCTCCAGCGGCGAAGTCTCGGCCGACATCCGCAATGCCCTGGCCGACATCGCCCTGCCGCCCGGCTATCGCACGCAGTTCAGCGGCGCCACCAAGAGCATGAACGAATCGTTCGGCTATGCGGTGTCCGCCCTGGCGCTGGCCATCATCTTCATCTACATGATCCTGGCCAGCCAGTTCAAGAGCTTCCTGCAGCCGCTGGCGCTGATGACCTCGCTGCCGCTGACGCTGATCGGCGTGGTGCTGGCGCTGATGATGTTCGGCTCGGCCCTGTCCATGTTCTCCATCATCGGCGTGGTCATGCTCATGGGACTGGTCACCAAGAACGCCATCTTGCTGGTGGACTTCGCCATCCGTGCGCGCGGGCCGCACAGCGACCCGGACACCGGCCAGATCCGCGACGGCCTGCCGCGCGAGCAGGCCCTGCTGCTGGCGGCGCGCGTGCGGCTGCGCCCCATCCTGATGACCACGCTGGCCATGATCTTCGGCATGGTGCCGCTGGCCTTCGCACTCAGCGAAGGCTCCGAGCAGCGCGCGCCCATGGGCCAGTCGGTGATCGGCGGCGTGGTCACCTCGTCGCTGCTGACCCTGGTGGTCGTGCCCGTGGTCTATTGCTACCTTGACGACTTCTCCCAGTGGCTGCGGCGCCTGTGGAACGGCAACCAGCACGACGCGGCACCCGGCCAAGGCGCCGCCAGCGCGCCCACCCCGCCGCGAGACTCGTAGAATCAAAGGTTTGTCCTGACAAGTCTTTCTCCGGAGATACCCCATGAGCCTGCCCCTGAACAGCCTGCCCGAACACCACAGCGCCCAAGCGCACGCGCGCTACAACATGATCGAGCAACAGATCCGCCCCTGGAACGTGCTTGATGAAGAAGTGCTGGCGCTGCTGGGCAAGGTGCACCGCGAGAATTTCGTGCCGCCCGAGCATGCCGGCCTGGCCTTCATGGACCTGGAAATCCCCCTGGTCGCCCCGACCGAGGAAGCCGCCGCCAAGGGCTGGTGCATGCTGGCCCCGCGCATCGAGTCCCGCATGCTGCAGGACCTGAAGATCAAGCCCACCGACCGCGTGCTGGAAATCGGCGCCGGCTCGGGCTACATGGCCGCCCTGCTGGCCGCCCAGGCCAAGGAAGTCGTGACACTGGAAATCGTCCCCGAGCTGGCCGAGATGGCCCGCGAGAACCTGCTGGGCGCCGGCATCACCAATGCCGAGGTCAAGCTGGCCGATGGCGCCACGGCAGCGGCCGCTCTGGGCCAGTTCGACGCCATCGTGCTCAGCGGCTCGGTCGCCCAGGTGCCCCAGTCCCTGCTGGCCCAGCTCAACGATGGCGGCCGCCTGGCAGCCATAGTCGGCCAACTGCCCATGATGCGTTTCACGCTGGTGCAAAAGAACGGCCACCAGTTCGAAACCAGCCAGCCCTGGGACGTGGTGACCGCACGCCTGGCCAACTTCGAAGAGCCTTCGCGCTTCACGTTCTGAAATCCGCCACGGCGGCCCGGGTCCAGAGGATTTCGGCCGCTGCGGCAACTCCACTCCATTCCGCAAGGATCTTTCCGATGCTTCCCCAAGTGCCTCCCGCGCAACTCAACGATTGGCTGAACCAGCACTCCAGCGGCTCCGATGCCCTGCCCCTGGTGCTGGACGTGCGCGAGCCCTGGGAAGTGGCCCAGGCCAGCGTACGCCCCGAGGGCTTCGAGCTGCGCTGCATCCCCATGGGCGAGATTCCCTCGCGCCTGCAGGAACTCGATCCGGATCACCCCACAGCCTGCCTGTGCCATCACGGCGCACGCAGCATGCATGTCGCTGCCTTCCTGATGAACAACGGCTTCGAGACCGTGGCCAATATCAGCGGAGGCATCGATGCCTGGTCGCGCGAGCGCGACCCAGGCGTGCCGCGCTACTGAGCGGCAACACGCAAAAGAAACCCGGGACACGGCGGTACACCAGCCGTCCCCGGTGCTTCGTGACGACTGTGTTTTGATTCGAGGACCTCTATGCCCCTGCTTCGGCCCCTTGCCCCTGTCGCTTCCGCCCTGACCCGCCCATACGCCTGGCCCCTGCGCCACATGGCCTTGCTGCTGTGCGCGGCGGGCATGGGCTCGGCCCTGGCACAGGCTCCTGCCCCAGCCGTCCTTGCGCCCGCCCCTGCGGCCCCGCAGTCTGCCCTGCCCTCTCTGACAGCCTCTGCGGCCTCGGGCCAGAACCTGTCCGAACTGGTGGCCAAGGCCCGCGGCTACGACGCCCAGTGGCAGGCCCAGCAGGCCGACGCCCAGGCCGCCGCCAGCCGCGCCGAGCAGGCACGCTCGGGCCTGTTGCCCAGCGTGGGTCTGCAGGCCGGTGCCAACACCTCGCATGTGGAAGTCAGCGTGCTGCCGGGGAGCTTTCGCTCGCCCCAGCAGAACCTGCAGCTCAGCGCCCAGCAGCCGCTGTACCGCCCGGCCAACAAGATCGCCTACGACCAGGGCCAGCGCGGCGTGGACGTGGCGCGCGCCCAGTTGGACAGCGGCGAGCAGAACCTGCTGGTTCGCGTGGCCCAGGCCTACTTCGATGTCCTCGGCGCCCAGGACAGCCTGGCCGTGGTCAAGGCACAGAAGGCAGCCATCGCACAGCAGCTGGAATTTGCCAAGCGCAACTTCGAGGTCGGCACGGCCACCATCACCGACTCGCGCGAAGCCCAGGCCCGGTTCGACCTGGCCGGTGCCCAGGAAATCGCCGCCGAGAACGATCTGCGCGTCAAGCGCCTGGTGCTGGACCAGATCGTTGGTGCCGTGGGCACCGTGCCCCGCCCCCTGGCCCAGCCGCTGCAGTTGCCGGCCCTGATGCCCTCCGACGCCCAGGCCTGGGTGGACACCGCACTGCAAGGCCAGCCCCAGCTGCGCCAGGCCCGCCTGGCGCTGGACATCGCCCAGCTGGAAACGAAGAAAGCCGAGGCCGGTCACAAGCCCACCGTGGACCTGCAGGCCGGCTACGTGGTCAACCGCTATCCCAATGGCTCGGTCACACCGCAGATCGGCACCAGCTACCGCACCAATGCCGCCAGCGTGGGCGTGGTCATGAATCTGCCCCTGTTCGCCGGCTTTGCCGTGCAAAACCGCATCAAGGAAACCCTGGCGCTGGAAGACAAGGCGCGCGCACAGCTGGACGACGCCCAGCGCAACGTGGAGCAGAGCACGCGCACGGCCTTCTTCGGCGTGCAGTCGGGCCAGGCACAGGTCAAGGCACTGGAGGCCGCGCTGGCGTCCAGCCAAAGCGCGCTGGACGCCAACAAGCTCGGCTACGAGGTCGGCGTGCGCATCAACATCGACGTGCTCAACGCGCAAAGCCAGCTCTACCAGACCCAGCGCGACCTGGCCCTGGCGCGCTACCAGGTGCTGCTGGGCCAGCTCAAGCTGCGCCAGGCCGCCGGCACGCTCAGCGACGACGACCTGCGCGCCATCGATGCGCTGACGCTCCGCGCGCCAGCCCCTTGAATCCCTGAAGCGCCCGCACGGCCGGCAGTGCCCCAGGCTGATGCCCGGCCGCCGCGGGCCGCGCGCCTGGCGCCGCAGCCCTGTGCTCTGGCAAAGCCGAGGCACGCAAACCCGCCACGACCAGCATCCAGGCAGCCAGCGCGCACAGCACCGCGAGACGGCTCAGCAAGGAACAGCGGGAGAGTCTTGGCATGCGCGCCTTGCATTCGTGGGAGTTGTCGAGAGAGCCACTGTGGCAAACCAGCCTGAAGACCTGCCCCGGCTTTCCTGAAGGGATGCTGAAGCGCATCGTCCCCGCCTTGACCGATACTCGCGGCAGCCCTCCCGCAGGCGCCGGTCCGCGGCATGGGAGCGGCACAGGAAACACACGATGAGACTGCTGCTGGTGGAGGACGATCTGGATCTGGGCAATGGCGTGCGCATCGCATTGGGCGATCACGCCATGGACGTGGTCTGGGTGCGCCGCCTGTCCGATGCGCTGCGCACGCTGGAGCAGCAAAGCTTCGAGATGGTGCTGCTGGACCTGGGCCTGCCCGATGGCGACGGCATCAGCCTGCTCACGCGCCTGCGCCGCGAATGGCGCCGCCTGCCCGTGCTGATCCTGAGCGCACGCGACAGCCTGCACGACCGGCTGCACGGCCTGGACAGCGGCGCCGATGACTATCTGGTCAAGCCCTTTGCCCTGGCCGAACTGGTGTCACGCGTGCGCGCCCTGGCACGCCGCAGCTATGGGCAGGGCGACGGCACGCTGCATCTGCGCGGCCTGTCGCTGCACGAGCCCACGCGCCGTGTCAGCGTTGCAGGCCAGAACGTCGAGCTGTCCCGCTGCGAATTCGACCTGCTGGCCCTGCTGCTGCGGCGCATGGACCGCGTGGTCACACGCAGCGGCATCGAGGAGGAAGTCATCCCGGGCGGCAGCGCCAACGGCAGCAATGCCCTGGAAGTGCATGTCTCCAACCTGCGCCGCAAGATCGGGCCGGGCTTCATACGCACGGTGCGCGGCATTGGCTATGTCATCGACTCGCAGCCGATGGCACCCCTGTCCTGACCATGACATCGCATACCCTGCAGGGGCACCAGGCCAGCCCGAGATGGCGCCGCTGGCTGCGGCCCACACTGGGCCGGCGGATGCTGCTGGCCCAGATGGGCGTGCTCACCGCGATCTGGACCGCGTTGCTGGTGGCAGCCATCTACATGGCCCACTTCCACAATGAACTGCTGGTCAGCAAGCCTGTCTACGAACTTGTCATGGCAGTGGCCGAGGACCTGGCCGACCTTCCGGACCGCCAGCAGCACAGTCTGGCCGCGCTGGACACGGCCCTGCGCCATGAGTACGGCGACGGAGACGACGACATCCGCTTCACGCCCACGCTGCTGGTCTGGCAGCGCGGCCAGCTCCTGTACCGCTCGCCCACGCCGGCACCCACGCTGCGCAACCGCGTGCTGGACACGGTCGAGGACATAGATTTCGAAGGGCAGACCTGGCGCATGAGCACGCTGCGCTCGGCCTCGGGCCAGACCGAAGTCACGCTGATGCTGCCGTCCTTCAAGGAACTGCTGATCACCCTTAACACCCGCAGCTACTACCTGCTGCCGCTGCTGATCAGCCTGCCCTTCCTGGCCTTTCCTGCCTGGTGGTCGGTACGCGCGGCGCTGCGCCCGCTGCGCCGCGTGGGCGACGAGCTGGCCACGCGCGGCCCCGACGACCTCAGCGCGCTCACCTATGCGCCGCCACACGCCGAGCTGCGGCCGCTGGTGCAGGACATCAACGCCCTGCTGGCCCGCGTGCGCTCCAGCAGCGAGCGCGAGCGCAACCTCATCGCCGATGCGGCCCACGAACTGCGCACGCCGCTGGCAGCCATGCACGTCAACGTCGAGGCCCTGCTGCGCCTTGGCAGCGAGCCGCGCCAGCAGGAACTCATGGACAGCCTGCTGCGCAGCAACCAGCGCGCCAGCCGCATGGTGGCCCAGCTGCTGCAACTCATGCGCAGCGAGACCGAGGCGCCCGGCATGGCCATGCAGCCGCTGCGCCTGGACCTGCTGCTGGAAGACCGGCTCGCCGCACTCGATGCCCTGGCCTGCCGCCGCCCGGTGGAACTGGCCCTGGACGCCAGCGAGCCACTGAGCGTGATGGGCGAACGCGAAGGCCTGGTCTCGCTGATCGACAACCTGGTGGACAACGCCATCAAATACAGCCCCGCGCACGCCACCATCAGCGTGCGCCTGCAGCGCCAGGGCGACCAGGCCGTGCTCCAGGTGCGCGACCGTGGCCCGGGCATCGCCGAGGCCTGGCGCCAGCGTGTCTTCGACCGCTTCTTCCGCGTACCCGACCAGAGCCAGAGCGGCAGCGGCCTGGGCCTGGCCATCGCCAGGACCGTGACCGAGCGGCACGGCGGCAGCATCGAGCTGCTCAGTGCGGAGGATGGAGGGCTGCTGGCGAGTGTCAGCCTGCCCGTGCTGCAGGAGGCCGGCTGATCCGGCCTGCGGATACCGCCGGCCTAAAACCTAGTGCTCAGTGCAACGGTTGGGACTGCAACAGCCCGGCCACTGCCTGCGCCGTGGCCTGTGCGGCCCCCCGGTGCTGGTCCAGGAAGCCGCGCGCCTGGGCCACGGCACGGGCGTGGGACTGGCGGTGCCCGGCCAGGTCCACGGCCAGGCGCAGCCCGTGCTCCATGTCGGGCGCCCGCAGCGCGGCACCGGCTTCGCAGGCCAGGTCCGAGGCTTCGCTGAAGTTGAAGGTATGCGGCCCCAGCACCACGGGGCAGTCGCAGGCCAGGGCCTCGATGAGGTTCTGGCCGCCCAGCGGCGCAAAGCTGCCGCCCATGAGCGTGGCGTCGGCCAGGCCGTAGTACAGGGCCATCTCGCCCAGCGAATCACCCAGCCAGATGTCGATGTCATCCGCCGCAGCCCCGCAGGGCGGGCCACCCACCCACTGGCTGCGGCGCGAGACATGCAGGCCGCCGCCAGCCAGCAGCGCCGCCACTTCGTCAAAGCGCTGCGGATGGCGCGGCACGACCAGCCATTGCACGGCCCGGCCTGCCGGCCCCAGCGTGCGCAGGGCGGACAGCAGCATGGCCTCCTCGCCCTCGCGGCTGCTGGCCAACAGCACCACAGGGCGGGACAGGCCGGACTTCCATTGCCGAGCGCGCTCCAGCAGAGCAGCGTCCGGACGCGCATCGAATTTCAGGTTGCCGAGCACGCCGCGCACGGGCGCACCCAGCAGGCGCAGGCGCCGGGCATCGTCCTCGGTCTGCGCCCAGGCGGCGGCCAGGGCGGCATAGGTGGGCCGCGCCAGCGGCGCCACGCGCAGCGCCTGGCCCAGCGATTTGTCGCTGAGTCGCGCATTGGCCAGCGCCAGCGGCACGCCCTCTTCGCGGCAGATGGCGACCAGGTTGGGCCAGACCTCCGTTTCCATGAGCACGCCGACCGCGGGCCGGAATTGCTGCACGAAGCGGCGCACGGCCGCTGGGGTATCCCAGGGCTGCCAGACCTGCAGGTCGCCGGGCTGCAGCAGCCGGCGGCCTTCGGTGCGGCCTGTGGCCGTGCCATGGGTCAGCAGCAGGCGCATGCCGGGCACGCGCTCGCGCAGCGCGGTCAGCAAGATGGCGGCAGCGCGCGTCTCACCCAGCGATACGGCATGAATCCAGATCCACCGGCCGCGTCCGTCCTGCCCCAGCGTGGCCGGCTGGTAGCGCCCAAAGCGTTCGGGAATGTGCTCGGCATAGACGGGCTCGGCCTCGGCGCGGCGCAGCAGCTTGCGGCGCAGCAGCGGCTGCGCCGCCCAGGTCACGGCGCTGTACAGCGCGCGCGCCCAGGACGTGGGAGAGCGTGAAGTCATCGCCTGGCGCGCAAATCAGTGCGCGGCGCCACCAACCTGCGCGCCGGGCTTGACGCGCTCCAGCAGCGCCAGCATCTGCGCCTCGATGCGCGACAGCGCCTCCTGGGTCTGGCCCTCGAAGCGCAGCACCAGCACGGGCGTGGTGTTGCTGGCGCGGATCAGGCCGAAGCCGTCGGCCCAGTCCACGCGCAGGCCGTCAATGGTGCTGACCTGGGCCGGTGCGGCAAAGGTCTCGGCGGCCAGGGCCTGCAGTTCGGCGGCCAGGCGATGGGGCTCGCCCTCGGCGCAGGCCACATTCAGTTCAGGGGTGGAAAAGCTGGTGGGCAGCGCGTTGAGCAAGGCGCTGGGGTCGGCCTCGCGGCTGACGATCTCCAGCAGGCGGCAGCCCGCGTAGGTGCCGTCATCGAAGCCATACCAGCGCTCCTTGAAGAAGATGTGGCCGCTCATCTCGCCGCCCAGCGGCGCGTCCAGTTCCTTCATGCGGGCCTTGACCAGGGAGTGCCCGGTCTTGAACATCACGGGCTCGCCCCCTGCCTCGCGGATGGCGGGCGCCAGGCGCTGCGTGCATTTCACGTCGTAGACGATGCTGCCGCCCGGCACGCGCGAGAGCACGTCCTTGGCAAACAGCATCATCTGGCGGTCGGGGAAGATGTTCTGGCCGTCCTTGGTGACGATGCCCAGGCGGTCGCCGTCACCGTCGAAGGCCAGGCCCAGTTCGGCGTCCGAGGTGCGCAGCGCCTCGATCACGTCGCGCAGGTTCTCGGGCTTGCTGGGGTCGGGATGGTGGTTGGGGAATTCACCGTCCACTTCGGAGAACAGCTCGATCACCTCGCAGCCCAGGGCGCGGAAGATGCCGGGCGCCGAGGCCCCGGCCACGCCGTTGCCGCAGTCCACCACGATCTTGATGGGGCGCGCCAGCTTCACGTCGCCCACGATGCGCGCCTGGTAGTCGGCCTGCACATCGGCGCGGCGCACGCTGCCGGTACCCGTCAGGGTCCAGTCGTCGCTCTCGACACGGCGGCGCAGCGCCTGGATTTCCTCGCCGTAGATGGCGCGGCCGGCCAGCACCATCTTGAAGCCGTTGTAGTCCTTGGGGTTGTGGCTGCCCGTGACCTGGATGCCCGAGCGCGCCAGTGTGCTGGCCGCGTAGTACAGCATGGGCGTGGTGGCCAGGCCGATGTCGATCACCTCGATGCCGACCTCGGTCAGGCCGGCGATCAGCGCCGCGGACAGCGAGGGTCCCGACAGGCGGCCATCGCGTCCCACGGCCACCACGGTCTCGCCGGCCGCCAGGGCCGCCATGCCGAAGGCGCGGCCGACGCCAAGCGCGACCTCCTCGTTGAGCGTGGACGGCACGATGCCGCGGATGTCATAGGCTTTGAAGATGGAAGATGCGACCTGCACGTCGAAAACGCTTTCTCGTCGGTTGAAAACAGGGCGCCGCAGCCCGGAATCTGGCCCGGCTGCGGCCCAAGCCGCGATTGTAGGCGCGGCAGGCTTGTAGGCGCGGCAGGCAGGGGCGCCGGCGCGCATCACCCCGGCTGAAAGCGGTTGCGGCGCGCGCCCTGCCTCACAGCTGCTGCTGCACCTGGGCCAGCGCCGCCGGGTCTTCCATGGTGCTGAGGTCGCCCGGGTCGCGCCCCTCGGCCACGGCCTGCATGGCGCGGCGCAGCAGCTTGCCGCTGCGCGTCTTGGGCAGCGCACTGACGAAGACCACGCGCGAGGGCCGGGCCACGGCGCCCAGCCGCGCATCGACCAGCTTCATCACATCGGCCTGCAGCGCCGTGCGCTCGGCCTCGCCCTCCAGCGCCGTCCGGGGCACGGCAAAGGCCAGCGCCACCTGGCCCTTGAGCGTATCGGCCACGCCGACCACGGCGACTTCGGCCACCTGGGGGTGGGCGGAGATGCATTCCTCGATCTCGCGCGTGCCCAGGCGGTGGCCGGCCACGTTGATCACGTCGTCCGTGCGGCCCAGGATGAAGAAGTAGCCGTCCTCGTCGCGAATGCCCCAGTCGAAGGTGCTGTAGACCATGCGGCCCGGAATGCTCTTCCAATAGGTATTGACGAAGCGCTGATCGTCACGCCAGACGGTCTGCATGCAGCCCGGCGGCAGCGGTCCTTCGATGGCCAGCACGCCCTTTTGCCCGGCGCCGAGCAGTTCCTCGCCCGTGGCCTCGTCGATCAGTTTCACGTCATAGCCATAGACGGCCTTGCCGGGGCTGCCGAAGCGCGTAGTCTGCTGCTCCACGCCGTTGCACAGCGTGAGGATGGGCCAGCCGGTCTCGGTCTGCCAGTAGTTGTCGATGATGGGCTTGCCCAGGGCCTGGCTGATCCACTGCGCCGTGGGCTCGTCCAGCGGCTCGCCGGCCAGCCACAGCGCCTTGAGGCTGGAGATATCGTGGCGGTGCAGGTACTCGGCATCGTGCTTCTTGAGCACGCGGATGGCCGTGGGCGCCGAGAACATGTGGGTGACCCGGTACTTCTCCACGATGCTCCACCAGATGCCCGCGTCGGGGCGTATGGGCAGGCCCTCGTAGAGCACGGTGGCCATGCCTGCGATCAGCGGCGCATAGATGATGTAGCTGTGGCCCACGACCCAGCCGATGTCGCTGGTGCAGAAAAAAGTCTGCCCTGCCTCGGCCCCGAAGATCAGCGGCATGCTGGCGGCCAGCGCCACCGTGTAGCCGCCCGTATCGCGCTGCACGCCCTTGGGGCGCCCCGTGGTGCCGCTGGTGTAGAGCGTGTAGCTGGGGTCGGTGGATTCCACCCAGGTGCAGGGGACCTGGGCGTCGGCGTGCAGCGCACGCAGGCTGGCCCAGTCGTGGTCACGCCCGGCGCGCATGGGCGCAGGCGCCAGGCCACGGTCCACGATGAGCACGGCCGCTGGCTTGTGGCTGGCCAGTTGCAGGGCCTCGTCCAGCAAGGGCTTGTAGGCCACGACGCGCCCGCCGCGCGAGCCCGCGTCGGCACTGATGATGACCTTGGGCTCGGCATCGTCGATGCGCGAGGCCAGCGCCGCGGAGGCAAAGCCGCCGAACACCACCGAATGGATGGCACCCAGCCGCGCGCAGGCCAGCATGGCAAAGGCCGCCTCGGCAATCATGGGCATGTAGATCTGGACGCGGTCGCCCTTTTGCACACCCAGCGACTGCAGCACGGCGGCCATGCGCTGCACCTCGGCATGCAGTTCGCGGTAGGTGTAGACCTTTTCCGTGCCGGTCTCGGTGGAGATGGCGATCAGCGCGTTCTGGTCGGGGCGCTCGGCCAGGTGCCGGTCCACGGCGTTGTGGCAGAGATTGGTCTGCCCCCCGACAAACCACCGTGCAAACGGCGGATTGTCGTAGTCGCAGATGCGCTGGGGAGGCACATGCCAGTCGATGCGGCGGGCCTGCTCGGCCCAGAAGGCATCGCGCTCCTCGATGGAGCGGCGGTGGAAATCGTCGAAACGCGGGGCCATTGTCTGTCTCCTGTCGTTGTCATGGATTGGCGGCTTCTGAATTCATAATTATTCATAATGCGCTTGCCAAAAGCTGACAACTCCGCGCTGCGCGGGCAGACAGGCCCCTTCAAACTCAGAAGCTGTAGCGCAGGCCGACCGAGATCTCGCTGGAACTCAGCTTGGCGCGCATCTGCTCATCCTGCAGGCCACGGACATTGGTGAAGTTGTTGGCGCCGCTGTGGGTCTTGCCCATGCCCACATAGCGGTAGCCCAGGTCGATGCTGACCTTTTGAATCGGCGAGTAGCTGATGCCAAAGCCCAGCGCATAGGCCAGATTGTTCTGGGAATCGCTGAAGTACTGGCGATTCGGATTGCCTTGCCAGCCGCTGGACTGCAGGTGGGCCAGGCCCAGGCCCGCCGTGCCGTACACGGAGAACTGCGCGTTCAGGGGGAAATCCTTGTACGCATTGATCATCAGGCGCTGAGAACGGATGCTGTGGTGATTGAAGCTCGTGGGAAAGCGCGTGGAGCCGCTGGTGAATTCGTTGCTCCTGGGCAGGGTGTATTCCGCTTCCAGGCGCCAGTCCGACGGGAGCTGATAGCCCAGGGCCAGAGAGCCGCCTGTAGCGCGGCGGCTGTCGTCGCCAGGCACGAACTGCCCCAGGCCGGGGCGGGCGCTGGAGTCCATGTCGTGGGCCTTGTAGTTGGCGGAGTTGATGCGGACGGCGCCATAGAAATGGTCGGCAGCCAAAGCGCTGCCCGAGGCGGTCAGGATCAGGGCGGTGAAGGTCAGAACGTGCTTCATACAGTCTCTCTTGGGGGAATGCCGCCACTGTAGAAAAACGCCCTGCCCGCGCCTATTCGGCCGGCTACGCACGCAGCTCCGTAGAACTACGCGGTGCAGCGGCAGCCCGCCTCCCGAGAACAGACAGGTCACCATGAAAAAAGGCGCTCCAAAGAGCGCCCCAAGACGGCGGAACCAGGAACCTGTGCCTTACTTGACCAGAGCGAGCAGCTCCTTGAAGGCCGGATGCTCGCAGCTGCGCAGCCACTCGAAGGCCACCATCTCCGTGGTCACCAGCTCGGCACCAGCGCCGGCCAGGCGGTCGAAGGCGGCATCGCGGTTGCGCTCGGTGCGCGAGCTGCAGGCGTCGGTGACGACCCAGACATCGAACTCATCTTCCAGCAGCTCCAGCGCCGTCTGCAGCAGGCAGACATGGGCTTCACAGCCGGCAATCACCACCATGCTGCGCTCGGGCGCCTGCTGCTGGGGCTTTTGCAGGTGCTTGGGCAGGCTGCGTGCATTGCCGCCCTGGGGCCGGGCAGGAGGACGCAGCCACTCGCCCAGGCCCTCGGCCACGGCGCTGAAATGCATCTTGGACAGGGTCCGGTCGCACAGCGCGCGCAGTTCGGCGTCGTTGGCGCCCAGGCGCGAGGGGTTCTGCTCGGTGCCGAAGACCGGCACGTCCACCAGCTGCGCCAGACGCGCCAGCTTCACGGCATTGGCCAGAACTGCCGGTCCCTCGAAGATGGCCGGCATCAGGCGCTCCTGGTAATCGACGAGTACGAGCTGGGAGTCGGTGGCTTCAAGCAGCATGGCGGATCTTTCTTGGGAATATGGGGCGGCGCGGGCCGCCCTTCTTATAGAGGACAAAAGGGAAAGCTTTCCATTGTCGCAGCTTGCGTGCGCTCCCTGCCGCGCAGCCCGGATTCCTGAGGTAACTCAAAAACCCAGGCTTTCGGGGGTCTTATCGAATTTGTCCTACGTTTTTGCGTGGTAATCTCGCGCCCCATGTCCCGATGGCTTATTGCACTCCTGTTTGTCAGCGTCACGGCACACGCGGCTCCGCCCGAAATGCGTGACGACGATATGAACCAGCTGCTGGTCAACCGCAGCCTCATCTCGCAGCTGCGCGAAGCCCGCCACCACATGGCGGAACGCACTTCCGACTTCGTCAAGGAAGCACGACAAAGCGTCGCCGAAAAGACCTCCGATCTTGTCGTGACCGCCATGGGCTTCATCGGCGTTCCCTACCGCCGCGGCGGCAACAGTGCCGAGACCGGCTTCGACTGCAGCGGCTTCGTCCGCGCCATCTACTCCGAAACCCTGGGCAAGGTCCTGCCGCGCCGCGCTGACCAGCAGGCGCAGGCCACGGAAAAAATCGACAAGAACGAACTCAAGCCCGGTGATCTGGTGTTCTTCAACACCATGCGCCGCACCTTCAGCCATGTCGGCATCTATGTCGGCGACGGCAACTTCATCCATGCACCGCGCACCGGTGCACAGGTTCGCGTGGAAAGCATGCAAAGCGCGTACTGGGCTCGCCGCTTCGATGGCGCCCGCCGCGTGCAGGACGCCGACGGCCTGGGCCTTGACGCCAGCAAGGCCGCTCTGGCCCTGCAGATGCAGGCAAGCCAGCTGCAGTGATCGCAGCGTCTTTTGCGCAATCCACAAACGCCTGCACATGCAGGCGTTTTGTTTTTCAGGGCCCTGCTCTGGCTTCGTCCCAGGTTGAGATGCTGTCCGACAGGGCCACCCGGTGCCGGGCCCTAGAGTCGCGGCATGGAAGCTTCAGTTCGGAGAAAAGCATGATGTCCTTGATTGGTACCCTCATCGTTGGCCTGGTCGTTGGCTTGCTGGCGCGGGCACTCAAACCCGGCGATGACAGCCTTGGCTGGATCATGACCATGCTGCTCGGCGTGGCAGGATCGTTTCTTGCCAGCTACGTCGGTGTCGCCATGGGCTGGTACGAGGCCGGGCAGCCCGCCGGGTGGATCGCCTCCATCGTGGGCGCCATCGTCATCCTCTTCATCTACAGTCTGGTGCGCAGCAAGAGCGCACGCTGACCACCCTGCGCGCCAGCCGCATCCGCCGGCTGGCGCATTTTCTTGATCGACATCTGCCCCGTCTTCACTGGCACGCATGATCTTTCGCACATCGGACAAAACCCCTCCCCCTCCACCACCGCGCCAAGATGTGGCGCAAGCGGCCGAGAGCGCGCGCAAGTTGCTGCACCGGCGTGCGCTGGTCGGCGCAGCAGCCAGCAGCCTGCCCATTCCGGGCCTGGACTGGCTGGTGGATGCGGCTCTGCTGGCGCGACTGCTGCCACGCATCAACCGCGAATTCGGCCTCACTCCCGAACAGTTGGACAAGCTGGAACCCGGCAAGCGCGAGCAGGTGCAAAAGGCCGTGGCCATGGTGGGCTCGGTGCTGATCGGCAAGCTGATCACGCGCGACATGGTGGTGCGCCTGGCGCGCGCGGCCGGCATGCGCATGACGGCCACGCAGGCCGCCAAGTACGTGCCGCTGGCAGGCCAGGCCGCAGCGGCAGCGCTGGGCTATGCCACGCTGCGCTATCTGGGCGAGCGCCATATCCAGGACTGCATTCGTGTGGTCGAGCATGCAGAACTCGACATTCCCTCGCGGCTGGATCGCACGGCGCGCAAGGTCGAGCAGACAGGTCAGCAATTGGAAAAGGCCAACAAGGCCGACAAGGCTGGCAAGGCCGACAGGACAGACAAGGACGGGCGCGAGGCCGAGCCCGCTCCCGAGCCTTCCGGCAAGCGCCCGCGCTTCTGGCGCCAGCCCGATCGCGGCCCCTGGGGCCGCTCCCAGTAGACGGCTATCAGCCCAGGTCCGACGCCTGGTGGCGCTCGGGCACCTGGGTGGCTTCATCTCCCCAGGTACGATTCACGCGGCGGCCGCGCAGCACGGCCGGCCTTTGGGCAATCTCCCTGGCCCAGCGCATGACATGCGTGTATTCATGGGCTGACAGGAACTCGGCCGCGCCATACACCTCGTTGAGCACCAGGGCCCCATACCAGGGCCAGATGGCGATATCGGCAATGCTGTAGTTGACCCCTGCAATGAACGGGTGCAGGGCCAGCTGGCGATCGAGCACATCGAGCTGGCGCTTGGTCTCCATGGTGAAGCGGTTGATGGGGTACTCGAACTTCTCGGGCGCATAGGCATAGAAATGTCCGAAACCGCCGCCAAGGTAAGGTGCCGACCCCATCTGCCAGAACAGCCAGTTCAGCGTCTCGGTGCGCGCAGCGGGCTCGGCAGGCAGCAGCGCACCAAACTTCTCGGCCAGGTACAGCAGGATGGAGCCTGACTCGAACACGCGCACCGGCGGCTCGACGCTGCGGTCCACCAGCGCCGGGATCTTGGAATTGGGATTGACCTCGACAAAGCCGCTGGAGAACTGGTCGCCTTCGCCGATGCGGATCAGCCACGCGTCGTACTCCGCGCCGGCATGGCCAAGCGCCAGCAGCTCCTCCAGCATGATGGTGACCTTCACGCCGTTGGGCGTAGCCAGCGAATACAGCTGCAGCGGCTGCTGCCCCACCGGCAATGCCTTGTCATGGGTGGGACCGGCGACCGGGCGGTTGATGTTGGCAAACGTGCCGCCCGAAGGCGCTGGCTGCCATACGGCAGGCGGGACATAGGTGGAGCTGTCGGTCATGCAGGGTTCCTGTGGTTCGCGGGCTGGGGAGAGGTGCCCGGCTGAAGGCGATTGTCCCGTCACCGGCGCGCTCTTGCCGGCGTGCGCGGAACGCCGCCACGGCGCCCGGGGATTTGCCACAATCGCGGCATGACTGCCGCCCCCACCTCCGCCCGCCAGTTCTGGCTCATGAAGAACGAGCCCGACGAATTCTCCATAGACCACGCGCTGGCCGCGCCGCAGGCCACCATCGCCTGGGACGGTGTGCGCAACTACCAGGCGCGCAACTTCATGCGCGATGCCATGCAGGTGGGCGATGGGGTGCTGTATTGGCACTCCAGTTGCGCCGAGCCCGGCATCTACGGCATCGCCCGCATTGCAGGCAACCTGCGCGTGGATGCCTCGCAGTTCGACCCGAGCAGCCCGTACTACGACCCCAAGTCCTCGCCCGACAAGCCACGCTGGCTCACGCTGGACGTACAGGCGCTGCGCAAGACACGCACGCTGCAGATGGCCGAGCTGCGCGAGCATCCCGAGCTTGCCGGCATGCGTGTACTGCAAAAGGGCAACCGTCTGTCGATCACGCCGGTCACGCCCGAGGAATGGGCCTTCATCGAAGGCCTGCTCCAACCCGCCTGAGCTGCCGACCCGCCCCGCCCCGTCGCGGGCTGCTTTCTTACAAGCAAGAAGCTTCTCTCCTGCACGCCGAACCTGGCCCGGCCGCTATGCTTTTGGGCATTTGCGAACCTGGATTTCGCATGCTGGAGGGAGAATCTTCGTGCGTTGGCGAAAAGCAAAAGCAAAAACACCCCCTGGAACTCCCAAGAGCGGCATGGCCGCTGCGCCCGGCCGCCTGCGGCTGGCGCTGCGCGACGCCATCGCCGCCTCCCTGGGTGCGATGCTGGCCTGGGAGCTGTCCCACTACCTGCTCGGCCACCCCAAACCCGTCTTTGCCGCCGTCACCGCCCTGGTCTGCCTGGCGCCCGGACTGCCCAGCCACCTCAAGCAGACCTGGGGCCTGGTGCTGGGCTGCGCCATCGGCATCATCGTCGGCGAATTGGCCTGGCTGCTGCCCGACACCATTCCGCTGCTGCGGCTGAGTCTGGCCTCGCTGGTCGCCCTGTCTCTGGCCGCCATGCTCGGGCAGCCGCCGGTCGTCCCGATACAGGCGGGCGTCTCCGTCGTGCTGGTGCTGAGCATGGGGCCGAGCGCCGCGGGCGAGACGCGGCTGGTTGATGTACTGGTGGGCGCCGGTGTCGGCCTGATGTTCAGCCAGGTGATCTTCACGGCCAATCCGCTGCGCGCCGTGTCGCGCTCGGCAAGCGCCTTGCTGGGCCAGCTGGCCGAGGGGCTGGAAGCCACCCTGCGCGCCACCGCCACCCACGACACGCCCGATGCCACCGTCGCGCTGGGCCAGCTCACGCGCAGCAGCGATGCGCTGAGCGCACTGCGCACAGCCATGGTGGAGGCGCAAAGCGCCAGCCGCTGGTCCCTGCGCGGCCGCCTGGGGGGCGCGGGGCTGCAGACCATCACCGGG
The DNA here is from genome assembly GCF_002193035.1 of Delftia sp. K82. NCBI lineage: Bacteria > Pseudomonadati > Pseudomonadota > Betaproteobacteria > Burkholderiales > Comamonadaceae > Delftia > Delftia sp. K82. Next base: position 1,958,659 of record NZ_MYFL01000001.1, on the reverse strand, counting down.
CGCTATGACCGCCACGCCGTGCGCCTGTATGCCAGCGCGCTGCTGCTGGGCGAAAGTCTGGTGCGCGGCATGTCGCATGACAGTGGCCTCATGCCGCGCGCCATCGTGCTGCACTGTGAATGGCTGGTCGATGCCTGCCGCCAGCTGTCCGCCAACGGCAACGTGGTGGCCCTGCAGCCCGATGACGCCTTGGCCCAACTGGCCGCATCCGCACCCCAGGCACCCGCCCAGCCGGTGCCCCAGGCCTGGCTGCCCGCGCTGGACCATGCGCAGCAGATGGAAGAAGCCCTGAAGGCGTTGATAGGCTCGCGCGACGCGTGATTCAGACTGCAGCGCGCCCGCGCGGCGCTGCACCCGCACCGCTGATGCGCCCGATCGCGCCAGCCAGCCACCAGCCGATGGCGCACATGGCCGCCGTCACCACCCAGGTCCACTGCCATCCGCCCGCCTGCACGGCCACAGCCGCCACCAGGGGCGGGCCTGCAAACTGCCCCACGCTGGACCATTGCTGCATGAAACCCACCGTGGTCGATACCGTGGACTCATCGGGGGCCAGCCGCACCGCCATGGAAAACAGCATGCCCGGAATCAGCCCGCCCGCCGCCGAAAACAGCACCACCGCCACAAAGCGCAGCCACAAGGGCGCCAGCGGTTGCCCCTGCCATTGCAGATAGGCCAGCAGCGCACACGCCGCCATGCAGCCAAAGCCCAGACGCAAGGCGCGCGTAGCGCTCCAGCCGCCTTGGAGCAAACGGCCCGAGGCCACATTGCCCACCATGTTGGCCAGCGCCACCACGGCCGTCAGCGTGCCCGACAATGCGGCGCCCAGGCCAGCCTCGGCATAGACCGTGGGGAGAAAGCCGATGACGGCCATCCACTGCCCTGAATACACCGCAAAGGCCACAGCCACGCACCAGGGTCCGGGGCTGCGCAGGGTCGACGCCAGGCGAGGACGCCAGCCACCGCCCGCCACCGACGCGCCAAGGGGCACCGGCCTGTCTGCCGGCACGCCACACCAGACGGCGGCCCATGCGAATGCCGAGATCAGCCCCAACAGCAACCACCATGCGGGCCAGGATGCCCAGGCCATCACCCACGGCCCCAGCAGCAAGCCGATGGCACTGCCCAACGGCATATAGGTGCCCCACCAGCCCATGCGCGCGCTCAGATCGCTTGGCGCCACGCAGCGCCGGATCAGACCCGGCCCCGGCATGGCCACCAGCAAAAAGCCCAGCCCCTCCACGGCACGCAAGGCCAGCAGCGCTGCAAACCCCGTAGCGGTCGCGCCCAGGGCGCTGGCACCCGCCATCAGCAGCAGGCCTGCCAGCATGCTGCGCCGCAGCCCCCAGCGGTCTGCACCCAGACCCACCACCAGGCCCAGCACCATGCCGGCCACCTGCACGGTGGAAAGCAGAAAGCCGGCCTGCAGCAGGGACAGGCCCAATTGCTGCTGCAGCACGGGCACAGCCGGCGGCAGCTTGCCTACATGCAGAGCCGCGCTGACGCCGGCCGCCACGACGATCCATGAGGGATGCACCCCCTGCTTCGTTGTTTTCACTGGATGCTGTCTCCTGGGGGCACATGCCATGCGCCCTGTAGCTGATGTGTGAAGTATCGAAAGCATAGGCCAAGCGGCGCCTGCAAACAGCACTCTTCTTAACCGCCGACCCGTCTGTATGGAGGCACACTGAAGGCCTGGATCAACTCCCGAGGCCTTGCGCATGCGCTCATCACTAGATTTCAGCTCCTGGTCTTCGCTGCTGTCCACGGTGTTGGGCCTGCTGCTGGTCACCTGCCTGATGATGGGCATTCGCCTGCTGTTCATGCAGACCGTGCAAAAGCGGCGCGAGCGTGAGAACCGCCAGATCAATGAACGCCTGAAGTCGCTTATCGCCGCCTACAAGACGCTGGGCGGCTCTTTCACGGGCACGCTGCATGTGAATCCCCTGCACCTGCGCGATCTGCGCAGGCCCGCCGCCGACGATGCCGATGCACCACCAGCTTTTGGCAGTGAGCGCCAACGGCGCATTCGCGATGCGGTTGAAGCCGCGCTGTCCGATGTCATCTTGCTCGGGACGCAAGATCAGGTGCGCATGGCCGCCCAGGCGGCCCAGGACATGGTGGCAGGCAAGCCTGTCGAGACTGCGGCACTCGTCACTTCGCTGCGCGCCTTCATCCGCGAAGCGCTGGATCTGGAGCCGATCCCCGACAGCCTGCGCGTTCCCAACCAGGGCCCCACGCGTCCGGGCGGCACGGCGGGCGGGGCGCGCAAAGGTGGCGCGGAATCCGGCGCTTCGAGCAAGGGCGGTGGTGGCGCAGGAATGGGCGCCGCAGGCATGGGCGGCCTGGGCATGGGAGCAGGCCTTGGCGCCGGCGTTCACCATGGAGACGATGGCACGCCCCCACCATGAACACCTGCCGTGCAGGGTTGGACCGCAAGCCACTGGGACGCCGGCCCGCTTGCCGGGCGAACATGACACTCGCCAGAAACAGCCAAGCCTGCGAGGTACCAGATGGCACCCCGCAGGCCTCGCATGCCGGGCAGCAGCCGCCTGCTTGCCCGTCCTCCCCCACCAATTCCTGTCAGACCATCACCACGTCACAGCCGCAGCTTGGCCGTTGCCAGCAGCAAACCAAACCCTACCAACATGCCGCCAAAGGCCCTGTCTATCCAATGCCGCACGGCCAGCAACCGCGCACGCACCCGCTGGGCGGAAAAGCACAGCGCCACGATGCAGAACCACGCGACATGGGCCAGCGAGATGAATCCGCCATATGCCAACTGCGTGGCCAGCGGCGTGTCCTGTCCCACGATCTGCAGGAACAGGCTGACCACGAACACCGTGGTCTTGGGATTGAGCGCATTCGTCAGAAAGCCCGTGCGCAGTGCCGCCATGTCGGAGAGCGCGGCCACGGGCTGGCTGGGCAAATCGCCCTCCGGGCGGCTGCGCAGCATGGTCACGCCCAGATAGATCAGATAGGCTGCACCCAGCAGCTTGACCACGTCGAACAACCAGGTGGACTGCTGCATGAGCAGTCCGACCCCGAGCAAGGTATAGCCGACATGGACCAGCACCCCCAGGCCAATGCCCAGCGCCGTGAGCATGCCCGCGCGGCGCGAGCGCAGCAGGCTGTTGCGTGTGACCATGGCGAAATCCGCCCCTGGGCTGATGACGGCCAGCAAGGTAATGGTGACTACAGCTATCCATTCGGTCATCGGTTATCCATTCGATTCAATGCAACGCGCCGGATAGTATTGGCCTTCCATGAAAATGCATAACGATGTTTTCTGACACAGTTGGTGAACTCAACTCACATACCCCGAGCAAGCGGATGCCGTCGCTGCAGGCCTTGCGTTGCTTCGAAGCGGCCGCCCGGCGGGAGAACTTCAGCAAGGCGGCAGAAGAGTTGCACCTGACCCATGGCGCCATCAGCCGGGCCGTGCGCCTGCTGGAAGACGATCTGGGCGTGACCCTGTTTGACCGCCGCAGTCGCCGCGTCTTCCTGACCGAGGCGGGCCGCCACCTGGCCCAGGCCGTGCACGAAGGCCTGGAGCGCATGCGCCAGGCCACGCAGGAGTTGCGCTCGCGCGCGCAGCAGGCGCGCCGTTGGGTGCTGTCCTGCGAGCCCACCTTGCTCATGCGCTGGCTGATCCCGCGCTGGCCCCAGTTCCAGGAACAGCACCCGGAGTTGCAGCTGCACCTGATGGCGGGCGGCGGGCCTTTCTCTTTCGCGGACGGCATCGATCTGGCCATACGACGCGATGACTTCTCTCCGCCAGCGGGCTGTCATGCGGAGACCCTGTTTGCCGAGCGCATAGGCCCGGTCTGCCGGCCCGAGCGGCTGGCGCAGTGGTGCACGCGCTCCGACGAGGGGCATGCCACCGGGCTGCGCCCGGAGGCACCCTTGCTGCAAAGCCGCACCCGCCCGGGGGCCTGGTCCACCTGGGCAGAGCACAGCGGCCAGCCGCCGCCGTCGGGATCCCAGCTGCAGTTCGACCATTTCTATTTCAGCCTGCAGGCCGCCGTGGCAGGCATGGGACTGGCCATCGGACCCTGGCAACTGGTGCGCGACGACGTCGCCAACGGCGTGCTGGCAGCGCCCATGGGCTTTGTCGAGGACGGTTCGCGCTACTGCCTGCTGTCCCCCGCTCCGCCCACGCCAGATGGCGTGCACGACCAATTGCTGCAGTGGCTGCGCGCCCAGGCCTGAACAGGTCTGCCCCCTTTGCCGTGCCTGTGTCTGGACCGGTGTTCGGACTGATGTCTGTGTCCTTGTCTGCATCTCCCAAAGCAGAAAGGCAGCCGAAGCTGCCTTTCTGTTCTTGCCTGGCCTGAACGCCCGGCCTTGCGCTTACTTGCGCTGCGGCGGCAGGTCCGTGCAGGAGCCGTGCGCCACCTCGGCCGCCATGCCCAGGCTTTCGCCCAGCGTGGGGTGGGGGTGGATGGTCTTGCCGATGTCCACGGCGTCGGCACCCATTTCGATGGCCAGCGCAATCTCGCCGATCATGTCGCCCGCATGCGTGCCGACGATGCCGCCACCCAGGATGCGGCCATGGCCGTGCGCCTCGGGGCTGTCGTCGAACAGCAGCTTGGTGACGCCTTCGTCGCGGCCATTGGCAATGGCGCGGCCCGAAGCCGTCCAGGGGAAGACACCCTTCTTGACCTTGATGCCCTGGGCCTTGGCCTGGTCCTCGGTCAGGCCCACCCACGCCACTTCCGGGTCGGTGTAGGCCACGCTGGGGATCACGCGGGCGTTGAAGGCGCTGGCAGCCAGCTCCTTGTTGCCCTGCAGTTCACCGGCGATGACTTCGGCGGCCACATGGGCCTCGTGCACGGCCTTGTGCGCCAGCATGGGCTGGCCCACCACGTCGCCGATGGCGAAGATGTGGGGCACATTGGTGCGCATCTGGATATCGACTTCGATGAAGCCGCGGTCCGTGACGGCCACGCCGGCCTTCTCGGCAGCGATCTTCTTGCCGTTGGGCGTGCGGCCCACGGCCTGCAGCACCAGGTCGTAGACCTGGGGCTCGGGCACGGTGACGCCGTCCTTGGCAGGCGCAAAGCTGACCTTGATGCCTTCGGGCGTGGCTTCGGCACCCACGGTCTTGGTGTTGACCATGATGTTGTCGAAGCGCGGCGCGTTCATCTTCTGCCAGACCTTGACCAGGTCGCGGTCGGCGCCCTGCATGAGGCCGTCCATCATCTCCACCACGTCCAGGCGTGCGCCCAGCGTGGAGTAGACGGTGCCCATTTCCAGGCCGATGATGCCGCCGCCCAGAATCAGCATGCGCTTGGGCACGCTGGCCAGGTCCAGCGCGCCGGTGGAGTCCACCACGCGCGGGTCCTTGGGCATGAAGGGCAGGTGCACGGCCTGGCTGCCGGCGGCAATGATGGCGCGCTTGAACTGCACGATCTTCTTGCTGCCGGTCTTTTCCTGGCCATCGCCCGTGGTCTCTTCCACTTCCAGGTGGTTGGCGCCGACGAAATTGCCGTAGCCGCGCACCACGGTGACCTTGCGCATCTTGGCCATCTGGCCCAGGCCGCCGGTCAGCTTGCCGATGACCTTGTCCTTGTGCCCGCGCAGCTGGTCGATGTTGACCTCGGGCGCGCCGAACTTGACGCCGGCCACCTCCAGATGCTTGACCTCGTCCACCACGGCGGCCACGTGCAGCAGCGCCTTGGACGGGATGCAGCCCACGTTCAGGCAGACGCCGCCCAGGCTCTTGTAGCGCTCGACGATGACCACATTCAGGCCCAGATCGGCCGCACGGAAGGCTGCCGAGTAGCCGCCAGGACCGCCGCCGAGCACGACCACGTCGCAGTCGTAATCGGCCGCGCCACCGGCGTAGCTGGCTGCGGCCGGAGCGGGAGCCGATGCTGCGGGCGCTGCAGCGGCAGGCGCTGGAGCCGCCGCTGCAGGGGCCGGTGCTGCCGCCTGGGGTGCGGCGGCCGCTTCGCCAGCGGCCTCCAGCGTCAGGATCAGACCGCCTTCGGCGATCTTGTCGCCGATCTTGACCTTGAGCTCCTTGACCACGCCGGCATGGCTGGAGGGGATCTCCATGGAGGCCTTGTCGGACTCCACGGTGATCAGGGACTGGTCCTTGGCGACGGTGTCACCGGGCTGGACCAGCAGTTCGATCACACCCACTTCGGCGAAGTCGCCGATGTCGGGCACCTTGATGTCGATGATTGCCATGTGTCGGGCCTCCGTTTACAGCAGGATGCGGCGGTAGTCCGCCAGCACTTGGCCCAGGAAGGCATTGAAGCGCGCGGCCGAGGCACCGTCGATGACACGGTGGTCATAGGACAGCGACAGCGGCAGCGTCAGGCGCGGCACGAATTGCTTGCCATCCCACACCGGCTTCATCTGGCCCTTGGACAGGCCGAGGATGGCCACTTCAGGGGCGTTGATGATGGGGGTGAAGTTCGTGCCACCGATGCCGCCCAGCGACGAGATCGAGAAGCAGCCGCCCTGCATGTCGGCAGCGCCGAGCTTGCCGTCGCGGGCCTTCTTGGCCAGCTCGCCCATTTCCTGGCTGATCTGCAGGATGCCCTTCTTGTCGGCATCGCGCAGCACGGGGACCACCAGGCCGTTGGGCGTGTCGGCGGCAAAGCCGACGTGGAAGTACTGCTTGTAGACCAGGGTATCGCCGTCCAGCGAGGCATTGAACTCGGGGAACTTCTTGAGGGCCGCAACCACCGCCTTGATCACGAAGGCCAGCATGGTCACCTTGACGCCGCTCTTCTCGTTCTCCTTGTTGGTGGAGACACGGAAGGCTTCCAGGTCGGTGATGTCGGCCTCGTCATTGTTGGTGACGTGCGGGATCATGACCCAGTTGCGCGACAGGTTGGCGCCGCTGATCTTCTTGATGCGCGACAGGTCCTTGCGCTCGACCGGGCCGAACTTGGCGAAGTCCACCTTGGGCCAGGGCAGCAGGTCCAGACCTGCGCCGCCGCCGGAGCCACCCTTGGGAGCGGTCGCGGCCTGGGCCTTGGTCTGCACGGCACCCGCCATGACGGACTTGGTGAAAGCCTGGATGTCGTCGGCCGTGATGCGGCCCTTGTTGCCCGAGCCCTTGACCTCGTCCAGCGGCACACCCAGCTCGCGGGCGAACTTGCGTACCGAGGGCGACGCGTGGGGCAGCTTGCCCGTGGGCGCCACGGTGGGGTTGTGCGCAGGTGCAGTGGCGGGAGCCGATGCAGCAGCGGCAGACACCGGAGCTGCAGCGGCCGGGGCAGCAGTTGCCGGTGCAGGGGCTGCTGCAGCAGGTGCCGGGGCCGCAGCCTGGGCTGCAGGTGCGGCAGCGCCCTGCACGCTCATCTGGCCGACCACGTCGCCCACGTTGACCGTGTCACCGATCTTGAGCGTCAGCGCCGTGATGGTGCCGGCCGCTGGCGACGGGATTTCCATCGAGGCCTTGTCGGATTCGACGGTGAACAGCGATTGCTCGGCCGTCACGGTGTCGCCGACCTTGACCAGCATCTCGATCACGGCCACGTCCTTGAAGTCGCCAATGTCGGGAATCTTGATGTCGATCTGCGTGGCGGCGCCCGAGGCCGCAGGCGCGGCAGCGGGAGCAGCGGCCGGTGCAGGCGCAGCCACCGGGGCCGGGGCTGCAGCGGCGGGGGCCGGTGCGGCGGCTGCAGGTGCCGGGGCAGCGGCTTCCGCCGACTCGACCACGGCAATGATGCTGCCCTGCTTGACCTTGTCGCCCATGTTGACGCGCAGCTCCTTGAGCACGCCAGCGTGGCTGGAGGGGATCTCCATGGAGGCCTTGTCGGACTCCACTGTGATCAGCGATTGCTCGGCCTTGATCTGATCGCCGGCCTTGACCAGCACTTCGATCACAGCAACTTCGTCGAAATCACCGATATCGGGGACTTGAATTTCTACCAATGCCATATGTGTCTCCCGTTCTTACTCAAGCGTGCAGCGGGTTGATCTTGTCGGCCTTGATGCCGTACTTGGCGATCGCTTCGGCCACGGTGGTGGCGTTGATCTTGCCTTCTTCGGCCAGCGCGCGCAGTGCGGCAACCACGATGTAGTGGCGATCCACTTCGAAGTGCTCGCGCAGCTTGCGGCGGAAGTCCGAGCGGCCGAAGCCGTCGGTGCCCAGCACCTTGTAGGTGCGGCCCTTGGGCATGTAGGGGCGGATCTGCTCGGCGTAGGCCTTCATGTAGTCGGTGGATGCGATCACCGGGCCATTGTGCGACTGCAGCTGCTGCGTGACGAAGGGCACCTTCTGGGTGTCCAGCGGATGCAGCAGGTTCCAGCGGTCGGCCTCCTGACCGTCGCGGGTGAGCTCGTTGAAGCTCGGGCAGCTCCACACGTCGGCGGCAATGCCCCAGTCGGCCAGCAGCAGTTCCTGGGCGAAGAAGGATTCGCGCAGGATGGTGCCCGATCCCAGCAGTTGCACGCGCAGGCCGCTTTCCGGCACCTTCTGGCCGGGCTTGCACAGGTACATGCCCTTGATGATCTGCTGCTCGGTGCCGGGCGTGAGGCCGGGCATGGCGTAGTTCTCGTTGAGCAGCGTGATGTAGTAGAAGACGTTTTCCTGGTTCTGCACCATGCGGCGCAGGCCGTCCTGCATGATCACGGCGACTTCGTGGGCGAAGGTCGGGTCGTAGCTCACGCAGTTGGGAATGGTGTTGGCCAGGATGTGGCTGTGGCCGTCTTCGTGCTGCAGGCCTTCGCCGTTCAGCGTGGTGCGGCCCGAAGTGCCGCCCAGCAGGAAACCGCGCGCCTGCATGTCGCCGGCCGCCCAGGCCAGGTCACCGATGCGCTGGAAGCCGAACATCGAGTAGTACACGTAGAACGGGATCATGATCCGGTTGCTCGTGCTGTAGCTCGTGGCTGCCGCGATCCAGCTGCTCATGCCGCCGGCTTCGTTGATGCCTTCCTGCAGGATCTGGCCGGCCTTGTCCTCGCGGTAGTACATCACCTGGTCCTTGTCGACCGGGGTGTACTGCTGTCCAGCGGGGTTGTAGATGCCGATCTGGCGGAACAGGCCTTCCATGCCGAAGGTACGTGCCTCGTCCACCAGGATGGGTACGACGCGCGGGCCGATTTCCTTGTCGCGCAGCAGCTGCGTGAGGAAGCGCACATAGGCCTGGGTGGTCGAGATCTCACGGCCTTCGGGCGTGGCTTCAAGGATGGCCTTGAAGGTATCCAGCGCAGGCGCCGTGAATTGCTCGCTGGCCTTCACGCGGCGGTGCGGCAGGTAGCCGCCCAGGGCCTTGCGGCGCTCGTGCAGGTAGCGCATTTCCGGAGTGTCGTCGGCCGGCTTGTAGAAAGGCAGGTCGGCGATCTGGCTGTCGGGAATGGGAATGTTGAAACGGTCGCGGAAGGCCTTGATGTCCTCGTCGCCCAGCTTCTTGGTCTGGTGAACGGTGTTCTTGCCTTCACCGATCTTGCCCATGCCGAAGCCCTTGACGGTCTTGACCAGCAGCACGGTGGGCTGGCCCTTGTGCGAATTGGCAGCATGGAAGGCAGCGTAGACCTTCTGCGAATCGTGGCCGCCACGGCGCAGGTTCCAGATCTCGTCGTCGCTCATGTGCTCGACCATCTTCAGCGCGCGCGGATCGCGGCCGAAGAAGTTCTTGCGCACGTAGGCGCCGTCATTGGCCTTGAACGACTGGTAGTCGCCGTCGTTGCACTCGGCCATGATCTTCTTGAGCACGCCGTCCTTGTCCTTGGCCAGCAGCTCGTCCCAGCCCTTGCCCCACAGCAGCTTGATGACGTTCCAGCCGGAGCCGCGGAACTCGCCCTCGAGTTCCTGGATGATCTTGCCGTTGCCGCGCACCGGGCCGTCCAGGCGCTGCAGGTTGCAGTTGATCACGAAGATCAGGTTGTCCAGCTTTTCACGTGCGGCCAGCGAGATCGCGCCCAGCGACTCGACCTCGTCCATTTCGCCATCGCCGCAGAACACCCAGACCTTGCGGCTTTCGGTGTCGGCAATGCCACGGGCATGCAGGTACTTGAGGAAGCGTGCCTGGTAGATGGCCATCAGCGGGCCCAGGCCCATGGACACCGTGGGGAACTGCCAGAACTCGGGCATCAGCTTGGGGTGCGGGTAGCTGGACAGGCCCTTGCCGTCCACTTCCTGGCGGAAGTTCAGCAGCTGCTCTTCCGAGATGCGGCCTTCCAGGTAGGCGCGGGCGTAGATGCCGGGCGAGACGTGGCCCTGGATGTACAGGCAGTCGCCGCCGTGGTTCTCGTTTTCGGCGTGCCAGAAATGGTTGAAGCCGGCCGCGAACATATTGGCCAGCGAAGCGAAGGAGCCGATGTGGCCGCCCAGGTCACCGCCTTCGGGCGGGTGCAGGCGGTTGGCCTTGACCACCATGGCCATGGCGTTCCAGCGCATGTAGGCGCGCAGACGGCCTTCGATTTCCAGGTTGCCGGGACAGCGGGCTTCCTGCGAGGTCTCGATGGTGTTCACATAGCCGGTGTTGGCCGAGAAAGGCATGTCCACGCTGTTCTGGCGTGCGTGTTCGAGCAGGTCCTCGATCAGCTTGTGCGCGTATTCGGCGCCTTCACGGTCGATGACGGCCGACAGGGCGTCCATCCATTCGCGCGATTCTTGTTGGTCCAGGCCGGCGGGAACGCCTGCATTGCCTTGCGGGTCAGTCTGAGCTGTCATGGGAATGTCTCCTTGCAGAAGGTAGCGTCTTGGGGTCGAACCAGTGAGCGGCGCGGCGCGCCAACGCAGGCGGGTAGTTCACCACGCCTTGCGCGGCACAGACCCTGTCTGGCGAACTTGAAAATACCGATTCACTGCCTCAATGCTCGGCGAGTGTCGCATACTTTTTTCGAATTTCAAATGGTGCTTTTTGATTTCATAATTTGAAATTTTGCTGCAAACGCACATACAGTGAAGACCCCAAAGAACGTCGCCCAAGCGCCTCCGTGGCGACTCCAATACTCCTTAAAAACAGTCAGACTCTCCCCTACACTGGGCGCATGCAATCCTCCCCTTCCGAGCACGGCACACACAGCCCTGCCCCCATGGCAGGCGTGGCCGCGCCAGTGCGCTGGTGGCGCAGCTGGTGGCGCAGTCTTTCCCCCACGCGCCAGGACCGCTTCGCGGCGCTCGCCCCCCTCGCGGCCGTACTGATGTTCATGGCGGCCATCGTGGCCTCCTTCTGGTACCTGCGCATGGAGGAGATAGACCGCGAGAAGGAAGCGCTGCACCGCGACGTGGAATATGCCCAGCAACGCGTGCGCCTGCGCCTGCTGGAGCGCCAGGAGCAACTGATGCGCATGGCGCGCGACATCGGCAACCACGACCTGGGCGAGTCCGACTTCGCCAGCCGCGCCGAAGCACTCATCAGCCAGTACCCGGAACTGCAGTCCATCACCTGGATCGATGCACAGCGGCGCATCCTGGCCAGCCAGTCCGCCCCCACCGTCAGCAGCGAGCAGCTGCGCATCCCGCGTGAAGTGCTGCGCGCCGGAGACGCGCTGGAGGCCTACCAGCTCGCGCGTGAGATGCAGCAACCCATCTACGTGCAGGGACTGGCCCACAAGGGGGAAGCCGCGCCGCTGCTGCAACTGCATGTGCCGCTGGCACAGGACGGCCGCTACATCGGCGAGCTGCTGGGCGAGTACTCCATCGACAGCCTGCTGCGCTATGGAACACCCACCGAAATCATGGCCCGCTACGCCATGACCATGCTCGACAGCCGGGGCCAGGTGCTGGCTGGCACGCCGCTGACACCGCGCAAGCAGACCGCCACCGAACTGCTGCGCTGGCGCACCGTTGCCAACGAGGACGAGGCACCCGTCGCCCCCGTCGGCAACAGCCTGGTGCTGCGTGCCCAGGCCTATCGCACCTCGCTGGGCGTGGTCGGCAGCGGCCTGTTCTGGCTGGTGGGCACGCTCAGTGCGATGACGGCATGGCTGCTGCTGGCCACCTGGCGCCACACGCGCCGCCGCCAGCGCGCCCAGGAGGCCCTGGTCGCAGAGACCAACTTCCGCCGCGCCATGGAAAACTCCGTGCTCACCGGCATGCGCGCGCTGGACCTGCAAGGCCGCATCACCTATGTGAATGCCGCCTTCTGCCAGATGACGGGCTGGAGCGAGTCAGAGCTGGTCGGCCAGATGCCGCCCTATTCCTACTGGCCCGACAACGACTACGACAACCTGCACTCCAAGCTGCGCGAAGAGCTTTCGGGAAAGACCATCGTCGGCGGCTTCCAGGTGCGCGTGCAGCGCAAGAACGGCACGCAGTTCGATGCGCGCCTGTATGTCTCGCCGCTGATCGACGCCCATGGCCAGCACACGGGCTGGATGTCGTCCATGACCGACATCACCGAGCCCAACCGCATCCGCGAGCAGCTGTCTGCCTCCTATGAGCGCTTCACCATCGTGCTGGAGGCGCTGGACGCCTCGGTGTCCGTCGCCCCGCTGGGCAGCGCCGAGCTGCTGTTCGCCAACAAGCTGTACCGGCAATGGTTCGGCTCGCAGACCGATGGCCACCTGCAGCTCGTCGCCCAGGCCGGCGTGCTGCCCGTGCGCTCGCAGCCGCAAGGCATGGACGACGAGGACGGCCTCATGGGCCTGCCCACCGACTCGCTGACCAGCGCACGCAGCGAAAACGCCGAGATCTACCTGCCGGAACTGGGCAAATGGCTGGAAGTGCGATCGCGCTACCTGAGCTGGGTGGATGGCCGTCTGGCCCAGATGGTGATCGCCACCGACATCACGCCGCGCCGTCTGGCCGAGGAGCAGGCCGATCGTCAGGCCGAGCACGCCCAGTCCGTCAGCCGCCTGATCACCATGGGCGAGATGGCCTCCAGCGTCGCCCATGAGCTCAACCAGCCGCTGACCGCCATCAGCAACTACTGCAGCGGCATGCTCACCCGGCTTGAAAAGGGCACGTTGACCGAAGAGCAGATGAAGTTCGCGCTGGAGAAAACCGCCCACCAGGCGCAGCGCGCGGGGCAGATCATTTTGCGCATACGCTCCTTCGTCAAGCGCAGCGAGCCCAACCGCACCCTGGCCCAGGTCACCGACATGGTCAGCGAGGCCGTGGAACTGGCCGGGATCGAGCTGCGCCGCCGCAATGTGCAGCTGACCTACCACGTGGCCGAGCGCATGCCGGCCATCATGGCCGACACCATCCTCATCGAGCAGGTGCTGGTCAACCTCATGAAGAACGGCGCCGAATCCATCGAGCAATCGGGCCGCCCCAGCCACCAGCGCAATGTGGAACTGCGCGTGGTGCCGCGCACCATCGAGGACCAGCGCGTCATCGAATTCAACGTGCAAGACACCGGCAAGGGCCTGCCGCCCGAGGTGCTGGAACGCCTCTTCGAGGCCTTCTTCACCACCAAGAGCGAAGGCATGGGCATGGGGCTGAATCTGTGCCGCAGCATTGTCGAGTCCCACCAGGGCCGGATGCGTGCCGAGAACCTCTACAATGGTTCCGAGGTTGTCGGCTGCCGGTTTTCATTCTGGCTGCCGCTGGCCCCGCCGGGCGACGCGACAACGCCGGCAGCGACCATTGAACCCACAACAAGGACGATTGCATGAGCTTGATCCCGAAAAAAGGCACTGTGTACGTAGTTGATGACGACGAAGCGGTTCGTGATTCGTTGCAATGGTTGTTGGAGGGCAAGGACTATCGTGTGCGCTGCTTCGACTCGGCCGAGACCTTCCTCTCGCGCTACGACCCACGCGAGATCGCCTGCCTCATCGTCGACATCCGCATGGGCGGCATGACGGGCCTGGAACTGCAGGACCGCCTGATCGAACGCAAGTCCCCCCTGCCCATCGTCTTCATCACCGGCCACGGCGACGTGCCCATGGCGGTGAACACCATGAAGAAGGGCGCACTGGACTTCATTCAGAAGCCGTTCAACGAAGAGGAACTGCTCAACCTGGTCGAGCGCATGCTGGACCATGCCCGCGAAGCCTTTGCCGGCCACCAGCAGGCCGCCAGCCGCGATGCGCTGCTGGCCAAGCTGACCAGCCGTGAAGCCCAGGTGCTGGAGCGCATCGTCGCCGGCCGGCTGAACAAGCAGATCGCCGACGATCTTGGCATCAGCATCAAGACGGTGGAGGCGCACCGCGCCAACATCATGGAAAAGCTCAACGCCAACACCGTGGCCGATCTGCTCAAGATCGCCCTGGGCCAGGGCCAGACCGCTGCAGCGGCCAAGGCAGCCGTCGCCGGATAAGCCCAGACACCACCGCTTTTTTTCAAAGAGCTGCTAGCGCTTGATCAACAAGCCCTAGCAGCATTTTTATTGGTATTCACTGCAATGACAGCCCAACTCATCGACGGCAACGCCCTCTCCCGCCAACTGCGTGCCGAAGTCGCCCAGCGCGCCACCGCCCTGAAGGCCCGCGGCACCACGCCAGGCCTGGCCGTGGTCCTGGTCGGCGACAACCCTGCCTCCCAGGTCTATGTGCGCAACAAGGTCAAGGCCTGCGAGGACGCGGGCTTTCATTCGGTGCTGGAGAAGTACGATGCCTCGATGACCGAGGCTGAACTGCTGGCCCGCGTCGAGGCGCTGAACAACGACCCCAGCATCCACGGCATCCTGGTCCAGCTGCCGCTGCCCGCACACATCGACGACCACAAGGTCATCGAGACCATTTCGCCGCTCAAGGACGTGGATGGCTTTCACGTGGCCAGTGCAGGCGCGCTGATGGTGGGTGAAGTCGGCTTCAAGGCCTGCACCCCCTACGGCTGCATGAAGATGCTCGAATCCATCGGCATGAAGGACCTGCGCGGCAAGCACGCCGTGGTCATCGGCCGCTCCAACATCGTCGGCAAGCCCATGGCCATGATGCTGCTGGCCGCCAATGCCACCGTCACCATCTGCCACAGCGGCACAGCCGATCTCGCCGCCATGACGCGCCAGGCCGACATCGTGGTCGCCGCCGTCGGCAAGCGCAACGTGCTGACGGCCGACATGTGCAAGCCCGGTGCCGTGGTCATCGACGTGGGCATGAATCGCAACGACGAAGGCAAGCTCTGCGGCGACGTGGACTTTGACGGCGTCAAGGAAGTGGCCGGCTTCATCACGCCCGTACCCGGCGGTGTCGGCCCCATGACGATTACCATGCTGCTGGTCAACACCATGGAGGCGGCCGAGCGCGCCGCCGGCTGACCAGGAGCTGACAAGCATCGGGCGGCTCCCCGGGGAGCCGCTTGATTTCAATGCACCCGACGGCATCTGACACGCATGAGCAATCCCCTCCTCGAATCCTCCGACCTGCCCCTGTTCGATCGCATACGCCCTGCCGATGTCGGCCCGGCCATCGATATCCTGCTGACCGGGGCCGCAGAGGCCCTGGAGACCGTCACGGCACCCGACTTTCCGGCACGCTGGGATTCGATCTCGGCCGTGCTCGATGTCGCCACCGAGAAGCTGGGAACGGCCTGGGGCGCTGTCAGCCACCTCAACAGCGTGGCCGATACGCCCGAGCTGCGCGCCGCCTACAACGAGTCCCTGCCCAAGGTCACCGAATTCTGGACGCGTCTGGGTGCCGACGAGCGCCTGTACGCCAAGTACAAGGCCATTGACCCAGCCACGCTCAATGTCGAGCAGCGTGCGGCCTGGGACCATGCCATGCGCAACTTCGTGCTCTCCGGCGCCGAGCTGCGGGGCGAGGACAAGCTGCGCTTTGCCAAGATCCAGGAACGCTCGGCCGAACTGACGCAGAAGTTCAGCGAGAACGCGCTCGACGCCACCGATGCATTCGCCTACTACGCCACGGCCGAAGAGCTGGACGGCGTGCCGCAGGATGTGCGCCAGGCAGCCCGCTCCGCCGCCGAGGCCGAAGGCAAGCAAGGCTTCAAGCTCACGCTGAAGATGCCCTGCTATCTGCCCGTGATGCAGTTCGCGGCCAGCAGTGCGCTGCGCGAGAAGCTCTACCGCGCCTATGTGACACGCGCTTCCGACCAGGCCGAGGGCGATGCCATCCGCTTCGACAACACGGCCAACATCTCGGAGATCCTGGCCCTGCGCAAGGAAGAGGCGCAGTTGCTGGGTTACCGCAATTTCGGCGAGATTTCGCTGGTTCCCAAGATGGCGCATTCACCACAGCAGGTGATCGACTTTCTGCGCGATCTCGCGCACCGGGCCCGCCCCTATGCCGAGAAGGATGTCGCCGACCTGCGCGCCTTCGCACGCGATGAACTGGGCCTGGCCGATCCCCAGCCCTGGGACTGGGCCTATGTCTCCGAAAAGCTCAAGGAGGCGCGCTATGCCTTCAGCGAGCAGGAGGTCAAGCAGTACTTCCCTGCGCCCAAGGTGCTGGCCGGCCTGTTCAAGATCGTCGAGACGCTGTTCGACGTGGCCATCCGCCGCGACGCGGCGCCGGTCTGGAATCCCGCCGTCGAGTTCTACCGCATCGAGCGCAGCACGCCGCAAGGCCCCGAGCTGGTCGGCCAGTTCTACCTGGACCAGCCGGCGCGATCGGGCAAGCGTGGCGGCGCCTGGATGGACGATGTGCGTACCCGCTGGCTGCGCCCCGACAACCACAGGCTGCAGACTCCGGTCGCTCATCTGGTCTGCAACTTTGCCACCGGCGTTGACGGCAAGCCGGCCCTGCTCACGCACGATGACGTGATCACGCTGTTCCATGAAACGGGCCACGGCCTGCACCACATGCTGACCCAGGTCAACGAGCGCGACGTCTCGGGCATCGCGGGCGTGGAATGGGATGCCGTGGAGCTGCCAAGCCAGTTCATGGAGAACTTCTGCTGGGAATGGGAAGTGCTCAAGCACATGACCGCCCACGTGGACAGCGGCGAGCCGCTGCCGCGCGCCCTGTACGACAAGATGATCGCAGCCAAGAACTTCCAGTCGGGCATGCAGACGCTGCGCCAGATCGAGTTCTCGCTGTTCGACATGCTGCTGCATACCGAGCACGATCCGAAGGCAGACATCATGCCGCTGCTGGCCCGCGTGCGCGCCGAGGTGGCCGTGCTGCCGTCGACTCCTTACAGCCGCTCGGCCCACACCTTCAGCCACATCTTTGCAGGCGGCTATGCAGCCGGCTACTACAGCTACAAGTGGGCTGAAGTCCTCTCGGCAGATGCCTATGCGGCCTTCGAGGAAACCATGCTGGCCGATGGAACCCCCAACCCCGAAACAGGCCGCCGCTACCGTGAGGCGATTCTGGAGGCCGGAGGGGCACGCCCAGCCATGGAGTCGTTCAAGGCCTTCCGTGGCCGCGAACCCCAGCTGGATGCGCTGTTGCGCCACCAGGGCATGGCCCAGGCCTGAGAGCCCGGTCCCAGGTCTGCAGCGCCCCGACGGGGCGCTTTTTCCTGGCCCGGCCACCCCATCGGATGCGCGCAGCCACATCCTGTGGCTCCAGAAGATGGCCCAGGATGAATGGCACGCTATGCTTGCAGGCACTCCTGTGCGGGCATCCATCCGACGAGTGGTGGCCCCCGGCACGAAACCCTTCTTCCGAAACCGAGATCGTCCATGCAGTCTTCTCCCAGCCTTGGCCGCGGCGCCCTGCGCCACCTGATGCCATGCCTCGCCCTCGCCTGCCTTGCCGCCGCACTGCCGGCCGGTGCGCAGCAGGTCTACCGTATCGTCGGGCCCGATGGAAAAGTCACCTTCTCGGACCGCCCGGCCCAAAGCGCCCAGCAGCAGGCAGCGCCTGCCGCCGCTGCCGCCCCGTCAGTCGCGGCTGCCGCTGACAGCAATGCCTCCCTGCCCTATGCGCTGCGCCAGATCGCAGGCCGCTTTCCGGTGACGCTGTACACCTCGTCCGACTGCGCGCCCTGCGACAGCGCGCGCCAGTTGCTCCAATCCAGAGGCATTCCCTATGCCGAACGCCTGGTGCAGACCGAGGCGGACGCCGCTGCCCTGCAAAAGCTCAGCGGCCAGAACAGCCTGCCGTTTGCCACCGTTGGCAAGCAGTTCCTGAGCGGCTTCTCGTCCAGCGAATGGACCCAATACCTGGATGCCGCAGGCTATCCTGCGACCTCGCAACTGCCGGCCCAGTACAAGCGGCCATCGGCACAGCCATTGACCACGCCTACGCCCGCTGCATCGGCGACGGCATCGGCGCCCGCAGCAGCACCCGCCGCTGCCGAGGACCCGGGCAGCCGGCGCACCCCCATGCCCGCCCCAACGCCTGGTGCACGCACCAACGACAACCCCGCAGGCCTGAGCTTCTAGGCAAGCGCCTGCCGCAATCAGGAGCCCGACAGTGGATTCCATGCTGTCCGATGTGGTCTGGACCATGGCAAGGCTTGCCACGCTTGTCGGCCTGCCCGCGCTCATCGCGTGGACCCTGGTTGCAAGGCCTTCATGGCGCGAGCCTTTCAGGCTGGCCAGCCTGGCGCTGGTGCCTTGCCTGATCACGCTGTGGTTCATGCATGACGGAGGCCTGGGCAATGGCCTCAACCGTCTGGCTTACTACATGGCGACGGCTGCGTTCCTTGCCGTCTACACGGGGCTGGCGGCCATCGCCTTGCTCATGCAGCGCCACAAAAAACAGCGCGCGCAAGCTTCGTTGCGCGCGCTGTGCCTGGGTGCATTGGCCCTGCTCGCGTGGATCACAGGCGCCGTGGCGTTCGAGAGCCTCGGCTAGCCGAGGCCGGAGGGCCTTCACTCAATAGTTGAGCGTCTGCACGCCCTCGGGCGTGCCCAGCAGGCAGACCGATGCCTTCTGGTGCGCAAACACTCCCACGGTCACCACGCCAGGCCATTGGTTGACGTCGGACTCGAAGGCCAGCGGCTCGGCGATTTTCAGGCCACGCACATCAAGAATGTGCTGGCCGTTGTCCGTCACCAGGGGTACGCCGTCCTTCATGCGGATCTCGGCGCGGCCACCCATGGCCTTGAAGCGGTTCGCAATCTGGGCAGCCGCCATGGGAATCACCTCCACAGGCAGCGGAAAGTCTCCGAGTACCTCGACGCGCTTGGAGGCATCGGCAATGCACACAAAGCGCTCGGCCAGCGCAGCGACGATCTTCTCGCGCGTCAGCGCGGCGCCGCCGCCCTTGACCATGTAGCCGCGGCCGTCGATCTCGTCGGCTCCGTCGATGTAGACCGACAAGCTGGCGACTTCGTTGGCATCCAGCACCTTGATGCCCAGCGCCTTCAGGCGCTCGGTGCTGGCCACAGAGCTGGACACGGCGCCCGGGATCTGGTCCTTGATGGTGGCCAGTGCATCGATGAACTTGTTGACCGTGGAGCCGGTGCCAACGCCGACGATTTCGCCGGGCACCACATAGGCCAGAGCGGCTTGCCCGACCAGGGCTTTGAGTTCATCTTGGGAAAAAGAGGCAGCAGATGTCGTCATGAGGGAAAATCCAGGTAATCCTTTGATTATCCCCATGTCTCTGATCCCCTACGCCCTGACCCGTCCCTTTCTCTTCGGCATGGACCCCGAATCCGCCCACGATCTCACGATGAACTTGATGGCAAAGGGGCAGAACACGCTCCTGCAGCAGGCGTGGGCACAGCCCATGGTGAGTGACCCTATCGAACTGGCTGGCCTCAAGTTCCCCAACCGCGTGGGCATGGCAGCGGGTCTGGACAAGAATGCACGCTGCATCGACGCGCTGGCCGCCATGGGCTTCGGCTTCGTCGAGGTGGGCACCGTGACGCCCCGCCCGCAACCGGGCAACCCCAAGCCGCGCATGTTCCGCATTCCCGAACGCAATGCGCTGATCAACCGCCTGGGCTTCAACAACGAAGGCCTGGATGCCTTCCTGAACAACGTCAAGCGCTCGCAGGCCCGCGCCCAGGGCAAACCCATGCTGCTGGGGCTGAACATCGGCAAGAACGCCACCACTCCCATCGAAGACGCCACCAGCGACTACCTCAAGGCGCTGGACGGCGTGTACCCGCATGCCGACTACGTGACGGTGAACATCAGCTCACCCAACACCAAGAACCTGCGTGCCCTGCAAAGCGACGAAGCGCTGGACGCCCTGCTGGGTGCGATTGCCGAGCGCCGTGAGCAGTTGGCCACGCAGCATGGCAAGCGGGTGCCGGTGTTCGTGAAGATTGCACCCGACCTGGATGAAGAGCAGGTCGGCGTCATCGCCGCCACACTGCAGCGCCATGGCATGGATGGTGTGATCGCCACCAACACCACGATCAGCCGGGAAGCCGTCAAGGGCCTGCCCCACGCGCAGGAAACGGGCGGCCTGTCCGGTGCGCCGGTGCTGGAGGCCAGCAACCAGGTCATCCGCCAGCTGCGCTCCGCCCTGGGCAGCCGCTACCCCATCATCGGCGTGGGCGGCATTCTCAGCGGCGAAGATGCCGTCAGCAAAATCCGCGCAGGCGCCGACGTGGTCCAGATCTACAGCGGCCTGATCTACCGAGGCCCTGCTCTGGTGCCCGAGACCGCACGCGCCATAGCCCAGCTGCGTTGAGGCCCGTGCCAGACAGGTGGCTGCCTGGCGTTTCGAGCCAAGGCAGCTGAGTCAAAACACCACACAGCCAGTGCTGGCGCACTGAACGCAGAACGCGAAAACGCCCGGCATGCCGGGCGTTTTCTTTGGGAGAGAAGCAGGCTTCTCGGCCCTCAACCCCTGCGCTGCTGCCAGCGCAGGATCAGGGGCATGACGGTGGTGCCGAATCGCAGCAGCTTGCGCGGGCCCACCATCAGCGCGGCACCGGCCGCCACGGCCACGGCCACGGGATGCAGGCGCGCAAAGGTGATGGCACGCTCCACCAGCGGTGCATCGGGCTGCACATGGGTGGCAGAGCGGCTCAATGCCCGGGCCTGGGCCACGGCCGCAGAGCGCGCCTTGAGGCGCTCGCGCTGCTGGGCAATGCGTTGCATCACCTGCTGCTGCTCAACGGTGGATGTGACCCAGAGCTCCGCATTGGGCCCCGTGGGCGCGGGCGGCGTGACAGCGTTGCGGGACGGGGAAGCGTTGGAAGCATCGACCATGGCTACAGCCTCTTCTTCAGCGCCTGCCAGTCCTGGCTCAGCTCGTTGCGGGTAAGGATGAAGGGGCGGGCCAGGCGGCGCACGGCAGCAAGCAATTGCCACAGGGCGATGGCCCAGACCGCCAGCCAGCCACCGCCCACCAGCCAGCCCACCAGCACGCGGTGCTCAGTGTCCCAGAACTGCACAAGCAAGGCCACCGACAGCGTGAGCATGACCACGACGCTGAGTCCAGCAAGCGCAATCAGCAACACGACCACCGTCTGCATGCTGCGCTTGTGCTCGGCCCATTCAAGCCGCGCGAGGTCCGTCCGGTCTTCTGCTGCAATGGCCAGCTCGATCACGGAAGCGCGCCAGCGCGCCACACAGGCATCCAAACCCAGAAGGGAAATCCAATTCACAGGCATCCTTTTCTGGTCAGGCATGCCGCTGATCAGCGACGACCCAGCAGGAAGCCCAGCAAGGCGCCCATGGCAAGGGCAGCGCCTGCGACGCGCCAGGGCTCATCGTGGGCGTAGCGATCGGCAGCGTAGGCGGCATCCTTGGCCTGCCGGGCCGCTTCCTGCGCCGCACGCACGGCGGACTCGCGCACATTGGACATGCCATCATCGATACGCTGGCGCAGCATATGGATTTCCGGCACGGCATCCAGCTCCTTGGCAGACAGCAGACCACGCAGGTCGCCGACCAGTTTTTCAAGATCGGCTTGTGCGGTGGAGACGGTGTCAGTGATCGATTTCGTCATGATGAGCCTTTCTATTGAGGTGAAAACAAATACAGCGGGGAGCAGGCAATCATGTCGCCCGATACCTGTCACGCAACATGGGCAAGGCCCTTGTTACATGCAAGCATCTTATCCAATTGTTCCGGGGCTTCCGGGAAGCGATGGGGCCTGAGCCTTGTCAGACAAGGCCTGCCGTGGCCGTGTATCGTGAACCGGCAGATCCTCAGGCCAGCAATTGCGCCACGTGCGCGCCGATGGCCAGGCAGCTGGTCAATCCCGGTGACTCGATGCCCAGCAGCTGCACCACGCCCGCAACGCCGTGGGCCTGAGGCCCCTGAATCACGAAGTCTGCGGCGGCCTCACCGGGGCCGCTGATTTTGGGGCGGATGCCGGCGTAGCCGGGCACCAGCGCGCCATCGGCCAGACCCGGCCAATACCGGCGGATCTCTGCGTAGAAGGCGTCGGCGCGCACGGGATCGACCTGCAGATCACCTGGGCTCTCGACCCACTGCACATCGGGGCCGAACTTGGCCTGGCCACCCATGTCCAGCGTGAGATGCACGCCCAGGCCCGCCGCCTCGGGCACGGGATAGATCAGGCGCGAGAACGGTGCCCGCCCGGACAGCGTGAAATAGTTGCCCTTGGCATAGAAGGCCTGCGGAACAAACTGCCGCGGAAACCCCTGCAAACGGGCCGCCAGCAATGGCGCATGAAGACCTGCCGCATTGACCAGGGTGCGGGCCGTCAGTTCCGTCCCATCGGCCGTGCGCAGCCACACGCCGCCTGGATGGATGGCTGCCTCCTGCACCTCGGCATGGCAGACCACCATGCCGCCTGCGTTTTCTAGATCGCCCTGCATAGCCAGCATCAGTGCGTGGCTGTCGATGATGCCGGTGCTGGGGGAGTGCAGCGCCGCCGCACAGTGCAGCGCGGGCTCCATGGCACGTGCCTCGGCGCCTTCAAGCCAGCGCAGATCGTGGACGCCATTGGCTTCGGCCTTGCGTGCAATGGCCTGGAGCTGGCCGCGCTGCGCCTCATCCGTTGCCACGATGAGCTTGCCGCAGCGCTGATGGGCAATGCCGCGTTCACCGCAGTAGGCGTAGAGACGCTGCCGGCCTTCGACGCACAAACGGGCTTTCAACGAACCTTCGGGATAGTAGATACCGGCATGGATGACCTCGCTGTTGCGCGAGCTGGTGCCCGTGCCAATGGCTTCAGCCGCCTCCAGCACCATGACCTCCCTGCCCTGCAACGCCAGCGCCCTGGCCACCGCCAGCCCCACCACGCCCGCACCCACCACCACGCAATCGACCTGTTCGCTCATCTTGTCTGCCCTTTCGCCGTCCAGCAGCCGATTATCAGACGGCGTCAGACACGAATGCGCCACAGATCATCTGGACGCATTGGAATTTCCAGGGCCTGAAAACCATGCACCGAGCGGAAATGAAAAAGCCCTCCTGAACAGATTTCAGGAGGGCTTGATTGGTGGGTGATACATGGATCGA
>NZ_MYFL01000001.1:1584829-1935086 GCF_002193035.1 Delftia sp. K82 | reverse complement strand
TCTACCGCTGAGCTAATCACCCATATGTCGTTACTGCGACAAGACTTAGATTATGTCATAACTTCTAGGACTGATTTTCGAAGCCGCGCCAAATTGTCTTGCCGCCGCTCGATTTGTCCATCTGCACCATCACATCCTCGTGTGCGGCCAGCTCCTGATCATTGGCGTGCACCACGCGCAGCTTGAAGCTGGCCAGATCCACCTGCGCCACGACCAGCCCACCCTCGGACTGGACAGGCTCTTCCGCCATCAACAGGGCCTCCTGGCCCCGCGTGAGGTTGATGTAGACATCGGCCAGCAGCTCCGCATCCAGCAAAGCGCCGTGCAGCGTGCGCCCGGAGTTGTCCACCTCCAGGCGATCGCACAGCGAATCGAGCGAGTTGCGCTTGCCAGGGAACATCTCCTTGGCCATGACCAGGGTGTCGATGACCCCGCTCACGCACTGGCGGATCGGCGGGCGGTTGGCGAGCTCCAGCTCCTTGTTCAGGAACCCCAGGTCAAAGGGCGCGTTGTGGATGATGAGCTCGGCGCCCTGCAGGTACTCCCAGATCTCCTCGACCTTGTGCTCGAAGCGCGGCTTGTCCTTGAGGAATTCGGTGGTGATGCCGTGCACGCGCAGCGCGTCCGGATGGCTGTCGCGCCCCGCATTGAAATACAGATGCAGGTTGTTGCCGGTCAGCTTGCGGTTGACCATCTCCACGCAGCCCAGCTCGATGAGCCGGTCGCCGTTGTCGGCTGACAGGCCAGTGGTTTCAGTGTCGAGAATGATTTGACGCGACATGTGCTGGCCCTCAGTGGTTTTCCTTGGCGTGATTGAGCGAGTACTTGGGAATCTCGATGGTCACGTCCTCGCGTGCCAGGATGGCCTGGCAGGACAGGCGGGACTGCGGCTGCAGGCCCCAGGCGCGGTCCAGCAGGTCTTCCTCCTCTTCCTCGGCCTCGTTCAGCGAGTTGTAGCCCGCCTTGACCACCACATGGCAGGTGGTGCATGCGCAGCTCATGTCGCAGGCATGTTCGATCTTGATGTTGTTGTCCAGCAGGGCCTCGCAGATCGAGGTTCCGGCGGGCGCCTCGATTTCGGCACCCTGGGGACAGTATTCGGCGTGGGGAAGTATTTTGATAACGGGCATGACGGATCTGCTGTCGGATCAGAAATCAGGAAAGGGATTGCACGCTCTTGCCGGCCAGGGCCTGCTGGATGCTGCGGTTCATGCGCTCGGCGGCGAAGGACTCCGTGCCCTTGGCCAACGCTTGCGTCGCGGCCTCGATGACGGCGGCATCCTCGGAGCCCACGCTGGCGCGCAGGACGTCGATCAGCGCATCGATGGCTGCGCGTTGGTCCGCGGCGAGTACATCGCCATCGGCCTGCAGAGCGCTTTCGGTGGCCATCAGCATGCGATCGGCGTCGACACGTGCCTCCACCAGTGCGCGGGCCTGCATGTCCTGCTGGGCCGTGGCAAAGCCGTCCTGCAGCATGCGGGCAACCTCGTCGTCCGATAGGCCGTACGACGGCTTGACATGGATATGGGCCTCGACGCCGCTGGTCTGCTCCTTGGCGCCTACCGACAGCAGTCCATCGGCATCCACGGTGAAGGTCACACGGATGCGGGCCGCGCCGGCCGCCATGGGCGGGATGCCGCGCAGCTCGAAACGCGCCAGGCTGCGGCAGTCCGCCACCAGGTCGCGCTCGCCCTGCACTACATGGACGGCCAGGGCCGTCTGACCATCCTTGTAGGTGGTGAAGTCCTGGGCACGGGCAGTGGGAATGGTCTCGTTGCGGCTGATGATTCGCTCGACAAGGCCGCCCATGGTCTCCACGCCCAGGGACAGAGGAATCACGTCGAGCAGCAGCATGTCGCCGCTGGAGCTGTTGCCAGCGAGCTGGTTGGCCTGGATGGCAGCCCCCAGCGCGACGACTTCGTCGGGGTTGAGATTGATGAGAGGATCGCGGCCAAAGAACTCGGCCACGGCCTCGCGCACCTGGGGCATGCGGGTGGAACCGCCGACCAGCACCACGCCCTGCACTTCGTCGCGCGCCAGCCCTGCGTCCTTGAGCGCGCGGCGCACGGCCGCCAGCGAACGTGCCGTCAGATGGGCCGTGCTCGCATCGAAATCGCTGCGCTTTACATCGAAATGCACAGCGCCGGTAGACAACTCGGCCGTGAGCGTTGCGACCTGTGCCTCCGTCAATGCCTGCTTGCAAAGGCGTGCCGCCATGCGCCAGCGGGCCTTGTCCTCGGCCGTCTGGGGAACCACGCCGGTCTGCTGGGCCACCCACTCGGCCAAAGCCGCATCGTAGTCGTCACCCCCCAGGGCCGAATCGCCGCCAGTGGAGACGACTTCGAACACACCCTGGGACAGACGCAGGATAGAAATGTCGAAAGTGCCGCCACCCAGGTCGTAGACGGCGTAGACGCCTTCGGAGCCGTTGTCCAGGCCGTAGGCAATGGCTGCAGCCGTGGGCTCGTTGATCAGGCGCAGCAGGTTGATGCCGGCGAGCTTTGCCGCATCCTTGGTGGCCTGGCGTTGTGCATCGTCAAAGTAGGCGGGCACGGTGATGACGGCGCCATGGATGTCGTCATTGAAAGTGTCTTCGGCACGGAAACGCAGCGTGGCCAGGATCTCGGCACTGACCTCCACGGCTGTCTTGGTGCCATCGACGGTCTCGATCCCGATCACGCCACGGCCGGCCTCCTGCTCCGCAAAGCGGTAAGGCAGCTTTTCCGGCGCATCGATGTCAGCCAGCGTGCGGCCCATGAAGCGCTTGGCCGAGGCAATGGTGTTGCCCGCATCGGTAGACAGTGCAGCCTGGGCGGCGTGGCCGATCTCACGACGGCCCTGGGGCAGATAGCGCACGACAGAAGGCAGCAGCACTCGGCCCTGGTCATCCGGCAGACATTCGGCCACGCCATTGCGGACAGCGGCGACCAGCGAATGCGTGGTGCCCAGGTCGATGCCCACGGCAATGCGCCGCTGGTGGGGATCGGGGGACTGACCGGGTTCGGAAATCTGCAAAAGCGCCATGAAAATACTCGTGGAAATTGCAGGTCCGGGCCGGCCGGCCTGCCTTGTGAATGAGGGTCTCTCGTGGGAGGTGCGGATCGCGGGTTATTGTCCCAGTTGATCGCGGCGACGCTCTATGTCCTGCGCAAATCGCGCAACAAACATGAGGGCTCTGACCTGCTGCACAGCCGCCTGCGCATCGTGCAGCTCATCCAGCTGACGACCACATTCAGCCAGCATGCTCTTTCTCGCCTGCAGCACCTCGTCGTCCAGCGCATCCAAGGCGGCCTCGTCCTGCGCCTCTTCCAACGCCTCGCGCCACTCCATTTGCTGCATCAGAAAGGCGGTGGGCATGGACGTGTTGTCCTCGGCACGCACGGGTGCACCCAGCAATTCGCAGAGATACGCCGCGCGCCTGAGTGGCTCTTTCAACCGCTGGTAGGCCTCGTTGATGCGCACCGACCATTGCATGGCCACGCGCTGCGCGGCGGCTCCCTGCGAAGCAAAGCGGTCAGGATGGGCCTCGCGCTGCAACTCCTTCCAGCGCGCGTCAATGGTGCTGCGCTCCTGCGCAAATTGGCGCGGCAGCGCAAACAGCTCGAAATCGTCCGATTGCAGGTTCATGTCGATAAAAAGCCGCCAGCACCGAAGCGAAGGCGGCCTCTTGAGGGAGTAGAAGAAATCAGGGCCTGCCGGGCATGCCGCCAGGCCACAAAGGCCCGGCCACCCGACAGATGCCGGTCAGATGCGAAAGCTCTCGCCGCAACCGCAGCGATCACGCTCGTTGGGGTTGTGGAACTTGAAGCCTTCGTTCAAGCCCTCACGCACGAAATCCAGCTCCGTGCCGTCGATATAGGCCAGGCTCTTGGGATCGACCAGCACCTTGATGCCGTGGTCCTCGAAGATCACGTCCTCGGGCAATTGCTCGTCCACATACTCCAGCTTGTAGGCCAAGCCAGAGCAGCCCGTGGTCTTGACCCCGAGGCGCACGCCGATACCCTTGCCGCGGCGCGACAGGTAGCGGCTCACGTGGCGTGCCGCAGAATCGGTCAGCGAGATCGCCATATCAGGCGGCCACCACCGCAGTGCGCTTGGCACGGTAGTCATCGACTGCTGCCTTGATGGCGTCTTCGGCCAGGATGGAGCAGTGCACCTTGACGGGAGGCAGAGCCAGCTCTTCGGCGATCTGGCTGTTCTTCAGCGCAGCCGCCTCATCCAGCGTCTTGCCCTTGACCCACTCGGTCACCAGCGAAGACGAGGCAATCGCGGAACCGCAGCCATAGGTCTTGAAACGCGCATCCTCGATGACGCCGGTTTCGGGGTTGACCTTGATCTGCAGCTTCATCACGTCGCCGCAGGCAGGAGCGCCGACCATGCCGGTGCCCACCGATTCGTCGTTCTTGTCGAACGAGCCCACGTTGCGGGGATTTTCGTAGTGGTCTACCACTTTGTCGGAATAAGCCATGATGTCTACCTCTTCAATACTTGATTCGCGTGCCGGCAAATGCTCAGTGAGCCGCCCATTGGATGGTGCTGAGATCGATGCCGTCCTTGAACATCTCCCACAGCGGGCTGAGTTCGCGCAGCTTGACCACATTGGTGCGGATGGTGCTGATCGCGTAGTCGATTTCCTCTTCGGTCGTGAAGCGGCCGATCGTCATGCGCAGGCTGCTGTGCGCCAGTTCGTCGCTGCGGCCAAGTGCACGCAGCACATAGCTGGGCTCCAGGCTGGCCGACGTACAGGCCGATCCCGAGGACACCGCCAGACCCTTGATGCCCATGATGAGCGACTCGCCTTCGACGAAGTTGAAGCTCATGTTCAGGTTTTGCGGCACACGGTGCTCCATGCTGCCGTTGATGAAGACCTGCTCCAGATCCTTCAAGCCGTTGAGCAGACGCTGCTGCAGCGCGTAGGCCTTGGCATTGCTTTCAGCCATTTCTTCCTTGGCAATGCGGAAGGCCTCGCCCATGCCAACGATCTGGTGTGTAGGCAGCGTGCCCGAGCGCATGCCGCGCTCATGGCCACCACCGTGGATCTGCGCTTCCAGGCGCACACGTGGCTTGCGGCGCACATACAGGGCACCCACGCCCTTGGGGCCATAGGTCTTGTGCGCGGTCATGCTCATCAGGTCCACCGGCAGCTTGGACATGTCGATCTCCACGCGGCCCGTTGCCTGCGCGGCGTCCACATGGAACAGGATGCCCTTCTCACGGCACAGCGCGCCGATGGTGGGAATGTCTTGGATGACGCCGATTTCGTTGTTCACGAAGAGCACGCTGACCAAAATGGTGTCGGGGCGCAGCGCGGCCTTGAATGCCTCGATGTCGAGCAGGCCATCAGGCTGCACGTCCATGTAGGTCACCTCAAAGCCCTGGCGCTCGAGTTCACGCATGGTGTCGAGCACGGCCTTGTGCTCGGTCTTGAGCGTGATCAGGTGCTTGCCCTTGCCCTGGTAGAAATGCGCCGCGCCCTTGATGGCCAGGTTGATGGACTCGGTGGCACCGCTGGTCCAGACAATCTCACGGGGATCCGCGCCGATCAGGTCTGCGACCTGGCCGCGGGCCTTCTCGATGGCCTCCTCGGCTTCCCAACCCCAGGCATGACTGCGCGATGCGGCGTTGCCGAAATGCTCACGCAGCCAAGGAATCATGGCGTCCACCACGCGAGGGTCCACGGGGGTGGTCGCGCCATAGTCGAGATAGATGGGGAAATGCGGGGTCATGTCCATGACTGGCTCTTATCAAGGTTCAGGCTGGCAAAAAACGGGAAGGCGATGAACTCCGGTGAATCCATCCAGGCGGACAACACCGCGCCACACAGCCATGCGCGGCGGTGCCCTGCCCTCAGGGTGTCAAAAGTCGATCAGGACTTGGCGAAGGCGTTGCCCAGCGCGAATACCGAGTTCGGGGCATTCACACGGATGGGCTTGACCACGGGAGCCGTGGAAATCGCGCGACGCACCACGGGCTTGTCCTCGATCTGGATGCCCTTGGCCAGTTGTTCGTCCACAAGCTTTTGCAGCGTCACGGAATCGAGGAACTCGACCATGCGCTGGTTCAGTGCGGCCCACAGCTCATGCGTCATGCAGCGGCCGGCTTCGCCCAGGCAATTTTCCTTGCCGCCACACTGGGTGGCGTCAATGGGTTCGTCCACGGAGACGATGATGTCGGCCACGGTGATGTCGCCAGCCTTGCGGGCGAGTGTGTAGCCGCCGCCGGGTCCACGGGTGGACTCTACGAGTTCATGGCGGCGCAGCTTGCCGAACAGCTGTTCCAGATACGACAGGGAAATCTGTTGCCGCTGGCTGATGGCTGCCAGCGTGACAGGGCCATTGTTCTGGCGCAGGGCCAGATCGATCATGGCAGTGACCGCAAAACGGCCTTTGGTGGTGAGACGCATTACGAGCTCCTTCAGTCAGGCTTGTACGTTACAGAAACACCCGCTCCAGCGATTTGACTGGAGTTGGGCACAGTCTCCGCCCTTACTCCGTCCTGTTCAAAAGGTTCAGAGCCCTTCTTTTCATCGAAGTTTTTGTTGTTGTTGAGTGTTGACCCTTAGTGTACCACATTCCCCATCAATTTTGTCGGGTAACAGGAGCTAACGGGCTTCAGACCAGGCGCCGCCTCAGGAAACCTGCACGGATGAGCCTCCGAACAGTTGCTCCTTGAGCAACGCCAGCTGATCGCGCACCCGCGCAGCCTGTTCGAACTCCAGGCTGCGCGCATGTTCGAGCATCTGCTTCTCCAGACGCTTGATTTCCCTGGCCACATCTTTTTCGGACATGTCCTCGACACGCGCTCTTTCGAGCTGATTGGCCTGCAGGCGTTCCGCTTCCTTGCCACTTTTTTCGCTGTAGACACCATCAATCAGGTCTTTCACCCGCTTGACAATCTGCTTGGGTTCGATTCCGTTTTCCTCGTTGAAGCTTATTTGCTTGGCACGGCGGCGCTCGGTCTCGCCAATGGCCTTCTTCATGGACTCCGTGACACGGTCAGCATAGAGGATGGCCTTGCCATGCAGGTTGCGCGCGGCCCGGCCGATGGTCTGGATGAGACTGCGTTCGGCGCGAAGAAAGCCTTCCTTGTCGGCATCGAGGATGGCGACCAGCGAGACTTCGGGGATGTCCAGCCCCTCGCGCAGCAGGTTGATGCCCACGAGCACGTCAAAGACACCCAGGCGCAGGTCACGAATGATCTCCACACGCTCCACCGTTTCCACGTCGGAGTGCAGATAGCGCACCTTGACGCCGTTTTCACTCAGGTAGTCGGTGAGTTGCTCGGCCATGCGCTTGGTCAGCGTGGTGATGAGAACGCGCTCCGTGCGTTCGACGCGCAGGCGGATTTCCTGCAGCACGTCGTCCACCTGATTGGTGGCCGGGCGGACTTCGATTTCAGGATCGATGAGGCCTGTGGGGCGAACGACCTGGTCCACGACCTGGCCCGAGTGGGTCTTCTCGTAGTCTGCCGGCGTGGCGGAGACAAAGATGACCTGGCGCATGCGCTGCTCGAATTCCTCGAATTTGAGCGGCCGGTTGTCCAGCGCCGAAGGCAACCGAAAGCCGTATTCCACCAGCGTGGTCTTGCGCGAGCGGTCGCCGCTGTACATGGCGTTGAGCTGTCCGATCATCTGGTGACTCTCGTCCAGGAACATGAGGGCGTCGCCGGGCAGGTAGTCGGTCAGGGTGCTGGGCGGCTCGCCGGGTGCGGCGCCTGAGAGGTGGCGGGTGTAGTTCTCGATGCCCTTGCAGTGACCGACCTCGGTGAGCATCTCCAGATCGAAGCGCGTGCGCTGCTCCAGGCGCTGGGCCTCGACCAGCTTGCCGTCTCCCACCAGTTGCTTGAGCCGCTCGGCCAGCTCCAGCTTGATGGTTTCCACGGCGGCCAGGACCTTGTCGCGCGGCGTGACGTAGTGGCTGCTGGGGTAGACGGTGAAGCGCGGAATGCTCTGGCGCACGCGGCCCGTCAGCGGGTCGAACAGTTGCAGGCTTTCGACCTCGTCGTCGAACAGTTCGATGCGGATGGCCAGCTCGGAATGCTCGGCGGGGAAGACGTCGATGGTGTCGCCGCGCACGCGGAACTTGCCCCGGCTGAAGTCCTGGTCGTTGCGCTGGTACTGCATGCGGATCAGTTGCGCAATGACGTCGCGCTGGTTGATGCGGTCGCCGGTGCGCAGCGTCATGATCATGCGGTGGTAGCTTTCGGGCTCGCCGATGCCGTAGATGGCCGAGACCGTGGCGACGATGACCACGTCGCGCCGCTCCATCAGGCTTTTGGTGCACGACAGCCGCATCTGCTCGATGTGCTCGTTGATGGCGCTGTCCTTTTCGATGAACAGGTCGCGCTGTGGCACATAGGCCTCGGGCTGGTAGTAGTCGTAGTAGCTGACGAAGTATTCGACGGAGTTCTTGGGAAAGAACTCGCGAAATTCGCTGTACAGCTGCGCTGCCAGCGTCTTGTTGGGCGCAAAGACAATGGCCGGGCGGCCCAGGCGGGCGATCACATTGGCCATGGTGAAGGTCTTGCCCGAGCCCGTCACGCCCAGCAGGGTCTGGAAGGATTCGCCGTCCTGGATGCCTTCGACCAGCTTTTCAATGGCTGCGGGCTGATCGCCGGCCGGCGGATAGGGCTGGAACAGCTCGAAGGGGGAGTCCGCGAAATGCACGAACTGGCCGGAGGCCCCAGGTGCTGGAGAGGAATCAGAGACTTCGTGCATGACGTGGGTTCGCAAAAGTGAGTATCGGCCGGCGAGATCGCTAGAATTCATGGGTTAACCCGAAAGCCTACCGTAGCTTGGGGCTAGCCGCGTTTTTTCCACCTCCCAAGACATCCCAAGGACGCTTCATGTCTCTGTTTACCGCCGTCGAAATGGCCCCCCGCGACCCCATCCTGGGTCTGAACGAGCAGTTCGCTGCCGACACCAACCCCAGCAAGGTGAATCTGGGCGTGGGCGTGTACTTCGACGACAACGGCAAGTTGCCCCTGCTCGAATGCGTGCAGGCCGCCGAGAAGGCGATGATGGACAAGCCCACGGCCCGCGGCTACCTGCCCATCGACGGCATCGCTGCCTATGATGCCGCAGTCAAGGGCCTGGTGTTCGGCGCCGAGTCCGACGTCGTCAAGTCCGGCCGCGTGTCCACGGTGCAGGCCATCGGCGGCACCGGCGGCCTGAAGATCGGCGCCGACTTCCTCAAGAAGATCAGCCCCACCGCCAAGGTGCTGATCTCCGACCCGAGCTGGGAAAACCACAAGGCCATCTTCACCAATGCAGGCTTCGAAGTGGGCACCTATGCCTACTACGACGCGGTCAACCGCAAGGTGAACTTCGAAGGCATGCTGGCCGACCTGAACGCGGCCGCCGCCGGCACCATCGTGGTGCTGCACGCCTGCTGCCACAACCCGACCGGCTATGACATCACGGCCGAGCAGTGGGACCAGGTGATCGCCGCCGTCAAGGCCAAGGGTCTGGTGGCCTTCCTCGACATGGCCTACCAGGGCTTTGGCCACGGCATTGCCGAAGACGGCGCCGTGATCGGCAAGTTCGTGGCCGCCGGCCTGAACATTTTCGTCTCGACCTCGTTCTCCAAGAGCTTCAGCCTGTACGGCGAGCGCGTGGGCGCGCTGTCGGTGGTGGCCAACGACAAGGAAGAAGCGGCCCGCGTGCTGAGCCAGCTCAAGATCGTCATCCGCACCAACTACTCCAACCCGCCCACCCATGGTGGCGCCGTGGTGGCCGCCGTGCTGAACAACCCCGAGTTGCGCGCACTGTGGGAAAAGGAACTGGGCGAGATGCGCGTGCGCATCAAGGCCATGCGCCAGAAGCTGGTTGACGGCCTGAAGGCTGCCGGTGTCCAGCAGGACATGGGCTTCATCACCACCCAGATCGGCATGTTCAGCTACTCCGGCCTGAGCAAGGACCAGATGGTGCGCCTGCGCACCGAGTTCGGCGTCTACGGCACGGATACGGGCCGCATGTGCGTGGCCGCGCTCAACAGCAAGAACATCGACTACGTCTGCCAGTCGATCGCCAAGGTGGTCTGACCCCCGCCCCGGCTGCCCGGCCATGCGCCGGGTTTGCAGACATGCCGCCAACGGTGCATTGCCCTGGCGGCATTTTCTTTTTCCGGGCGGCTTTTGCATCCTCACCGTCCGGTATGCGCCAGGCCCTGGGAGGCATGAGTGCGATCATGCGTGCAGTTGAAACACCGAATGCACACTGAGACGCTCGATACCCATGCCCGATCACGCGCCCCTTGACGCTATTGCGCTACCCGCGTCCCTCCCATCTTCCCCCATCGACGGGCTGCCGTTGTCGGGCGTGCGCATCCTGAGTCTGGCCCTGAATCTGCCCGGCCCCGCCGCCCTGATGCGCTGTGCCGCCATGGGCGCGCAGTGCAGCAAGCTGGAGCCTCCGTCTGCACAGCCCGCTGCGGCCGGTGCGGCCGGTGCGGCCGGTGTGGCCGGTGTGGCCGGTGCAGACCCGATGGCGCACTACAGCCCGCAAGCCTATGCCGATATGCACCAGGGCGTTGCGGTCTGGCAGGCACAGCTCAAGAGCGAGGAAGGACAGGCGGCGCTGCACGATGCGCTGGATGCGGCCGACATCCTGCTCACCTCGTTCCGCCCCGCCGCACTCGCCAAGCTGGGGCTGGACTGGGCGTCGCTGCAGCAGCGCCATCCTCAGCTGTCGCTGGTGCGCATCGTCGGCAGCGCGGGAGCCCTGGCCGACGTGCCGGGCCATGACCTGACCTACCAGGCCGAGGCGGGGCTGGTACAGGGCGGCGCCATGCCACCCAGCCTGTTTGCCGACATGGCCGGTGCGCTGATGGCCAGCGAAGCCGTGCTCAAGGCCTGGCTGCTGCGCCAGCGCAGCGGCCACGGCAGTCTCCAGGAAACAGGCCTGGCCCAGGCCGCGCAGTGGCTGGCTTTGCCCTGGCATTGGGGCCTGACCCGGCCCGATGGCGATGTGGGCGGCGCGCACGCAGGCTATCGCGTCTACGCCTGCGCCGATGGATCGGTGGCCGTGGCGGCCCTGGAGCCGCATTTCGCGGCTCGCCTGTGCGCCGTGGCGTCGGTGAATGGCGATGGCAGCATCGCCAGCATGCGCAGCCCCGCCATGCATGCAGCCCTGCAAGCCTTCCTGGCCCCCTTGTCCTGCGCCGAGCTGGCAGACCTGGCCGAGCAGCACGATCTGCCCCTGCACCCTCTTCCCGGCCAACCCCAGGCACGGCCTCGCTTGTAGGCGGATACCTAAAAGCACCACCTGCCCGCAACCTACAAGCCGCGCAGGTCATGGCTGGCCGCAGCATGCGGGCACGCTGCGGCCAATGACCCTCTTTACCGTAATAGCCCGCTCCTCTTAAATCGGAGTTGCGCATACAACCGGACAACCCGAACACATCTGGAAACACCCATAATCGGCTTATCTGGAGGCAGCCCCATGGTTCGAGAACATCCATCAACCGCCCGGATATCCGGGACGCGTCAGCCACCCAGCCATTCGGCGCCAGTTCTGCAGCGCATTGGCGCCAGCGCCTGAGCCGCCCACACGGCCAACTCTCCCCTGCTCCACCCATGCAAAGCCAGCCCCCAGCCCATGTGCCGGTACTGCAGCTGGTGCAGCGCATCTGGCCCCTGGTGCTGGTGGTCGTGGTACTGGTGGTCATGGCCAGCGGCAGCCTCTACCTTGTGTCTGCGGTGCGCGCCTTCGTGGCCGGGGAAAGCCTGTGGTCCAAGGCACAGAAGGACGCCATCTACGCCCTGAGCCGCTATGTGGACAGCGGCTCGGCGCGCGACATGGCGCGCTTCGAGCAGGCCATGGCCATTCCCGCGGGCGACTGGCAGGCGCGCATGGCGCTGGACGATGTGCCAGCCAGGGTCAACGATGCGCGTGCCGGCATTCTCCTGGGAGGCAACCACCCTGACGATGCCGAGGCGCTGATCTGGCTCATGCAGACCTTCCGCCATGTCGAGCTTCTGGAAGAGCCTTATCGCTACTGGAAACAAGGCGATCAGTATCTGCAGCAGCTCGACAGGCTGGCCCAGGAGATAGAGCAGCGCCACGCCGTGGGCAGCGTCAGCGCCGAGGACGCCATCACCTGGAAGCGCGAGATCGAGCAGATCAACGCCGGCGTCACACCGGCCACCCAGCAGTTCAGCGCCTCGCTGGGCCGCAGTTCACGGCAGATGGTGATGTGGCTGCAGGGCATCCATCTGGTGCTGGGTGTGGCGCTGATCCTGGTGGCGCTCTGGCATACGCGGCGCATGCTGCAGCAGCGCCAGCAGGTGCAAAACGACCTGCTGACGGAAAAGGAAAGGGCCCAGACCACGCTGGCCTCGCTGGGGGACGCCGTGATCACCACGGACGCCCAGGGCGTGGTGGACTATGCCAACCCCGCCGCGCTGGGCCTGCTGGGCAGCAGCGAGCAGCAGATCAAGGGCCAGCACCTGGCCAAGGGCCTGCATTTCAACAGCATTGACGCCACCCAGACCGCGGAAAGCCTGCTGGCCCATTTGCTGTCAGGCCAGCAATTGCGCGAGGAGCACACGCGCTGGCTGCGGCGCCATGACCGCAGCATCGTGCCGGTCAAGCTCATGGGGTCGGCTATCAGCGGCGGTGGGGAGCGCCCGGCCGGTGCGGTGATCGCGCTCAGGGATGTCTCGCGCGAGCAGCAGTATCTGGACCAGCTGTCTTGGCATGCCAGCCACGACGGGCTGACTGGGCTGGAGAACCGCGTCGAGTTCGAGCGCCGGCTGCAGCGCCTGCTCAACCAGGGCCAGCACAGGCTGCGGCCCTCGGCCGTGCTGTACATGGACCTGGACCAGTTCAAGCTCATCAACGAGACCTGCGGCCACCCGGCGGGCGACGAGATGCTGTGCGAGGTCAGCCGCCTGCTGCTGCACAACCTGCGCGAGACCGACACCCTCGCGCGGCTGGGCGGAGATGAATTCGGCGTTCTTCTGGAGAACTGCCCGCCCGAGCCCGCCCTGCGCATTGCCGAGAAGCTGCGCCAGGCGACCGAGGCCCTGCACGTGCACTGGGGCAAGCAGGTGCTGCGCACGGGGCTGAGCATCGGCCTGGTGCACATCGGCGGCGAGGTCCAGTCGGCCCAGGACCTGCTGCGCATGGCCGACATGGCCTGCTACCGCGCCAAGGAGCGCGGCCGCAACCGCATCTACGTCTACCGCAGCGACGATGGCGAGTACACCCGCCACGTCAGCGAGATGGAATGGGTGACACGCATACGCATGGCGCTGGAGCAGGAGCGCTTTTGCCTGTACGCCCAAAGCATTGCACCGCTGCAGCCCGACGGCCAGCGGGGCCTGCATTTCGAGGTGCTGCTGCGGCTGCGCGACGAGCAGGGCCAGATCATCTCGCCGGCCACCTTCATTCCCGCGGCCGAGCGCTACGGCATCATGCCCACGGTGGACCGGTGGGTGATCGCCAGAACGCTGGCCCAGCATCCGGCCGCACTGCGCCACATCGACACCTGCGCCATCAACCTGTCAGGCCCCAGCCTGGATGACGACGGGCTGCTGGACTTCGTGCAGAAACAGCTGAGCACGCATGGCATTGCGCCGCAGCTGCTGTGCTTCGAGATCACGGAGACCAGCGCCATCGCCAGCCTGTCCAGTGCCACCAGGCTGATCCAGGCCCTGCGCACCCTGGGCTGCCGCTTTGCGCTGGACGACTTTGGCGTGGGCATGTCCTCGCTGACCTATCTGAAGCAGCTGCCCGTGGACTATCTGAAGATCGACGGCGGCTTTGTGCGCGACATGCTCCAGGACCCCAGCAACCACGCCATGGTGGAGATGATCAACCGCATAGGCCACATCCTGGGCAAGCGCACCGTGGCCGAGTATGTGGAAACCCGCGAGATCGCCCAGGCCCTTCAGGCCGTGGGCGTGGACTATGCACAGGGTTTTGCTCTGGCACGGCCCGTGCCGCTGGACACGCATTACTTTGAAAGCGGCGCCCAGGCCGCCCGCCGCGAATGGCAGGGCACGCTGGCGCCGGCCGCCAGCTAGAGGCGAAGTCGCGTCAGCGCGGCTTGCGACCGCCCGGCGCCGCCTTGCGGCCCGAACCGGCAGCGCCCGCAGAACGGGAAGGACCGCCCACACCGGGGCGCGGCGGCAGGCCCGTGTGCTGGGTCAGCATGCGGCCCGGCTGGGGCTGGCTGGAACGGAAACGCACATCGCCCGCAGGCTCGCGCGACTCTGCCAGCACCTTGCCCGGCCCGGCATTCTTGCCGCCGGCCTTGTTGAGGGCGTAGGCCTTGCCTTGCTGGGATACCACGGCACGTGCGGCCACGCCCGTGCCCTGCGTGCTGTTCTTGCGGCGCGCGCTCTGGTAGCCACCATCGACCAGGGGCTGGAAGGTGGGGATCAGGTGCTGCTTGCCGTTGCCGATGAGGTCGGCACGGCCCATGGCCTTCAAGGCCTCGCGCAGCAGCGGCCAGTTGTTCGGGTCGTGGTAGCGCAGAAACGCCTTGTGCAGGCGTCGGCGCTTTTCACCGCGCACGATGTCCACCGACTCCTCGTTCACGTCGCGCATCTCGCGGCGCACCTTGGTCAGCGTGTTGCGGCCAGAGTGGTACATGGCCGTGGCCGTGGCCATGGGGCTGGGATAGAAGGTCTGCACCTGGTCGGCGCGGAATCCGTTCTTCTTCAGCCAGATGGCGAGGTTCATCATGTCCTCGTCGCTGGTGCCCGGGTGGGCCGCGATGAAGTAAGGAATCAGGTACTGCTTCTTGCCCGCTTCCTCGCTGAACTGCTCGAACATCTGCTTGAAGCGGTCATAGCTGCCGATGCCGGGCTTCATCATCTTGGTCAGCGGCCCGGACTCGGTGTGCTCGGGCGCAATCTTCAGGTAGCCGCCCACATGGTGCTGCACCAGCTCCTTGACGTACTCGGGCGACTTCACGGCCAGGTCGTAGCGCAGGCCCGAGCCGATCAGGATCTTCTTGATGCCCGGCAGATTGCGCGCGCGGCGGTAGATCTTGACCAGCGGGGCGTGGTCGGTGTGCAGGTTCTGGCAGATGCCGGGGAACACGCAGCTGGGCTTGCGGCAGGCGGCCTCGATCTCGGGGCTCTTGCAGCCCAGGCGGTACATGTTGGCCGTGGGGCCGCCCAGGTCGGAGATGGTGCCGGTGAAGCCCTTGACCTTGTCGCGGATGTCCTCGACCTCCTGGATGATGGACTCCTCGGAACGGCTCTGGATGATGCGGCCCTCATGCTCGGTGATGGAGCAGAAGGTGCAGCCGCCGAAGCAGCCGCGCATGATGTTGACCGAGGTGCGGATCATCTCCCAGGCCGGGATCTTGGTCTCGCCCTCATGGCTGCCGCTGGCGTCGGCATAGCTGGGATGGGGGCTGCGCGCGTAGGGCAGGCCAAAGACCCAGTCCATCTCGGCCGTGGTCAGCGGAATGGGGGGCGGGTTCAGCCACACATCGCGCGCGGTCACGCCCTCGCCGTGGGCCTGGACCAGGGCGCGGGCGTTGCCGGGGTTGGTCTCCAGGTGCAGCACGCGATTGGCGTGTGCGTAGAGGATGGGATCGGCCTTGACCTGCTCGTAGCTGGGCAGGCGCAGCACGGTCTTGTCGCGCGGCGGCTGCTTGCCCTTGCCGCGCAGCGACGGATTGGGCACGAACTGGATGGTCTGAACGGCGGCGACCGAGGCACCGTCCGGCTTCGCGGCGGCATCACCCTCTTCCTTGGAGCAGGTCTGGCCCTGGGCCTCGGCCTGCTCGCTGGTGGTCATGTAGGGGTTGATGTGGGGCTCGACCACGCCAGGCTCGTCCACCACGGAGGAGTCCAGCTCGAACCAGCCCGCTTCCGACTCGCGGCGGAAGAAGGCCGTGCCGCGCACATCGGTAATGCTTTCCACGGGCTCGCGAGCGGCCAGGCGGTGGGCCACCTCGACCAGGGCGCGTTCGGCGTTGCCGTACAGCAGGATGTCGCACTTGCTGTCCACCACGATGGAGCGGCGCACCTTGTCGCTCCAGTAGTCGTAGTGGGCGATGCGGCGCAGGCTGCCCTCGATGCCGCCGAGCACGATGGGCACGTCCTTGTATGCCTCACGGCAGCGCTGGCTGTAGACAATGGCCGCGCGGTCGGGGCGCTTGCCGCCCACGTCGCCCGGCGTGTAGGCATCGTCGGAGCGGATCTTGCGATCGGCCGTGTAG
Organism: Delftia sp. K82; assembly: GCF_002193035.1. Classification (NCBI taxonomy): domain Bacteria; kingdom Pseudomonadati; phylum Pseudomonadota; class Betaproteobacteria; order Burkholderiales; family Comamonadaceae; genus Delftia; species Delftia sp. K82. The sequence continues at coordinate 1,918,902 of NZ_MYFL01000001.1, read as the reverse complement.
CGGTTGATCATCGAATCCATGTTGCCCGCCGTCACGCCCCAGAACAGGTTGGGACGGCCCAGGGCCTTGAAGGCCTCGGCGCTCTGCCAGTCGGGCTGGGCGATGATGCCCACGCGAAAGCCCTGCGCCTCCAGCACCCGGCCGATCACCGACATGCCGAAGCTGGGGTGATCCACATAGGCATCGCCCGTCACCAGGATCACGTCGCAACTGTCCCAGCCAAGCTGGTCCATCTCGGCCCGGCTCATCGGCAGGAACGGGGCCGTGCCGAAGCGCTTGGCCCAGTACGGTCGGTAGCTGGTCAGCGGCTTGGCAGCGCGATGGAAAAAGGAAACGTCAACGGGGGCGTTCATGATGGGCGGTTCGGCTTCTGGGAGCCTGTGCGGAAGGAACCGGCCAGTGTACGTTTCGGCACTCAACCCTGCTGGCTAAGGGTCTTGCTCCAGCCCCCTGATACGGCCTTCCTGCTGCTGCCAGCCCGACCTCTTTGCGGCCTCCTGCGCCAGATAGGCCTTGGGCGTATGCCCGGACCAGCGGCGGAAGGCCCTCGCAAACACCTTGGGAGAATCGTAGCCCGCGTTCTCTGCGATGCGGGCCGATGACAGCCCGCCGGCCTCCATCTGCTGGGCGGCCAGCGCCATGCGGTGCGCCGTCAGGTAGCCGATGGGGGTGGCGCCCACCAGCTGCTTGAAACGCATGCTGAAGCGGGTGCGCGACATGCCGGCCTCGGCCGCCAGCGTCTCCACGCTCCAGCTGCGCTGCGGCTCCCGGTGCATGCAGACGATGGCGCGGGCAATGCAGGCATCGCCCAGGCCCCGCAGCCAGCCTTCACCCACGGCGGCCTCGCGCGCCAGGTGCTCGCGCAGGATGTTGACCAGCAAAAGCTCGCCCATGCGCGCGGCCGACAGGCGCCAGCCCGGGCGCCGCGCCAGCGTCTCCAGCGTGAGCGACTGCATGGTGGCGGCCAGGCAATCGGCCAGCGGCAGATCGCTTGCGCGGATATGGATCAGCGGCGGCAGGATGCGGAACACCGAATGCCGGCAATAGGCTGAAAACCACAGCAGGGCCGAAAACATGTCGGTCGCCTCGCCCCCGCCGCCATGGCTGAAGACCAGCGGATTCTCGTCCTGCGGGCCTTCGGCATGGCGGGAGATCAGCCGCGAGAACAGCTCGCAGGCCATGCCCAGATCCGAGGCCACCACATGTGCCGCGCCCATGGGCAGCATGACCAGATCGCCCGGCTCGACCCGCAGCGGCTGCATGCCTTCCACCTGTATCCAGTATGGCGCGCCGCGCGCCATGCGGATCATGGCGCCCGTGACGCCCGTGGACTTCAGGCTCCACGGCGCGGTCAGCGCAAAACGCGCCGTCACGGCGCGCTCTGACCGGCAAATATCGAGAACTTCGCTCAGCACATCCATGGGGTCGTGGCATCCTTGATTCCGGGCCGATGTTAGCCAGCGCCGGCCACGCAACCACCCGGCAGGGCTAGCTGTTTACCCTAGGCTGGAGATCCTGCTGCGCCGCCTGCACCAGCTCGGAGAACTGCCGGGCGCTGCCCAGCCGCTCGGCCGCCAGCAGCGCCAGCTTGACCAGAAACAGCTCGGACTGCTGCGGGCCTGCCGCGTCAATGGCCGTGGCCAGTTGGTCGTAGACGGCCTCCAGACCGGCGATATCCAGGGTGCCGGGCGATTCAAGCGTGTCGGGCGATGTGTGTGCTTGGCTCATGCCTGGGCTCCTTGCGTGCAGGTGGCGTTGTCGAGTGCGGATTGCAGGCGTCGCGCATCCAGCGCCAGCCAGCGTGCGCAGACATGCTGGTCGGGCCGCAGCAGGTAGGCGGCGCCAGAAGGTGGATCGGCAGGCACGCCATGGCGTTCGCGGCAGCGGCCCTGACTATCGGAAAGGGTCAGGTCAGCGCCCTGAACTGGCTGCGGCTCCGCCTGGCTGGAGATGGCCACGATGCGCAGGCCCACGCCGCGGCCGCGCACCACGCGGGCAACCTCGCTCAACGCGGGCGGCACGGCCGAGCCATCGGTGAAATACAGCAGGTCGAAGCCGCCACCCAGGTAGTCCAGCAGATAGTCGTCCGGGGCCAGGCACACGTTCTGCGGCGGTGCGCCATGGGCGGGGCCGCCCTTGAACAAATGGTTGTCGTCGTCCCTGCTGTTGAGGGGCGAGCGGGCGTACTCATGGGGGCGAGATGTGCGCCAGTGGTACAGCGGGCGCACGAAGGCCTGGGTGAGCGACAGCGACAGCACCCCATCGCGCAGCAGCCGGAAGCCGCGCGAAGGCGGCGCCATGAAGCGCGTGCTCTTGCCGGCCTCTTCGACAATCTCGCGCGCCGCGCCCACGCGCTCGCTGCTGTAGCTGTCCAGCAAGCGGGCCGGCGCCACGCCGCGCGCCACCAGGGCCAGGCGCCAGGCCAGGGCCTGGGCGTCCTGGAAACCGGTGTTGGCGCCGCGCACCCCGAAGATGGGCAGCAGGTGGGCCGCATCGCCCGTGAAGACCACGCGGCCGTGCACGTAGTCCGGCAAGGTCAGCGCGCGCGCCGAGTAGACCGAGCTCCAGTCCATCTCCCAGGGGGTGCCGCCAAAGCCGATCATCTCCAGTTGCGCGTCGATGCGCGCCTTGAGCGATTCGGGCTGCAGTGCCTGCTGCGGATCTTCGCCCGCAGGCAACTGGTAGTCCACGCGCCAGATGCCATGCGGCTCGCGGTGCATGAGGATGGTGTTGCCGGGGTTCCACACCGGATCGAAGAAGGCCAGGCGCTCGGTGGGCAGCGGCAGGTCGATGCGGATGTCGGCAATCACGAAGCGGCCTTCGTATGACGCCCCTTCCATGACCAGGCCCATGGCCGTGCGTATGCCCGAGCGTGCGCCATCGGCGGCGACCAGCCAGTCGGCTTCCAGCGCGTACGGCCCCTCGGGCGTGTCCACCTGCAGCCGCGCTTTTGCCGCGGCGCCTTCGCCAGCCTGCTCCACCCGCTCCACGCGGTTGCCCCAGCGCAACTCGATCAGCGGATGGGCCAGCACGGCATCGACCAGGTACTCCTCCAGGTACTGCTGCTGCAGGTTGGTCATGGGGAAGAAGCGGTCGTCCTCGCTGTGCGGTGCTTCCATGCGAAACACGCGCTGGCCCCGGTAGAAGGAGTTGCCAAAGCGCCATGGCAGCCCGCTGTCGCTGACCCGCCCGGCCACGCCCACCTGCTGGAGGATCTCCATGGAGCGGCGCGTGAAGACGATGGCGCGGCTGCCTTCGGATACCTGCAGCTCGGACTCCAGCAGCACGCATCGCTGCCCGTGGCGCGCCAGCTCCAGTGCAGTAGTCAGGCCTACCGGCCCCGTTCCGACAATGACGACGGGGTGCCGCTGCACCCCCGGATGCTCCGATGGCAGCCAGGGCCGATGCACCTGGTAGCGGTAGTAGATGGACTGCCTGGGCTGGGCATGGGGCTGGTGCATGGGGGTCTCCGTCGTGCGTCTTGTTCAGGGCGCAGTGTAGGCAGCACCGGCCATGGCGATGTCCCCAGATGGGGACAGACTGCGGCGCCCGGCTCCGGGGCTCAGGACAGCGCCTCGGGTGCCATCAACAAGGCAAACAGCTCACGCTGCCCCTGCACGCCCAGTTTGGCGCAGACCCGCTTGAGATAGGTTCGCGCGCTGGACACGGTGATGCCCAGGCGCTGCGCCAGCCGCTCGGCATCAAGCCCCTCGATCACGCAGCGCACCACGTCCAGATCGCGCTGCGTGAGATGGGCAAAGCGCCCGGCCAGGCGCGCCAGCACCAGCCCCGCCAGATCGTCCTGCAGCGCCTGGCCCGCATAGTGCAGGCGCATGGCCTGCATGACCAGGGGCGCAAAGGCTTCGATGCGTGCGATGGACTGCGCATCAAGGCAGCCGTGCTCCTCGCCCCGGTACAGGTTCACCGCCAGCCACCGCGCGCCAGGCTGCAGGGTCAGCAGCGAGAGCCGCTCCACCAGGCGCGGCAACCCATAGCAGACATGTCGGTACTCGGGATGGCTGACATCGCAGGGGCGCTGGCGGTGCAGCCAGACGCGCGCGGGAGCCTGGGGGTCGCGCTGCTGCCGCGCCAGTTCGGCCTGCATCACGCGCTGTGCGCCGTCGAGCGGATAGAAGCGCTCGCTGTAGTCCTGCGAAATCATGGGCAGCGCCCCCGTGCGTGCCCGGTCGCCAAAACCCACGATGCGCGGCCGCGATCGCCCCTGGAACGAGAAGATGGTGCACTGCGCCAGCGGCACGTGCCGGCCCAGCACATGCAGCAACTGCCCGGCCACCTCGTCGCTGCTGCCGCTGGAGCGGCCCACCTGCTCCAGCAGCGCCGTCACATCGCCCAGGGGCACGGGCAGGCTGGCGTCGCTGGCGGAGGCAGGCGCCAGCAGCCAATGGCTGCGGCCGGTGTCAGTGCTCATGGTTCCTGCAGGAATGCAAAAAGGCCGGCGCTTCGCGCAGCCGGCCTGGGTGGGTAGGTACGTGGAAATTGGAAATGATAAATCCAGCGCAGCGAGGCAAGAGCCTCCTGCGCCTGGTTCGCGGTCTGTCCGCTTGAGGGTCACCGCCTGTCGGCGGGCCGCTGCACGGTCCAGCGGGACTTGATAGCACTGATGCCGCTGCAGGCCCTTGGCCAGGCGGCACCTGCCATCACCATTCGCCGACGTTGCGGATGCGCTGGTCCAGATCCAGAGGAATGCCGCCGCCAGCGGCTTCGTGGTCCTGACCAGCTTGCTCCAGCGCCATGGGCGGGGGACTGAAATGATCGCGGCCAAAGGTGTGTTCGGTGAGAACGGGATCGCGGGAAGGTGGGGTGTTCATGGTTGCGCCTCCTTGACAGAAAGCTTACTGCGAATCTTTCACGATTTCTGTAGGACAAACCTGGATGCAACCCTCTGAAGCTGAAATAACACAAGGTACGCATGCTCACAAATGTGTAGCGCTTCGTAATAAAGGCGTAATGAATCCATGCGCCAAACACCGGGCCAGGGACGATCGGGTAAGCTTGCCGCCCTCCATGCCACAGACACTCCGCGCACCCGCGCACAGCGAACTCATCATCAAGAAAAGCCGCTTCATCGGTTGCGTGCAGCCGATGGCCGACCGCGCCAGTGCCCAGGCGGTGGTCGATGCGCTATGGCGCGAGCACCCCGGCGCCGCCCATGTCTGCTGGGCGCTGCTGGCAGGCGGCCAGTCGGCAGCAGTCGATGACGGCGAGCCCAGCGGCACGGCAGGCCGCCCCATGCTGGACGTGCTGCGCCACCAGGACCTGGAAGGCGTGCTGGCCACCGTGGTGCGCTACTTCGGCGGCGTCAAGCTGGGCGCAGGCGGCCTGGTTCGCGCCTACACCGATGCCGTGGCCCAGGCCCTGCTCACCGCAGAAAAAGTGACACTGCAGCGCATGCAATCGCTGCGCTGCGCCGTGCCCTATGCGCTGGAAGGCCTGGTGCGCCGCGAGATCGATGCGGCAGGCGCCGAGCTGCTCCAGGTCGAGCATGGATCGCTGGTGCAGTTCGATCTGCGCCTGCCGCAGTCGCAGGCCGAAGGCTTTGTGGGCCGCCTCAATGACAGTGGGCAGGGGCGCGTGGGCTGGATGGAAATCCACCCCGGCGAATGAGATGCGCCGGGCTCAAGCAGTTCAACCGGCCACCAGAAACCGCTGCGCCAGCAGCACCCAATAGGCGGCGCCCACGGCGATGTTGTCGTCGTTGAAGTCATAGCCCGGGTTGTGCACCATGCAGGCGCCCTGCTCGCTTCCCTCGCCATTGCCAATCAGCAGATAGCTGCCTGGGACGCGCTGCAGCATGAAGGCGAAGTCTTCGCTGCCCGGCAAGGGCGGCGCCTGCAGCGTGACATGTTCCGGGCCCAGCAGCTCCAGCGCGATCTGGCGCGCGAAGTCCGTCTCCTTGGGTGTGTTGACCAGCACGGCATAGCCGGGTCGCCAGTCGAGTTGCGCCTGTACGCCGAAGCTCTCGGCCTGCGCACTCACCAGGTCGCGAATGCGCTGCTCCAGCAGCCTGCGCACATCGGCATCCAGCGCACGCACGCTCAACTCCAGCGCAGCGCTGTGGGCAATCACGTTGTTGGCCTTGCCCGCATGGATGGCGCCCACGGTCACCACCGCCATCTGCAGCGGATCGATGTTGCGCGAGACGATGGTCTGCAAGGCCATGATGATGCTGGCGGCCGCAACGATGGGGTCGGCCGTGCGGTGCGGCATGGCACCGTGCCCTCCCACGCCGGTGAGGGTGAGCGTGGCGTAGTCGGAGGACGCCATGGCTGCGCCCTCGCGCAGCGCCAGCCGCCCCTGGGGCATGCCCGGCATGTTGTGCATGGCGAAGATGGCGTCGCAGGGGTGGCGCTCGAACAGCCCATCTTCCATCATGCGCAAGGCCCCGCCGCCGCCCTCCTCCGCAGGCTGAAAGATCAGCGTGAGCGTTCCGTCGAAGCCGCCGTGCTCGGCCAGATGCCGGGCCGCTGCCAGCAGCATGGCCGTATGGCCGTCATGCCCGCAGGCATGCATCACGCCGTCATGCGTGCTGGCGTGGGCGAAGGCATTGGTCTCGGCGATGGGCAGGGCGTCCATGTCGGCACGCAGGCCCAGGCGCCGGTGGCCGCTGCCGCGCACCAGCCGCCCCACCACGCCCGTGCCGCCCAGGCCGCGCTCCACCTCGTATCCCCATTGCTCCAGTTGCTGCGCGACCAGGGCGCTGGTGCGGTGTTCCTCGAAGCCGAGCTCGGGGTGCCTGTGGATGTCGCGGCGCACCTCGACGAAGGCTGCGGCCGAGCCGCGCAAAGTGTCCAGAAGGGTGTTCATGTGCGGCATCTCACTGAGGTTGCAGGCGGATGGAGCGGGCAATGCTGCGGTAGCGGGCGGTCTCGGCCTCATAGAACTGCGCGGCTTCGGCCAGCGACATGGGCGCTGCGGCCAGCTGCGTCTGCAGGGCCAGTTGTTCGCGCACACCCGGGTCCTTGAGCATGGCGCCTATCGCCTGGTGCAGCCTTTGCACCACCTCCTGCGGCGTGTCCTTGCGCACCAGAAAACTGGTCCAGGTCTTGTAGGCGAAGTTTTTCAGCTCCCGGCCCTCACGCACCGTGGGCACATTCTTGAGCAGCTCCGATCGCTGCTCCCCCAGCTGGCCCAGGATCTTGAGCCGGCCCTGCTCGGCCAGCGCGCCCATGGCAGCGCTGTAGACGAGCACAGCGAAATCGACCTGTCCGCTGCCTATGTCCTGCAGCAGCGGCGCGTTGCCCTTGTAGGGCGCATGCATGAGTTGTATGCCAGCGTCCTGCTGCACCTTCTCCAGAATCAGGTGGTAGAGCGAGCCAATGCCGACGCTGCCGTAAGACAGCGGCCGGCTGGCGCTTTTGCGGGCCAGTGCGATCAGCTCATCCACGTTGCCGGCTTCCAGGTCCTTGCGGGCGACAAACACCATCACGGCCTCGGCCACGGGATGGACCAGGCGGAAATCCTCCGCCTTGAGCCGCACGGCGGCATTGGCCAGCGGCGACAGGATCACCTCGTTGGGCGAGCCCTGGAAGACGTAGTGCCCGTCGGGCGGAGCGGCCAGCACTTTCTGCGCGGCCATGGCGCCGCTGACGCCGCCCAGGTTCTCCACGATGACCTGCTGGCCCAGGGTCTTGGACAGCGGCACGCTGAAGATGCGGGCAATGGCATCCGAAGGGCCGCCGGCCGGATAGGGAACCATCAGGCTTACGGGCCTGGAGGACGGGCTCTGCGCACAGGCCAGGCCCGCGCTCAGCAGCAGGCCGGCGCCCGTCAGCCAAACGCGCTGGAACAAAAATCTCATCACGTCTCCTTGGTGGATGGCTCCGGCTCGGTCGGCCGGATACGCGGCATCCTAGGAGCCGGGTCATCGAACGTCCAATGCATTGTTGGCTGCATTAGCATGAGTTTCATGCAGACTTCAGGGCGCGAAAAATCATGACGCTGGTGCAGCTCAGGCATCTCATATCGGTGGCGCAGACCGGCTCCTTCAGCCGCTCGGCCGAGGCCATGCATCTGACACAGCCGGCCCTCAGCCGCAGCGTGCGCGCGCTGGAGCAGGAGCTGGGCATACCCTTGTTCGACCGCATCGGCCGCCACAGCGAACTCACAGCCTTCGGCCGCGAGATGCTGGGACGGGCGCGCGCCCTGGTGGCTGAAGCCGACGCGCTGCGTGACAGGGGGCGCCAATTGCGCGAGGGTGCGGCCGGCACCGTGCGTGTGGGCCTGGGATCGGGCCCCGGCGCAATATTGATGACGCCGTTCCTGCAGCACATGACCGTGCACCACCCCGGCGTGCGAACCGAGGTGGCGCGCGGCAGCACCGATCTGCTGGTGCACTCGCTACGCGAGCGCCTGCTCGATGCCCTGGTCGTGGACCTGCGCGCGCTGCGGCCCGCACCCGACCTTGCGCTGGACGTCGTGCACGAAATGCGCGCCGCCTTCATGTGCCGCACCGACCATCCACTGGCCCGCCTGCAGCGGGATCTGCGCTTCGAGGATGTGCAGCGCTACCCCGTCGCCTCCACACCGCTGAGCGACCAGGTAGCCTGGCTGCTGGTGGAGACCTACGGCGCCACGGCCCACCCGGCGCGGTTCGTCACACTGCAGTGCGAGGAGTTGCCCAGCCTCGTGGACGTTGCGCGCAACAGCGACACCGTGCTGCTGGCCGTGCGCGCCATCGCCCCGGACCTGGCCGAATTGCCCATGGACCCGCCCATGCGCAGCACCGCCCGTTTCGGGCTGGTCACGCTGCGTCAGCGCAGCGAAGCGCCGACGCTGGCAATCCTGCGAGGGCTGATGGGAAAGTTGATGGCCGACGATGCCCCTGCGCCGGAACGGGCGCCCAGCCATGGCGGAAGGCTGGGCCGCATGGCATTGCCAGACTGATTTGATACTGGTGATTACCCATCGACTACCCTTAATGCAAAATCGCAAGCCGGGACAACAAGCCATGTCAAATTAAATAGTTTGCACAGCCTGTTTTCAAGGCCTGATTAATGAAATTTCCCAAAGAAATGCCCCAGACAATGAGCAACTGCCAGCCCATCCATTTGCGTTAGCAAAACACTGCCACAAATATGATGGAAGGCAGCTCCAACTGAACCACCATTCGCATACGGGCTGCTATTTCTCAAGTTTACTGGACCATCTTCCGAAAAATAAATATTCTTCGCATGCAGCGCGGAGGAGGACATTAAAACAATAAATACCACCATAGTGGACAATGATTTTTCATATCGAACTCTCATTTCAGCCCCTTTATCTCATCGTTTTCGAATTGATACTGACGACCAGGGAATGCACAGGTTCTGCACAAATGCATGCGTTGCCTGTGGGTGCCTGGAGCGAAAGCTCTCATCGGCCAGTTCGCTGTGGCAAGCCACCATTGCGATATCGCCCCTATTCCCCACAGGTGCATTCATATCGCAAGTATGCTCATACTCTTCTCGCCATCATTAGAAGTGGTAGCAATTTTTCTATATCCAAAGCCATCATGCGATAAAGCAGCTCCTTCGAGTTCGACGAATCGCCCGTTCCCCTGCCCATGATCGGAGACATCATGGAAGTCGAGCCTCCAAAAGCCTGAACTGTATTGGAGGAGGAAAAATTCTCGAATGAAATTCCGTTCGCTTGCACAGCAGGGGCCCAGAGCCCGCACACAACGATTGCCAGTGTGGTTGCAAGTCTTGGATATCGCATCTTCATGGTATTTCCTTTATGCACGTTGTGAGATGAGGCTCCGCCTTCATGGCGTGCACAGGTTCTGCACGAAGGCATGCGAGGCCAATTGCGCGACTTCGCTCCTGCCTGTCATGTAGCAGCCATCCTGGCTCAGTGCCGAGGCCGCACTGTTCTCGCCGCCTGCGAGGGTTCCCTGGTCCACGGTGCCGCCCAAGGGGGTCCAGGTGATGGCGTGCGAACTTCCGTCGGCCAGTTCGCTGTGGCCCGCTACCGTTCCGTTTTCACCGATATCCACCACACGTGCATTCATGCCGCCAGCCAGCGGAGGAATATCGCGGATGACACCGGTCTGGCTGTTCCAGTAATAGGGCATGCTGCGCCCGTCTGCCATCTGGTAGTGCCCAATCACCTCGCCGAGGATGTTGAGATCGACGCCGCTGTTTCGCGCGGGCGGGGACGATATGGACAGCACCTGCGGACTGGAGGACGAGTTGAGCCAGACGACGGTGCGTCCACCTTGGGCACCAAAATCGCAGTAGCCCATGATGCGGGTATTGACGACGGTCTTTGCGCGGCAGAAGACGGCATTGAGAGGCAGGTTCAGGGCCGTGGCCATATAGCCGCCCAGGACTGCGGCAGACCAATAGACTGGACGCGGATGCCCGCTGTTGTCGGGACAGTTGCCCACGATGCCCGGCATGTTGCCGCCCACCACGAAATTGTCCACATCGGACGGCATGCAGTTGGTGCTGTTCAGACCCAGCAGGCCCGCCGGCAGCGCGCGTGCCGTGGTTTCATTGTTGCGCCACATGACAGGGCGGGCCGTGTTGCTGCCGCTCAGGCTGACGCCTGCCACATAGCCGCCCTGGTTGAATGCCGTGGGCATGCTGCGCACATCGAGCGTCAGCGGCTGCAGTGTCTGCACCGTGGCCGGCGTGGCCGCATTCCAGAACACCCCCACGGACACCGAATTGCCGTCCAGGCAGCTGCCCACCACCTGGCCGCTGTTGGTGATGGCCGCCGCGTTGCAGTTGCGCCCCGGCGACAGGCGCACAAGGTCTGCCGCACTGCCCGGCGCCAGCGACACGAAGCCTGCGGACGAGCCGTCGCTCTCTGCACAGGCGCCCACGACATGGCCGCTGTTGTTGATGTCCAGGCCCACGCATTGCGGGCCTGCCGACGTGCCCACGTCCTGCATGGGCAGGGCCTGCGCGGCCGGCAGTGCCAGCAACGCAAGGCACGCCGCGGAAAAATTCAAATGCTTTGGCTGAAGGCGCATGAGGGGTTCTCCTGAAAAAGCAAAGAAGTCGTTCATGGAAATCGGGCGCCGAACAGGAAATCCGCATGGGGCTTGGCATATGCGTGCCGGTGCAGACGCTATTTCCGTGATCCGCATCCCGGCCCCACGATAGGCATCGCGGTATGGAGCCGTCCATCCGAGCAGCAATCAAAACAACAAAAACAATCAACAAAATCAAAAGCTTGCACAAGAATCCCCCATCAATAATTGTCTCATCGGCATCCGGGATTCAGGTCATGCCACAGCGCAGCGCCATATGAATGGGAGCTTTCCATGGCAATCACACACTGCCTGACGTCCGACAGCGCATGGCCGAATGGCGCAATTCGCCGCCGCTGGAGTCCCGCAGAACTGCTTGCACTCGAACGCTGGGCCGGCGTCCTGCCCGTGCAGGTGATCTGCCGCCGACTGGACCGCAGCGAACGCTCCGTTCGCTGCCAGATGCACAGGCGCGGCCTGAGCACCCGGGTCCGCGAGGGCGTCGGGCTGCGGCAGGTCTGCGAGGATCTGCAGCTGTCCGCACGGTCGGTGAAGGCCTTCATCCTTGATGGCCGCCTGCGCCTGCACAGCGCACAGGTGCATGGTGCGGTGGTGGCGCAGCTTCATTGGTCCCTGCGCCGCTGGCTGCAGACGGCGCAAAGCCGCTTGTGCCGTGTCAGCCATTTGAGAGTTACCGAGACATCTCTCAGGCGCTTTGCGCGGGAAGCGGATTTCGGCGCATCAGGCAGCCGCACGGACGCGGCATGGCAACACTGGGCATCCGGCTAGTCCCTGCGCGGCACGGGCCGGCCCTGAATGTCCAGCAGCGGTTTCGGCCCTTCGCCTACGACTGCCGCGAGCGCCAGCATGCAGACTGGCACGCATGTCCCATGGCAGGCGAGGCAGTCATCTCGACCATCTGCCGGCACTTCAGTCGGCACTCCCGTCGGCACATCCACCGGCAGCGGAGACCTCCACGGGACCTGGTGCCACAGTCAAAGGAATCAGACAGCATGAAAAACCCACCCACCACCGCCCTCGACGTGATCATCGTCGGTGCCGGCTCGGCCGGACTGTCGGCGCTGCGCGAGGTGCGCAAGCACACGGAGCATTTCGCCATCGTCAACGACGGACCCTGGGGAACGACCTGCGCGCGGGTGGGATGCATGCCGTCCAAGCTCCTGATCGAGGCGGCCAACGCCTTCCATGCACGCCATCACTTCGATACCTTCGGCATACGCGGCGCGAGCGGGCTGCAGCTGGACCTGCCCGCCGTTTTGCGCCGCGTGCGCAAGCTGCGCGACGAGTTCGTGGCAAGCACGATCAAGGCCACGGAGGGCCTGGGCTGGCGGGCCATCGACGGGCGTGCCAGGCTGCTTGCAGCCAATAGGATCGAGGTCAACGGCAAGGTGCTGGCTGCGCGCAAGCTCATCCTCGCTCCGGGCTCCAGCCCCGTGGTGCCGGAGGAATGGAAGCGCTTTGGCAAGCGCATCCTGACCACCGATACCTTGTTCGAACGCAAGACGCTGGGCCCGCGCGTGGCCGTCGTCGGCCTGGGTCCGCTGGGCGTGGAGATTGCACAGGCGCTGGCACGGCTGGGACTGGAGGTCACCGCACTGGGACGCGGCCCGAAGCTTGCCGGCCTGTCCGACCCGAATGTCACCGACGCATTGCGGCATCTGCTTGAGAAAGAGATGACGGTGATCACCGACCATGAAGTGCAGTTGAGCAAGGGCCCGGACAGCAGCATCGTCGTGCGTGCAGGCGACACCCGCATCGTCGTGGACCATGTGGTGGCCGCCATGGGCCGGCGCCCGCAGTTGGAAGGCCTGGGCCTTGAGACACTGGGGCTTGAGCTGGACGAGCACGGGCAGCCGCCCGTGAGCCGGCAGACACTGCAAGTCGGCGAGCTGCCGCTGTTCCTCGCGGGCGATGCCAATGGCGACCGCCCCTTGTTGCATGAGGCCGTGGACGAAGGCCATATCGCCGGCACCAACGCCATGGCAGAGAACGTGGCCTGCTTCGAGCGGCGCGCGCCGCTGTCCATCGTCTTCAGCTCCCCCAACGCGGCTGTCGTGGGCCAGCCCATGAAGGCGCTGCTGGGTCAGGACTTTGTGGTGGGCCGCGTGGATTTCGCGCACCAGGGGCGTGCGCGCGCTGCGCAGCGCAACGCGGGCCTGCTTCACGTCTATGCGGACCCGGCCAGCGGCCTGCTGCTGGGCGCGGAAATGTGCGCACCGGGCGGCGAGCATCTGGCCCATCTGCTGGCCCTGGCCGTACAGCAGCAACTGACCGTGCACGAGTTGCTGCGTGCGCCCTTCTACCACCCCGTGCTTGAAGAGGGCCTGCGCACCGCCCTGCGCGACGCGGTACGGCAGTTGCGCGAGCCGCCGCCGTCCGACCTGGGCAACTGCGATTCTTTGCCCATGGACGATTGATCGCGCGCGGCCCAGGGCCGCACGCGGATCAAGCCTGGGGCGCGCTCTGCGGTGCGCTTCCTTCCGACAGCGTCCACCCGCCATTGCCATCGACCGCCAACGCGTGGGTATGAAAACCCGCCAGCGTGCTGCGGTGGCCCACGCTCACCAGCATGGTCGAGCGCATCTGCTCGCGCAGCAGGGTGTACAGCGCATGCTCCAGGCCCTCGTCCATGGCCGAGGTGGATTCATCGAGAAAGACGATGGCGGGCCGGTTGAACAGCACGCGGGCAAAGGCCAGGCGCTGCTGCTCGCCAATCGACAGGATGCGGGACCAATCCTGGTTGACATCCAGCTTGTCGGCCAGATGGGCCAGGCTGACCTGGCGCAGTGCCTGCCGCAGCCGCTCGTCGTCCTGCGGCGATGCATCGGCGGGATAGGCAATGGCCGTGCGCAGGTCACCCAGCGGCAGATACGGACGCTGAGACAGGAACAGCGCCTGGTGGCCGCCCGGGCGGCCCACCGTGCCTTCGGCATGCGGCCACAGGCCGGCAATGGACCGCAGCAAGGTGGTCTTGCCGCTTCCCGAAGGCCCCTTGATCAGCAGCGCCTGGCCGGGAATGAGCTTCAGTTGCAGGCCGCTGAGCAAGTGGTGGCCATCAGGGCGGCTGACCTGCAGGTCCTCGATGTCCAGGGCGCCGGGTTGCTCTCTGTGGACGACCTGGGGCAGTTCGCGGGTCTGTGCATTGGCATCCAGAAAGCCGCACAGGCGGTCCAGCGCAGCGCGGTACTGGGCGAAGGTGTCGTAGGAGGTTCGGAAGAAGGACAGCGCATCCTGCACCTGCCCAAAGGCCTGCGAGGTCTGCATCACATCACCGAGCTTGATGGCACCGCTGAAAAAGCGCGGCGCCTGCAGCAGAAAGGGAAAGACCACGGCCACCTGGTTGACGGTGAGGTTGAAGCCGTCGAACTTCAGGCTGCGGTAGACCAGGGCCCAGACATTGGCGATCAATGCCGAGAAGCGCGTCAAAAGCGTGTTGCGTTCGATGGCCGCGCCCTGGTAGAAGGCGATGTTCTCCGCATATTCGCGCACGCGCACCAGGGCGTAGCGGAAGTTGGCGGTCAGCCTCTCGTTCAGGAAGTTCAGGCGGATCAGCGGCTGGCCCAGGCGAAAGGCGATCAGCGTGGCGATGATCACATAGACGTAGACCGCAAAGACCATGGCCCGCGGAACCTCCACGCCCGCCACCGCAATGGGCGCGGACAGCCCCCAGAGAATGCCCGTGAACGCCACCAGCGAGACCACGGCGCTGACGGCACCCAGCGCCAGGGTCAGCGAGTTCGAGACAAAGGTGTTCACATCCAGCTCGATGCGCTGGTCGGGGTTGTCCACCGGCTCGTCCAGGAAGTGGCTGCGGTAGTAGGCGTCGCCGCGCATCCAGTCGCTGGTCACGCGCTCATTGAGCCAGACCCGCCAGCGGATGCGGAACGCCTGGTTCACGTAGTAGTTGAACAGCTCGCGCATCACATGGATGGTGGCCAGCACCGCGAAGATGCCCAAGAATCGCCAAAAGCCCTTCTGGTCCAGTTCCTGCAGCGCGCTGTAGAAGCCGTTGTACCAAAAGGAGAACAGCACGTTCATGCGCACCGAGACCAGGGCCAGCACCAGCAGCAGCATGAACACCAGCAGCGGCCACCAGCTGTTTCTGGGGTGCAGGAACGGGCCGGCCAGCTGCCAGAACTGCCGACCCCAGCGGGTGAATCGAACCACCAGCAGCGCCACGGCCGCGAAAGCCACGACGGTGATCACTGAGGCCGCCGCCAGCCAGACCAGGCTTTCCTGCAGCGCCTTGCTCCAATCCATGTCCATGTCGGAGATCCTCGGGTTGTGTGGGTGGAGAGAATCTACTCCTGTTCAGACAGGCCGGCGGGCAGGCCTGGGTGCATGCCGGCAGCAAGCCATCTGCGCTTGCAATGCCCCCATCGCCGTTGCCGATGGGGCCGCTGCCGACGAGGCCGCTGCGCAGGATTAATATTCCGTGCGTGCCACCCCGAGGCAGGCACGGAGACAGGATCGGCCCGCACGGTTCCACCCCATGACAACAGCGATGCCGTCCCCGGGCCCTGCCCGGGCGGCCCAGACATAAGCCAGAACATGCCCGCATCGCCGCCCCAGGCTTCCCCGCCACACGACACCGCCGATGCGCCTGCCCAGCGCCCCGCCCCCGCCAACCTGCGCGACCTGTTCTGGTCCTTCACCTGGCTGGCCCTGCAGGGCTTTGGCGGCGTGCTGGCCGTGGTGCAGCGCGAGCTGGTCGAGAAAAAGCGCTGGCTGACCAACGACGAGTTCGTGGAGGACTGGGCCGTGGCCCAGATCATGCCCGGGCCCAATGTGGTCAACCTGTCCATCACCATTGGCGAGCGCTACTTCGGCTGGCGTGGCGCCGTGGTGGCCGTGTGCGGGATGCTGTGCTTTCCCATGCTGCTGGTGCTGACGCTGACCGTGATCTATTCGCAGCTGGCCGACCACCCCGCCATGGCCGGGGCGCTGCGCGGCATGGGCGCCGTCGCGGCCGGCCTGGTGGCGGGCATGGGGCTGAAGCTGACCAGCACGCTGAGCCGCCACCCGCTGGGGCGCTGGTGCAGCGCGGCCCTGGCGCTGGCCTCGTTCATTGCCATGGCCGTGCTGCGCGTGCCGCTGGCCTGGGTGCTGCTGGTGGTCGGCGGTGCCGGCTGCGTGCTGACCTGGAGAAAGCTCGCCCCATGAACGCCGCCCACCAGATCGCCCTGAACCTGCAGCCCGCCGACTGGCTGCAGTTGCTGCTGTATTTCCTGACGCTGTCGCTGATGGCCGTGGGCGGCGCCATTGCCACTGCGCCCGACATGCACCGTTTCCTGGTCGATGGCCACGGCTGGCTCAGCGAGGCGCAGTTCAGCAGCTCCATCGCCATCGCCCAGGCGGCGCCCGGGCCCAATGTTCTCTTCATCGCCCTGCTGGGCTGGAACCTGGGCCTGAACGCGGGCGGGGGCACCGGGCCGCTGGCATGGACCTTTGGCGCGCTGGGCGTGACCATCTGCATGGTCGGCATCCTGCTGCCCAGCTCCCTGCTGGCCTGGCAGGCCTCGCGCTGGGGCCAGCGCAACAAGAACCGGCGCGGCGTGCGTGCCTTCAAGCAGGGCATGGGACCGCTGGTCATCGGGCTGCTGCTGGCCACGGGCTGGCTGCTGGGCAGCGCCAGCGGCCGCCCGGCCCAGGACTGGCGCCTTTGGCTGCTGACCCTGGCCTGCGCCCTGCTGGTGTGGCGCACGCGCATCCACCTGCTGTGGCTGCTGGGCGCGGGCGCGCTGCTGGGTGCGCTGGGCTGGATCTGAGAGGTCCTGAGGACTACCCTGGTTTTTTCGTCAAAAGGAGCCGTACATGGCGCAAGCCCCTTCCCTCCGTTCCCTGGGCCGCAGCGGCCTGCAGGTCTCGCCGCTGTGCTTTGGCGGCAATGTCTTCGGCTGGACCGTGGACGAGGCCACGTCGTTCTCGCTGCTCGACGCCTGGCTGGATGCCGGCATGAACTTCATCGACACGGCCGACGTGTACTCGCGCTGGGCGCCGGGCCATGCGGGCGGCGAGTCGGAGACCGTGATCGGCAAATGGCTCAGGCGCAGCGGACGGCGCGCCGACATCGTGCTGGCCACCAAGGTCGGCAAGGACATGGGCGAGGGCCGGGTGGGCCTGCGCCCCGAGTACATCCGCCAGGCCGTGGATGCCTCGCTGCAGCGCCTGCAGACGGACTACATCGACCTGTACCAGTCGCATGACGACGACGCCAGCGTGCCGCTGGCCGATACCCTGGGCGCCTTTGCCGACCTGATTGCCGCAGGCAAGGTGCGGGCCATTGGCGCCTCCAACCACAGCGCACCGCGCCTGGCCGAGGCCCTGCGCACCAGCGCCGAGCTGGGCCTGCCGCGCTACGAGAGCCTGCAGCCGCTGTACAACCTGTACGACCGCGCCGTGCTGGAACGCGATCTGGCGCCGCTGTGCGCGGCCGAGCAGGTAGGCATCATCAACTTCTATGCACTGGCAGCAGGTTTTCTGACGGGCAAGTACCGCAGCAGCGAAGACGCAGCCAAGAGTGCGCGCGGCGGCAAGACCGTGGCCACCTACCTGAACCCGCGCGGCCTGCGCATTGTGCAAGCCCTGGACGCCGTGGCTGCGCGCCTGAACAGCCAGCCCGCGTGCGTGGCCCTGGCCTGGCAGATGCAGCGCCCGTTTGTGACTTCGCCCATCGCAAGCGCGACCTCGCTGGCCCAGTTGCAGCAACTGGTGGAGGCCACGCGCCTGCAGCTGTCGGCTCAGGACGTGGCCGAACTCAACCAGGCCAGTCAGGAAGAAGGCGCAAGGGACTGACCTGCGCAGGCGAGGGCAGCCTGCCCGCCCTGGCCCGGGGCCTCTCAGCCAGCCAGCAGCGCGGGCAGGATCTGGGCCGATGGGCCGCGCAGGCACTGGTGCGCTGCGTCATCCAGCTCGGAAGGCGCCGGGTTGATGACGGCCACGTGCGCGCCTGCCCGGCGCGCGATTCGGGCCAGCCCCGCGGCCGGATACACGGCGCCCGAGGTGCCGACCACCAGCAGCACCTCGCAGCGCTGCACGGCAGCCTCGGCGGCCTGCCATACGCCCATGGGCAGGGACTCGCCGAACCAGACCACGCCCGGGCGCACCAGGTTGCCGCAAACAGGGCACTGCGGAGGCTCGCCAGGGTTCAGCCCTGCCAGGTCGCAGCAGGCGCGGGGCCGCTCGAGCCAGCGGTCGCGCATCAACTCGCCATGCAGGCACAGCACGCCGGGGCTGCCCGCGCGCTGGTGCAGGCCATCCACGTTCTGCGTGACCAGGGTCATGCGGCCCGGGTGCTGCAAGGCCCACTGCGCCAGCGCATGGTGGCCTGCATTGGGCTGCACTGCCGCCACGGCCTCGCGCCGGTGCGCATACCACTGCCACACGCGCTGCGGATGGGCGCGAAAGCCCGCCTCGCTGGCCATGTCCTGCGGGTTGAACTGTGCCCAATAGCTGTTCTTGTCATCGCGGAACGTGGGCACGCCGGACTCGGCACTGACGCCTGCGCCCGTGAGCACGGCGATGTGCGCTGCATGCGCGATGCGCTCACGCAGCTCGTGCAGCTCGTGCAGCTCACCCTGGCCGGGCAGTTCAGCGGCAGCCGCAGGCAGCGAAGCGGGGGAAGGTTCGTCGGGCATCGGAGGGCGAAGGAAAAAAAGCAGGCCATTGTGCGGCAGCGCCGCCCCAGGGCGCATCAAATGCCTTTTTCCACCATCTCCAGCAGGCGCAGAGCCAGCGCCCGACGCTGCTCGGGTGTGGCACGGCGCAGCGGGCCGTCGATCACCAGCAAGGCCATGCCGTGCACGGCCGACCAAGCCAGGAACTCGGCCTGGGGACGGCGCTCGGGCGGCAGCACGCCGGCCTCGGCCATGCTGTCCAGCGCGTAGCCCAGCAGCTCGAACGGATTCAGGCCCATGGCCGCCGCACGCGTGGTGTCGGGCGGCAGGTCCACGTCGTACTCGACAGAGGCAAAGGCCGTGCGGAACCAGCCGGTCTCCGTCTGGGCAAAGCCCAGGTAGCCCCGGCCCACGGCGGCCAGCAAGGCGCGTGAGCGCAGCAGCACATCGGGCAGGGTGTGGGCCTGGGCCATTTCGGCCTCGATTGCTGTGGCCAGTGCGCCCAGGGCGGCGGCGCGCACGGCGTCAAACAAGGCCTGGCGGTTGGCAAAGTGACGATAGGCCGCATTCGGCGCCACGCCCGCCCGCCGCGTGGCCTCGCGCAGCACGATGGCCTGGGGGCCACCTTCACGCGCCAGCGCCAGGCCAGCTTCGACCAGGGCCTGGCGCAGGTCGCCATGGTGATATGACTCACGCCTGACACGTCGCTGCGTCACTGTTTTGATTCCTTTTTTTCTGCATGACCACGTCACACATGAGGGACGACAGCCCTGCCCCGCCGATTTACAGCTTGACACCGAAGCTGACAGCGCCTGATGTGGACAGCGTCCATTTTAGTCCCTAGCATATGTGAACGGCGTACACACGCTGGGCAGAAATAGATAAAAAGCCGGCATCGAACGGCAAAAACGGTTTTCACCGTCACCAAGGAGACAAGCATGGCTTTGCACACCGGCCGCATCCAGCCCTGCCTCTGGTTTGACAACCAGGGCGAGCAGGCGGCGCGCTTCTATACGGAAGTCTTTCCCGATTCCCGCATCACGGCCATTGCCCGCTATGGCGAAGCCGGCCACGACATCCACGGCAGGCCGGCGGGCAGCGTGATGACAGTGCAATTCGAGCTGGACGGCCAGCCCTTTCTGGCGCTCAACGGCGGCCCGATGTTCCGCTTCAACGAGGCCGTCTCGCTGATGGTCAGTTGCAATACCCAGGATGAGATAGACCACTACTGGGGCGCCCTGTCCGAGGGCGGCGACCCGGCGGCGCGTCAATGCGGCTGGCTCAAGGACCGCCATGGCCTGTCGTGGCAAATCGTTCCGGCCCAGATGGCGGGCTGGATGGGGGGCCCCGACATGGCCGCCGCCCAGCGCGTGATGCAGGCCCTGCTGGGCATGCAAAAGCTGGACATCGCCGCTCTTGAGCGCGCGCATGACGGCCGCTGAGGCCTCCTGCGCCCATCCTCCCACTCCTCTCCCCCTCCCCTCGCCACCATCCACTTCAAGAGCATTCCATGCAATTCATTCCCTATCTGAACTTCAACGGCAACTGCGCCGAGGCCTTTGCCTTCTACGCCAGGCTGTTCGGCGGCACCATCGTGCACCAGAGCACCTTTGGCGAGACACCGGGCATGGAGCAGATGCCCGATTCCGCCAAGGGGCTCATCATGCATGCCCACCTGCAAATCAAGGACCAGGCGCTGATGGCCTCGGACGCCACCGACAACTGCGGTGGCGGCGGCTACCAGCAGGCCCAGGGCATGTGGATCTCGATCGGCGTGGACGACGCCACCGAAGGCGGCCGCATCTTCAACGCGCTGGCCGAAGGCGGCAAGGTGACCATGCCCTTCCAGGCCACGTTCTGGTCGCCGGGCTTTGGCATGGTGACGGACCGCTTCAACACACCATGGATGGTCAACGTCAAGGGCGAGGCCTGAACAAGGCCGGCCGACACACATTGCCTCTGTCACCCAAGAAGGAGTCTTCATGAACGCCAATCCCGTCGTCTGGTTCGAGATCCATGTGCAGGACATGGCGCGTGCGCGCCGGTTCTATGAAACCGTCTTCCAGGGCAAGCTGGAGCATCTGCCGGCGCCAGATGGCTCCGACAGCCAGGAGATGCTGTCCTTTCCGATGGACATGACAGGCCCCGGCGCGGGCGGAATGCTGGTGCGGATGGACGGCGCACCTTCCGGCGGCGGCGGCACCCTGGTCTATTTCGGCTGCGAGGACTGCGCCATCGAACAGGGCCGCGTCGAGGCCGCAGGCGGGCGCATCGAGCAGGCCAAATTCTCCATAGGCCCCCACGGGCACTGCGCCGTCGTGGTGGACACCGAGGGCAACCGAATCGGCCTGCATTCCATGCAATGAGGAGCGCCATGACAGCACAAGACCTTCCCGAACACGCCAACGACCTGGTGCTCACGCGCCTGCTGGACATTCCCGCCGACAGGCTCTACCGCTGCTGGACCGAACCCGCGCTGATCCAGCAATGGTTTGCGCCCAGCCCCTGGAGCGTGGCCCGGGTGGACAACGATGTGCGGCCCGGCGGCCACAGCCTCATCGTCATGCGCAGCCCCGAGGGGCAGGAGATGCCCGGCAGCGGTGTCTACCTGGAAGTCATTCCCAACCGCCGCCTGGTCTTCACCGACGCATTCACCCAAGGCTGGGTGCCTGCCGACAAGCCCTTCATGACGGGCATCGTCAGCTTCGATCCCGAGGGCGCCCAGACCCGCTATACCGCCCGGGTGCGCCATTGGAGTGCTGCCGACCGCGCCCAGCACGAAGCCATGGGTTTTCACACCGGCTGGGGCCAGTGCACTGACCAGCTGGCCGAGCTCGCAGCCCGGCTCTGAAGCCGGATTTCACCAGGAGAGAGCCATGCACTACATCGACGGATTCGTGCTGCCCGTTCCCCGGGCCAACCTGCAGGCCTACCGCGAGGTGGCGCAGGCCGCAGGCAAGGTATGGATGGAATACGGCGCGCTGCAGTACTGGGAATGCGCGGGCGACGACGTGCCCATGGGCAAGCTGACCTCGTTTCCCCAGGCCGTGCAGCTCAAGGAAGGCGAGGTCGTGTTCTTCTCATGGATCATCTATGCGTCGCGCGCGGAGCGCGATCGCATCAATGCCGCCGTCATGAAGGACCCGCGCATTGCCTCCATGGACCCGGCCACCATGCCCTTCGACGCCAAGCGCATGTTCTGGGGCGGCTTCGAGAGCGTGGTGGAACTGGGCACGGCCGAGGGTGCAAGTGCGGGCGCCAGCGGCGCGCCGGCCTAGATCTGGTCAGCCGGGGCGGCAGACACGGCAGGCGTGGTGCCCTGGCCGCGCTGGCGCAGCGCTTCGTACAGGCACACGCCGCTGGCCACGGACACGTTGAGGCTGGAGACGGCGCCCATCATGGGGATGCCGATCAGCTCGTCGCAGGTCTTGCGCGTGAGCTGGCGCATGCCGTCGCCTTCGGCGCCCAGCACCAGGGCCGTGGGGCCCGTGAGGTCCACCTCGTACAGGGTCTTGGGCGCATCGTCGCTGGTGCCGATGATCCAGATGTCGCGCTCCTTGAGCTCATTGAGCGTGCGCGCCAGGTTGGTGACCATGAAATAGGGCACGGTCTCGGCCGCGCCGCTGGCCACCTTGGCCACGGTGGCGTTCACGCCCACCGCATGGTCCTTGGGCGCAATCACCGCATGGGCGCCGGCGCCATCGGCCACGCGCAGGCAGGCCCCCAGGTTGTGCGGATCGGTCACGCCGTCCAGCACCAGCAGCAGCGGCTTGCTGATGCCGTCTGCCTCCAGCTGCTCCAGCAATTCGTCCAGCGAATGCACCTGGGCCACCGCCTCCACGCGAGCGGCCACGCCCTGGTGGCCATGGCTGCCAGCCAGCTTGGCAAGGCGTTCGCCGTCGGCCTCGATCAGCCGGACGCCGGCCGACTTGGCGCGGTCGAGGAACTGGCGCATGCGCGCATCGCGGCGCGTGGCCTCGTAGTAGACCTCGATGATGGATTGGGGCGCGGTCTTCATGCGCACGCCGACGGCGTGGAAGCCGAAGAGAACTTTGGGGGACGACATGGGGCGCAATTATCCCGCCAATTGAGCGGTGCCCCGGGCCCCGTCTTGCGAAGCCCGTCTGCGCGCAACGGCTCCTGTGGTTTTTACGTAGCCGCTACACTGCGCGGCTTGGCCGCCTTCCAGCAGGCCTGCACATTGCGGCATGCACCGTAGCCACGGGCATGCCGCTTTGCATTTTTCCATCGCTTGAGTTTTTTCCTTTTCTTTGCCAACCATCATGCTCAAAGCCCTCTTCGCCCGGCTTGCCCGCACCAGCCTGGTCGGCCAGATCGCCATCAGCCTGGTCGCTGGCGGCCTGCTGGCCTGGCTCTGGCCCGAGGCCGCCCAGTCCGTGTCCCTGCTGGGCACGCTGTTCATTTCCGCCCTCAAGGCCGTGGCGCCCGTGCTGGTGCTGCTGCTGGTGGTCTCGGCCACCAGCAACCACCGGCCTGGCCAGGCCACGCAGATCCGCCCCATCCTGTGGCTGTATGTGCTGGGCACCTTTGCGGCGGCCGTGGTCGCCGTCGGCGCCAGCATGGCCTTCCCTTCCACCATCCAGTTCAAGGATGCCGCCCCGGCCCAGGGCGCACCCGGGCGCATTGGCGAAGTGCTGATGGCCCTGGTCCAAAGCGCCTTCGACAACCCCGTGCGTGCGCTGATGAATGCCAACTACATCGGCATCCTCGCCTGGGCACTGGCCATGGGCCTGGCCCTGCGCCATGCCTCGGAGTCCACGCGCGCCGTGATGCAGGACCTGGGCCAGGCCATCACCCGCGTGATCCAGGGCGTGATCCGGCTGGCGCCGCTGGGCATCTTCGGCCTGGTGGCCGGCACCTTTGCACAGTCGGGCCTGGAAAAGCTGCTGGACTACGCGCACCTGCTGGCCGTGCTGCTGGGCTGCATGCTCTTCGTGGCCCTGGTGGTCAATCCGTTCATCGTCTGGACGCAGACGCGCCGCAATCCCTATCCGTTGGTACTGACCTGCCTGCGCGAGAGCGCGGTGACGGCCTTTTTCACGCGCAGCTCGGCCGCCAACATCCCGGTGAACCTGGCGCTGGCCAAGCGCCTGGGCCTGGATGAGGACACCTACAGCGTCTCCATCCCGCTGGGCGCGACCATCAACATGGCCGGCGCCGCCGTCACCATCAGCGTGCTCTCGCTGGCTGCGGCCCATACGCTGGGCATCGAGGTCGATCTGCTGACCGCCATCTTGCTGTGCGTGGTGTCCGCGGTCTGCGCCTGCGGCGCCTCGGGCGTGGCCGGCGGCTCGCTGCTGCTGATTCCGCTGGCCTGCAGCCTGTTCGGCATCTCCAACGATCTGGCCATGCAGGTGGTTGGCGTGGGCTTTGTGATCGGCGTGATCCAGGACTCGGCCGAAACCGCGCTGAACTCCTCGACCGACGTGATCTTCACGGCAGCTGCCTGCGAGGCAGTCGGGCGCCGTGAGGCCGTGGCGGCCTGAGCGCCACCTCTTGCTGGCGTCCGATCAGGCCGCCAGCGCCTGCCCCTCTTCGATGCTGGCAACGCGGCCGGCCTCGATGGTCACGCGCCGCTCGCAGCGCGCGGCGATGGCTCGGTCATGGGTGACCATGACCAGCGTCGTGCCGCGTTCGCGGTTGAGCGCGAACATCAGCTCCATGATGGTTTCGCCGGTCGCAAAGTCCAGGCTGCCCGTGGGCTCGTCGGCCAGCAGCACGGCGGGCTCGACCACGAAGGCGCGGGCCAGCGCCACGCGCTGCTGCTCGCCGCCCGACAGCAGCTTGGGATAGTGGCCCAGGCGCTGGCCCAGGCCGACGCGCTCCAGCATCTCGGTGGCGCGGCGGCGGGCCTCGCGGCTGCCGGCCAGCTCCAGCGGCAGCATCACGTTCTCCAGCGCCGTCAGATTGCCCAGCAGCTGGAAGCTCTGGAAGACAAAGCCCAGCTTTTGCGCGCGCACGGCGGCGCGTGCATCCTCATCCAGCGCGAACATGTCCTGGCCCTGCAGCCGCACCGTGCCGCGCGTGGGCGTATCCAGGCCGGCAAGAATGGACAGCAGCGTGCTTTTGCCCGAGCCCGAGGCACCGACGATGGCCACGGTTTCCCTTGCGGCAAAACGCAGATCGATATCCCGCAGAATATCCAGTGTTCCGGTCGAATCGCTGACCGACTTGAAGACATGCTCGACTTCGATCAGGGGCTGGGCAGTGCTTTGTGACATGGAGGATGGGAAGACGATGCAAGACAAGCTGCGCGCAATGCGCCGACGCCGCCACTTTATATCGGCCGGCTTGGCCTTCGGCCTGCTGGGTACTTGGACGGCCACGTCCACGTGGGCAGCCGAGACGGGCCCGCTGCTGGTGCTGGGCGACTCGCTGAGTGCCGAATACGGACTGGCCCGTGGCACGGGCTGGGTGGCACTGCTGCAAAAGCGCCTGCAGGAGAGTCCAAAGAATGTGCCGCTGGTCAACGCCAGCGTGAGCGGCGAGACCACCTCGGGCGGCCGCTCTCGCCTGCCTGCCTTGCTCAAGCAGCACAAGCCATCGGTGGTGGTGATCGAATTGGGTGGCAACGATGCGCTGCGGGGTCTGCCGCTGCAAAGCACGCAGGGCAATCTGGACGCCATGGTGCGCGCGGCCCGGGATGCCGGAGCCAAGGTGCTGCTGGTGGGCATGCAGGTGCCGCCCAACTATGGCAGCGGCTATACACGCCAGTTCGAGCAGCTGTTTGCCAAGGTGGCGCAGGAGCAGAAGGTGCCGCTGGTGCCCTTCCTGCTGGCAGGCATCGGAGATGCGGCCGATTCAGCCCAGTGGTTCCAGGCCGACCGCATCCACCCCACGGCCAAGGCCCAGCCGCGCATGCTGGACAACGTCTGGCCCCAGCTCAGCAAGCTGCTGCCCTGAGCTCAGGGCAGGCAGGGTGTCAGTTGCTGCGGCCTTCCTCGCCGGGACGGGCTGCTGCAGGAGATGCCTGCGCACTACCTTCTGAGCCGTCGCCCTCATGGTCGTCGGGTCTTTTTTCGGCCTTGGCCTTCTCCTTCTCTAGCTTCTTCTGCTTCTTGGCCAGTTCGCGCTGGCGTTTTTCATAGGCGTAATTGGGTGTCGCCACAGGTGGACTCCTCTGTTGTTGCAAGCCCCACTGTAGCCGCAAGACGGGGCCTGCCAGGAAAACCTCAGGATATGGTGGACGCAGGCACGGCGGAATCGCCCACGCTGCAACGGTATGCATGCCAACTGGCACAACCCAGCAAAGGCCCCACCAGCAGCAGGCCCGCGCCATACCACCACAGGGAAACCGCCACCAGCACGGTGATGATCGCGGCCCACTGCAGCATGACGGCCAGGTTCAGGCCGACCACGCGCATGCTGGTGATGCAGGCCGTGAGTGCGTCGCTGCCCCGGTCCAGCATGGCCGGCAGCGCCACCACCATGCTGGCGAACACCAGGGCCGCGAATGCGCCGCCGACCAGCAGGTAAATGGCCAGGAATTCCCAGTTCTCGGGCCGCGCCACGGCCTGCAGCATGCCGGCCGTGGTGGGCATGCCGGTATCGAAGAACACGGCAAAGACCACCATGGAGGCGCGCGCCCAGAGCATCTCCAGAACCAGCAGCACCATGACCAGCATGCCCATGCTGCCCATCTGCGTGTCCCAGCAGGTCAGCGAGCTGCTCAGTTGGGGCGGCAAGCCCCGCTCCAGCCTGCGGCTGGTGTCGTACAGGCCCATGGCCAGGAAGGGGCCGATAAGCAGGCAGCCGCTGGCCATGGCCATGCTGTATTCCGGGCTGGCGCGGAACACCCAGCCGATCAGCAGGGCCATGGCCCAGAAGCACAGGCCGTAGAACAGCGCCACGCCGGGCGCACGCCGCAGATCGCGCCAGCCCAGGGCCAGCCAGCGCCAGGGATCGGCCATGCGCAGCAGTTGCACCTGCAGCATGCCGGCCGGGTTGTCGGAAGCTTTCTCGGGAGCGGGGGATGCCTGCATGCCTGGACCTCCTGGATCAGCGAGTCCAAAGTTATCGCAGCCATGGCACTGCTGCCATGGCGGAAACTACCGAGGCCCGCCCAGACCCCTGATCTGTGCCCAAGTCAGCACTCAGGCCTGGACCAGCTTGCCCGGTTGGCCGGGCAGCACCTTCCAGGCCGCATCGCGCACAGCCTGGTATTGGCGGCTGAACACGGTGTCCACGTAGATCCACTCGGCCTGGCAGGCCTGCGGCGTGGCCGTGACGATCATGTAGCCACGGCGCGAGGTATCGCAGTACTTGAGCGTGGAGATGAATTGCAGCAGCGCACCACGCAACTGGGCAGGGTCCTGGCCCGACAGGTATTCCTCGAAACCCGGCGAGCTGACGGACGAGGTCGCGAACTCCACGCCCACGGCCTGCCCGCTGCGGTCACGCAATTCGCTGGCCCAGGCATTGTGGGTGTCGCCCGCCAGCACGACCAGGTTCTTGCCCAGGCTGCGCGCCGTGGCCAGCACGGTCTCGCGCGCCACGGCATAGCCGTCCCAGGCATCGAGGTTGTAGGGAATGCTGGGCTGGGCCAGGATGGCCTTTTCCGCCGCCGTCAGGCTGGCCGGGTTCGCCTGCGCCTTGGCCAGCAGCGCCGCGTAGGCCGGCAGCGAGACACCGCTGCCGGGGCTGAGTATGTCCATCAGCAAGGGCGCCGGCAGCTCCATGCGCCCCATCAGGACCTGCTGGCCCAGCACCTGCCAGGTGGCCTGCGAGGCCGCCAGCTGCTGGCCCAGCCACTGGGTCTGGGTGGCGCCCATGAGCTGGCGCGCAGGATTGGCCATGTCGGAGGTGAAGCGTGCCGCGTCCAGGCCCTGGGCGGTGAAGTAGTCGGCGTAGTCCAGTTGTTTGTCGCGGCCGATGACGCGCGTGTCCAGCATGTGCAGCGCCAGCAGGTCGCCGAAGGCGAAGCTGCGGTAGATGATCTCGGGCTGCGCGTTGCGCGTGGGCATCCACTCGTGATAGGCCTTGAGCGCGGCCACCTTGCGCAGTTCGAAATCGCCCTCAGTGGCCGGCTGGTGGTTTTCGGCGCCGTGCATCCAGGTGTCGTTGGAGACTTCGTGATCGTCCCAGACCGCAATCATGGGCGCCGCCGCATGCAGGGCCTGCAGGTCGGCATCGCTCTTGTACTGGGCATGGCGCTGGCGGTAGTCGGCCAGGCTGACGATTTCGTTGGCCGGCAGGCTCTGGCGCTGCATGGCTTCGGCCTTGCCATTGGCATAGCCTCCGCGTGCGTATTCATAGATGTAGTCGCCCAGGTGCACGGTAGCATCCAGGTCGCCCTGGCGCGCGGCATGCGCGTAGACGTTGAAGTAGCCCGCCGGGTAGTTGGCGCAGGAGAACACGGCCAGCTTGACCTGCTGCACGGCGCCCACGGGCAGGGTGCGCGTGCGGCCCGTGGCGCTGGTCATGCCCTGGCAGCGAAAGCGGTAGTGGTAGCGCGTGGCCGGCTTGAGGCCCGTGGCGTCGGCCTTGAAGGTGAAGTCCTGGGTGGCGCGCGCCATGGCCTTGCCCGACACCACGATGGTCTTGAAGTTGGCGTCCGAGGCCAGCTCCCACTCCACCTCGATGTCGCTGGAATGGCCCTGGGGTGGCGTCACGCGGGTCCAGAGGATGACGCGGTCGCTCAACGGGTCGCCGCTGGCCACGCCGTGGCGGAACTCGACGGGAATGCTGCTGTCGCCATCGGAGCCGCCGCAGCCGGCCAGTGGCAGCGCCAGGGCCGATGCGCCCATGCCGCGCACGAAATGGCGGCGGCTGGCCACGATGCCGGACCCATTGGACGCGGTTTTCGCGTGCTGCAGGATATTGGTGATGCTCTCTTTGTGCTTCATGCTGGACCAGGGCCTGGAGGCCCCCGTGGGATGGTATGAAGCCAACGAGCATCGGTGCTGCCGGTGACAGGCGCATGTCACCAGCGCCTGGCGCTCAACTATGCGAACGCGGCGGCCAGGGCCTGCTCCAGGTCGGCACGCAGGTCCTGCACGGCCTCCAGGCCGATGGCAAAGCGCACCACGGTGCCGCTGCGCAGCTGGGGCGTGGGGCAGCTGCGCATGGACGGCAGCTCATAGGGCACGACCAGGCTGATGGGGCCGCCCCAGCTGTAGCCGATCTTGAACAGGCGCAGGCTGTCGCAGAAGCGGTCCACGGCCTGCTGGCCGTGGCGCGGGTCGATGACCACACTGAACAGGCCGGCCGCCACGCCCTCGCCGCCGCCGGCGGCTCCGCACAGGGCCTTCCAGTTCTCGTGGCCCGGAGCTCCTTCGAGCGCGGGATGCAGCACCTGGACCACGGCCGGCTGCTGCTGCAGCCAGCGCGCCAGTTCGCGCGCGGCGCGGTCCTGTGCGTGGTAGCGCAGCGCAATGCTGGGCAGCGAGCGCAGCACGGCCTCGGTGTCGTTGCCGCCCACGCCCAGGCCCAGGCGCATATGGGCCAGCTTGATGCGCATGTGCAGCGCCTGGTCGCGCGTGATGATGCTGCCCATGAGCACATCGCCGCCGCCGCTGGGGTACTTGGTCAGCGCATGGACAGTGGCGTCCACGCCCAGGCTGTGCGAGCCGTCACCCAGCAGGTCGAAGGGATTGAAGGCCAGGCCCGCACCCCAGGTGTTGTCCAGCACGGTGGTGATGCCGCGTGCGCGGCACAGGCGCACCATGGCGATGAGGTCAGGGAACTCCATGGTCACCGAGCCCGGCGCCTCCAGCCAGACCAAACGCGTCTTGGGCGTGATTTTGGCTTCGAGGTCGGCAACATCCATGGCGTCGTAGCACTGGTGGCGCACGCCAAAATGGGCCAGCTCGCCCTCGCTCAGGGTCTTGTTGGGACCGTAGGCGTTGTCGGGCAGCAGCATCTCGTCGCCGGTGCGCAGCAGGGCCAGGGAGGTGGTGGCGATGGCCGCCAGGCCGCTGGGCACCAGCAGGCATTGCAGGCCGCCTTCCAGCGCGCTCAGGCGCTCTTCCAGCAAGAAGGTGGTGGGCGTGCCGTGCAGGCCGTAGGTGTAGCTGCTCTTGTCCAGCCACTGGCGGCGGCGCATGGCCGCCACGTTCTCGAAGATCACCGTCGAGGCCTTGTGCACCGGCGGCTGCGGCGCGACAAAGCCTTCGGGCGGCTGGTAGGGATGGTGGATGAGATGGGTGCTGATCTGCAGGTCGGGTGTGCTCATGCAGCGCATCTTATGCGCTGGGCAACGGCGTTCAGGCATAAAAAAACCAGGCGGACAAAGCGCCTGGTTTTCATTGGGGGAGCAAAGCCGGTGGCTGCGATCAGCTGGCCTTGATCTCCAGCATGTTGCTGACGTTGTTCACGCCCTTGACGGCCTTGGCAATGTCGCCGGCGCGCATCTTGAGCGCATCGCTGGGCACCGAGCCGGTCAGCGTGACGGCGCCGGCCTTGGTATCCACGTCGATCTTGAGGGCGGAGATATCGGGTTCCTTGATCAGGTCGGCCTTGATCTGGGCGGTGATGCCTGCATCGTCGAGCGCGGCGCCTGCCTGGCTCATGGCGTTGGTGGTGGCCGTTTCGGCCTTCATCGCGCCTTCCTCGATCTTGGTGCCGGCGCTGCTCATGGCGTTGTCGATCTTCTGGCCTGCGCTTTGCGCGGCCTGCTGGGACTGCTGGACGGCGGAGTCGAGCTTCTGGCCGGCAGTGTCTTCGGTCTTGCCGCATGCGGCGAGGCCGAAGGCCAGGGCGGACACGGCGAGGATGTGGCAGCAGCGTTGGGTGATGAAAGTCATGCGGTTACTCCTTGAATAGTTGTGAGGCGGTCAACACAGGCCTCGACTTTATTTATGGCCCAGGGACAAACCCATACGACGCCGACGCAAGCGCCTGTAGGACAAGCCCGAACATCCCGGCACCATCCAGTTAGCATGACAATAGCGGCCATGCATTCCCTGGCGCGCTGGTTTCCCTTCCTGGCATGGCCCAAACCTTCGGCAGCCGTGCTGCGCGGGGAGTTCTGGGCAGGTCTCACCGTTGGTCTGATGCTTCTGCCCCAGGGCGTGGCCTATGCAGCGCTTGCCGGCATGCCGCTGATCACCGGCATTTACGCCTCCATCGTCCCTGCCCTGGTGGCCGTGATGTTCAGCGGCTCGCCGCGCCTGGGTGTGGGGCCCACGGCCTTGAGTGCACTGCTGATCGGCGCCTCCCTCACGGGCCTGGCCGAACCCGGCTCCGCGCACTGGGTGGCCCTGGCCGCCTGGATGGCGATTCTTTCGGGCCTGGTGCAGTGGTCGCTGGGCCTGATGCGCGCCGGCTGGCTGCTCAACCTGGTGACCTCGCCCGTGCTCACGGGTTTCACACAGGCGGCAGCGCTGCTGATCCTGGCCTCGCAGTTGCCCACCCTGCTGGGACTGCGTTCGACCTGGAGCGCGGTCTGGAACACGCCTTCGCTGCAGCTTTTCGACTGGCAGTCCATCCTCTACGGCATTGCCAGCATTGCGCTGCTGGTGCTGGCCAAGCGCTGGCGCGCGGCCTTTCCCTCGGCCATCTTCATCATTGCGCTGACCGGCGTGATCAGCTGGGCCACGGACTTTGCCGATGACGGTGGCGCCGTGGTCGGCCACCTGCCGGCAGGCCTGCCCAGCTTCCAGTTGCCGGGATTGCTGAGCTGGGACGAGTTCGGCGCCCTGGTGATGCCGGTGCTGGTGATCTCGCTGGTGAGCTTTCTGGAGACGGCCTCCAGCGCCCAGGTGGAGCACCAGCAGGCCGGCACGCGCTGGAACGAGAACCAGGATCTGGTCGCCCAGGGGCTGTCCAAGATCAGTGCGGGCCTGTTCGGCAGCTTTGCCACCAGCGCCTCGTTCTCGCGCTCGGCCGTGAACCTGCTGGCCGGCGCCAAGACGGGCTGGTCCAACGTGTTCTCCATCCTGCTGGTGGTCATCGTGGTGCTGTGGTTCATCCCGGCGCTGTACCACGTGCCCAAGGCGGCGCTGGCGGCCATCGTGATCACGGCCGTGGTCAACCTGGTCAAGCCGCGCGTGCTGCTGCAGTTGTTCAAGGTGTCGCGCGTGGAGGGCAGCATTGCGCTGGCCACGCTGCTGCTGACCATCGTCACGGCGCCGCGCATGTACTGGGGCGTGTTCGCGGGCATTGTGCTGAGCCTGGGCTACTTCCTCTACCAGCGCCTGCATCCGCGCATCATCGAAGTGGGCCAGCATCCCGACGGCAGCCTGCGCGACCGCAACCTCTGGCAACTGCCGCCGCTGGCGCCGGGCCTGCTGGCCCTGCGCATGGATGCCGAGCTGGACTTCGGCTCGGCCTCGGCCCTGGAGCGTCGTATCGGTGACGAATGGGCGCTGCGCCCGGAGACACACCATCTGTGCCTGCTGGCCCAGCCCATCAACCGCATCGACGTGACGGGCGTGGAGACCTTCGTGCGCCTGCAACTGCTGGCGGCAAAGCGCAGCGGCGTGCTGCATGTGGTGGGCCTGAAGCTGCCGGCCGAACAGGTGCTGCTGCGGGCGGGCGCCCTGCACCGCGGACCGCACCTGCGGCTGTACCGCACCGATGCGGAATTCCTCGCCGCCCTTGCCCTGCCGCCGTTCGTGCCTGCACCAGGATCAACATCTGTTACCACCGATGGTGCAAAAGTCGATGCCGGCGCGGCGACAATCGAGCCTACACACTGATACACTTCACTGGCTTTTCATTCAGCCCTCCGTGACTGCCCCCGCATCCCACCAATCCGTATACCTGCGCGACCTGCGCCTGGCCACAGCCCACGCGCTGGTTACCCACGCTGGTGGGGCGGTCCATCTGCCCACGGATTCGCCGACGCGATATCTGCAGGCGCTGATCGATGAACTGTGCTCGCTGTCGCTGCGCGACCCGCTCACGGGGCTGGCCAACCGCCGCCATTTCCGCACCATTGCCGAGCGCGAGATCGACCGCGTGGCGCGGTCTGGCGAAGCGGCCCTGATGCTGATGCTGGACATCGACCATTTCAAGCAGATCAACGACCAGCACGGCCATATCGTGGGCGACCGGGTTCTGCAATCGGTGGCCCGTACCCTGACCAATTGCGTGCGCCCCATGGACACGCTGGCCCGCTACGGAGGAGAGGAATTCGCCATCGTGCTGCCCGCCTGCCCTGCGACCTTCGGTGTCTCCGTGGCCGAACGCATACGCAGCGCCATCGAGCGCATGCCGGTGGTCATCTCACCCACGCTGACACTGCAGATCACCATCAGCATCGGCGGCGCCTATGCGCTGCAGTGGATACGCAGCACCACAACCTTGTGGACCGAGCGTGCCGACAAACAGTTGTACCTGGCCAAATCTGCCGGCCGCAACCGCGTGCACATTGAAGAACAACCTGACAGTACGGTAAGCGCGGAGGAAAAAAGCCTGCTTTTCGGACCTTTGTATGCCCCGTCCCCGTTTGACAATGGGCTGAATCCAGATATTGCAACCGATGTGGACCCCGAAGATGGACTCCGCTGATAGCCAGGTGGTAAGCGACAACGCCATTCCCCACCCCTCCCTGCCCGCTGCCGTTCCGATGAGCGATGCCGTGCGCGCCAAGCCGCGCGGACACATCATCGCCGTGACCAGCGGCAAGGGCGGCGTGGGCAAGACCTTCGTTTCGGCCAATCTGGCCGCGGCGCTGACACGCCATGGCCTCAAGGTCCTGGTGCTTGACGCCGACCTGGGTCTGGCCAACCTGGATGTGGTGCTCAACCTCTACCCCAAGGTCACGCTGCACGATGTATTCACCGGCCGTTCCTCGCTGGAGGAAGCCATCCTGCCCGCGCCCGGCGGCTACTCGGTGCTGCTGGCCGGCTCCGGGATGATCGAGTACTCGCGGCTCACGCCCGAGATCCGCCAGCAGTTCACGCACACCATCGAGACACTGGCCCCGCGCTACGACATCGTGCTGCTGGACACCGGCGCAGGCATCTCGGACGTGGTGCTGTTCTCCGTGTCCATGGCCACCGAGGTGCTGGTCATCGCCACGCCCGAGCCCACCTCGCTGACCGATGCCTATGCGGCCATCAAGGTGCTGGCCATCCAGCAAAAGCGCCAGCAGATCCGCCTGGCGATCAACCAGGCGGCACGCCCCGGAGATGGCCGCGCCATCACGGGTCAGCTGCAGCAGGTGCTCAACCGCTTTGTCAACACGGCCTCCGGCGAGCCATTGCGGCTCACGCACCTGGGCGATATTCCATCCGACCCGGCCGTGCGCGAGGCGGTGATGCGCCGCCAGTTGCTGCTGCAGTCCATGCCCGGTGCACCGGCTTCGCTGGCAGTGGCCCAGCTGGCCAATAAAATCAAGGCCCTGCTGGTGTCGGGCGGCTGATCGGGCCGCCTCTCGCCGGCGCCCCGATCCAACCCGCGGCCTGTGCCGCACCCGCCTGCCTGCCCGTGTCCGACATCCTCAATATTTCCTGCTACAAGTTCACGCCGCTGCCCGATGCAGCGGCGCTGCGCGACACCCTGGCCGAACGCGCCCAGGCCCTGGCGCTCAAGGGCACCATCCTCCTGGCCGAGGAAGGCATCAACTTCTTCCTGGCCGGCCCCGCCCAGGCGGTGCACAGCTTCGTTGACCAGTTGCGCGCCGATGAGCGCTTTGCCGACCTTGCCCCCAAGGAAAGCTGGTCCGACACCGTGCCGTTTCGCAAGATGCTGGTCAAGGTCAAGCGCGAGATCATCCGCATGGACCACCCCACCATCCGCCCGGCAGAGGGCCGCGCGCCATCGGTCAGCCCCGCCACGCTGCGCCGCTGGCTGGAACAGGGCCACGATGACGAGGGCCGCGAGGTGGTGACGCTGGACACGCGCAACGACTTCGAGGTCGATGCCGGCGCCTTCAAGGACACCATCGACTGGCGCATCACCAAGTTCACCGAGTTCCCGCCCGCGCTGCGCGCCCACAAGGCCGATCTGGCCGACAAGACCGTGGTCAGCTACTGCACGGGCGGCATACGCTGCGAGAAGGCCGCCATCCTGATGCGGGACGAGGGCCTGGAGCATGTCTACCAGCTGGAAGGCGGCATCCTCAAGTACTTCGAGGAAACCGACGGCGCCTTCTATGACGGCGGCTGCTTTGTCTTTGACGAGCGCCGGGCCGTGGACGCGGACCTGTCGGCCACACCCCAGCTGGAGCATCCGCAGGCCCAGGAGACTCCGTCTCCATAGACTGCGCCCCCAGCCCTGACTTGAAGCCCCTGGGCATGCACGCCACGCTTGCGGCGTGCGACACCAATGCGGCCGTACCGGCTGCAGCATCGGCCGCTGTTCAACCCAGGGCACGCACCGAGTTGCTGAGCGAACGGGCGCAGGCCAGCAGCCCTGGGCCCAGGCGGGCTTGCGCTTCCTCCACCGTCCATCGGCTGGTCGGCGCGACGATGTGCACGGCAGCCACGGGGCGGCCATGGCTGCCGATGACGGGCGCGCCCAGCGTCATGTCGCCCAGAAAGAGTTCCTCCCGGTTGACGGCATAGCCGCGCCGACGCGCCTGGGCCAGTTCATCGAGGATGGCGGCCTCATCCGTGATGGTGAAACGTGTGTGCGCGGTCCGCTCGCTCTGGCGCAGCAGGGCCAGGGCTTCTTCATCGGGCAGTGCGCTCAGCCAGGCACGCCCCGAGGCAGTGCAGTACATGGGGATGCGGCTGCCAATGGGCATGTGCACCGGCACAAACTGGGCGCTGATGAAGCGTGCCACGTAGACCATCTCCAGCCCGTCGGGCTCGGTCAGACAGGTGGTCTCGGTCGTGATCTTGGTCAGCTCCGAAAGATACGGATTGGCCAGGTCGATCACCGGATTGGCCGCCAGGTAGTTGTAGCCCACGCGCATGACGCGCGGCGCGAGCTGGTAGCGCCGGGTTTGCGGATGCTTGCGGACATAGCCCAGTTGCTCCAGCGTGAACACCATGCGTTGCGCCGAGCTTTTGTTGATGCCCGCAGCGGCAGCCACATCGGCCAGCGTCATGCTCCGATGCTGCGCGCTAAAGGCGCAGAGCACGGCCAGGCCCTTCTCCAGCGACTGGTTGAACAGTGGGTTGGTGTCGTCATCCATCGGTGACGAAGCGGGTTGAGGCGTTGCTTGCATGGCGGCAAGTATAGGCATCCACTTCCAAAGAATCGCATATCGATTTATTTGAATTGCTTAGTGGTTTTCTCTTATTTCTTAAAGATTCATCCACATTGATCATTGGCGCGGTTCCGAGAATTCTCCGCTGCAGGCGAGGGGCGGCCCCCAAGGTGACCTGTCCCTGCTGTTTCCTTCCGTCGTTCATGCCAAGGAGTCAGGCAATGCCAGGTTTTGTCCACCGCGTCCTCCAACTCGCCCTGGGCATGTGTGCCGCCGGCGCCGTCGCGCTGGCTGCAGCGCAAGGCGGCAGCGCCCCGGCCAGCTACAACGTGGGTGCCACGCCCACAGGCATTCCGTTCACCTTTCTGGACGTCAAAAGCAACAGCATCCAGGGCATGATGGTCGACACCATGCAGGCCGTGGCCAAGGCGGGAGGCTTCCAGGCCCATGTGCAGCAGACCAGCTTTGCGGCGCTGATCCCCTCGCTCACATCCAGCAAGATCGACATCATCTCGGCCGCCATGCTCAAGACCGCCGCACGCCAGCAGGTGGTGGATTTCAGCGATGCGGTCTACTCCTACGGCGAGGGCCTGATCGTCAAGGCTGACGATGCCAAGGCCTATGTATCACTGGACGATCTCAAGGGCGAGGTCGTCGGTGCCCAGGTGGGCACGGTGTTCTACGACCTGCTGCAGAAAAAGGGCATCTTCAGGGAAGTGCGCAGCTATGACTCGGTAGCCGATATGACGCGCGATCTGGCGCTTGGCCGCATCAAGGCAGGGCTGGGTGACCAGCCCATCATTGCCTACCAGATACGCCAGCACAGCTTCCAGGGCGTGAAGCTGGCCGAAAGCTACAAGCCCTCCAACGTGGGGGATGTGTGCCTGGTGGTGCGCAAGGGGGACACCGAAACCCTGGCCCGCCTGAACAAGGCCATCGCCACCATCAAGGCAGACGGCACCCTGGCCCAGATCGTCAAGAAGTGGGGCATCTGAGGACATCGGACGCCCGCCGGGCCGCCTCGCGCCTCGCGCCTCGCCTCCCCCCTCTGCCGCGCAATGCACGGCAATGACACCTTCGAGAAAAGTACGCCATGCAAGCATTTGTGCAGCACGCGCGAGAGTTTCTGCCCATCCTGCTGCAAGGAGCGGTGGTCACGGTGCAGGTCACCGCGCTGTCGTTCCTGTTGTCCAGCGCGATCGGACTGGTGCTGGCGCTGGGCAAGCTCTCACCCGTGCGCGCCGTCTCGTGGGCCGCATCGACCGTGGTCAATGTGATACGGGGCCTGCCCATCATCGTGCAGCTGTTCTACATCTACTTCGTGCTGCCCGAGGTCGGCATCCAGCTCACCGCCTTCCAGGCCGGGGTGATCGGCCTGGGCATTGCCTATTCGGCCTATCAGGCAGAGAACTTCCGCGCCGGCATCGAGGCGGTGGACCCAGGCCAGCGGGAAGCCGCATTGGCCATGGGCATGCGACCGGCCCTGCTCATGCGCCGCGTGGTGCTGCCGCAGGCATTCCGCATTGCGCTGCCGCCCTACGGCAACACCCTGGTGATGATGCTCAAGGACTCGTCCCTGGTCTCCACCATCACCGTGGCCGAGATGACGCGCCAGGGCCAGTTGATCGCAGCGTCCACCTTCCAGAACATGACGGTCTACACCCTGGTCGCCCTGCTCTACCTGGCCATGAGCCTGCCGCTGGTATGGGGGCTCAGGCGTCTGGAGAAGCGCTTTGGAGCGGGGAGGAAGTCGCCATGATCGAGATCGACCACCTGGAAAAGGCCTACGGCGAGCATCGCGTGCTGCGGGGCGTCAACCTGCGCGTGGCACGTGGAGAAGTGGTGTGCCTGATCGGCCCTTCGGGATCAGGCAAGTCCACCGTGCTGCGCTGCATCAACGGCCTGGAGTCGTACCAGGGCGGCGAGGTGCGCGCATTCGGGGAGTGCGTGGACACCTGCGCGCCCTCCATCCACGCGCTGCGCAGCCGCATGGGCATGGTGTTCCAGCGCTTCAACCTCTTCCCGCACCGCACCGTGGTGCAGAACGTGATGGAAGGCCCCATCCATGTGAAGGGCCAGGCTCCCGGCCAGGCCCATGCCGAGGCATTGGAGCTGCTGCGCAAGGTAGGCCTGGCAGACAAGGCACAGGCCTGGCCCGCACAGCTGTCGGGCGGACAGCAGCAGCGGGTGGCCATTGCCCGCGCCCTGGCCATGAAGCCCGAGGCCATGCTGTTCGACGAACCCACTTCGGCCCTGGACCCCGAACTGGTGGGCGACGTGCTGGGCGTGATGCGCCAGCTGGCCGAAGAAGGCATGACGATGATCGTGGTCACGCACGAGATGGCCTTTGCTCGCGAGGTGGCCGACCGCGTGTGCTTTCTGCATGGCGGCACCATCGTGGAGGAAGGCCCTTCGGCCCAGGTGCTGGGCGCACCGCGCCATGCACGCACGCAGGACTTCCTGCGGCGCGTGCTGCAGCAGCACTGTGCGCCGTCAGAAGGTGCGGCATGACGACGGCAGCCTCCGCCTCCTTCGCATCGTCTTCGTCGGTACGCCCCGTGCTGTCGCACCCGTCAGCGCCATCGCTGT
The DNA here is from genome assembly GCF_002193035.1 of Delftia sp. K82. Classification (NCBI taxonomy): domain Bacteria; kingdom Pseudomonadati; phylum Pseudomonadota; class Betaproteobacteria; order Burkholderiales; family Comamonadaceae; genus Delftia; species Delftia sp. K82. Next base: position 1,880,633 of record NZ_MYFL01000001.1, on the reverse strand, counting down.
GGGCAGCCACTGCGCCCGCCGCACCGCCCACGCCACCGCTGGCGGCACCGCTGACCACCACCGACGTGCTGGTGATCGGCGCGGGATATACCGGCCTGTCGGCAGCACTGCATTTAGCCGAAAGCGGCGCCAGCGTGTACGTGCTTGACGCCCATGCTCCCGGCTGGGGTGCGTCGGGCCGCAACGGCGGCCAGGTGAACCCCACCCTCAAGTACGACCCCGACGAACTGCAGCGCATCCACGGCGCCGCTCGTGGCGAGCGGCTGATAGACGCCGTCTCCCGCTCGGCCGACCTTGTGTACGGGTTGATCGAACGGCACGGCATCGACTGCGCGCCCGTGCGTGCCGGCTGGCTGCAGGTCGGATACACCCAGCAGGCGGTGGACGGCATGCACGCACGCGCCCGGCAGTGGGAACGGCGCGGCGTGCGCGTGGAACTGCTGGACCGCGCTGCCACGGCAGCACGCACAGGCACGCCCGCCTTTGCCGGCGGCTGGCTGGATGGACGCGCCGGCGCCATACAGCCCCTGGCCTACGTGCGCGGACTGGTGCGCGCCGCACAGGCCCTGGGCGTGCAGGTTCACAGCGAATCGCCCGTGCTGGCACTGGAGCGCCAGGGCACGGACCACTGGGTCGCCACCACGGCCCAGGGTCACCGCATACAGGCCAGGCAGGTGCTGCTGGGCACCAACGGCTATACCGATGGCCTGTGGCCTGGTCTGGCGCGCACGGTGCTGGCAGCCAACAGCTTCATCGTGGCCACGCAGCCCCTGGGCAAGGCGGGCGCGCACATCCTGCCCGGGGGCGAGACAGGCTCGACCTCGCAGCGCCTGCTGCTGTACTTTCGCAAGGACGCACAAGGCCGTCTGCTCATGGGCGGGCGCGGACATTTTGCGGACCCGCAGGGCGCAGGCGACTATGCCCACCTGGAACGCGCCGTGGCGCTGATGTTTCCCGGCCTGGGCCCCCTCCAATACGAGTACCGCTGGGCCGGGCGCATCGCCGTCACACGCGACTTCATGCCCCATCTGCACCAGCCTGCCCCCGGCATCACCATGGCCCTGGGCTACAACGGCCGCGGCATTGCCATGGCCACCCTGCTGGGGCGGGAGGCGGCAGCGCTGATGGCCGGTGGAAATGCGCTGGCCTGCCCTTTTCCGGTAACGCCGGTTCAGCCGATACCGCTGCATGGGCTGCAACGGTTGTACATAGCGGCGGGAGTGGCCTGGTACAGCCTGCTGGACCGGCTGGGGGCGTGAGGTTCAGTGGGGACGGCCGATCAAGCCGCGCCGGCCTGGCGCATCAGCCGCAGCGCCTGCTGCGCCACGCGCTCGCCGAACACGCGCGCCGTCTCCAGGTCGCCCGGCAGCATCTCGGCGGCCGAGGCATCCGAGGCCGATTGCGCCATGGCACCGCTGAAGGCGCCTATCCAGTTGAGGTCATTGCGCTGCGCGGCGCGCGCGTTGGACGGCAGCATGCCGCTGCCCACCCACAGGCCACCATGCTGCATGGCCAGCTGGAACAGGTAGTCCAGCGTGGTCTGCTTGTTGCCGTTGACGCTGGCACTGTTGGTGAAGCCGGCGAACAGCTTGTCCTTCCAGGCCTGCACGAACCACGGCTTGGAAGAGGCATCGGCAAAGCGCTTGAACTGCCAGCTCGGCCCGCCCATGTAGGTGGGCGATCCAAAGATGATGGCGTCTGCCGCCGCCAGCAACTCCCAGCCACCCGCAGGCAACTGGCCGTCGCTGTCGATCGACAGCATGCGCGCGCCTGCGCCGTCGGCCACGGCCTGGGCCATGCGCTGGGTGTGTCCGTAACCCGAGTGGTAGACCACCACGATATCTGCCATACAAGAAATCCAATCCTCGGACGCCCTGCGCAGCCACAGGCCAGCCAGCGCCGCATTCATCAATCCATCCACGCCAAAGGGCCCCGCAGCGCTGCTGCGGGGCCCACTCAAGGCAGTAGCCTAACAAAAATCAGGGCATGGCCAACGCTGCCCGACCCACTCAATGGCGACGCGCATCCACGCTCCAGCCACCGGCACCGTGGGCGGCAAAGCCCAGCAGGCCGCCAGTCACGGCGATGTTCTTCCAGAACAGCAACTGCTGCATCATGGCCGCGTCGGCCGGCACGCTCCAGTAGGCGTGAAAGAAGAAGCTGGCCACCAGCGTGAAGAACGCCAGCACCAAGGCCGCCCAGCGCGTGCACCAGCCCAGCAGCAAGGCCAAGCCGCCGACGATCTCCACCACCAGGGCAATGGCCACGCCGATCTGCGGCATGGGCATGCCTACCGAGGCCGCATAGCCCACGGTCCCGGCGAAGCCTCCGATTTTCTGAAAGCCCGCAGGCACGAACATCAGCGCGATCAGGATGCGGCCGGCCAGCGCCAGCGGGTTGCTCAGACGGTTCAACATGATGGGTACTCCTCGTGAATCTTCAGAGCGTGCTGTGCACGCTCTCAGGCTTGCAGATCGAACACCAGGACCTCGGACTGTTCCCCGTCGTGCAGGCGCAGTCGCGGTTCATTCTCCACAAGGGCCGCATCGCCCGTTGTCAGCCGTTGCCCATTGACACTCAGCGCGCCGCGCACCAGGTGCACATAGGTCTTGCGGCCGGCGGGCAGTTCCAGCTCGGCCTGCTCATCGCCGTCGAACAGGCCTGCATACAGCCGGGCATCGGCATGGACGCTGACCGAGCCCTCGGCGCCATCGGGCGAGGCCACCAGGCGCAGCCGGCCGCGCTTTTCCTCGTCGGCAAAGGCTTTTTGCGCATAGCCGGGCGCTATGCCCGTCTCGCTGGGCAGCAGCCAGATCTGCAGGAAATGCGTGGTCTGACCCGGCGCATGGTTGTGCTCGCTGTGGACCACGCCCGAGCCGGCGCTCATGCGCTGCACCTCGCCGGGCGAGATGGTCTGCTCGTTGCCCATGCTGTCCTTGTGCGAGAGCCGGCCTTCGAGCACGTAGCTGATGATCTCCATGTCCTTGTGGCCATGGGAGCCGAAGCCCGTGCCCGGGGCGATGTGGTCTTCGTTGATCACGCGCAGGTTGCCAAAGCCCATGTGGCGCGGATCGTGGTAGCCCGCAAACGAGAAGCTGTGGTGCGAGCGCAGCCAGCCATGGTCGGCATGGCCGCGTTCCCGGGATTTGCGCAGGGCGATCATGTTTTTGTCCCTTTCCAACGTGTCAGATCTTCGAAACTCTTGCGTCGATGGCTCCACTGTAGAAGCCGCTGCCGCAGGCAAGGCGCAGCAGGATTGATGGCATCATTCAAAGCTTTTGAAGCCATAACGCCCCATGCCCAGCCCCCGCGATGTGCTCACCCCCGACAGCCTGGCCATGCTCCAGGCCATTGCCGAGGCCGGCAGCTTTGCCGCCGCTGCACGCCAGCTGGGCCTGGTGCCCAGTGCCCTGACCTACCGTGTGCGCCAGATCGAAGATGCGCTGGACGTGCTGCTGTTCGACCGCCGCTCGCGCCACGCCCAGCCCACCGAGGCCGGCCGGGAGCTGCTGCGCGAGGGGGTGCGCCTGCTGCATGAGATCGACACCGTGGCGCATCGTGTGCGCCGCGTGGCCACGGGCTGGGAGCCGCATCTGACCATCGTGGTCGATGGTGCCGTGGCGCGCACGCCGATGCTGGAGCTGGTCGAGGCCTTCTACGCCATGCAGCCACCCACGCGGCTGAAGCTGCGCGACGGCATCCTCACCGGCACGCTGGAGACGCTGACCTCGGGCCGGGCCGACCTGGCCATCGGGGTGGCGGTCAACTCCAGCAACGTAGCGGGCCTGCAGGCCTGCGAGCTGGGCGAGCTGGACTTCGTCTTTGCCGTGGCGCCCCACCATCCGCTGGCCACGGCGCCCGAGCCCATCACCGACGCCACCTTGCTGCAGCACCGCATCATCGCCGTGGCCGATTCAGGCCTGCGCGACAGCGCCAGCATGGGCCTGCTCAGCGGCCAGGACATCTTCACCGTGGACTCCATGCAGGCCAAGATCGAGGCCCAGGTGCGCGGCATAGGCTGCGGCTTCCTGCCCCATTTCATGGCCGACGTCTATGTGCAGGCCGGCCTGCTGGTGACGCGCCAGGTCGCCCGGCCCTCGCGCAATGTGCGCATGCACTACGCATGGTCCTGCCCGCCGCAGCAGGTCCCCCCGCGCGCGCTGCAGTGGTGGCTGCAGCAGTTGGAGAGCCCCGCCACGCGCCGCGCTCTCATGGAAAATCATCACCGACATTGAGCTGGCGCACGCCGCCGGGCGGTCTTCGCGGGTGTAGAGTGGTTACAGGTCCCGGCCTGCCACGCCGCTGCGGTGCAACAGGCCGGAAAGGACATGCTTCCCGGAATCTGCCACTGCCCGCAAAGGTCTGCTCCATGAACGCTTCCCGCGCTGCCTCCAAGTCCACGGTCAAGAAAAAGGCCACCAAGCCCCCCGAAGCCTCCAAGGCGCGCCCCAAGGCCGGCGCACGCCGCATTGCCGTGATTGGCGCCGGCATGGCGGGCCTGGCCTGCGCACGCACGCTGATGCAGGCCGGCCACGATGTCCATGTCTACGAGCGGCTGCCCCAGGTGGGCGGGCGCATGCGCTCTGTCAACGCCGCGCATGGCGCCTTCGACATCGGCGCGCAGTATTTCACCGTGCGCGACAAGCGCTTCGAGCTGGCCCTGCAGACCGTGCCCGGCCTGTGCCGCCCCTGGAGCGTGAGCACGCTGCGCGTGCTGGATGCGCAGGGCCGCCAGTCCAGCGCTGCACCCGCACCTACCGAAGCCCATTGGGTGGCCACGCCCGACATGCAGGCCCTGCCGCTGGCCTGGGCCGCGCCGCTGTGGGATGCCGACCGCCTGCACCTGGGCCAGCGCGTGACCAAGCTCGAACGCCAGCCCGGCCCGCAGGGCTGGAGCCTGCATGTGGAGACTACCGAGCCGACCACGCAGATCCGCGCAGGCTTTGATGAAGTGATACTCGCCCTGCCCGCTCCACAGGCGCGCCAGCTGCTGCAGACCACGCCCCTGGCCCTGTCGCTGGTGCAGGGCATGGCGGCCGTGGAAATGGCGCCCTGCTGGGCGCTGACGCTGTCCTACCCCATGGCCACCGAGGCCGGCCTGTCCACCCTGGGGCCGCAGTGGAATGCAGCCCGCACCACGCATGAGCGCGCGGTCTGGGTGGCACGTGAATCCTCCAAGCCGGGCCGCTCCCAAAGCGAACGCTGGACCGTGCTGGCCAGCCCCCAATGGTCGCAGGAGCACCGCGCCGACGACGCCCCGCGCGTGCTGGCCAAGATGCAGAAGGCCTTTGGCGAGATCACGCGCATCCGCATCCCTCCCCGCCATGCCAGCGTCTACCTCTGGCCCCATGCGCAGACCCTGTCGCCGCTGGGCCGCAGCCATTTGCGCAACAAGGATGCGGGCCTGGGCCTGTGCGGCGACTGGTGCATTGGCCGCCGCGTGGAGGATGCCTTTGTCTCGGGACTGGAAATGGCCCTGGCGTTGGTTGCAGACTGAACCAGGCCACCAGGTCCTGGCAGGGGGCGGCGCAAGGCCTTAACATCCGGCCCCGATGATTCCCGCCGCCCCTGAATCCGCCGAAACCGGCTCCGCACCTGCCCCATCCCCGTATGTCGGCCGCTTTGCGCCTTCACCCACGGGCCTGCTGCATGCAGGCTCCCTGGTGGCGGCGCTGGCCAGTTGGCTGGATGCACGCGCCCATGGCGGCCGCTGGCTGGTGCGCATCGAGGACATAGACCCTCCGCGCTGCCAGCCGGGTGCCGACACCGCCATCCTGAACCAGCTTGCCACCTGCGGCCTGCTGCCGGATGAAGAGCCCGTCTGGCAGTCCCGCCGCCACACCTTCTACGAAAGCGCACTGGAGCGGCTCAAGGCCGGCGGCCTGGCCTATCCCTGCGGCTGCACGCGCAAGGACATCGAGGCAGCCTGGGAGAACCTGGGCTGGGCCCATGAGCGCCATGTGGAGCGGCCCTACCCCGGCACCTGCCGCGACGGCCTGCACGGCAAGAGCGCCCGGGCCTGGCGCTTTGCGCTGGACCGCTTCACCCGCCACGACCCCGTGCTGCACTGGCAGGACCGCCGCTTGGGCGCCCAGCAGCAGGATGTGGTCCACGGCGCGGGCGACTTTGTCCTGCGCCGGGCCGACGGCCTGTGGGCCTACCAGTTGGCCGTAGTCGTCGATGACGGCCTGCAGGGCATCACCCATGTGGTGCGCGGCGCCGACCTCGCCGACAATACGCCCCGCCAGATGCTGCTGCAGCGCGCCCTGGGCATAGGTCACCCGCAGTACCTGCACACGCCGCTGGTGCTCATGCCCGACGGCGAAAAGCTTTCCAAGCAGCACGGCGCCCCCGCACTGGACCTGAGCGCCCCTGTGACCGCGCTGCGCACCGCAGCCGCCCACCTGGGACTGCCCCAGCCATCACCCCAGGCCACATTGGGCGAAGCGCTGCAGTTCTGGGTAATGGGCTGGCGCCATACATACAATTGAGCCCGTGAACCCAATTTCTTCCCCCCAAGCCGAGCAGTCCATGGACGGCGATACCCAGAACACCATGTCCGCTGCCCCCGGTGCGCCGCACGATTCCTCTTCGCCCTCCACACCTGCGGCCGCCCGTACCGGCCAGCCGCCCGAGGGCGTGGCCCATCCCAAGACCATCAAGAGCTATGTGCGCCGCGCCGGCCGCACCACGACAGGCCAGGCCAAGGCCTTCGAGGAGCTGGGTCCGCGCTTCGTGCTGAACTACCAGGCCGCGCCGCTGGACGCCTCGGCCACCTATGGCCGCCAGGCACCCCTGATCCTGGAGATCGGCTTCGGCATGGGCGAGGCCACGGCCCACATTGCGCGCGTGCGCCCCGATGACAACTTCCTGTGCTGCGAGGTGCACGAGCCCGGCGTGGGCGCCCTGCTCAAGCGCATTGGCGAGCAGGACATCTCCAACATCCGCATCCTGCAGCACGACGCCGTCGAAGTCATCGACAACATGCTGCCCGAGGCCAGCCTGGACGGCATCCACATCTTCTTCCCCGATCCCTGGCACAAGAAAAAGCACAACAAGCGCCGCCTGATCCAGGAGCCTCTGGTGGCCAAGCTGGCACGCCGGCTGCGTCCCGGTGGCTACATCCACTGCGCCACCGACTGGGAGCCCTATGCGGTGCAGATGCTGGAGGTGCTGGGCGCGGAACCCCTGCTGGCCAACACGGCCGAGGGCTATGCCGCCAAGCCCGACTACAGGCCGCTGACCAAGTTCGAGAACCGTGGCATCCGCCTGGGCCACGGTGTGTGGGATCTGGTGTTTGAGCGCCGCTGAGCCGGTCGCGCCCTCTTCCAATACAAGGCCTCGCATGCAGCCATTGCTACAGAATCTGGTCGAGATGACGGCCCACAGGGACCATCTGCGATTGGAAATCTCGGTGCTGTCCACCCTGTTCAAGCTCAATGGCGTGGTGCAGGTGCGGGCGCTGGAGCTGTTCGCCATGCCCGACGGCAGGCATTGCGTGCGTGCGCGCACCTGGAGCCAGGGCGATCAGGTCATGTCCACCGATGCCGAGGCCTTGTATGACCCGCAAAGCGTGGAGCTGGCCTCCATGCCCGCGCTGCAGCAGGCGCTGCAGCAGCGTGCCCTCATCGCCTCGGCCGTGCAGCCCGATGGCCAGCACGTGCTGTGGCTGCCGCTGTGGCGCCAGGAGACGGCCTACCACTGCCTGGAGATCACGCAGTCCACGGCCTTCTCGCCCAGCCGGCTCGATGTGATCCAGGGCATCTTCGGCGTCTATCACAACTACCAGAGCCTGCTGGACTACAGCGAACGCGATGCGCTGACCGGCCTGCTCAACCGCAAGACCTTCGACGAGCAGTTCCTGCGCCTGTCGCTGCAGGAGCCGCCGATGGCCATGCCGGGCGTGGCCACGGAAGACGTTCCCGGCCAGTGGCTGGCCGCCATCGACATCGACCATTTCAAGCGCATCAACGACCGCTTTGGCCACCTGTATGGCGACGAGGTGCTGATCCTGGTGGCCAACATCCTGCGCAGCTGCTTCGACGCCAAGGACCGTGTGTTCCGCTTCGGCGGCGAGGAATTCGTGGTGCTGCTGCGCTCGGTCAGCCTGGTCAATGCCCGCAAGGCGCTGGAGCGCCTGCGCCACGACGTGGAGAGCTACGAGTTCCCCCAGGTCGGCCGCATCACCGTGAGCACGGGCTTTGCCGCCATGGGCACGGGCGCACCCGTGGAGGTGCTGGGCCATGCCGACCAGGCCCTCTACCACGCCAAGGAGCATGGCCGCAACCAGACCTGGTACTACGGTGATCTGATCACCCAGGGGCTGCTGGCCCCCCAGGTGAACAGCAACGATATCGAACTGTTCTGAGCCGGCCCTGGCGCCGTGCCGTTCAGGTGAGGCCGGCCACGCGCACGCAGTCGCGCCCGGCGTGCTTGGCCTCGTAGAGCATGGCATCGGCGCGCTGCAGCAGTTCCTGCGCGCTCTCGGCGCCCTGCAGTTGCGCCACGCCAAAGCTGGCCGTCGCCGCCAGTTCCAGGCCATGGACCTGTATGGGCGTGGAGCGTATGGCCTCGCGCAGCTGCCCGGCCAGCGCCCAGGCCTGGGCCGCAGCCACACCGGGCATCACGATCAGGAACTCCTCACCGCCATAGCGCGCCATCCATTGCGCCGAAGGCTCCCGCTCCAGTGCGTGCCGGCAACGCAGTGCCACCTCGCGCAGCACGGCATCGCCTGCGGCATGGCCGTGCCTGTCATTGACCTGCTTGAAGCGGTCCACGTCCACGAACATCACGCTCAGAGCCGCACCCAGGCGCTGGCCCTGGGCGACCTCGGAGGCCAGGCGCTCGTCCATGGCGCGGCGGTTGAGACATCCGGTCAGCGCATCGGTCAGCGACATGCGCTTGACCTCTTCCACCAGCTCCTCCAGCTGGGCCGTGCGCTGGGCCACCAGCAGGTCCAGATGCTCGATGTGGCCGCGCAGGTCATGCTGCAACTGGCCAAAGCCCTGCACCACCATGTCGATCTCGTCGCGCTGCCCGCGCCGCGCCCGCTCCAGCACCAAGGGCCTCGACAACTCATTGGGTTTGAGGTTGGCCGCAAAGCCCGCAATCTGCTGCAGCGGCTGGCGCAGTTCCCTGCGCATCACCCAGGCCACCATCAGGCAGACCAGGGCCGTGAACAGCGCATAGCCCAGCAGCACGCGCAGCGTGGAGTCGCGCAGCACCTCCAGGTAGTGGCCCCGGTTCTCCCAGACCTGCAGTTCGCCCAGCGGCAGGCTGGACTGGCTGTGACGCGGTGCCGGAATGAGCATGGACACGGCGGGCGCGCGGCCATCCCTGGGCTCGCCCGCCTCGTACATCTCGCCCGTGGAGGTGACGCGCAGCTGCACATGTCCCACCAGGGGCAGCTTGCCCAGCCACTGCACCTGCTCGCGCACCAGGGCCGGCTCTATGTCCCACAGCGCGGCGGACAGCGAGATCATGCTGTTGGCCACCAGCGTCTCCATGGAGCGGCGAAACTCCTGCTGCCCCTTGCGGTACTCCCACCAGGCGTGGGCGCCGCCAAACACCAGCATGCAGGCCACGGCCAGCAGCATGATGCGCAGGATCAGCAGGGAGGCGATCGAACGGAAGCGGGGCATGGGAGGCGCTCAGCGCAGCAGGTGCTTGAGCTCGAATCCGTAGCGCCGCAGCCGGGGATTGAGGTGCTTGCTGTAGCTGCGAAAGTCCAGAGGGGCCAGCGGCGCACTGATCCTGTGCTCGTAGCGGTCGATCTGGGACTTGTCCAGTAGCGTGAACATGGGCCGCACCTGCTCCAGCCCTTCGGAGGCGAAATCGGCGCCGTGCGCATGGTCGTAGAGCATGACCAGGGCCCAGGCGCCGGTCAGGAAATGGCCGCCCGCCAGTGCCGACAGCTCGCCCGTGCGCAGCGCCGTCATGGCGGCAGCCGATGAATTGATGGCGCTGAAGAAGGCGTCACGCCCCGGCGAGCCGCCCCGCGCCCGCCAGGCCTGCATGGCGCCAAAGGCCATCTCGTCGTTGCCCGCCCAGACCAGGCGAACCTCGGGATAGCGCTGGAACAGCACGGCCGCCTGCTGCTCGGCGCGTTCGCGGCGCCATTCGCCAAAGACTTCCTGCTGCAGCACCACGTCGCTGGCCTCGGCCGCCGCGCGGCGCATGCCGGCATTGCGCTCCACCGAGGAGGGCGTGGAGCGGTCCCCGGCAATGGCCACCATGTGCAGCCGGCCATCGGCCGCACGCGCCTGGCCCGACGCCCGTGCAGCGGCGAACAGTGACTTGGCGGTCAGGTAGCCGGCCTCTTCGGCGCCCGGCTCCAGGCTGCCCAGCCAGTGGCGATAGCGCTCCCGCGCCACGCCTGTCTGGCCGCGCAATGTCTCGGGCACGCCGCTGAAGGCCATGAAGCTGTCGATGCCTGCGGCCTCCAGCGTGCGCAGGATTTCAGGCGCCACGCTGTAGTCGTTGGTAAACATCACGTAGCGGGGCCGCTGCGCCTTGGGCAAGGCGGCAATCTGGCGCGCAATCTCGATGGGGCGCAGGTGGTCGCGCTGGGCATAGCGGACCTGCAGCTGCATGCCCAGGCTGTTGGCCGCGTCCTGCATGGCCTCGCTGACCGTGGTCCAGTAGCGCTCGTCGGACCGGCCGGGGTTGATGAAGACCACGCTTTGCGCGGCGGCAGCGGCCGATTGCGCCAGCACGCCCATCACCCAGGCCATGTAGGTCATACGCAGCGCCCACGGCAAGACGCCCCGGTGGAGTCCACCGGGGCGTCCCGAAGAAGGGGCAGCAGGAATCATCTGCCGCGCAGCTGGGTCAGACGCGCTCTGCCACCCAGGCCTGCACACCGGCCAGCGCCGCGGGCAGGCCCGAAGCGTCCGTGCCGCCGGCCATGGCCATGTCGGGCTTGCCGCCGCCTTTGCCGCCGACCTGGCTGGCCACGAAGTTCACCAGATCGCCAGCCTTGATGCGCGAGGTCTCGGCCTTGGTCACGCCTGCGGCCAGTTGCACCTTGTCGCCATCGACGGCGGCCAGCACGATGGCTGCGGCGCCCAGCTTGTCCTTGAGCTTGTCCATGGTGTCGCGCAGGGTCTTGGCGTCGGCGCCTTCGAGCCTGGCGGCCAGCACCTTGATGCCCTTGACGTCCACGGCCTGGCCGGCCAGCTCGTCGCCCTGGCTGGAAGCGAGCTTGCCCTTGAGCGCAGCCACTTCCTTCTCCAGCGCGCGGATCTGCTCCAGCGCACCGCCGATGCGGGTGTTCAGCTCGGCTGTCGGCGCCTTCAGCGCGGCGGCGGCCTGGTCCACCGTGGATTCCAGCGATTGCAGGTAGGCCAGCGCGTTCTCGCCGGTCACCGCCTCGATGCGGCGCACGCCAGCGGCCACGCCGCCTTCGCCCACCACCTTGAACAGGCCGATGTCGCCGGTGCGCTGCACGTGGGTGCCGCCGCATAGCTCGCGGCTGCTGCCGATGTCCAGCACGCGCACGGAGTCGCCGTACTTCTCGCCGAACAGCATCATGGCGCCCGTGGCCTTGGCCGATTCGATGTCCATCACGCGCGCATCGGTGGGCGTGTTGGCCAGGATCTCGGCGTTCACGCGGCGTTCGATCTCGCGGATCTCTTCAGCGGTCACGGGCTGGTTATGGGCAAAGTCGAAGCGCGTGCGCTCGGCGTTGACCAGCGAGCCCTTTTGCTGCACGTGATCGCCCAGCACTTCGCGCAGGGCCTTGTGCATGATGTGCGTGACCGAGTGGTTGCGCATGGTGGCCGCACGCAGCTGCGTGTCCACCTCGGCCTGCACGGCATCGCCCACCTTGAGGCTGCCGGACTCCAGCACGCCGTGGTGGCCGAACACATCGGCTTTGATCTTGAGCGTGTCCTCGACCGCAAAGCGTGCGCCTGCGGTGCTGATCACACCCTGGTCGCCCACCTGGCCGCCGGACTCGGCGTAGAAAGGCGTGGTGTCGAGCACGACCACGCCGCTCTGGCCGGCCTTGAGTTCCTGCACGGCGCTGCCTTCGGCATACAGCGCCACCACCTTGGCGGCCTCGGCCAGCTTCTGGTAGCCCGTGAAGGCATTGGCATCGCCCGTGTATTCCAGGGCGCGGTCCATCTTGAACTTGCCTGCTGCGCGGGCCTTGTTCTTCTGCTCTTCCATGGCGGTCTGGAAGCCCGCCTCGTCCACGCTCAGGCCGCGCTCGCGGCAGACGTCGTTGGTCAGGTCCAGGGGGAAGCCGTAGGTGTCGTGCAGCTTGAAGGCCACGTCGCCGGGCAGCACCTTGGCGCCACCGGCCAGCGCCGCGTCCAGGATTTCCATGCCGTTGGCCAGGGTCTCGAAGAAGCGCTCTTCCTCGACCCGCAGCACTTCGGTGATGCGCGCTTCCTGCTCGCGGATCTTGGGATAGGCATCGCCCATCACGGCCACCAGGTCCTTGACCAGCTTGTGGAAGAACGGGGTCTTCTGGCCCAGCTTGTAGCCGTGGCGGATGGCGCGGCGCACGATGCGGCGCTGCACGTAGCCGCGGCCTTCGTTGGAGGGGATCACGCCGTCGGCCACCAGGAAGGCGGTGGCGCGGATGTGGTCGGCGATCACCTTGAGCGAGGGGGTCTCGATGTCGGCGATGTGCGTCTCGCGCGCAGCGGCCTTGATCAGCGCCTGGAACAGGTCGATCTCGTAGTTGCTGTGCACATGCTGCAGGATGGCGGCCAGGCGCTCCAGGCCCATGCCGGTGTCCACGCAGGGCGCGGGCAGTGGCTTGACGTTGCCCTGCTCGTCCATGTCGAACTGCATGAACACGTTGTTCCAGATCTCGATGAAGCGGTCGCCGTCTTCGTCAGGGCTGCCCGGAGGGCCGCCGGCCACGTGCGCGCCGTGGTCGTAGAAGATTTCCGAGCAGGGGCCGCAGGGGCCGGTGTCGGCCATCATCCAGAAGTTGTCGCTCTTGTAGCGGCCGCCCTTGTTGTCGCCGATGCGGATCACGCGCTCGGGCGGCAGGCCGATTTCCTTGGTCCAGATGTCGTAGGCCTCGTCGTCCTCGGCGTAGACCGTGGCCAGCAGGCGTTCCTTGGGCAGCTTGTAGACCTCGGTCAGCAGCTCCCAGGCCCACTTGAGCGACTCGCGCTTGAAGTAGTCGCCGAAGGACCAGTTGCCCAGCATCTCGAAGAAGGTGTGGTGGCGGGCCGTATAGCCCACGTTTTCCAGATCGTTGTGCTTGCCGCCTGCGCGCAGGCAGGTCTGCACCGAGGTGGCGCGCTTGTAGGGGCGCTTGTCGGTGCCCAGGAACACGTCCTTGAACTGGACCATGCCCGAGTTGGTGAACATCAGCGTCGGATCGTTGCCGGGCACCAGGGGGCTCGACTCCACGATGGTGTGGCCCTTGGATGCGAAAAAGTCCAGAAAGCTCTTGCGAATGTCGGCAACGGTGAAAGTGGGTGTGCTCATGGTGTCTAGGAGTTCGGAGCGCGCACGCGGGGCGCTGTCCCTGGTGGGAGGGTGTCCCGTCGGGACCAACGCGCATTATAGGTTTGCCCCATGGTTGCGGCAGCGAGCCCTGCCTAGCCTCCATCACGCACCTGGCCAAAGAAGGCCTCTCCTCCCATCTGCCCGCCCTTGAGCACGATCTCCAGCCCGTCGCTGGCCGGATCGCTGCCATGCGCGCGCAACAGCGGCGCGCAGCTGGCCGGTCCACGGCGCCTGCAGCTGTGGGTGACGCCCCGTCCGGGCCGCAGGGCCGACATTCTTGCGCTGGAGAAATGGCTGGTGCAGGAGATGAGGGAGATGGCTAGCACAGGCGATCTCGCCGTTCCCTGATCCCGCTCAGACTGCGCGCGATGGGCGCCCTGGATAATCTCCAGCCGGAACCACAGCAAGCACACCATGGCGCAACCACAGACACCCGAGCCTCATTCCAGCGAACCGGCCCCCGCTGCCAGCGCCCACGGATCCGATCCGGCCAAACCGCCCAAGCCGCCAAAAAGCCGCATCGTGCCCTGGCTGATCGGCCTGCCTGTGGCCTTCTTCGCTGTGCTCATGCTGGCTGGACAGTTGCTGTCCACGCCCGAAGGCGAGGCGCGCTGGGTGGAGCGCGAAACCATCAAGATCTGCCGCAAGGAAACCGCGCGGCCAGAGGCCGAGCGCAAGACGCAGCAGTTTGAATCGGTGCAGGACTGCGACAGGCTCGAATTCGACTTCAAGCAGCGCTACGGTGAAAACCCCTGAGGCGAAGTCACAACGAAAAAGGCCGGCAGAGCCGGCCTTTGGCTTGCGAGGGCCCGTTCAGTCGCGCGTCTCGATGGCGCGGTTGATGCCCAGTGCCGCCAGCGTGCACAGCGCACCCGACAGCAGATAGATCCCCAGCGCCACCAGTCCGAAGCGCGAGGACACGCCCAGGGCCACCAGCGGAGCGAATGCCGCGCCCACCAGCCAGGCCATGTCCGAGGACAACGCGGCACCCGTGTAGCGATAGCGTGAGGGGAAGTTGGACGTCACCGTGCCGGCCGCCTGGCCATAGGACAGGCCCAGCAGGATGAAGCCGACGATGATGAACACGTTGTTCCCCATCGTTCCGCTGCCCAGCAGCCAGGGCGCCAGGAAGCTGAAGATGCCGATCAGGCAGGCCATGGTGCCCAGCGTGTTGCGCCGGCCAACGCGGTCGGCCAGCCAGCCCGAGACCATGATGGCGGCAGCCGCACAGAAGGCGCCCACGATCTGCACCCCGAGCACATGGGTCACCGACTGGTCCGAGTACAGCGAGATCCAGGACAGCGGGAAGATGGTCACCAGGTGGAACAGCGCAAAGCTGGCCAGGGCGGCAAACGCGCCGATCACCACGTTGCGGCCTTCGTCGCGCATCAGCGGCAACACGCCCATGGGCTCCAGCTCACGCTGCTGCAGCAGTTCGGTGTAGGACTGGCCCACGACCAGGCGCAGCCGGGCGAACAGTGCCACGACGTTGATGGCAAAGGCCACGCAGAAGGGATAGCGCCAGCCCCAGCTGAGGAACTCGTCGGCTCCCACATGGGCGTAGATGAAGGCAAACAGCCCTGCCGCGAGCACGAAGCCCAGCGGCGCGCCCAACTGGCCCATCATCGAGTACCAGCCCCGCCGGTTCTTGGGCGCCGACATGGCCAGCAGCGACGGCAGGCCGTCCCACGAGCCGCCCAGCGCAATGCCCTGGCCTATGCGCAGCAGCGCCAGCACGATGATGGCGTTCACCCCCGCCTGCTGGTAGCTGGGCAGGAAGGCCATGCCCACGGTGCACACGCCCAGCAGAAACAGCGCCAGCGTCAGCTTGGTCGCCCGCCCCCAGCGCCGCTGCACGGCCATGGACAGCGCCGTGCCCAGCGGCCGGGCCACGAAGGCCAGCGAGAAGATGGCGAACGACATCAGCGTGCCGTCGAGCTTGGAAAGGTAGGGAAACAGCAGTGCCGGGAAGACCAGCACGCAGGCGATGCCGAACACGAAGAAGTCGAAGTACTCCGAGGATCGCCCGATGATCACGCCGACGGCGATTTCGTTGGGCGTGACATCTTCGTGGGTGTCGGCGCGGGACAGAGATTCTTTGCTCTCATAGCTTCCGCCGGGGAAGCTTGCAGTTGTGTCGAGGCCGCTCATAGATGGATGCTCCTTGTCTCGTCTCACTGACAACTCTGTTCTACGCCCTCACTTGATCTGGCGCAAGGCGGTTTCCACCTCGACCGGCCTTGGTGTTTGTCCTGCTGCGCGCGACGCGAAAATGCGGCCTCCGGACCGCCAGGCACCTGCCGCGCACCCGCCCAGGTAGCAGAAAGTTCCCGGGTTCTCCTTGACGTTGGACAAAATGTCCAATGGACAAATTTATACTTCGTAATACATTTGCCCGGATCTTGTAATCCGCGTTTCTATGTAAACGCGCTCTTGTTGCGCCCCTAGCATGCTAAAAATCAAGGAACTCCGTGGGCCTGCGTGGCTCACCGCGGCCGCTTTGACAGCCAGTCTCACTGGCTGCAGCAAAGCCGTCGTGCTCAACCCCGCCGGCGACATCGCCGCGCAGCAGGGCAACCTGGTGGTCACGGCCACCTTGCTGATGCTGATCATCATCATCCCGGTGATCATCCTCACGCTGCTTTTCGCCTGGAAATACCGCCAGTCGAACACCGAGGCCCACTACGACCCCGAATGGCACCACTCCACCACGCTGGAGCTGGTGATCTGGTCCGTGCCGCTGATGATCATCATCGCGCTGGGCGCCATCACCTGGATCAGCACCCACAAGCTGGACCCCTACCGTCCGCTGGACCGCGTCTCGGCCACCAAGCCGCTGAGCACCGATGTCAAGCCGCTGGAGGTGCAGGTCGTGGCCATGGACTGGAAGTGGCTGTTCTTCATCCCTGAAAAAGGCATCGCCACCGTCAACGAGCTGGCCGCTCCCGTGGATCGTCCCATCCACTTCAAGCTGACCGCCACCTCGACGATGAACTCTTTCTACGTGCCTGACCTGGCCGGCATGATCTATGCCATGCCCGGCATGCAGACCGAGCTGAACGCCGTGATCAACAAGCCCGGCGTGTTCCACGGCCTGGCATCGCACTACAGCGGCGCCGGCTTCTCGGGCATGACGTTCAAGTTCCACGGCCTGAGCAACGAAGAGTTCGATCAGTGGGTTGCCAAGGCCAAGTCCGAAGGCAAGGCCCTGACGCGCGATACCTACCTGAACCTGGTCAAGCCCAGCGAGCGCAACCCGGTCGAGCGCTTCGCCACGGTGGACGAAGGCCTGTACGACAAGGTGCTCAACCGCTGTGTCGAAGAAGGCAAGATGTGCATGCATCACATGATGGCCATCGACGCTGCCGGCGGCGAAGCCTATCTCAAGGCCGTGGGCATGAACCTGCCCCAGGATGTGTGCACGGTGCAAAACGCCGACCGCGTCGTGGCCTTCCTGGACCAGCGCGACGGCTCCGCAGCCGCTGCGCAGCAATAAGCAGTTAGCGGACGCGGACGACGGCCAGACCGCCGCCCGCGCCCATCACGACCTAAGAGACTCGATATGTCTGAACATACCTCCCCGGCACAGGCCCACTGGCTGCTGGGACGCATCACTTGGGACTCCATCCCGATGGCGCATGAGCCCATCGTGCTGGCTACCTTCATCGCCGTGGTGCTCGGCGGCCTTGCCGTGCTGGGCCTGCTCACCAAGTTCCGCCTGTGGGGCCCGCTGTGGCGCGACTGGCTGTGCAGCATCGACCACAAGAAGATCGGCATCATGTACATGATCCTCGGTCTGGTCATGCTGCTGCGCGGCTTTGCCGACGCGCTGATGATGCGCCTGCAGCAGGCCATGGCCTTCGGCGACAACCTGGGCTACCTGCCTCCGCACCACTACGACCAGATCTTCACGGCCCACGGCGTGATCATGATCTTCTTCGTGGCCATGCCCTTCGTGACCGGCCTGATGAACTATCTGGTGCCGCTGCAGATCGGCGCCCGCGACGTGTCCTTCCCGTTCCTGAACAACTTCAGCTTCTGGATGACCACGGGCGGCGCCGTGCTGGTGATGATCTCGCTGTTCCTGGGCGAGTTCTCCACCTCCGGCTGGCTGGCACTGTCCAACCTGGGGGCGCAGAACCCCGGGGTCGGGCTTGACTACTACATCTGGGGATTGCAGGTGGCCGGCGTCGGCACCACGCTGTCAGGCATCAACCTGATCGTGACCATCATCAAGATGCGCGCACCCGGCATGAACCTGATGAAGATGCCCGTCTTCACCTGGACCGCCCTGTGCACCAACGCGCTGATCGTGGCCTCGTTCCCCATCCTGACCGCAGCCCTGGTGCTGATGTCGCTGGACCGCTACGTCGGCACGAACTTCTTCACGAACGAGCTGGGCGGCAACCCCATGCTGTACGTGAACCTGATCTGGATCTGGGGCCACCCCGAGGTCTACATCCTGATCCTGCCCTGCTTCGGCATCTTCTCGGAGATCGTCTCCACCTTCAGCCGCAAGCGCCTGTTCGGCTACACCTCCATGGTGTACGCGACGGTGTGTATCACCATCCTGTCCTACCTGGTCTGGCTGCACCACTTCTTCACCATGGGCTCCGGCGCCAGCGTGAATACCTTCTTCGGCATCACGACGATGATCATCTCGATCCCGACGGGCGCCAAGATCTTCAACTGGCTGTTCACCATGTACCGCGGCCGCATCCGCTTCACGGTGCCGATGCTGTGGACCGTGGGCTTCATGTGCACCTTCGCCATCGGCGGCATGACCGGCGTGCTGCTGGCCGTTCCCCCGGCCGACTTCGTGCTGCACAACAGCCTGTTCCTGATCGCCCACTTCCACAACGTGATCATCGGCGGCGTGGTGTTCGGCGTGTTCGCCGGCATCAACTTCTGGTTCCCCAAGGCCTTCGGCTACAAGCTCGACGAGTTCTGGGGCAAGTGCTCGTTCTGGTTCTGGCTGGTCGGCTTCTGGGTCGCCTTCACTCCGCTGTACGTGCTGGGCCTGATGGGCGTGACACGCCGTGCCAACCACTTCGAGGACCCCTCGCTGCAGATCTGGTTCGTGATCGCCGCCCTGGGCGCCGGTCTGGTGGCACTGGGCATCGGCAGCTTCCTGATCCAGCTGGTGGTCAGCTACTTCAAGCGCGACCAGCTGCGTGACGTGACCGGCGACCCATGGGAAGGCCGCACGCTGGAGTGGGCCACCTCCTCGCCCCCTCCCCAGTACAACTTCGCCTTCACGCCCGTGGTGCATGAGATCGATGCCTGGTGGGACATGAAGAAGCACGGCTACCAGCGTCCGCTGACCGGCTTCAAGCCCGTCCACATGCCGTCCAACACCGGCGCCGGCGTCGTGATCGCAGCGCTGTCCACGGTCTTCGGCTTCGCGATGATCTGGCACATGTGGCCCCTGGCCATTGCGTCGTTCGCCGCCACCGTGCTGGCGTCGATCATCCACACGTTCAACTACAAGCGCGACTACTACATCCCCGCCGCGGAAGTCGCGGCCACGGAAGAACTGCGCACACAACAGCTGGCACGTCATGTCTGATACCCGTTACACCGCAGGCGGCGCTGCCGCCCTGGCCCCGCGCGAGTACCACCTCGCCGAGGAGCCCCATCCCGAAAACGGCACCGCTCTGGGCTTCTGGCTCTACCTGATGAGCGACTGCCTGATCTTTGCAGCGCTGTTCGCCACCTATGGCGTGCTGGGCCGCAACTACGCTGCAGGCCCCACGGGCGCCCAGCTGTTCGACCTGCCCCTGGTGGCGATGAACACGGCCTTCCTGCTGCTGTCGTCCATCACCTTCGGCTTCGCCATGCTGCAAAAGCAGCAGGGCAAGCTGGGCGGCACCCAGCTGTGGCTGGCCATCACCGGCCTGTTCGGCCTGTGCTTCCTGGGCCTGGAACTCTATGAGTTCTCCCACCTGCTCCACGAGGGCGCGGGCCCGCAGCGCAGCGCCTTCCTGTCCTCGTTCTTCACGCTGGTGGGCACCCACGGCCTGCACGTGAGCTTCGGCCTGATCTGGCTGGTCACACTGATGATCCAGATCAACAAGCACGGCCTGACGCACGAGAACAACCGCCGCCTGATGTGCCTGTCGATGTTCTGGCACTTCTTGGACGTGGTCTGGATCGGCGTCTTCACTTTTGTTTACCTGATGGGGGTGCTGTAAATGGCTGCACACGACATCCACGCCGGCCATGGCCACGGTCACCACGACCATCACGGCCATGACGATCACCACCACGACGCAGGCCCGCACAGCACGTTCTCGGGCTATATGTGGGGCTTCGTGCTCTCGATCATCCTGACGGCCATCCCGTTCTGGCTGGTGATGAGCAATGTCATCTCGGACCGTGCAACGGCCGTGATGGTGCTCGGCGGCTTCGCCGTGGTGCAGATCCTGGTCCACATGGTCTTCTTCCTGCACATGAACGGCAAGATCGAAGGCGGCTGGACCCTGTTGTCCACCATCTTCACCGTGGTCTTCGTGGCCATCGGCATTGCGGGCACCCTGTGGGTCATGTTCCACATGAACACCAACATGATGCCCCAGCACACCATGCCGGCCGACCCTGCCGCGCAGACGGCTCCGGCCTCGGTCACGCCTTGACCGCATCCGGAAACTCCGGGCCCTCCAGCCACGCCGGCGCATCGCGCCGGCGTGGCCCACTCGCTCAGGCGATGCTCATCTCGGTGGGCATCGCCTTGTTTTTGGGCTTCATCTTCCTGGGCAGCTGGCAGGTCCAGCGCCGTGCCTGGAAGCTGGACTTGATAGAGCGCGTGGACCAGCGCGTGCACGCCGCGCCCGCTGCCCTGCCCCCGCCCGCCGAATGGCCGCAGATCACGGCCGCCGACCACGAGTACCGCGCCGTGCAGGCCAGCGGCCACTGGCTGGCCGGCAAGACCGTGCTGACCCAGGCCGTGACCGAATTGGGCGCCGGCTTCTGGGTGCTGACGCCGCTGCAGATGGACGACGGCAACCAGGTGCTGGTGAACCGGGGCTTCATTCCCACAGCGCAGCGCGCGCGCTGGCAGGATCAGCCCGCACAGGCCCCCCAGGACCAGGTGACGGTGGCCGGCCTGCTGCGCATCAGCGAGCCGCGCGGCGGCTTCCTGCGCGAGAACGATCCCGCGCAGCAGCGCTGGTTCTCGCGCGATGTGGCGGCCATTGCACAGGCCCAGGGCCTGGCCCATGCAGCCCCCTACTTCATCGACGCAGGCCTGCCGGGCCAGCCCGTGGCAGACGGCACCTGGCCGCGCCCGGGCATGACCGTGATCCGCTTCCCCAACAGCCACCTGGTCTATGCGCTGACCTGGTACGGGCTGGCGCTGATGGTGGTCGGCGCGGCCTGGCTGGTCAGGCGCAATGACCGGCAGGCAAGCAGCAAGCCGTAAAGCCGTAAGGCCGTAAAGCCGTCGCTGCAGGCAACAGGGCCACCGATGACATCGGTGGCCTTTTTTACGCCAGTCCTCTACAAGACCCTGCCGCGCCACGGCTGCCTGCGGTAGCGCACAATCGCCCGCGTGAATTCGCCTTCAGAGTCCCTGTTCCGCGTCGAGCGCACCACCGAACGCCAGAACATGCAGCTGCTGATACAGCTGCGCTGGTTTGCCGTGGTCGGGCAGGTGATCACCATCTCCCTGGTGCACTACGGCTTCGGCATCACCCTGCCGCTGCCGGCCATGGCCCTGGTGCTGATGGCCAGCGTCTTCACCAATCTTGGCTACATCTACTGGTACCGCAGCCACCGCCGCCAGATCTCGGCGCGCAACCTGTTCCTGGCCCTGCTGGCCGACGTGCTCGCCCTGGCCATACAGCTGTACTTGAGCGGCGGCGCCAGCAATCCCTTCATCTATCTGTTCCTGCTGCAGGGCATTCTGGGCGCCGTGCTGCTCAGGCCCGTGCACGCCTGGATCATCGTTGCCAGCACCTCGCTGTGCACCCTGGTGCTGGCCATCGTGCACTGGCCCCTGCCCATTGGCGCGGCGGGACCGGACGGGCTGCCCGGCCTGTACGTGAGCGGCATTCTGATCAGCTTCGGGCTGACCACGGTGCTGCTGGTCGTCTTCCTGCGCCGCATCGTCTCCAACCTGCGCCGGCGTGACGCACGGCTGGCCAACATGCGCCAGCGTGCCAGCGAAGAGGAGCACATCGTGCGCATGGGCCTGCTGGCCACGGGCGCGGCGCACGAGCTGGGCACGCCGCTGTCCACCATGTCCGTCATCCTGGGCGACTGGCAGCGCATGCCCGCCATCACGCAAGACCCCGACCTGCTGGCCGACCTGCAGGAAATGCAGCAGCAGCTGCTGCGCTGCAAGTCCATCGTCTCCAGCGTGCTCATGTCGGCCGGCGAGACCCGCGCCGATGCGCCACAGGCCACCACGCTGCGCGCCTTCATGGACGGCGTGGTCGCGCACTGGCAGTCACGCCACGCCGTGGAGCATTTCGACTATGTCCAGGCCGACGAGGACTTCCCCATTCTTTCCGATACCGCGTTGCAGCAAATGGTTTGCAATGTGCTCGACAATGCGGCCGAAGCTTCCCCCCGCCATGTGGCGCTGCACCTGGCCGTGCGCACCGGCATGCTGTGCATCACCGTGCGCGACAAGGGACCGGGCTTTGCTCCCGCCGTGCTGGAACAGCTGGGCCAGCGCCATATCTCCACCAAGACGGAGCGCCCGGGCCGGGGGCTGGGCCTGTTTCTGGTGCTCAACGTGGCGCGCTCGCTGGGCGGACGCGTTCAGGTGAAGAACACCCCGCCGCGGGGCAGTGAGGTGGAGATCCGCCTGCCCTTGTCATCGATTGCCATTGAACCCGGCGCCTGAAGCGGCGCCCACAGGAACCCGAATCGCCCATGGACAGCTCCCGCCTCCTGCTGCTGGTTGAAGACGATGCGACCTTTGCGCGCACGCTGACGCGCTCGTTCGAGCGGCGCGGCTACCGCGTGCTGCAGGCCGCCAGCGCCGAGGAAGTGCGCGAGCTGCTGCAGACGCACTCGCCGCAATACGCCGTCATGGACCTCAAGCTGGCGGGCAACGCGTCGGGCCTGAGCTGCGTGCAGATGCTGCACCAGCACAGCCCCGAGGCGCTGATCGTCGTGCTCACAGGCTATGCCAGCATTGCCACGGCCGTGGAGGCGGTCAAGCTAGGCGCATGCCACTATCTGGCCAAGCCCTCCAACACCGACGATATCGAGGCCGCCTTCGGCCGCCTCGAAGGCCGCACCGACGTGGAACTGTCGCGCAACCCCACCTCCATCAAGACGCTGGAGTGGGAACACATCCACGAAACCCTGGCCGAGAGCGATTTCAACATCTCCGAAGCCGCCCGCCGCCTGGGCATGCACCGGCGCACGCTGGCGCGCAAGCTGGAGAAGCGGCAGATCAAGTAAGGCGGCAGGCACCAAGACAAACCGGGCCTCAAGGGCCCGGTTTTTCATTGCGCGGCCATGGCCCTCAGGCCATCAGCCCCATCAGCCCAGCCAGAGGTAGTGATCGATCAGCAGCGCCAGGAACAGCACGCTCAGGTGGATCAGCGAGAAGCGGAAGGTCTTGCGCGACAGCTGGTCCGAGTAATTGCGCCACAGTGCAAAGGCATAGGCACAGAAGCCCACGCTCAGCACCACGGCCACCACCAGGTACAGCCAGGAGCTCATGCCGTACATGAAGGGCAGCATGCAGGCCGCAAACAGAATCACCGTGTACAGCAGGATCTGCAGCCGCGTGTACTCGCTGCCATGCGTCACGGGCAGCATGGGCAGGCCGGACTGGCGGTAGTCTTCCACGCGGTACAGCGCCAGCGCCCAGAAATGGGGCGGCGTCCACAGGAAGATGATGAGGAACAGAATCAGCGCCTCGGGACCGACCTGGCCCGTCATCGCGGCCCAGCCCAGCACGGGCGGCATGGCACCGGAGGCGCCGCCGATCACGATGTTCTGCGGCGTGGCAGGCTTGAGGATCACCGTGTAGATCACGGCATAGCCCACGAAGGTGGCCAGCGTCAGCCACATGGTCAACGGGTTGGTGCACAGCAGCAGCACCAGCGCGCCCAACGTGCACAGGATGGCCGAGAAGGCCAGCGCCTGCTGGCTGCTCAGCTCGCCGCGCGCCGTGGGCCGCCAGGAGGTGCGCTTCATGCGCGCATCGATATGGCGCTCCACCAGGCAGTTGAAGGCGGCAGCCGCGCCCGCCACCAGCCAGATGCCCAGACAGGCCAGCGCCATGTGCAACCACTGGTCGGCGTTGGGCCAGCCCGGCACGGCCAGCACCATGCCGATCAGTGCGCAGAACACGATCAGTTGCACCACACGCGGCTTGGTCAGGGCATAGAACTGTGTCCAGCGCGAGGGCTCGACACTCAGGGAAGCTTGTTTACTCATGCAATCTCTCCACGGGCAACCGGCAGACCGTCCCGCAGTGCGCCCGGCCGGCTGGCCGCCAGGCACCAAACAATCACGGTCACCAGCGCAGCTGCGCCGCCCGTATGCAGCACCGCGGCCACCAGCGGCCAATCGAGCACCACGTTCGACAGGCCTGTCAGCACCTGCAGCACCAAAAACGCACCCAGCACGCGGCGCTGCGACGCCAGTGCGGGCACTTCACCCAAACGCCACCACAGCCCGGCCAGCGCAGCCACCACCACATAGGCCGCCAGGCGGTGCAGATAGTGGATGGCCGTGAGGCCCGCAAAGCTGATGTTGCTGCCGTCCTGCAGCAGGCCCAACGGACGCCAGATCTGCAGCGCCTGCGAAAAATCCATGGTCGGCCACCAACTGCCCTGGCAGGTCGGGAAACTGCTGCAGGCCAGCACCGCATAGTTGGTACTGACCCAACCGCCCAGCGCCACCTGCAGCACCAGCAGCGCAAGGCCCAGCCACAGCCCCGCGCGCAGCGCGGGTGAAATCACGGTCGCCCTTTGCTGACGCGCAGCACGGCTCAACCCCACGGCGGGCACGCACAGCAAGGCCAGCAGCCCCGTGCCGCCCAGCAGGTGCAGGGTCACGATGGCCGGGAAAAGCTTCATGGTCACGGTCCAGGCGCCAAAGGCACCCTGCAGGCAGACCCAGAACAGCGCCAGCGTGGGCCACCACGGACTCAGGGCACCGCCTGTGCCCTCGGCCCCTGTACGCTCGGCCCCTGCGCCACCCGCCCTGCCCAGGCGCCGCGCGCGCCGCCAGGCCATGATGGTCATGGCGATGATGAGCACGCCCACGGTGGTGGCCAGATAGCGGTGGACCATCTCTATCCATGCCTTGCCATGCGTCACCGGCCCGGTGGGCATGGCGGCCTGGGCCTCGGCAATCTGCGCGCGGGCGCCCATGGGGCTGGCACTGCCATAGCAGCCCGGCCAATCGGGGCAGCCCAGGCCGGAATCGGTCAGTCGGGTGAAGGCGCCGAACAGCACCAGATCGAAGGTCAGGAACAGCGTGAGCACCGACAGCGCCTGCAGCCGCTTGAGCGAGCCGCCGCTGCGATTGCGCAGCCACACCCAGGCCAGTGGGCCCAGCGCCAGCAACAGGCCCAGCAGCATCAGCTCCAGAACGGGGGCCAGATCGTACAGCGCCTGTTCGCTCACGCCCGCCCTCCGCAGCGCGGCGTGCACCACACGGCATGGCCCCCGGGCAAGCCGAAAGGCAATGCCGCAGGCGCATCCGGTTGGCGACAGCAGATCTTCATAAATGAGAGCAATTTGACGAGAAGGCTCAGCCCCATGCGCGAGATTGGATCGCAGGCCGGGCCTACAGAGAATCAGGACATGCACCCAGATACAGGCAGTGGGACGGCGCCCCATGCACAAGGCCCGCCAAGCGGGCCCGGTCGCTGCAACTTTCAGAGCAGCATGTCTTTGATATGAAACAATTCTACTTGGCTGCGAACCGCTCAAGCGCCCACGCATGCAGTGCCCCTAGATCGCAGCCAGCTTCTTTTGGCCGGTGCGATGCGGCTTGGGCCTGGCGCACACGAATTTCCACAGGACCCTGCCCAAGGCGTCGGCGGCCCAGCTTTACACGACTGCTCAGATTCGCTCAGATTCAGACACCTCGCGTTCCTTAGATTGGTGGTTTCACTTGGGAACCGGCAATTGCCGGGTGAGGCCATGATTGCAGGAGGCTCGTGGACTGTGCTTGATGGGCACGGAAACGAAATCGGGCGTGTCGAAGGCGATGAATTCGTCCGGTGCGGGGCCAGGCTCATCTACCGCATCGATGGACCGGCGCTGTACTCCATGGACGGTTCGGCCAGACTGATGGGCTTTATCGAAGGGACCGAGGTCAGAACGCGGCAAGGCCGGATCTTCCTCAAATTTCTCGCACATTGATCCGCACTGCTCAGATTCGCTCATCTTCGACCGCACAAAGCCGGGGAGACTCCACGCCCATGAAAACTTCCAGGCAATGGACCCCCTTCTGTGCGCGAGCTCTCGAACAATGACTTCAATGATTTCTGGGAAGGCATCGCCCAGGACAAACCCCTGAGGACGCCGGACAAGGGGCGCACCGCGTCCTTCACCGTCACCCGCCGCAATGCCACCGGCCTGGAGGTCCGAACGAACAAGGGCAACACGGTGCGCATACGGCGAGAAGCCTTCTGCGCCGTGCTGCGCCATCTTGCCCAGGACCATCACGGCCTGGAGCGCCCCTGCGTTGTGGCATCCAGCTATGACGTGCCGGGCTTTCTGGGCTTTGCCGCCAAGCAGGCCAACGACAACGCGGCCGTGGTGATCACCTACATCCTGCCGATCCTGCAGGACGCGGGCATCGTCGGAATCGACGGCAACCGACCCAACCGCACCTGGCTGCTCTGAGCGCACCGGCAGCCTCCGGACGCTGGGCGTCGGGTCGATGACAATCTATGTCAATTCATTCATAGCCAATCACTAAGGCGCACAGATAATTGCCGGCATTCGTGTGAATTGTGAGAAGGGTCCGGGCCACGCTCCGCGCCCTTCGATGCTGGAGGATTGGCAGATGAGCGCCCCGGAAATGGAGGCCATACAGGAGCGGCTGAAGAAGCTGCGGGCCGACGAGGCGCTGGTTGCCGAGCAGCTGGACCGGCTGCAGGCCCAAAAGGCTGCGCTGCAGCACAGGCTGGCCATGATCCAGGGCGCCGTGCAGGTGCTTGAAGAGATGCGTCAGGAGCTGGGGCCATGAACCGTGGCAAGCCCGTCTCACCACCCGCATCGCCCACCTCCACCTTGCCCACAGCCGAAGACTGGCTGGCAAGAATTGCGGCGCTGGATGCCACGCAGCCCCCTCCCACCCCGCCCGGTTTGCGCAACCCCCGCAAGGCAAAGCGCCGCAGGGCGGTCACCGTCGTGGCAATGGCCGTGCTGCTGGTACTGCTGGCCATCGCCCTGGCCGTGGCGGTGCAACTGATGTGGGTCAAGTAGCTGTCACACGGCGACAGCGGAAAAAGCCTTCAAGCGTGAAGCCAACCGAGCCGGTGCTGCTGTATACCCTCACATCCTGGCGAAGTCCCCATATTGTTTGCATGCTCACTTACGCCTAGCATGTGCCCACACTCAACGCAGTGGAGGTGCCATGGCCGATCCCGAAGAACCACTGGAAGTACGCTCAGAACGCTGGCAGTCGCTGAAGGGGCTGGACATCGCCTCCGTGGATCTGGGCCCCATCTGCGTGGTGCTCATGCTGACGCTGATCTGCATGGCCGTGATGATGCTGCTGGCCAAATCCGGCACCGAGCAAGCACGGCAGGCCCAGCCATCGTCCCAGGCCAAGGGCCCGGCTCCCCGACCGAAGCCGGCGCAGCCCGTGACCGAACCCGCCCAGCAACAGACCTGGACGCCGGCCTTGCGTACCTGAGGGCGACCTGAGGGCGGCAAGGCCAGGCCCCAGTACCTTCAGAGTTTCACCGAACGTGTCGCAATGAAGGTCGGCACGAACTTCTCGATCACAAAACGGGCATGGGGCTGCCAGTCTTCATGAAAGCCCGTCAGCACCAACCCCGCATCCAGCTGGCCGCCGATCTGATCGGCCAGCGTATGCCCGAACACCAGCGCCTCATTGCGCTCCCGCTTGGCATCGATCGCTGCGGGCGGCAAATCCACCACATCGGAATACGGAAGGCGCCGCGCAGGCCGCATGAGGCCTTGCTCGCGCAACGCGGGATCGCGGTCCTCCACGAAGACCACCGGATTCCAGAAGCTGGACAGAAGGCGCCCACCCTTCGCGAGCACCCGCGCGCATTCACGCCATACGGGCCGCACATCAGGCACGTAGAGGTTGGAGATGGGGTGAAAGACCACATCGAAGCCGGCATCTGCAAAAACGCCCAGATCACGCATGTCGCCCTGCACGCAGGTCAGCGCAAGGCCTTCGCGCTGCGCCACATGGCGGTCCTGTGCAAGCTGCCCGGCAGAGGCGTCGAACACGGTGACCTGCGCACCCGCCGCCGCAAGAATGGGTCCCTGCTGGCCGCCTCCACTGGCAAGGCAGAGGATGCGCAGGCCGCGCACATCATCCAGCCAGCCCGCTGGCAAGGGGCCGGGCGTGAGCCGCGCCTGCCAGCTTCCGGCACGGGCCCGGGCTATTTCAGCGCTGTCGACCGGGCGCGACCAGTCGCAGTCTTTCGCTGCCTGCAGGTTCCAGGCGGCGGTGTTGTGGGCAAGGATGTCGATGGGTTCTGTCATGGGCACTCTTTCAAAAAGAGGCCGCACGGCGACGCGAGGTTGCGTTCAGAAAACGCGGAGCAGTCAACGGGCATGCAGGTGGTGACGCGGGCGTCCGCCGTGGGCCGGCAATGGGCTTCGGGGGATCGGTCGGACAAGGGTCCGAAGGCGTCACAGGTTCATGTCAGGCTCGCAGCGGTCGCAGGGATGGAAGAGGCAAATTCTAAGACTGCGCAAATTGCACTGTCAAACCACTGCGGCGCGTTCCCCACACGGTCATGCGGAAGTCACAACCGTGAGACGGCTTGGCTGTAAGTTGAACACGCACCCTCGATGGCGCTGGCTTCTGCTGCGCCATGGCGCGCCCGCTGACGACCGGCCTTTCCCAACCCGGCGCCCAATGGATACCGAGGAGCAACACTTTGAAGGAGAGCTATGCGTAGTCCCAAGAAAGGCCGAGAGCCGATCCGGCTCATGGACCTGGCCCCCGCCGTCTTCTGCATCCAGTGCGAACAGGAAAAACCCGCCACAGGAGCCCGCCAATTCCACGCGTGGCATGTGTGTAGCGACTGCTCGCAGAAGTTGGCCCAACTCCCCCCGGCGCAAGCACCCACGGCGCACCACGCGCACTGAGGCAAGCGATTCCCCAAAAACGAAAGCCCGCCAGATGGCGGGCTTTCTCATGCCCTTGCGGACATGAACGGGGCGCGGGAGCGGGACTTCGATACGCGCCTACCAGGGCACAAACATGATCACCAGTGCCACAACCACGATAGCGGCAACGATGTACATGGTTCGCTTGGTAGCGAACCGGTTGCGGGACGACGAGGTGGGCACTTGGCCCGGGGTGTTGGGAGTAGGTTTGTTCATGGCCTCAAGCATGGTCGCCGCCCGGGACCGGCCCTGTCGGACAAGCACAGCTAAGGCAATCAGCGCAGAGCATGACAAGGGCGTCGGCCTTGGCGCAAGGTGACGCTTGTGAACTGCCGTGGGCCCACTGAGCGCGAGTGGCCAGAAAAGACAAAGCCCGCGAGTGCGGGCTGTTGGTCAGATTTCGAAGGCAGTGCGGTCCACTGCATCCTTGATCCACGCAGGAGGCTTGCCCCGGCCGGTCCACGTTGCGCCAGTGGACGGATCACGGTACTTGGGCACGCCTGCACCGACGGGCGACTTGCGCTTGCCCGTGCTGAACACATCTTCCTGGGTCAATTGGAATTGCTGGACGAGCTCGCGAACCTTGGCGATGGCCCCGCCTTTTTCGGCTTTCAGGACTTCGGCAATGCGTGCTTCGATCTCTGCCTTTTGCTGCAGGAGCGTCTTGTAATCAGGTGTCATGGACTTTTCTTGGGTTATATGCTAGCGAGTCAGCATTCTATGCACAAAATGCCGCGCTGACATACCTTTGCATCGCAAACCGAAGGTTGCGGACGCAACAACACTCCCAACCTCCAGAGGTATAGAGTGGCGCAATGAACAAAGCACTGGAACTTCAGGCATCGCACTGGTGGCCCTGGCGCTCAGCGCATGCGCCCAGCAGAAGCTGGCACCCTCCGTGGGCATGGCCAATCCCGCATCGGTCTATTGCGGTGAAATCGGCGGACAAGTTCGGATGGAGAAGACGCCCCAGGGCCAGGAAGGCATCTGCGTGCTGCCGAACGGCACGGAAATGGAAGAGTGGACGCTGTACCGCAAGGACCATCCGGCCAAGTAGTGAGATAGCGCTCTGCACGAACCACAAGCAAGCCGTTAACGCTCTGTCACTGCGCAAATGCACCGCCATATGCTCAGCTCACGGCCGCGCAGGCAGCGATACCCCCAGCGAGCCTTTTTCTTGCGCGGGCTCCGATCACGAGGCAATGAACAGCCCGGCCTTGCCCTCGAAGATCTTGGCCAATGCATCTGTCACCTGCTGCAGTTCCACCTCGGTGACCATCAGGTTCACAACGTACTGGCGTGTTCCGTTCAAATCCCGCGCGACCTCCGGCGGTAAATCAGCGCGCAGCACTTGACCATCCGGGGTGACTTCACACAGCAGACCTGCAACTTCTTTACACGACGTAAAGCTTTCCTTCAGAAAAGGTCTGCATACTGGCCAGCAACGGATTCCGCCGAGCCTGGGAGCTTTCTCCTCCCTCCCTCTCAAATCCCTTCCCCAGGCACGCCACCACGGCATCGGCATTTTTCTTCCAGGGCCCGCAGCTTCGCCGCTTGCGGGCCCTTTTCGTTGCCGGATCGCAGCGCCCGCACCCCAGCAATTCATCCATCCTGATGACGGACGAACGCTGGCCGGACGTGGCACGCTGATAGAGGCACCGCGACACGCTTGCCCTTCAACGGCCGCAGCTCCAAGCGGACACCTTGTCGAAAGAACTCATACATACGGGGCATGCTCGACCTACATGAGCACCCTTACTTGGCTCGCACAGGGAAGCCTCACAAGCAGTTGAAATAGCGTCTGTCCCGAGACCCGCAATGCCCTGCTGATGGAGATAAGCATGAGTCAAGTCGTACCGAGTGAGTCTTTCAATCCGGACCCTGATGCCCGCTACCACCGGAGTCTCCTGGATGCCTTTCCGGTAAGGGGCAGCTACCAGCTCATTCAGTTGCGCAGCACCAGACCTCGCAGCCCCTTCCGACGTTTTGCGAAGGCTTGCCTCCGGGCGGTTCGCGCACTTGTTCAATGACTTGAGGGGGATTGTGATGCGACATATTTTCCTCACATTTTTCTGGTCCGTGGTGACCCTCATCTCGCTGTACATCTCCACGCTGGCAGGGCCGATGTTCCCGGTCACGAGCTGAAATGCGGTTAACAGCCGGGCCTATGGTTGACTCATGGTTCTCCTCCTGGAATTCATAGGCATGCCCTGAAAAGGGCACCGGACTTTTTCTTCCTCGTGCCTGCACTTCGCAGGCATTCACAAGCTCGCAGCACCGCTGGCGGGCTTCTTTTTTTGCGGGGGCCGCTTCTTGCGGCTTTGGCCCGCTTTGTAGAGATGCAAGGCGGGCATACATCGGGTACGCACAGCGAAGTGCCAGCGGTGCCAAGGTTCAGGCGACCAAGCGGAGGCTTATGCCGGTGCGGCATGAAGGACAGGATGTTGAAGATGCGGACCGCTCCGCATTGGGTCAAATGCCTGCATCGCGTAAGATGCTGATCCACCAGTAGAAGCGGGCGTCGTTCAATGGCAGGACCTGAGCTTCCCAAGCTCATGATGAGGGTTCGATTCCCTTCGCCCGCTCCAGATTTCCTGGAGCAAAGTCCATCAGTCCCGGATACACATCCGCCACTGATATCCCCACGGACCGCCTTCCGCGCGGGCCCGATCTCTCCCGCCTCCGACCTCTCCCCCGCTTTTCTCCGTGACATTTTTTCGCTCCTCCGCGACGGATCTGTGCTGCCCGCGCGTTGAACGCAATAAGGCCGCCTGATGTGGCCGATGCAGGAGTCTTTCATGTCCTCATTCCGTTTGACTGTTCGCCGCGCCGTCCGTCCGCTTGCGCTGGCGCTTGCCGCCGGCAGCCTGGCCGCGCTGGCCGGCTGCGTGGTAGCGCCTGTTGCGCCCGTGGCGCCCGGGCCCTATGTGGTGCCGCCGGGCGTCGCCTATGTGGCGCCTGCCTATCCGATGCCCAGCGTCGGCTTCGTATGGCAATACCACCCGCGCTACGGCTGGGGCTGGCACCATCCGGTCTACGGCTGGCATCGCGGCTGGCGTTGAGCCGCGCGACACTGGCTGACCCCCGCCACTACACCGATGCCCTTTGGCTGAAATCGATGACCCGGATGCCGACCTGCTGGCGAGACTGGCCCGCGGTGAGCCGCAGGCCGCCCGCGAACTGGTGGAGCGCAAGCTGCCACGCATGCTGGGTCTGGCCCAGCGCCTGCTGGGCAACCGGGCAGAGGCTGAAGAGGTGGCGCAGGAAGGCCTGGTGCGCGCCTGGCAGCAGGTTGGCCACTGGCGGCCGGGGCAGGCCCGCTTTGACACCTGGCTGCATGAGGTGGTGCTCAACCTGTGCCGCGACCGACTCCGCCGGCGCGCGGTGCGGCGCGAAGAAGCGCTGGACGAGCACGCCGAAGCCGCCGCCTTCGCCGACCCCGGCCCAACACCGGAGCAGCAGCTGGACCACGCGCAGCACAGCGCCCGGATCGCCGCTGCCCTGGATGCACTGCCGCCGCGCCAGCGCGAGGCGCTGGTGCTGCACTACTACCAGGCGCTGCCCCAGGCCGAGGCGGCAGCACTCATGGGCGTCTCCGTGGATGCCCTGGAAAGCCTGCTGGCCCGTGCGCGGCGCAGCTTGCGCGCCCGCCTGCAGGACGCAAGCACGAGCGCAATCGCTGCACCTGCAGACCCTGGAGGATCACCGCCATGACGCCAGATCGCTTTGAACAACTGGCCGACGCCTGGGGCGCCGACCTGCGGCGCTGGCCGGCACAGGAGCAGGCTGCGGCGCGCGCGCTGATGGAACAGCCGGCCTTTGCGCCTGCGGCCCGGGCCTTGCTCGCCCGTGCGAATGAACTCGACACGCTGCTCGACAGCCATGCCGTCGCGCCCCCCAGCGCAGCGCTGGCAAGCGCGGTGCTGGCCGGCTTGCAAGCGCGCCCAGGCATGGCGACTGCGCCAGGCCAACCATCGCCGCATGCATGGCCGCAGCCCCGTCGTACCGCGCCCGCACGGCCGGTGCGCGCCAGCGGCCGCAAGCCCTGGCATGGCTGGTGGTCCGGCGCCAGCATCGCCGGTGCGGGCCTGGCCGGTGTGGCCGCAGGCGCCCTGGCCGTGGCCTTGCTGATAGGCACGGCCTTGCCCACGGCCCGGCCGGCACAGTCCGAAGGCGGCTGGTGGCCCGGCACCGCCTTCGACACGGGCGGCGCCTTGGTGGAAGGAAGCGAGGAATGACGATGAACGAATCCCCCATCGGCGATGCCCCCCGCAGGACGCACCTGCGCCGCTGGCTGTGGGCCTCTGCCCTGCTGAATCTGTTTCTGGTGGGCGGCATTGCCGGTGGCACCTGGCGCTGGTGGGCACACCAGGCCGAGGCCAGGTCGGTAGCCACGTCCACGCAGACAGGAACACCCACCGGAGCACCGGCAGGCAGCTCCCCGGCCACTGCGCGCGGACTGCGCTTTGCCGCAGACGGCCTGCCGCCCGAGCGGCGCCAGGCTTTCCGTACAGGACTGCGTGAAGTGCGACGCGAGGCTGCTGCGCTGACCCAAGGCAGCCGCGAAGGCCGCGCCGAGGTGGTTCGCCTGCTGGCTGCGCCGCAGTTCGACCGCGCTGCCGTCGAGGCTGCATTGGCACGCACCCGGGCCGCCGACACGGCGGTGCGCGAGCGCGTGGAGGCGCACGTGGTCGACTTCGCGGCCCAGCTCACGCCGGCCGAGCGACAGACACTGGTGCAGGGGCTGGCAGCGCAGCAAGGCCCCTTCCATGTGCCCGCATCCCCGGCCAGGCGCTGAGGAGCACAGGACACGCCTGCCACGCCCGCGATTTTTCGAGGTGAAGCCATGAATTCTGCCGCCATCGCCCTGAACCGCTTCGGCCTGGGCGCCCGCCCTGACGAAGCACTGCCCGCCGACCCGCAGCGCTGGCTGCTGGACCAGTTCGCGCGCTACCAGCCACAGCCCCCTGCCTGGGCCGGTCACACGGACACGGACGCGCTGCTGTCCGACTACCAGTCCCGGCAGCGCGAGCTGCGCAGCCTGCCTGAAGACCAGCGCGCCGCCGCCCGCCAGCAGTTGCGCCGTGGCGCACGCAACGGCTACCTGGACGCAGTGAACGCGCGCCTGGCCAGCGCCATCGACACACCCGCGCCGTTTGTGGAACGCCTGGTGCATTTCTGGTCGAACCACTTCGCGGTCTCGGTGGAAAAGCCCGTGGTGCTCGACCTGGCCGGCGCCTACGAGGCCGAGGCCATACGCCCGCACGTGCTGGGCCGATTCGAGGACCTGTTGCTTGCCGCCGTGCGCCACCCGGCCATGCTGGTCTATCTTGACCAGGCCCAGTCGGTGGGACCCGCCAGCCCCGCTGCACAGCGCGCCGCCCGGCGCAACCCGGACAAGACACGCGGCCTGAACGAAAACCTGGCGCGGGAAATCATGGAGCTGCACACCCTGGGCGTGCGCAGCGGGTACACCCAGCAGGACGTGACCGAGTTCGCCCGCGCGCTCACCGGCTGGAGCCTGGGCAATGACGCAGGCAGCCCGGCCGCCAGCGCCGGCTTCCAGTACCGACCGGCATTGCACGAGCCCGGACCGCGCCGCCTGCTGGGCCGCAGCTATGCCGCAGGCGGGCAGGAGCAGGCGCTGGCCATCCTGCGCGACCTGGCGGCCTCCCCCGCTACTGCGCTCCATGTCGCGACCAAGCTGGCACGGCACTTCGTCGCCGACGATCCGCCGCCCGCGCTGGTGCAGCGCCTTGCGGCCGCCTACCAGCGCAGCGGCGGGGACCTGCCAGCCGTCTACCGCACGCTGATCGATTCGCCAGAACCCTGGGCCGCGCCAGCCACGAAGTTCAAGACACCCTGGGAATGGGCCGTCTCCTCAATGCGCGCACTGGGCCGGCGCGAGTTGAAAGGTGCTCAGGCCGCCGGCCTGCTCAACCAGCTCGGCCAGCCGGTGTGGCGCCCCGGCTCGCCGGCCGGCTACGACGACATCGCCGCCAGTTGGGCTGCACCCGATGCGCTGGTGCGCCGTGTCGAGCTGGCGCAGCGGCTCGCAGCCCAGGCCGGCAACAGCGTCGATGCGCGCGCGCTGGCACCCCGATTGCTGCCCAGCGATGCACTGGGCGCGGGCACGGCCGAGGCCATTGCCCGATCCGAAAGCGGCAGCGGTGCTCTCGCGCTGCTGCTGGTCTCGCCCGACTTCCTGCGCAGGTGAACACCATGACCACGATCCATACGACCGCCACGAACATCGCGACCAGCACGGCCATCGCGGCCACCACGGTGGCCAGGCGCAATCGCCGACATTTCCTGGGCCTGCTGGCCGCAGGCACCGGGCTGGCACTGGCCGCGCCCCACCTGGCGCTGGCGCGTGCAGCCACCGAGCGCCGCTTCGTGTTCATCATCCAGCGCGGCGCGGCCAACGGGCTGGAGACCCTGATTCCCTATGCCGACCCCGGCTACGCCCGGCTGCGCGGCGCCATCGCCATCGCCGTGGACACGGCTGCGGCCACGCGGCTGGACGGCATGTTCGCGCTGCATCCCTCATTGGCCGAGACCGGCAGGCTCTACGCCCAGGGCCAGGCGCTGTTCGTGCACGCGGTCGCATCGCCCTACAGTGACCGCTCGCATTTCGACGGCCAGAACGTGCTGGAAACCGGAGGCAGCGCGCCCTACCAGGTCAAGGACGGCTGGCTCAACCGCCTGGTCGCCCAGTTGCCGCACCGGGAAGAGGCCATTGCTTTCGCGCCCACCGTGCCCATGGCGCTGCGCGGGCCGGCGGAAGTGGCCTCCTACGCGCCTTCCTCCCTGCCCCAGGCCAGTGACGACCTGCTGCTGCGCGTGGCCAGGCTCTATGAGGGCGATGCGCAGCTGCATGCTCTCTGGACTTCCGCCATGGACACGCGCAGCGTGGTCATGGACGGTGGCAACAACCGGCCGCGCATGGATGGCGCCAGCCTGGGCAAGCTGGCAGCCGGCTTTCTTGCCCGCCAGGACGGGCCGCGCATCGCCATGATCGAAACCGGCGGCTGGGACACGCACAGTGCACAAAATAACCGGCTGGCAACCCAGCTCAAGAACCTCGATGCACTGATTGCGGCGCTGCATGACGGCCTGGGCGATGCCTGGTCGCAGACCGTGGTGCTGGTGGCCACCGAGTTCGGCCGCACGGCCGCGGCCAACGGCACCGGTGGCACCGATCACGGAACAGGCGCCGTCGCCATGCTGATGGGCGGCGCGGTTCAGGGCGGCCGCGTGCTGGCCGACTGGCCTGGCCTGCAGCCCGGCCAGCTATTGGAGAACCGGGATCTGAAACCGACCACCAGCGTCGATGCGCTGATTGCCTCGGCAGCCGGCGAGTGCTTCGGCATCGACCCGCAGCGGCTGGCGCGCAACCTGTTCCCCCAAGGCCATGCCCTGCCAGGCGGCGCCCCGGCGCGGTCGCTGCAGCCATTGCTGAGAGCCTGAACGCGGGCCGCGCGCCAACATGAAAAAGGGCCGGCGCCTCAAGGCGGCCGGCCCTTGTGTCATGTGCGCAAGATCTGGCGAGATCTGACCGGCGGCCGCTCAGTGGACGCTCAGTGCCTGCTCAGTGGCCGATCTCACGGCTGACCTGGTTCTCCTGCTGGTTCAGCACATGCTGCTCGCTGCGCGTGATATGACCGCCGTTCTGGCTGGCCATGAGGCGTTCTTCCTGGCGGATCCTGTGGTCCTGCTGGTGCAGCGCAGCCGCCTGGCCATGGCTGATCTCGCCCTTGCGCACTTCGTTGTGGATGCGGCGGTCCTGGTTGGCCAGGCGGCCGTTGACCTCGGCACGGCGCGGATGGGCCTGGTCCCAGGTGGCGGCGGATGCGGCGCTGCCGAGGCCGGCCAACGAAGCAGTGGCAATGACGAGCATGAAGGCTTTGCGCAGGGACATGGTGTTTCTCCTTGAAAGGATGTGGACGGACGTTGCTTGCAGAAAGCCGATGTCGGCTTGCCACATCACTTCAACGCACGGCCAAGGCCAATCCGTCGCGGCGCTTGTGCGGGGCTGCTACGCCTCGTCCTCCGCATCCCCGGCATCCCCGGTATCCCCCTCGGGCCCTACCCACCAGGCCCAGCTTTCTTCCTCGTCGGGCACGGGCAGTTCGCGAGTCTGCACTGCGTCGATACGGCGCCCGGCGCCACCGGCTTGCCATGCGTTGAGCAAGGCATCGACGGCGGCGCGGTCCACTGCGGCGATGCCCAGGTTGCGATCGGTCTGCCAGGACGGTTCACCCTCGGGTGGCGAAGCTGCCTCGGCATGCTGGTGGGGCGTGCCGTAGCTGCAGCGCATGCAGTAGTGGCGGATGCTGGCCGTCCAGTCCTCGGCATAGCCGATGCCCGGGGCTTCGGTACCCAGCAATTCCTGCAAGTCCTGCGCATTGGCGCAGGTGATGAAGACCACGAAGGTCTGGAATGCCGAGGGCTCCAGCCGCTGCAGCTCGTTGAAGACCGGCACTTCGCGCTGGCCGTTGAACCGCTGGCCGGTGGAGGCGCCGTCGTGCAGCACGATGTCGCCGAAACGATGGCCGCTTTCGGGCAGCGGCACGTTGAGCAACTGGGCGCGCACGGGGTCGATGCGGCGCATGAACACGGTCTCGCCGCCCTGCCAGGGGTGCAGGCGCACCACGGCCACGCCGTAGTCACCCTCGATGCGGCCCTGCTCGCCGGGCACCTGGATGCCGCAGGCCTTCCACAGCCTGCGCGCCGTGGTCCAGTCGGACAGCGCCGTGGCCGCGATGGCGCCATTCCAGAGGCTGGCTTCGTCGTCTTCGCCCGCCAGTGCAATGGCGCGCAGGTTGTGGTCCAGCGATGGCTGCCAATCGCGCTGGTACTTGCGCGCCAGGCCCAGCATGTAGTGGTAGTGGCGGTTGTCCGGCATGTGGGCTGCCAGCGCATCGAAGGCCTGGGCGGCCTCGGCCAGCGCGCCGCATTCCATGTCGGCATAGGCCTGGTCGTGCAGGGCTTCGAATTCGTCGGGTGTGGAGGAGGTCACGGTGCTGCGATGGGGCAATGCTGGACAGCGCCAGGCGGCTATCGCACGCCGGGCGACGAGCTGCCCATGTCGACTTTCAGGTCCGGGAAGGAACTGACCATCTGGACCTTGAAGTCGGGGAAGGAGGTGACGATCTTCCACTCCCCGCAACTGTCTGCAAAGGAGTCCACCACCTTGACCTTGAGGTCCGGGAAAGAGCTGGTGGCCTGGACCTTGATGTCGGGAAAGGAGTGCACGATCTGGACCTTGCCGTAGAGGCGGATGCCTTTGTAGGTGCAGTTTTTCTTGTCGAAGTCTGCGGCGTGAACGAAGGCCGGCAGTGCGAGACAGGCGAGGACAAGGCTGAAACGCGGCAGAAGTGGCATATGCGACAAGGGAGTGGGTCTTGAGAAACAAGCCAGGCCATGGCTTGCGGCCGCCCGCATACTAGCAGGCCGACCCACCCCTGCGAATGACGTCCCGCACATGCCGTCCATCCGTCCTCTGCGCTCCCTGCTTTTGCTGTTTCTGGCGATCTCGGTCGAGGCGCTGGCGCAAGCGCCAGCTCCCGAACCTGTCCCCGCCGCTGCGTCCGCGGCTGTGTTCGCCGATGCTTCCGTTTGCAGGCACCGGGCCGACACCGCCTGCCTGCAATCCTTCAACCTGCCGGGCGATGCGGGGCGCATGCGCTACTACGCATCGCAGGCGCCGGGGGCCAGCAACGGCGCCATGCCCCGGTCCGCGCTGGTGGTCATGCACGGGCATCCGCGCGATGCCAACCGCAGCTTCGAGGCCGGCCTGCGGGCCGCCAAAGGCGCGCAGCGGCTGCAGGACACCCTGGTCATCGCCCCGCTGTACCAGGTGCCCGAGGACCAGGCTGCGCATTGCCACAGCCGTGGCGTGCCCGCAGCCGGGAGCGCAGACGCGGTATGGACCTGCGCGGGCTGGCTGGCCGGCGAGCCCTCGCTGGGGCCGCATCCGATAGGTTCTTTCGCCGCGCTGGATGCGCTGGTGGCCGAACTCGTGCAGCGCTGGCCCGGCCTGCGCAGCGTGACCCTGGCGGGGTTTTCGGCAGGGGCTCAGATGCTGCAGCACAGCGTGGCCTTTGCTGCCGATGCGCCGGGCACAGTCACCTTGCGCTACGTGATCGCCGACCCGGGCACCTGGCTGTATTTCGATCCCGTGCGGCCACAGCCGCAGATGGCCGGGCAGAGCACCGACTGGGCAGCCTGCGGCACAGGCGCGGCGTTTCCGGGGGCGTGCAGCTATGTCTTCCATGCGCCGCCCGCCGCCAGCGCCTGCCCGGGCCATGACCGCTGGAAGTACGGCCTGCAGGACCTGCCCGGCCACCTGGGGCGCGATGCGGCTGCCGCGCGGGCCCGCTATGCGGCCGCGCAGATCGACTACCTGGAAGGCGCCCTGGACAGCAGCGCGGACAAGGGCGCGTTCTATCCCATCCTCGACAAGTCCTGTGCCGCCATGCTGCAAGGCCCGTTCCGGCTGCAGCGAGGCCACGCCTTCGCGGCCTACGAGCGCGAGCTGCTGGCGCCGCAGCGGCCACGCCGCTTCGTCGTGGTTCCGGACTGCGCCCATGATGTGGCTTGCGTGCTGCCGTCCCTGGCCGCGCGGCCCCTGCTGTTTCCACCAGCGCCCTGACCCCGCAACGGAGTGCCCCCATGACCCCCACCACCGAACAAAAGCGCGCCACCTTCCACGCCCTGCACCGCCAGGGCTGCTTTGTGCTGCCCAATCCCTGGGATGCGGGCAGCGCCCGCATGCTGCAGGGCCTGGGCTTCAAGGCGCTGGCCAGCACCAGCTCGGGCCATGCCTGGTCGCTGGGCCAGCCCGATGGCGCCATCTCCCGCGAGATGACGCTGGAGCATCTGCGCAGCCTGGTCGCGGCCACCGATCTGCCCGTGAATGCGGACTTTGAAAGCGGCTTCGGCCTGGGTCCGCAGGAAGTTGCCGAAAGCGTGCGCATGGCCGTGGACACCGGCGTGGCGGGCCTGTCCATTGAAGACTCGACAGGCGATGCAGCCAACCCCTTGCGCAGCATCGAGGAAGCCGTGGCCCGGCTGCGCGCCGCCCGTGCCGCCATCGACGAGGCCGGTGGCGGCACCTTGCTGGTCGGGCGTGCGGAGAATTTCTTCGTGGGCCGGCCCGATCTGGACGACACCATTGCCCGGCTCAAGGCCTATGCCGAGGCCGGCGCGGACTGCCTGTACGCACCCGGCATCCGCAGCGCCGAGCAGATCCGTGCCGTGGTGGCGGCCGTGGCACCCAAGCCGGTGAATCTGCTGATCGGAGGGGCCAGCGAATGGAGCCTGCAGGATGCCGAGGCCATGGGCGTGCGCCGCATCAGCGTGGGCGGCGCACTGGCGCGCGCAGCCTGGAGCGGGTTTCTGCATGCGGCGCGCTCCATTGCCGAGACGGGGCGCTTCGACGCGTTCGCCCAGGCCACGCCGGGTGCCGAACTGAATGGCTTTTTTCAGGGCAAGGACTGATCCGCACCGGCCTGCAGCCGCTGCGCGGTCATGACCCAGACTGCGATATCGAGCAGGGCGGCCGCGCGCTCCGCCGGTGGCAGCTGCAGGTCCAGCACGCCGTCCATCTGCCTTGCCAGGGAGCCCCAGCCCAGCAGCGTGCCCTCGTCGGCCCAGGCGCGGCCGGCGGCCAGCAGCGGCATGCCCGCCCCGGCCAGGCCTGCGGCCTGCATGTCGGCCAGCCAGGCCTGGCCTTGTTCCAGCCAATGGCGCAGCGGCGCGGTGGTGCTCTCGTTGCTTGCTTTGCTTGAATTGCTCATGGCGCCTTCTCCACACCGACTTCGGCAAGCGGCGGCGGCCAGGCCGTGCTGGGATGGTGCCAGTCCGCGCTGTCCTGCCAGCGCACGGAAGCCACGGCAATCTGCAACTGCCCTGCCACGAATTCCACGCGGCCAAAGACTTCCCGCAGCACGCGGCCGCGCGCCAGTTCCCTGCGCAATGCCTCACCCGCCCTGCCCTGCATGCCGTGCAGATCGCCCACCAGGGACAGGGAAGGCCCGGGCACCGGCGACTGCAATGCAATCGTCCAGCGCTGCAGCAGCTCGTCACGCTGCGCCAGGCCGCTGCCGGCCACCTGCAGCCGTGCCCAAAGGGGCGGCTGCTGGCGCCAGGGGTCGGCATGCAGTTCCTGCAGATGGCGCTGCAGCAGGGCCTGGGGATCGTCGGCCACCGGCTGTGCGCCGGTCGCCCGGGTCGGCAGCGGGCCGGTCGCCTGGGCCGGTGCCAGCCGCGTGGCGTCGCGCGCCGACAGGCGGCCATCGTCGCTGGCCCAGCCGTCCAGCAGCACATAGGGGCCTTGCAGCAGCTGCCTTGCGGTGAGGCCGCCCAGGGTTTCCGAGTCCAGCGCCCCAGCCGGTACCCACTCCGGGTCGAAGCCTTCGGCGCGCGATGCGGACCAGGTCAGATACCGACCGCTGGCCGCGTCCTGCAAATGCACGGAAAACCCGCGCTGCCCGCCGCGCGCATGCCATAGCTCGGCTGCCACGGCGTGCAGGCAAAGGCCTTGCACGCGCCGGTAGCTGCACCTGTGCACGCCCGCCAGTTCGCTCAGGGGCCGTGGCATGGGCTGTTGCGCCAGGCCGCGCAGCAGCATCCACAGCGCGGCGAGCAAGGGCGCCACGCGTTCGGCTGCACCGGCACGCCCTGCGCGCTCGTCACGCAAGGCGCGTACCAGCAGGTTGAGCACGCTGGCA
Organism: Delftia sp. K82; assembly: GCF_002193035.1. Classification (NCBI taxonomy): domain Bacteria; kingdom Pseudomonadati; phylum Pseudomonadota; class Betaproteobacteria; order Burkholderiales; family Comamonadaceae; genus Delftia; species Delftia sp. K82. Next base: position 1,839,112 of record NZ_MYFL01000001.1, on the reverse strand, counting down.
GGGCGCGGCAGGTCGGCCTGGCGCAGTTCGGTGGCCAGCGCTTCACCCTGGTCCAGAAAGGCAGGGCTCATGCCTGCACGGCCCTGCAGCACCCAGCCGGTCAGCCATTGGCGCGCCTGGGCCAGCCGCTGCAATGCGCCGGCTTCCAGCGCATGCGCCGGCAGCTCCGGCATGGGTGCGCCCGCCAGGCGCCGGGCCTGCAATGCCACCAGGGCGCGGTGGGCGCAGGCCGCTGCCTTGCAACTGCAACTGGCCGCCGCAAGGCCACCGGCGCGCGGCAGGCGCACGGTGACTTCGTCGGGGTTGGACAATTCGCCGATCAGTGTGGCCGGGGCCTCTTCCAGCACTGCCTCGAAACCCTGGGCCATCCAGCGCAGGGCCTTGCGCTGGGCGGCCATTCCAAAGGCCTGGGCCACGGCGCCGGCATCGCCGTCGAGCCACGGGGCTGCAGGCGCCTGGGCCATGCCATCGGCCGGGGTCTCGTGGGCCAGCCGCGCCCGCAGGCCCAGCAGCAAGGCGCACAGATGGTGGCAGGGGCCAAAGGCGGGGCAGCTGCATTGCAGCGTGGCAAAGCCCGCGCCGGCCAGGGTCTGGACATGGCCTTCGATGCCGGCGCGGGCCTGGTTGGCAGCCAGTTCCCACTGCCCTGCATCCGCCGCCGCCAGGGCCTTGGCCCCGCGCTTGAGCAGGCCCTTGTTGGCCCAGTCGGCAATGGCGTCATCGTCCAGGGTGCGCAGCCATTCCTGCATCATGAGGGCCGCCCTCCCTGCATGGCCTGGGCCAGCCAATCCACCAGATGGTCGGGCGTCATGGCGGCAACCTGGGCGCCGCGCGCCACCAGTTGCGCGGCCAGGTCGCGGTCATAGTCGGGGTGGGCGCGGCGGTCCAGCGCAGCCAGCACCAGCACGCGGGCGCCACTGGCAACCAGACGCTCGGTCTCGGCGATGACGCGGGCCTCGTCATGGCCTTCGTACAGGTCGGTGATCAGCACGATCACGCTGCGGCGCGGCGCGGCAAGCTGCCCGGCCACATGCGCCAGTGCCGCGCCGATGTTGGTGCCCCCGCCCAGTTGCGCGCCCAGCAGCAGCTCTTCGGGCGCATGCAGCTGGCCGGTGACATCGGCCACCGCGTCGGAGAACAGCAGCACATGGGTGCGCAGGGCGCGCACGCGCGCAAAGATGCTGCCCATGACGGCGCTGTGGATGACGGATTCATGCATGGACCCGCTCTGGTCCACCACCAGCCACAGGTCCCAGGTCAGGCGCTGTGCTTCGTTCTCCCTGAAGAACAGGCGCTCCAGCACCAGCACCTGCTCCTCGCTCTGGTAGTGGCGCAGGTTGTGGCGCAGGGTGCGCGACCAGTCCAGATCGCTCATCTGCCCCTGGCCCCGGCTACTGCGGCGCCTGCGCCGCCGCCCCAGGGCCGAGTGCACGCGCGAGGACAGCCGCGCCTGCAAATCGGCCACCACGCGCGCCACCAGCCGGCGGGCCTCGGCCAGCACCTCGGGGGGCAGGCTGGTGCGCACCGCCATCAAGGCGGCCACCAGTTCGATGCTGGGCGTGGCCTCGGCCAGTACCTGGGGATCACTGAGCAGGCCATGGAGCCCATAGCGCGACAGCGCATCGCGCTGCAGCGTTTCCACGGCGCTGCGCGGGAACAGGTCGCGCACCTCGCCCAGCCAGTGCACGGCCTGCGGCTCCGGCACGTCCCTGCCGCCGTGGTGCCCGGACTGCCCGCCCCCGCCCTGCCACGCATCGGTGCCCGAGGCGTTCGCCTGCTCGCGCAGGCGGTGCTCGCGCTGGTAGAGATAGTCCAATGCCGCGTCGCGGCGTGCATCGGCGTCATCGAGCGGCTGCGCGGCAGCCAGGGGCTGGGCGGCCTCGGGCCCGAGGATGAGGCGCCAGCGCCTCAGGGTGGCGGCATCGATTGCCTGTTCCTGCATTGGCGGCTCGTGCATTGGCGGTTCGTGCATTGGCGGATCTTCCCGGCTCATGACAGTCCCCAGGGTTGCAGCAGCCGGCCCACCTGGGCCGCCAAGGCGCGGCCGTGCGCCAGGGCCTCGTCCGATGGCAGGTGCACGCAGGCCAGCGTGGTTGCGCCGGGTGACGTGGCCGCGCCCGACAGACCCGCCAGCCGCCCGGCCAGCTGCCGCAGTTCGGCACGGGTCAGCTGGGCAAAGGCCAGCCGCAAGGCCGGCAGGCCGGCCAGGAAGGCTTCTTCCGGCCAGTGCGCAATGCCGTCACTGAGCAGGCGCAGCAGCGGCGGATGGCTGAGCAGCCAGCCCTTGGCCACGCGCAAAAAGCCCTGCAGGTATTCGCCCATGGCGGCGCCATCGACCTGCGCCAGGCCCAGCATGGTGCGCAGGGCGGCATCGGTCTGCGCGATCTGCCAGCGGCCGGCCATGCTCAGAATGCCGGCCGTGGCGCCGCGCACGCGCGCGGGCGTGCTGTCGGCGCCTGCCTCATGCAAGGCGGCACAGGCATCGTGGAACAGGCCGGCGTCGGCCCAGGGCGCGTGGCGGCAGACCATGCCGTGCAGATCGGCCAGGGCATTCAGGGCCTGTGCCTGCTGGGATGCATCGCCCTCGCCCAGCCAGGGCAGGCGCAGGCAGGCCTGGGCAAAGCAGCGCTGCAGCAGCGGCAGCAGGCGCGCCAGGCCCACGCCGCCCAGCGCATGGCGGGCCTCGTAGGCCAGGGCCAGGCAGCCCGTGGCGCGGGCCAGGGCCAGCGCGTCGTGGCTGCGCTCCATCCAGGCCTGCACGGTGTCCAGCACCTGTTGGGCGATGCCGTCCAGCCCCATGACCAGCACCTCCAGCACGCGCTGCGCGGGCTCCGTGTGGGCCGTCTGCGCCAGGCGCTCGCGCACGAGGTGCACCGCGGCTTCCTCCAGGCTGGAGCCGTGGCACATGGCCTCGGTCAGGGCCACCGTGGTCTCGATCTGCCAGCCCAGCGTCCAGACCTCGCGCACACGCGCCAGGCCCGTGCCCGCCACGAAGTCCGGCCCGGCCAGGCGCTGCGCATAGGGCACGCCCAGGCAGCACAGGCGGTGCAGCCCCTGCGACAGCCGGCGGTGGCGCGCGCTGCGGTAGATGTCCAGCTCCTTGCGCACGGGTGCGGCAGGCCGCACGGGCAGGCGGTGGCGCAGGCAGAAGGTCTGCACATCGACCAGCAGCGGGGCGGCCGGCGCGTTGGGTGGCAGCTGGCCGTAGTCGTCGGCGTCCAGCAGCCATTGACCGGTCTGCTGCCCGGTCTGCTGCCCGGTCTGCTGCACCATAGGCTGCGGTCGCAGGGCCTGGGCATGCTCCTTGAACACGGCGCTGTCCAGCGCTTCCAGCAGCTCCGCCCGGCCGCCGCGGCAGGCGCGCAAGGCGGCCAGGCCATGGGCCAGGCGCACGGCCTCGGCCGCGTCAGGCAGGCTGGCTGGCATGCCCCGGGCGCGCAGGCTGTTCACGGTGCGTGCCGCCATCTCGGGCCAGGCCTGGGCATCGGGTTGCGAGGCGCCCTGCTCCAGCGCCCGCCATACGCCCTGGTAGTAGCCAGGCATGGGCATGCCGGCCGCGTAGCCGCTGGCGCGCTCCAGCCGCTGCAGCGTGTAGGCAATGAGGTGCACGCCCACATCGATGGCGGGCCTGGCGTCCGCAGGCCGGGCGGGGGCCGAGAGGCCGGCAACGATGCCGGGCACATGGAAGCCGCCGCAGACCACCAGGCAGCGCCCGCCTTCGGCCAGGGCCGCGCTGACCTGAGCGGCCATGTGGGCCTCGCGCGCCACGTCCTCGGCATCCATGCCGCTGCCGCCCGCGCCCTGCTCGCGCTCGCGCAGCAGCTGGCTGAAGGCCAGCACGCCGGCAAAGTACGCCTGGGGCGAGGCGTCCTCGTTGCCAGATTCGTAATGCCGGTCCCACCATTCGTCGAAGTCGCGGCAGCCGCTGGCCTGGATGAGGCCGGCCAGCACGTCGGGCGCTCGCCGCGCGGGCTCGTCGGCCAGCAGGGGTTCGGGCGCGCAGGCGAAGTAGTCCAGCTGCGCGGCCTGCGCCAGCCTGTCGGCATAGGGCAGGTCGATGAAGCGCACGGCGCTGCGCAGCCGCGCCGCCTCGCGCAGGGCCACCCATTCGGGCGAGAAGGCGGCAAAGGGCACGTAGCAACGGCAGCGCCAGTCTTCTTCGGCCGCGCCGGGCCCGGCCATGGCCGCATGCAGGTAGGCGGCCAGCGGGGGACGCGCCTGGGCGTGCTGCAGCGCGGGCAGCAGGGCATCGAGCTCGCCCGGGCCTTCGATCAGCACGTGGGTGGGCTTGAACTCGCGCATCAGCGCGCGCAGGTGGTGGGCGCAGCGCGGGCTGTGGTGGCGCACGGGCACCAGGCGCAGCTGCGGCAGCGGCGCCAGCCACGCGGCAGCGTCAGTGCTCACGGCCGCCTGCGACAAAGTCCTGCCACTGCGGCTGCCCTGCGCGCTGGCGTGCCACCACGCGCAGGTATTCGGCGAAACGGCGCCGGTCCTCGTCGTCGTCCTTGATCACCGTGCCCAGCAGGTGGCGCGCAAGATGGGCCGGTCCCACCTGCTCCTGCCCGAAGTACCAGCACTGGCAGGCGGCGTTGAAGGCCACGTCGATGGCCTCGGCCGTGGACAGCACGGTGCCCGGCCGCTCCACGGCCGTGCCCTCCACGCTGCCGCTGCGCAGCTCCTGGAAGGCCGTGGCCAGCAGGGCCAGCACATCGGGCGCGACGGTGGTGCCGATGCGCTGCTGCGCCAGTGCGCGGCCCACCTCCTGTCCTATCAATGCGGCCTGCGCGGCCACGCCTTCGAGCGGGCGCATGGTCTCGAAGTTGAAGCGGCGCTTGAGCGCGGCCGACATCTCGTTGACGCCGCGATCGCGCAGGTTGGCCGTGGCAATCACATTGAAGCCCGGCCGTGCCAGCAGCCAGGGCTGCTCGTGCTTGAGTTCGGGAATCTGCAGCAGCCGCTCGGAGAGCACGGGCACCATGCAGTCCTGCACTTCGGTGGAGCAGCGCGTGATTTCCTCGAAACGCAGCAGCCGCCCTTCCCCCATGGCGCGGTGCAGCGGGCCGGGCACCAGGGCTTCGGGGCCAGGGCCGTCGCGCAGCAGCAGGGCGTAGTTCCAGCCATAGCGGATCTGCTCTTCCACCACGCCGGCACCGCCCTGCACGGTGAGCTTGCTGTCGCCGCTGATGGCGGCGGCCAGCAGCTCGGACAGCAGGGACTTGGCCGTGCCCGGCTCGCCCACCAGCATCAGGCCGCGCTGGCCGGCCAGGGTGACGATGGCGCGCTCGACCAGGGCATCGTTGCCGTGGATCTTGCGCGCGATGGCAGGCCCGCCGCCGTCAGGCTCCGCACCGCCCAGGATGAAGCGCCGCACGGAGCGCGGGCTCAGGCGCCAGCCGTCGGGGCGCGGGCCCTGGTCGGCGGCCTGCAGGGCCGCAAGTTCCTGGGCGTGGGCCATCTCGGCCGGCAGCCGCTGGGCGGCAGGCTCCGGGGTGGCCGCTGCAATGCGTTTGGTGGCCATCAGTCGCTCTCTTTGGTGCTGGCCGATTTGGCGGCGATGGCCGCGAACTGCGCCATCAGCGTGGCCTGCAGTGCGCGCGGCCACTGCTGCGGCTGCAGCCGGGGCCAGCGGCCATCTTCGCCGCGATGGCTGCTGTCATAGACCACGGCATGGGTGATGTCCACGCGGTTGTCCAGGTCCATGAACGGCAGGTAGCGCCCGTGGTGGAGTTCGATGTACAGCTGCGGGCCTGCCAGGTCCAGCTTGTGCTCGTAGATGCCGGGGCCGTCCCCCACGGGGCCGGGGCGGTAGTTCCACTTGGCCAGCAGGCCGGACAGCGCGCCCTGGCGTATCTGCAGCGGGCCGGCGGGGTGCAGGGCATGGTTCTTCCACTGCCCGGCTTCGGGCAGTTGTGCGCCTGCGTTCAACTGGTCGATCAGCGGCTGCAGCTCGTAGTCGGCCAGGCAGGTGCGCCAGGCCTCAACCTCGCCCGCTGCAGCATCGACCGGATGCCAGAGCAGCACCTGCGCATCGTCGGGCAGCTCCACGGCATCGTCGTTGGCGTCGAGCAGGGAAAAGTCCTCGGCAATGCGAAAGCTCGCGCCCTGCTCCAGCCGCCAGATCAGGCTGCGGCCCACGATGCGCAGCAGGGGATGCAGCAGGAACAATCTGCGCCAGCGCGGGACGGACCAGCGCTGTCCCGTCATGAAGGCGGTACCCAGGCGCGGCACCTGCTGCTTGGCGATGGCCTTGACGCCAGCGGCAACGGTCTTGAATTCGGCCTGGGCCGCATTCCACTGCAGGCGCAGCGATTCGTCCTTGAGCGCAGGCAGGGTCTTGGAGGCCTTTCCCTTGTCGCCCACCACGCGCAGGCTCAGGTCGCCCTGCAGCTGCAGGCGGTAGCGCTGCGGGCCCACCTCCAGCACCAGGCCTTCGCCGCCCAGGCCGAAATCGGGCGTCAGCTCGTCATACAGCTCGATCAGGCTCAGGCCGCGGCGCTGGGCGGCCGCCTTGAGCGCGTCATGCGTGGCTTCAATCACCAGATCCTTGAGCTTGCGCGAGCTGGACAGGGTCTGGACCTGGGACAGCGCGTACAGCGTGTCCAGCGCACCGAGCTGCTCCACGGCGATGATGGCGCGCAGCTTCTTGCTCCAGCCCCAGGCCTTCACGGCGGCCACCAGGGTCTGCACCAGGCGGTCGTCGATATGGCCGGTGGCCAGGCGCAGCGCCCAGCGCGCCTTGGGCTCGCCCTCCAGGGCCACCCAGGCATTGACCAGGTGCAGGGACAGCTGGGCGCGGCTTTCGGCCGGCACATGGGCCAGCAACTGCTCCACCAGCGGCGGCAGTTCTTCCTCGGCCGTGGCCACCAGGTGCAGCACGGTGCGTGCCGCATGCCCGGACAGCGGCGCGAACAGGGCCAGGGTCTCTGGCTGGTCATAGGCCTTGATGCTGCTGGAAAAGCGCTTGAAGCGCGCCACGCGGGCCTCCAGCGCATCGAGCGGGACCCGGCCCCCCTCCCCCTGCGCCACGGTCAGAGCGCCTGGCACTGAGACACCCAGGGCCAGCAGCCGGCCCTCGACCATGCTTTCGGAGCCCAGGTCCAGGCCCGTGCGCAGCAGCGCCTGCAGCAGCGGTGCGACCCCGGGATCGGGGTGGGCCAGCAGGATGTCGCGGCAGGCCAGCTGCATCGCTTTCTCGCGCCGCTGCAGCCAGGCGTTGGACTCGAAGACAGCGCCTACGGCCTGCGCATCCAGCCCTTGCATGAAGCGCGCCACCGCTTCGCGCAGCGCCCGCGAGCTGCTGGCAGCCAGCAGTTCGCCCAGCAGAGGCAGCCGGGCATGCAGCATGGCCGGGTCCAGCTGCGCCAGCAGCGGGGCCAGGCGCACGGTGGGAATCTCGCGCAGATAGTCGGGCTGCTCGGTCAGCATCTGGTTGAGCAGGCCGATGAAGGGCTCAATGCGCGATTTCTGCAATATGCAGCGCAGCAGATGGGGCAAAAGCTCCGGGTAGCGTGCCGTCCAGATCTGCCGGGCGACCACCGCATCGAAGTGGTACTTGGGCTGCCATCCTTCGATCCAGGCGACGAAGGGCGCGGCATCCTCCCGCACCAGGCGGTCGAAAATGGGGATGAAGTAATCAGCCGGCTCGCGGTCCGCCCTGCCCAGCAGCAGGTTGACCAGTTCCAGGCGCCGCTGGGCGTCGGCGCCCAGGTCCCAGCGCAGCGCGATCAGGCCCGGGTCTTCGTTGATGGGCTTGTCGTCGAACCAGTCGGGATGGCGGCGGTAGAAGTCGTACCAGGGCGCGCAGCGCTGCGGGTGCGGAACGTCGCTGTGCCGCGTCATGTAGACATCGCGGATGTCGGCATAGAGCGCGCCGCCGCGCTCGGCCAGCTCCATCAGGTCCTGGTCTTCCAGGCTGCCCAGCAGCAGCTTCCAGTCGGTTCTGTCATACCTGGCGCCGGACTGGACGTTCAGCTCTGCGGCCCAGTCCAGCTGCTGCATCACCCGTTCGCGGCTGATGCCCGGGTACCAGAGCCAGCCGAACATGTCCAGGATGCGGATTTCACGGTAGTCGTTGTCGCCGTCCGGCGCAGGTGGACGGGCCAGGCTGGCGCGCGCCATCTGCTCGAACTCGGCCGCAAGCTCGGGGCTGTGGCGTGGAATGTCGCCGTCCAGGCTGCCGTCGATCCTGCGCCCGAAGGGGATGGTCTGCCGCGCGAAGGCCAGCCACAGGTCATGGTCATGGGTCCAGGGCAGATCGAAGTTGCCCAGGGCGCGGATGGGGTTGGAATAGTCGTCGAAGGCCTTGCGCGTGAAGGCGCCCACTTCGTCATGCCGGCCCGCGCGCATGCGGCTGGCCAGCACCTGGACAAGTTCGGCGGGTGGCAGCGAGGCGCTCAGTTCCTCCAGCGTGGCCTGGTCGGTGTGTTCTAGGGTCGAAGAGGTCATGGATTCAGGGGTTCTGGAGGGAGTCAAACCTGGGCTGCAGCTGCTGCGGCCGCCGCGCCCGCAGCGCGCGAGGCCAGGGCCTGGAGCATGGCGCACAGCGATGCCTGCAGCGGCAGCGGCCATTCGGCCGGGGGCAGCAGGCGGTCGGCGGCCATGTCGCGCAGGGCAAAGCCTTCGATGTCGATCTCATGGCCGGGCTCGTAGTACGGCATGGCCGCGCTGTGCAGCAGTTCCACGCGCCAGCGCTGCACGGCAAAGTCCCGCAGGTGCAGGTAGATGCCGGGGCCATCGCACACGGGGCCGGCATGAAAGCGCCATGGGCCTGCCAGGCCGTCCAGCGCCTGCTGCGTGAGCCGTATCGGTGCCAGGGGCTGCAGCAGCTCCTGCTGCCACTGGCTGGCCAGCGGCAGGTCGGCGGGCGCATCGACCTGCTCGATCAGGGCCTTGAGGCCGTAGTCGGCCAGGCATTCGCGCCACTGCGCACGCTCCTGCTCGGTGGCCTGCGCGGGGTGCCACAGGGCGATGCGGCCCTCGGCCGGCAGTTGCACCGCGTCGCTCTCGGCATCGACCAGGGACAGGTCTTCGGCAATGCGCAGGCTGAACGGCTGGCCGGCCGCGGGCTCCACCCGCCAGACCAGGCCCTGTGCCACCACGCGCAGCAGCGGGTGTTCCAGGAAGAGGCGGCGCCAGGTGTCCAGCGGCCAGTGCCGGCCCAGCATCAGGCAGGACTGCAGGCGCGGCGCCTGCTGCTGCAGCACGGCCTTGATGCCCTTGGACATCGTCTTGAGCCGCGCGTCGGCCGCATCCCACTCCGTGCGCAGGCCCTCGTCGGCCAGGGCCGGCAGGCTGCGCACCAGCTTGCCGGCCGGCGTGCGCAGGCGCAGCGACAGGTCGCCCTGCAGCAGCACGTCATAGGTCTGCGCGCCCACCTGCAATTGCACGCCCCGGCCCAGGTCGAAGTCCGGGGTCAGCTCATCACTGAGGTCGGCCAGCGCCATGCCGCGCCGCGTGGCGGCCTCGGCCAGCACGGCCTGTGCAGCGGCCAGCACGCTGGGCTTGAGCGTCTTGCCGGTGGCCAGGGCCTGCACGCAGGACAGGGCATAGACCGTGTCGAGCCGGCCCAGCTGCTGCAGCGCGACCACGGCACGCTCCTTGCGCGTCTTGTGCCAGGCCAGGGCGGCCGAGGACAGCACATCGACGATGCGGTCGTCCGCCGCGCCGGGCAGCAGCTTGAGCACCCAGCGCGATTCGGGCGCGCCATCGGCAGCCACCCAGTGCTGGACCAGGGCCAAGGCCAGCCGCGCACGGTTCTCGGCGCTGGCCTGGGCCAGCAGTTGGCGGGCCAGCGCCGGCAGCTCCTGCGGGCTGGTGGCCGCCAGGTGCAGCAGCGCACGCGCGGCCTGGGCCGACAGGGGCGCGAGCAGGTCCAGCAGCACCGGCTGGTCCAGCGCGGCAATGGCGGGCGACAGGCGCTGCAGGCTGGCGGCCTGGGCTTCAAGCCCTGCCAGGGAGCCGGCACCATCGCTGCCAGCTGGCGCGGCCTCGCCGGCAGGTGGCCTGGCTGCGTCCGCAACCGGGGCTGTGGCACCCAGATCCTTCAGGCGCGCCTGTACCGGGCCTTGCTCGGCCACGTCCAGCAATCCACCGGACAGCAGTGCCGACAGCAGGCTGCCAGACGCCGGATCAGGATGGGCCACCAGCACATCGCGGTAGGCCAGCACCAGATTCTTGTTGGGCTTGGCCAGCCAGCCGGCGGCCTGGGGCGCATCCACGGGCAAGGCAGACAGGGCCTGTGCCAGCGCCGCACGCAAGCCCTTGGAGGCACTGCTGGAGGCGGCCTTGCCCAGTTGCGGCAGCAGCCGCTGCAGCGTGTCCACGCGCAGCGCGGGCAGCAGGTGCGTGAGCGGGCCGGCGGCCAGCCGGGCCAGGTCGCCAGGGCGATCGGCCAGCAGGGTCTCGGCCACCGGGGCGTAGCCGGCGCGGTCGGATTCGTGCTTGCAGCCGTCTGCGCAGGCCGGCAATAGCAGCGGCAGCAGGGCCGGCCACCGGGCGTCCCACAGCCGCTGCGCCACGACGGGATTGATCGCCAGGTGGCCCAGTTGCTTGAACCAGGCGACCAGCGGTGCGGCATCGGTCTGCAGCATGCGCTCCACCAGGGCACGGTCATGCGGCCAGTCATCGTCCGAGGCAAAGCACAAGGCCTTGAACAGGTCCTGGGCCAGCAGGTCGCGGCGCGCGGCATCGGCCGTTTCCCAGCGCGATGCAATCAGCACGTGCTCGGGCAGGCGCAGCTGGTCAAGCACGGCGGGGAATTGCGCAAAAAAATCCCGCCACAGCGCCCAGCGCTGCGCTGCAGGCCGCGTGCGCTGCAGCGGCAGCTGGCGTTGGACGATGTCGCGGCTGAGCTGGCCGCCGCCGTCCTCGATGGCCATGGCCAGCAGTTCGGGCTCGGGCAGCTGGTGCAGCAGGTGCTGCCAGTGGCAGTAGTACTGCGCGCCGGGCGCAATGCCGGCCTTTGCGCTCAGTTCCCGCGCCCAGCGCAGCAGGCCGGTGATCTCGGCACTGGACATGCCTTCATGGCCCAGCACGCCAAACACCTGCCTGAGCACGAGGTCGTAGCCATCGCGCAATCTCCAGGGCTGGTGGGTGCGGCTGCCCCAGTCATCCAGCCAGGCGCGGGCCAGTGCCGTCAGCTCTGCGGTCAGCTCGGCACTGCGCCGGGGCACGCCCGAGTTGCCCCCATAGAACTGTCCCAGCGGAAGGCTGATGCGCGCCAGCGCCAGCCACAGCGCGTGGTCGCGCTGCCAGGGCGCATGCTCGCCGGGCAGCTGGTGCAGCCGCTCCTGGCACAGGCTGCTGCTGTCGCGCAGGAAGTCCGCCACCTCGGCATCACGCCCCTGGGCCAGGCGCTTTGCCATTTCGGCGGCAAAGGCCGGCATGCCCTCGCGCCCGGCCGGCGCGGCCGTGTGCAGTTCGTACAAAGCCTGCAGGGGAAGCGCTGCTGTCTCGTTGTTGCTCATGGTCTGTGGAGTCTTCGGTGATGGGCGGTCGGGCGGCCAACGTTTCAAGGGGTCAAAGGTTCACAAAGACAAGGACTCAGGCAGCCGCCTTGGCCGCCAGGGCCAGCCACTGGCCTTGCAGCGTGGCCAGCAGCGGCTTGGGCAGCCGGGCCGGGTCGGCGCTGGCCCCGTATTCCTTGCTCAGGTCGTGCACGCGCAGGCCTTCCACGGCCACGGGCAGGCCCAGGTCCAGGTAGGGCGGGAAATAGCCGTGCGACAACTCCAGGCTCAGCTCCAGCGCGGGCAGGCGCCACACATGCTCATTGATGCTGGGGCCATCGCCCACGGGGCCGGGCCGGTAGCCGAACTTCTTGAGCAGGCCGCCAAGCTGCTCCTGCGCCAGCGTGATCGGCGCGGGCGGCAGCAGCATGCCGTTCTTGAACTGGCCGGGCGCGGGCTGCTCGGCGCAGGCGCCCAGCTGGTCAACCAGGGGCTCCAGCTCATAGTCGGCCATGTAGGTCTGCCAGGCTTCGCGCTCGCCGGGCTGGGCCGTGGCCGGGTGCCAGAGGCTGATGCTGCAGCCAGCGGGCAGGGTCACGGTTTCATCCTCCACATCAACCAGCGAGAAGTCCTCGGCCAGGCGGAAGCTGGTGCGCGCCAGGCCCGGCGCATCCTCTGCGCGCCAGATCAGGCTGCGCCCCACGATGCGCAGCAGCGGGTGGGCCACGAACAGCCGCTGCCAGCGATCCAGCGGCCAGCGCTTGCCGCTGACCAGGGCCGCCAGCATGCGCGGCGCCTGCTGCTTGACCACGGTCTTGAGGCTGGTGGCCAGGGTCTTGAGCTGCGCGGTGGCCGCCTCCCATTCGGGCTTGAGCGCCTCGTCCTTGACCGCAGGAATGGTCTTGCTGGCCTTGTTCTTGTCGTTGATGACGCGCAGGCTCAGATCGCCCTGCAGCTCCACGCGGTAGCTCTGCGGCCCGACCGTGACCGTCAGGCCCTGGCCCAGGCCGAAGTCCGGCGTCAGCTCGTCGAAGAGTTCGGGCACGCTCATCTTGCGGCGCGCGGCGGCAGCGCGCAGGGCGCTGCGCGCCGTGCGCTGCACCTGGTCCTTGAGCGAGCGCGACTCGGAGATCTCCTGCACGCGCAGCAGAGCGTAGAGGCTGTCCACCTCGCCCAGATGCTCGACGGCGGCGGCCGCGCGCTGCAGGCGCGGGCGGTTCCAGGCCTGGACGGCGGACACCAGCGCATCGACCACGCGGTCATCGGCATGGCCGGGCAGCAGCCTGAGCGCCCAGCGCTGCTTGGGTTCGCCCTCGGAAGCAATCCATTGCTGCACCAGGGCCAGCGCCAGGCGGGCACGGTTGTCGGCCGGAATGCGCGCCAGCAGCTCGCCGGCCAGCGGCGGCAGGCCGCCTTCGGCAATGGCGGACACATGCAGCAGCACGCGGGCCGCGTGTTCGGACAGCGGCGCGCACAGCGCCAGCAGCTCGGGCGTATCAAAGGGCTTGATGGCCGCGCTCAGGCGCTTGATGGAGGCGAGCTGGGCTTCCAGATCCACGCCGCCAGCGGCAGACGCTGGCGATGCGGCATCTGCCTGGCTTTCATCCGATGTCGAGGCGCCCTGCCCTGTCAGGCCCAACTGCTGCAGCCGCTGCTGCACGCTGCTGGCCGAGGCCGCATCCAGCTTGCCGCCGGCCAGCAACTGCGCCAGCAAGGGACCGACAGCGGGGTCGGGGTGGGCCAGCAGCACGTCGCGGCAGGTCAGCAGCAGGTTCTTGGGCGGTTTGTTCAGCCAGCCGGCATCCACCAAGCTGGCCAGCGGAATATGGGCGGCCAGGCCGGCCATGGCGGCGCGCAGGCCCTTTGCGCTGCTGCCGGTGATGATGGCGGTCAGCGCAGGCAGCGCGGCCTTCAGGCTGGCGGTGTCGAACGCGGGCAGCACATTGACCAGGTCCTTGACAGGCACCTCGGCCAGATCGGCCGGGCGGCGGGTCACCAGTTCGCGGATCACGCTGCGGTAGCGGCGCAGCTCGTCCTCGCGGTCGCAGCGCTGGGCCATGGCGGGCAGCAGCAGGGGCAGCAAGGCGGCATCGTCGTGCTTCATGACATGCATGGCCAGCGCCAGGCTGATCTGGTAGCGGCCGTTCTCGCGCAGCTGCTTGGCAAAGGGCGCGGGATCCTCGGCCACCAGGCGGTCCAGCAATTGCAATGCACTCGTCCGCTCGGCACGCTGGGAGTAGGTCAATTGGCTGAGCAGCAGCGCGGCCAGCTCCTCTCGCCGGGGCGCGCCGGCACTGGCCCAGCGCTGCCCGATCAGGTCGGGATCATCTATATAGGATTTGTCGAAGAGCTGGGGATGCTCGGCAAAGAAAGGCAGCCAGTCCTTCCAGCCCTGGCCCTTGGGCTGCCTGGGCTGGCGCTCGTTGCGGTAGTGGTCCAGCACATCGTCGAACAGCTTGCCGCCCACGACGGCGTAGCGCAGCAGGTCGGCATCGTTCAGCTGGGCGACCAGGGGCTTCCAGGCCGCGTGGTACTCATGGCTGCGGCGGAACCCGGCCTCCTCGCGCAGCGCCAGCGCCCAGTCCAGCGTGGACGTCACCTCGTCATAGGGCATGCCGGGATAGCTGAGCCAGGGCAGCAGGCTGCCGAGCACCAGGCCTATGCCCTTGTACACAGGCAGGTCGGCGCTGCGGGCGTGGGCCAGCCATTGCTCGGCCAGCACGCGCACTTCGGCAGCCACATGGGCATTGGTCAGCTCCTCGCTGCGGCCCGACAGCACATGGCCGCGCGGCACGGTGAGCCGCGCAAAGGCCAGCCAGCGATCGCCGTCACGCGACCAGGGTGCGTCGCTGCCGCTCAGATGCCCCAGGATGTTGAGACAACGCTCCTCGCAGTCGCGCAGGAAGGTGCGTGCCTCGTCGGCCCGCCCGTCATGCAGGCGGGCATCGAGTTCGGCGGCAAAGGCCTCGTCGCTGAGGCTTTCATGCAGCCGGTCATAGAGATCGCTCAGGGAAGCCGCGTGAAGATCGGTAGTGCTCATGGGGATGAGGAGATGAACAATGTGGGCAGCCGCAAACCAGGGCCTGCCGGGATGGAGACGGGGGTGGAGCCTGCACCGGACGGAAGCAAAAGTTCTTGATCCATCCGGACAGTCCCTCGGAAAACTCACAGATTCATGCCCTGCGTATGTCGTCAGCTTTGGAAAAATCTGTAGCGCCATCCGCAACGGCCACGCCATTGTTCCCCGGCACGCACGCGGTGCGGGCGCCGATCTTGTCAGGTCGCGGGCACCGCCACTTGACAGGCTGTCAAGCAGGCGACTGCCACCGCTGCGGGCCATGGACTGTACTGGGGACTTTTCGCCCAGGCGTACTGCCCGGCCCCGCCATGCCGCCGATACCATGGACCGCGACATGACACGCGCCGTGACACGGGAGCCTGACCATCTAATCGCCGCCGCCGCCGCCGCAGCCGGCCTGGACCGCGGCGCCCGGCATGCGGCCGACCTGCGGGGCATTGCACCCCGGGCCGGCGGCTCCCACGCCCCCAGATGGAAACCGCCCAGGGCCTGTGCGCCCTGCGCTGAAGCCCCTAACCCAAGAACCACGACCCCGGAGACACCCCATGCCCCAGACGCACAAGCTCTTTGATGACGACGCCTACCTGGACCGCTGCGAAGCCACCGTGACGGCCGTCAGCCCCGAAGGCATCGAGCTCGATGCCACGGTCTGCTATGCCCGCAGCGGCGGCCAGGCCGGCGACACCGGCACGCTGACCCTGGCCGATGGCCGCAGCCTGGCGCTGATCGACACCGTCTATGCCGATGACCGACAGCGCATCCTGCATGTGCTGCAGACCGATGCCCCGCCCCAGGTGGGTGAACGTGTCCAGGTGGTGATTGACTGGGACAGGCGCCACCGGCTGATGCGCCTGCACACCTGCCTGCACCTGCTGGGCGTGCTGGTGCCTGTGCCCGTGACGGGCTGCAGCATCTCGCCGGACTCGGCACGCCTGGATTTCGACCTGCCCGAGTCCACGCTGGACAAGGCCGATCTGACGGAGCGCCTGAACGCCCTGATCGCCGCCAGCCATGCGGTGAACGTGGACCGCATCACGCCCGAGCAACTGGCTGCACAGCCCGACCTGGTGCGCACCGCAGGCGCCGCGCCCCCAGGCGGCACGGCGACGATCCGCATCATCGACATCCCCGGCCTGGACCGCCAGCCCTGCGGCGGCACGCATGTGCGCAGCACGGCCGAGATAGGCACGGTGGCCGTTACCAAGATCGAGAAGAAAAGCCGCACCAACCGGCGCGTGGTGGTGCAGTTCGCCTGACACCCCCCAGACCTGTTGATGCCAGACCTGTTGATGCCAGGCCTCAGGACATCCAGGACCTGGGCGCCACAGGCCCGCTCGCGTCAGGGGATCCCTCGCCTCCCTGGGCCAGCCCCTCGCCCTGGCTGCCGGACTTTCGCACCAGTTGCAGGATCTGGTCGAGCTGGTCATGCTCGACGGCGATCGAGTGCAATCTGAACAGCACATACGGAATGAGGACGCTGGCGCAGGCCATGGCCGCCAGCGCCGCCTGTTGATGGGAGCTGTCGACGAAGAACGCCGTCAGCAAAAAGATGGCGCCGATGATCGAGCCTATGAAAACAAGCAATCTCATACATTCCCTCTATTTTCAGCAATCGTACCCAAATGTGACTGACGTGAGTAGAGGCATGCGCGCTGTGGGGTTGCCCGTCGCCAAAAGACCACGGGCGGCAAAACCGTTTTCCTGCGGCAGCCCGAATGCATGCCCTGCATGCGCGACGCCATACCGCATGCTCCAAGCGCAAGTCTTCGAACTCTTTTGACTTGATTCAAATCAACCTGCCGCCCCCGATCCTGTCTATGCTTGAGGCAGCCATACAAAGCATCCATGGCGACAGACCGCCTGCCGGTCCATGGCCCTCGGATGCCAGCCACCTCACCCGCTTTTCAAGGAGAAAACAATGGCAAAGCAATGGAAGCCCGTCCTCTTGGCCCTCGCAATGACTGCCGTCGCCGCGCCTGTGCTGGCCGCCGACTGCGCCGTCGAGATCGAAGGCAATGACGCCATGCAATTCAACAAGCCCACCATCAGCGTGCCCGCCAGCTGCAAGCAGTTCACGGTCAAGCTCAAGCACGTGGGCAAGCTGCCCAAGACGGCCATGGGCCACAACTGGGTGCTGAGCAAGACGGCCGACCTGCAGCCCGTGGCCAATGACGGCATCGCCGCTGGTGCGGCCAAGGACTTCGTGAAGGAAAAGGATGCCCGCGTGATCGCCCACACCAAGGTGATCGGCGGCGGCGAGACCGACTCCGTGACCTTCTCCACCGCCGCCCTGAAGGCCGGCGAGGCCTACAGCTACTTTTGCTCCTTCCCCGGCCACTCCGCTCTGATGAAGGGCACGCTGACGCTGGCCAAGTAAGCCGGCGATCTGCCTTGGCGCGGGGCCTTGTGCCCCGCATTCCATACGGCGGCACTTCGGTGCCGCTTTTCATTTGCGGGGGCCAGGCAGGCCGCGCTTGCCTGGCCCGCCGTTCCCAGCCGATCCCCACCGCTCTGCTTGGCCTCTCAGTGCCTGCTGGTGGTCCTGCCGTGCGGGCGGCCCTGCATTTCCACGCAGCCCTTTTGCATCAGGCGCAGCAGCAGCTGGGTCCAGCTGGCGTCGGCCCATTTGGCGCTTTCCAGCACCAGGGAGCGCGCGGCCTGCAGGCCGTCGCCGGGCTGCAGCTCCACGCGGAAACTGCCGCGTTCGCGCTGGGCCGTGACGGCCACCACGCTGCCCAGCAGCGCGATGTCATGCGAAGGCCTGGGGCCCTGCGGGCCGTCCAGGTCCACGCGCAGCACGCAGCCGGGACGCAGTTCGTAGGTCCAGCGATGGTCGGCGTGGCCGGCCGCGCCCATGACGTTCATTTCGGCAAGCCGCTGCTCCTGGGTCATGTCGTAGGGGCTGATGATGGGCGCCTGCTGTTGCGGGTAGCCCTGCACGCCGTCCAGGCAGGCGGCCATGAAGACCACGGCCGCCGCGCATGCCAGCAGTTTCCATGCGCCGCGCGGGCCCCGGCGTTCAGCGCGCGGCATGGGCCGCACCGCCGTCTTCATCGCCCGGTACCTGCAGCGACACGTCCACGCGCATGGCCAGCACCTTGTCGATGGCCTTGCCGTCCATGTCCACCACCTCGAAGCGCCAGCCTTCCCATTGCACGGTGTCGGTGACACGCGGCAGCCGGCCCGTGAGCAGCATGACCATGCCGGCCAGCGTGTGGTAGCGGCCGCGCTCTTCCTCGGGCACGGTGGCCAGCTCCAGCCGGTCCTTGAGTTCGGGCACGGGGATGTGGCCGTCCAACAGCCAGCTGCCGTCCTCGCGCTGCAGCGCCCAGGAGTTGCGCGGATCGCGGGGCTGGAACTCGCCCGTGATGGCCTCCACCAGGTCCTGCAGGGTGACGATGCCCTGGACCTCGCCGTACTCGTCGATCACGAAGGCCATATGCACGTCGGACAGGCGAAAGCTCTCCAGCAGTTCCATGCCGGTGATGGTCTCGGGCACATAGAGCGCGGTCTGCATGGGCTGGTCGGTCAGGCCCTGCTCCTTGCCCTGCAGCGCGCGCGACAGCCACTGGCGCGCGTTGAGCACGCCGATGATGGAGTCCATGCCGCCGCGCACCACGGGAAAGCGCGCGTGGTCGGACTGCTCGATCACGCGCAGGTTGTCCTCGAACGGCGCATCGGCATCCAGGCAGACCACGTCGCTGCGCGGCACCATGAGCGAGCCGATCTGGCGGTCATCGAGGCGGAACACGTTGCGCACCATGGTGTGCTCGTGCGATTCGATGACGCCGGCCGTCGTGCCTTCGGCCAGCATGGCGTGGATTTCTTCCTCGGTGACGGCGCTGCCGCTGTTTTCCTTGACGCCCAGCAGGCGCAGCAGCGCATGGGTGGACACGGACAGCAGCACCACGAAGGGCTTGGTCAGATGGGCCAGCCAGTTGACTGGGCGTGCGATCAGGCGCGCAAAGGTCTCGGGATAGGTCTGGCCGATGCGCTTGGGCACCAGCTCGCCGACGACGATGGAGAAATAGGTGATCAGCACCACCACCAGCGCCGTGGCCGTGTAGCCGCCATAGGGCGCGGGCACGCCCATGCGCTGCAGCCACTCGGCCAGGGGGGCGGCCAGCGCGGCCTCGCCGACGATGCCGTTGAGCACGCCGATGGAGGTGATGCCGATCTGGATGGTGGACAGAAAGCGCGTGGGGTCGGCCCCCAGCTGCGCGGCGGCGGCGGCGCCGGCATCGCCCTCGTCAATGAGTTTTTGCAGGCGCGCCTTGCGCGCCGTCACCAGCGCGATCTCGGACATGGCGAAGACGCCATTGAGCAGGATCAGCGCAAAAAGTATGGCAATTTCCATGATGCGTGTTGTGGGAACCGGGAGCCGCAGTTGCGGCAGAAAGGGCCCATGCGGCGATGGGTCCGGGAAGAAGGAACGCCAGGGGCCAGCCCGGCAGCCGGGCATTCAGGACAGGGCCCGAAGCGGCAGAGGCACCGCAGGCGCAGGGCACTGCAGGTCAGAAAAACGGCAATGGGGGATCAGGCTGCCCGGGGAGGCCGGTCGGGCGGTGCCAGGCTGCGCCAAGGGCCTTCGCGCAGGCTGGCGGTGATGTGGCGCCCGGCCTGCAGGCGGGGTGCCGGCATGCCGTCCACGGCATGCACGACATCGGGGAGGTCCTGCTGCTCGTCCATCAGCGCGTGGTCGAAGTCATCGAGCAGGGAGACCGTGTCCACCCGCGGCGCTGCCGTGCGCTCCGGGCCGGCGCAGGCGGCGCGCGAGTGGACACCGGGCGGCTCGCATGGCTCGTCCGGCAGGGCGCGCCATGGCGCAAGCCCCAGCGTGGACAAAGCCACGCTGACGACGAAGTGCAGGGAGAAAACCGCGATGAACCATCTGGACATGGTCCTCGGATTCTATCCATGCCCGTGACCCGCAGACAGGCAGGCCGCCTGTCCACCGCTGTTCGCCGCTTCCTACAAGCGGCGCGCCGGAGCCGTGGAAACATGCGCCACGGCCCACTCTCCGCCCTCTGCCATGAAAGCCATCCATACCCTTTTCACCGTGTTGCACGCCCTCATCGCGCTGCTGTTTTCGCTGGCCGCCATGGCCCTGCTCTGGATCGCGGGCCTGAAGGGCTGGAACGCCATGGCGCATGGCGTGGATGGCGAATCGGGCCTGCGCATCGTCGAGGCGCTGGGCATCCTGGCCTCCGGCGTGGTTGCACTGCAGATCGCCCAGACCATCACCGAAGAAGAAGTCATACGCGAGGCCCACATCAGCGGCCCCACGCGCGTGCGCCGCTTTCTCTCGCGCTTTCTGGTGGTGCTGGTCGTCGCGCTGGCCGTGGAAGCACTGGTCGCTGCCTTCAAGACGCAGGAAGAACCCGCCCACCTGCTCTACCCCGCCGCCCTGGTCAGCGCCGTGGGCGTCCTGCTGCTGGGCTGGGGCGCCTTCATCCACCTCAACCGCTCCGCCGAGGAGCTGGAGCCCGAGGCCATGGAAGAAGCCAAGGGCGAGGACCACAAGGTCAACAAGTCGTGAGGGCCAGGCCCGCGCACGCCGTAGTTGACAGGCCGCATCGCCGGCCTCAGGATGCGCGGATGGTTTTTGCCACGCACCGCCTCACGACCACCACCACGACCGCCAACGGCGGAGCGTGGACGGATACCTGAGCGCCGCAAGGCAGCCACCATCCCCCAAGGCCCCGCCCACGATGGATGGGGCCTTTGCGTTTCTCCGTGCATCCAGGGCATCACCGGAGAGACTTCATGCAGATTCCCCCTTCCACCGCTTCCGCCCCTTCCGACCCTTCCGCCGCTTCCTCCCCCTCCTCGACGGCCGCACCGGACGGCCCACGGCGCGCCCTGCTCGTCATCGACATGCAGCAAGGTCTTTTCAACGGCAGCGATGCGCCGTTCGACAAGGACCGCGTGCTGGCGAACACCCGACAACTGATCGCCCGCGCCCGTGAAGCCGGCGCGCCCATCTTCGCTGCGCGCCACACCGGCCCTGCAGGCTCGCCGATCGCCCCGGGCAGCCCGCTCACGCAGCTGCTGCCGCAGCTGGGCATCGATGCGCAGCGGGACCGCGTCTTCGACAAGACACGGCCCAGCTGCTTCGAGGGCACCGGCCTGGCCACCTGGCTTGCCGAAGCCGGCATTGCCGAATTGGTCATCGCCGGCATGAAGACCGAGTTCTGCGTGGACACCACCTGCCGTGCCGCAGCCGGCCTGGGCTTTCGCCCGGTGCTGGTGGCGGATGCCCATACCACCACCGATTCGCCGCTGCTGCAGGCCGGGCTCATCATCGGCCACCACAACCGCACGCTGGGCGGCGCCTTTGCGCAACTGGTGCAGACTGCGGACTGCCGGTTCTGAACGGACTTCGCGCATGATGGCCCTGGACGCGTCACGGGTCGTGCCGTGGCAGCCTTGCATCAAACCAATATGAATGATTTCCGTTAACTGGTTCATGACGTGCGCAGGCCTGGCATGCTGGCCTGCAGCGCACCACAGGAGCGAGCAATGCCCGAACCTCTTGCACCGTCGGCCGGCCCGGCTTTCACCGATGCGCCGCCCTCCACGCCCCGGCAGGAAAAACTGTCCGACGTCAGCGAGACGCTGCGCATTCCGCTGACCGCCCGCGCCCTGGGCGAGCGGCTGTTCCCGGGCATGGCCGTCAGTGACGCCCACGCCTTGGACACCCTGACCCAGCTGGGCGACGACGGCAGCCGCTGGCTTCAGGACAGGCAGAGCATCTACGGCGTGCTGGCGCGCACGCACTGCTTTCGCGCGCTGGCGCAGGACTTTCTCCGGCGCCAGCCGCAGGGCCATGTGGTGAACCTGGGCTGCGGCCTCAGCGACTATTTCCAATGGCTGGACAACGGGCAGATGCGCATGACGGATGCGGACCTGGGGCCGGTCGTTGCACTGCGCAGGCAGTTGCTGCCCTGGCAATCGGAGCGCCAGGAGATCCGCGAATTCGACCTGGCCGACGCCGACTGGTGGCGGCGGCTGGGACTGCCGGCCGACAGGTCAGGGCCTGCCGTGTTCATGATGGCCGAAGGCGTTTCCATGTACCTGCAAAAAGAGCAGATACAGGCGCTGTGGACCACGTTTGCGCAATGCAGCCCGCCGGGTTCGGAACTGGTGTTCGACGCCATGTGCTGGCTGGCCGCCGGGGGCGCAAGCCAGCACCCCTCGGTCCGGCTCACCCAGGCCCAGTTCCATTGGGGCCTGCGCCGCGAGGCCGATCTGGCGCAAGCCCATCCGCGCCTGCAGCTGGTGGCCGCGCACCAGGTGATGGAAGGCTACGGCCCGCCCTACTCGCTGGTGGGGCCGGCATTCCGCTGGACCTTTGGCGTGCACTTCTATGCCATCTACCAGTTGAAGTCGGTCGAGACGGCGGCTTAGGCCGATTGAGCAGCCGCAACGAAAGATGCCCGGTCAAGCCGGGCATCTTTGTTTCAGGGAACCAGGATCAGCCTTCGTCGGCCGCGCTGGAGGACAGGGCCAGGGCCAGGCCTTGCACCAGGTCTTGCCCGGGCTGCCATTCGCGCACAAAGCGGTTGCGCGGCGGCCGCAGGGCTTCGCGGCCGGCCGAGACGGGCGTGCCCACATACAGCAGGCCGACGAGCCGGTCATGGGGCTCGAATCCCAGGGCCTCGCGCACACGGGTATCGTGGCTGTTGGCGCCGCTGGCCCAGAAGCCGCCAAAGCCCAGGATGTGCAGGGCGTTGAGCATGTTCATGGCGGCAGCGCCACCGGCCAGCAGCTGCTCGCTTTCAGGCACCTTGTGCTCGGGCTGCAGGTGCACGCCCAGCGCAATGATCAGCGGGGCAGACAGGGCCTTGGCGCGAAATCGCTCGGCGTCGGCCTGCGGGTCACGCGCCTTGGCGGCCTGCACGAATACCTCGCCCAGCGCATGGCGCGCATCGCCCTGCACCAGCACGAAGCGCCAGGGGCGCAGCTGGCCGTGGTCGGGGGCGCGCAAGGCCGCGTCGATGACGGTGTCGATCACGCCGGGGCCGGGCGCCGGCTCCTGCAGCGGCCAGCGCGACTGGCGCGACATCAGCAGGTCCAGCGCGGCGCGCTGCTCGGGGGTCAGGGATCTGTCGTTGGTGCTCATTCGTTGTCCTGCAGCGCAGGCTGCCTTGCCTGCACGGGCTGTGCCGGTGATTCGGGTGGCAGCTGCGAGCACGCGCCGCAATGGCCGTACAGGGCCAGGCGGTGGTCGGCCAGGCGGTAGCCGTGGGCCTGGGCCACCTGGTGCTGCAGCGCCTCGATGTGGTCGTTGCTGAATTCATCCACGCGTCCGCACTGCAGGCAGATCAGGTGGTCATGGTGCGGCCCCTCATTGAGCTCGAACACCGCCTTGCCACTTTCAAAGGTCTGGCGCAGCAGCAGGCCTGCGGCCTCCAGCTGCGACAGCACGCGGTAGACGGTGGCCAGGCCCACCTCGGCACGCCGCTCGGCCAGCAGGCGGAACACGTCCTCGGCATGCAGGTGGCGCGATGCGCTCTGCCTGAAGATTTCCAGCACCTGCATGCGCGGCAGCGTGGCCTTCAGGCCGACGCTGCGCAGTTCGGGTTCGCCACCCGGGCTCAGGGGCATCTTGCTGCGTGTCATGCGGTGGTGTCTCCGTGTGTCAGTGTCATGGCGGGGTTGTCGCCGCCTTCGGCACCCCGGTGTATGCGGACAATGCGCAGCGCATCGGGCTGCTCCACCAGCACGCAGGTCTTGCCCGTGCGCTGGCAATGGTCCTGCATGCGCCAGTACTCGCCGTGGCTCAGGCAGCCGGTCTGGCAGATCACCAGATCGGCCTCGCGCAGGCTGGCCTCGAAGGCCTCGGCGTCCTGTTCGGGCTCCCGCGCAGGCATGGCGGGCTGTGCCAGGGGCGCGGCCGTCTGGCGCTGCCAGCGTGCGCGCTCGCGCAACAGGTCCTGCACGCGCACCAGCAGCGACTCCACGCGCCGTGCCAATGTGACGCGGCGCGAGAGGCCGGGAATGGCATTTTCCAGCGCCTCGCGCTCCTCGCGCGCCCACAGCAGCTGGGTTTCCTTGGCCATCAAGGCAGCGCGCTGGCGGATCACCAGCCTTTGCAGCCTCTCTATTTCCTGGGCTTGAAGGCACAGCAGCTCGCTGCTGCGCAACTGGGCGTGGCCGTAGCCACGCAGCAGCACCTGGTGCTCATGCGCCAGTTGCTGAATGTCGTCCAAGGTCTGGGTCATGGTTTCCTCGGCAAACCTGAGCATTGCGCGGTGGTCGCGCGAAGGCCTTTGCGCATGGCCCTGTGCGGCACGGGCCTGGCTTGCCGGCAAGGCAGTGTGCTGCGGTGCAAGCCGGATGCGCTGGCAAATCAGTGAGAATGATTCTTATTAAATCATGAAATGCCGGCCGTCAAACCGATGACCGTACGCCGTCTGGTGCGAAGGCCGCACCGGCGCAGATGCGCTTGCAGGGCGGCCGTCAGCGCCCTGCCATGTACAGCAACGCAGGCCTGCGCCCGGCCTGCCGTTGCCTGTCCGACCTGCTCAAAGACCCTTGAGCAGCCGGCCGTTGACCTCGGTGCCGTACAGCGAGAACGGGGTGTCGTGGAACTGCTTGCGCGTGTCGGCCACGTTGCCGGTGAAGCGCGGGTCCTGCGGGCGCTCCATGCTGTTGATGTAGGTGGCCACGTCCCAGGCCTCCTGGTCATCCAGCGTGGGGTTGCCGTAGGGCATGTTGCCCTTGATGAAGCTGGCGGCCTTGTCCACCTCATGCGTGCCCGCGCCCCAGTTGTAGGACTGCTTGCCCCACAGCGGCGGGAACACGGTCACGCCGCCCGCTTCCTGGCCCTGGCCCTGCGCGCCGTGGCACAGCGCACACTTGGCCTCGTAGACCTTGGCGCCGCGCTCGAAGCTGGGCTCCTGCGCGGCCTTGCCCACCTTGGTGAAGCCCGCGCCCGGCAGCTTCTCGCCCGTGGGCGCCTTCTGGGCCATCCAGTAGGCGTAGGCCTCCAGCGCCACGAGGATGTCGTGGCCGTCGTCGGGGGCCTTGCCGTTCATGCTGTACATGAAGCAGCCACGCACGCGCTCGGCGAAGGTGTCCACGTGGTTGGTCTTCTTGCGGTAGGCCGGGTACAGCGGGTAGGCACCCCACATGGGTGCGGCGCCCTTGAGCCGGCCTGCGTCCAGGTGGCAGTTCACGCAGTTGAGGGTGTTGCCCGAAAAGCCCACGGCGTTGGCCGGCGTGCGCAGGAAGATGGCCTCGCCACGGCGGATCCACTCGCCCATGGGCGTGTCGGGGATGTCGCGGGCGCCGGGGGGTGTGAAGGCGCCGCCGTCGGCAGCCACTTTCACGGCCTGGGAAGTGACCTGGGCATTCGCATTTGCATCGGCCCTGGCTGCGGTGGCAGCCGCAGCGGGGACCGCGCCCACGCGGGCCGGCGCAGGTGGCATGTCTGGCTGGCTGATGTACATGCCATAGGCGAGCGCGCCCGCCAGGCCGGCGAACAGGCAGGCGACGACGGCGTACTCGGCGGTATTGGAGTTTTGAGAGGCGCGGGTGGGTTGTGTGTCGGACATGTTCGGCTCCCGGTCCATCAGGGTTTGGCTGGCGCGGAGGCCGTGGCTGCGGTGCTGGTGCTGGGGCTGGCGCCATGCAGGCGGGCGTAGTAGGCCGCCACGGCCTGGATGTCCGCGGGCGTGAGCTTTTGCGCGACCTTGCCCATGAGGCCCAGCGGGCCGGCCTCGCGCTGGCCCTTGTTCCAGGCGGCGACCTGGCTTTGCATGTAGTCGGCCGTCAGGTGGCCGATGGCCGGGAAATCGGCGCCCACGCCCACGCCGCCCGGGCCGTGGCATTGGGCACAGGCGGGAATGCCGTCCGCCCAGCGTCCGCGCTCGACCAGCCAGGCGCCATCATCGTCCTTGCCCTTGGGCAGGGGGCCGCGCACGGGCTGGATGGGCAGCGGCAGGCTGGCGTAATAGGCGGCCACATCGGCGCGGTCCTGGGCCGACAGGGCCTTGGCCATGGGCGCCATCACGGGGGCCTGGCGGCTGCCGTCGGCCAGGTGCTGGAGCTGGCGCGCCAGATAGCCGGCGTGCTGGCCGGCCAGGGCCGGAAAGCCCGCCATGCCCTCGCCCTTGGCGCCGTGGCAGGTGGCACATGCCGCCGCACCCTGGGGCGTGCCCGACTGGGCGATTTTCTGGCCAGCTGCTGCACTGCCTTGCACCGCAGCTGTGGGCGCTGCTGCCTTGGGCGCGGCTTCTTGCGCCCAGGCGCTGCCCATCAGCATGCAGATGCCGATGGCGATGCACGACCGGGACAGGGTCTGTTTGTTCATGCGGATCATCGTGGGAAGAGGCATTTGCCCTGCCATGCGTCCGCGCCACGCACCCAGGAGCGCACGGCTGCGGCGGACAGGGTCGAATAGGGATACCGGCCGCCGCCCCGCAAGGCGCAATGCCCGCAGGGCTGGCCAGCCAGGCCCGCACGATACGGAGCCGAGATTAAGCCGGCGTTAATGGGCCAGGGTCCGGGGCCTGCGGGCCCGGGCCGTCCGCCAGCGGCAGGTACAGGCGCGCGACCAGGCCGCTGGCCTGGCCTTCCTCGGGCCGCCACAGGCTGCGCGGCTGCAGCAGCAGGCAGCCGCCTGCGCATTCGGCGATGCGCTGCACGATGGGCAGTCCCAGGCCGCTGCCATGCTCCTGGGGACGCTTGCGCCAGAAGCGGCGCGTGGCCTCTTCGCATTCCTCGGCGCTGAGCCCCGGGCCGTGGTCGGCCACGGTGAACTCCACATAGCCCGTGCCCGGCTGCTGCGTCTTGCCCGGCATGGTGCCAATGGGGCGCACGGCCAGTTCCACGGGATGCTGCGGCGCATGGCGCAGGGCGTTTTCCAGCAGATTGCGTAGGGCCGAGACCAGCAGGGGCTCGGAGATGGCCAGCGGCCAGTCCTGCACGGGCTGGCCGTTGTCCAGCCATGTGCGCAGCGCGGGCGCTGGGGCCTGGGCGCTCACGGCATTCACAGCCAGTTGCCAGGCCTTGTCCAGCGCCTGCAGCGCATCGGCAGGCGCATCGCCGCAGGCCAGCACGGAGGCAGCGCCAGGTTCATGCTGCTCCAGCCGCGCCAGCAGCAGCAACTGCTCCAGCGTGTGCTGCAGGTGCTCCACGCCCTCGCCCGCCTGGGCCAGCGAATCGCGGGCCATGGAGCCGGGCGGCGCGGCCAGAAGGCCGGCAGGCATGCCGGGCGCCGCCAGCGCCATCTGCGCCACCTGCACATGGGTCTTGATGGCGGTGAGCGGCGTCCGCAGCTCATGGGCGGCGTCGTCGCTCCAGCGGCGCTCGCGGTCGATGGCGGCGCGCACGCGATGCAACAGCTGGTTGAGCGTGCCCACCAGCGGCGCCAGCTCGCGCGTCTGCAGGCCCTGGGCCACGGGCGAGTCGTCGCCGGGCGGGCGGCGCGCCAGTTCGCGCCGCAGGGCCTCCAGCGGCCTGAGGCCCTGGGTCACGGCCCACCACATCAGCCCCATGCTGGCCAGCAGCGCCAGCACGAAGGGCAGGACGATGGTGTAGGCAAAGCCGTGGATCAAGCCCTCGCGCACATCGATGCGGTCGGCCGTGGCGATGCGCACGCCGTGGTCCTCCAGCACATAGGTGCGCCAGGGCTTGCCCCCCTTGATGATGGTCGAGAAGCCCAGCGGCATGCTCTGCGGGAACACGGGACTGCCTTCGGTCTTGGCCAGTACCTGCGGCAGGGCCGATTCGGGCCGCACGGGCTGGACCTCGCCGCGCACCAGGCTGACCTCGCAGGCCACGCCGTCGCGCGCGATCACGTTGAGCATAGGGCTCCAGTCCTGCGGCAGCTCCCGGGCAGGCCGGAACTGGTGGACGATGCCTGCCACCATGCGCGCCGAGGCGATCAGCCGGTCATCCAGCACGGTGCGCAGTTCGTTGCGCATGTCCGAGAACATCCAGGCCGCCACCCCGCCCCACAGCGTGCACAGCGCCAGGCACAGACATGCCAGCAGGCGCACGCGCAGGCTGCGCATCATGGGTGCAGGCCCAAGCGATAGCCCTCGCCGCGCACCGTCTCCACCAGTTCATGGCCCAGCTTGCGGCGCAGGTGGTGCACATGCACGTTGACGGCATTGCTCTCCACGTCCTGGCTGTAGCCGTAGAGGCTGTCGCGCAGTTGCTCGGTGCTCAGGATGCGGCCCGGCGACTGCAGCAGCGCGCGCAGCAGCGACCACTCGCGGCGCGACAGCTCCACCGTGCGGCCCTGGCGCTGGATATGGCCTGCAGCGGGGTTGATGCGCACCTCGCCCAGCTCGATCCAGTCCACGCTGCGGCCGGCCGCGCGGCGCAGCAGCGCATGCAGGCGCGCCGCCAGTTCGTGCAGGTCAAAGGGCTTGACCAGGTAATCGTCGGCGCCGGTCTGCAGGCCTTCGATGCGCTGTGACACGGCATCGCGCGCCGTCAGCACCAGCACGGGCACCTGCAGGCCCTGGCCGCGCCAGCGCGCCAGCAGCGAGAGGCCATCCTCGTCCGGCAGGCCCAGGTCCAGCACGCAGGCATCGAAATGCGAGGAACGGATGGCCGCATCCGCCTGCCCGGCCGAGGCCACGGTATCCACGCCGAAGCCCTGCAGCTGCAGGCCGGCTCGCACGCCGCTGGCCACCAGCGCGTTGTCTTCCACCAAGAGAACATGCATGTTGTTGTCCGCAGGGCCTGGCGCCAAGCCCCGCCGTCTGTATCCAAGTCGGGAACGAAAAGCGACTGAGCATCGCAGATTTGTAGCTAGGTGTGCGCCAGCATGCCGAATCTCGCAGGCACGCGTACAAGAATGCGGCCAGGCGGCCCGCTCAGGGCCGGGCCAGCAGCCCGCCCAGCAGCAGGTCCAGCGCCGCCGCGCCGCGCTCCAGCCGCAGGTCAGCGTCCTCGCCCTCGGCAATCCAGAAAGCCGCTTCGGCCAGGCTGCCGTAGATCAGCGATGCCAGCGCCTGCGGATCGGCCCGGGCCACGATGCCCTGCGCCATGAGGTCCGCAATCAGTGCCTGCATGGACGCAATGCAGTGGCGCTGCGATTGCGGCAGCGCACCGCCCAAAGCCGCGCGCGCATCGCGCAGCACGATGCGCTGGATTTCAGGCTCCAGCGCCATTTCCAGGTAGGCCCGGCAGCGGCTGCGAAAGCCCTGCCAGGGATCCTGGGCATGGGCGGTGATGGCCTTCAGGCGTTCATCCACCTCGGCATCGATCTGCTCGACCACGGCGGCCAGCAGGCCCTGCTTGTCGCCGAAATGGTGGTACAGCGCGCCCCGCGTCAGGCCCACCTGCGCGGTGAGATCGTCCATGGAGGCATCGGCGTAGCCCTGCTCTCCAAAGGCCTTGCGGGCCGTGGCCAGCAGCGTGGCGCGGGTTTCTTCCATCTCGGCGCGGGTGCGGCGAACCATGGCCAATCTCCTTGCATACGGCGTGCATGATTATTTACATACGCCGCGTATGTATATAGGATTCTATTCATACGCAGCGTATGTATTTTCTCTGTCCCGCGACGGCGGTGCAACACCCCCACCTGTTTGAAGGGATCTGGACTATGAATTCGTCTTCCTCCACGCGGCCCGAACCCGCCGCGCGCCGCCCGTGGCTGGCCGTGTCCGCCGTGGGCCTGGCCACCTTTTCCGTGGTGACCACGGAAATGCTGCCGGTCGGCCTGCTCACATCGATTGCCGGCAGCCTGGGCACCTCCATGGGCAGGGCCGGCCTGATGATCTCGCTGCCGGCGCTGCTGGCCGCGCTGTTCGCGCCGCTGGTGGTGATGGCGGCGGGCGGCATGGACCGGCGCCGCATCCTGTGCGGACTGCTGGCCCTGCTCGTGCTGGCCAACCTGGCCTCGGCGCTGGCGCCGTCGCTGATCTGGCTGCTGGCCGCGCGCGTCCTGGTGGGCTTTTGCATGGGCGGCATCTGGGCAATCGCGGGCGGGCTGGCGGCACGGCTGGTACCCCAGGCGTCGATGGGCCTGGCAACTTCCGTCATCTTTGGCGGCGTGGCGGCGGCCTCGGTGCTGGGCGTGCCGCTGGGCGCGCTGATCGGCGATTTCGCGGGATGGCGCTGGGCATTCGGTGGCATGGCAGGCTTCAGCGCACTGGTGCTGGCGCTGCACGTGGCCGTTCTCCCCTCCCTGCCTGCCACAGGCTCGGCCAACCTGCGCCAGTTCAGCCATCAGCTGGCCAACCGCAGGCTGCAGGCCGGGCTGGCACTGACGCTGCTGCTGGTGGCCGGGCATTTCATGTCCTTCACCTTCGTGCGCCCGCTGCTGCTGACGGTGTCGGGGTTCGATGCGCAATGGATGAGCGCGCTGCTGCTGGCTTACGGCATCGCGGGCATTGCGGGCAACTTCCTGGCGGGCATCATCGCGGCGCGCCGCACGGTGCCGAGTCTGACGGCGATCGCCATGGGCCTTCTGCTGGCGCCTGTGCTGTTCCTGTCCGTGGGCGAATCGCCAACCGGTGGTGGCGCCGTGCTGCTGGTCTGGGGCCTGGCCTACGGCGGCGTATCGGTGGGACTGATGACCTGGATGATGCAGGCTGCGCCACGCGCCGTGGAAATTGCCACGGCGCTGTACGTTGGCGTCTTCAACATCGGTATTGCGCTGGGCTCATGGGCAGGCGGCCAACTGGTCGATGGCTGGGGGCTGCACGCCACGCTCTGGCTGTCTGGCGGATTTGCCGCTGCGGCCTTGCTGCTGTCTGCGGCCATGGGATTGGTTGGGCGAAATGGACCGGTCGCAGCCTGATGGCCATGAGGCCGTTAACCCCCCGTTAATTCCCCGCTGCCAGCATCCACGACCTGTCAGCCCGCATGGCTGAAACTCCCTTCCATGCATCTCCGGTCATCCCCTCTT
Organism: Delftia sp. K82; assembly: GCF_002193035.1. Taxonomy (NCBI): domain Bacteria; kingdom Pseudomonadati; phylum Pseudomonadota; class Betaproteobacteria; order Burkholderiales; family Comamonadaceae; genus Delftia; species Delftia sp. K82. The sequence goes on along the minus strand of NZ_MYFL01000001.1, from coordinate 1,808,712 downwards.
CTTTCGTCCTTCCTGCCCTTGCTTGCTGGCCTGCTGCTGGCGCCTTCGCCTGTTCTTGCCGGAGCGGCCGAGCCTGGCGGGCCGTCAGCGCTATCGGCGCTGGGCGCCTGGCTGCACCTGCCCGCCAGCCTGGCGCTGGGGCCGCTGGCCCTGCCGACGGGCGTGGTGGTGGCCATGCTGGCCTGGCTGCTGGCGCAGTGGCTGGCGCGCAGGAATGAAAGGCGCACGGGCCAGGCCGTGGATGCGCTGCTGTGGCAAAGCACCCTGGCCGGCCTGCTGGCGGCGCGACTGGCCTATGTCGCGCAGTGGTGGACCGAGGTCGCGCCGGCCCCCTGGGATTGGAGCGGGATGCCGGCCTTCGCAGGCCGCATCATCGATATCCGCGACGGGGGATGGAACCTCTGGGCCGGGCTGCTGGCCGCGCTGCTGTACATGCTGTGGCGCAGCCGCCGCTCCCCGGTGCTGCGCCGCGCCACAGGGCTGGCGCTGGGCGCGGGGGCGGCCCTGCTGGTGCTGGGCCGCCTGCTGCAGGCGCTGCCCTCCGCAGATGCACCGGCCCTGCCGACCTTCACCCTGGTCAACGGACAGGCGCAGCCGGTCTCGCTGCAGCAGTTGCAGCAGGCCGATGGCAAGCCCATGGTGATCAACCTCTGGGCCACCTGGTGCCCGCCTTGCCGGCGCGAGATGCCGGTGCTGGCCCAGGCCCAGCAGCAGCGGCCCGATGTGCGCTTCATCTGGATCAACCAGGGCGAGCCAGCCGAGACCGTGATGGGCTATTTGCAGCGCGAGCAGGCGACGGCCCCGCTGCCGCTGGCCCAGGTGCTGTTCGACCCGCAGCAGCAGGCCGGCCGGCACTGGCGCCAGCGGGGCCTGCCTTCCACCTATTTCTATGGCGCCGACGGCCGGCTGTGCGGCATGCGCATGGGCGAGCTGTCGCGCGCCAGCCTGGCCCAGCATCTGAAGGAATGTTCATGAGCGCTTCCCCCCTGTTCCCCCTGCCTGCACTGGCAGGAGCCCTGGCCCTGTCGGCAGCCTTGGCCCTGCCGGCCGCGGCGTCCGAGCTGCCATCGGAGGAGTTTCTGGCCCAGCAGGGACTGACCCTGGTGGGACCGCTGCCGGCCGTGGGCGGACTCAAGGCCTGGGCCGCCTACCGCGACCGCCAGCCCGTGCCCATCTACCGCATGCCCGACGGCAAGCACTGGGTGCTGGGCACGGTGATCGACGCCCAGGGCCGCGACGTGAACGCCCAGGCCCTGCAGGCCGCCGTGCAAAAGCCAATGGGCGAGCAGCTGTGGGGCGATGTGCAGCGCGCCCAGTCCATACCGGATGGCCGCGCCGACGCGCCGCGCACGGTCTATGTGTTCACCGACCCCAACTGCCCCTATTGCAACCAGCTGTGGAACGATGCCCGGCCCTGGGTGGAGAGTGGCCAGGTGCAGTTGCGCCACATTCTGGTGGGCATCCTCAAGCCCAGCAGCGAGGGCAAGGCCGCCGCCTTGCTGACCGCGCGCCAGCCCGAGCAGGCCCTGGCCGAGCACGCACGCGCCTATGCCAGGGCCGGCCGCGCCAGCGCAGAGGGCGCGGGCGCCACGCCGCTGGCCCCGGTGCCGCAGGCCACGCGGCAGGTGCTGGCCAACCATGCCTCGCTGATGTCCACCTGGGGACTGCGTGCCACGCCGGCCCTGGTCTGGAAGGATGACAAGGGAGTGGTGCAGGTACGCACCGGCCTGCCGCCGGGCCTGCTGGAAGAGGTCATGGGGCCGCGTGGCAGGAAATGACGAGGACGACCATGAGCACAAGCCGTTCTCCCGCCGCTTCCACCTCCTCCAGCGACTGGAGTGACCTGTTCCCCGCCCGGCCGGATGCGCCGCCGCTGCGCATCGTGCTGCATGCGCCCACGCCCGGCGCCCTGGCCCGTGCACGCAGCAATCTGGCCAACCTGCGCCAGGACCGGCCCGGTGCCGAGGTCCGCATCGTCATCAACGGCCCGGCCGTCGAGGCGCTGCTGGACGCCGCGCCGGGCACGCCGCAGCATCTGGATGCGGACGCCCTGGCTCATGCGCTGGTCTGCCCGAACACGCTCAGGAAGCTGGGCCGCGAGGCGCCTGCCGGCATGCGCGTGCTGCCGCAGGGCGGCATCGAGTCACTGGCCCTGCTGCAGCAGTCGGCCTGGTGCTACGTGCGCTGCTGAGCGGCCTGCGCCAGCGAGGCCAGGCAGCGCGCCTGCCATTGGTATTCAGGCTCGAACGATTCGCGGTCCGTGACGGCGCCGTGGCCGCCCTCGCCATAGACCATGGCGTAGGCCGCATAGTCGGCCGCCTGCAGCGCCCGGCCCGCCAGCCCATGGGCCGTGGCATAGGTGGCGGACACGGCGGCATGGCCGCAGCCGTCGAGGGAGCGTGATCCCTGGTGGTGGTTGGCCAGGCTGGCAGCCTCGCGGGCCAGGCGGTCCAGCTCCTGCCTGTCGATCTGGCCGTCCAGGTAGCGGCGAAGGCCTTGTGCGCAGCGGATGACGTCCGGGTCTTCCAGCAGGTGCGCGATGCGGTCCACGCAGGCCTGTGTGAATTGCAGCCTCAGGTGCTCGCCGGCTTCGGCGGCAAGGTCCAGTTCCGAAGCAAGGCTGTTCAGGGCATGGTTCATGGAGAACTCCTTGGCAGTGGCGACACAAGCAGCGTAGACCGGGGCCGCGCACGGAAACAAGAGGGTGATTTCCGATACGCGCCCTGCATTCCCGAGGAATGCAGTCACCCTGTTAACCCCGTCTTAATCCCTGCGCCACACGCTATGGACTGCCTTGGGCGCCTGTCCATGGCAGGCAGTCGGTGGCGCTTTGCAGGCACTCGGCAGCCACTTGGAAAGCCCATTGCTTGACTCACATCAAGCCACCAAGGCCCTGAATTTCATATATTAAATTCAATATAAAAAGCATATTTTTAATGCTTTATTGAGTTTGAGCGACCACGATCCGTGGCCGCAGGACGATGAAAGACAGGCCATGCCAAAAACATCCCGCGCCGGCAGCGGCTGCAACGACTGCAGCTGCAAGCCCTCCTCCCAGGACATCCCCGCCCCTACCCTCTCCCATGCGCAGCCCGCCGCCGGCAAGCGCGGCTTCCTGCAGGACCTGCTGGCCGCTGCCATGGCGGCCGTGGCCCTGCCCGTGGCGGCGGCCGCGCCCGACACCCCCGGTTTTCAACCGCCGCGCCGTCCCGGCGAGGCCGGCAGGCGCTACGGCATGCTGGTGGACCTGCGCCGCTGCATAGGCTGCCAGGCCTGCACGGTGAGCTGCTCCATGGAGAACCTGCCACCGCTGGGCCAGTTCCGCACCACGGTGCTGCAGTACGAGGTGCAGCACGCGGGCAACGAGGACCTGCCGCCGGCCATGCTCAACCTGCCGCGCCTGTGCAACCACTGCGACAACCCGCCCTGCGTGCCGGTCTGCCCGGTGCAGGCCACATTCCAGCGCAGCGACGGCATCGTGCTGGTGGACAACGAGCGCTGCGTGGGCTGCGGCTACTGCGTGCAGGCCTGCCCCTATGACGCACGCTTCATCAACCACGAGACGCAGACCGCCGACAAGTGCACCTTCTGCGAGCACCGCCTGGAAGCCGGACTGCTGCCGGCCTGCGTGGAAAGCTGCGTGGGCGGCGCCCGCGTGATCGGCGACCTCAACGACGAGGGCAGCGAGATCCGCCAGCGCATGCGCGAGCACGCCAAGGACCTCAAGGTGCTCAAGCCCGCCATGGGCACGGACCCGCATGTGTACTACCTGGGATTGCCCGACGCCTTCGTCGACGGCGTGGACGGGCAGGCCAGCGTGCGGCTGGTCACTTCCCACTGAACGCAAGGAGCACCCCATGCACATCGTCGAACTCCTGACCCCCGCCTACGAATCGGCCTGGCTGCCCTGGGCCGTGCAGTACTTCTTCCTGGCCGGCATTGCCACGGGCGCCGCCCTGCTGGCCGCCGCCTGCGCCTGGGCGCCGCGCGCCAGCGCCATGGCGCGCCTGCTGCCGGCCGCCGTGCTGGTGCTGGCCGTGAGCGCCATCGCCGCGCCCGTGTCGTTGCTGGCCGACCTGCACCAGCCTGCGCGCTTCTGGCATTTCTATGCGCACTTCACGCCGTGGTCGTGGATGTCGGTGGGCGCCCTGCTGCTGCCGGTCTTCGTGGGACTGGCGCTGGCCTTCGTGCTGGCCTGGTGGCTGGGCCGGCCGCAGTGGCTGCGCTGGCTGGCGCCGCTGCTGGCCGTGTCTGCGCTGACCATCACCGCCTATACCGGCGCCGAGCTGATGGCCGTGCGCTCGCGCCCGCTGTGGAACACGCTGTGGGTGCCGCTGAACCTGGCACTCACGGGCTGGCTGGCCACGGTGGGCTGCATGCTGGTGACGGCGCGCTTTCTGCCCGCCCGCCACCGCCCCGATGCCGGCGCCCTGCAGGCCCTGCGCGTGCTGGGCCTGGCGCTGGCGCTGTGCCTGCTGGCCATGGTGGCGGTCTGGGCCGTTGCCGGCTGGCTGGGCCAGGGCCGCTCCTTCCAGGCGGCGCTGCAGCTGTGGCAGCAGTTTCCGGTCTGGCGCCTGAGCATGCTGGGCTCGGCCGTGGCCGGTGCCGCCCTGCTGTGGGCGCTGGTGCGGGGTGGGCAGCGCATGGCCTGCCCGCGCTACACGCTGGCCCTGGGGCTGGGCCTGGCCGCCGCGGCCTGGGCCTTCCGCTGGGCGCTGTTCATGGGCGTGCAGGGCGTGCCCAAGTACGGCGCGGGCCTGTACATCTACCACATGCCGCTGGGCGGCGACGGCCTGCTGGGCATGCTGGGCGTGGCCGGCCTGTGCATCGCGCTGGTGACGCTGGCCACCTGGGCGCTGGAGCTGTTTCCCGCGCGCTCGGCCGCGGCCCGCGCCCTCTGACACCGCCGCCCTGACGACCCCTTACCCATTCACGGAGCGCGGCCCGCCACCGGCCGGCCGCGCCACAGAAAGCCTTTCATGACCGACAAGAAGAAACTCCCCCAAGCTCCCGAAGATTCCCTGGATGCCGAGGCCACATGCCGCCGCCTGCTGCTGCGCGGTGGCCTCACCGCCAGTGGGCTGGCCGCCTTTGCGGCCGGCTACGGTGAAACACTGGCGCGCGGTGCCAAGGGCCTGGTTGCAGGCACCTCGGGCACGCCCACGGCCAGCGCCACGCGCGGCAATTCGCTGACGCCGGAGTTCCGCATCGACCCGGCCACGGGCGCGCTCGCCACCCAGCCCGGCCAGGTGGTCAGCCCCTCCAGCTGCCTGGGCTGCTGGACGCAGTGCGGCGTGCGCGTGCGTGTCGATACCGCCAGCAACCGCATCCTGCGCGTGGCAGGCAACCCCTACCACCCGCTGGCCACCACGCGGCCAGCCGCCATGGACGAACCCGTGCGCGAGGTCTACGCCAAGCTGGGCAAGGAGCTGGGCCTGGAGGGCCGGGCCACGGCCTGCGCGCGCGGCTCGTCCATGCTGGAGCACCAGAGTGCGCCGCACCGCGTGCTCACCCCGCTCAAGCGCGTGGGCCCGCGTGGCAGCGGTCGCTGGCAGAGCATTTCCTTCGAGCAGCTGGTGCAGGAAGTCTGCGAGGGCGGCGATCTGTTCGGCGAAGGCCAGGTCGAGGGCCTGCGCGCCATCTGGGACACCAAGACGCCGCTGGACGCCGACAACCCCGAGTTCGGCCCGCGCTCCAACCAGTTGCTGGTGACCGACGCCTCCAACGAAGGCCGCGCCCAGCTGCTGCGCCGCTTTGCAGGGCCGTCCTTCGGCACCGTGAACGTCAGCAACCACGGCGCCTACTGCGGCCAGAGTTTTCGCGTGGGTGCGGCAGCGGCCCTGGGCGACCTGCCCGGCATGCCGCACGGCAAGCCGGACTGGAGCCATGCCAGCTTCGGCCTGTTCATCGGCGCGGCGCCCGCGCAGTCCGGCAACCCCTTCCAGCGCCAGGGCCGCGAGCTGGCCGAGGCCCGCTCGCGCGAGGACAACCGTTTCCGCTACGTGGTGGTCTCGCCCGTGCTGCCGACCTCGTCCAGCCTGGCTGCGGGCAGCGGCAACCGCTGGCTGGCCGTCAAGCCGGCCAGCGACCTGGCCCTGGCCATGGCGCTGATCCGCGTCATCCTGGACGAGGCGCGCCATGACACGGGCTTTCTCGCCCAGCCCGGCCCGGCCGCCATGCAGGCGGCAGGCGAGGCGTCCTGGAGCAATGCCACGCACCTGCTGGTCAACGACCCCGGCCACCCGCGCCATGGCAGCTTTCTGCGCGGCGCCGACGTGGGCTGGGCCCTGCCCGCGCCGGCCGAAGACGGCAAGCCGGCCCAGGATGTGTTCGTGGTGCAGCGTGCCGATGGCAGCCTGGCGCCGCACACCCAGGCCGAGCCTGCACAGCTGATGGTGCGCACCCGCGTGGCCGTGCCCGGCATGAAGGCCGAAGGCGCGGACCAGGCCCCCGAGCTGTCGGTCTGCTCCTCGCTGGCCAAGCTGCATGAGCAGGCCAGCCTCAAGACACTGGACGAATACGCGGCGCTGTGCGGCGTGGCGCGCGGCGAGATCGAGGCGCTGGCGCGCGAGTTCACCAGCCATGGCAAGCGCGCCGTGGCCGATGCGCACGGCGGCACCATGAGCGGCGCGGGCTTCTACACCGCCTACGCCATCAGCATGCTCAACACCCTGGTGGGCAACCTCAACGTGCAGGGCGGCCTGGTGCTGGATGCCGGCCCGTTCGGCCCCTTCGGCCCGGGTCCGCGCTACGACTTCGCCAACTTCGACGGCAAGGTCAAGCCGCGCGGCCTGGCGCTGTCACGCCACCGCCAGCCCTACGAGAAAAGCGCGGAATTCCAGCGCAAGCGCGAGGGCCAGCCCGAGGGCGCGAAGGACTACCCCGCCGCCCAGGCCCCGTGGTACCCGGCCGTGGGCGGCCTGTCCAGCGAGATGCTGGCCAGCGCGCTGGCCGGCTACCCCTACCGCGCCAAGGCCTGGATCAACCACATGAGCAACCCCGTCTACGGCATTGCGGGCTTTCGCAATGCGCTGGTGGACGATCTCAAGGACCCGAAGAAGCTGCCGCTGATCGTCTCCATCGACCCCTTCATCAACGAGACCAGCGCGCTGGCCGATTTCATCGTGCCCGATACCGTGACCTACGAGAGCTGGGGCATCTCGGCGCCCTGGGCCGACGTGGTGGCCAAAAGCTCCACCGTGCGCTGGCCCGTGGTGCAGCCCGCCGTGGCGCGCACGGCCGGCGGCCAGCCCGTGAATGTGGAGAGCTTCCTCTTCGCCGTGGCAGAACGGCTGGGCCTGCCCGGCTTTGGCGAGGCCGCCATCAAGGACGCCCAGGGCCAGCCCCATGCGCTGCGCTCGGCCGAGGACTTCTTCATCCATGCCCTGGCCAACGTGGCCTGGGCAGGCGGCAAGCCCGTGCCGGCGGCCAGCGATGACGACATCGCCATCACCGGCGTGGACACGCTGGTGCCCGCGCTGCGCCAGCGCCTGAAGGACGATGAATGGCGCCAGGTGGCCATGCTGCTGACGCGCGGCGGGCGCTTCGACCGCATCGAGGACGCCTGGAAGGACGGCCACACCCGCAAGGCCCACGCGCCTGCCCTGCAGGTCTGGAGCGAGGAGCTGGCCCGCATGCGCCACGCCATGACGGGCGAGCGCTACAGCGGCTGCCCCACCTGGTATCCGGCGCGGCTGGCCGACGGCAGCGCCATGCGCACGCATTTCGGCGAGCAGCAATGGCCGCTGCTGCTGACCTCGTACAAGTCCAACCTGATGAGTTCCATGTCGATTGCCGTCTCGCGGCTGCGCCAGGTGCATCCGCACAACCCGGTGTCCCTGCACCGCGATGACGCCGAGCGGCTGGGCATCGCCAACGGCGACACGGTGCGCATCCGCACGCCTGGCGGCGCGGTGACGGCCGTGGCCATGGTGCGCGATGGCGTGATGCCGGGCACCGTGGCCATCGAGCACGGCTACGGCCACCGCGAGCTGGGCGCGGGCCGCCACAGCATCGACGGCCAGCCCATGCCGGTGAACGCCGAGCATGCCAATGGCGTGAACCTCAACGACCTGGGCTTTGCCGATCCCACGCGGCCCGGCTGCAAAAACGTGTGGGTGGACTGGGTGTCGGGCGCCGCGGTGCGCCAGGGCCTGCCTGCGCGCATCGAGAAGGTCTGATCAGCGGGCGGGGCTGGCGACAGGTGCAGCGACTGGTGTGGTGGCGGCCTGCCAGCCGCCGCCCAGCGCCTGGTACAGCGCAATGGCGTTTTCCAGCTGGCTCTGGCGCAGGCGTATGACTTCCTGCTGGGCCTGGTAGAGATTGCGCTGGGCGTCCAGCTCTTCCAGGTAGCTGGCGTAGCCGGCCTCGTAGCGGTCCTTGGCAAAGCCCAGGGAGCGCTGCAGCACCGCCTCGCGTTCGCTGGCGTGCTGCCACTGCGACTGCAGGCGCCGGGTGCCGACCAGGGCGTTTTCCACATCGGCCAGGGCCTTGATCACCACGCCACGGTAGGCATAGGCGGCCTGGTCGCGCTGGGCGGCGGCGGCGTCGAACTGCCCCTGCAGCCGGCCGCCCGTGAACAGCGGCGCCAGCACGCTGCCACCCAGGGCCCAGACCGTGGCCGGGTGGTATTGCAGGGCGTTGACCAGCAGGCTGCCGGCGCTGGCCGTCAGCGAGACCTGGGGCAGGAAGGCGGTGCGCTGCACGGCCAGGCTTTCGTCGGCGGCCGCCAGTTGCAGCTGCGCCCGTGCAATGTCGGGGCGGCGCTGCAGCAAGGCCGAAGGCAGGCCGGCGGCCGGCGCAGGCGGCGGTGCGCCCAGCGCAGCGGACTGGCCGTCGGTTGTTGCCATGAGCGCGGCAGCCTGCTCGTCACCCTCGCCACCGGCCAGCAGCAGGAGCGCCGTGCGCTGGCGCGCCAGCGACAGTTCCAGCTGCTCCACGGCCTGCTGCACGCCCTGCAGCTCGGCCTGGGCCTGGGTGAGCTGCAATTGCGAGGTGTAGCCGACGCGCGCCTGCTCATCGGCCAGGCGCAGGGCCTGTTCGCGCGAGCGGGCCGTGGCCTGGGCCACTTGCAGCTGCGATTGCAGCGAGCGCAGGCCCACATAGGCCTGGGCCGTGGTGGCGGCCACGGCCAGGGCCACGGCGTCGCGGTCGGCCTCGCTGGCCTGCAGGCGCAGGGCGGCGGCCTTTTCCAGGTGGGCGATGCGGCCCCACAGATCAGGCTCCCAGCTGGCCTGCAGGCCGGGCTGAACCGAGCGCGTGTGCGCCAGGCCCCGCGCGCCCAGGCTGCGGCCCGTGGAGGCGCCGGCCGTGGCCGAGAGCTGGGGCAGGCCCGCAGCGCCTGCCACATCCAGGTTGGCCCGCGCCTCATCCACGCGCGACAGGGCCAGCAGCACATCGTTGTTGCGGGACTGGGCCAGTTCCACCCAGCGCGTGAGCAGCGGATCGCCAAAGGCCTGCCACCACGATGCCTGGACGGCGGCGGCCGGCTCCTGCCCTGCCCCGCTCCACTGGGCGGGCATGGCGGGCCGGGCCGCTTCGGGCGCGGTGCTCAGCGGCGGCACGCTGCAGCCGGCCAGCGCGGCGGCGCAGGCGATGGCCAGGACCAGTGCGCGGGCGGTCATGGGCGGGCCTCCGGTTGGGGTGCGGGCTGCTGTGCGAGTTGCGGTTCGGGCTGCTGTGCGGGTTGGGGCTCAGGCTGCGCCGTATCCAGCCGCACCACCACCGACATGCCCGCGCGCAGCCTGGCGGCCAGTTCCTGGTCGGGATCGATTGCAATCTTGACCGGCAGGCGCTGCACGACCTTGGTGAAGTTGCCCGTGGCGTTGTCGGCCTTGAGCACGCTGAATTCCGAACCCGTGGCCGGCGCGATCTCCAGCACGCGGCCCGTGAGGTGGGCGCCGCCCAGCGCATCGACGCTGAAGCGCACAGCTTGTCCTATGCGCACCTGGGCGGTCTGGGTTTCCTTGAAGTTGGCCACCACCCACAGCGTGTGCGGCACCACGTACATGAGCTGGGAGCCGGCCGTGACGTACTGGCCCCGGCGCACGCCGACTTCGCTGACCTGGCCATCGCCGGGCGCGTGCACCACGGTGTTGTCCAGGTTGATCTGGGCCTGGCGCAGCTGCGCCTCGGCCATCTGGACCTGGGCTTCGAGCGAGGCGCGGTTCACCGTCGTCGCCTTGATCTTCTGGGCGTTGATCTCGATGTCGGCCTGGGCCTTGGCCACGTTGGTGGACGCCAGGCGCGCGGTGGCACGCACCTTGTCGCGCTCGTTGAGCGAGACGGAGCCGCGCTCGGACAGCGCCTGCACGCGCTGCAGCTCGGCTGCGGCGCGGTCGGATTCGGCCTGCGCCGCCGCCAGGCCGGCGCGGCTGGCGCCCAGCGTGGCGCGGTTCTGGGCCTGGGTCTGGTCGGCATTGGCCAGCTGCGCGCGGGCATTGGCCAGCTGGGCCTGGGCCTGTGCCTGGGCAGCTTCGTAGGTGCGTGCGTCGATGCGCACCAGGGGCTGGCCGGCCTTGACGTTCTCGTAGTCCTGCACCAGCACCTCGGTCACATAGCCGCTGACCTGGGGCGCGAGCACGGTGACGGCGCCGCGCACATAGGCGTTGTCGGTGCTGACCACGGTGCCCGCGAAGGGGAACAGGTTCCAGGCACGCAGCACCAGCAGCACGCCGGCCAGTGCGACCACCAGCATCACCAGCACGCTGCGCAGCGAGGGCTTGATGAGCTTGGGCGATGGCGATGGCGATGACGATGGCGAAGGCGAAGGCGCCGCAGCGGGAGCCGGCGCAGGCGAGGCAGAGGCGGCCGTGCTGCCATTGGAATTTTCGGAGTCACTCATGTTGTTGTCTTTTCTCTGGGCGAACGGTTTCAGGCGCGGGCGACGGGTTGGGTGGGCGGCTGGCCCGGCGCGTCCTGCGGCGCGGCGGCATCGGTGCCGCGCATGGCCGAGGCATCGGCAGCGGCGGCGCGCATGCGCTCCACGAAGGCGCGCTGGCGTGCGCGGCCGGCCAGGGCCAGCATCCACAGCAGGTAGAGCACGGCCACGCCGGCCGTGAGGGCGAACACGTCGTTGTAGGCGCGCACATTGGCCTCGCGGCGTGCGGCCTGCGCCAGCTGGGCCGTGCCCTGAGCCGCACGCAGGGCCGGGTCGGCGATTACGCGGGCCAGGCTTTGCTGCTGCAGGCGCAGGCGGTCGGCCACGATGGGGTCGGTGGGATCGACGTCGGCCACGATGGCGGCCGAATACACCTGCTCGCGGTGCATCTGGTAGGTGCTCAGCAGGGCCGAGCCCATGAGCGCGCCCATGGCCTGCGTCATGGAGATGGTGACGATGGCCGTCAGCATGTAGTGCGCGCCGAACTTCAGGCCCTGCACCACGCCGATCAGCATCAGCGGCCCCATGAACAGGCCCGCGCCCACGGCCATGAGGAACTGGCTGCCGAAGAAGTCCTCGGGCCGGGCCAGGCTGGTGCGGCTGTGGTCCAGCCAGGCCGCCAGCGCGAACAGCACGATGGAGCCCACGATCTGCTTGCCCATGTTCTCCAGCCCGAAGGTCAGCGCCGACACGGCAATGCCCACGATGGTGCCCAGCAGGATGACGATGAACAGCGGCTGCATCTGGTCCACCGTCATGCCCAGCATGCGCTGCATGCCGATCACGCCATAGGTCTGCTCGGTGGTCAGAAAGCGCAGCAGCAGCGCACCGGTCACGAAGCGCACCGTGGGCGCCAGCACGAACCAGCGCGTCTGCAGCATGGGATTGCGGCGGTGGTGCTCGATGTAGAGCGCCACGCTCAGCAGGACGATGGAGCCGATCAGCATCCAGGCCAGCCAGGGCGTGTCCAGCCACCAGTGGTTGTAGCCCTGCACCAGCACGGCGATCAGCAGGCCCACGCCGGGCACCATGAGGAAGAAGGTCAGGAAGTCCAGCCGCTCGAAGCTGCGGATATGCACGCCCGGCGGCAGCTTGAGCACCACCACGCCCGCGAACGAGATCAGGGCCAGGCCGGCCTCGAACAGATAGAGGTTGTGCCACTCGCTGTTGAACAGCAGGCCCGGCGAGAGGATCCAGGCCAGCGGCGTGGCGATCTGCCCCAGCCCCACGCCGATGACCAGCATCTTGAGCACATGCTTGCGCGGCGCGGCCTGCAGCATGTAGAGCGTGCCCAGCGTGCTGCAGGTGGCGCCCGCCAGGCCGCTGGCCGCGCGCAGCATGAGCAGGCTGGTGTAGCTGCCCAGCACCAGGTGCAGCAGCGTCAGCAGCGCATACAGGCCCAGCCCGATCTCGGCGAACAGCCGCATGCCGAACTGCTGGCGGAACTTGTAGACCAGCAGGTTGGCCGTCATGTTGAGCATGACGTAGGCGCCGGTCAGCCAGGCGGCCTCGGAAGACGTCAGCCCCATCTGGCCCTGGATGGTGGGCAGGTTGGCCGTGAACAGTGCATTGCCCAGGCCGCCCGTCAGCGCCACCAGCACGGCGATCAGGCCATAGGCGGCGCGCACGGCCGGCTGGTGCAGCGGCATGGACGGCGAGCCCGGCAGGCTGGGCTTCTCATGCTCCTCCCAGTCCGGCGGGGGCTTGAGGTAGACGACGGGGGGCGACGGGGGCAGCACGGGCCCCGGTGGAGTGGGTGTGGTGGCCATGTCAGGCCTTCAAGCCTTGCCAGACGATCTGCAGCGCCTTGCGCGCCAGGGTGCGCCGCTGCTGCGGCGTCTCGCCGCGCAGCGAGGCGCCCAGCATGCCGAAGACCAGGGACAGCTCGGCCTGCGTCAGCGGCTGGCGGCAATGGCCACAGGCCACGGCCCGGTCCATGGCCGGCCGAAAGATCTGCCACATGGCAACGCGGGCCTGGGCGATGACCTCGTCGCCGCGCTCCACCGTGCGCCAGTAATCGGTGATGGGGGCCGAGACCGCAATGCGCTCGGCCAGGCGCGACAGCAGCTTGTAGAAGGCATCGTCGTCCTCGGCCATGGCCTCGGCCGCGAGGCGCATGTTGTCCAGCGAACGCTCCAGCAGCGCCAGCATCAGCGCACGCCGGTCAGGAAACTGCCGGTACAGCGTGGCGCGGCCGACTTCGGCGCGCTCGACCACCAGGTCCAGCGGCGCGGTCACGCCATGCTCGGAAAACACGGCATCGGCCGCGTCCAGCAACTGGGCGCGGCGGATATCGGCACTGGGTCTTTTGGAAGTCATGCGGACAATTATCGGACAAAGTTGTCCGTTAAATGTCCGCAACCGGCCTATCCCATGGCAAGGCCATGGACAAAAAAGCCAGCGGTTTCCAGCAGCGGCAAGGCCTCTACAGGTCGGTCAGCGGCAGCAACTGGCGGCGGCTGTCAAAGCGCCGCGACTGGCCGTCCAGAGGATCGGTGAAGGCCAGGCTGCGCGCCAGCAGTTGCAGCGGGCGCGAGTAGTCGCCCTCGGGCATGTCATGCACTTCGGGATAGAAGCCGTCACCCCACAGCGGCAGGCCCAGGGCGGCCATGTGCACGCGCAACTGGTGGCGCTTGCCGCTTTCGGGCTCCAGCCGGTAGCGCGCCCAGCGGCCGCGCTGCTCCAGCACCTGCATGTGGGTGCGGGTGTTGGGCGTGCCGGCCACCTCGTGCATGCGAAAGAAATGGCCGCTTTCCTCCATGCGGCTTTCATGCGTGCGCGGGAAAACCACGTCCTCGCGCCAGGGCGCGACGGCCTCGTAGGTCTTGTGGATGGCACGGTCGCGGAACAGCGCCTGGTAGATGCCGCGCGTGGCGCGCTGCACCGAAAACACCACCAGTCCCGCCGTGTCGCGGTCGATGCGGTGGATGGGCGACAGCTCGGGCAGGTCGAACGCGCGCTTGAGCCGCACCAGCAGCGTCTGCTGCAGGTACCTGCCGGCCGGCACCACGGGCAGGAAATGCGGCTTGTCGGCCACCAGCAGATGCGCGTCGCGGTGGAGGACCTCGGCCTCGAAGGGGATGGGCGGCTCGGCCTGCAGCTCGCGGTAGTAGTAGTAGCGCAGGCCCGGCGCAAAGGCCGTGTCTGCATCGGCGGCGCGGCCATGCTCGTCCACCACCTCGCGCAGCGCCAGGCGCCGCAGCCAGTCTTCGCGCGCCACGGCCGGCAGGCGCTCGGCCAGAAAATCGATCAGCAACCCGCGGCCCTGGCTGGGCAGCACCACGCAGCTGGGGCTGACGCCGTCGCGTATGGGAAGAACCTTGGGGTCGTGGGCGTTGTGCATGGGGCGGCGATTCTAGCGGCGCAGGACTTCCGGCGCGCCGTCATCCCCACCGCCCGCGGCACCATCGGCCGTCACCAGCACGCCCGCCGAAACGATGTAATCGGCCGCGCTTTCGATGTCGCCGCGCAGCGCCTCCTTGGCGGCTGGCGCATCGCCGCGACGCAGGGCCTCGACCAGGCGCGCGTGGTGGCCGACCGCCACCTGTTCGCTCACGCGGCGCGAGCCCGAGCGCATGTCGTGGTTGAGGATGGGACCTATGCGCAGCCACAGCGCCTCGATCATCTGCAGCAGCATGGGCATGCCGGCCGCGCTGTAGACGGCGAAGTGGAAATCCTTGTTGAAGGCGATGAGCCGCGCGCCGTCCGGCGCGGCGCTGGCCATCTCGGCCGCAAAGCGGTCCTGCAGGGCGGCGATGCGTTCCAGCTCGGCGGCCGGCAGTTGCCGTGCCGCCTGCTCCGTGGCCAGGCCTTCGAGGTTGACGCGGATGCGCGTGATCTCGCGGAAGGCGCTTTCCGTCATCAAGGGCACGCGCAGCGCGCGGTTGGGCGTGAGTTCCAGCGCCTGCTCGGCCACGAGCCGGTGCACGGCCTCGCGCACGGGCATGACGCTGACGCCCAGCGCGCTGGCCGTGGTGCGCAGCGAGATCTGCTCGCCCGGAATCATCTGGCCCGTGATCAGCAATTCCCTGAGCTGTGCATAGACATCGCTGCTGAGGGTCTGCCGTTTGAGTGGGGTGACTAGTTCGTTGATGGCCATGGCGGCGATGGTAGCGCGGCGCCGCCGCTGTCATGGCGCATAGGGTATTCACCATATTTGATCTGTGATCACAGATACAAAATCCAAACCCAACCCGAATCCCTTTCACCTTTGTTTGAGTTCCCAAGGAGTCCCCGCATGTGGAAAAACGATCTTCTGGCCGGCCAGCGCGTCCTGGTGACGGCGGGCGCCGCCGGAATCGGCCTGGAAATCAGCCGCGCCTTTGCCGAGGCCGGCGCGCGCGTCATGGTCTGTGACGTGGCCCAGGCCAGCCTGGATGCGCTGGCTGCCGCCCTGCCCGGCGCCAGCGGCCGTCTTGCCGATGTGTCGGATGCCTTGCAGGTGCAGGCCCTGTTCAAGGCCGTGGACAACGAATTGGGTGGCCTGGACATCCTCGTCAACAACGCCGGGGTGGCCGGCCCCACGGGCGCGGTGGAGACGCTGGACCTGGCCGACTGGCAGCGCACGCTGGATGTGAACATCACCGGCGCCTTCCTGTGCACACGGCTGGCCGTGCCCCGGCTTCGGCAATCGGCACGCGAGGGCCGGCAGGCGGCCATCGTCAACCTGTCTTCGGCGGCAGGCCACCTGGGCATGCCGGGCCGCACGGCCTATTCGGCGTCCAAGTGGGCCGTGATCGGCTTCACCAAGTCGCTGGCGCTGGAGCTGGGCGCCGACGGCATCCGGGTGAACGCCATCCTGCCGGGCGCCGTGGACGGCCCGCGCATCCGCGACGTGATTGCCGCCAAGGCGCAGGCGCGCGGCCTGCCGCTGGAGGACGTCACGCGCAGCTACACGCACCAGGCCGCGCTGGGCCGCATGGCCACGGCGCGCGACATTGCCAACATGGCCGTGTTTGCCGCCAGCCCGCTGGCCGGCCATGTCACGGGCCAGGAGCTGGCCGTCGATGGCCTGACCCAGGCGCTGAGCTGAGCGCCCTCTCCTCCTCCCCTCCTCTCGCCTTTTCACCGTTTGCAAGGACCTTCCATGGCCACCCGCACCAAAGCCATCATCACCTGCGCGCCCACGGGCGCCATCCACACGCCCAGCATGTCGCCCCACCTGCCCGTGACGGCCGAGCAGATTGCGCGCGCCGCCATCGATGCCGCCGAGGCCGGCGCCGCCATCGTGCACCTGCATGCCCGCGATCCCCGCGACGGGCGCCCTTCACAGGACCCGGAGCTGTTCCGCCCCTTTCTCAAGGCGATCCGTGCCGAGAGCGATGCCATCGTCAACATCACCACGGGCGGCAGCCCGCACATGACTGTGCCAGAGCGCATGCGGCCCGTGACCGAGTTCCAGCCCGAGCTGGCCTCGCTGAACATGGGCTCGATGAACTTCGGCCTGTTCCCCATGCTGGAGCGCTTCAAGAACCTGGAACACGCCTGGGAGCGCGAGCACCTGGAAAACAGCCGCAACCTGGTCTTCAAGAACACCTTTGCCGATATCGAAGGCATCCTGCGGCTGGGCCAAGCCCAAGGCACGCGCTTCGAGTTCGAGTGCTACGACATCAGCCACCTGCACAACCTGGCGCATTTCGTGGACCGGGGGCTGGTTCAGGGGCCCGTGTTCGTGCAGTCGGTGTTCGGCATCCTGGGCGGCATCGGCGGCCACCCGGAGGACCTGATGCACATGCGCCGCACGGCCGACCGCCTGCTGGGCAGCAACTACCAGTGGTCCATCCTGGGCGCCGGGCGCAACCAGCTGCCGCTGGCCACCATGGGCGCGGCCATGGGCTCGCATGTGCGCGTGGGGCTGGAAGACTCTCTGTGGATAGGCCCGGGGCAGCTGGCCACCTCCAGCGCCGAGCAGGTGCGCCGCATCCGCACCGTGCTCGAGGCCCTGAATGTCGACGTCGCCACGCCTGACGAGGCGCGCCGGATGCTGGGCCTCAAGGGTGCGGCCAATGTGGCCTTCTGAGCCCCCTTTCCCCCCATCCAGCACATAGCACCAGAGCCTGCAGCAGCAGGCCGGGCCGGTCCCTGGAAGTTCCGCCCCACGCCCCCCAAGCCTTGAAGGAGACAAGCACCATGTCCAGCCATTCCGTCCATGCGCCGCCGCCAGTTCCTGGCAATGCGGCCAGCAGTGCCAGCGCGGCGCTCAACGCCCGCATCTTCCGCAGGCTGATGCCGCTGCTGGTGCTGTCCTATGTGATCAGCTTTATAGACCGCACCAACATTGCGCTGGCCAAGTCGCACATCGAGGTGGACCTGGGCATCTCGGCGGCCGCCTACGGCCTGGGCGCGGGGCTGTTCTTCCTGAGCTACGCCCTGCTGGAGGTGCCCAGCAACCTTGTCATGCACAGGGTGGGCGCGCGGTTCTGGATCACACGGATCATGGTGACCTGGGGCCTGCTGTCGGCCGGCATGGCCTTCATCACCGGAGAGACCTCGTTCTACGTGATGCGCGTGCTGCTGGGCGCCGCCGAGGCGGGGTTGTTCCCCGGCGTGATGCTCTACCTTACCTACTGGTTCGGCCGCGAGGAACGGGCCCGCGCCATCGGCTACTTCCTGCTGGGCGTGTGCATTGCCAACATCCTCAGCGGCCCCGTGGGCGGCGCGCTGCTGCAGATGGACGGCTTCCTGGGCTGGCATGGCTGGCAGTGGATGTTCGTGATCGAGGGCCTGCCCGCCGTGGCCCTGGCCTGGGTGGTCTGGAAGAAGCTGCCCGACGGCCCGGCCAGCGCGCCCTGGCTGACGGCCGCCGAATCGCGCGAGGTACTGCAACGCCTGCAGGCCGAGCAGGACCAGCAGGCCAGCGCCGGCCAGGTGGGCCACTCGCTCCGGGACTGCCTGCGCGACCGCCAGATCTGGCTGGCCATCCTTGTCTACTTCTGCCACCAGATCAGCATCTACACGGTGATCTTCTTCCTGCCGGGCATCATCGGCACCTACGGCCAGCTCTCGCCGCTGCAGATCGGCACGCTCAATTCCGTGCCCTGGATTGCAGCGGCCATCGGTGCGGCCTGGCTGCCGCGCTTTGCCACCCACCCGCAGCGCTGCCGGCGCATGCTGCTGGCGGGCCTGGCCACCATGGCCGCCGGCCTGCTGGTGGCCGCGCTGGCGGGCAAGGCCTCGCCCGCCCTGGGCCTGCTGGGTTTCAGCCTGACGGCGCTGATGTTCTTCGTGGTGCAGTCCGTGGTCTTCCTGTTTCCCGCCTCGCGGCTGGCGGGCGCGGGGCTGGCGGGCGGCATAGCCCTGGTCAATACCTGTGGCCTGGTGGGCGGCTTCATCGGTCCCACGGTGATGGGGATGATCGAACAGGCCACGGGCAGCACGCGCAACGGCCTGTTCATCATGGCGGGCCTGCTGGTGGTGGCCGCCCTGGCATCCACCCGGCTGCGCCAGGGCCAGGAGACGCCGTGATGACGACCCCTTCCCCGCCGCAGGCCGCGCTGTAGGTCAATCTCCTGTATGCGGGCCTGCCGGCTGCCCGCCAGCGCGTCCCGGGCCTTGGCAAGCGTTTTCATGGCGATAGGATGGACCGAATCCCATTTAGCGGCCCCCTGCGCCATGACAGACACAGCGACCGACACAGCGAACCACAGCCCCGCCACACCAGCACCCCACCGCCCAGCCCGCCGCCGCTGGCTGCGCGCCCTTTTGTGGACGGTGTCGGCCTTGGTGCTGCTGCTCGCCGTGGTTGTGGTCCTGATCGCCACCTTCGACTGGAACCGGGCCAAGCCCTGGGTCAACGAGCGCGTCAGCGAAAGCACCGGCCGCCACTTCGCCATTGAAGGCGACCTGCGCCTGCGCTGGACCTGGCCACAGCCCCTGGACCAGGGCTGGCGCCATTGGGTCCCGGGCGTGACCATCGAGGCCGAGCAACTGGCCCTGGGCCAGCCCGAAGGCTGGCAGGTCGAGCAGGAGCCGGCCAAGGGCAGTGCCGAGCTGCCCGCCCTGCCTGCGCCGCCCGACCAGTTGAACAAGGGCCGCCTTCCCGAGGAAAAAGCCAAGGAACAGCCCAAGGGAAAGGCGAAGGACAAGGACGAAGGCAAGGACAAGGACTCGCAGGCCAGCCCTTCCGCGCCCAAGATCGACAGCGACAGCATCGTCCTGGCCGACGAGAAAATGGCCCCACCCCCGCGCGACGCCGACACCATGGCCACGGCCGCGCGCGCCACGGCCAGCCTGCGGCTGTGGCCGCTGCTGGGCCGGCATGTGCTGCTGGACCATCTGCAACTGGAAGGCCCTGACCTGGTCTTTGCCCGGCGCAAGGATGGCAGCAACAACTGGACCTTCAAGCGCCCCGAGCACACAGGGCCGCGCTGGCGTTTTCAGGTAGCGCAATTGAGCCTGCGCGGCGGCCTGGTGGGCTGGAGCGATGGCGTGCGCCAGATGGCGGTGCGCGCACGTCTGGACAGCCTTGTGCAGCCGCCCAGTCCAGACTTTCCGTATGGCATGCGCGTCGGCCTGACCGGCCGCATCGCCAAGGCCACGGTCGAGGCCCAGGGCCTCATCGGCCCCGTGCTGGACCTGCAAAGCGAACAGGCACGCTTTCCCGTGAAGCTGTGGGCCCATGCGGGCAGCCTGCGCGCCCGCGCCGAGGGCATTCTCGACAATCCCAGGGCGCTCAAGGGCATGGACCTGCAGGTGCGCCTGCGCGGCTCCAGCATGGCCGACCTGTTCCCGCTGACGGGTCTGCTGCTGCCGCGCACACCGCCCTTCGACACCAATGGCCATCTGGTCGGCAGCCTGGAGCCGGGGCGCGCCGTCTGGGATTACGAGGAATTCGATGGCCGCGTGGGCCAGAGCGATCTGCGCGGCACGCTGCACTACGCATCGGGCAAGCCGCGCCCCAAGCTCAGCGGCGATCTGGCCTCGCGCAAGCTGCGCCTGGCCGACCTGGGGCCGGTGGTGGGAGCACCGTCCACCAAGCAGGGACAGAAGACCCGGCAGGCGGCCAGCGGCAAGGCCCTGCCCGCGCAGCGCTTTGACACCAGCAAGTGGAATGCCATGGACATGGATGTGCGCTTCAAGAGCGACCGCATCGAGCGACCCCAGGCCCTGCCCATCGAGGACTTCAGCGTCCATGCCGTCATGGACAACGGCGTGCTGCGCCTGTCCCCGCTGCGCTTTGGCATGGCCAAGGGCAGGCTGGACATCGAGGCCGTGGTGGACAGCGGCGCCAAGCCGCCCAAGGCCAGCCTCCAGGGCAAGGTCCAGGGGCTGCAGCTGTCGGCCCTGTTCCCCGAGATCGAACTGATGAAGAAAAGCCTGGGCAGCATGGACGGCGCGCTGGGGCTGGAGGGCCGGGGCCAGTCCATTGCCGAATGGCTGGGCACCAGCTCGGGCGACATCCGCCTGTATGTGCGCGATGGCCGCTTCAGCAAGCAGCTCCTGGACCTGGCCGCGCTGAACCTGGGCAGCGTCATCGTCACCAAGCTGTTCGGCGCCGACAAGGAAGTGCAGCTCAACTGCGCCGTTGCCGACCTGACCGTGAAGCAGGGCATTGCGCGCACCCGCAACGTCAAGCTGGCCACGCCCGAGGCCATCATCGAGGCCACCGGACAGATCAGCCTGGCGCAGGAGACCATGGACCTGCGCATCGTGCCCGAGTCGCTGAAGTGGAAGTTCTTCTCGCTGCGCACGCCGCTGTACGTGCGCGGCAGTTTCGCCCAGCCCAAGGTGGGGGTGGAGCCCGGCCCGCTGCTGCTGCGCGCGGGCGCGGCCGTGGCCGCCGCCGTGGTGGCACCCGCCGCCCTGGCCCTGGTGCCGCTCACGGTGCCGGCCGCCGAGGAAGATGCGCAATGCCAGCGCCTGCTGGCAGAAAGCAGCAAGAAGTAGACGCGTGGCCCGGATGCGCGGCAAGCGCCGCGCTGCATTGGCGCAAAAAGGCTAGCAAACCCGGTGGCAATGTGACGAAATAGCGCCGCAGCACACAGGCATCGAGACGCGGCGCCGGCAGGTCAAGGGCCTCGCCAATGCACTCGCAGACGATGCGCAGGCAGCGGGCGCCCTGGCGGCAGCGGCAGCGCGCCGGCCCCGACGGCCCGTGTGCAGGAACGCTCTGCCAGAGCACCCCTTCGCTGTAGCGATCCATGCATTGCGTATTTCCCCTTAGCCCCTGTGACGGCGCAAGCCGTTGATTTCGCTTAACCTTGACGTTCGCTTTTCTCCTGTGCCAAGTCCTTTCCCCATGTCCTCCAAAGTCCAGTTCCGCCTGCGCGTATACAACGACAGCACCATTGCCATCGGTCCCGGCAAGGTGCAGTTGCTCGAAGCCATTGCCGAGGCGGGCTCCATCTCGGCCGCGGCCCGTTCGCTGGGCATGTCCTACCGGCGCGCCTGGGTGCTGGTCGACGAGATGAACCGTGCGTTGCAGACACCGGCCGTCAACACCAGCGCCGGCGGTGCCCACGGCGGCGGCGCCTCGCTCACCTCCACGGGCGAAGCCATCGTCAGGCATTACCGCTCCATAGAGACCACGGCGCGCATGGCGGCGGCGGCCGATATCGCCGCGCTGACACGCCTGCTCAATCCCCAGGGAACGAGCGCATGAGCGCGGCCGGCTCCACGGCGCAGGCCGTCGCCTGCCGCCCCATCGGCCATGTGCGCAGCCGCTTCACCGACCCGGTGGGCATGCCCATACAGACGGCGGGCGCGGCCGACGAGGCCGGCCGCGTGGAGCTGCTGCCCGAGTTCGAGGCCGGGCTGCGCGACATCGAAGGCTTTGACTACCTGATCCTCATCACCCACCTGCACCAGGCCGTGGAAAAGCTGGAAGTCGTGCCCTTCATGGACGACAGCAGCCACGGCGTGTTCGCCACGCGCGCCCCGGCGCGGCCCAACCGGCTGGGCCTGTCCATCGTGCGCCTGGTGCGGCGCGAAGGACTGCTGCTGCATTTCCTGGGCAACGACATGCTGGACGGCACGCCCGTGCTCGACATCAAGCCCTACGTGCCCAGGCTGGATGTACGCCAGACCGAGCGCATAGGCTGGTTCGGCAAGCGTATCGACCAGATGCCCGACATCCGCGCGGACGACCGCATGGCCTGAGCCTGCAGCGGCAGCAACGGCAACAGCCCTCAGTGGAAATTGCGGCTCGCCACGCCGGCGCCGCCCAGGCGGCCCAGCCAGCGGCTCATGTCGCGGGCGCGGTGCACGATGAGATGGCGCACGGCGGGCACCTCCTGGCTGGCCTGCTCTGCAGGCGCTGGCTCGCCGCAGTCCTTGCCGCCGCCCCAATCCGAGCTGCTTTGCCAGATGCCCTCCACCGCCAGCAGCCGCGCGCCCAGCAAGGGCTCGCCCCAGCGCGTGACGGTATCGGGCCAGACCACCAGGTTGACCGTGCCCGTCTCGTCCTCCAGCGTGATGAAGAGGGTGCCCTTGGCCGTGGGCGGGCGCTGGCGCACGGTGACGATGCCGCAGGCCCGCACGCGCATGCCCGCCAGCGTGTCGCGCAGCTCCAGCGCCGTGCGCAGCCCGTGGCGGCGCAGGCGGTCACGCAGCAGGGCCAGCGGATGGCGGCGCAGGCTCAGGCCCGTGGCCGCGTAGTCGAACAGGATTTCCTCGCCCTCGGGCGCGGCGGCCAGCTGCACGGGCACCTCGTGCACGGGCACGCCCGCGAACAGCGGCGGCTGCACCTGCAGGGCCGCCGCATCCCACATCTGCTGGCGGCGGTGGCCTGACAGGCCCTGCAGCGCATCGGCCGCCGCCAGGGCCTGCAGCTCGGCGCGCTGCAGCCGGGCGCGCAGAGCCAGGTCCTCGGTGCTCCTGAACGGCGCCTGCGCGCGGACCTGCGCCACGCGCTCGCCCGAAGTCTTTGGCAACTGCGCCACCATGCACAGACCCAGGCGCACGGCCGGCTGCGGCAGCTCGACGCCGGCAATGCGCTCGTGCGGCGCCTCCAGCGTGCAGTCCCAGTCGCTGTGGCGCACATCGACGGGCAGCACGCGCACGCCGTGGCGGCGCGCGTCCTGGATCAGTTGCGAGGGGGTGTAGAAGCCCATGGGCTGGGCATTGAGCAAGGCCATCAGAAAACAGGCCGGCTCATGGCGCTTGAGCCAGGCGCTGGCATAGGCCAGCATGGCGAAGCTGTAGGCATGGCTTTCGGGGAAGCCGTATTCGCCAAAGCCCAGCATCTGGCGGAAGATGGCCTGGGCAAATTCGGCGCTGTAGCCGTTGGCCAGCATGCCGTCGATCAATGGGCGCTCGAAGCGGTGCACGCCGCCCTTGCGCCGCCAGGCCGCCATGGAGCGGCGCAGCTCGTCAGCCTCGCCCGCCGAGAAGTTCGCCGCGATCATGGCGATCTGCATCACCTGCTCCTGGAAGATGGGCACGCCCAGCGTTCGTTTCAGCGCATCCTCGAGCGCGGGCTTTTCCAGGACCAGCTCGCCACCCTGCCGCCGACGCTCGCGCGCCTGCAGATAGGGATGGACCATGCCGCCCTGTATGGGGCCGGGCCGCACGATGGCGACCTCGACCACCAGGTCGTAGAACACGCGCGGCCGCAGCCGGGGCAGCATGCTCATCTGGGCGCGGCTCTCGATCTGGAAGGTGCCCACGGTGTCGGCGCGGCAGATCATGTCGTAGGTGGCGGCGTCCTCCTTGGGAATGTCGGCCAGCTCCCAGCGCGGCCCGCGCAGCGCGGCGCGTGCCTTCAGGCTGCCGCGCAGCACGGTGAGCATGCCCAGGGCCAGCACATCGACCTTGAGCAGATTCATGGTGTCCAGATCGTCCTTGTCCCACTGGATGACCGAGCGGCCCTCCATGGCGGCCGGCTCCACGGGCACCAGCCGCGTCAGCGGCCCGTCGGTCAGCACAAAGCCGCCCACGTGCTGGCTCAGGTGGCGCGGGCTGTCGCGCAGTTGCAGGGCCAGCTCCAGCCACAGCCGCGCACGCTGGGGCGACAGTTGCGGGCAGTCGTCGCCCAGCCGCTCGCGCAGCCGGGCCAGGCGCAGCAGCTTGGAGCGCACCCAGCCCAGGGCCGGGTCATCGGGTTCGGGCTCCGGCTCGGCCGCTTCGTCCTCGGCATCGCTGAACCAGTGGTGCTGCCGGGCCATGGCGTCGATCAGCACCGCATCCACGCCCAGGGCCTTGCCCGCGTCGCGCAGTGCACCACGTGTGCGCCAGCAGCTGACCACGGCCGTCAGCGCCGCACGGTCACGGCCGTATTTTTCGTAGATGTACTGGATGACGGTCTCGCGCCGCGCGTGCTCGAAGTCCACGTCGATATCTGGGGGCTCGCTGCGCTCGCGGCTGATGAAGCGCGCGATCAACAGCGTCTGCAAGGTTGGATCGACGGCCGTGATGCCCAGGCAGAAGCAGACCACCGAGTTCGCGGCCGAACCCCGGCCCTGGCACAGGATGTCCTGACTGCGAGCGAATCGCACGATGTCGTGCACGGTGAGGAAGTACATCTCGTAGCCACAGTCGGCGATCAGCGCCAGTTCCTCTTTGAGCTTGTCGCTCACCGCGTCGGGAATGCCTTGCGGATAGCGCCCCGCCGCTCCCTGCCAAGTATGCCAGGCCAAGGTCTGGCGCGCGTCCATGCCGGGCAGCACGCTTTCCTGCGGATAGTGGTAGCTGATCTCACTGAGCTTGAAATCGCAGCGCGCGGCAATCTGCAAGGTTGCATCCAGCATGGCGCGCGGATAGATGCCGCCCAGCCGAAACCGCGAGCGCAGATGCCGCTCGGCATTGGGGTGCAGCTCGAAGCCGCACTCGGCCACCGTGCAGCCCAGGCGCAGCGCCGTCACCAGGTCCTGCAGCGGCTTGCGCGAGCGCGCATGCATGTGCACGTCGCCGCAGGCCACGCAGGACAGGCCCAGTAACCCTGCCACGTCCTGCAGGCTTTGAAGCCACAGGCTGTCGTCGGGCGCCAGCAGCAGCTCCACGCCCAGCCAGCAGCCCGGCCCCAGCTGCGCCACGGCGGCCTGCACGGCCTCGGCCATGGCGGGCACATCGCCGGGCAAAAGCTGCGCACGCTGCGGCACAACGATGCATTCGCAGCCTTCACGCAGCAGATGCCAGGGGCTGTCCGCATCGACCAGGTACTGGCCCTTTTCGGCACGGGCGCGCGCCGCGCTGATGAATTCGCAGAGGTTGCCCCAGCCGTTCAGATCGCGCGCCAGCGCCACCACGCGCAGCGGCCCCCAGGCGAATTCGCTGCCATGGATCAGGGCCATCTCGCAGTCGCGCGCGGCCTCGAAGGCCCGCACGGCGCCGGCCACCGAGCATTCGTCGGTCAGGGCCAGCGCCTGGTAGCCCAGGGCCTTGGCGCGCTGCACCAGTTGGGCGGGCGAAGAGGCGCCGCGCAGAAAGCTGAAGTTCGACAGGCAGTGCAGCTCCGCATAGCCGGGCAGGCCCGGGCCCGATGCCATGCCGGACACCGGCCCGGTGGCCTGGGGTGGGGGCTGCAGCCGCTGCAACTGCGGGGGCGGCGGCTCCAGCAGGATGTCCTGTTCAGCCATAGATGCCTTGCGCAAACCAGGCGGCGGGCGACAGCAGGGCCGGCATGCCTGGCAGCCGCTCCGATGCAGGCGCGCGCTCGCGGTAGATCCAGACATGGCCGACAGCCGCGTTGCTGGCCACGAAATAGTCACGCACGGCCAGCGCCGCATCGGCCTGCGGCTCTCCCCACCAGCCGGCCTCCAGCCGATAGGGGCCGGCCAGCAATTGCAGCGGCCCCTGCCAGCAAGGGCGGCTGCCCTGCAGGAGCAGCGGCTGGGGCGGATCAAGCAGCCAGGGCGGCAGCAGGCCCTGCCAGGGGTTGGCCGCCTTGCGCGCGTGCGCGGGCCGCCGCGGCGCCTGCGGGGTCTGCAGGGCCTCGCAGGCCGGGGTCCAGCGCTGCATGGCCTCGGGCCGGTGGTCCGATTGCAGCTGCGCCACCCGCACGCCCTGCGCACCACGGCGGGCCGAGACGCGCTCCACCCATTCATGCCAGGCCATGCCGCTGGCTGCGTCTGTCGAGCCTGCCGCCTCGCCCAGCGGCGCCGGGCCGGGCGCGGCCGGTGGCAGGCAACTGCCGGCATCGGCCGCGAAAGGCGCGGTGTCCAGCGCCACCAGCTCCAGCATGTCCGCAGGCGCGCGCCAGGGCGTGCGGGCCAGGCGTTCGCGCAGCAGGCGCTCCATGTGCTCCAGCGCCTGGGCGGGGCGGGCCGTGCGGATGTCCAGCGCTTCCCAGGCCGGCAGCTGCGTGCCGTCCACGCGCCGCAGATCGTGGTGCCAGCGCAGCTGCAGGCCCAGCACGCCCTGGTGGCGGGCCTGCAGCCAGGCCTGCAGCGCACGCAACAGGGGCCGGGCGGCCTGCAGCAGGGCCTGGGCGTCGCTGGCCGGATAGCCCAGGTCGGCGCGCAATGCAAAGTGCTCGGGCAGCTCCAGCCAGTCCAGCGCATGGGGGCTGCTGCCATAGGCCTGGTCCAGCGCCAGCAGCGCCGGCAGCCCGATGCGCCGCGCCAGGCCCGCGCGCGGCAGGGCGCGCAGCTCGCCCCAGCGGCGGCAGCCCATGCGCTCCAGGGCCGGTGCATGCGGCTCCAGTGCGGGCAGTGTCCAGATGGGCAGTGCGTCGGCAGGCGGCCAGGGCTGGCGCGAATCCGTACCCTGCATGCGCCAGCGCAGACGCGCCAGCGCCTGCCATGCCGTGGCGCCCCGGGCCCAGGACGGCATCCGGGGGCCGCCCGCCTGGCCGCCCTCGGGCTGCTGTTCGCGCAGCGCGCGCAGCAGGCCCAGCAGCATGGCCTGGCGACCGCCCCACAGGCGCTCCACGCTGCCCACCTCCATCAACGCCACGGCCTGCCCTGCCCCGTACCAGAGAGCCACGCGCGGCGTCCAGCGCAGGGCCCACCAGGCCTGCTGCGCGCAGGCACTGCCTTCGCCATCACTGTCGCCGTTGCCCTGGCCATCGCCCTGCGCGACATGCAGCGGCCAGGCAATCCAGTGCAGTGCTTGATTCGGCTGTGCCATGGCATCTCACCCCAGGGTGTGCGCTGCCGCCTGCAGGGCGGGCGCTTCGGCGGGCAGCAGTTGCCCGTGTCCATGAAGCCAGCGCTGCGCCTCGTCCGCCTGCCGGGTGCGCCGCTGGGCCTGGGCCTGCAGCACGTCCTGCCAGGCCCAGTGGTGCAGGGGCAGCTTCAAGGGATGCTCCAGCGCAGGCCCCCGGCGCTTGAGCAACTGCACGCGCAGGCAGGCTGGCGTGCCGCCTTCGCCCGGCTCCCCCAACTCTGTCTCCACGCGCAGCCGCAGCGGCGCGGGCGAGGCCACCGTCTGCAGGGCGGCCGAGGCCTCGCGCCACAGCCACAGAATGCGCCCCTGCGCAGCGGCCGCCCATTGCAGCCGGCGCAGCGTGGCCATGGGCAGACCGGCTGGCAGCCAGGCCAGCACGGCCAGCACGTCGCGGCAGCGCAGTGCCTGCTCACAGACCCAGGCCAGCCCTGCCCCATCGCCTGCCGGGTGGGCGCCGGGGTGGGTGTCGGCCTCCACGCAGCACAGCCGATGCGCCGCCACGCCTGCCGCTTCCAGTCCCGGAGCAAAAGGCCTGCAAGGCGGCGCCACCAGAACCACCTGGCCCGCGCTGCGCTGCATCAGGGCCGCCAGGCCCGGCAGCAGCAGCGGCCACTCGGCATGGCCATGCGCGGGTTGCAGCAGCTCGACCATGGCACCCAGCGGCCAGCCCCCGCCCGGCAATTGCGCATCCAGCAGCGCATGGCCCGAAGGCTGGACCCGCTGTTGCAGCGCCTGCTGCCAGCCATCGCCCCGCCACACGCCCTGCAACTGAGGCAGCACACGCGCCGCGCCCGCCATGGGGGCGGGCTGCGCAGGTTGGGAGGCGTGGGGCGTGGTCATGGGGGAAATCTCAAATACTGTATGAATATACAGCACTCTTGATTTCCAAGAAATCCACGGATGTAAAAAAGCCGGGCAAGCCCGGCTGTCTCAGTGTGCTGGCGCTCTCGCTGCGCCGCCCGCTGGGGGTGTGGCGTCGATCTGCATGCAGGCTTCGCACCATTGCGCGACCGCTGTGTCCACGGCATGGGTGCGGGCGTTGATGGCGGGCCAGCGGCGCAGGCAGGCGTTGACGATGGCCTGCAGTTGCCACAGCGCCTCGCGGCTGAGCAGGGCCAGCTCGCTCATGCCCTGCACGTCGTCCTTGAGGTAGGCCAGCAGGTCGGTTTGCTGGCTGGGATGCAGGCCGGCCTCGGCCAGCTGCTTTTTCAGGCCGCCGATGCTGGAGTCGATGTAGACGGCCGCCTGGTGGTCGGGCATGGCCTGCCAGCGCTCGGGGAAGGCCTGGCTGAACGTGTCCCACATCTGGAAGGCGGCCGACAGCGCTGCCACGCTGTGCGTGACCTCGGCCTGCAGCGGCGGCAGCGGCGTGCCCGGCGAGATCTCGTCGTACAGCAGCGGCAGCAGGATGCCGACCAGATCGGCCGGATAGCGGCGGTGGTTCATGCGCAGCATCAGCGACAGGCGCTGGCCGGGCAGGTCCTGGAATTTGTCGAAGAAGGCCGAGACCACCTCGGCCAGCAACAGGATACGGCCCATTTTGGAGATGGCTTCGCCATGCACGCCGCGCGGATAGCCCGTGCCGTCCATGCGCTCGTGGTGCTCGAGCACGGCCATTTCCACGTCCTGCGAATACGCGCCTGCGCCACGCATGATGAGCATGCCCGTGACAGAGTGCGCCACCAGGTGCTTGCGCTCGGCGCCCGTGAGCCGGTAGTTGGGGTCGGTCCAGGCCGGGTCCATGTAGAGCATGCCCACATCGTGCAGCAGGGCCGCCGTGGCCAGCGGGCCGCATTCACGCTCGCTCCATTCGCTTTGCAGCGCCAGGTAGACGGCCACCAGCATCATCTGCAGGCTGTGGGCGAACAGCTCGGGCCGCTGCTCGCGCATGACCGTGAGCTTGAAGGCGATCTGCGGCGGCAGCACCATCAGGCGCAGCGGCGCCAGCAGCCGGTCCGTGCCGCCCAGCGACTGCACCAGGCGGCGCATCAGGTCCACGGTTTCGCACTGCACCATGGCCTGGGCCTCGATGGCCAGCACGTCCACGCGGTTGTCCACGCCCAGGTGCTTGTCGATGGGGTCGCGCAGCTTGTGCTTGACCAGGCGCTCGTACATGTTGCCGTCAATGCGCGCACCCTTGTCCACGAGCTTGACGCCCTTGTCGTTGAAGATGGGCTCGCCGGTGACCACGTTGCAATGCTCGGCCATGTCGGTGACGGCGCGCAGGAAATGCACGCCCTCGTCCTTCCATCCCTGCGCTGTCGGTGGATTGCGCACGGCCGCGACATCCGTCATAGAGGCTCCCATTGGCTCGAAATCTGAAATATAAGCAAAAGAGCCCGCGCAAGGCGGGCTCTCGTTGCGCAGGCCTGCCAAGGCAGGCCGTGCACGGCAACATCAGCGAATCAGCGTCACGCCGGTCTTGGACTGGATGTCCTCGAAGCTCACTTCGGGGGCCAGTTCCACGAGCTTCAGGCCCTGCGGCGTCACGTCCATCACTCCCAGGTCGGTGATGATACGGTCCACCACGCCCACGCCGGTCAAAGGCAGGGTGCAGGCGGGAAGAATTTTGAGATCGGTCGTGCCATCCTTCTTCTTTGCCACATGTTCCATGAGCACGATGACGCGCTTGACGCCCGCCACCAGGTCCATGGCGCCGCCCATGCCCTTGACCATCTTGCCGGGAATCATCCAGTTGGCCAGGTCGCCCTTCTCGGACACCTGCATGGCGCCCAGAATGGACAGGTTGATCTTGCCGCCACGGATCATGGCGAACGACTGGTCGCTGCCGAAGATGGACGAGCCGGCAATCGTCGTCACGGTCTGCTTGCCGGCGTTGATCAGGTCGGCGTCCACGGCATCCTCGGTCGGGAAGGGGCCGATGCCCAGCATGCCGTTTTCGGACTGCAGCCACACTTCCTTGTCACCCGTGTGGTTGGCCACCAGGGTGGGAATGCCGATGCCCAGGTTGACGTAGAAGCCGTCTTCGAGTTCTTGGGCCGCGCGGGCGGCCATCTGGTCTTGGGTCCACGGCATGGTCAGGCTCCTTGTTTTTCTGTGATGGTGCGCTTTTCGATGCGCTTTTCGGGATTCGGGTTGTGCACGATGCGGTGCACGTAGATGCCGGGCAGGTGGATGTCGTCCGGTGCGATCTCACCGACCTCGACCACCTCTTCCACTTCCACGATGCAGACCTTGCCGGCCGTGGCGGCGGCAGGGTTGAAGTTGCGCGCCGTCAGGCGGAACTGCAGGTTGCCGCTCTTGTCGGCACGGTGGGCCTTGACCAGGGAGACATCGGGCACGAGCGAGCGCTCCATCACATAGGTCTCGCCGTCGAATTCGCGCAGCTCCTTGCCCTCGGCCACCATGGTGCCCACGCCGGTCTTGGTGAAGAAGGCGGGAATGCCGGCGCCGCCTGCGCGCAGCTTCTCGGCCAGCGTGCCCTGGGGCGTGAATTCCAGCTCCAGCTCGCCGGCCAGGTACTGGCGCTCGAACTCCTTGTTCTCGCCCACATACGACGAGATCATCTTCTTGATCTGGCGCGTCTCCAGCAGCTTGCCGAGGCCAAAGCCGTCCACGCCCGCGTTGTTGGAAATCACCGTCAGGCCCTTGGCGCCGCTGTCACGCAGCGCGTCGATCAGGGCCTCGGGAATGCCGCACAGGCCGAAGCCGCCCACAGCCAGCAATTGCCCGTCGGCCACGACGCCCTGGAGCGCCTGCTCCGCGGAGGGGTAGAGCTTTTTCACACATGTCTCCTTCAGATTGGATGCGCTACGATACTACGTACTTGCATAGGTAGTTTTTCGTAAAGATTTGCCCATGGATATAGATTACCGGCTGGCGTTCGAAGCCGCCCCCGTCGGCCTCGTGATCTCGCGCAATCGCACCATGATCGACTGCAACCGCCAGGTCTGCGAGATGTTCGAGGCCTCGCGCGAGGTGCTGATCGGCCAGACCTTCCAGATCCTCTACCCCAGCGCCGACGAGTACGAGCGGCTGGGCGCACGCATCGCGCCCATTCTCAACGCCCGGGGTTTCTACTCGGACAACCGCATCATGAAGCGCGCCAACGGCGAAACGTTCTGGTGCCATGTCACGGGCCGCACGCTGGACCGCAGCGACCCGCATGCCTCGGGCATCTGGAGCTTCGAGGACCTCAGCGCCCACCGTCCCGTCAAGGCCGAGCTCACGGGCCGCGAGCGCGAGGTGGCCGCCCGCCTGCTGGAGGGGCTTACCTCCAAGGAAATCGGCCGCGCCCTGGCCATCAGCCACCGCACGGTGGAGATCTACCGCGCACGGCTGATGCGCAAGTACGGCGCCTCCACGGCTGCCGACCTGGTCCACAAGCTGGTCTCTGGCTGACAGGGCGACGGCCTACACGGGCCGTATCCGCCCGCGCAACACAATGCCTTGGCAAAAAGCATGCCCGGCACGGTGCATGCGGGAGGCGGTGAAATTTTTTGGCTATGGCGCAGTTGAGATTTGCCAATCGCCAAAGCCTTGCTGCATCCATAGAACGAAACAACAATAAAAGCAATTCGATAGCACGCAGCTATTGATTTTCCAAGCGCCGCGCTGCCTGAGTGCAAGCCGGCGCCGCTACCACCCCTCGATCAAGGAGAGACCATGACCCACAAGCTCACCACCGCCGCAGGCGCCCCGGTTGCCAACAACCAGGACTCGCTCACGGCCGGCCCGCGTGGCCCGATGCTGCTGCAGGACCTGTGGCATCTGGAAAAAATGGCCCACTTCAACCGCGAAGTGATTCCCGAGCGCCGCATGCACGCCAAGGGCTCGGGCGCCTTCGGCACCTTCACCGTGACGGGTGACATCACGCGCTACACCCGCGCCAAGGTGTTCTCCGACATCGGCAAGCAGACCGAAGTGTTCGCGCGCTTTTCCACCGTGGCCGGCGAACGCGGCGCGGCCGACGCAGAGCGCGATATCCGCGGCTTCGCCGTCAAGCTCTATACCGAGGAAGGCAACTGGGACCTGGTGGGCAACAACACGCCGGTGTTCTTCTTCCGCGACCCGCTCAAGTTCCCCGACCTGAACAAGGCCGTCAAGCGCGATCCGTACACCAACCTGCGCTCGCCCGAGAACAACTGGGACTTCTGGACCGGCCTGCCCGAGGCGCTGCACCAGATCACCATCGTCATGAGCGACCGGGGCATTCCGCGCGGCTACCGCCACATGCACGGCTTCGGCTCGCACACCTACAGCTTCATCAACGCCAGCAACGAGCGCCACTGGGTCAAGTTCCACTGGGTCTGCCAGCAGGGCATCGAGAACTTCGGCGATGCCGAGGCCGCCGCCGTGGTCGCCTCCGACCGTGAAAGCAGCCAGCGCGACCTGCTCGAAGCCATCGAGCGCGGCGAGTTCCCGCGCTGGAAGCTGTGCGTGCAGATCATGCCCGAGCATGAAGCCGAGACCTACCGCTTCCACCCCTTCGACCTGACCAAGGTCTGGAGCAAGAAGGACTACCCGCTGATCGAAGTGGGCGTGATGGAGCTCAACCGCAACCCGCGCAACTACCACGCCGATGTGGAGCAGGCCTCGTTCACGCCGGCCAACCTGGTGCCGGGCATCGGCCCCTCGCCCGACCGCATGCTGCAGTCGCGCCTGTTCTCGTATGGCGATGCCGCGCGCTACCGCCTGGGTGTGAACCACCACCAGATCCCCGTGAACGCGCCGCGCTGCCCCTACCACGCCTACCACCGCGACGGCGCCATGCGCGTGGACGGCAACTACGGCGGCACCATCGCCTACGAGCCCAACACCAAGGGCGAGTGGCAGGAGCAGCCCGCCTTCGCCGAGCCGCCGCTGGCCCTGCACGGCGCGGCCGACCGCTGGAACTACCGCGAGGACGATGCCGACTACTTCACCCAGCCCGGCGACCTGTTCCGCCTGCTCACGCCCGATGCGCAGCAGCGCCTGTTCGAGAACACGGCGCGCAACATCGCCGGTGTGTCCGAGCACATCGTGCAAAAGCACATAGCGCACTGCACCCAGGCCGACCCCGCCTACGGCAAGGGCGTGGCCGATGCCATTGCCCGCCAGAAGGCCGGCACGCTCTGACCGGCTGACGCCCACGGCAAAACGCCCCCGCATCGCCGGGGGCGTTTTTCATGGCGCGCCCTGCCCTCAGGCCACGGCCTTGAAGGCGGGAAGCTTGTCGCCCAGCCGCTTGCCCATCTCCGTGCCCAGCGCCTGCAGGCCGCTCATGGGGCGCACCATGACCTCGAATTCCCGGATCAGCCCCTGCTCGTCGAAGCGGATGAAGTCGATGCCCTTGAGGTTCTTGCCGCCCACGCTGGCGCTGAACTCCAGCACCACGTCCAGGCCGTCATCGCTGGCCATCTGGCGGTGGTAGGTGAAGTTCTCGAACACCTGGACCACGGTGGACAGCGCCAGCATCAGCGCGGGTGCCGAGGCATAGGGCGTGTTCGCCATGGGCGAGCGGAACACTGCATCGGGGTGGACGATGGTGTGCAGCTCGCCCAGGTCGCTGGCGGCAACCATGCGATGCCACAGCTGCAGGGAGCGGGCGACTGCGGGATGGGCGTTCTTCGGGGGCTGGGACATGCTTGTCT
This sequence comes from Delftia sp. K82, assembly GCF_002193035.1. NCBI lineage: Bacteria > Pseudomonadati > Pseudomonadota > Betaproteobacteria > Burkholderiales > Comamonadaceae > Delftia > Delftia sp. K82. The sequence goes on along the minus strand of NZ_MYFL01000001.1, from coordinate 1,775,196 downwards.
CCTGGTGGTTGAGGTGGAAAACGGAATCGGGCGGCGCCCTCAAAGGCTGGCCGCCAGCGTGGTGCCTTGCACGATGGCGCGCTTGGCGTCGAGTTCGGCCGCCACGTCGGCGCCGCCGATCAGGTGCACGCTGCAGCCCGCCGCGCTCAGGGCTGCATGCAGCTCACGCTGCGGCTCCTGGCCCGCGCAGAGCACGACGTTGTCCACCTCCAGCAATTGCGGCTGGCCGTCCACGGTGATGTGCAGGCCGGTGTCGTCGATGCGCTCATAGGCCACGCCCGAGCCCATGGCCACACTGCGTGCCTTCAGCGAGGTGCGGTGTATCCAGCCCGTGGTCTTGCCCAGCTGGTCGCCCACCTTGGTGGACTTGCGCTGCAGCAGGTGCACGCGGCGCGGCGAGGGCTCGACCTGCGGCTGCGCCAGGCCGCCGGCCTGGGCGTAGTCCGTGTCTATGCCCCACTCCGCATAGAACTTGCGGGGCGCCACGGCGCCGCTGTCGCCGGCATGGGTCAGGTACTCGGCCACATCGAAACCTATGCCGCCCGCGCCGATGATGGCCACGCGCTCGCCCACGGGCCTGTCGCCCTGCAGCACGTCCAGGTAGCCGAGCACCTTGGGATGGTCCACGCCGTCAATGGCGGGAACGCGCGGCCGTATGCCCGTGGCCAGCACGATCTCGTCATAGCCGCCCTCGATGAGCTGGGCCGCCTCCACGCGGTGGCCCAGGCGAAGGTCCACGCCGCCCAGCTCCAGCTGGCGGCGAAAGTAGCGCAGCGTCTCGTGGAACTCCTCCTTGCCGGGCACCTTCTTGGCAATGTTGAACTGCCCGCCGATCTCGCTGGCCGCATCGAACAGCGTCACCGCATGGCCGCGCTGCGCGGCGGTGACGGCAAAGCTCAGGCCTGCGGGGCCGGCGCCCACCACGGCAATGCGCTTGGCGGCGGGCGCGGGCGCAATCACCAGCTCGGTCTCATGGCAGGCGCGCGGGTTGACCAGGCAGGAGGTGATCTTGCCGCCAAAGGTATGGTCCAGGCAGGCCTGGTTGCAGGCAATGCAGGTGTTGATCTCGTCGGCACGGCCCTGGCGTGCCTTGCGCACGAAGTCGCCATCGGCCAGCAGCGGCCGGGCCATGGAGACCATGTCGGCATAGCCCTCGGCCAGCAGGCGCTCGGCCACTTCGGGCGTGTTGATGCGGTTGGAGGTGATCAGCGGGATGCCCACCTGCCCCATCACGCGCTGCGTGACCCAGGCATAGGCGGCGCGCGGCACCTTGGTGGCGATGGTGGGGATGCGCGCCTCGTGCCAGCCTATGCCCGTGTTCAGCAGCGTGGCGCCCGCGGCCTCGATGGCCTGGGCCAGCGCAATCACTTCCTCCAGCGTGGAGCCGCCTTCCACCAGGTCCAGCATGGACAGGCGGTAGATGATGATGAAGTCCCGCCCCACACGCTGGCGCGTGCGCCGCACGATCTCCACCGCAAAGCGCATGCGGCCCGCGTAGCTGCCGCCCCATTCGTCATCGCGGTGGTTGGTGCGCGCCGCAATGAACTCGTTGATCAGATAGCCCTCGGAGCCCATGATCTCCACGCCGTCGTAGCCCGCATGGCGGGCCAGGGCTGCGCAGCGCACGAAGTCCTCGATGGTCTGCTCCACCTCGTCGCCCGTCAGCGCATGCGGCACGAAGGGGTTGATGGGCGCCTGCAGCGCGCTGGGCGCCACCAGCCCGGGCTGGTAGGCATAGCGGCCGAAGTGCAGGATCTGCATGGCGATCTTGCCGCCCTCGGCATGGACGGCCTGCGTGACGATGCGGTGCTGGTCCGCCTCGTGTTCGTTGACCATCATGGCGCCGCCCTTCATGGGCCGGCCGCGCTCATTGGGGGCGATGCCGCCCGTGACGATCAAGCCCACCTCGCCGCGCGCCCGCTCGGCGTAGAAGGCGGCCATGCGCTCGAAGCCATTGGGCGCCTCTTCCAGGCCCACGTGCATGGAGCCCATGAGCACGCGGTTTCTGAGCGTGGTGAAGCCCAGGTCCAGTTCAGCATTCAGGTGGGGGTAGTGGGTCATGCCTGTCTCGCTTTTTTATGCAACTGATTGCATGAATGTAGTCAGCCTCCTTTATTTATGCAACTGGTTGCGCAAAAAATTGCAGAAATGACTGCAGCGCTTGGCCACACCTCCATGCAGGCCCGTAAGATGGCGCCCAGCTCCAGCGCCTTTCTTGTTGCCGATGTCCCTGCCACACGCCCTTCTCACTGCCCTGGTCGAGCATCCCTGCTCGGGCTCGGAACTTGCCGAGCGCTTCGACCGCTCCATCGGCTATTTCTGGAACGCCACGCACCAGCAGATCTACCGCGAACTCGCCCGGCTGGAGGAGGCGCAATGGATCGAGGCCCTGCCCGCCGAATCCGGCCGGGGCCGCAAGCGCCAGTACCGCATCCTGCCCACGGGCCGCAAGGAGCTCAAGCGCTGGGTGGCCGAGCAGGAAGACCCCAAGCCGCTGCGCGAGGAATGGATGGTCCGCCTGCGTGCCGAGGCGGTGGTGGGACCCTGCGGACTGCAGGACGAAGTGCAGCGGCTGCTGGCACTGCACCAGGCGCAGCTGGACGTCTACCAGCGGCTGGAGCAGCGCGACTTCCTGGACAAGCCGCCCACGCGCGAGCGGCGGCTGCAGCACCTGGTGCTCAAGGCCGGCATACAGCAGGAGCAGCTGTGGATAGGCCTGCTGCAGGAAGCCCGGGAGATCCTGGACATGCCGGCCAGGCCCTGAGCAACGGTTGCGACGACTGAGACGGCTGAGACGGTGCGACGGCCGCCTCAGCCCTTGCTCAAGCCGTGCAGCACCAGCCCCGGCGCCTCCAGCCGGGCACGCAGAATGCGCCCGTGCGTGGAGTCCGTCACATACAGCGTGCGGCGGTCCGCGCCGCCAAAGGCCAGGTTGGTGAGCGAGCTTCCCGGCACGCCACGCAGCACCTGCACGGGCTCGGCACGGTGGTTGAGCACCCACACCAGGCCCAGGCCCGGGTTGGCCACCAACAGCCGGCCCTGGTCATCCACGGCCAGCCCGTCGGGGCCGCTGGGGCCGTAGGAGGTGAAGAACTGCCCCACCTTGGCCACGCTGCCATCGGGCAGCAGGGGCACGCGCCAGACGCAGTTGCCGCGCGTCACGGCCAGGTAGAGAACGCGGCCGTCGGGCGACAGCGCCACGCCGTTGGGGCTGGGCACGTTGGCCAGCAGCAGGTCCAGCCGGCCATCGGGCCGCAGGCGGTACAGGCGGCCGCTGGGATCGTGCAGGCCGCTCTGGCCCTGGTCGGTGAAGTAGAGGTTGCCCTCGGCATCGAAGACCAGGTCGTTCACGCCCTTGAAGCGCTCGCTGTTGCGCCGCTGCAGATAGGGGCTGACGCGCCCCGTGGCCACCTCCAGGCGCATCAGGCCGTTCTTGTAGTCGGTGATCAGCAGCGTGCGCTCGTCAAGGAACTTCATGCCGTTGGGCTCGCCGTCGTACTCGGCCACCAGGGTCCAGGCGCCTTGCGGATCGATGCGGAACACGCGGCCCCAGGGAATGTCGGCCACGTACAGATGGCCGGCAGCGTCGAACACCGGCCCTTCGAGGAAGGAGTCGGTCACGGCGCCGCTGCGGTTGGCATCGGCCCAGTCGCTGCGCTCGGGGCGGCGCAGCGCGTCGGGCATGGTGGTGAACGATTCGAGGTCGCAGACCTGGGGGGCTTGCAGCAGGAACATGGTGTCTGTCTTTCTTGGAGTGTCAGGCCGCGCCGTCGAAGCCATACAGCCTTGCGGGGTTGTCCACCAGGATGCGGTCCATGGCCTCGTCCGTGCCGGCCCATGCCTGCAGCAGGTCCACCAGGTCGGCGTCATTGACGGAGCCCGGCGCCTCGGTGGTGTGCGGCCAATCGCTGCCCCAGACCAGGCGCTCGGGTGCGGCGCGCACCAGGTCGCGGCCCAGCGGCAGCGTGTCGGCATAGGAAGGGCCGCCCACCGATGAACGCATATAGGCGCCGGAGAGCTTGACCCAGGTGTTGCCGCCGTCGAGCAGCCGGCGCAGCGCGGCATGGGCCGCGCCCTCCACGCCAGCCACGCCCTCCATGCCCTGCATGCCCGCGGCCGGGTCGATACGGCCCAGGTGGTCCACGACCAGGGGGACGGGCAGCGCACCCAGCACAGGCTCCAGCGCCACCAGTTGCTCAGGCTGCACAAAGACCTGCACATGCCAGCCCAGCCGTGCGACCCGGTGCGCCAGCGTGACCAGCATGTGGGCCGTGGTCTCGCCCCAGGACTGCGGCGAGACAAAGTTCACGCGCAGCCCGCAGACGCGGTGCGCGGCCAGCCGGTCCAGCTCGGCATCGGCCACGTCGTGGGCGACCACGGCCACGCCGCGCGCCACATCGCCCAGGCGCTCCAGCGCATCCAGCGTGCAGGCGTTGTCCGTGCCATAGGTCGAGGGCGTGACCACCACGGCGCGCGAAGTGCCCAGGCGCTGCTGCAGTTGACGGTACATGGCCACGTCGGCCTGCGGCGGCGTGCGCGGCCAGTGCGGCGACGGCGCAAAGCGCGCATCGAAGATGTGCATGTGACTGTCGCAGGCCAGCGGCGGCAGCGTGCGGAAAGGCCGGTTCGTGCCGGCCGAATGTGCAACGGCGATGGTCGATGCGTTCATGGCCATGCGCTCAGTCCAGCACGATGGCGCCCTTGCGCACCACCTCGCCCCACTTGGCGTCTTCCTTCTGGAGGAAGGCCGCGAACTCGGCCGGCGTCGATGCCATGGGCTGGGCGCCCAGATCGCTCAGGCGCTGGCGCACCTCGGCTTCCTGCAGCACCTCGGACAGCGCCTGGTGCAGGCGCGCGGCCACGGGCTCGGGCGTGCCCGTGGGCAGGAAGATGCCGTTCCACTCATAGGCCTCGTAGCCGGGAATCACGGTCTCGGACACGGTGGGCACATCGGGCAGGCGGGCCGAGCGCTGGGGCGCCGCCACGGCCAGGGCGCGCAGCTTGCCACCCGTGACCAGCGGATAGGTGGCCGCCATGGTGCCGAACATGAAGTCCACCTGCCCACCCATCACATCGGCAATGGCCGGCCCGCCGCTCTTGTAGGGCACGTGGACCATGTCCAGATCCAGCCGCTGGCGGAACAGCTCGGCCGCCAGGCGCTGCACCGTGCCGCTGCCGCCAGAGGCGAAGTTGATCTTGCCCGGCTGCGCCTTGGCCCTGGCCGCCAGGTCGGCCACGCTGCGCACGGGCGAGTCAGCCTTCACCACGACCACATTGGGCATGAGCAGCACCAGCGACAGCGGCTGCAGCGCGCTGCGCGCATAGGGCAGCCTGGCGAAGAGATGCGGGTTGATGGAAAACGGCGTGGCGTCGTAGAGCACCGTGTACCCGTCGGCGCGCGCCTTGGCCACCTGGCTGGCGCCAATCGTGCCGCTGGCGCCGGGCCGGTTGTCCACGATGATGCTGGTGCCCAGCCGCGCGCCCATGCGCGTGGCCAGCAGGCGCGCGGCCGCGTCGGCGCCGCCGCCGGGCGCATAGGGCACGACCAGGGTGATGGGACGCTCGGGAAAGGCGGCCTGGGCCACGGCGGCGGCCAGGGCGCAGGCCGCGATCAGGGTTCCGGCAAGGAATTTCATGGCTTGTCTCCAGATTTTTTAGAGGGGGCGGCGGCCGAATCAATCCGCCTTCAGGTTCAGTTCGCGGGCGATCTGCGCATAGGACGCCACTTCGCCTGCCACGCGCTGCGCAAAGGCGCTGCCGCAGCTCGACTCGGCATCCATCCCCAGGCCGTGCAGCTTTTCCGCAGCCGATGCACTCTTGGCAAACTCCACGGCCACGCGCTCCAGCGCCTGGGCCACGCCGTCGGGAATGCCGGCCGGCGCGAGCACGCCGTACCAGACATCGGCCGAGTAGTCGCCGCCGCCCGCTTCTGCAAAGGTGGGCACCTGGGGCAGCAGGGACGCGCGTCTGGGCGAAGCCACGGCCAGCGCCGTGAGCTTGCCGCTGCGCACCTGGGGCAGCACCGAGCCCAGCGTGGCGAACGAGCTGTCGAGCTGGCCGCCCATGAGATCCGTGACCACGGGCGCCGCGCCCTTGTAGGGCACGTGGTTGAGCTTCAGGCCCTTGGCCCGCGCAAACATCTCGGTGGCGAAATGGCCCGAACTGCCCATGCCTGCCGTGCCGGCCGTGACGCTGCCGGGCCGGCTGCGCGCCTGGTCCATGTACTCCTGCAGGTTGCGCGCCGGCATGCCCGGCCCCACGACCAGCACCGTGGGGCTGCTGGCCACCGTGCACAGCGGCCGGAACGAGCGCACCACGTCGAACTTCACGCGGCCCTGGTACAGCGCCGGGATCATGCTGTGGTTGGTGGCGCCGAACAGCAGGGTGTAGCCATCGGCCGGCGCACCAGCCACGGCCTGCGCGGCCACGATGGTGTTGGCCCCGGGCTTGTTGTCCACCACGAAGGGCTGGCCCAGCGCCTTGCCCGCATGGTCGGCAAAGGCGCGCGCCACCACATCGGTGGGGCCGCCTGCCGCAAAGCCCACGACCAGCCGCACGGGCTTGGCCGGATAGTCCTTCTGCGCCAGCGCGGGCTGGGCGCCCAGCGCGGCCAGCCCCACGGCGGCCAGCAGGCCGCCGCGCAAGGCCAGGCGGCGGACCTCTTGAAAATTCCTCGACATCGCTTGTCTCCTCAAATCACATGCATGCACATGCATGGGCCAAGGGCGCGCACGGCGCCCCTGCCCTGGCTCAGGCGCCGGCCGCCGCAGGCACGCGGGCCAGCACCTCCAGCACATTGCGGGCCGCGCCCACGCCCATGTTCACGTAGGCATCGCCGGTCACGCCGCCGATATGGGGGCTGAGCACGATGTTTTTCTCGCCCTGGAACGGGTGGCCGGCCACCATGGGCTCCACCGCAAAGCTGTCCAGCCCTGCGGCCGCCACCTGGCCCGAGCGCACGGCGGCCAGCAGCGCGGCCTCGTCGATCAGGCCGCCGCGTGCGGTGTTGACCACGATCACGCCGCGCCTGCAGGCCGCCAGTGTGGAGGCGCCGAGCATGCCCCGGTTTTCCTCGGTCAGCGGGCAGTGCAGCGAAATCGCGTCGGACTCGCGCCAGATGGTTTCCAGGTCCACGGGCTGCACGTAGGCGGGCAGGTTCTTTGCGAAGGGATCGAAGCCGATCACGCGCATGCCCAGCGCATCGGCCATGCGCGCAAAGCGCAGCCCGATGGCGCCCAGCCCCACCAGGCCCACGGTGCGCCCGCCCAGCTCCAGGCTCTTGTGCGTGGCCTTGTCCCAGTGGCCTGCGTGCATGCGGGCATCCAGCGCCACCACCGACTTGGTGCAGGCCAGCAGCAGGGCCAGTGCCTGCTCGGCCACGGCCGCCGCATTGGCGCCAGCGGCGGCCACCACGGCAATGCCGCGTTCGGCGGCAGCCGCCTTGTCGATGGTGTCCGTGCCGCTGCCATGCTTGGAGATCACGCGCAGCGAGGGCGCCGCGTCCATCACGGCCGCACCCACCTTGCCGTAGCGCACGATGATGGCCACGGGATCATGGGCGCGGCACAGCGCAACCAGGTCCTCTTCGGTGGGCGTCTTGCCCGCATAGACGATCTCGTGCCGGGCCAGCAGGTCCAGCGCCTGTTGCGCCAGATCGGCGCCGGTGACGATGATGGTGCTCACAGCGATTCCCCTTCCTTGAGCACGCCGGCCGCGCGCAAGGCCGCGGGCAGCCACTTCGATGCCGTGTCGCCGCGCGCAATGGCCTCGATGCGGGCGGCCTCGTCGGCCACCTTCTTCACGGCCAGCTCCAGCATGGCGGGGGCCTTGGCGCGCTCGATGACGACCACGCCATCGGCATCGCCCACCACCAGGTCGCCCGGGTGAACCGTCGTGCCACCAGCGGAGATGGCGTGGTTGATGCGGCCCGGCACGAACTTGGTCGGGCCTGCGGGATTGAAGCCTGCGCTGAACACGGGAAAGTCCAGCTCCAGCAGCTCCAGCCGGTCGCGGATGGCGCCGTCCACGATGACGCCGGCCAGGCCCAGCTTCTTGCAGGCGCTGAGCATCAGCGTGCCCATGAGCGCCGCCGTCTGGTCGCCCTTGCCGTCGATGACCAGCACGTCGCCGGGCCGGGCCAGCGCGATGGCTGCGTGGATCATGAGGTTGTCGCCGGGGCGCACCTCGACGGTGAAGGCCGGGCCGGCCACCTTCATGCCCTGGTGCACGGGCGCCACGCGCGAATGCATGGTGCCGCGGCGGCCCGCCACGTCGGCCAGGATGGCGGCCTGAAAGCCGGCTGCGCGTTGCACGACTTGGGCGTCCACGCGCTCTATGTCACGGATGATTTCTGGGAGTTGGCTCATGATGGTCCAGTGAGATGGGGGGAAGAAAAACAGGAAGATCAGGAAGATGTGCGCGCGTCAGTCGGCCTTGATGCCGGCCTCGCGGATGAGTTGGGCCCACTTGGCGGAGTCGGATTTCTGCAGCTCGCCCAATTGCCGGGGGCGTGCCGCCGACCATGCCGGCCTCGGCCATGGGGGGCACGTCAGGCAGGGCCTTCAGGCGCGCCGCCGAGGTCACGGCCAGCGCGGGCGTGTCGCCCTTGTAGGGCACGTGGATGAAGCGCACGCCGCCCTGCCTTTGCAGCAGTTCGCCCTGCATCTGCAAGACGGTTCCGCTGCCGCCCGAGGCAAAGGCCAAACGGACGGGCACGGCAAGGCTGTCGCAGTCCATGGCGAGATCTCGATGGAGGAAGAAAAAGGAAGGGAGGAGGAAGCGCGGAGGAAGCGAAAGGGCTGGCGCCCCTGCCCCCGGGGCTCAGTCCAGGCTGGCGCCCGAGTCCTTGACGATGCGTGCCCAGCGCGGCACCTCGGCGCGCAGCAGCGCGGCGAACTTCTCGGGCGAGCCGCCCAGCACCTCGCCGCCTTCGGAGCGCAGCTTCTCGGCCACCTCGGGCACCAGCAGCGCGTCGTTGATGGCCTTGTTCAACTGCTGCACGATGGCTTGGGGCGTCCCGGCCGGCGCCAGCACCCCGAACCAGGTGACGGCCTCGAAGTCCTTGTAGCCCGACTCGGCCAGCGTGGGCGTCTGCGGCAGCTGGTCGGACCGCTTGAGCGAGGTCACCATCACCGCGCGCAGCTTGCCGTTGCGCACCTGGCCCAGCAGCGTGGGCACGGCGGACATGTAGAAATCGATCTGCCCGCCCACCAGGTCGGTCATGGCCTGGGCCGCGCCCTTGTAGGGCACATGGCGCAGCTTGATGCCGGCCGCGTTCTCGGCCAGTTCGCCGGCCAGGTGAGCCACCGTGCCGTTGCCCGAGTAGCCCAGCGTGAGGCCGTCGGGCTTGGCCTTGGCAGCCTTGACCAGGTCGTCAAAGGTCTTGTAGGGCGAGTTGGCGGGCGCGGCCATGACGATGGGCGCCGAGGACACCAGCGCCACGGGCACCAGGTCCTTCAGCGGGTCATAGGGCAGCTTGGCGTACAGCGAGGGGTTGATGGCCAGGTTGCTGGTCTGGCCCATGACCAGGGTATGGCCGTCCGGCGCGGCCTTGGCCACGGCATCCACGCCCAGGTTGCCGCCAGCGCCGGGCCGGTTGTCCACCACCACGGTCCACTTGTTGTGGTCCGCCAGCCGCTGGGCCACGGTGCGCGCAATCATGTCCGTGCCGCCACCGGGCGGAAACGGCACCACCAGGCGGATGGGCTTGCGGGGATAGGTGTCCTGGGCCTGGGCAGCGCCCATGGGCACGATGGCGGCAACGCCGACCAGGGCGGCAAGAAGGCGTGCGTTGAGGCAACGCGAAAGCGAGGGAATCGGCATGGCGGTTTGTCTCCGTTTGTTGTGTCCAACGCCCGCATGGCTGCGGTGCGTGGGACGAACTTTATGAAAACGTTTCAACCCATACAATGCCGTTTCATACAGCGCAACCAATTGCACGCCTTGCACCATGAACAAGTCCCCCAGCACGCCTTCCCCGGCGCAGCCATCCGATGACAAGGCCAGCCCGGCCAAGGACGGCGGCGTGATTGCCGTCACGCGTGCCTTGCAGTTGCTTGGCGCCTTCGCCCTCGGGGAGTCGCACCTGTCCCTGGCGGAACTGAGCCGGCGCTGCGCGCTGCACAAGACCACGGTGCTGCGGCTGGCGCGCACGCTGGCGCAGTCGGGCTTCATGGTGCAAAGGGACGATGGGGACTGGCGCCTGGGCCCGGCCGCAGGCTGGCTGGGTGCGCGCTACCAGGCGGGCTTTGATGTGCAGAACGTGCTGGAGCCCGCGCTGCGCGCGCTCACGCAGGCCAGCGGCGAGAGCGCGGCCTTCTATGTGCGCGAAGGCAATGTGCGCACCTGCCTCGTGCGCGTGGAAGGGCCGCAGGCGCTGCGCCACCATGCGCGCATGGGCGAGGGGCTGCCGCTGGACCAGGGCTCGCCGGGGCGCGTGATCCTGGCGTTTTCAGGCGAGCCGGGGCCGGTGTACGAGCAGATCCGCCAGCGCGGCTACCACTGGTCCATCGGCGAGCGCGAACAGGGCGTGGCCACGGTGTCGGCGCCGGTGTTCGGCATGCACTGGCGGCTGATGGGGTCGGTGTGCATCTCGGGGCCGGCATCGCGCCTGCCCGAGTCCCGGCTGGAAGCCATGGCGCAGACCGTGGTGGCGGCGGCCAACCAGCTGTCCTATGCGCTGGCGGGCAGCGCCAGAACACAGGCCCCTGTGGTGCGCGCCAGCCAGTGGCATCCCTGAGACCACCTTCCGGGGCGACGCCCGGAAGGTGGATGGCCGCTTACTGCAGCGCGCCCATGGGCAGGGCGATGGGCTTGCCGTTGAGCGTGACCTGGCCGGCCTGCATCTTGAGCGCGCTGACCAGCTTGTCGCCTTCCAGGCGGGCATAGCCCGTGGCCTGGGCCATGCCCAGCATGCCTTCCACATCCTCTGCCGAGACATCGGGCTTGCCCGATGCCTTGATCAGCGGCTCCAGCCAGGCCTTGGGCAGGCTGGCATTGGCCTGCAGTGCCGAGGTCTTGAGCAGCGCCGGCATCCAGCCGGCCTGGGCGACCTGCTCCTGCGTGGGCGCGCTTTGCACTTCGGCGCCGTACTCCAGGTGGCCGGTCTGGCCCTGGTAGGTGGCCTGCAGCTTCATGGAGTAGGCCGGCAGGGCCGCCACCAGGCGCGGGGCGTTCTGCATCAGCACGCCCATGCCCTGCTCTTCCAGCGATTCCAGCGCCTTGGCCAGGCCCTCCTTGCGGTAGCCCTCGACCATGACGCGCTGGAAGCCGCGCAGCGCCTCGATGTCCAGGCGCTGGATCTTTTCCTCGTAGCCCACGGACTCGAAATCGATGGGGCCGATGCGGCCCGTGCCCTTGACCTGGGTGGTCATGCCCAGCGTGGTCTTGTCGGACTCGATGACCGAGCTGCCGTCCACGTTCTTGAGGTCCAGCAGCGTCTTGGCCTCGCCGCCTTCGGCGGGCGTGCTGCTCATGCCGAAGCGGGCGATGCGCACGCTGGCCTTGCCGGGGCCCAGGCCCCACAGGCCGTCGATGACCTTGTTCTCGAAGCTGCTCTCCAGGCCCGTGAGCATGATGCTGGTGCGCTCCACGGGCACTGCGGCCGGCTGGGTGGGGAGGGCCTCGTCGTTGTCGGATTCCTCCTCCTCGCCCTCTTCCTCTTCCACGCCCATGGACTTGTCGCGGCTGGGCAGGCCCAGCAGGGCCACCTCGGGCCAGCGCCAGGTGCCCTTGACGCTGCCACCGCCCAGGGCCGTGTCCAGCACCATTTCCTGCCAGCGCATGGTGACTTCCTGGTCGCCCAGCTCGCCGGCGGGCAGCAGCAGGCGCACATCCTGGCCGCCCGTGAAGTGGTGCACGCTGGTCAGCGTGGGGGCTGCGGCCTTGGCCAGCATCTGCGTGCTCTTTTCGTCCAGGCCGTCGAGCGCAAAGCGCGTCTCTGAAACCGCTGCCGCCAGTCGGCCACCGGCCAGCGGGCCGTGGCGCACCGTGGTGTCCACCACCAGGCGCACGGGCTTGGACGCAGCGACCGGCTCTGCTGCGGCGGGCGCTTCAGCTGTGTCGGCTGCTTTTGCCGCGTCAGCCGTTTCAGCCGCTTCGGCGGCCTGAGCTTCCGCCGCAGGCCACTGCAGCACCAGCTTGGCCTGGGAGGAGAGGAATCCCTTGTGGTACTCGTCGGTCACGACGACTTTCTCGCCCAGCACCTTGCGCAATTCGGCCACGGCCTCCTTGTAGCCAGCCTCGGCCCGCTGGCCGGTATACCAGGTGGTTCCTCCATAGCCCACGACGGCCAATGCCACGGCAGCGGCCACTACGGTTTTCTTGTTGCTCATTGTGAATATCCCGTGATGAATAAGACCCTCCCCCTCGGGCGGGCCGCGCGACTGTATCAGTTCGGCGTTTCACCACGGAACGGCAATGGCCCATGCAATGGCGCACCTGCGCCGCCCGTGGCAGGCCCATGTGGGCACACGCCTTTGCGCAGCCCTTGCCAGGCCTTGTCTTGCGCCGTTCTCAAGGCCCGCGCCCATGGCATTGCCCAGGCGCGACAGGCGCCCGGGTTTTTCAATTGCTTACCATTGCCGCGCATGATTGGCATGCCAATGGAATGCGCAACGCACGCTATGCCGCCATGGATATGGCGTCAATCACGCCTTTGCGGAATTCTTCGGCTTTTGCGGTGTCTTCACTTGCCGTCAATGCGGCCTGCCAATGCGGCCTGTCATTGCGCCCCTATGCCGGCAACGTGCCTGCAATGGCCGCATTCACCCGGCCTGCAGCAAGAAAGGCAGGGCCGCGTCCAGCAGTGCATCGGGCGCCTCCTCGGCGATGTAGTGTCCACAGGCCAGCGGCCGGCCGCGCACATCGTCGGCCACGAGCTGCCACTCGCGCAGCGGATCGAAGCAGCGGTGCACCACGCCCTCCTCGCCCCAGAGCACCAGCAGCGGCATGGGCAGCCTGCGTCCCAGCCGGCGGTCTTCGCGGTCATGGTCGAGGTCGATGCCGGCCGATGCGCGGTAGTCCTCGCACATGCCGTGCGCGCTGCCCGGCAGCGCCAGGCAGCGCTGGTACTCGGCCAGCGCACGGGGATCGAAGGGCGCCAGGCCGGCGCTGCGCCGGCCCATGATCTCGCGCACATAGGCGGCGGGATCGGCCTCGATCAGGCGCTCGGGCAGCGGCGCGGGCTGGATGAGGAAGAACCAGTGCCAGTAGGCGCGCGCAAAGGCCTCGCCGGTCTGCTCGTACATGGCCAGCGTGGGCGCAATGTCCAGCAGCACCAGACGCTGCACGCTGGCGGGATAGTCCATGGCCAGCCGGTGCGCCACGCGCGCGCCCCGGTCATGCGCCAGCACGCTGAAATGCTCATGGCCCAGCCGCGCCATCAGCCGCAGCAGGTCGCGGGCCATGGTGCGCTTGCTGTAGTTGACATGCTCGGGGTCGCCGGCCGGGCGCGAGGAGTCGCCATAGCCGCGCAGGTCGGCCAGCACCACGGTGAACTGCTGCGCCAGCCGGGGCGCGACGCGGTGCCAGATCGCGCTGGTCTGCGGGTGGCCGTGCACCAGCAGCAGGGCCGGCCCCTGCCCGCCCACCCAGGCGTTGATCTCCACCCCGTCATCGACCGTGATGCGCTGCTGGCGCAGGCCCGGCATCCATGGATCTGTGTGCATCCCGGAGATTCCTTCTACGTTGTTCATGACTGTCAGCCTGCCATGCTAATCAGTAAACCAGGCTGCATAAATAGCAAAATACTGCATTGATCCATCAGTTCAATTTACGAATCAACCATCCACCGCATCCACCATGGACGGCTTTTCCGACCTGCGTTTCTTCTCGCTGCTGATCCGCGAAGGCAGCCTGGCCGCTGCGGCCCAGCAGATGGGCGTGACGCCGCCCGCCGTCAGCCGCCGCCTGTCCCTGCTGGAGCGGCGCCTGGGCGTGCGCCTGCTGCAGCGCACGACACGGCGCATCCACCTGACGCCCGAGGGCGAAGCCTACCTGCTGGACGGGGCGCGCATCCTGGCCGACCTGGAGGCGCTGGAGCGCAGTATCTCGGGCACGCGCGCCACGGCGCGCGGCCCGCTGTCCATTGCCTGCACGCTGGGCTTTGGCCGCCAGCGGCTGGCGCCCGCGCTGTCGGCCTTTGCGCGCGCGTATCCCGAGGTGCAGGTGCAACTGCAGCTGACGGACAGGCCCGTCAACCTGGTCGAGCAGGGCTTTGACGCCGTGGTGCGCTTTGGCGCCCTGCCCGACTCCGCCCTCACCGCCCGCCTGCTGCTGCCCAACCGCCGCGTGCTGTGCGCCGCGCCCTCCTACCTGGATGCCCATGGCGAGCCGCGCCAGCCCGCCGACCTGCAGGCCCACCGCTGCATCGTGATCCGCGAGAGCGACGAAACCTACGGCAGCTGGCGCCTGAGCCGGCGCACGCGCCAGGGCCTGAGCGAGCACAACATCAAGGTCAACGGCGTGATGAGCACCAACGACGGCGCTGCAGCCCTGGCCTGGGCGCTGGACGGCCACGGCATCCTGCAGCGCTCGCTGTGGGACGTGGCCGCGCCGCTGGCCGCAGGCGCGCTGCGCGAGGTCCTGCCCCAATGGCAGCTGCCTGCGGCCGACATCTACCTGGTGCACGCCACGCGCAGCGAGATGTCGGCCAGAATACGCGCGCTCACCGGCTTTCTGGGCGACTGGTTTGCACAACGGCCTGAGCCGGACATGGCGCCCGCCTGAGCCCGGGCGCAATCTGCAACCTCGGCGGCAGACAGGCTGTCATGCGCGTTCACCCCGCGCAGCGCAGGCCATGCGAACATGGCCCGCAACGACAACCACCACACCCAGGAGACAAGACACATGGCCACCGCCCGCTACCCCCAGCCCGAACTGTCCAGCCTGCCCGAGGACATCCGCACCCGCATCCTTGAAGTGCAGGAAAAGGCAGGCTTCATTCCCAACGTCTTCCTGGCCTTTGCGCGCCGCCCCGCCGAATGGCGCGCCTTCTTCGCCTACCACGATGCCCTCATGCTCAAGGAAGAAGGCAGCCTGACCAAGGGCGAGCGCGAGATGATCGTCACCACCACCAGCGCGGCCAACCAGTGCCTGTACTGCGTGGTGGCCCACGGCGCCATCCTGCGCATCTACGAAAAGCAGCCCTACGTGGCCGACCAGGTGGCCGTCAACTACCGCAAGGCCGACATCAGCGCCCGCCAGCGCGCCATGCTGGACTTCGCCATGAAGGTCTGCGAACGCAGCCATGAAATCTGCGAGGCCGACTTCGAGGCGCTGTACCCGCATGGCTTCGACGACGAGGACATCTGGGACATCGCCGCCATCACCGCCTTCTTCGGCCTGTCCAACCGCATGGCCAGCTTTGCCGGCATGCAGCCCAATCCCGAGTTCTTCCTCATGGGGCGCGTGCCGCGCGAGAAGAAATAAGGCGTCAGATTGGGACGGCTTCATGGAAAATCCAATCCCGTAGCCTCCAATGATCCTAGGAATAATCTGAAAATAAGCTGAGAGATATTCTGGAAAAATACCGACCAAAGGTCATGATTCGGTGCGCTTTTCAAGATGGACGCTTGGCTATTTTCTTTTCTTGACAGTCATTAACACGGGATTCCTGATGTAGCGCATTAGCTGGATTCCCGCACTCCGGCGTAAAAAGAACCGTTCGAAGCCACCCTGCCGCCCAAGGGGGCTCTCTTGCCGGCCTCCCTGAAGATGCACAGCATGGCCCCGCAGCCAGCCAAGAGCAGAACCAACTGCCCGAGCCGCGCGTGCGCACCTGTCCAGTTTCTTCAGGGAGAACCCATGAATTCGGCAATAAAGGCAATTGCGGGCAGCCTGGCGCTGCTGATGGCAATGGCGGCGTGGCCCGTCCATTCCCAGGAAGTCATTCCCGACTTCTACAAAGATCCGGGAATTCAACCCAATCGCAGCTATGTGAACCAGGTATTCGGTGAATTCATTGATCCATTCACCGGCGCACTGCAACTGCATTACGTGGATATCCACCTGCCCGGCAATGGCGGCTTCGACCTGAAAGTAGTACGTTCTTACAACAGCACATCGGTAGAGCCCACGAATCCGGCGCTCCATGAATCGCTGGCGGGCGTGGGCTGGAACATCCATTTTGGAAGGGTGCTCAAGTCCCGCGAAACCAGTATTTGCTTCAATAAGAACAGCCAGACCATCGCTGACAACCCCGTGCTGGAGCTGCCTGACGGCAGCCGCCAGCTGCTGGCTTTCACAGGCACGACCGCACCACTGCTGATCACCACGCAGCGTTGGCGCGCCGACTGCATCACCAGCGGCGCGGGTGGGCTGGCCATCACATCACCCGACGGCACGCGCTACGACATGAACCAACTGGTCAATCTGGGTGGCGGCCCATATCCCACATATGCCTGGTTGACGAGCCGCATCACGGACCGCAACGGCAACTACGCCACCATCCAGTACGCGGCGGCCGCCTCGCCGCAGATATCCAGCGTGGTCACAAGCGATGGTCGCTCAGTCCAGTTTTTCTATGCGGACAGCGGTATGGCGAGCCGGAGGATCACCGCCATCAGCGCGGCAGGCCAGACCTACCACTACGCCTATCAGGGCATCTCAAACGTCAGGGACAAATTCCAGCTCGGCTCCGTCACCCGGCCCGACGGTCTGCGCTGGATCTATGACTACAACGGGAACCTCAACAACACCCCCGGCAGCCACATCATGCGGCGCCTGACCTACCCTCAGGGGGGCTCCATCGGCTATCAATACGGTTTCGTCCACTTCGACACCCAGGCCAATCCCGCCAGCCGCTCTACCGTGGTCACGGCCAAGTCCACAAGCACGGGAGGCAACTGGTCCTTCAGCTACGCGCCCGGACGCCCCGGCGCACACGACGTAACCACCGTCAACACCCCCTCAGGCACCGTGACCTACCGGCACATAGGGCCCAATTACTCTAGCTCGGGCAGCGTATGGATGGTGGGCCTGCTGGCCTCCAAAAGCCTGGGTAGCAGCCAGACCGAGACCTACACCTGGGGCAAGCAGAAGATATCGAGCGAGAACAACTTCCGTCCCGGCGCCTTCGCTACCAAGGTCGATATCGGTGAATTCAACGCCCCGCTTCTTGCAGAGCGCACCATCACACGAGACAACGCCAGCTATACGACCCGCTACAGCAACTTCGACACCTATGGCAATCCTGGCACGATCTCCGAATACGGCCCATCGAGCGGCAACCGCACCACCAGCCTGAGCTACTACATCAACCCGTCCAAATGGATAGTGCGCCAGGTGCAAAGCGAAAGCCATGCGGGCGGCAGCATATCGCGCAGCTTCGACGGCAATGGCAACATGACCTCCATCACCCGCGATGGCATCCAGACCCGCCACGCGTATGACGGCCAAGGCAACCTGAGCGCCACCACCTTCCCGCGAGGGCTGACACACTACTACGGTGGCTACAGGCGGGGAATAGCCCAATCGGAATCGCAGCCCGAGGGCATTTCCATCTCGCGGACGGTCAGCGATGCGGGCAACGTCACTTACGAGACCCGGGGTGACGGCAGTACCTGGACCTATGGCTATGACGGTCTCAACCGCATCATCTCCGTCGGCTATCCCGCAGGCAACAGCGTCCAGATCAGCCATGGCACCACCACGCGCACCGTCAGCCGGGGAGCGCTCACCCAGACCACCAGCTTCAACGGCTTCGGCCAGCCGGTGTCCGTCAACCATGGCGGCATCGTGCGAAGTTTCAGCGTCGACGCGCTGGGCCGCAGAACCTTTGAATCCGACCCGGGCACCAGCGCAGGAACCGCCTACCGGCACGACATCCTGGACCGCGTCATCTCCATACGCCATGCGGATGGCAGCACGCAGGGCATAGGCTACGGCCCCGCCACACGCGCCGTGGTGGACGAACGCGGTCTGACAACCACCTACCGCTACCGCGCCTACGGCGACCCCGACCAGCCGCTGCTGATGGCCATCTCCACACCGGAGCCGTCCACCAACCTGTCCATCGGCCGCAATGCCAGGGGACTGGTGACCTCAGTCACGCAAGCGGGCATCACACGAAGCTACGGCTACAACGGCAGCTACCAACTGACATCCATCACACACCCAGAGACCGGCACCACAAGCCTGGGCCGCGATGCCGCAGGCAACATGATCTCAAGGATCACAGGGACCGTAGGCACCATCCAATACCGATACGACGGGCACAACCGCCTGCAGTCCATCAGCTACCCCGGCTCCACCCCGGACGTCACGCACAGCTACGACAGGGCCCACCGCCTGCTGAGCACGGCCACATCCGAAGCCACACGTCGCTTCACCTACGACCGCAACGGCAACCTCACGCGGGAGGAGTTGGCTGCAGGTGGCTTCAATTGGAATGCTGGCTACAGCTACAACGGCAATGACCAATTGGCATCCATCACCTACCCACTGTCTGGCTCCACCGTCAGCTACACACTGGACAGTCTGGGCCGGCCCACGGCCATGCCCGGCTACATCAGCAGCGTCAGCTACTGGCCGTCCAGCCAGATCCAGCGCATCGCCTATGCCAACGGAGTGCAGTCCGAATATGGCCAGAACGAAAGGCTGCTTCCCGCTTCGTTCGCCACCTCGCGCCAGGGCAGCTATTTCCACCGATCCATCCTGACCTATGACCGCACGGGCAATCTCACCAGCGTTAGGGACACGGCCGATGCGGACTATGACCGTACCTTCGGCTATGACGGCGTGCACAGACTGGTATCCATGGGCACCTCCAGGGGGCGCGGAAGCATCAGCTACAGCGGCTCCGGCAACATCACCCGCCAGAGCCTGGGCAGCGAACTGATCGACTACCGCTACGACAGCCGCCACCGCCTGTCCTCCATCACCGTCAATGGCGGCCCGACCAACCACTTCACCTACGACACGGCTGGCAACTTCATCCAGAGCAGCCAGAAGTCCTACACCTACGACGCCGTCCCCAACCTCGTGTGCGCCGACTGCTGGGGCAGTAGTCCCATCCGGTATGCCTACGACGGCGACCAAAAGCGCACAAGCACCGCCAAGGCAGGAGTCACCACCTACGAGTTCCACGGCGTGCACGGCAACCTGCTCGCGGAATACGGCAACGGCCAGCTCACCGAATACATCTACCTCAACGGCAAGCGCATTGCACAGAAAGTGAGCGCCCGATGAAGAACGCCATCCACCAATCCTGCCGGCGCCTGCTCGCAGCTGTCGCGCTGCTTCTGGCAGTCCTGCTGACCGCACCCGCTGCGCTGGCCCAGGCCACCATCACCTACTTCCACAACGACGCGGCAGGCACTCCCTGGCTGGCCACCAACCAGGCCGGTACCGTCCTCTGGAAGGAAAACTACCTGCCCTATGGCTACCGCCAGAAGGTGGAACCGGCCAGCGCGGACAACAAGCTGTGGTTCGCCGGCAGGCCCTACGACCCCGACACGGGCATGACCTACATGGGCGCGCGGTACTACATGCCGCTGCTGGGCCGGTTCACGGGCATGGACCCCAAGGAGGTGAGTCCCGAGCAGATCCACAGCTTCAACCGCTACGCCTACGCCAACAACAACCCGAACAAATACCTGGACCCGGACGGCAAGCTTGCGGAAACCGTCTGGGACGCGTTCAATATTTCCCTGGGCTTCCAGAGCCTGGTCAGCAATGTCCAGGAAGGGAACTGGAGCGGTGCCGCGGTGGATGCTGCAGGTATTGCGATTGATGGAGTTGCAGCGGCGATACCTGTGGTGCCTGGAGGGGTTGGGGCGAGTATTGCGGCGTATCGGGCTGTAGAAGGCACAGTATGGGGGCTATCCGTCTCCCAAACCAAGCTAGCCCTGTCTTCTGCACAAAATGCATATAAAGGCAGTACCGTTGTTGGACATGCTCTAGCGAAGCACTCGGGAAGACATCCTGAGACATGGGGAAAGATGAGCGGCTCTATGGGAACATGGAACGAGCAAGGAATGAATCATTTTCGCGACATAATTCGCTCCCCTGGGAAATTCACACAAAAGAAAGCTGAAAATGGGACAGCCTTTCTAGAAAAAAGAATTGAAGATGGACGTGGCGTAAGATTAAATATGGATGGAACATTTAAAGGATTTCTAGACTAATGACGACCGAACTTGTTGAGCTTGTTTTCGACAAAATTCCAGATAATTTACTTAATATTTTAGTTGCAAATATAATCCAATCCTACAACATTTTAGAAATATCTCATAGTGAATTGGGAAAAATTGCCGATCTCCATAATGATCAGGATTTTATACAACACCTCAAGTCCGGACCTACCCCTGCCTCCATTTTCATAACATCAACTTGGGCAAGCATTGGGAAAGTAAAGATTCGTCAGCCTCTCATCCGGCTACTTCGTTTTGAGCAGATAAATGAGGTAAGTATTATTTTCTCGAATAACGATATAGATGAAATTGATTCAAAAAATATCATCATGTCGCTTGCACTCGGCTCGAAATATCTTTCACAAATATCTCATTCAGATGATTACTACTGTGGTTACGAGCCAGCAACAGACCAAGAAACCAGATTTTTCTCAAAGGATACTATAGGACCTTTGAATAAAATATAGCGTACAAAATATCGCAAAGAACTGCCAAGTCCTTGAGGGATTGGGGCGAGTATTGCGGCCTATCGTTCAGGCGCCAAAAGCGTCACTGTTACAGAAGAGGTAATTCGTGCAGCCCTAAAGACTCCGATATGCAAACCACCCAAATATCGATATCACAGCCTGTGGTAGAGAGATATGTCCGACGCTTGGAAGCCGGAGACGTTGCACCGCCCATAAAATTTGATGAAAAAATTGTCGATGGTCACCATAGATATATGGTGGGAAGAGTTGTAGGAAAGGAACCTGCACAAACTCCTGGGGCTCTATCTCCAAGGCAGATAACAAAAATAAATCCCATACAAAATTTAGAAATAAAACATAGAGATTGGTAGAATAAATGATTATCATTAATTGTCAAACCGGTTCTAACATAGAGATTGATGCCGTATCTCCTCAAGGAGCCAATCTAAATTGATTGAACTTGCACAGAGCACTATTTGAGGAGGCAGACCTTTCTGGCGCCGGTTTTTCCAATGCAAATTTGCGAAGCGCACTATTTACACGTGCAGTATTAATTCAAGCAAATTTCGAAGGTCCAAAAATAATGAATGCGGTACTAACAGCAGCAAATCTAGAAAAAGCAAATCTTATGAACGCCGAATTGGATGCTGCAGATTTCTCTCAAGCCAATTTACGGGGAGCCAATCTACAAGGCGCAGAGCTCGATTCCTGCAGATTTTTTGGCGCAGATCTTAGAGGTGCAAATTTGGCTAACGTACGCATTACGAAAACAGACTTTAGAGATGCGTTATTTGATGAAAATACAATATTTCCAAAAGATTTTCAATCTTCTCGCACTTCATTTTAAAAGAATTATGAATTTTCGAAAATCGTTTCTAACAATCTCTCTACATCCGCCCGACGAAGTCATCCACCACGCAATTATCCTGAGCTATGAATATGTCAGAATACTATGGACCCACGGTAAAGGCCGCTGAAATGGTCGGTACCTTGATTGGAATAACCACTAGTGGCAAAGAACAGGATTGGGAAATAGAATTTGCAGATCCTGAAATTATTCCCAGATTATTGAATGCACTAGAATTGAGAGAATTCGACGACGAGGCAAAGACTGCACTCTATCTTTTGCTGCTTGCCTCCTTAGAACTAGAATTCTCTTCTGGAAAGAAAAATCAACTGCATATTGTCAGAACAAAAGAAATCATCGGCGGCGACAAAAACTCTTTAAAGAAGATGCAATTTTATTGGATAAATCTAAAAAAATCGGAACATCAATCTCTTATGAAAGATATCCTACATATTCAAAATTTCAATAGTTCTATTTAAAAAATAGCGCGCACGGCAATTCTTCCTGCAATACAGCAACGTTCAGCCATCCGAATACATTCGACTCAAAAGCAAGCGCGTTGACCGAGTTCTTCCTCATGGGGCGCGTGCCGCGCGAGAAGAAGTAGGCTGGCCGACATGCGCCCCCTGGCGCGCCGCAGCACCCTCTGCCAAACCCCGGCATATCTCCCCCACCTGCCCCACGGCCCCCAGCAGGCGCGGCGTGGGCTCGTTGGCGCAGTTCAGGCGCAGGTGGTTGGGCAGGTCCGAGCGCGATGAGAACAGCGGGCCGGGGCTGACGCCAATGCCCAGCTCCAGCGCGCGGCGGTGCACCTCCAGTGCATTGACCTGGCGCGGCAACTCCACCCACAGCAGAAAGCCCGCGCGCGGGGCCGAGACGCGGGTGCCGGGCGGAAAGCTGGCCTCGACCCTGGCCGTGACGGCCTGCACCCCGGCCTGCACGCGGGACTTGAGACGGCGCAGGTGCCGGTCGTAGTCGCCGCTGGCCAGCACCTCGCTCACGGCAGCCTCCAGCAGCGGCGCACCGGCCCAGTCGCCCGCCAGGCGCACCTGCAGCACCTGGGCATGGAAGCGGCCCGCCGCAATCCAGCCCACGCGCCAGCCCGGCGCCAGGGTCTTGGACACGGAGCCGCAATACAGCACGTTGCCGCTGCCGTCGAAGGCCTTGCAGGCCGGCGGGCGCTGGCCGTCGCCTGCAAGGTCGCCATAGACATCGTCTTCGATCAAGGGAATGCCCGCCCGCTCCAGCAGCGCCACCAGGGCCTGCTTGCGCTCCACCGGCATGCTGGCGCCCAGCGGGTTCTGCACGGTGGGCGATGCCAGCACGGCAGCCGGCCGGTGGCGGGCAATGGCCTCGGCCAGCGGCTCCAGCAGCAGGCCTTCGCGGGGATCGGTGGCAATCTCCAGCGCCTTCAGGCCCAGGTCCTCCAGCAGCAGCAGGCTGCCGAAATAGGCGGGCCGCTCTACGGCCACGACATCGCCGGGCTTGCACACGGCGCGCAGCGCCAGCCGCACGGCCTGGGTGGCGCCTGCCGTCAGAACAAGGTCATCGGGGCCGAAGCGCGCACCCCATTGCGCGGCCCGGGCCGCTATCTGGCCGCGCAGGTCGGCGCGGCCCGGCGGCATGCTGTAGGTCTGCCCGTGCGCGTCCAGGCGGCGCCCGGCGGTCTGCAGCGCGCGCTGCAGCCGGGCCGTGGGCAGCCAGGCCGGATCGGGCAATGCCGCACCCAGCGGGATCAGGCGCGTGTCGGGACTGCTGAACAGCGAGCGCGCCAGGGCCGACAGGGTCACGGGCACGGGGCGCGACGACGGGCGGGACGCCTGCAGCGCCGCGCCGCCCGTTGCCTGCCGCACAAAGTAGCCCGAGCGCGGGCGCGCCACGATCAGGCCCTCCGCCTCCAGGCAGCGCAGCGCCTCCAGCGCGGTCGGCAGGCTGACCTGCTCGCGCTCGGCCAGGCTGCGGGCGGAGATCAGCCTGTCGCCGGGGCGCAGTGCGCCACAGGCCAGCGTCTGGCGCAGGGCCTGGGCAATGCGGCGGTACTGGGGCAAGGGTTCGTTGGTGGTGGGCATGCCAATCTGTACAGGTCAGTTTTCTTGGATTCTGCTTATACAGGCATTGGTGGCCCCGATTTATCGTTGCAGCCATCAAGCAACCCGAGGAAACCCATGCAAGCCAGCAATTTCGATCTCCAGGCCTACTTCCGCCGCATCGGCTTCAGTACCGGGGACTCCGCCCAGGCGAATGCCGCCACCCTGCATGCGCTGATGCGCCAGCAGCTGTTTTCCGTGCCTTTCGAGAACCTCGACGTGCAGGCCGGCAAGATCGTCTCTCTGGTGCCCGAAGACATTGCGGGCAAGATCCTCGGCGGCGCCCGGGGCGGCTATTGCTACGAGGTGAACGGCCTGTTCGCCATGGCGCTGCAGGCCCTGGGCATTGCCTACCGCTTTGTGGCGGCGCGGCCCATGTTCTACCCTGCCCGCCGGCCCCGCACCCACATGGCCCTGGTGGCCGAGGTCGAGGGACGGCGCTGGCTGTGCGACCTGGGCTTTGGCAGCTACGGCATACGCGCCCCCATGGCCCTGGACGTGCTGGACACCGAGGTCCGCCAGGACGGCGACACCTTCCGCCTGAGCCTGGACGACCAGGGCGAATACCTGCTGCAGGCCCGCGTGGACGGTGAATGGGCCAACCAGTACGCCTTCAACCTGTCGCCCCAGGAGTGGGTGGATTTCGCCCCCGCCAACTACCTGAACTCCACGCACCCGGACGCCATCTTCGTGCAAAAGCGGGTGGTGGTGGTGCACCAGCCGGCCGGCCGCATGATCCTGGTGGGCGACGCGCTCAAGACCATCACGGCCAGCGGCACTGAGACCAGGCAGCTGGCGCCTGATGAGATCCAGCACGTGCTGGGCAGCCTGTTCGGACTGGCGCCCGAGCGCCAGGCGGCTGCCGTGTGCTGACCCTCTAAGCCAGGCGGGTCGAATCCCGCTCGATCAGCTCGAACCCCAGGTCGAACGCCGAGCGCCCGGCACTGTGGCCCTTGCAGCGTGCCAGCACGAGTTCGGCGGCCAGGCGGCCTATGCCCGGTCCGTCCACATGCACGGTGGTCAGCGACGGCAGCAGGTGGGCCGCGAAATCGGCATTGCCGAAGCCCGAGACGGCCAGGTCCACGGGCACGCGCAGGCCGCGCGCCTGGGCTTCCACCAAAATGCCGTGGGCCAGCATGTCCGAGCTGCAGACCACGGCCTGCAGATCGGGCTGCTGCGCCAGCAACTGGCCCAGCGCCTGCCGGCCCAGCTCCAGGCTGCCGGGCGCGGACACGGTGACCGTGGGCACCTCGCGGCCCCAGGCTGCAAGAAAGCCCTCGCGCCGCTGCTGGGCCCGGTGGTCGCTGCCCGTGGCCATGCCCACGCGCTGCAGGCCGCGCGAGAGGAAATAGCCGGCCAGCGCGCTGCCCACCTTCAGGTGGGAAAAGCCCACCACCATGTCCAGCGGCCGGTCGCTGAAGTCCCAGGTTTCCACCACGGGAATGCCGGTCCTGCGCAGCCGCTCGCGCGCCTTGTCGGACTGCACCAGGCCCATCATCACAATGCCGTCGGGCTGGCGCCCGATCATGGCGTTGAGCACCTCTTCCTCGCGCTGCTCGTCGTAGAAGGTCTGGCCCAGCAGCAGCTGATAGCCCTCCTGCGCCAGCGTTGCCGTCAATGACTGCACCGTGGGCAGAAACTGCGACACCGACAGCGCGGGCACTACGCCGGCCACCATTCGGCTGCGGCGGGACTTGAGCCCGCCCGCCAGCAGGTTGGGGATATAGCCCGTGGCCTCCACGGCCTGGCGCACGCGCTCGCGCGTCTTCTCCGAAACGATGGAAGGATTGCCCAGTGCGCGCGAGGCCGTGATCAGCGAGACGCCGGCCGCCTCGGCCACGTCGTGCAGCGTGGCGGGCCTGGGTGGTGTGGGTGTGTTCATGGGCAAGCGCGATCGCGGGCTGGTATCGGGGACGGGCCTGAAGATAGCAGACCGCCTTCCACGCACGGGCGCCAAGCCTGCCCTGCATCGCAGAAATCGTGATTGACAGCCAAAATGACAACGATATCATTTTGCTGAAAGCGCAAATCCTTGCATCTACAAATTGGCATCGGCGCTTTTTCATTTCCCCGGAAATGACAACGATGTCATTCACAAATCAGGAGACAAGATGAATCACATTCTTCGTGCCATGGCGCTGGCCCTGGCCGCGCTCGCTGCCTTTTCTGCATCGGCCCAGGCCTGGCCAGACAGGCCCGTCACCCTGGTCGTGCCCTTCCCTGCCGGCGGCTCCACCGACCAGGTCGCGCGCGCCGTGGCGCCCAGGCTGGGCGAGAAGCTCAGGCAGTCCTTCGTGGTGGAGAACAAGGCCGGCGCCACGGGCACCATCGGCGCAGCCTTCGTGCAGCGCGCGGCGGCGGACGGGCAGACCTTTCTCGTCACCTCGCTGGGCCCGCTGGTCATCGTGCCCCACCTGATCAAGAACCTGCCCTACGACGCGCTCAAGGACTTCGACCTGATCACCGTGGCCGTGCAGTCGCCCAACGTGCTGGTCGTGCCTGCCGCCTCGCCGCACAAAAGCGTGGCCGACGTGGTCGCCCACCTCAAGGCCCATCCGGGCAAGATGAGCTTTGCCTCGGCCGGCCACGGCTCCAGCGACCACCTGACGGCCGAACTGTTCTGGCAGCAAACGGGCACCCAGGGCGTGCACATCCCCTACAAGGGCGGCGCGCCCGCCCATGCCGACCTGATCGGCGGCCAGGTCGATGCCTCGTTCCAGAACATCAATGCCGTGATCCAGCACATCCGGGCCGGCAAGATGCGCGCCCTGGCCGTGACCAGCCCGCGCCGCTCGCCCGTGCTGCCGGACCTGCCCACGCTGGCCGAGGCCGGGGTGAAGAACGTGGAAGTCGCCTCCTGGCAGGCCATCGTCGCGCCCAAGGGCCTGCCGCCTGCGCTGCGCGACAAGGCCCATGCGGCCTTTGTCGAGGCGCTCAACGATCCCCGGGTGCGCGAGCAGTTCGTCTCCATCGGCTACGAGATGGTGGCCGGCACGCCCCAGCAGTTCGCCGAATTCCAGCGCCAGGAATACGCGCGCTGGAAGACGGTCATCGAGGCCGGAAAGATCAGCATCGACTGATGCCTGCCCCTGTCCTTTTTCCAACTACCGCACTCCCGCAGCCATGACTTCTTCCGCGCTCTCCGAAACCACCAGCCAGGACCGCATCCAGTGGATACGCCTGTCGTCCTGCTACCTCCCCCTGGCCAGGCCCATCAGTGATGCCAAGGTGCTCACGGGCCGCCAAAAGCCCATGACCGAGGTCGCCATGCTGTTCGCCGAGATCCAGACCCGCGACGGCCACCGGGGCCTGGGCCTGAGCTACGCCAAGCGCGCAGGCGGCCCCGGCCAGTTCGCCCATGCCAGCGAGATCGCACCCACCCTGCTGGGCGAAGACCCCAACGACATTGCACGGCTGTGGACGCGCATGTGCTGGGCCGGCGCCTCCGTGGGCCGCAGCGGGCTGGCCGTGCAGGCCATCGCGGCCTTCGACGTGGCGCTCTACGACATCAAGGCGCGCCGCGCGGGCCTGTCGCTGTCCAAGCTGCTGGGCTCGCAGCGCGAATCCGTGCGCTGCTACAACACCTCGGGCGGCTTTCTGCACACGCCGCTCGATGAGCTCAAGCGCAACGCCAGCGCCTCGCTGGAGCGCGGCATTGGCGGCATCAAGCTCAAGGTGGGCCAGCCCGACTGCGCGCTGGACATACGGCGCGTGGAGGCCATGCGCGCCCACCTGGGCGATGCCGCGCCCATCATGGTCGATGCCAACCAGCAATGGGACCGCCCCACGGCCCAGCGCATGTGCCGTGTCTTCGAGGAATTCAACCTGGTCTGGATCGAGGAGCCGCTGGACGCCTACGACCACGAAGGCCACGCCGCGCTGGCCGCGCGCTTCGACACGCCGATTGCCACCGGCGAGATGCTGACCAGCGCCGCCGAGCACGGCGATCTCATACGCCACCGCAGCGCCGACTTCCTCATGCCCGACGCGCCGCGCGTGGGCGGCATCACGCCCTTCCTGCAGATCGCGGCCCAGGCCGAACTGGCCCACCTGAGCCTGGCGCCCCACTTCGCCATGGAGCTGCACGTGCACCTGGCCGCCACCTGCGCCAACGAGCCCTGGGTGGAACACTTCGACTGGCTGGAGCCGCTGTTCAACGAACGCCTGGACATCGCCAATGGCCGCATGCTCGTGCCCACGCGCCCTGGCCTGGGGCTGAGCCTGAGCGAGCAGGCGCGGCGCTGGACGCGCGAAAGCGTGGAGTTCGGGGAGCGGGGCTGAGGGTGCCTACCCATCCAGCCCGTACTTGCGGATCTTGTCGTGCAGGGTGGTCTTGGGCATGGACAGGGCTTCGGCCGTGCGCGCCAGGCTGCCGGCGTGGCGGCGCAGAGCGTCGGCGATGAGGGCGCGCTCGAAGGCCTCGACAGCGGCGGACAGCGGCCGGGGCGCGGCGTCCTGCGCGGTGATGCCGGCCGGCTGGCCGAAGGGGGGCGAGCCGGTCTCGATGCCCAGCACCGTGCGCTCGGCCACGTTGCGCAGTTCGCGCACGTTGCCGGGCCAGTCATAGCCCAGCAGTTGCTGCACGCGCGCGGTGGTCAGCTCGGGCACGGGCCGCTGGTGGCGCGCCGCGCCCTGCAGCGCGAAGTGCTCGAACAGCAGCGGCACGTCCTCGCGCCGCTCGCGCAGCGGCGGCAGCGAGACCGTAGCCACGTTCAGGCGGTAGTAGAGGTCGGCGCGGAACAGGCCCTGCCTGCTGAGTTCGAGCAGATCCACCTTGGTGGCCGCGATCACGCGGCAGTCGATGGGGATCAGGGTGTTGGAGCCCAGGCGCTCCAGCACGCGCTCCTGCAGCACGCGCAGCAGCTTGATCTGCATGGGCAGGGGCATGCTCTCGATCTCGTCCAGGAAAAGCGTGCCGCCGCTGGCGTGCTCCAGCTTGCCGATGCGCTTCTTGCCCGCGCCGGTATAGGCGCCGGCCTCGCTGCCGAACATTTCGCTGTCGAACAGCGTATCGGGCAGGCCGCCGCAGTTGACGGCCACGAAGTTGCCATCGCGCCGCGCGCTGGCTTCGTGCAGACAGCGCGCCACCAGTTCCTTGCCCGTGCCGGTCTCGCCCTGGATCAGCACATCGGCCGCGCTCTGCGCCAGCCCCGTGAGCATCTGGCGCAGCTGCCGCATGTTGGGCGCGCGGCCTATCAGCCGGTGCTCCAGGCTGTCGCGCTGGTCCAGCTGCTGGCGCAGCGCCCGCACTTCCAGCACCAGGCGGCGGCGCTCCAGGGCGCGGCGCACGGCGCCGACCAGGGTTTCGGGGGCGAAGGGTTTCTGGATGAAGTCCTGGGCGCCGTCCTTCATGGCCTGTACGGCCATGGAGATGTCCCCGTGGCCGGTGATCAGCACCACGGGCAGTTCCGGGTCCATGGCCACCAGTTCGCGCAGGAAGGCCATGCCGTCCATGCGCGGCAGGCGGATGTCGCTGACCACGATGCCCGCGAAGTCGCGCGACAGGCGCCGGCGCGCCTGCTCGGCGCTGCCCACGCTTTCGCAGGCGATGCCTTCGAGCTGCAGCGCCTGCTCGCAGCCGAGCACGATGTCGGGGTCGTCCTCGATGATCAGGACTTTGAGGGCGTCGGTCATGGTGTGTCGGCAGAGGGTGTGGAGGGAGCCAGGGCCAGGCTCAGCGTGAAGACGGCGCCGCCGCCCGGATGGTTGCTGCCCGTCAGCGTGCCGCCGCATTCACGCACGATGCCGGCCGACAGCGCCAGCCCCAGGCCCAGGCCCACGCCCTCTTCCTTGGTGGTGAAGAACGGCTGGAACAGATGGGCCTGCGCCGCTTCGCTCAGGCCCGGGCCGTGGTCGCGCACGGTGACCTGGGCGCGGCCATCGGCCACGGCGCAGGCCAGCTCCAGGCAGGGCGCGGGCTGGCCGCGCATGGCGTCCAGGGAGTTGTTGATCAGGTTGATCAGCACCTGCTCGATGCGGTTGCGGTCGCACCAGGCCACGGCCTCGGGCACGCCGTCTTCGCGCAGGATGCGGGCGCCGGTCTCGGCCACGCGCGACTCCAGCACGGCCAGCGCATTGTCCAGCGCATGCGCCAGCGGCACGGCCTGGCTGGCGCCGCTGGACTTGCGCGCGAAGTTGCGCAGCTGGCCGGTGATGCGGCCCATTCGGTCGGCCAGCTGCGCCATGCGCTCCAGGTTCACGCGCGTGGTTTCGGTATCGCCGCGCTCCAGAAAGCGCTGGCTGTTGCCGGCCAGGGTGCGCAGCGCCGTCAGCGGCTGATTGAGTTCATGGGCGACGCCCGTGGACAGCTGGCCTATCACGGCCAGCTTGCCGGCCTGCACCAGCTCGTCCTGGGCGGCGCGCAGCGTGGCCTCGGCGTGGGTGCGCTCGGCCACCTCGGCCTGCAGCGCCTCGTTGGCGGCCGACAGGTCGGCCGTGCGCTGCTCCACCTTGCGCTCGAGCTCGTCGTGCGCGGCCTGCAGCGCCTCGCGCGCTGCCAGCCGGTCGCGCAGGTGGCGGCGGCGCTCGTTGACCATCATGGCCAGCAGCAGCACAAAGGCCGCGCCCACGGCCGCGGCCAGCGCGCGGCTCTGGGCCAGCTGGTCGACCTGCTCCAGGTGCGAGAGCACGGTGATCGTCCAGGGCGTGCCAGGCAGCTGGCGCGACTGGGCCAGGAAGCGGCCGCTGACCGGGTAGACCGAGCCTGGCGATTCCTCGCCATGGCGGGCAATGCGCACCAGGCGCGCGCCCTGGCCCAGGTCGCGCAGCACCTGCAGGCCCAGGGGCTCCAGCGCGCGGCGGTTGTACTGGCGCGTGTGGTCGAAGGCGGCGCGCGTGCCCTCGTCCAGCGTGCGCAGGGTGGTGAATTTCCAGTCGGAGACCGTGCCCAGGATGACGACGCCGTTCTCGTCGCCCACCAGCACGGGCGCCTCCACCGTGGACCACGATTGCTCCAGCTGGTCCAGGCTGACCTTGACCACGGCCACGCCCAGCGTGTGGGTGTCGTCACCCAGGGTGGAGGCCAGGTAGTAGCCGGGCTCGCCGCGCGTGGTGCCAATGCCGAAGAAGCGCGCGCCGCCCGTGGCCATGGCCGTGCGGTAGTAGGGGCGAAAGCTCAGGTCCTCGCCCATGTAGCTGTCGGAGCGCCGCCAGTTGCTGGAGGCCACAACGTGGCCGCGCGCATCGACCAGGTAGGCGGTCAGCGTGCCCGCGCGGTCGTTGAGCTGCTCCAGGTAGGCGTTGACGCGATTGGTGAGCTGCTCGTCGCCGGGCTCGGCCAGCAGCCTTTGCACATTGCCTTCCAGTGCCAGCACGTCGGGCAGGAAGGCGTATTTGCCGATCTCGCGCTGCAGGCTGGCGCCGTACAGCTCCAGCCGGTGCATGCCCGTGGCACGCAGATCGGCGATGCCCAGCCGCTGGGCCAGCAGGTACGCACCCCAGCCGCTCAGCCCGCTCAGGGCAAGCCACAGCAAAAGCAGGATGAGCTGGCGCAGGGGGCGGCGGGCGGGCATGGTGAAGGCACCGATGTTATCAGTGCCCCCCAGCGCCGCCTGGGCCTCAGGCCGAGACAGCGGGCCGCCCTTGCTCGGAATGGTCCGTGGGCAGCAGGGACTCGTCGTCATCCGTGGCCGCGGTCGGATCGACGGCGCCTTCCCACTTGGCCACCACGGCCGTGGCGATCGCATTGCCCAGCACATTGGTCAGCGTGCGGCCCATGTCCAGGAAGTGGTCGATGCCCAGGATCAGCAGGATGCCCGCCTCGGGCAGGCCGAACATGGGCAGCACGGCGGCCACCACCACCAGCGAGGCGCGCGGCACGCCGGCAATGCCTTTGCTGGACACCATCAGCACCAGCAGCATGGTGATCTGGGCCGTCAGCGTCATGTCGATGCCGTAGGCCTGGGCGATGAAGATGGCCAGGAAGGTGGTGTAGACCATCGAGCCGTCCAGGTTGAACGAGTAGCCCAGCGGCAGCACGAAGCCGATGATGCGCGGCTTGATGCCGAACTTCTCCAGCTGCTCCATCAGCTTGGGATAGGTCGATTCGCTGCTGGCCGTGGAAAAGCCCACCAGCAACGGGCCGCGGATCAGGTTCAGCAGGCGGAAGATGTCACGGCCCAGCACGCAGTAGCCGGCCACGATCAGCAGCACCCACAGCGTGGCCAGGGCCAGGTAGAAGCACAGCATGAACTTGCCGAACACCGACAGCATGCCCAGGCCATGGATGGTGATGGTGCCGGCCACGGCACCGAACACGCCCACGGGGGCGAAGCGCATCACGTAGTCGGTGACCTTGAGCATGATGTGGACCACTTCGTCCATCAGGCCCACCATGGAGCGCGCGGCCTGGTTGTGCAGGTTGCCCAGCGCAATGCCGAAGAACAGCGCGAACACCAGGATCTGCAGCACCTCGTTGGTCGCCATGGCCTCGAAGATGTTCTTGGGGAACACGTGGGCGATGAAGTCCTTGAGGTTCAGCGCCGAGGTCTTGAGGTTCAGGCCCTCGGCCGACGACGGCAGGGCCACGCTCAGGCCATGGCCGGGCTGCAGCACGTTCGCATAGATCAGGCCGATGGCCAGCGAG
The DNA here is from genome assembly GCF_002193035.1 of Delftia sp. K82. Taxonomy (NCBI): domain Bacteria; kingdom Pseudomonadati; phylum Pseudomonadota; class Betaproteobacteria; order Burkholderiales; family Comamonadaceae; genus Delftia; species Delftia sp. K82. Next base: position 1,743,079 of record NZ_MYFL01000001.1, on the reverse strand, counting down.
CAGAACGAGGCCACGATGAACCAGCCCAGCGCGCGGCCGCCGATGCGGCCCACGGCCTTGGCGTCGCCCATGTTGGCCAGGCCCGACACCAGGGTGGCGAACACCAGGGGCGCGATGATCATCTTGATCATGCGCAGGAAGACGTCGGTGAGGATGCCGAAGTAGCTGGCGATTTCCTTGGCGGCCTCGGGCGTGGGTGCGTAGCTGTTGCAGGCATAGCCCACCAGCACGCCGAGGACCATGGCCACGAGCACCATGGTGGTCAAGCGGTTGAATTTCATGCGGATTTTTTCGTTGGACGTATTTCGGTCTTGCAAGCGAGCCCGGCCGCCACGGCTGCCGGCCACGGGCCGGATGCCACAGCGAAGACGGGCTTGTCTCCCTGCATACACAACCACGATGCACGTGGCCTGCGCCTGACAGTGCACAGACCGTGCCAGCCACATCCGGCACCTGCACCCCGCGCTAACTGCTTGATTCGCCTATATCGACCTTACTTTTATGCATAAGGTGGCACGGAAATCCGAACGATGGAACGCCTGCATCGTTCGGAAAACCGGATGGCCGGGCCTGCCGCCTCCGGCCCTCCCGGCCGGCGCTATCATTCGCACCGGCCTCCTGTCACGGGGCCGGTGCTTCAAAACACCTCCATCACACAGCGGCACAACCTCTTCGAAAGCGAGGTCTGTCAATGCAATTCACGGATCAATGCAATCGCAAAGGCCAGTGAATTCGCTTTGCAATGGAGCATCAAGCATGAACACCGTTTTCCTCGCACTCGCCTGCGCGCCCTCTGCTGGCGCCGCCCCTTCCACACGGAGGGCCCAGGCATGAACCCCGCCCAGCCCAAATCCGCCACGGACAGCCACAGCACCCGGCAGCTGTCCAACGCCCTCACCCAGGTGGACCATCTTGTGCAGCAAGGCTGTGCAGAGATTTCCTCCATCGCCCAGCTGGCCCTGGCCTGGCTGGAGACCCCCAAGGGCCACCGCCACATGGACGTGGTGGCCCGCGCCCTGCAAAGCATCCGCGACAGCGCCGAGACGCTGGCCGACTACGCCGGCACCGAGGCCCATGCCATGGGCTGCGGGTTTGAAGACGCAGCCGAGATGCGCCGCGCCGAAGCGGCCGAGGCAGCCGCCAAAGCCATGGCGCAACTGTTTGAACGCCGGCCGGTGCCCGGGCAGGACGGCAGCAGCAGTTGATGTTCCGGCGCCTTTAGAGGGGCCCGCTCTCCCAGGGTCCCGCACCGTGTCTTCACCGGTGCGTCAACCCTGCGCCAACCCTGCCTCAACCCTGCGTCTGGGGCCCCAGGCGAAAAACACTCACGGACTGCACAAGGTCATGCGCTTGCTGCCGCAGGCTCGTGGCTGCCGCCGCCATTTCCTCCACCAGGGCTGCGTTTTGCTGCGTCGCCTGGTCCATCTGCGTGACCGCCTCGCCCACTTGTGCCACGCCGCTGCGTTGTTCGGCGGAAGCCGCGCTGATCTCTCCCATGAGGTCGGTGACGCTGCGTATGCTCGTCACCACTTCAGCCATGGTGCCCCCCGCACGGTCGGCCAGCACAGAGCCCTGCTCGACCCGCTCGACGCTGTCGGAGATCAGGGCCTTGATCTCCTTGGCCGCCGCCGCGCTGCGGCCGGCCAGGCTGCGGACCTCGGAGGCCACCACAGCGAAGCCGCGGCCCTGTTCACCGGCACGCGCAGCCTCCACCGCAGCGTTCAGCGCCAGGATGTTGGTCTGGAACGCGATGCCGTCGATGACGTTGATGATGTCGGCGATGCGGCGCGAACTTTCACTGATGCCCTTCATCGTGTCCACGACCTGGGTGACCACCTCGCCCGCCTGCCCGGCCACGCCGCTGGCCCGCTGCGCGAGCGCGTTGGCCTTGCCGGCACCCTCTGCGTTCTGGGTCACGGTGGCTCCGAGCTGTTCCATGGAGGCCGCCGTCTGTTCAAGCGCGCTGGCCTGGCTCTCGGTTCGCGAGGACAGGTCGGTGTTGCCCTGGGCAATCTGCGTGCTTGCACTCGCCACGGATTCGCTGCCGCTGCGCACGACGGCCACGACCTGCGATAGCGCATCACTCATCTCGCCGAGGCTGCGCAGCAGGGTCCCCACTTCATCGTGGGTGGTGGCCTCCACCCGCTGCGTCAGATCCCCGCATGCCACCGCGCGCGCCACCTGGATGGCCCGGCCGATGGGGCCCGTGATGGAGCGCGTGACCCAGGTACCCAGCAGAGCGGCCAGCACGACGGCCACCAGCGCGCCGCCCAGCTCGAACGCCAGCGTCATTGCCGCCAGCGACTCGGTGCGTGTCAGGCGCTCGGCCATGAGCTGCTCCTCCTCACGCACCAGGTCCGCCTGCAGTGCGCGCAGCCCATCCATGGCCGCCTTCTCGCGCCCCAGAGAGAACTCGCGGACCAGATCCTCGACCGTCGCCGTGCCGTCCTGGACTTGCCGCCGCAGCGCTTGCAGCGGCTGCACCGCCTGCACGAATTCACGGTGGCGCAGCCGGATACCGTCGAGCCGGCGCTGCTGGGCGGGGTTGTCCTCGGTCAGGCGTACGGCCTCCTGCCAGGAGGCCTCGAACTCCTTGAGTCCTTCATCCCAGGGGGCAAGAAAACGGGAGTCACCCGACAGGAGATAGCCTCGCGAGGCCGTCTCCATGTTGACCATGCCCGTGAGCATGCGCTGTCCCTGGGACATGACCTTGAAGGTGTGCTCGTTCCATTGCTGGGCCTCCTTGAGCCGGGACTGACTGCTCACGGCCAGCGCGATGACAAGAAGAAAAATGGCGATGACGCATGCGAAGGCAGCTGCGAGACGGCGGGCCAGTGGCCAGTTGGACAAATTCATGATGATCATCGGTACGAACTGCGTGGCCGGAAAGACTGCACAAGGGCGCGGCGATCATGGTGTGAAGCCTCGCCTGCGCCTGGGCAGTCATCTCCTGGCCGGGATCTACAAAGCACTCGCGCCAGCGGCCTGCCGGGTGGCGGCCAGCGGGTCCGCGCTTTGTTTCTCTATGTAATATATTGGACAAAACATATTTTTGTCCTAGACAATTCGCAAAATCCCTCAAAACATCCCGGCCATGGCCGGACGTTTTGTCCCCTTCAGATCAATGACGCCACTTTCTGACCCCCTGCCTTTGGCGCCTGGCCCCGGGCTGCCCATCTCGGCCGTCGAACGCGAGACCGGACTTGCCAAGGACACCCTGCGTGTCTGGGAAAGACGCTATGGCTTTCCAAGGCCTGAACGGGATTCGGCAGGCGATCGCCGCTACCCGGCAGACCAGGTTCGACAACTGACCCTGATCCGGCGGCTCATGGATACGGGGCTGCGCCCCAGCAAGCTGATGGGCGTGGATCTGGACGGCCTGCAGGCGCTGCTGGCCCGCGCCGACACCTCGCCGGGCAAGGATTTGTCCAGGACAAATTCAGAGAATGCAGCAGACTCTGACCGCTTCGCACCCATGCTCAACGCCATTGCCGCCCATGATCCCGCCCAGCTCAGGCATTGCCTGAGCCTGGCCCAGTCGCGCATGGGTCTGGCCGGTTTCGTGACCACGCTCGTGGCCCCGCTGACCGCAGCGGTCGGCGAATTCTGGGCACAGGGGCGTTTTGAAGTGTTCGAAGAGCACCTGTACACCGAGGTGCTCACCGGCGTCTTGAGGCAGGCAATCGCCTCGCTCGCCCCCCCTTCCCCGCCGTCCGCGCCCAAGGTGTTGCTGACCACGCTGCCGCAGGAGATGCATGGACTGGGACTGCTCATGGTCGAAGCCCTGCTGGCCCTGGAAGGCTGCAACTGCGTATCGCTGGGCACCCAGACGCCCATCGGCGACGTGGCACAGGCCGCGCGGGCGCATCGCGCCGACATCGTGGGGCTGAGCTTCAGCAGCGCACACAACGGAGCGATGGCGCAGGCTTGCCTGGGCGAGCTGCGCAGCCACCTGCCGCCGTCCATCGAGTTGTGGGCCGGTGGAGCATGCCCGGCGCTTTATTCCAGCCCGGTCGCAGGCATGACGCCGGTGCGCCATCTCACGGATCTGCAACCGCTGGTCGCCCGATGGCGGCAGACGACAAGAACATCAAGGACATACGCATGAACTTTCCCGCCCCCCGCCCTGTCTTCACCGCCAGGCGGCGCACCCTGCTGGCAGCGGCCCTTGGCGCCGGCCTGCTGGCCAGCGGTTGCGCCAGCATGCGCCCGCCCGGCTCGGTCACGCCCGTCTCACCGTTCGATCTGCAGCGCTACCAGGGCCTGTGGTACGAACTGGCTCGGCTGGACCATGGTTTCGAGCGGGGCATGACCGATGTGACCGCCGAGTACACGCCGCAGGCAGACGGCAGCGTGAAGGTGGTGAACCGGGGGTTTTCCGTGCCCCGGGGCCAGTGGCAGCGCGCCGTCGGCAAGGCCTTGTTCACGGGCAAGCCGGACACGGCTTCGCTCAAGGTCTCCTTCTTCGGCCCGTTCTACGGCGGCTACCATGTGGCCGCCCTGGACCCTGACTACCGCTGGGCGCTGGTCCTTGGGCCGGACACGCAGTACTGCTGGATACTGGCAAGGGAGCCGAAACTGCCCCCGCAGACGCTGCAATCCATCGTCGCCAAGGCCGCGGAACTGGGCGTAGATACCGGCGCGCTGATCTGGGTCAGCCATGAGCGGCACCAGGAAGCGCACAGCCAGGAGGCTTCGTGAACGGCGCGCCCCCCGTCGCGGTGATCGGCGCGGGAATGGCAGGTTTGGCATGTGCACAGCTGCTGGCCGAGGCTGGCTGCCGCGTGGATATCTTCGAGAAAAGCCGAGGCCCATCCGGGCGCATGAGCACGCGGCGCGCGCAGGATCCGCAGGGTGGGTGGCAGTGCGATCACGGCGCTCCATCGTTTGCGGCACAGGACCCGGAGTTTGTGCAGGAGGTGCGCCAGTGGGAGCAGCACGGCGTTGCCGCCGCCTGGCGTCCGCGCGCAGTGCGGCTGCAGGGCACGGACGTGGTGCCCGCAGAGGCAGGCCCCGACCGCTGGGTGGGCGTGCCGCGCATGACCTCTCCCGCAGCGTTTCTTGTCCAGCGGCTTGCACAACAGGGGCATGGCGCACGGCTGCACCTGCAAGCCACGGTTCAGCAGTTGCAGTACGAATCTGCCTGCTGGACTGTGCACTGTGCCGAACACGGGCAGATCGGATCGGAATACTGCGCCCTGGTTTTGGCAGTGCCTGCACCGCAGGCGGCAGCCTTGCTGGAGCCGGTCTCGCCCTATGCGGCGGCACTGGCTGCCAGCGCGCGCATGCAGCCTTGCTGGGTGGCCATGCTGCGCACCGACGCCCCCCTGCCGCTGGACTGGGATGCGGCAGAAATCACGGATGGCCCGCTGTGCTGGGTGGCACGCGACAGCGCCAAGCCAGGACGACAGGGGCCGCAAGTGCCGCAAGGACCTCAGACCTGGGTGCTGCATGCCAGTGCACGGTGGAGCCAGGATCACATCGAGTCGGACGCCGAATACGTGGCCCGGCAACTGCTGCAGGCATTCGAGGCCCTGGCCGGCCCACTGGCCGGCTCTCTGCCAGGCGGCCTGCGCGTCACTGCCCACCGCTGGCGCTATGCGCTGCCGGCGCCGCACCTGGTCAACCGCTGCTGGTGGGACGCACCTGCGGGCCTGGGCCTGTGCGGCGACTGGATGTGCGGCGCAGGGGTCGAAGGCGCCTGGCTCAGCGGACGGGCGCTGGCCCGGCGCGCCCTGGCCACGCTGACGCGCTGAACCACAGGAACGCCCGCACCATGCACAAGAAGCCCCACCTGCCCTCCAAGCTGTGCGCGTGCTGCGGTCTTGCGTTCACATGGCGCAAAAAATGGGCACGTGATTGGGACGAGGTCAAATACTGCTCGCAGCGCTGCCGCACCGCGCGACTGCCGCCTGATCCCACTCCCCCATCTGCAGGCCGTCAGCCAAGGCGCTGACCTCCAAACGGGCCATGCGTCCCGCACATCCTGGAGCCCGTGGCCGCAGTCATGCCGGCCCCATAATGCGCCACCCATTGATATCAAGGAATTGGCACCTATGTCTTCCGGCGGCTTTCACGTCCACGGCCCACACGATCACGAACTAGAACATGCTGCCCAGGGCGAGCATGGCCAAACCGCCCACCACGGCATCGGCGGCGGCAGCCTGACCAACCAGATCGCCATGTGCACGGCAGTCATCGCCACGGTGGGCGCCATCTTCGCGTACATGGGCGGCGCCACCCAGGCCAATGCCGGGCTGTACAAGAACGACGCAGCCATCAAGAAGACCGAAGCGGCCAACCAATGGGCCTTCTTCCAGGCCAAGAGCACCAAGCAATCGCTGTCCGAGTTCGCGCGTGATCTGGCGACCACGGAGGACAGGCGGGCGGCCTACCAGGCCAAGGTGGAGCGCTACGAAAAGGAAAAGGACGACATCAAGCGCGATGCCGACCGCCTGGAAGCCGAGGCCCGGCAATGGGACGAGAAGTCCGAGATGCAGATGCATCTGCATCACCGCTGGGCGCAGGCCACCACCGCGCTGCAGGTCGCCATTGCCCTTGCAGCCATCGCGCTGCTGACCAAGAAGAAATGGCTGGAATACGCCATGCTCGGCGTGGCAGCGCTAGGCCTTGGCGTGGGCGGGCTGGCCATGCTGCACATCTAGAGCGTGTGGCAAAGCCGCAAAGCCGCATATCCGCCTTGGAAGGCAGCTGTGAAACAGCCCCCTGATTCCCCGGCCTTGCCTGCGGCTCAGTCCTCGCTGGGACGGGGGTAGCCTGCCTCTGCCCAGGCTTGCGCAGACGTCCGGGTGAGCTGATGGTCCGGCCTGACTCCCACCTTGGCCAGCTCGCTGCCGTCGGCGGCAGTGGCGGTGAGCGTGGCGCTGGGATTGTCTTCATCGGGCTCGATATCCAGAGAGACGGTCACGCGTGACCCGCCCACCATGATCTGCACATCCTTGTGCAACTGCGCTGCCAGATGCTGCTCATGCCGGCGCATCACCTCGTGCGCCGTCTTCACCAGCGTGTTGAAGGCGGAAACGTCCAGCGGCTTGGGATTTTTCTTGTCGCGGCCCATGGTCCACGGGCCGACCAGGCTTGGCTCCACCTGGCCGTCCTGGGTCATGGCAACGGCCCAGCCATCGTCGTCTTCATTCTTGATGACGCGGGCCTCCCAGCCGTTGTGATGCCAAAGGCGGTCTTCGAAGATTGAGACGACTTCTTGTTCGAGTTCTGCGGACATGTCCAGACCCTTCCCTTGTGGAAACTATCGAGCCCGAAATTCTACTGTCTATCCATACAGTTCGCGCGCAGGGGTCTATTCCCAAACCGTGGACTCCCAAGAGACGAAAATGCTTCCCGATGGCACCGGAGACGGCATGAACAACGACCTTGCACACCAGGATCCTGAACTGTTGCGCCGGCTGCTGCGCGCGAAGGACAGCATTGACGCCGCATCGCACGAGGCCTGGCCTGTCGGGCGACTGGCGCAGGTCAGTGGCGTGTCCGAAGCGCACTTCGCCCGGTCGTTCAAGCAGGCCTTCGGCAGTCCGCCGCACCGGTACTTGCTCACGCGGCGCATCGAGCGGGCAATGACGCTGCTGCGCGAAACCGATCTGGCCATTACCGACATCGCCTTTGATACAGGCTGGGCAAGCCTGGGCACCTTCGGACGCACCTTCCGCGATATCACAGGCGACAGTCCCAGCGCAGTCCGGGTGCGCGCCCGGGCGACGATGCGCGAGCTGGGCCGCGTGCCCGCCTGCATCGTCAGCGCCGCGCACCGCCCCGACCTCACGACCGCAGTTTCGGAGAAGCGACGCCGGGCAACAAGCGATACAAACGAACCCGAACAACAGGAGATCCCATGATTCAAGGCGTTGAAGTGGTTGGTTTGTATGTGCGCGATCAAGACGAAGCACTCGCGTTCTATGTCGACAAGCTCGGGTTCCGCGTCCACACGGACGTGGCAAACGGCGACTATCGCTGGCTCACGGTGCAGCACCCGGAACAGCCGTCGTTCCAGCTCGGCCTGTTCACACCCGGCCCGCCCGTGCTCGACGCAGCAACGGCGCAGGCAGTGCGCGCGATTGTGGCCAAAGGCGCCATGCCGCCCCTCGTACTGACCGTGGATGACTGCCGCGCGGCCTACGACCGAATGCTAGCAAGCGGGGTGGAATTCACGCAGGAACCCGTGGCACGGTACGGCACCGTGGACGCAGGCTTCCGCGATCCGTCGGGGAACGGGTGGAAGATGATCCAGGCGCGCCGCTAAGAGAGGCCGCCTTGAACTGGAACCACCGGATCCGGCAAATCCACCGCTGGCTGTCCGTCGCCTTCACGGTCACCGTCCTCGCCAACTTCATTGTCCGGGCGCAGGGGGAACCTCCCTCCTGGGTCAGCTACTCGCCGCTGCCCCCGCTCTTTCTCTTGCTGTTGAGCGGTCTGTACCTCTTCGTGCTGCCGTACGTCTGCATGCGACGCAGTGGAACAAGGAAGCCAGGCGATGCGAGGTAGGTATCTTGGCCCTTGAATGGCCGCCAGCACGCATTCTTCGACAAGGGCACGTCGCGCTCGCCGCAAATTGCCGCTGGAGCGAAGGGCTTGCGAGTACGATAAGCTTCAAGCCTTGTTGAAGGTCAAGGAGCCCTTGTCGAAGGTTGCGCATGAACATTGGTGAACTGAGCAAACGCACAGGCCTGTCCACATCACGCATTCGTTTTTATGAGCAAAGCGGTCTGCTGCAAGCGGCTGAGCGTGGCTTGAATGGCTACCGCAGCTATCCGCCTGAGATGGTGCAGATGCTGGAGCTGATTGCGATGGCGCAAGGCGTGGGCTTCAGCCTGGATGAAATTCGTGCACTCTTGCCGCCCGGCCTGCAAGGCTGGGACCATGAGGCCGTCGTGGGCGCGCTGCGCCAAAAAATTGCCGATATCAAAGCCATGGAGAAAAAGCTGCAGACCAGCAAAAAGCAGTTGCAGGCTTTGTTGACTGATATTGAAGCGCGGCCAGACAACATGGATTGCCATGACAACGCACGCCGCGTGCTCTCCCATGTACTGGCCCAGCAATCCGAATCCCTGGCCTCTGAAGCAGCGGCCGAAGAAAAAATGGGCAAGCTCATGCGCACCGGACACAGGAAGCGGGCAAGCGTGGCATAGGCCTGCGGCAGTTTGGAACGCGGCCCTAGCGCCTTGCCAAAGCCTGCACCACCTGCTTTGCAGTCGCTTTGGCCGACCCCGGGTTTTGCCCGGTGATGAGGCGGCCATCGGCCACCACATACGAGATAAAAGGCAGCAAGGCTTTTTGATAGCGCGCACCGCGCATCTTCATTTCCTGCTCAGCGTTGTAGGGCATGGACCGGGCCACTCCGGCCAGGATTTCTTCCGTCCATGAAAAACCCGTGACCCGTTTGCCCGCGACCAGCAAAGAGCCGTCGCTGAGCTGCGTATTGAGCAGGCCGCAGTAGCCGTGGCAAACCGATGCAACGATGCCACTTCGCTCCCAGATGCTGCGTGTGATGCGCTGCAGCCCTGCACTATCGGGAAAATCCCACATCACCGCATGCCCTCCAGTGAAGTAGATGGCATCGAAATCGTTCGCATCGATATCGGCAGGTGCCGCAGTGTTCGCCAGCAGGGCCATGCGCGCGGGATCATCGAGCCAGGCTTTGGCCGAAGCATCGAAGAGCGGCCATTGGAGTGCGCGCGGCTCCAGCGGTACGGCGCCACCCAGCGGGCTCACCAGTTGCTGCGGGTACCCTTGCGAAGCAAACACATCCCAGGCATGGGTCAGCTCCGACAGCCACAGCCCTGTGGCGTGCGCAGGGTCGTCGTAATGAGCGACATTGGTGACGACATGCAAGACACGTGGCGTACTCATGAAGACTCCTGCGCGATTTGCTTGAGGCCCTGTGCGTAGCTGGTGACAGCAAAGTCGGGAAAGCGGCGCTTGAACTTGGACGAATCAAACACATTGTCGTGTGCGTAGCGTGGCAGCAGTTCACGCAGTTCGCGCACAGGCTTGGAGACCCAGCCAGCAACCACCATGACCAGGTGGCTCAGTACCTTGTAGCGCGACTCAACCCCAAAGGTTGCAGCCGCCAGGTTCACAAAGGCCTGATAGGTCAGCCGCTCGTCCCAGCAGGGCAGATGCCATGTCTGGCCATACGCATCTTGCGCATTGCCAATGGCAGCCATGGCGCGGCTTGCATCGGGCGTCCAGATCAGGGTGCGCAGCTTGTCGTCACGCACCGGCACTTTGGCCTTCTGGCCCGCCTTGAGCGGGCCGATCACCAGGGTGTTGGTGATGCTTTGGGTTTTGCCGGGGCCGTAGAACTCTGGCGCGCGGGCAATGGCGACGGGGATATCGCCGCGCTGCATCTCGGCCAGCACCATCTCGGCCATCAAGGCGCGCACGCGCCCCTTGCGGCCCACCGGGGCAAAGGCGGTTTCCTCGGTCTGCCGCTGCGCGGTTTGCGGGTACATGTAGGTGTTGTCGAAGTAGACAAATTTGGCCCCCGCTGCCCGCGTAGCATCGAGCGCATTGCGCAGCATGGCAGGAAATTGCCGCTCCCATAACTCGGTGTCTGGTGGCAGGCCAGCGGTGAAGTACACGACCTCGCTGCCACGCACGGCCTCCAGGGTTTGCGCGGAATTCATCAGGTCGGCGGACACCAGCTCGTCCGTATCGTTCACCTTGCGCGGCTTGCGGCTGACCAGGCGCAGGTTCTGCGTGTAGTTGCGATGGAGCTCGCGCGCCAGCTCCACAGCGATCTGGCCATTGGCGCCCAAAATGGTTTGCATATCGATCCTTGCAGCATCTTGTGTGATGAGAGGACAAGGAGCTTAAGCTTCAACTTGAGTTGAAGGTCAAGCGGCAAACTACAGATCCCTGATACCAGGTCAAAGACAAACCCGACGGCTCGCTGGCTGTCTGCAAAACCCCGGCGTCTCCATCATGCCGGGGAGCCTGGGGCCTGGGGCCTGGACACTGCGACCTGCTTTGGTGCACCTGGTGAAGGTCCGGTTCGGGCGCCTGTGCATGAGCCGCGATAGCGGACCTCCAGCAGTCGCCAGGCTGCGTTGGCGTTCACTGTCATTGGACTCAGCCGCCTTCACACGCCCGTATTGCATCGGAGTGTTTCCCCCCGCCCTGTCAAATGTTCTTCCCGTAGAACGGGACCAGCTTGGCCACCACGGCCTCAACGTATTCAGGGACCCAATAGGTTTCAATGTGGGTTGCTCCCTGGATCTTGAACAGCTCCTTGTCCTTGGCACCGCTGGCCTTGGCGAACGCCTCCTCGGTCATGTAGAGGCTGTCCGCCTTGCTGCCGGCAATCATCAACAAGGGTTGTTCGATCAGTTCGATCTGGTCAGTGGCGTCCCAGCGCATCAGGTCCAGCAGGCTGCTCGTCGTGTACTTGAAGGTCGAGCCGGGATGGGCATGCGTGCGCCAGTAGTACTCATAGCCCTGTCGGTACATCTCGAAGGGCAGCGCTGCGATCTGCTCGTCCGTCATGTCCGCGTCGCCCGAGTAGAGGATCTTGCCACCGGCCACCTGCTGAGCACGGGCATCCGAGGCCTGCTTCAGGCGCTGCTGGATCGTGGATAGCTGCGAGTCTGCGAAACCGTTGCGGCGGACCCTGCCGGAGTTGAACATGCTCAGCGTTGCGACGGACTTGAAGCGCTTGTCCGTCTTCGCCGCTGCCAGCGAATAGCCGCCGCCACCGCAGATGCCGAGGAGGCCGAGACGATCCGCATCGACGCCCGCGTAGGTGGTGATGAAGTCCGCCATGCCATGAATGTCCTCGATGCGGTTCATCGGCGTGTCCACTGAACGCGGCAGGCCACCGCTGCCGCCTTGATAGGCTGCATCGGCCGTGATCGCCACGTAGCCGTGCTCGGCCAAGCGTTGGGCATACAGACCGGCGGTCTGTTCTTTCACACCACCGTTGGGGTGTGCAACGACGACAGCGGGGTACTTCCTTGCCGGGTCGAAGTTCGCCGGCGTATAGACATTGGCCACGATGTCCAAGCCGCCGAGTTTGTACTTCACCGGGTGGATGTTCACCTTGCCAGGCAGGTTCTGCGTGATGGCGTCGCCATAGACGAGCGTGAAGGGGTTCTTCTTGTAATCGGCCGCTGATGAGGGCGAGGGAAAGGCCATGGCTGTAACTCCGAGGGCTGCTGCAGAAATTGCGATGGCAGAAGTGCCCAGGAACTCGCGGCGCTTCGTGTCAATGGATACGTGGGTCATGGGTCGTCCGATCTACTGAGACATCTGTGCGGTTCTTGCGAACCAGGCGAAAGGGTCAATCGAGCCTCTTCCTGGTGAGGAAGGAGGACACCAGGTCCGCGATCTGGACGTTGTTCAGGTCGGACATGGTGAAGTGGGTGTTCCCGCGTATGCCCACCTCAGGCAGATGCACGAGCTGCGCATCTCCGCCGTGCCTGTTGACGGCGTCCACCCAAAGGCGAGCCATGGCGAGCCGGACGCGCCAGTTGTCCTGGCCGCGCTCGGTGGTGGGCTCAGTCGGGAAGTTGTCTCCGTAGTAAATGACGATGGGGATGCGGGTGAGCTTTTGGAAGTCTTGTGCCGAGACAGCCTCCGGCGCCAGGGTTCCCGCAGCGCTGGGCATGGCGGCCGGCAATTCCCCCGGCGGGAAGATGAAGCCGCTGCCCGGCTCGAACGCCACGACGCCCTTGACGTTGGCGCTCTTGATGGCTGTCAGCCAGCCAGGTCCGCCGCCCTGCGAGTGCGTGAAGAGGATGGCCGGGCCTGTCTTGGTGAAGAGCGCAGCCATCGCCTCGGCGATCACGTTGGCGTCATAGGCGCCGGTGTTCGGCGTCACCGAGCGCAGGAACTGGTTCAGTGTCTCCGGCTGGCGGTCGAACTGCACGTTGTCGAAATAGCTCGGCCACTTGCCAAAACGGAACTGGTCGAAGAACAGCTGGTCGTAGGGCGTCGGCTCGGTCGTCGTGGCGACGGTGCTGTTGCCGGCCCTGCCTCGGCGCGGCTGATCGACAAGGTAGACCGGGAAGCCGCGGCGCAGGAACAGGTTCTGGAAGCCCTCGCGGCCATCCGACGTCGTTTCCCAGCTCCGAGCCGACTGGAAGGCGCCGTGCAGCATCACGATGGGCAAAGGCCTCGGATTCTGCGGGACCTGATAGAAGGCGTAGAGGTGATCGCCGTGGAAGCTTTGCCCTGCGCTTGTCGGCTTGTCGTTGTCGTAGACGCCGGGCACCGTCTTCACAACGCCACCGACCGCGAAGCTGCCCTGGCGCTGAATGGCCAGGGGCCTCGGCGAACTGTCCGAATGAGAGGCGCAGCCTGCCAGCGATACAGCCAAGACAAGTGCTCCTGCGCGGAAGATGGGGATGATGCTCATCATCAGCCTTTTGATGCAGCGTCGAGGGCCTGCACGAGTGCGTCATTGGCGCGGGCTGCCACCTCGGGGCCGACCTCTTGCGCCAGCGCTTGGCTCAGCTGCCGCAGTTGCGATGCGGTCAGACCCACGCGCAGGCTGGCTCGCATGTGGGACCGCAGCTGGTTCTCTGCACCCGGTGTCGCAGCCAGCGCTCCGACCGTGGCCAGCTCGCGGCTGCGCCAATCGAGGTTGTCGCGCTCGAAAATGTCGCCAAACAGGTGCGCCTGCAGAAACTGATTGATGATCGGCGCGAACTCGAACACCGGGCCCTGGACCGGTCCACCTGAAATCTCGGTCTGATTGGCCTGGCCGGCCAGCACCAACTCACGACCGGTGGACACGGCTCGGCTGGGGTCGTGACCCGGAGCGTCGTGCAGGCCGCGCTGCTTGCGCAGCTCGACGACCTTGAGCAGTTCACCGAGCGCATTGAGACTTCTGGGGAAGCCCGCGTAGGCATAGAGCTGCACCAGGACCTCCTTGGCCTCGCTGACTGTCATGCCCGCGTCCAGCCCCTGGTTCAGTGCCATGCCCAGCCGGGGCATGTCACTGATTGCCGTGAAGGCGGCGATGAGCGGAATGGCGCGTTGCCTGGGGCTCAGCGAATCGGACGCAGGCTGCACGACCCTCTGTGGCTCCTGTGGCTTCTGTGGCTTCTGTGGCTGCTGTGCCCTCTGGCCGGTCATCGCGGAAAGGCCTGCGCTCACCACGGCGGCCTGGTAGTCCTGCTCGCAGAGTTTGTCCTGCCAGGCCACGGAGCTGCCGTTTTCTTTCTCGGCGATGGCGATGTGGGTCATGGAGCCTGACGGCCCGGCGCCATGCCAGTGGCGCACGTTGGGCGGGATGGTCACGACATCGCCCGGGCGAATGATGAGCGCCGGCTGGCCTTGTTGTTGCACAAGGCCCTGTCCCTCGGTGACGATCAGCGTCTGACCGAGCGGATGGGTATGCCAGGCCGTCCGCGCACGGGCCGTGAACGTGACGGTCGCTCCACCGGCCGTTGCGGGGAGCAGCGCCTGAAAGGGTGAGCTGATGCGGACGTCGCCGGTGAACGTCTGGGCCGATCCAACGCTGACCTGCTGCGCAGACGCGGAGCGAACTTCGACGACGGGCGGCATTGCGCCAGGACCGGCAGACTGCGCCGCAGCGGCTGTCACCGCACCGCTCAGGGCCATTGAAAGCAGTGATTTCACGAGAGCGCCTCCTGTTGTGTCGCCTGATGGCGGCGGTGCGGCTTGACGATAAAGAACCACGAGACGATCAGCGCCAGGCCGAGCAGCAGAGCGGCCACGTCCATGACGGCAGCAATGCGATGCGCGAGGGCAGCACTGTCTTGTTGCTCGATGGACGAACCAGCGCTGGCGAAGACAAGAACCAGCAGTCCAAGCCCCAGTGCTCCCCCCAACTGGTGAGCCACGTTGACCAGGCCGGAGGCAGCACCCGCGTCCTCACGCGCCACTCCCGCCACACCGGCCGCGGTCAGCGGCGCCAGCAACAAGCCCTGGCCCAGTCCGATCAGGACCATGGGCGGGGCGATGCCGCTCCAATAGCTCGATAGCGCATGCGCTTGACCCAACCAGGCGAGGCCCACCACTCCGAGCAGCAGGCCGGCGAGAAGCAGCGTCTCGTTGCCGAAGCGGCGGGCCAGCCCGGGCACGGCCATGGCCGAGGCAAAGTTGGGCAGCGTCACGGGCAGGAAGGCAATGCCGGCTTGCATGGGCCGCAGATGCAGCACGCCCTGCAGAAACTGCGTGCAGAAGAACCAGAAGCCAACGGCGCCGCCCAGGAAGAGCATGCGCGTGATGTACGCACCGGCTCGCTGCGGGCTGGTGAACAGGCGCATCGGCAGGATGGGTTGCCGGACCCGGCGCTCAATGCCGATGAAGAGCAGGATCATCAGCATGCCGCCGACCAGGGCCCCCTGTGCGAGGCCATCGTGCCAGCCAGCTTCGGCTGCTCGAACCAGGCCGTAGACCAGCGCCGTCATCCCTATGGTCGAGCTGATGGCGCCGCCCACGTCGAACTGGCCTTCCTGCTTCTGGGTCTCGGCAATGTGGCCACGCGCAGCGACGATCAGCAGCAACCCTATCGGCAGGTTGATGAAAAAGCCTGCGCGCCAGGACACCAAATCAGCGAACAGGCCGCCCAGGACCAGGCCCAGGGTTGCGCCGACACCGGCAGCCGCCGCGTACAGCGAGAGCGCCCGGGTGCGGCCTGGCCCCTCCGCGAAATGCGTGGACAGCAGTGCGAGCGTGGACGGCGCAAGGACGGCGGCGCCTACACCTTGAATTGCGCGGGAGACCAGCAACCAGCTTGCGCCAGGCGCCAGGCCGATGGAGACGGAGGCGAGTGTGAACAGCGCCAGCCCCAGGATGAACATCCGCCGGCGGCCCAGGATGTCGCCAGCGCGGGCACCCAGGAGCAGCAAGCCACCGAAAGCCAGCGTATAGGCATTGGTCACCCAGGACAGTTGCGCCGAAGTGAAGCCCAGGCTTGCCTGGATGCGGGGCAGACCCGTGATGACGATGGAGATGTCCACGACGATCATCAGGTAGCTGGCAACGATGATGGCCAGGACCTTGTTCTCGTTGCGGCTTGGGCAGGATTGCGCGGCGTTCATCGCGGTCACTCAGATGTCCAGCCTGCGCTCGGACATCCACTTGACGATGGCCGGGTCGCGGTGAGAGAAGAAGCTGCTCGTGTTGGTGTCGAGCGTGGCGATGCTTGCCATGTGGGCGTCGCTGAGTGCGAAGTCGAAGATGGCGATGTTCTCTGCCATGCGCTCCTTGCGGACCGACTTCGCGAGCGCGACGACCCCGCGCTGTACCAGCCAGCGCAGCACCACCTGGCCGACCGACTTGCCGTAGTGCCGGGCGATGCCGAGCAGCACTTCGTTCTGGAAGAGGCCGTTGCGGCCTTCGGCAAACGGAGCCCAGGCCTCGGCCTGCACACCCGTCTCTCTCATGAACGGCACGGCTTCCAACTGCTGCTGGAAGGGATTCACTTCGACTTGGTTGACCGCCGGTGCAATCTCGTTGAACGCCTTGATGTCCATCAGGCGGTCCGGTTGGAAATTGCTGACGCCGATGGCGCGCAGCTTGCCCGCGCGGTAGGCGTCCTCCATCGCGCGCCACGAACCGTGGACGTCGCCGAAGGGCTGGTGAATCAGGTACAGGTCGAGGTAGCTGAGCTGCAGCCGACGCAGGGACTTGTCGATGGCTTGCTGCGTGCGCTCGTAGCCGGTCTCCTGCACCCAGAGCTTGCTGGTGACGAAGAGCTGGTCACGCGGCACGCCACTGGAGCGCAATCCCTTGCCGACCGCTTCTTCGTTCATATAGGAGGCGGCGGTATCGATCAGCCGGTAGCCGGCTTCGATGGCATCGACGACGCTGCGCTGGCACTCATTGGCATCGGCGATCTGGAAGACGCCATACCCGACCATGGGCATGTGAAGACCGTTGTTCAGAACGACGTGTTGCATGAGCTTTGCCTTGTAGAGGTTCGATGGCACGAACTTTAGGCAAGGGACTGGCATCTGGATATATGCATTTGAGTTGTTGAATTAACATCAATTCAATGACAATGAAAGCCGCGAGGAGGCCACTCATGGCGATCAACGAGCTTCGATCCATCACGACCTTTATCAAGGCAGCGGAACTTGGCAGCCTGCGCAAAGCTGCAGCAGACCTTGGCATCAGCCCCCAGGCGGCAAGCAAGGCATTGGCCCAGCTGGAAACCCATCTGGACGTGCGCCTGTTCCATCGGACAACGCGTGTGATGTCGCTGACCGATGCAGGACAGCGGCTGTTCGAAGACGTGCGGCCGGCCGTGACGGGAATGCACAGAGCGCTGCAGTCCGCCAAGTCGGCACGGGATGAATTTGCGGGCCCGCTGCGCATCACGGGACCTCGCACCACGTTCCAGCCGATTCTCTGGCGCCTGGTCGACGAGTTTTGCGATATGCATCCAGGGATCCAGCCCGACGTCCTGCTGGACGACCGTATCGGCAACTGGGTGGAGGATCGCGTGGACGTGGGCTTTCGCCTCGGCCCGTCGCCCCATGAGGGCGTGATTGCACGACGGCTGTTCCCTGTTCAGTTGCCCATCTGCGGCGCACCTTCTTACTTCGCGAAGCACGGTGTGCCCGAGTCGTTGGCTGACCTGGCCACACACCGCTGCAGCGCCTATCGGCATCCGAGCACGGGGAAAGTGCTGCCGTGGCGGGTGAAGATCGACGGCCAGGCCGCCGACCAGCCAGTCGCCCCGACGATCTGCAGCAACGACGAGCTGTTTGAGCTGCAAGCCGTCCTGGCCGGCAAGGTGCTGGCCCAGCTCGCGGGCGTCACCGCGGCACCGTTTATCCGCTCCGGCAAGCTGATCCCGATCCTCGTGGACCACATGCCGGACTACGCCAGCTACTTCGTCTACTTCGGAAGCAGGTCGTCCCAGCCAGTACGAGCCCGTGCATTCATCGATTTGGCCGTTCAACGTCTGGCGGACAACCCGGAGTACGTACTCAACCCGAGCGAGCTCCTGGGCAAAGTCGGGCGACCAGGCCGCGCTTGATGCGGCGCAAGCAACATCAGCCATGGCCCCGAACGCAAGGCGCCCCCTCCCCCTTCAACGCCCCCGCATCCCCATCAAAACCTCAATCGTCACCGTCGTCGCGTCGTCATCCGGCCGTTTGCGATGCGCGATGCCCAACGCCCTTGACAGTGCTGGCCGCAGGGGTCGCGTGGTGATGCGGGGGTCAGGCTGCGGTGCGCCGGCCTCATGGGGCAGCAGCGCGGCGCCGTAGCCCGCCGCCACCAGGCTCTTCATTGCGTCGTTGTAGTTCAGCTCGATCCGTGCCTGCGGCCGGGCGCCGCCTGCGGCAAACCATTCGGCGGTCTGGCGCGACAGCCGGGTGCCACGGTCGTTGGCGATCAGGGGACGGGCTGCAAGCCACGCGGGCGTGATGTGCCGCGGCGGCTCCCAGGCGGCCGGGATGAAGGCCAGCACGGGGTCCTGGCGCCAGGCCTGCACCTGCAGCCCGCGCAGCACAGGCTGCGGCAGGGCAACGATGCCGATGTCCAGGCTGCCGGCAGCCAGGCGCGCCAGGGCTTCCTCGCTGGTCATCACCGCCACTTGCACGTCGATCTCGGGATGCCGGGCGGCCAGGGTTTCCAGTGCCTGGGGCAAGAGGTGCGCGAGTGCGCCGGTGGAGGCGCCCAGGCGCACGCGGCCCCCGCGCGTGGCGATCTGGCGCTGCACGGTCTGCAGGAGATCGTCGGCCTCGGCCAGGAGCTGGCGCGCCTTGTCTATCAGCAGGCTGCCCGCCGATGTGGCGGTGACGCCGGCCGGTGCGCGGTGCAATAGACGTGTTCCCAGACGTTCTTCGAGCTGCGCCACATGCAGCGTCACCGTGGGCGGCGCCAGGTGCAGCACCTTGGCGGCGGCAGCGAATGAGCCCAGGTCGGCCACCGTCAGCAGGGTGCGCAGACGGTCCAGATTGATTTCGCGCATGGTGCGGTGTCCCAGGTTGTCAGCAATTCAGGAATCATGAATCCGTAGTTTGTCAGATTCAACTGGTCTGCATGCGGCAGGCGCTGCACCATGCGCTCCACACCCAATCGGAGCAACCCATGACCTCTCTTGTTTTCATCGATGGCGACCAAGGCACCACCGGCCTGCAGGTGCGCGAATGGCTGGCGGATCGGACCGACCTGCGCCTGCTGCAACTGCCGGCCGACCTGCGCAAAAGCACGGCGCACCGCGCCGAGGCGCTCAACGACTGCGACATCGCCTTGCTGTGCCTGCCGGACGAGGCTGCGCGCGAGGCCGTGGCGCTGGTGCGCCGGCCCGGCGTGCGCGTGATCGATGCGAGTTCTGCGCATCGCACCGCGCCGGGCTGGGTCTATGGCCTGCCGGAACTGGAGGCAGGCCAGGCTGAACGCATCGCCCATGCCCGGCGCGTCAGCAATCCCGGCTGCTATCCGACAGGTGCGCTGGCACTGCTCAGGCCCTTGATCGACGCGGGCCTGCTGCCCCCCGACTACCCGCTGGCCATTCACGCGGTATCGGGCTATTCGGGACGGGGCCGCGCAGGACTGCTGGACCATGAGGGCGCTGCCGCCGCGACTGCCGTGCCCCTGCAGGTCTATGGCCTGGGACTGCACCACAAGCACGTGCCCGAGATCCAGCAGCATGCCGGCCTGGCCCATGCGCCGGTGTTCGTGCCGGCCTATGGCCACTACCGGCAAGGCATCGTGCTGACCATCGCCCTGCATCTGCGGCTGCTGCCCGCTGGTGTGACCGCCCGCAGCCTGCACGCTGCCCTGCAGGCGCGGTACCAGGGCCAGCCCTGCATCGAGCTGCAACCCCTGGAGGAGGACGCCGATGCGCAGCGGCTCGATCCGCGCGCGCTCAATGGCAGCAACCGGATGCGGCTCGCGGTGTTCGGACAGCCGCAGGAGCAGCAGGTGCTGCTGACCGCCGTGTTCGACAACCTGGGCAAGGGCGCAGCCGGCGCGGCGGTGCAGAACCTTGATCTGATGCTCGGGCTGCAGCCAATGCTGCAGCCACTGCTCCAAGGCTCAACGAATCCGTCGCGCATTCCCCTCCCCCTCTGAGCAAGGGGGCATGCGCGCCCTGCCGAGCGCGGCGAGCTGGCCGCCGCCTCGCTGCTGGCGCGCATGGCTCATCCAGGCTGCCCCGCCAGCAGTTGCTGGCCAGACCGAAGCTGGTGCTGCGCAAGTCGGCCTGAATCCGGGCGTGCGATCAGCCGGGACTGGTGCCTGCGCCCACCATCTCCCGCACCCAGCCCGGCAACTCGATGGCCTTCTGCCTGGGAAAGTCCACCCAGATCACGGTGCCGCCGCCGGCCGCGCAGATGACGCCGGGTTCGGAGATGCGTTCCATGGTTCCCCAGGTCTCGAACGTTGTGCGGCCGGGGTCGCTGACGTACATCTTGAGCAGCACCTCGTCGGGATAGGCCAGCTGCTGGTGGAAGTTGCAGAACGCATTGACGATGACCGGCCCCTGCCCGCCCGGCGTAGGCGCCATGCCCGCTTCAACCATCCAGTCGATGCGGGCAGTCTCCAGATAGCGGAAGTACATGGCGTTGTTGACATGGCCCATGGCGTCCATGTCGCCCCAGCGCACTTTGAATCGCATCTCGTGAACCCATTTTTTATATTCTGGAATTTCTATGCGCATGCCTGCAGTCTCCTTGTTGTAGCGCCACCGCAAGGCACCATGCCCCACAGCCCCCGGTCACTGTGCAGCAGGGCGGATTCCCGCGCTGTCACCTATCAGCAACGACGGGGTCCACGCACGTCATAGAATCCACCGCATTGCGGCATTTGCGCTGCAGCCGAACGAACGTTCGGTCTGCCGAACATCCTGTTTTTTCAATATCCAAGCGAGACACCCCGATGACGAACGAAGAAATCCTGGCCCAGTATGGGCCGCGCGAAGCCATGGAATACGACGTGGTGGTGGTTGGCGGCGGCCCCGGCGGCCTGGCCACGGCCATCCGCCTCAAGCAGCTGGCGGCCGAAAAAGGCCAGGATGTCTCCGTCGTCGTGCTGGAAAAGGGCTCGGAGCCCGGTGCCCACATCCTGTCGGGCGCCATCATGGACCCGCGTGCGCTGACCGAGCTGATCCCTGACTGGAAGGAAAAGGGCGCGCCCCTGACCCAGCCCGTCACCGATGACGCCATGGTTTTCCTGGGCGAGAAATCCGCCCTGCGCACCCCCAACTTCCTGCTGCCGGCCTGCTTCCAGAACCATGGCAACTACATCGTTCGCCTGGGCTACGTGGTCAAGTGGCTGGGCGAGCAGGCCGAGGCACTGGGCGTTGAAATCTTCCCGGGCTTTGCTGCCGCCGAGGTGCTCTACAACGACGACGGCTCGGTCAAGGGCGTGGCCACCGGCAACATGGGCATCGGCAAGGACGGCGAGCCCACGGGCGAGTTCCAGCTGGGCATGGAGCTGCACGCCAAGTACACGATCTTTGCCGAAGGCTCACGCGGCCACCTGGGCAAGCAGATCATTGCCAAGTACCAGCTGGACGCCGGCAAGGACCCGCAAAGCTACGGCCTGGGCATCAAGGAGCTGTGGGAAATCGACCCGGCACGCCACAAGCCCGGCTTCGTGATGCACACGGCCGGCTGGCCCATGGACAGCAAGACCTACGGCGGCGCCTTCCTCTACCACCTGCACGACAACAAGGTCACGCTGGGCTTCATCACGGGCCTGGACTATGCCAACCCCTACCTGAGCCCCTTCGAGGAATTCCAGCGCTGGAAGACCCACCCCAACATCCGCTACTACCTGGAAGGCGACGAGTCCAAGGGCATCAAGCCGGCCAAGCGCCTGGGCTACGGCGCGCGCGCCATCACGGCAGGCGGCCTGCTGTCCCTGCCAAAGTTCGTGTTCCCGGGCGGCGCGCTCGTGGGCTGCGACGCAGGTTTCCTGAACGTCAGCCGCATCAAGGGCAGCCATGCCGCCATCAAGACCGGCATGCTGGCCGCCGAGGCCGCCTATGACGCCATCGTCGCGGGCCGCCAGGGCGACGAGCTGGGCGCCTATGTAGAGGCCTTCGAGAACAGCTGGCTGTACGAAGAGCTGAACAAGTCGCGCAACTTCAAGGCCTGGTTCAAGAAGGGCCTGACCACGGCCACGCTGATGAACGGCATCGAGCAGTTCGTGCTCAAGGGCAACATCCCCTGGACGCTGCACCGCGACAAGCCCGACCACGCCTACCTGAAGCCTGCGGCCGAGTGCAAGCCCATCGACTACCCCAAGCCCGATGGCAAGCTGACCTTCGACCGCCTGTCCAGCGTCTTCATCAGCAACACCAACCACGCCGAAGACCAGCCCGCCCACCTGACGCTCAAGGACGCCTCGGTGCCCGTGGCCATCAACCTGGCCAAGTACGCAGGCCCCGAGCAGCGCTACTGCCCGGCCGGCGTCTACGAGTTCGTGGACGACACGGCCCAGGGCGGCAAGCGCCTGCAGATCAACGCCCAAAACTGCGTGCACTGCAAGACCTGCGACATCAAGGACCCCACGCAGAACATCGTCTGGGTCACGCCCGAAGGCGGCGGCGGGCCGAACTACGCGGGCATGTGATCCGCACGCCACACCGGCCCTCCTCTGAAGCCTGCCCAAGCCTGCTTGTGCAGGCTTTTTCTTTGAGCGCCGTCAAAGCCATGCAGGCCCAGAAAGCATAGAAGGCCATCCGAAAGGCGCTTGCACGCAATAAAAATGCACGACAAAGCCCAAAACAAGCCCCTGAAGACGCAAACCTGCACCACCAAACCTGTCCAACACGCATGAAAAAGTTGCACCTAGGGCATTCCCCGCAGATTTCATGCCAATTTTTAGATACAAACCTATAGGTGAAAACCGGGTCGTCCAAACGCCAAGGCGTACAGGGCGGCTGCAGTAGACTTTGCCGCGAAGCGCCGCGACCGTCCTGTGCGGCCTTCTGCTGAGCAAACAGGAACAAACACAAGCACGTTGGAGATACACGTATGAAGCACTTGTCTTGGGCGCCCCTGGGCGCGCTGGCCCTGGCAATTTCCGCCATCACGGGCGGCGCCCACGCCGCTGACGAGAAGTCGGTCGCAGTGACCGCCATCGTCGAGCACCCTGCACTCGACGCCGTGCGCGACGGCGTGCAGGCCGCGCTCAAGGAAGCAGGCTACGAAGCCGGCAAGAACCTCAAGTGGCAGTACCAGAGTGCCCAGGGCAACACCGGCACGGCCGCGCAGATCGCACGCAAGTTCGTGGGCGACAAGCCTGACGCCATCGTGGCCATCGCCACGCCCTCGGCCCAGGCCGTGGTCGCATCGACCAAGACCGTGCCCGTGGTGTTCTCCGCCGTGACCGACCCCGTGGCCGCCAAGCTGGTGCCCAGCTGGGAGCCGTCCAAGAACAACGTGACCGGCGTGTCCGACCTGCTGGCCCTGGACAAGCAGATGGATCTGGTCAAGCAGGTCGTGCCCAACGCCAAGCGCGTGGGCATGGTCTACAACCCCGGCGAGGCCAACTCCGCCGTGGTGGTCAAGGAACTCAAGGCCCTGCTGCCCAAGCTGGGCATGACCCTGGTGGAAGCCGCCGCACCCCGTTCCGTGGACGTCAGCAGCGCCGCGCGCAGCCTGGTCGGCAAGGTCGATGTGATCTATACCAATACCGACAACAATGTGGTCTCGGCCTACGAGTCGTTGGTCAAGGTCGGCCAGGACGCCAAGATCCCGCTGGTGGCCTCGGACACCGACTCCGTCAAGCGCGGCGCCGTGGCTGCCCTGGGCATCAACTACCGCGATCTGGGCGAGCAGACCGGCCGCATGGTGGTGCGCATCCTCAAGGGCGAAAAGCCCGGCGACATGAAGACCGAAGTCAGCACCAAGATGGAGCTGTTCGTGAATCCCGGCGCCGCCGAGAAGCAAGGCGTCAAGCTGTCCGACGCGCTGGTCAAGTCGGCCGCCCAGGTGATCAAGTAATACCCGGGGTTTGCCTGCCCGGGAGCAACCCGAGCAGTGCGCCCACGGTGGCAGGCGCCATGGCAACATGGCCCTGCCCTTTTTTTAAGTCGTTTTCTGTCCCACGCGCCTGTCGCTCCTCCTATGTCTCTTTTCTCATTGCTCGGTGCCGTCGAGATCGGCCTGATCTTCAGCCTGGTGGCGCTGGGCGTCTTCATCTCGTTCAGATTGCTGCGCTTTCCCGACCTCACGGTGGACGGCAGCTTCCCGCTGGGCGGCGCCGTCTGCGCCATCCTGATTTCCACGGGCACCAATCCCTGGCTGGCCACGCTGGCCGGCACGGCCGCGGGCGCTGTGGCTGGCCTGATCACGGGCTGGCTCAATGTGCGCCTGAAGATCATGGATCTGCTGGCCTCCATTCTGATGATGATCGGCCTGTATTCGGTCAACCTGCGCATCATGGGCGGCCCCAACGTGCCGCTGATCAACGAGACGACGCTGTTCACCCTGCTGCAGCCCGACAGCGTGGCTGACTATGTGATGCGCCCGGTGATCCTGTTCGTGATCGTCGTGCTCGCCAAGCTGGGCCTGGACTGGTTCTTCGCCACCGAGCGGGGCCTGGCCATCCGCGCCACTGGCTCCAACGCCCGCATGGCACGCTCGCAGGGCGTGAACACCGGCGCCATGATCCTGCTGGGCATGGCGATCTCCAACGGTCTGGTCGGCCTGGCCGGCGCGCTGTTCGTGCAGACCCAGGGCGGCTCGGACATTTCCATGGGCATCGGCACCATCGTCATCGGCCTGGCTGCCGTGATCGTGGGCGAGTCCATCCTGCCTTCGCGCCGCATCGTCTGGGCCACGCTGGCCGTGGTGGTGGGCGCCATCGTGTACCGCTTCTTCATTGCAGCGGCCCTCAACAGCGATTTCATCGGCCTCAAGGCCCAGGATCTGAACCTCGTCACCGCCCTGCTGGTGACCGTCGCCCTGGTGATCCCCCAACTGAAGCGCAAATTGGCGCAAAGGAAATGACACCCCCTGAGCGGCTATGCCGCTTCCCCCCTCTCTACTCGCTCCGCGAGGGAGGGGAACGACGCCATCGCTGCGGGGCGGCCCTTGCTAGGCGTCCCTGAGTTTGGACCGCGTCAGTTCAAGCACCACGCCTTGAGCGACTGAACGAAGAAATACCGGAGATTGCACTCATGCTGAGCGCACAACAACTCGAAATCACCTTCAACCCCGGCACGCCCATCGAAACGCGGGCGCTGCGCGGCATGTCGCTGGACATTCCCGACGGCCAGTTCGTCACCGTCATCGGCTCCAACGGCGCCGGCAAGTCCACCTTCCTGAACGCCGTCTCGGGCGACCTGTCCGTGGACAAGGGCCGCATCGAGATTGCCGGCCAGGACATGACGCGCCTGCCCGTGTGGGCACGTTCCGAACGCGTGGCCCGTGTCTTCCAGGACCCCATGGCGGGCACCTGCGAGGACCTGACCATCGAGGAAAACATGGCCCTGGCCCAGCGCCGCGGCACCTTCCGCCGCCTGAGCCGCGCCGTCAAGGCCGAGATGCGCGACAACTTCCGCGAGCGCCTGTCCATCCTGGGCCTGGGCCTGGAAAACCGCCTGACCGACCGCATCGGCCTGCTCTCTGGCGGCCAGCGCCAGGCCGTGAGCCTGCTGATGGCGGCGCTGCAGCCTTCGCGCATCCTGCTGCTGGACGAGCACACCGCCGCGCTCGACCCGCGCACGGCCGACTTCGTGCTGCAGCTGACGGCGCGCATCGTCTCCGAGGCCAAGCTCACCACCATGATGGTCACCCACAGCATGCGCCAGGCGCTGGACGTAGGCGAGCGCACGGTGATGCTGCACCAGGGCCAGGTCGTGCTCGACGTCAGCGGCGAGGAACGCGCCCGCATGGACGTGCCAGACCTGCTGCACATGTTCGAGAAGGTGCGCGGCGAAAAGCTGGCCGACGACGCGCTGCTGCTGGGCTGAGCGCCCCGCACTTCCGGGAACAAGGGGCGCTGCGGCGCCCCTTGTTCATGGGATGGCTACGGGCTGGCTATACCCACACATCGTTGAGCGCCGTCCTCTCGCCGCCTTCCTCCCCGGTGTTCAGCACCCCGCGCGGCTCAATCAGCATGAGGCGGGCTTCCCGCTTGGCGCTGGGCTTGTGCTCCGTGCCTTTGGGGACCACGTAGAGCTCGCCCTGGCGCAGCAGCACATGGCCATCACGGAAGTCGATGCGCAGCTCGCCATCCAGCACCAGGAAGGCTTCATCCGTTTCGGCATGCGAGTGCCAGATGAACTCGCCCTGCACGCGCACGATCTTGAACTGGTAGTCGTTCATCTCGGCGACGACGCGGGGGCTCCACTGGCCGGTGAAGCGGCTGAATTTCTCGGGGAAGTTGATGGCCTCGTAGGGGCGGTTTCCAACGGGGAACGTCATGGGCAGACCTTATGAAAGCGTGTGAAGCCTCCATGCTAGGAAGCGCCATCCCTCCGGTCTTGCACGATCGTGCAGCTCAGGCCGCGCCCAGGCGCCTGAGCCAGCGCGCCGGCGGCACGCCATAGGCCATGGCGAACTGGCGCGCCATGTGGCTCTGGTCGAAGAAGCCGGCCTGCAGTGCAGCATCGGCCACGCCCTGCCCCGCCAGCAGCAGGCGCCGCACGGTGTCCAGCCGGCGCATGGTCAGGTAGCGGTAGGGGCTGGTGCCGTAGAGCGCGCGGAAGTCACGGCACAGCCGCCAGCGGTCCAGGCCACTGGCCCGGGCCAGGGCATCCAGGGTCACGCCCTGCTCCAGCGCGTCGTGGATGCAGGCGCGGGCGCGCTCCACGGCCCCCAGGTCGGGCAGGCGTCGGACGTTGCGCCGGCCCGCCACGGCGTCCAGCGCCCATGCCAGGTCGTAGATGGCGTCGTCGCGCGCCAGCGGTTCCAGGTCTTCATCCAGGCCCTGCAGCAGCGGCAGCAGCGCGGCCTTGAGCCGCGGATCGGCAGACAGCCCGCCCTCGACAAAGGGCAAGGGCCTGCCGCCCAGCACCTGCTGGATCAGGGCCGGCTCCACATAGACCATGCGGTAGCGAAAACCGGCTTCGGTGCCCGCGTGGCCGTCATGCAATTCGTCAGGGTGCAGCACCATGGCGCCACCGGGCAGGCTGTGCCGCTGGCTGCGGCGGTAGGCAAAGCTCTGCACGCCGGACAGCGTCAGGCCCAGTGCATAGGTGTCGTGCCTGTGGGGCGCATAGCCGTGCCCGCCGAAATAGGCCTCGATGCGCTCCAGGCCAGCGCCCAGTTGCGAATGCCGGACCCAGTCGCTGGAGATGCTCGTTTCTGCCATGGGGCTTGGTGGTGAGGGGTGTGCAAAGCAGCAGCAGATGGTAACTGCGGGCCAGTGACCTCAAGGCGAGCAGGCCGGCTGCTCCGCGCCCGGCACGGCCTGGCTTGCCGGTGCGCGGCGCATGCCCGCCGACACCACCCACCCCAGCAGCGCGATCAGTGCAGCACCCCATTCGGCCTGCTGCAGCCCCCGGGCGGTGGCCTCGCGCAGCGCATCGGGCACCGTAATGCCGGCCAGCGGCGCCGTGGCCACCATGACCAGCAGGGCCAACCCCAGTGCCGCGCCCACTTGCTGGGCCGTGGCCGCAATGCCCGAGGCCACGCCCTGCTGCGCAGCCGCCACGCCCTGGCCGGCCACCACCCACATGGCGGTCCAGCACGCGCCCTGGCCCAGGCTGAGCACCACGAAGCCGGGCACCAGCCAGACATAGCTGCCGCCCAGCGGCAGCGCCCAGGCCATGTAGGCCAGGCCGATGGTGCCTGCGGCCCAGCCCCCCATCAGCACGGCGCGCGGTGTGGAGCGGTGCAGCCAGTGTTCGGCCCAGCGGATGCCCAGCGTGCAGACCGCCGTGGGCAGCAAAAAGGCCATGCCGGCCTGCAGCGGGCTCCAGCCGAAGATCTGCTGGAAATACAGCGCCAGAAAGTAGTACTGCACGCCAAAGCTGCTCATGAAGAGCATGGTCAGCAGCATGGCCGCGCGCAGGCTGGGCACGCGCAGCAGGGACAGCGGCATCAGCGGCGAGACGATGCGGGCCTCGATGCGCCAGAACAGCGCCAGCGCCGCGATCGCCACGGCCAGCGTCCCCAGCGTGGCGGCGCTGGCAAAGCCCCATTCAGGGCCTTGCACCAGAGCCGTCACCAGCAGGCTGCTGCCCACGGTCACGCTCAGGCAGCCGGCCAGATCAAAGCCCTGGCCCGGCGCGGCGCGCCCGGTCTGGGCCGAGGGCGGCAGAAAGCGCAGCGCCGCCATGGCACAAGGCCAGGCCACGGGCACCAGCACCCACAGCACCCAGTTCCAGCCCAGCGTCTGCGTGAGCACGCCGCCCAGCAGCGCGCCGGCCGCCAGCCCGCCGGCCGACGCCATGCTCCACACGGCCAGGGCGCGGTTGCGCTCGGGCCCTGCCGCATACAAGGTGTTGATCAGCGACAGCGTTGCCGGAAACAGCAGCGCCCCGGCCACGCCCTGCCCTGCGCGGCCCAGCACCAGCTGCCAGGGCTGCGAGGCAAAGCCGCCGATCAGGGAGGCCAGGCCGAACAGCGCCATTCCCGCCACATACATGCGCCGCTTGCCCAGCAGGTCCGCGCAGCGTCCGCCCAGCAGCAGGCAGCCGCCAAAGGCCACGCTGTAGGCACTGACCACCCATTGCAGATGGTGCGCGTCCATCTGCAACTGCTGACCCATGGCGTCGAGCGCGACGAACACGATGGTGGCATCCAGCGCAATCAGCAGCTGGGACAGGGACAGCAGCGCCAGCGCGGCGCGCGGGTGGCGCAGGGCGCCGGGGGAATCGGTCATTGGCATGGCGCCGATCCTAATTAATGCACTTGTGAAGATAAACAGCAGATTTTCATTTTTCTTATGCAAAATTGCATTAATCGAATCTGGAGACATGCCATGGATCTCAACGCCGTGCACCTGCTCATCAAGGTGGCCGAAAGCCGCAGCTTCACCCAGGCCGCCACGCTGCTGGGCACCAGCCAGCCCCGCATCTCGCGCGCCGTGGCGCAGCTGGAGAAAGACCTGGGCACGCGGCTGCTGCACCGCAATACGCGCAGCGTCTCGCTCACGCCTGATGGCTGCGCGCTGGTGGACCGCTGCGCCCCGCTGATCGCCGGGCTGGAAGAGGCGCGCCAGCTGGTCAGCGACCGGCGCTGCGCCCCCAGCGGCGTGCTGCGCATGACGGCGCCGTCCATGCTGGGCCGCATCGTGCTGGTGCCGCTGCTGGGGCAGTTGCTGCGCGAGCATCCGCAGCTGCAGATCGACACCAGCTTCACCGACCGCATGGTGGACATGGTGGAAGAAGGCTTTGACGCGGCCGTGCGCATAGGCCCGCTGGCAGACAGCCGCATGATTGCCCGCGCCCTGCCGCCGCTGCGCTGGGTGACCGTGGCCTCGCCCGCCTACCTGGCGGCGCGCGGCACGCCGCAGACGCTGCAGGAGCTGGCGCAGCACAGCTGCATGGCCGTCTACAACCACTACCTGGGCCGGCGCGTGCCCTGGCAGTTCCTGGCCGGCAATGGCGAGACACTGGACTGGCCTGCGCCGCAGACCGTGACCTTCGACAGCGGCGATCCGCTGGTGGAAGGCTCGCTGGGCGGCCTGGGCGTGGCCCAGGTCATGGAGTTCGCGGTGCGCGAGCACCTGCAGGCGGGCCGGCTGGTGCGGCTGCTGCCCCAGCACGAGGGCCGAGCCCGCGAGCTGTCCCTGGTCTACCCGCGCACGCGCCAGGCCTCGCCGCGCATCAAGGCACTGGCCCAGCTGCTGCTGGCGCAGACGCAGTGGTAAGCAGGCAGGCGGGCCGCAGACGGCGTGGCGCCATGCACACAGTGGGTTCGGATTCAGTTCCGCTTATGTGGGTGAAGGGGGATTAAACTCCTGCCTTTCCACGATGGCAGCGTTCTCGGACAATCACGCCTTTTCGTGGTGCATGCACCTTGATGGGGCCGCGACACAGCGGCTCTTTTGTTTTTCCTGTTTTGCATTCCTGCCCCCGCGCCGGCCAGCGGCCGCGCGGGATCTGATCCACCAATCGACACATCCATGGCAGCAGACAACTCCAAGAATGCCGCTCCCACCGCGCTCAGGCGCGAACTCAAGGCGCGGCATCTGTCCATGATCGCCATCGGCGGCTCCATCGGCACCGGCCTCTTCGTTGCCTCGGGCGCCACCATCTCGCAGGCCGGCCCCGGCGGCGCCCTGCTGGCCTACATGATCGTGGGCCTGATGGTCTACTTCCTCATGACCAGCCTCGGCGAAATGGCCGCGAACCTTCCCGTCTCGGGCTCGTTCGCCACCTACGGCGCGCGCTATGTAGACGAAGGCTTCGGCTTCGCGCTGGGCTGGAACTACTGGTACAACTGGGCCGTCACCATTGCCGTGGACCTGGTGGCCGCCCAGCTGGTCATGGCCTACTGGTTCCCCGACGGCAACGGCATGCTGTGGAGCGCCCTGTTCCTGGCCATCATGTTCGGCCTCAACGCCATCTCGGTCAAAGGCTTCGGCGAGGCCGAGTACTGGTTCGCCGCCATCAAGGTGACCACCGTCATACTCTTCATCGGCGTGGGCGTGCTCATGATCCTGGGCATCGTGCGGGGCGGCGCGCCTGAAGGCGTCTGGGGCAACTTTGCCCTGTGGAGCCAGGGCGACGCGCCCTTTGCGGGCGGTTTCTCGGCGCTGATCGGCGTGGCCATGATCGTGGGCTTTTCCTTCCAGGGCACGGAGCTCATCGGCATTGCCGCTGGCGAATCCGAGAACCCCGCCAAGAACGTGCCCCGCGCCGTGCGCCAGGTGTTCTGGCGCATTTTGCTGTTCTACGTCTTCGCCATTCTGGTCATCAGCCTGCTGATCCCCTACACCGATCCGCACCTGCTCAAGAATGATCTGGGCGACATCAGCGTGAGCCCCTTCACCCTGGTCTTCGAGCGCGCGGGCCTGCTGTCGGCCGCTGCCGTGATGAACGCCGTGGTGCTGACCTCGGTGCTGTCGGCCGGCAATTCGGGCATGTACGCTTCCACGCGCATGCTCTACACGCTGGCCTGCCAGCGCATGGCGCCGCGCATGTTCTCGTATGTCAACAAGCGCGGCGTGCCCACGCTGGCCCTGCTGGCCACCACCGTGGTGGCGGCGCTGTGCTTCCTGACCAACATCTTCAGCCCGCAGCTGGTCTACATCTGGCTGCTGAATCTGTCGGGCATGACGGGCTTCATCGCCTGGCTGGGCATTGCCATCAGCCACTACCGCTTCCGCAAGGGCTTCGAGGCCCAGGGCCTGGACCTGAACCAGCTGCCCTACCGCGCATCCTGGTTCCCGTTCGGCCCCATCTTCGCCTTCGTGCTGTGCATGGTGATCACGCTGGGCCAGAACTACGAGGCCTTCATGGCCGACCGCATCGACTGGACCGGCGTGGTCGCCACCTACATCGGCCTGCCGCTGTTCCTGCTGATCTGGGGCGGCTACCGCCTGGTCAAGGGCACGCACATCGTGAAGTACAAGGACATGCAGCTGGGCTCCAACGTCGATTGACGCCCGGCCCAGTCCCCATGAAAAACAGCCCGCAGATGCGGGCTGTCGTCTTTCAGGCATCGGCCGACCATACGGCCAGTTCGTACCCGTCCGGATCGGTGAAGTGGAACCTGCGGCCACCCGGGAACGCGAACACCGCGCGGCTGATCACGGCCCCGGCAGCCTCCACGCGGCGCTGCGCCTCGGCCAGATCGTCGGCGTAGAGGATGACCAGCGGGCCACCGGGACGCACCTCCTCGCCCGTGGTGAAGCCGCCCGTCAGCCGGCCATCGCTGAACTCGGTGTAGGCCGGCCCGTAGTCGGTGAAGGTCCAGCCGAAGGCCTCGCCGTAGAACGCCTTGCTGCGTGCGATGTCGGCCACGTTGAACTCGATGTTGTCGATCTGGTGGTTCTTACCCCTGATGCCCATGTGCTGCTCCGTTGAATACTGGTAGGCCGCCATCATCGGCCACGCCGTGGCAGCGGTCTTGAACAAAACGGCCAGCCGGGCCGCTCAATCCAGCAGTTGCTGCAGGGCAGCGCTGGGCGTGATGCCGCACAGCGCCCTCACCTCGCGCGACAGATGCGCCTGGTCCGCGTAGCCCGCGTCCAGGGCCAGCGCCGCAAGACCTGCCTGCCGGTCCGACCGTGCCAGGGCCAGCAGGCGCTGAAAGCGCAGCACGCGCTCCAGCGTCTTGGGGCCGTAGCCAAACTGCGTGTGGCACAAGCGGCGCAGGCTGCGCTCCGGCATGTCCAGCTGCGCGCGCATGGCGGCCAGCACACCGGATTCATCCCGCCCGGCTGCAGCCGCCACATTGAACAGCTCCATGGCCTGCCGGTCCGGCGCTGGGGCGTCGCGGCCCATTTGCACCAGTCCATGGATGAACACGGCCTGCCCTCCGCCCGGCTGCGCATCGTTGATGCGATGCACCCACTCCCGCGCGCGCGGCCCCAGCAGATCGCCCAGTTCCACCGCCTGCCCCACGATCTCGTCCATGGGCAGGCCCAGCCAGGCGCTGGCCGCACCGGGGCCGAAGCGCGCCCCCCATACCTCGGACCCCGGCACCAGCGCAGGCCGCGCAGCCACCCTGTCAGGCCCCACGGCCAGCAGCCGCCCGCCTTTGCAGACGATGTCCACGCAGCCATCGGGCACCACGAGAAAGCCACCGGCATAGTCCGGGGCCACGGTGCTGCTCCACAGGCACTGGAAGTGCGGCTGCAAGGCGGGCGGCGGGGAGTGTTCGCGGTAGGGGGCGGGCGGCGGCGCCTGGCCAGAGGGCATGGACTTCAGACCCCCAGCGGCAGGTCGGCCTTCTTCAGCGTGCGCAGCACAAAGCTGGACTGGCTGTGGCGAATGCCCTTGATCTTGTAGAGCTTCTCGCGCAGCAGGCGCTCGTAGTCACGCGTGTCCTTGACGACGACGCGCAGCAGGTAGTCGTACTCGCCCGAGACCAGGTGCGCCTCCACCACCTCGGGAATGGTCGCCAGCATCTCGCCGAATTTCTCCAGCGTGTTGTCCGAATGGCTGTCCAGCGTGACCTGCACCAGCACCGTATCGCCCAGGCCCAGCGCCAGCGGGTTCAGGCGCACGGTATAGCCCTCGATCACCCCCGCCTCTTCCAGCTTCTTGATGCGCGCCCAGCAGGGCGAGGCGCTCAGGCCCACGGCCGCGCCGATTTCCTGCAGGCTGGCGCGCGCGTTGGCCTGCAGGGCGGAAAGAATCTTTCTGTCGAGGGTATCCATGGCCGGCAATCTACTGCAAAACAGGCAGACGCAGAATAATTTTCTGTAGCAACGCCTGTTTTGAAGAAATAAAGCAGCATTTTCTGAGGCCAAACGCGCACACTTGTCTGCATGGGAGCACGCTTACCGGCGCAGCAAAACCATTCACCCAGCCCCGCCGACTACCGCCAGCGCCCGGATGCGTGATCCAGACCAGGAGCCCGTTACAGGCCGCCCCGCTTATCCGCAGCGGGGCGGCCTGTTGCATTGGGGCACCTGGCAGAAGGCAGACAGCGCTTTCCCGCAATGGCCGCCGGTGCACAATGGCCCCCCGCAAGCCTGCACGGCGGACATATATGGGCGCACGCCACATCAACCAATCGGACCCTTGATCCACACGCAAGACAACCCCACCGAAGGCGGCCGGGGGCACTGGCAAACAGGTGCTGCAGCGCAATGGCTGATGCAGACCCTGGTGCAGGCCCTGGCAGCCGCAGCGCTTCTGGCACTGCTCACCCGCTTGCTGCCCAACCCACAGGCCGCCCAAGGCATTGCGGTCTTTCCCGGCAGGAGCATGGCGCCGGCCGCCATGCTGCTTTACGCGTACATGGGCTCGGCCCTGGCCATCACGCTGATGAGCCTGATCCTGTGGTGCTGGCTCAGGGAAAGGCTCTACATTCTTTGCGCCGCGCTCCTGGCAGCCGGCTTTGCCTACGCTGCTTTCCGTTACCGGCCCGAAGGCCTGTGGCTGCCCGGCGCCGACCAGCCCCAACATGCGCTGTCCATCGCCTACTGCAGCTTCTGTGTGGTGGCGACGGTGTTTTTCAGCCAATTGTTCGAGTTCCGTCGCCATTGGATCTGGGCTGCGCACCTCTTCAGCGTGGTTGCCTGGCTGAATGCCATCGCACTGGGCATGGCACTGTTGGGTGACTATCCGCAGATCTCGCGTGCCGTGGTGTTCACGGCCCTGGTGTCCACATCGTTCGGTGCGGTCTTCGTGCTGTACCTGCTGGTGGTTCGAAGGCAGTGGCAATACCTGCCGGGCGCGCTGGCGTTTGCGGTGCCTTCCGCCCTGGGCATCCTGAACCTGCTGAGAACCCAGGGCCTGCTGCCGGATGTTGCGCTGCCATCGGCCCAGATGCTCTGGTTTGCCGGGCGTGTTTCCGAGGCCATCCTGCTGGGAATGGCGGTGACCAATCGCACGCGGGTGGCGGAGCATGCCCTGCGCAGTGAGCGGATGCAGGCCCTGTCACGCGCCCAGGCGGCCGAGCGCGAGCTGGAATCCAAGGTCCTGCAGCGCACCGCACAGCTGCAAACAGCCCAGCAGGCCTTGCAGACCGCCTTGCACAGCGAGCGCGAGATGCGGCTGGAGCAGCGCCAGTTCTTCAACATGATCAACCACGAGTTCCGCACCCCGCTCACCATCGTGGACGGCGCCGCGACCGAGCTGCAGACGTTCCCGACGACGGACGCGGATTCCCTCATCGAGCAGGCGTCGCAGATACGCAGGGCTTCGCGCCGGCTGATGAACCTGGTGGACACCTGCCTGATCAACGACCGGCTGGACGCGGGCGCGTTCCGGCTGCAACTGGAACAGACGCCAGTGGATGAACTCCTGAAGGAGTCTGCAGAGCTCGTCGGCTGGTCCCGGCGGCATCGCCTGAAACTGGATCTGGAACACGGCCCGCAGCAATGGCAATGCGACCCTGTCCTGGTGCGCATTGCCATCTCCAACCTTGTCGGCAACGCCATCAAATATGCCAAGGCGGGTGACATCACCCTGGCCGCCCGCTGCGATGCGTCCGGTGACCTGCTGATTTCCGTCAGCGACCAGGGACCGGGCCTTGCGCCCGAAGCGGCAGGACAGGTTTTCGAGCCCTATGAACGCGCAAGCGCCACCCGGCACGTCAACGGGCATGGTCTGGGCCTGTCCGTGGTGAGGCGCATCGCCAGGCTGCACGCAGGCGACGCGTTCTTCCAGCCGGCCGCCGGAGGCGGGGCCTGCTTTGTCATCCGGCTGGGCCGGTTCCTGCCCGGCACGGCAGATGCCCGCCAGGAACGTCCGCCAACGGCAAGGCCGGCCGCCGTGCCGCCGGGCATGCCCGCCTGACGCGGGCAAGGCCGGGGCCTTCGCCGGTGAAGCAGGGCGTGCTCGCGGCGCTCATGGGGCCGCCGCTGCACGGGCCGTCCCGCCCTGCACCACCAGCAGCACGCCACCCAGGATCAAGGCCACGCCGGCCAGGCGCGTCGCATTGACCGGCCGTGCACCCAGGCCCATCAGGCCGAAGTGGTCGACCAGCACCGAGACCACGATCTGCCCCGCCACCACGCAGACCAGGAAGCCGCCTGCGCCCAGCCTGGGCGTGACGGCGGCCGCGCTGGCCACATAGATGGCCCCCAGCACACCGCCTATCCATAGCCACCATGGCCCCGCTGCCGCCTGGCCCATGGCCGGAGCGGGCGCGCGCAGCACCCACAGTGCAGGCACCACGACCATGACGCTCACGGCCAGCGAGACCAGCGCGCCCCACAGCGGGTGGCCCAGCAGGCGGCCCACCAGGGCGTTGCTGGCGGCCTGGAATGGCAGGATGGCCCCCGCCAGCAGCGCCAGCGCCACGGGAGCAAGAGCGGTGAATGTGCTTTTACCTGTCATGCAGCAAGACCTTTCTTCTTCTGTCAATCGATGCCTGCATGCTCTCGCATCCAGCACGTTGATGGAAATCGTTTGTGTGCACGGTCTATATTCATGGCATGGATGAACTGCGCCGGATCGACCTCAACCTGCTGCTGGCCCTGCACGCCCTGCTGGCCGAAAAACATGTGACGCGCGCGGCCCTGCGCCTGCACAAGAGCCAGCCGGCCATGAGCCATTCGCTGGCGCAGTTGCGCGAGCATCTGGGCGACCCGTTGCTGGTGCGGCGCGGCGGCCGCATGGCGCTGACGGCACGCGCGCAAGGCCTGGTGCAACCGCTGACTGATGCGCTGGGCAGCCTCAACGGCCTGCTGGCGCAGACGGAATTCGACCCGGCCCACGCACGCGGACGGCTGCGGCTGGCGCTGTCGGACTACGCATCGCGCATCGTGCTGCCGCCGCTGATGCGGCATCTGCGCCAGCACGCACCCGGGCTGGACCTGGCCATCAGCCAGTCCACGCGCGAGGTGATGCTGGCCCAGCTGGCCGATGGCGAACTGGACCTGGCACTGGGGCCCTTCCCCGACGCACCCGACCTACCCGAGGGCATCGAGGTGCAGGAACTGTTCCAGGAGCAGTTCGTGAGCGTGGCCGACCAGGCCGTGCTGCCGGCACGCGGCGGGCTGTCACTGCAGGACTGGCTGCAGCGTCCGCACGTCATGCTGGCCATGCGGCCCGACGCCAGCGAGGAGATCGAACGGGCGCTGGCCGCCCAAGGCCTGAGCCGCCGTGTGGTGCTGGCCCTGCCCCACTGGAGCGCGGCGCTGGAGGTGCTGGCAGGCACCGACCTCGTGCTGACCGTGGGCAGCCGCGCCATCGGTGACCTGCGCCGCCACAAAACGCTGCGCCGTTTCGCTCCGCCGCTGGAGCTGCCCTGGTTTGCCTACCAGCAGGCATGGCATGTGCGCAAGCAGGGGGATGCCATGCATCGGTGGCTGCGCAACTCGATGGTGCAGTGCTGTACTGCGCAGGGGCAAACACAGGCGTAAGAGCAGGAGTAAGCGCAGGCCGCAGCCTCAGGCCGTCACCCCCACCCTCAGCAACTGCTTCTGTATCTTCCCGCTGGCCGTCTTGGGCAGGGCCTCGCGGAAGTGGTAGCGGCGCGGGCGCTTGTAGGCGGCCAGGCGGTCGCCGTGGACCAGGAAGGCGTCCAGCGCCTCGGCAGTGGGCGTGGCGCCAGGCTTGGCGACCACGTGGGCGGCGACTATCTGGCCCCAGCGCTCGTCGGCCTCGCCGATGACGGCGACCTCGAGCACGTCGGCATGCTCGACCAGCGCGTCTTCCACCTCACGCGGATAGACGTTCTCGGCGCCCGAATTGATCATGTAGTCGATGCGGTCGCGGATCCAGAGGTAGCCATCGTCGTCGATGTGGCCCAGGTCGCCCGTGTGGTACCAGCCGTGCGCCAGGGCGCGGGTGTTGGCGTCGGGGCGGTTGAGGTAGCCGGCCATCATGCAGGGGCCGCGCACCAGGATTTCGCCCACCTCGCCTGGCAGGCAGGCCTCAGCCGGATCGGTGGGGGCGTTGTCTTCGCGCAGCCTGGCCACGATGAGGTCATGGCCCATGGAGGGCAGCCCGGCCGAGCCCGCGTGCGAGAGTTGCTCGCGCGGCAGGAGGATGGACATGCAGGGCCCCATCTCGGTGGTGCCGTAGACCTGGACCAGGTCGCTGCCGACCTTGCGCGTCCATTCGCGGATCAGGTGCGGCGCCATGGAGGCGCCGCCGTACTCCACCAGCCGCAGCGCGGGCGCCTGCTCAGGCGAGGCAATGGGGTCGGCCAGCAGAATGGTGACCATGGTGGGCGCCGCGAAGAAGAAGCTCACGCGCTCTTCGCGGATCAGGCGCCAGGCCTCGGTCACGTCAAAGCGGCGCAGCAGCACCTGGGTGGCCCCGGCCTGCAGGCGCGGCAAAAAGCTGGTGTGTAGCTCGGCCGTGTGGTTGAGCGGCGCCATGGCCAGGCCCACGTCGTCGCGCGTGAACTGCATGGTCTGGTGCATGAGGGCGTTGTGCGCCAGCTTGCTGCGGTGCGTATGCAGCACGCCCTTGGGCCGGCCCGTGGTGCCGCTGGTGTACATGAGGATGCAGGGGTCGCTCTCGCGCACATGGGCCTGGGGCGGCGCGCTGCTGCGGCCCCTGGCCAGGGCGGACAGGCGCTGCGTGGCCCAGACCGGCAGCGGGTCGGCCGGGGCATCGTCGGCAAAGATCCAGTGCTCGATGCCCGTGCCTGCGCCTGCGGCAGTGCCACCACCGCCTTCGGCCTTGAGCAGGGCCTGGGCGCGTGCGGCCACCTCGCCGCCCTCGTGCTCGAAGACCAGGGCGCGCGCTGCGCCGTCCTTGAGGATGAAGGCCAGCTCCTGGGCTGCCAGCCGGTAGTTGATGGGGTTGAAGATGGCGCCCAGGCGCGCGGCCGCCAGCATGGTGAAGACAAAGGCTGGCGTGTTGTAGAGAAAGGCCGCGACCACGTCGCCATGGCCTATGCCCAGCTCGGCCAGGCCGTGGGCGTGGCGGTTGACTTCGGCATCGAGCTGGGCATAGGTCCAGGCGCGGCGCTCGCCGCCCTCCCAAGCCACCAGGGCTTCCTTGTTCGGCAGGTAACGTGCCGGCCAGGCCAATGTGTCTCCCAGCGTCTGCTGCATGTGCGCTTCTTCCTTCTCGCTCACGAGATTTCATATATCGATGCATCTCAATGTAGGAGATTTTTTAGACAGTTATGCAATTTGCAAATGCATCCATGCAGGCAAGCGCATGGAGCTGCGGTCGGCCCGCGGAAATCCCGAAGCCGCGCGGACGCTGGCCGCAGCTAGAATGCGCCGGTCAGGAGAGAGTGCCCGCCCGGCCGCAATGGTCACAGGCAGCGGCACCGCCGAAGGCGCAGGGTTCGTCCCGAACGCTCAGGCAAAAGGACTGGCACCGCCTGCCGCCACGGCCGCAGGCGTTCCTAGCTGGAGAGAGATGCAGGGCACGGCGGTGTGCCCCATCCACCGAAGGAGCAAGCCCCACGCATGGAAGGTGCGGGTGAATCTCTCAGGTAAAGCGGACAGCAGGGCAGGACATCCCGGGATTCCGGGATGGCGTTGTGCCTTGCC
Organism: Delftia sp. K82; assembly: GCF_002193035.1. Lineage (NCBI taxonomy): Bacteria > Pseudomonadati > Pseudomonadota > Betaproteobacteria > Burkholderiales > Comamonadaceae > Delftia > Delftia sp. K82. The sequence continues at coordinate 1,704,124 of NZ_MYFL01000001.1, read as the reverse complement.
CCTTGCCGAAAAGAGAGTCCCTCCTTGACCGCTGCCTCCACCACCGATCTGCTCAAGACCCCGCTGTTCGACCTGCACCAGGAACTGGGCGCGCGCATGGTGCCGTTTGCCGGCTACTCCATGCCCGTGCAATACCCGCAGGGGCTGATGGCCGAGCACCTGCACACGCGCGAGGCGGCAGGCCTGTTCGATGTCTCGCACATGGGCCAGATCAGCCTGCGCGGCCCGGATGCCGGCGCGGCGCTGGAATCGCTGCTGCCCATGGACGTGCTGGGCCTGGGCGAACACCGCCAGCGCTACGGCCTGCTGCTCAACGACGCGGGCGGCATTCTGGACGACCTGATGTTCGTGCGCCGCGAGGACGACCTGTTCCTGATCGTCAACGGCGCCTGCAAGCACGAAGACCTGGCGCACATAGAGGCCCGCATTGGCGGGCGCTGTGAAATCGAGCCCCAGTTCGACCGGGGCCTGCTGGCGCTGCAGGGCCCGCAGGCAGCAGCCGCCATGGAGCGCCTGCTGCCCGACACGGCCGGGCTGGTGTTCATGACGGGCGGCTACTTCGACTGGGAAGGCGCCGAGCTGTACATCACGCGCAGCGGCTATACCGGCGAGGACGGCTTCGAGATCTCCCTGCCCGCCAGCCACGCCGAGGCCTTTGCCCGTGCCCTGCTGGCCCAGCCCGAAGTCAGGCCCGTGGGCCTGGGCGCGCGCAATTCGCTGCGCCTGGAAGCCGGCCTGTGCCTGTACGGCAACGATCTGGACACGACCACCACCCCGGCCGAGGCCGCCCTGAACTGGGCCGTGCAGAAGGTCCGCCGCATTGGTGGCGAGCGCGAAGGCGGCTTTCCCGGCGCGGCCACCGTGCTGGCCCAGCTGCAGTCGCCCGAGCTGCTCACGCGCAAGCGCGTGGGCCTGGTGGCCCTGGAGCGCGTGCCCGTGCGCGAAGGCACGGAGCTGCTGGACGCCAGCGGCCGCAAGGTCGGCCAGGTCACCAGCGGCCTGCTGTCGCCCACGCTGAACCAGCCCGTGGCCCTGGCGTACGTGGAGCCGGGCAGCGCCGCCGTCGGCACCACGCTGCAGGCCATGGTGCGCGGCAAGGCCGTGCCCATGCAGGTGCAGGCCACGCCCTTCGTGGCGCCCCGCTATCACCGCGGTTGAGGACAGCCTGCGCGCTTGGCGTGGATCGAGTTCGGCGGATTCGTTTTTCCTGCCATCGCATGCCGCTACAGTGCGCACTGACCTTTCTCAAACCGCCTTTCACAGGTTTCTTTTTCAGTTTCTATCGGAGCAAGCCATGAGCATCCAGTATTCCAAGGACCACGAATGGATCAACGCCGCCAACCCTGACGCGGCCATCGTCGGCATCACCCTCCACGCGCAGGATGCGCTGGGCGACGTGGTGTTCGTCGATCTGCCCGCCGTGGGCACCAGCTTCAACCAGGGCGATGTGGCCGGCGTGGTCGAGTCCGTCAAGGCCGCCGCCGATGTCTACATGCCCGTCAGCGGCGAGATCGTCGAAGTCAACGAAGCCCTGCGCGACGACCCCTCCCTGGCCAACAGCGACCCGCTGGGCGAAGGCTGGTTCTTCAAGGTCAAGCTCAGCGACGCAGGCCAGCTGGCTGCGCTGCTCGACGAAGCCGCCTACACGGCCTTCGCACAGAGCAACTGACGCCACTTTCCGGCCAGGACGGGCGCCAGGGCCCGCCCTGGCGCTTTTCAGCTTTTGAGACAGGTCCCTCCATGCTGATGTCCTCCACCCAGCCCCTTGCCGCCCTCGAGAACGCCACCGAATTCGTGGCCCGCCATATCGGCATTGCGCCCGAAGACGAGGCCCACATGCTCAGCGCCATTGGCGCGGCATCGCGCGATGCGCTGATCGACGCCATCGTCCCGCCCTCCATCCGGCGCCACCAGCCCATGGCGCTGCCGCCGGCGGCCACCGAGGCCCAGGCGCTGGCCGAACTCAAGGCGCTGGCAGGCCGCAACCAGCTGCTCAAAAGCTTCATCGGCCAGGGCTACTACGGCACGCACACGCCCGGCGTCATCCTGCGCAACATTCTGGAGAACCCGGCCTGGTACACGGCCTACACGCCCTACCAGGCCGAGATCTCGCAAGGCCGCATGGAGGCCCTGGTCAACTTCCAGACCATGGTCTGCGACCTGACGGCCATGCCGATTGCCAACGCCTCCATGCTGGACGAGGCCACGGCGGCCGCCGAGGCCATGACGCTGGCCAAGCGCTCCGTCAAAAGCAAGAGCAACCGTTTCGTGGTGGCCGGCGATGCCCACCCCCAGACCATCGAAGTCATCCAGACACGCGCCGCGCCGCTGGGCATCGAGGTGCTGCTGGCCAACTCGCTGGAGGAATGGAACCAGCTGATGGAGGGCGACTACTTCGCCGTGCTGGCCCAGTACCCCGCCACCAGCGGCCGCATCGACGATCTGCGCGCCGACGTGGACAAGGCCCATGGCAAGCAGGCCGCCTTCATCGTGGCCACCGACCTGCTGGCGCTGACCCTGATCACGCCGCCCGGCGAATGGGGTGCCGACATCGTGGTGGGCACCACCCAGCGCTTTGGCATGCCCATGGGCGCGGGTGGCCCGCACGCCGCCTTCATGGCCTGCCGCGACGAGTTCAAGCGCTCCCTGCCCGGCCGCCTGGTCGGCGTGAGCGTGGACGTGCATGGCAAGCCCGCCTACCGCCTGGCACTGCAGACGCGCGAGCAGCACATCCGCCGCGAGAAGGCCACCTCCAACATCTGCACGGCCCAGGTGCTGCCCGCCGTCGTGGCCAGCATGTACGCCGTCTACCACGGCCCCGAGGGCCTGGAGCGCATCGCCCGCCGCGTGGCCTCGTACACGGCCATCCTGGCGCGTGGCCTGGCCGAGCTGGGCGCGCCGCTGCGCGAGGTGCCCAGCTTCGACACGCTGAGCCTGCACACGGGTGCGGCCACGCAGGCCATCGTGGAGCGTGCCGTGTCCCTGGGCGCCAACCTGCGTGTGTATTTCAAGGAATACCTATGCATCTCGCTGGACGAGACCACCACGCGCGCCGATGTCGAGCTGCTGTGGAAGATCTTCGCCCTGGACGGCCAGGCCCTGCCCAGCTTCGCCGCCTTCGAAAAGGGCGTGGAGCCGCTGATCCCTGACAGCCTGCGCCGCAGCAGCGACTTCCTCACGCACCCGGTGTTCAACACCCACCGCTCCGAGACCGCCATGCTGCGCTACATCCGCCAGCTGTCGGACAAGGACCTGGCGCTGGACCGCAGCATGATCCCGCTGGGCTCCTGCACCATGAAGCTCAACGCCACCAGCGAGATGATTCCCATCACCTGGCCCGAGTTCGCCCAGGTGCACCCCTTTGCCCCGGCCGACCAGCAGCAGGGCTATGCGGAACTGGACAAGCAGCTGCGCGACTGGCTGTGCCAGGCCACGGGCTACGCCGGCATCAGCCTGCAGCCCAATGCCGGCAGCCAGGGCGAGTACGCGGGCCTGCTGGCCATCAAGGGCTGGCATGCGAGCCGGGGCCAGTCGCACCGCAACGTCTGCCTGATTCCCAGCAGCGCCCACGGCACCAACCCCGCCAGCGCGCAGATGGTGGGCATGCAGGTGGTGGTCACCGCCTGCGATGCCAACGGCAACGTCGACATGGCGGACCTGGCGGCCAAGTGCGAGCAGCACAGTGCCAACCTGGCCTGCATCATGATCACCTACCCCAGCACGCACGGCGTGTTCGAGACCCAGGTCAAGGAGCTGTGCAAGCTGGTGCATGACCACGGCGGCCGCGTCTACGTGGACGGCGCCAACATGAACGCCCTGGTGGGCCTGGCCGCGCCGGGCAGCTTCGGCGGCGATGTCAGCCATCTGAACCTGCACAAGACCTTCTGCATTCCGCACGGCGGCGGCGGCCCGGGCGTGGGCCCGGTCTGCGTGGTCGAGGACCTCGTCCCCTTCCTGCCCGGCCATGCCACGGCAGGCCTTGCGGGCGGCACGGGTGCCATCAGCGCCGCGCCGCTGGGCAATGCGGCCGTGCTGCCCATCAGCTGGATGTACATCCGCATGATGGGCGCCCAGGGCCTGACCCTGGCCACCGAGACCGCCATCCTCAGCGCCAACTACATCAGCGCCCGGCTGCGCGACCACTACCCGACGCTGTACGCGGGCGAGCACGGCCATGTGGCGCACGAGTGCATCCTGGACCTGCGCCAGTTCAAGGAAAGCACGGGCGTCATGGCCGAGGACGTGGCCAAGCGGCTGATCGACTACGGCTTCCATGCGCCCACGCTGTCCTTCCCCGTGCCCAACACGCTGATGGTGGAGCCCACCGAAAGCGAAAGCCTGTACGAGCTGGACCGCTTCGTGGACGCGATGATCGCCATCCGCGAGGAAATCCGCGCCATCGAGCAGGGCCGCCTGCCCCAGGACGACAACCCGCTCAAGAACGCGCCGCACACGGCCGAGACGCTGCTGGCCTCGGAATGGGCCCACCCCTACAGCCGCGAGGCCGCTGCCTACCCGGTGGCTGCCCTGCGCCAGTCCAAGTACTGGTGCCCGGTGGGCCGCGTGGACAACGTCTACGGCGACCGCAACCTGTACTGCAGCTGCATCCCCGTGGACGCTTACCTGAGCTGAAGCACCTGCCACCGAAAGGGGCGCTTGTGGCGCCCCGCCTGGCGCGCGTACACTGCGGCCCTGCCCGCGCCGGGCTCCGGTAATCTGCCGGACGCCGGGCGCGGGCCACCAGGATTTGTGCGGCATGTGCCGCTTTCCCCAGCGCCAGCCCGCGATGAGCAGCCCAGACCATTCCGATCCGCCTCGCGACGACGAGCACCTGCCCCTGCATGCGCTGCTGGCGCCCGGCGCCGACCTGCCCCCCGTCGAACGCTTTCCCCTCTTCCAGCCCGAAGACGACCCGCTGCAGGCCCTGGTGGCCGAGCTGCGCAACTACCAGCGCGAACTGGAAATCCAGAACCGCGTGCTGGACTACAGCCAGGCCGTGGCCGAAAGCGCCTCCGAGCGCTTCGAGGCCCTGTTCGCCAGCATTCCCCTGCCCCTGCTGGTGGTGGACGAGCACGACATGGTGGTGCAGGCCAACGCCATGGCGCACAGCGCCTTCCAGCCCTCAGAGCATGACCGGCTGCTGGTGAACTTCGCGCCCTTCGTGCACCCGGACGACGCCGAGCGCGTGCGCGAGACCTTCTCCGCAGCACGCGAGCTGGGCCGCACCGAGGCCCACGAGGTCTGCTTCGAGATCACCGAGCAGCACCAGCTGCGCGCCGACCTGCACGTGGCCTGCATCGCCATCCCCCAGCAAAGCGGCCCGCCCATTGCCCAGTACCTGTGCGCCGTGGTGGACCAGGGCCCGCTGCTGGCCGAGCGCCTGGCGCTGCAGCAGCGCAACCACCAGCTGTTCCTGAGCGAGCGGCGGCTGGAATCGGTCATCAACTCGGCGCTGGACGCCATCATCTGCCTGGACTCGGACCAGCGCATCACCGTCTTCAATCCCACGGCCGCCGCCCTGTTCCTGTGCCCGCCGCACGACGCGCTGGGCAGTCCGCTGGAGCGTTTCCTGCCCGATGCGGCACAGGCCCTGTCCTTTGCACCGCTGACCACGCAGGCCGTGCTGGGCGAGATGACGGCGCGCACGGCCAGCGGCCGCGAGATTCCGGTCGAGGTCAGTGTCTCCTTCGAGCACCACAGCGGCGGCGAGACCACCACCGTGTTCGCGCGCGACCTCACCAGCCGCAAGAAGGCCGAGGCCCAGCGCAACGAACTGGAAGACCAGCTGCGCGAATCGCACAAGATGCAGGCCCTGGGCACCATGGCCGGCGGCATTGCGCACGACTTCAACAACATCGTGGGCGCCATCCTGGGCAACGTGGAGCTGGCCAAGGCCGACTGCGGCGGCAATGCCGCGGCCATCGAAAGCCTGCAGGAGATCGAAAAGGCCGGCCGCCGCGCGCGCGACCTGGTGCGCCAGATCCTGACCTTCAGCCGCAACGAGCCGCCCCAGCGCAAGCCTGTGCAGGCGCGCGAAGTCATGGGCGACACGGCGCGGCTGCTGCGCGTGACCCTGCCGCCCGCCGTGGAGCTGCAGGTGCATGTGCCGCCGCAGCTGCCCCCCATGCTGGCCGACGCCATGCAGGTGGAGCAGGCCCTGTTCAACCTGTGCACCAACGCCATGCACGCCCTGGGTGAGCGGCGCGGCCTGATCCAGATGGACGCCGACCTGGTGCGCCCCGACCAGCGCCTGTGCGAGCGCCTGGGCCTGCCGCCCGTCAGCTACGTGGCGCTGTCGGTGCAGGACAACGGCCCCGGCATGGATGCGCGCACGCTGCAGCGCATCTTCGAGCCCTTCTTCACCACCAAGCCCGTGGGCCAGGGAACGGGCCTGGGCCTGCCCGTGGTGCACGGCGTCATGCGCAACCACGGCGGCGCCGTGGACGTGTACAGCATTCCAGGACAAGGCAGCCGCTTCACGCTGTACTTTCCCCCGGCCGACGCCCTGGCGCCCGCCGAGCACGCACCAGCCCAGGCGCCCGTGGCCGAAACGCCGCCCAGCCTGCCGGAGCCGCTGGCAGCCGCAGAAACCCCGACCGGCCCGCAGTTCGCCCTGCTGCCCGACCCGCAGGCCGCACAGCAGCATGTGATGTACGTGGACGACGACCAGGCCCTGGTCTTCCTCGTGCAGCGCCTGCTGCGCCGTCGCGGCTACCAGGTCAGCGGCTTCACCGATCCGCACGAGGCCACCGAGGCGCTGCGCGCCGCCCCCCAGGACTACGACCTGCTGGTCACCGACTACAACATGCCCGGCTACAGCGGCATCGACCTGGTGTACGAGGCGCTGTCCATCCAGCCCCTGCTGCCCATCGCCCTGGCCTCGGGCTACATCACCGCCGAGATCGAGCAGGCCGCCATGGCCGCAGGCGCCCGGGCCCTGGTGCACAAGCCCAATGACGTGGAGGAGCTGTGCGCCACCGTGCACAGGCTCCTGAATGAACGGTGAGCGGCTCAAGCGCTGAACGGCTGCAGGAGTGCCCCGGTGCTGGTACTGCTGCCGATGCCGATGCAGATACCGATGCAGGTGTCTCCTGCCTGTACGAGGACGCCGAGCTGCTGGTGCTGGACAAGCCCTCCGGCCTGCTGTGCGTGCCCGGGCGCGGCCCCGACAAGCAGGACTGCCTGAGCGGCCGCGCCTTGCAGCGCTGGCCCGATGCGCTGGTCGTGCACCGGCTGGACCAGGCCACCTCGGGCCTGGTGGTCATGGCGCGCAGCCTGGCCAGCCAGCGCCTCCTGAGCAAAGCCTTTGCGCAGCGCCGCGTGCACAAGCGCTATGTGGCCGTGGTCGCCGGCCGCCCTGCCGCGCAGCAGGCCGACGCCTGGCAAAGCATCGACCTGCCGATAGCCGCCGACTGGGAACGGCGCCCCCTGCGCATCATCGACGCCCTGCAGGGCAAGCCCAGCCAGACCCTGTGGCGCGCCATGCCCGCAGCCACCGAAGACCATGGCACACCCACCACGCGGGTGCAACTGCAGCCCGTGACGGGCCGCACCCACCAGTTGCGCGTTCACATGGCGGCGCTGGGCCATCCCATCCTGGGCGATGCGCTCTATGCCGATGCCGCCGTGCAGGCCCTGTCGCCGCGCCTGCTGCTGCATGCGCACCAGCTGGAGCTGGCCCATCCCCTGTCGGGCCAAACGCTGCGTTTCGAATCCGCCGTGCCGTTTTGATCCACCGCAGAAACACGCAAACCGGCGCCCTCTGGCGCGTTGCTGCAATGCAACATTCCGTGTACGTGTTTCCCCTTCTTGCAGTCGGTCATATTGGTTTCATGCAGCACCGTCTGGGTGCACCGTCGGCATCAGGCGTTTTCGTCGCCCAAAACCGGCGTTGACAAGCGGCCTGCGATGGCATCCAGCCCTTAGCGAAAAGCCTGCATGCGCGCCAGCCCCGGGATACCCTGTTGCCATTGGTAACCAGGAGATTAATCTGTGCTTCTTTGCGCGGATCGCCCCTACAGGAGCCACCGCGTTTTTCAGAACGCTTTACCCAAAGTTGAAGGAAGTACTCATGAGCATTCCGTTCCGCATGCACACCGTCGTCGCCGCCCTGGGTTTGGCTGGTGCCGCCTTGTTCTCCACAGCGCATGCGCAAATCAAGATCGCCATGGTGGTTCCCACCACCGGCCCGCTGACGCAGTACGGCGACATGGTCAAGGAAGGCGTGAACACCGCCGTGGAAATGGCCAATGCGGCTGGCGGCGTCAATGGCAAGAAGATCGAGCTGGTGTCCGTCGATGACGCCTGCGAACCCAAGCAAGGCCCCGTGGCCGCCAACCGCGTGGTCAACGCCAAGATCGGCTACGTGATCGGCCCCGTCTGCTCGGGCGCATCGATTGCCGCCGCCCCGATCTACAACAACGAAGGCGTGGTCGTCGTGACCCCCTCGGCCACCTCCCCGGCCCTGACCGACGGCAAGAACTACCACTTCATCTTCCGCACCATCGGCCGCGATGACCAGCAGGGCCCAGCCGCCGCCAAGTTCATCCTGGAAAAGGCCAAGCCCAAGAAGGTTGCCGTGCTGCACGACAAGCAGTCGTATGGCCAGGGCATTGCCTCCTCCGTGCGCGACGACCTGAAGAAGGCCGGCGTGGAAGTGGCCCTGTTCGAAGGCATCAACGCCGGCGACAGCGACTACTCCGCCGTCATCACCAAGCTCAAGAGCGCCGGTGTGGACTTCGTCTACTACGGCGGCTACCACCCTGAAATGGGCCTGCTGCTGCGCCAGGCTTCCGAGCAGGGCCTGAAGGTCCGCATGATGGGCCCCGAAGGCGTGGGCAACCCCGAAGTCAACGCCATCGCCGGCAACGCCGTCGAAGGCATGCTGGTGACCCTGCCTGCAGACTTCTCGGCCAACCCCAAGAACGCCGCCGTGGTCAAGGCCTTCAAGGACAAGAAGCGCAATCCTTCGGGCGCCTTCCAGCTGACCGCATTTGCCGCCACGCAAGTGCTGCTGGACAGCATCAAGGCCGTGGGCGACAGCCCCGCCAAGGTGGCTGACCACCTGCACAAGTCCAACTTCGAGACCGTTCTGGGCTCGGTGGGCTGGAACAAGCAGGGCGACCTGAAGTCCTTCGACTTCCAGGTGTTCGAATGGCACAAGGACGGCAGCAAGTCGGTCGCTGCCAAGTAATCCCCCTCGTTGACTGGCCGGGGCACGCTTGCGCGTGTCCCGGTTGTCTGCATCCTGGCCTTTTAGGCCTTTTCCTGTTTTGGGGCGGCATTACACCATGTCAGAACTCTTACCTCAGCTGATACAGCAGCTGTTCAACGGACTGTCCCTGGGCGCCATCTATGCCCTGATCGCCATCGGCTACACAATGGTCTACGGCATCATCGGGATGATCAACTTCGCCCACGGCGACATCTACATGATCGGCGCCTACATCGGCCTGGTCACGCTGTCGGCCATCGGCACGACAAGCGGCCTGCCCGTGTGGGCCATCATCGGCCTGATGCTGGTGGTGTCGGTCTTCGTCACCGGCGTCTACGGCCTGGTGGTGGAACAGGTGGCCTACAAGCCGCTGCGCCGCAGCCCGCGCCTGGTGGCCCTGATCTCGGCCATCGGCATGTCCATCTTCCTGCAGAACTGGGTGGCCCTGGGCCAGGGCGCGCGCGACATGGCCGTGCCCTCGCTGCTGCCGGGCGCGCTGCGTTTCGGCGCCGAAGGTGGCTTCGAGATCTATGTGCCCTACTCGCGCATCCTGATCATCGTGGTCGCCATCGTGCTCATGGTGCTGCTGACGCTGTACATCCGCCATTCCCGCATGGGCCGTGCCTCGCGCGCCTGCGCCCAGGACATGCACATGGCCAGCCTGCTGGGCATCGACACCAACCGCGTGATCTCGTTCACCTTCGTGCTCGGCGCCATGCTGGCGGCCGTGGGCGGCGTGCTGATCGCGCTGGCCGTGGGCAAGCTCAACCCGTTCATCGGCTTTCTGGCCGGCATCAAGGCCTTCACGGCGGCGGTGCTGGGCGGCATCGGCTCCATCCCCGGCGCCATGCTGGGCGGCGTGCTGCTGGGCGTGGCCGAGACCTTTGCGGCGGCCTACATCTCGTCCGAGTACAAGGACATCGTGGCCTTCGGCCTGCTGGTGCTGATCCTGCTGTTCCGCCCCACGGGCCTGCTGGGCAAGCCTGAAGTGGAGAAGGTCTGATGAAAGCCAAACCCACCTTGAACCTGCGCGACGCCCTGATCGCCACGGTGATGACCGCCGTGGTCGTCACGCCCATCTTCGGCCTGCACCTGGAGCGCGCCGGCACCCGCACCATCATCAACCCCGACTGGACGGTGGTGGCCTGGGCCTGCGCCCTGGTCTTCCTGGTGCAGCTGCTGCGCCCGCTGATCGCGGCGAAGATGCCCAAGGTCTCGCTGCCCTCGCTGCCACACGCACGCCCCAGCCACCGCAACGGCCTGATCCTGGCCGCCCTGCTGATCGCCGTGTCCTGGCCCTTCTTCGCGGGCCGCAACGCGGTGGACATCGCCACGCTGGCCATGATCTACGTGATGCTGGGCCTGGGCCTGAACATCGTCGTGGGCTTTGCCGGCCTGCTGGACCTGGGCTTCGTGGGCTTCTACGCCGTGGGCGCCTACACCTATGCGCTGCTGTTCCACTGGGCCGGCTGGTCCTTCTGGGAAGCGCTGCCGCTGGCTGGCGCCGCTGCCGCGATGTTCGGCTTCGTGCTGGGCTTTCCGGTGCTGCGGCTGCGCGGTGACTACCTGGCCATCGTGACGCTGGGCTTTGGCGAAATCATCCGCCTGATGCTGGTCAACCTGACCAGCATCACGGGCGGGCCGGACGGCATCTCCAGCATCCCCAAGCCCACGGTGCTGGGCCTGGAGATGACGCGCAATCCCTCCACCGAGGGCGGCACGACCTTCCACCAGTTCCTGGGGCTGGAGTTCAGCTCGCTGCACATGGTGATCTTCCTGTACCTGATGGCGCTGCTGCTGGCCGTGATCACGCTGTGCATCTCCAACCGCCTGGTGCGCATGCCCATAGGTCGCGCCTGGGAGGCGCTGCGCGAGGACGAGATCGCCTGCCGCTCCCTGGGCCTGAACCCCATGAAGATCAAGCTGTCCGCCTTCACGCTGGGCGCCATGTTCGCCGGCCTGGGCGGCGCCTTCTTCGCGGCGCGCCAGGGCATCGTCAACCCCGAATCGTTCACCTTCATCGAATCGGCGCTGATCCTGTCCATCGTGGTGCTGGGCGGCATGGGCTCGCAGCTGGGAGTGATCATCGCGGCCATCTTGCTGACGGTGCTGCCCGAGCTGGCGCGCGAGTTCTCCGAGTACCGCATGCTGATCTTCGGCCTGGTGATGGTGCTGATGATGATCTGGCGCCCGCAGGGCCTGCTGCCCATGCGCCGCCACCATGTGGAGGTGCGCTCATGAGGCATGCCGACACCATGATTTTTGGGACAACAGATAGCAGCAAGGGCCGGCAATGAGCGAGTATTTGCTAGAAGTCAAAGACCTGTGCATGCGCTTCGGCGGCCTGCTGGCCGTGGACCATGTGGGCTTCAACGTGCGCCCGCAGGAAGTGTTTGCCATCATCGGCCCCAACGGCGCCGGCAAGACCACGGTGTTCAACTGCATCAGCGGTTTCTACCAGCCCAGCAGCGGCTCCGTCACGCTGGACGGCAGCGCCATCGAGGGCCGCAGCAGCCACCACGTGGCCAACCACGGCGTGGTGCGCACCTTCCAGAACGTGCGGCTGTTCAAGTCCATGACGGTGCTGGAAAACCTGCTGGTGGCACAGCACCGCCGCTCGGGCGTCAACCTGCTGTCGGGCCTGTTCAACACGGCAAGCTACCGCCGCAGCGAAGAGGAAAAGATCGAGAGCGCCCTGCACTGGCTGGACGTCATGGGCCTGCGCGAGTTCGTCAACCGCGAGGCCGGCAACCTGGCCTACGGCCACCAGCGCCGCCTGGAGATCGCGCGCTGCATGATCACCAAGCCGCGCGTGCTCATGCTCGACGAACCGGCCGCCGGCCTGAACCCGCAGGAGAAGAAGGACCTGCAGGGCCTGATCGACCAGCTGCGGCGCCAGTACGGCATTGCGGTGCTGCTGATCGAGCACGACATGGGCCTGGTCATGGGCGTGTCCGAGCGCATCCTCGTCATGGAGTACGGCAAACCCATCGCCATGGGCCTGCCGGACGCCATCCGCAACGATGAACGGGTCATCAAGGCCTACCTGGGAGAAGCCTGATGCCTGCCATGCTGCAACTGGAGAACATCTCCACCCACTACGGTGCCATCTGCGCGGTCGACAGCGTGAGCCTGCACGTCAACCAGGGCGAAATCGTCTCGCTGATCGGCTCCAACGGCGCCGGCAAGACCTCGCTGCTGATGACGGTGTGCGGCAACCCGCGCGCCAGCTCGGGCCGCATCTCGTTCGAGGGCGAGGACATCACCCAACTGCCCTCGCACCACATCATGCGCAAGGGCATTGCGGTCTCGCCCGAGGGACGGCGCATCTTCTCGGACCTCACGGTCACGGACAACCTGAAGATGGGCGGATTCTTCCTGGACAAGCCGCAGATCGAGGCCGGCATCGAACATGTGTTCGGCCTCTTCCCCCGCCTGCGTGAGCGCGCCCACCAGCGCGCCGGCACCATGTCGGGCGGCGAGCAGCAGATGCTGGCCATTGGCCGCGCGCTGATGAGCAAGCCCCGCCTGCTGCTGCTGGACGAGCCCACGCTGGGCCTGGCGCCGCTGATCATTGCGCAGATCTTCGAGATCATCCAGACCATCCGCACGGCCGGCGTCACGGTCTTCCTGGTCGAGCAGAACGCCAACCGCGCCCTGCAGATCGCCGACCGCGGCTATGTGCTGGAAACCGGCAAGGTGGTGCTGGAAGACACCGGCGCCAACCTGCTGACCAACGACGCCGTGCGCCGCGCCTACCTGGGCGCCTGACAACGCACAGGCGCCCAGCGCTCGACGGGCCCGCCCTTTGGCGGGCCTTTTTCTTTTCACGCGCAGATCGCGCAGTGGTCTGGTCATGGGCGGCCGATTGTGGGGTCTGCGGCCTGGGCGCAGGCGTTATAAAACACGTCCCTGCCTCTCATTGCTCCCCCACGCCCATGAACGCCTGCGCTCCCCAAGACATGCTGCAACCCCTGGCCATCGACGTGGTGTCCGTGCAGTCCCAGGTCGTCTACGGCCGCGTTGGCAACAACGTGGCCATGCCCACGCTGCAGGCGCTGGGGCTGGCGGCAGCGGCCGTGCCCACGGTGGTGTTCAGCAACACGCCGCACTATCCCAGCATCCACGGCGGATCAATTCCTGCCGAGTGGTTTGCGGGCTATCTGCAGGACCTGGGTGCGCGCGGCGGGCTGCGGCAGTTGCAGGCCGTGCTGGCCGGCTACCTGGGCGGGCCGGCCCAGGCCACGCTGCTGGCGGACTGGGTTGCCGGCCTGCTGGCGCAGCGGCCCGGCCTGCGCGTGGTGGTGGACCCGGTGATCGGCGACCACGACAGCGGCATCTATGTGGACCCCGCCATGGTCGAGGCCTACCAGCGCCACCTGCTGCCGCTGGCCGACGGGCTGACGCCCAACCATTTCGAGCTGGAGCGGCTGACCGCGCGCCCTGTGCGCGGCATGGACGATGTGGTCCAGGCCGCGCGCAGCCTGCTCAAGGGACGCACGCAGTGGGTGGCCGTGACCAGCGCATCGCCCGAGCTGGACGGCGAGCCCGCCCAGCGCATGCGCGTGGCCCTGGTCACGCGCGATGACGTGCATGTGATCACCCACGCGCGGGTGGATGCGGTGCCCAAGGGAACGGGCGATCTGTTCAGTGCCGCGCTCACCGGCCACTGGCTGCAGGGCGCCAGCCTGCACGAGGCGGCCGAGCGTGCCTGCGAACGCATCGTGCAGGCGCTGGAGCGCACCCGGCAGGCGCACAGCGCCGAGCTGCTGCTGCCATCGGACCCTGTCGCCGCCCAGGCAGCGGCCGGGCCGGCAGCACGGGCACAAGCGATACCATCGCCCGCATGAACAATGCATCGCCTCTTCTTTCCCTGACGATTCTTACCGGCGCCTCGCGCGGCATGGGCCAGGCCATGGCCCGGCAACTGCTGGATGCCGGCCATGAACTGGTCACACTGTCGCGCTCCACCAGCGAAGACCTGGCCCAGGCGGCCGCCACGGCGGGCGCGCCGCTGCAGCAGTGGAGCGTGGACCTGGGCGAGCCCGAGGCCGCGGCCCGCAGGCTGGGCGACTGGCTGGCCGGCCTGGACGCCGCGCGCTACGCCAGCGTCACCCTGATCAACAACGCGGGCGTGATTCCGCAGATTGCGCCGCTGTCGCAGCTGCAGCCCGCCGACATTGCCCAGGCCATGCGCGTGGGGCTGGAGGCGCCCATGCTGCTGACGGCCGCCTTTCTGGCCGCCACCGAGGGCTGGACGGCCGTGCCGCGCAAGGTGCTCAACATTTCTTCGGGCCTGGGCCGGCGCGCCATTGCCTCGCAGGCCTCCTACTGCGCGGCCAAGGCCGGCATGGACCATTTCAGCCGCAGCGTGGCGCTGGACGAGGCGCTCAAGCCCCACGGCGCGCGCATCTGCTCGCTGGCGCCCGGCGTCATCGACACCGACATGCAGGTGCAGCTGCGCAGCGCGGATACCGCCGCCTTCCCCGATGCAGGCAACTTCGCCCAGCTCAAGGAGGGCGGCAAGCTGTCCACGCCCGAGCAGGCGGCAGCCCAGGTGCTGGGCTGGCTGCAGCGTGCCGATTTTGGCGAGCAGGTGGTGGCCGACGTGCGCCAGCCCTGAGCATTTTCCGGATGGCTGCTTCAATGCGGCGATGAATATCCGGCAATGGAAAAAGGCATCGCCGCACTGACCTGAATAATCCGAATACCCGCCCTGGAAAATGTTCTGCAATAATTACCGATTGCAGGCAGCATTTTCCATATCCATCCTGCGCATTCGCTTGAAAATCGTCATCTGGCAAAGGATGACGTTTTTCATCTGCGTTTGCCAGTCCTGCATTTCCAATCCTCCTACAGCGGCGTCTATTGCGACTGGCAAGAATGGGGCACTCAACTCCAAGAAAGTCGGCCATGTCCATTGCCTATTCCGAATCCGCGCCCCTGGCTGAAGCGCCAGTGGTCAACACGGTCGCCACCGTAGATACCTCACGCAGCGGCGTTTCATGGGCCGCGATATTTGCCGGCGCCATGGCGGCGGCATCGCTGTCGCTGCTGCTGTTCATTCTGGGCACGGGCCTGGGCCTGTCGTCGGTGTCGGTATGGTCCGGTGAAGGCCTGGATGCCGGCGCCCTGGGTCTGACGGCCGTGGCCTGGATCGCCTTCACCCAGCTGGCCTCGGCCGGCGTGGGCGGCTATCTGGCCGGGCGGCTGCGCACACGCTGGCAAGGCGTGCACACGGACGAGGTCTACTTCCGCGACACGGCCCACGGCTTTCTGTCCTGGGCACTGGCCACGCTCGCCATGGTTGCCCTGATGGGCGCCGCTGCAGGCGGTGCCGTCTCCGGCGCCTTCAAGGCCGCGCAGACCGTGGCCACCAGCGCCTCCAACGTGGTGGGCGGCGCGATCGGCGCCGCCGGCGGTGCGGCTGCTGGCGGTGCCGCAGCCATGGCCGGTGCCTCGGGCGCCGATGCCTCGCCCCAGGGCCTGGCCTACTGGACCGGCAGCCTGTTCCGCAATTCAGGCGCCGCTACCTCCACCAGCAATGCCACCCCCGCCGACCTGGCCAGCGCCACCCGCGAGGCCGGCGTGATCTTTGCCCAGTCGCTGCGCACCGGCCAGCTGTCTCCCGCCGACGAGCAATACCTGGCCCAGCTGATTGCGCGCAATTCCGATATGTCCGTGGAAGATGCGCAAAAGAAAGTGCGTAGCACCTTTGATTCCGTGCAAATGCAGATAAAGCAGGCCGAGCAAAAGGCTGAAGAAGCCAAGCAAAAGGCCAAGCAGGCCGCTGAAGAAACGCGAAAGGCCACCGCCCATTCCATGCTCTGGCTGTTTGTTTCCCTGATGCTGGGCGCCTTTGTAGGCAGCCTGTGCGCCACCTGGGGTGGCCGCCAACGCGATGCCATTTGATTTTGCATCGCAGTCAACACCATCCAACCATTCATTGAACGGAGGCCATTCATGCGATCCATACTGCTTTTTCTTCTGGGCGTGCCCATTCCCATCATCATTTTGATTGCATTGATGTTCTGAAGGAGCGCCGCATGCCCGCACCGCGCCGCAGCCACCCGGTCACACAGCAGCCGCGGCGGGCTGCTGCGGCCGGCGGGCAGGACAAGGCTGCCGCTTCGCTAGCGGCCTACCGGCAAAAGCGCGACTTCACGCGCACGCCGGAGCCCTCGGCAGAACCTTCCAGCGACGCGATTGCAGGGCAGCCCGGCACGGGTGTCCTGCAATTCGTCATTCAAAAGCACTGGGCCAGCCATCTGCACTACGACTTCCGGCTGGAGCTGGACGGCAGCATGAAAAGCTGGGCCGTGCCCAAGGGCCCCAGCTACGACCCGGCCGACAAGCGCATGGCCGTGCAGGTGGAAGACCACCCCATGGCCTACAACCGCTTCGAAGGCCAGATTCCGCCGGGCCAGTATGGTGCGGGCAAAGTCATCATCTGGGACCGGGGTACCTGGTGGCCACAAGGCGACGCCGCCGAAGGCCTTCGCAAGGGCAAGCTCAGGTTCGAACTGCGCGGCCACAAGCTGCAGGGCCGCTGGACCCTGGTGCGCATGCGCGGCAAGGACGACGCCAAAAAGCCCGCCTGGCTGCTGATCAAGGAGCACGACGGCCTGGAACGTGCTGCCAGCGAATTCAACGTGGTCGAGGACATGCCCGACAGCGTGGCCGGCCTTCCCCTGCCCACCGCTACAGCGCCCGTCACCACACCCGTCACCACGCCCGTCGCTACGCCCGTCACCGCGCCCATGCCGCAGAGCATCGCCCCGCAGCTGGCAACCTTGGTGGACCATGCACCTGCAGAGGCCGGGCAATGGATCTTCGAGAGCAAGTTCGACGGCTACCGGCTGCTGGCGCGCATCGAGGACGGCGCCGTTTGCCTTTTCACACGCAACGGCAAGGACTGGACCACCAAAATGCCCGCCCTGGCCCGCGCCTTTGCCGCGCTGCCCCTGCAATCGGGCTGGGTGGATGGCGAGGTGCTGATGCTGGACAGCGACAGCCGCCCTGACTTCCAGTCCCTGCAAAACGCCTTTGACGGCGAGCGCACCGACCACCTGGTGTTCTTCGCGTTTGACCTGCTGTGGCAGGACGGCCAGGACCTGCGGCCCCAGCCCGTGGAGCAGCGCCGCCAGCAGTTGCAGGCCCTGCTGCACAAGGCGCCTTCGGACCACCTTCGCTTCAGCGAGGCCTTTGACGCCCCGCCCGCCGACCTGATGGCCGCCGCCTGCCAGCTGGGCCTGGAGGGCGTGATCGGCAAGCGGCGCGGCAGCGCCTATGCCTCGCGGCGCAGCGCGGACTGGATCAAGCTCAAGTGCGGCCTGCGCCAGGAATTCGTGATCGCCGGCTACACCGATCCCCAGGGCACGCGCACGGGCCTGGGCGCCCTGGTCCTGGCCGTGCATGGAGAGGATGGCCAGCTGCGCACGGCAGGCAAGGTGGGCACGGGGTTCAACAGGCGCACCCTGGCCGATCTGCGCCAGCGCCTGGAGCGCCTTGCCACCGGCACCTCGCCGCTGGCGGACAGCCGGAGCCTTGGCAGCGGGGTGCACTGGGTGCGCCCCACGCTGCTGGCCGAGGTCTCGTTCGCGCAGTGGACCGAGGACGGCCAGGTCCGCCATGCCGTATTCCAGGGCCTGCGTGCGGACAAGCCTGCACGCAGCATTGTCAAAGAGGAGCCACAGCACGTGCCATCGACCGCATCTTCCGCCAGCGCTGCAGCCACGCCTGGCGCCGCACGAACGCAAACCCGCAATGCCAGGGCGGCGCGACTGCCCGCCTCGATGACCATCACCCATCCCGAGCGGGTCATCGATCCCTCCACCGGCATCACCAAGATGGATCTGGCGCGCTACTACGCCACGGTGGCGCCCTTCATGATCACCCACCTCAAGTCCCGGCCCGTGGCCATGGTGCGGGCGCCGGACGGCATCGAGGGCGAGCTGTTCTTCCAAAAGCACCTCGACCAGGCGCCGCTGCAGGGCATCGCCGCCCTGTCGCCGCAACTGGACCCCGGCCATGCCCCGCTGATGGAGGTGTCCCGGCGCGAAGGCCTGGTGGCGGCGGCGCAGATGAACACCATCGAATGGCACACCTGGAACGCGCGCAAGGACCGCATCGACCGGCCCGACCGCATGACCTTCGACCTGGACCCGGGCGAAGGCGTGCCCTGGCAGCAGGTGCAGGAGGCCGCCAGCCTGCTGCATGTGCTGCTGCAGGAGCTGGAGCTGCCGGCCTTCCTCAAGACCAGCGGCGGCAAGGGGCTGCACGTGGTCGTGCCCATCAAGCGGCTGCTGGACTGGGACACCGTCAAGGCCTTCTCGCAGGCCGTGGTCCAGCACCTGGCCCATGCCGTGCCCCAGCGCTTCGTGGCCAAAAGCGGGCCGCGCAACCGCGTGGGAAAGATTTTTGTGGACTATCTGCGCAATGGCTTCGGCGCCACCACGGCCTGCGCGTGGACGGCCCGGGCGCGGCCGGGCATGGGCATCTCCGTGCCCGTGGCCTGGAACGAGCTGGACAGGCTCACGGGCGGCGCGCACTGGACCATTCGCTCGGTAGACCAGCGCCTGCGCCTGGGCAACTCCCCCTGGGAGCACTACGGCACGGCCGCCGTGGGCCTGGGCCGCGCCATGAAGGCGCTGGGCTTCGAGGCGCAGCACTGAGCACCGTCCTGCAGGAATCGAAGAAAGCACAGCCATGAAGAAAGCCGCCTCCCCCAAATCCAGCCCGTCCACCTCCGCGCGCAGCATGTGGAAGGGTGCCATCAGCTTTGGCCTGGTGCACATTCCCATCGGCCTGTACGCAGCCACGGCCAGCTCGGACATCGACTTCGACTGGCTGGACAAGCGCAACATGCAGCCCGTGGGCTACAAGCGCATCAACAAGGTCACGGGCAAGGAAGTGGCCACGGCCGACATCGTCAAGGGCGTGGAATTCGAGGAGGGCCGCTACGTGGTGCTGAGCGCTGAAGAGATTGCCGCCGCCTTTCCCAAGACCACGCAGACCATCGAGATCGAGGCCTTTGTCGATGCCCAGGACATCCCCTTCATCTACCTGGAACGCCCCTACTACACCGCCCCCCTGCACCGTGGCGAGAAGGTCTACGCCCTGCTGCGCGAGGCCCTGCGCAAAAGCAACAAGGTGGGCGTGGCCAAGGTGGTCATCCAGACCAAGCAGCACCTGGCCATCCTGATCCCCTGCGGCCGGGCGCTGGTGCTGAACCTGCTGCGCTGGGGCGGCGAGATCCGCTCCTTCGAGCAACTGGACCTGCCGCCTCTGGACGCCAAGGCCGCCGGCATCAAGAGCGCCGAGATGACCATGGCCATGGCCCTCATCAAGGACATGAGCCAGGCCTGGGACGCCGACCAGTTCCGCAACTCCTTCAGCGAGGAAATCCACCAGCTCGTGCAGGCCAAGGCGCATGCGGGCGATGTCCAAAACGTGGAAAAACAGGAGGCCACACCCGCCGCGCCGGCCAACGCGGCCGTGCTGGACCTGACGGCCCTGCTCAAGAACAGCCTGGGCAAGGGCGCAGGCGGACCATCCGCCACCGCAGCCAAGGAAAAAAATACCGCGTCAACGGTAAAAAATGCAAAGACGCCAGCGTCCAGAAAATCGACAAAATCCACAAAAACCCCGGCCAGGGCCCCTGCAAAACGCCCCGCCGCCAAATAACCCCATATTTGGCCTGGCTGCATTTTTTACAAAAGCAATTTCATTATAAGAAATACATCCATTTGTACCGACAAAATGGAACAAGGACACTCCATAGCAAATTCCAATGCTTTACCAAAAGTAATCTTCCAAATATCCTACAAGCCCGCCATTTTCACGGTCGCACAATGAAATTGCAGTGATGACGGCATCGCTGTTTACTTAAGGAGTACGGAAATGACGCAACAGACCAACAACCCTCAAGGCAACACGGCCAGCAACCAGCAAAACGACAAGAACAAGCAGCAGCAGCAACAGAACAATCCGGGGCAGCAGCAGCAAAGCAATCCCAACAACCCGAACAATCCCAACCAACAGCAGCAACAGAGCAATCCCCAGCGCAACCAACCAGGGGAACAGCAAAAGCAGGGCAGCCATCAGCAGCGTTAAGCTGCCGATAGCGTGAACTGGCAAAGGGCCCCCTGGGCCCTTTTTTTATCTCCAGAGCTTTGCTGACGATGCCCTTTGGTTCAGCCAATCGCCTCTTCCAATAATTATTGCCTCATACAACAGGCCATCCTCTTTCTTTCAAGGAGTAAATCGTGGCTAAGAAATCCCCTGGTGAAAAAAAATCGTCCAAGCAATCCCCCACAGGCCATGGCGGAGAATTACAGCAACAGGCCGACGGACAGCACCCCGGATTGACCACGCAGCAAGGCATTCCGGTTCCTGATAATCAGAACTCTCTCACCGCCTGGGAAAAAGGCCCTACGCTGCTGGAAGATTTCATTCTGCGCGAGAAAATCACGCATTTCGACCATGAGCGCATTCCAGAGCGAATCGTCCATGCACGCGGCACAGGCGCCCACGGTTATTTCCAGCTGACAGATTCGCTGGAGCAATACACCACCGCCAAGGTCCTGACCGAAACCGGCAAGCAAGTGCCGATCTTTGTGCGCTTCTCCACCGTGGCCGGTGGAGCAGGCTCGGTGGATACCCCGCGCGATGTGCGCGGTTTTGCCATCAAGTTCTATACCGAAGAGGGCAACTGGGATCTGGTGGGCAACAACATCCCGGTATTCTTCATCCAGGACGCCATGAAGTTTCCCGACCTGGTCCATGCCGTGAAGATGGAACCCGACCGGGGCTTTCCGCAGGCCGCCACGGCGCACGACACGTTCTGGGACTTCATCTCCCTCATGCCCGAGTCCATGCACATGGTCATGTGGATCATGAGCGACCGCACCATCGCGCGCAGCCTGCGCATGATCGAGGGCTTTGGCGTGCACAGCTTCCGGCTGGTCAATGCCCAGGGTGAAAGCACCTTCGTGAAATTCCACTGGCGGCCCGAGCTGGGCATCCAGTCCACGGTCTGGGATGAGGCCCTCAAGCTGCAGGCCGCAGACAACGACTACCACCGCCGCGACCTGTTCGAGGCCATCGAGGCGGGCGACTACCCGGCCTGGGAGCTGTGCGTGCAGCTGTTCTCGCAGGAGCAGGCAGACGCCCTGCCCTACGACCACCTGGACCCCACCAAGCTCATCCCTGAAGAGGAAATTCCGCTGCGCAAGATCGGCCGCTTCGTGCTGGACCGCTGGCCCGACAACTTCTTCGCCGAGACCGAGCAGGTGGCCTTCTGCCCGGCCAATATCCCGCCCGGCATCGATTTCAGCAACGACCCGCTGCTGCAGGGCCGCCTGTTCTCGTACCTGGACACCCAGCTGTCGCGCCTGGGCGGGCCCAACTTCACGCAGCTGCCCATCAACGCGCCCAAATGCCCGTTCGCCCACCACCAGCGCGACGGCCACATGCAGACCGAGGTGCCCAAGGGCCGCGTGGCCTATGAGCCCTCCAGCCTGCAGGCCGACAGCCCGCGCGCCTCGGCAGCCCGCGGCTTGCGGCACTTTGCCCAGCCCGCGCAGGAGGGCGCCAAGGGCCGCATCCGCCCCGAGAGCTTTGCCGACCACTACAGCCAGGCGCGCATGTTCTACCAAAGCCAGAGCGCGCAGGAGCAGGCCCACATCGCCAGCGCCCTGGTGTTCGAGCTGTCCAAGGTACAGACGCCGCATGTGCGCCTGGCCGTCGTCGGCCACCTGCAGGTGATTGACGCCGACCTGGCACAGCGCGTGGCCGACGGCCTGGGCCTGCCCCAGTTGCCGCCTGCCGCCAAGCCTGCCGTGCCCCCGCAAAAGCTGCCGCCCAGCCCGGCCACGCGCATCATCGATCGCATGAAGCCCACCTTGCAGGGCCGCTGCGTTGCCATCCTGGTGGACGAAGGCTCCAGCGCCCGGCACGTTGCCGCCTTCCACAAGGCGCTGGTGGCGCAAAAGGCCAGCGTGAAGATCATTGCGCCCAAGATCGGCGGCGCCACGCTGGACGACGGCAGCCACCTGCCGGCCGACGGCCAGCTGGCCGGATCGCCATCCGCGCAGTTCGATGCCGTGGTGTCCATCATCACGCTAGAGCGCGGCCAGGCGCTGGCCCATGAGGCAGCCGCGCAGGACTGGTTCCGCGACGCCTTCGGCCACCTCAAGGCCATTGCCGCCTGCAAGGCCACGCAGCACATCATGAAGACGGCCGGCATCACGCCGGACGAGGGCGTGTTTCCCATCGACAAGCCCGAACCCTTCATCGAAGGCGCCAAGAAGCGCTTCTGGGCCCGCGAAGCGAAGCTGAGAACGCTGGCCTGACCCCCGTCCCGGCGTGCGCCACATCATTGCCACCAGATGGCACCGCGCCGGACTTCAACCAACCTTGTACCCGGGCCATTTCCCTCGGGCCCAGGCATGGCGCTTGCCACGGCAACACCAAGGCCGGCCCGGCCTGCCACCTACAGGAGCAACTTCCCATGATCACTTCGGTACCTGCATCCCCTGTCACCCCGCCTGTCACCCCGCCTGTTGCGCCCCCGGTCAACCCGCCGCCCACCGAGCCGCTGGTTCCCCCCGTGGGCGACCCGCCACCGGCCCCTGCACCTTCGCCCTATTCCGACCCGCCCATTGCCCCGCCGCCACCGCCGCCGCAGGGGGTGCACTGAGCTCCGCGCCAGCCAGGGGCAGGGCAGCGAACGCAGACGGCCCCGGCCCTGCCCTGACCTATGTGAACGACCGCATGCCCGGCTGGCGCCGCGTGCGGCGCGGCAAGGGCTTTTCCTACGTGGCACAGGACGGCAAGCCCGTGCGCGATGCCCACGCGCTGGCGCGCATCCGCAAACTCGCCATTCCACCGGCCTATGTGGATGTCTGGATCTGCCCCGATCCCCAGGGCCACCTGCAGGCCACGGGCCGCGATGCGCGGGGCCGCAAGCAGTACCGCTACCACGCGCAGTGGCAAGAACAGCGCAAGCAGGTCAAGTTCGACCGCATGCGCGCCTTTGGCCGCCACCTGCCCGCCATCCGTCGGGCGGTGGCGCGCGACCTCAAGCCTGGCCGGCCGCAGCTGGACACCGTGGTGGCCGCCATCGTCTGGCTGCTGGACTGCACGGCCCTGCGCATAGGCAATGACGAGTATTCCGAGAGCAATGGCTCCTACGGCCTCACCACGCTCAGAAACCGCCATGCCCAGGTGCACGCAGGTGAGCTGACGCTGAGCTTCAAGGGCAAGAGTGGCGTGCTGCAGCAGGCCCGCGTGTCCGACCGGGCCGTGGCCCGCATCGTCAAGCGCTGCCAGGAGCTGCCGGGCCAGCGGCTGTTCCAGTTCATCGACGATGAAGGCGAAGTCCACCATGTGCGATCCGAGCATGTGAACGACTACATCCGCAGGATTTGCGGCAAGGCTGCGGCCCATGGGGCTGATGCCGGAGATAACTCAGACGGCCCGGATTTCAGCGCCAAGGATTTCCGCACCTGGCATGCCAGCGTGTACGCGCTGGAACTTGCGCTGACCGCAGGCAAGGCAGCGTCGCAAGAAGGCGCAGGCACCAGTGCGGCGGCGCTGAACGCTCTGGTCACGCAGGTCGCCCGGCGCCTGGGCAATACCTGTGCGGTTTGCCGCAAGTTCTACATCCATCCCCAGGTGCTGGCCCTGTGCGAGCAACCTGGACAGGACATTCCCACCGCACCGGACAGGCGCCCGCGCGGACTGAGCGCCAAGGAATGCCTGTTCCTGGGGCTGCTGCAGCCCCGCAGCGGCCGGCGCGCCAGCCGCCAGCCGCCTCCCTGATCCCGCCTCCCGCACGCCCGGCAAACACTGTGCCTGTGGACTGACAAAGACGCCTGCATGCTCGCCCTTAAACTGGCAGATCATGAAATTTTGTCAAAACGCGTTGCGGCGAGGACCCCTGGAGGCCATGCAATGAACCACGTGCTGATCGTCGATGACGATGCGGATTCCGCAGCGACCATGCGCGAACTCGTGGGCGTGGACCGCTTCTCGGTCGCCGTGGCCCACACCCTGCGCGATGCGCGCCGGCAGATGGCCATGCAGCCGCCCAGCCTGGTGCTGCTGGACCTGCAACTGCCCGATGGCAACGGCATGGACCTTTTTGGCGACCAGCAGGTGCCGCAGGACTCGCAGATCGTGCTGGTGACCGGCCACGCCAGCCTGGACTCCTCCATCGAGGCCCTGCGCCGCGGCGCCATGGACTATCTGGTCAAGCCCGTGGGCATCGGGCGGCTGGAGGACATTCTTTCGCGCTTTCTAATCCCCACGGCCGGCCTGCCGGAGACGGGCACCAGCACCGTCACGGGCGCGGCCTTCGACCAGATCACCCCGCAAGACAGGCCAGGCGCCGGCTACTGCGCGCAGGAAGGGCGCTTTGGCCGGCTGTGGGGCGGCTCGGCCCCCATGCAGCGGCTGTACCAGCAGATTGAGCGCGTGGCGGGTACCTCGGTCACGGTCTTTCTGACGGGCGAAAGCGGCACCGGCAAGGAAGTCGTGGCACAGACCCTGCATGAGTTGAGCCAGCGGCGCAGCCGGCCCTTCCTGGCGGTCAACTGCGGGGCCATTTCTCCGCACCTGATCGAAAGCGAGATCTTTGGCCACGAAAAGGGCAGCTTCACCGGCGCCGACCGCCAGCACCAGGGCTTTTTCGAGCGCGCGGCCACGGGCACGCTGTTTCTGGACGAAATCACGGAAATGTCGATGGAGCTGCAGGTCAAGCTGCTGCGCGTGCTGGAGACCGGGCGCTTCATGCGCGTGGGCTCCACCCAGACGCTGCAGACCGATGTGCGCGTGATCGCCGCCACCAACCGCTGCCCCTACGAGGCCGTGGCCAGCGGCAAGCTGCGCGAAGACCTGCTGTACCGCCTGAACGTCTTCCCCATCGAGCTGCCGCCGCTGCGCGAGCGCCTGACCGACGTTCCGCTGCTTGCGCAGCATTTCATGGAGGCCATCTCCCAGCGCGAGGGCCAGGCCAAGCAATTCACGGCATCGGCCCTCAAGCAGCTTGCGCAATACAGCTGGCCCGGCAATGTGCGCGAGTTGCGCAATGCCGTGCAGCGCGCCTATGTGATGGAGCCCGGCCCGCTGGTGAGCCAGGAATGGCTGCCCCGGCCGCCCGTGGCCATTGCCCAGCAGCCGGCCCCGGTGCATCCGGCCGCCCACGCCCTGCACCTGCCGCAAGTGCCGCAAATGCCACATATGCCGCAGGCGGGGTCCATGCCAATGAGCGCGCCATTGACCGCGCCACTGACAGCGCCATCGACCACGCCCATCACCCCCACCATCACAGCGCATGCGCCCGCCGACCACGCGCATGCAGCCGCCACCTACGACCTGCCCGACACGGAGCCGGCCACCATACAGCTGCCCATCGGCATGACCATGGCGCAGGCCGAGCGGCTGCTCATCCAGGCCACGCTCAAGCAGTGCAAGTACCAGAAGGAACGCACGGCGGCCGTGCTCGGCATCAGCCTCAAGACCCTGTACAACCGGCTCAGGGACTATGCGGGCGGCAAAAAGGGCGAGACGGACGCCGAGCACGGCTGACACCCAAACTTGCAGGCACGCTGCTTGCCACCTTGCTTGCACCTTCGTGCAACCAAGGACAAGCCCATGGACTCCTCTCCTCCCCGCGCCTACGGTGTCTTCAAGCCCGTGGGCCACATGGTGGTCTCGTTTCCCACAGCTGCGCAGGCTGATGACGGCGTGGCCGCGCTGCAGGCGCTGGACCTGCCCGCCCAGGACATCCAGCGCTATTCCGACCGGGAAATGCTGGCCCAGATCGATGAAGACCTGCGCCAGGCCAGCCCCGTTGCCTCCGTGGGCCAGGAGCTCAACCTGGTCAAGGCCCACCAGGCCCTGGCCGAACGCGGCTACCACTGGCTGGTGGTGCGCGTGGACAACGACGAGGACGCACGCACGGCCGCCGATGCCCTGAAGGCCGCTGGCGCCGAGCGCGCCCAACTCTATGGCCGCTTCATCATCGAGGAATTGATAGAGCACGCCGCCGACCTGCCCCAGGTCAGCGAGTCGCCCGACCGGGGCCTGGATGCCCAGACGCCTTCGGGCCATGAGGCGGAGCGTGCAGAGATTCGCCCTGCCTCGGACCAGGACACCGCCCCTGACAAGCCGAGGCTCTGAACGGCCTGCAGGAGCCGGGCACGCCGATTGCCCCTGACCACCAACCGTAACTTTTTCTCAAGGGCAATGCCATGGACTTCCTCATCTGGCTGATGGTGGGTGGCCTGATCGGCTGGATTACCAGCATGGTCACGAACACCCAGGCCGAGCAAGGCATTTTGCTCAACGTGGTCATAGGCGCCATTGGCGCACTGCTGGGCGGCTGGCTGCTGGCGCCGATGCTGGGGCCTTCGGCCATGAATGCGCAGACGGAGGCGCCGGCCACCTCCATGTCCATCTTCGTCTCTCTGGCCTGCGCCGTTGCGCTGCTGGCCATCTTCAACCTGTGCAAGCGGAGCGTGCCGCGCTGAAAGCGGCCAGGCAGCCTGTTAGTCCAGCCTTTGCGCCAGGCAGTCCTGCGCCGCCATGGCCACGCGCGGCAGCACCAGTGAGACCGCCAGGCAGCGGCCATGCTCGCCCTCGGCCCGCACCACGCCGCCGCGCTCCAGGCACAGGCGGCGCGCCAGGCTCAGGCCGCAAGTGGCGTCCGCATCGGCATCGTTCAATGGAGTGAAGACAGGCGGCGGGTCCTGCCTTTCCACACTTTCCAGCCGTGGCGCGCCCGCCTCGCCGGTACCGGAGCCGGTGCTGGCGGGGCCCGCCCCGTGGGCCAGGGCCTCGATGCGGATCTCCACCAGCGCATTCCCGCGAGAAGCTGCGGCCTGGGCCTGGGCCAGGTCCTCGGACAGGGGCCGGGCGGCCATGTGCACCTGCGCGCCATCGGTCATCGCTTCGCGGATGGCAAGAAAAATACTGATCAGCGCCAGCTCCAGCTCATCCGGGTCCACATGCACGCCCAATCGCGGCGCCGGCTGGCCGGGCTGACTGGCCTCGGCAGGCTCCGCCACCTCCAGCGCCATGCGCTTGCCCAGCACCACGGCCAGCGTGCCCTGCAGGCCGGGCAACCAGCGGTATAGGTCCACCACCAGCGCATGCGTGCAATGGTGCGCCCCAAAACGCAACAGTTGCTGCGTGAGGCGGCTGGCCGTGTCCACCGAGCGCAGCATGGCCTGGGCGGGCAGGCGCAGGCCCGGGTCCTCGGAGCGCCGCTCTATCAGATAGGCGCTGTTGCTCAGAATGCCCAGCTGGTTGTTGAACTCATGGGAAAACCGGCCTGCCAGCCGCCCCACCACCTGCAGGCGTTCGCTCTGGAGACGGGCAGCGGCCGCTTCGAGGCCGGCAGCGTCCACCGCAGCGCCTTCGGACAGGCCGGCATCACCGCCGCCCTGGCCCTGCCCATGGTCTTGCGCCTTGCCCCTCATTGCCGGCAACACCAGGGCCGCGCTGCCTCGCAGCGCCAGCCGCGCCAATCCCAGGCCCGCCACCGCAAACAAAACGATGGCCACCCAGATCACCCCCTTCAGGGGCCGGGAGCATGCGGGGTCCAGCGCAGAACAGGGGACCCAGCTCACCCAGGTCCAGCCCTGGGCGGACTTGCTGAAGAAGGCCCGCAGCGGCCCGCCCTGCGCATCTGGCAGATCCAGCCAGCCCTGCGAAGCGTCCTGCCCAGCGCTTTGCTCTGCGCCTTGCCCCGCACTTTTCACGCCGGGCGCAGCCTGCGCCAGGCTGGCCGCCAGCCGCTCGCTGAAATCGGCGGGCAAGGCAGGCAGGTCGGCTGCCGCGCCGGGCCCGGCCGGCAGGGCGCGGCCTGTGCTGTCCACCAGAAAGCCGGGCCAGCCGGAGTCCAGCAAGGGCCGCAGGGCCGCCAGCACCTGGTCGGCGCCGGCCGTGCGCGGCTCCTTGTCCAGCAAACGGGCCACGGCCATGCTGCTGACGCGCGCGGCCTGCTCCTGCGCCGCATGCTCGGATTGGTAGGCGCGCAACAGCAGCCAGGACGAGGCCGCCAGTACAAAGACCAGCAAGGCCAGCAGCAGCAGGACCAACCTCAGGCGTATGGACATGGGATCTTCGGGCAGGGCATCACGCGGCGCCTCCCGTGGAACGGAATTCTGGGCCCCCGGGGGCGGGACCGTATGGAAGCTGGTGGACTGGTACATGGCAAAGTTTGCAGAAAACCTTGCGCCCAAACGGCAATTTCTGCCGTGGACGCCATGACCGGCCCCGCTGTTCCAGAACCGATCCCCCGCAGCGGCGGCAAAACCCTGGGCCCCGTACCGCCTGCGCAGGGAGACCACAGCAGGTTTCGTGCCCAAAGTGTATCCAGACGATTCGCCGCCCGCATGGCGGCATGGAGCTTGCGTCTTCGGGTCATCGCACCAAGGAGATGAAATGGGTTCCATGCACCTCAGGGCGGACATACGCCAGTCCCAGACGCTTTCTCCCCGCCTGCAGCTTGCAGTGCGGATGCTGCAGATGTCCTCGCTGGACTTTGCCGCCGTGGTGCGCAGCAAGCTGGAGGACAACCCGTTCCTGGAAGACCCGCAGGATGCGCAGGACGGCGAGTACGAACAGGGGCTGCTCGACGGCAAGGAGCTGGGTGAAGAGGACCGGGAAGGCGGCATGGGCAGGCTGGCCCCGGAGGCAGGCCTGTCCCGGGACACGGGCATGGATGAAGGCATCGGCATGGGCATCGGTCTGGACATGGACCGCGATCTCCCCGGCACGCAGCACCCGCCCGACCCGGCCGACCACCTGCCCGGCCCCGCCACCGAACCCGCCGACGACCGCGACCTGTGGCTGGCCGACATGCATACCGGCGCGCGCCAGGGGGTGGATGGAGAAGGCACGGCCATGGATCTGGCGGCCTGCGAGACCACGCTGGCCATGCACCTGCACGGCCAGCTCAATGTGATGGCGATGACGCCGCGCGACCTGTGCATGGCCCGCGCCATCGTGGAGTCGCTGGACGACGACGGCTATCTGCGCACCGAGCTGCAGGAACTGGCCGGCCTGCTGGCCCTCAGCCCCGCACCTGACGCGCAGGAAATGCTCATTGCCCTGCGCCTGGTGCAATCGCTGGACCCGGCCGGCGTGGCCGCCCGCAGCGTGGGCGAATGCCTGTTGCTGCAATGCCCGCAGATCGGCGATGCCCACCTGCGCCAGCTGTCCCAGGCCATGGTGCAGGACCACATGGATGCGCTGGCCGCCCGCGACGTGCCCCGGCTGGCCCGGGCGCTGCAGGTGCCGCCCGCGCAGATCACGCAGGCGCTGGACTGCATACGTCGGCTGAATCCCAGGCCGGGCTGGAACTTCGGCTCCTCCCACGTGGACTACATCGTTCCCGACGTGATCGTGCGCCGGGGCCAGAACGGCTGGAACGTGCACCTCAACCCCGCAGTCGTGCCGCGCGTGCGCCTGAACCGCGTCTACGAGCAGCTGTTTCAGCGCCACCGCCGCAGCGGCCAGAACCAACTGGCCGACCACCTGCAGGATGCGCGCTGGACGGTGCGCAACGTGGAGCAGCGCTTTTCCACCATCCTCGACGTGGCGCAGGCCATCGTGCGCAAGCAGCAGCTGTTCCTGGAGTTCGGCGCCATGGCCATGAAGCCGCTGGTGCTGCGCGAGATTGCCGAGGAAGTGGGCGTGCACGAGTCCACCGTCTCGCGCGTGACCAACAACAAATACATGGCCACGCCCACGGGCGTGTTCGAACTCAAGCATTTCTTCTCGCGCCCCATGCTCAGCGCCAGCGGCAATGCCTGCTCGGCCACGGCCATCCGCGAGCTGATCGGCGACATCATCGCGGCCGAGTCCGATGCCCGGCCGCTGTCGGATGTTGAAATCGCACGCCAGCTCGGTGCCCAGGGCCTGGTCGTGGCGCGCCGCACCGTCACCAAATACCGCCAGCTGCTGCGCATAGAACCGGCCGACCGGCGCAGGCGCCACGCCTGAAACCTGGCTTGGTGGCAAGCGGCGTGCCTGTCCAAAAGCCTGTCCGGCCCGTCCTGCCAAGCCCCACCGCCGTGCAGCGGCTTGTCGCTCCCGCAGGGCATGCCTTGTCCGACAGGTGCAGGCCGCCGCCCGGCCTAAGGTGAAAGCTCATGGACTGAAGGAGCCCGCCATGGACAACTCACCCCGCCGAATGCATGCCCCCCTCGAACGCCAGCGCAGCGAGAACAACCACATCCGCGACGGACGCTGGCCCCTGCGCATAGGCGCACTCACCGCCGCCGTCGCACTGATCCTGGTGCTGATGTTCAATTTCATGGCCCCCAAGGGCCGGCTGGATGCGCCCAGCGCCACTGGAGCGACTGGAACGCCTTCGCCCTCACCGTCGCCCTCACCGTCTCCCGCGACACAGCCCGCGTCGCCGCCCGCGCCTTCCGCCGCGCCGCAGCAGGCTGATCCGGCCACGGCCCCTGCCCCCACCTCCACGCCTGCGCGCTGAGCCGGCATCCACCGCTCATCACCACACACCCCCAAAAGGACACGCACCATGAATCACCCTCTGCCCCACGCACCCAATATTCCCCAGGTGCCGACCACGCCCAACGACCCCGTGGCCCCCGATGATCCCAACCGCCAGCCCGGCCGCCCGCGCGGGCCCGAGCCCATCGACCCGCCCACCACGGCGCCGCCCATCGAGCTGCCACCGTCCCCGGAGCAGGAACAGACGCGCAAGGGAGAGTGACATGCCACAAGGTGACAAATCGGCCTATACCGATAAGCAAAAGCGCCAGGCTCGGCATATCGAAGACAGCTACGAGTCGCGCGGCGTGGGCCACGAAGAAGCTGAAAAGCGCGCCTGGGCCACCGTGAACAGGCAAAGCGGCGGCGGCAAGCTGTCGGGCTCGGGCCGGGGCAGGCAGGCGGGCCAGTCCAAGTCAAAATAGTCGCGACTGCGGCCAGGCCCGAGACCCGAGACCCGCAATTGCCGTGGGAGAAAGTGTGAACTCAGAAGACAGTTTTCGATTCCTGCCGCAGCGCGGCGAAATGCCGGCACGCGTGCGTTCCCACGACTGGGCGGCCACGCCCCTGGGAGCGCCGGACGGCTGGCCGCAGACCCTGCGCAACGCCGTGAGCCTGGCGCTGGGCTCGCGCTTTCCCATCACCATCTGGTGGGGCGAAGACTTCCGCCTGATCTACAACGATGGCTATATCCCCTTCCTGGGAACTAGCAAGCACCCCCAGGCGCTGGGCCAGGCCGGCGCGCACTGCTGGAGCGAGATCTGGAGCGATATCGGCCCCATGCTGGAAGGCGTGATGCGTACCGGCGAGGCCACCTGGTCCACCGACGCCCGCTACTTCTTCGACCGCGACCTGCCGCAGGAAGAGGTCTTCGTGACCTTCACCTACGGCCCCATCCTGGCCGATGACGGCGTCACCGTGCAGGGCGTGTTCTGCCCGTGCACCGAGACCACGGAAAAAATCGTCAGCCGCAGGCGCCTGGAGACGCTGCACCGCCTGGGCATACGCACGCTGGACATGCACAACGCCAGGGACGCCGCCCAGAAAGTCTGCGCCGTGCTGGACGAGAACCCCTATGACGTGCCGTTCGCCATCATCTACGAATGCGTGGACACCCCTGCCGCGGGCAGCGCAGGCGCCAGCGGCCCGGCCTTCAGGATGCTGTGCGCCACGGGCATGGATCTGGACATGGAGCTGGCGGCCGACCCCTCGCGCTGGCCGCTGGACCGGGCCGTGCAATCCGATCCATCGGACCGAGCGGACCTAACGGACCAGGCGCATCAGGCGGCCCAGCCGGGCCAGCCCGCCAATGTGGAACTGGCCTCCCTGGGCCTGTCCCTGCCCGGCGGCCCCTGGCCCGAGGCCTCGCGTCTGGCGCGCATCGTGCCTGTGCGGTGGTCGGGCGACGGCCAGGTCTCGGGCGTGATGGTGCTGGGCGTCAGCCCGCGCCGCCCGCTGGATGTGGACTACTGCGCCTTCCTCGACATGGTGGCAAGCCACACCGGCAGCGTGGTCGCGCACGCCCAGGCCTACGAGCAGGAAGCACGGCGCGCCAAGGCCCTGGCCGAGGTGGACCACGCCAAGACCGTGTTCTTCTCCAACGTCAGCCACGAGCTGCGCACCCCGCTGACGCTGATCCTGGGCCCGCTGGAAGATGCCCTGCGCGAGCACGGCGGCCAGGTGCCGGCCGGGCAGACGCAGATGATCCACCGCAACGCGCTGCGCCTGCAAAAACTGGTCAACGCCCTGCTGGACTTCTCGCGCATCGAGGCCGGGCGCATGCAGGCCAGCTACGAGCCCACGGACCTGGCCCGCACCACGGCCGAGCTGGCCAGCATGTTCCGCTCGGCCGTGGAGCAAGCCGGCCTGCGGCTGCGCGTGGATTGCCCGCCGCTGGACGGACCGGTCCATGTGGACCGCGACATGTACGAAAAAATCGTGCTCAACCTGCTATCCAACGCCTTCAAGTTCACGCTGCAAGGCGAAATCGCCGTGGCGCTGCGCGATGTGCATGATGCGCACGGCGCGGGGGGGGCCTATGGTGCCGTGGAGCTGTCCGTCACCGACACCGGATCGGGCATTGCGCCCCAACACCTGCCCCATCTCTTTCAGCGTTTTCACCGCATTCCCGGCAAGCCGGCCCGCACGCACGAGGGCACGGGCATCGGCCTGGCCATGGTGCAGGAGCTGGCGCGGCTGCATGGCGGCACCGTCACGGTCAGCAGCACGGAGGGCGAAGGCAGCCGCTTCACCGTGCGCCTGCCCAGGGGCCATGCGCATCTTCCGGCCGAGCACCGGCCCGCGCGCCCGCCTGCATCGCACCCGCAGGTGGATGAGGCCCTGCGCTGGCTGCCCGGCGAGCCTGCCCCGGCTATCGGCGACGAAGCCAGGCCCATGCAGCGGGACATGCAGCGGGACATGCACGGTGGTGCCCTGCCCCCGCGTGCCCGCATCGTCTGCGCCGATGACAACGCCGACATGCGCAGCTACATCGGCCAGTTGCTGGAGCCGCTGTATGACGTGGAGATCGTGGGCGATGGCCGCGCCGCGCTGGCCAGCATCCACCGCCAGCGGCCCGACTTGGTGCTGGCCGACGTGATGATGCCCGTGCTCGACGGCTTCGAGCTGCTGCATGCGCTGCGCAGTGACGAGACCACGCGCGCCATTCCCGTCATCATGCTGTCCGCGCGGGCCGGCCAGGAGGCCCAGGTCGAAGGCCTGCGCGCGGGCGCGGACGACTACCTGGTCAAGCCCTTTTCGGCGCGCGAGCTGCTGGCGCGCATCGCATCGCTGCTGCAGCTGGTGCGCGTGCGCGAACAGGTCCACGCCGCCGTGCAGGCCAACGAGAAAAAGCTGCGCGCCATCATCGACCAGATGCCTGCGGGCGTGGGCGTCTCCGACATGAGCGGCACCATGGTATTGAGCAATGCGCTCATGGACCGCTTCGTGCCGCGCGCCATTCCTTCCACCCTGGCGGACCGCATGCCGTGCTGGAAGGGATGGGATGACAAGGGCCAGCCCATTGCCCCCGAGAACTGGCCCGGCAAGCGCGCGCTGCGCGGCGAAGTGGTCATGCCGGGTCTGGAGATGCTGCACACCGACGACGATGGCCGCGAATGGTGGATGCGCGTCAGCTGCGCGCCGCTGCGCGATGACGACGGCCAGCTCATAGGCACCTGCTCCGTCATCCAGGACATCACCGAACTCAAACAGGCCGAGTACCACCTCAAGGAAGCCGACCGACGCAAGGACGAATTCCTGGCCACGCTGGCGCATGAGCTGCGCAATCCACTGGCGCCCATCAGCCACGGCCTGCAAATCCTCAAGCGCACCGCCAACGGCGACGACAGCGTGCGCCACAGCCACGAGATGCTGGAGCGCCAGGTCAACCACATGATCCGCATGGTGGACGACTTGCTGGAGGTCTCGCGCATCACCACGGGCAAGGTCCAGTTGCGCAAGGAACTGGTGGACCTGAACGATGTGCTGCAAGGCGTGGTGGCGGCCAGCGGCGCGGTCATGGAGGCAGGCAGCCACCAGTTGCGCCTGGAGCTGCCCGCCGCGCCCGTATCGCTGCTGGCCGACCCGATGCGGCTGGCGCAGATGGTCTCCAACCTGCTCAACAATGCCGCCAAGTACTCGCACTCCGGCGGCCACATCGTTCTGGCCGCCTGGACCGATGGCGCGCAGGCCGTGGTCTCGGTACGCGACAACGGCATCGGCATCCCGCCCGCCCTGCTGGGCAAGGTGTTCGATCTGTTCATGCAGGTGGACCGCAACGGCCGCCGTGGGCAGGGCGGCCTGGGCATCGGGCTGACCCTGGTGCGCAGCCTGGTCGAGATGCACGGCGGCAGCGTGCAGGCGCTCAGCGAAGGCAAGGGCCAGGGCAGCGAATTCAGGCTGCACCTGCCCCTGCCCACCCAGGCGCAGCCCCTGGCGGGACAGGCACCGAATGCCCAACCCGAGGATGCAACGGCCTTCGGCCGCATCCTGGTGGTCGATGACAACATCGACGCCGCCGACACCCTGGCCATGCTGCTCAGGCTGCTGGGCGCCGAAGTCGAGATTGCCCGCGACGGCCCCGGCGCCCTGGCCATGCACGCGGCGTTCAGGCCCGAAGTGGTGCTGCTGGACATCGGCCTGCCCGGCATGGACGGCCTGGAGGTCGCCCGCCGCATCCGCGCCGAGCACGGCCGCGACCAGGTCGTGCTGATCGCGCTCACGGGCTGGGGGCAGGAGGAGGACCTGAGACGATCGCGGGAAGCCGGCATGGACCACCACCTGGTCAAACCCGTGAGCTTCGACACCCTCGAGCGTCTGCTGGCGGGCCTGCGCCCCCTGCCGTGAGGACTGCTTTTTTCGCGCGAGAATTCGGGCTGCCCGATCCCAGCTGCTCCAGACGCCACCGAGACCGATGACCGCCCTGCCCGCTTCCTCCGCCCCCAACCTTCCCCCCATCAACGCCGAGCGCCTGTGGCGCCGCGTGGAGACCCTGTCCACCTTCACCCTGCCCGACGTGCCGTGGACGCGCCGCGCCTTCTCCCCTGAATTCGACCAGGCCCGCGCCTGGCTGCGCGGGCAGTTCGAGGCTGCGGGCATGCAGGTCCATCTGGATGAGGGCGGCAACCTGGTGGGCCGCCTGCCGGCTGCCCCAGGCCCGGTGCAACGCGCCCCCATCTCCACCGGATCGCACTGCGACACCGTGATGATGGGCGGGCGCTTCGACGGCATCATCGGCGTGCTGGCCGGCATCGAGGTCGCGCACTGCCTGCACGAAAACGGCATCGCCCTGCAGCACCCGTTCGAGGTGATCGACTTCCTGTCCGAAGAACCCAGCGACTACGGCATCTCCTGCATAGGCAGCCGCGCGCTGTCGGGCAAGCTGGACGCCGCCATGCTGGCCGCCCGCAACCCGCAAGGCGAAACCCTTGCCGAAGGCATGCGCCGCATCGGCGCGCGGCCCGAGGCACTGGACCGCCCGCTGCGCAGCGCCGGCGGCACGGCCGCCTTTGTGGAGCTGCACATAGAGCAGGGCCCGGTGCTGGAGCAGCGCGGCCTGCCCATCGGCGTGGTGACGAACATCGTGGGCATACGCCGCGTGAGCTTCACCGTGCGCGGCCAGGCCGACCACGCAGGCACCACGCCCATGGACATACGCCAGGACGCGCTGGTGGGCGCGGCGCGCATCATCGATACAGCCAACCGCAAGGCCGCTGCGCTCAGCGGCCAACCCCACTATGTGGTGGCCACCGTGGGCCGGCTATCGCTCACGCCCAATGCCTCCAATGCCGTGCCCGGCCTGGTGGAGATGATGATGGAAGTGCGCAGCGACCACGCCGGCGTGCTGGAGCGCTTCCCCGAGGAACTTCTGGCCGAAGTCCTGCCCGGCCTGGCCGCCTTGCGCGTGCGTGCCGAGATGGCCGACGTGAGCCGCTCCCAGCCCACGGACTGCGCCGCGCCCGTCATGCAGGGCGTGAAGCAGGCCTGCGACAACCTGGGCTACGCCCACATGCGCATGCCCAGCGGCGCCGGCCATGACGCCGTCTACATGGCGCCCACCGGACCCATGGGCATGATCTTCATCCCCTGCCTCCACGGCCGCAGCCACGCGCCCGAGGAGTGGATAGAACCCGCCCAGCTGCTGGACGGCACCCGGGTGCTGTACGAGACGGTGCGCGTGCTGGACAGGCAGTTGGCACAGGGCTGAGCGCCTGGCCTGCGGCCAGGGACCAAGGCGGCATAAAATAGCCCGCTTCCCTCTGGAGCAGGCACAAGCTGCTCCTTGGTGGAAGCCCCTGTGGCACAGATTGCGGAAATCCGCCCAAATAGCGGGTTTCCCAATGCAAGATGGCGGAACCACCCTCCCCGATCATCGACAACCCACCGCATGGGCGGGCCGGCACTGCCGGTCCGCTGCGAGAAGGTTGCACCGCCCCATCAGACCCTGGAGTTTCTTCTTTCATGTTCCGCCAACTGATCACCTGCACCGCCGTGGCCGCCGCCATGGGCCTGAGCTTTTCCGCATCCGCCCAAGGTGCGGCGGCCGACTATCCGAACAAGCCCGTGCGCATGATCGTGCCCTTCCCGCCCGGCGGCGGCACCGACATCCTCGCGCGCGTGGTGTCCAACAAGCTCACCGAAGTCAGCAAGTGGACCGTGGTGCCCGACAACCGCGCGGGCGCAGGCGGCACCATCGGTATCACCGAGGCCGCCAAGGCAGCGCCCACGGGCTACGACATGGTCATGGGCCAGAAGGACAACGTGGTCCTGGGTCCCTACCTCTACAAGAACCTGCCCTGGAACCCCGTCAAGGACCTGGTGCCCGTGGCCCACGTGGCCTACACGCCCATCGTGATCGCCACCAGCGTGAACTCGCCCTACAAGACCCTGGCCGACATCGTGGCCGCTGCCAAGCAGCACCCGGGCAAGGTGACCTACGGCTCGCCGGGCAATGGCACCAGCATCCACATCTCGGGCGTGCTGCTGGAGAAGGCGGCGGGCATCCAGCTGGTGCACGTGCCCTACAAGGGCTCCAATCCGGCATTGATGGACGCGCTGGCCGGCAACGTGGACCTGCTGGTGTCCTCCGTGCCCTCGGCCATCGGCCAGATCAAGGCCGGCAAGCTTCGCGCCATCGCCGTGACCTCGGCCAAGCGCTCGTCCTCGCTGCCCGACACGCCCACGCTGGCCGAAGCAGGCCTCAAGGGCTTTGACGTGAGCACCTGGTACGGCCTGTTCATGCCCAAGGGCACGCCCACGGCCGTCGTGACCAAGGTCAACGCCGAAGTGAACAAGCTGCTGGCCATGCCCGAAGTGCGCGACGCCATCCAGACCCAGGGCGCCGAACCCCAGTCCATGAGCGTGGCCGACTTCGACAAGATGTTCCAGGCCGACTTCAAGCAGTCCAAGCAGATCGTCGAGTCCTCGGGCGCCAAGATCGAGTGACATGCCTGCGGTGCCAGGGCGGCATGCCCGGCACCGCCTGCAACGGCCAACGCCGCATTTCATTGATGCAGATCAGCCTGATCTGCATCAAGGAGCTATGTGACAGTCCCGTGAATACTTCTCCGGAAATCACCGAATTCCTGGAGAACGTCATGGCATTGCTGGTCTGGGTCCCCGAGCTGGACACCGGGATTGCAGAAATCGACCGGCAGCACCGCCGCATCGTCGATTACATCAACAAGCTCTACGAGCTGCGCTCGTCGCCCGACCGTGAGGCCCTGGGCGATGTCATCGGCGAGATGATCGACTACACCGTCTCGCACTTCGTGTTCGAGGAAAGCCTGATCGAGAGCGCCGGCTACATGTTCGCCGGCCCGCACAAGAAGGTGCACGAGCTGTTCACGCGCCGC
This sequence comes from Delftia sp. K82, assembly GCF_002193035.1. Lineage (NCBI taxonomy): Bacteria > Pseudomonadati > Pseudomonadota > Betaproteobacteria > Burkholderiales > Comamonadaceae > Delftia > Delftia sp. K82. The sequence goes on along the minus strand of NZ_MYFL01000001.1, from coordinate 1,666,021 downwards.
GTGATCGAGATGCAGACCCGCTTCGATGCGGGCGAGGACGTGGCCGCCGAGCTGCACGGCATGCTCTCGCGCTGGCTGTTCAACCACATCCGCAACGAAGACACCGGCTACGTGGACTCGGCCAAGGCCTATCTGCGCATGGCGCGCGAGTCCAGTCCTGCCGCCGAGAAGGAAAGGCTCAAGAACGAAGTGCTGCAGGAGCTGGAACTGCAGCGCAAGAAAAAGGGCTGGCTGGCACGGCTGCTCAATCGCTGAGCGCCCTCTCCCCCTGCAGCGCACCAACAAAAACGGCTCCCGAGGGAGCCGTTGACGTTTCACCCGGCAAAGGGCCGAGCGGCCCGGTGATTACTCGCGCACCACCAGCACCGGCACGCGCACGGCGCCCAGCACGCGCTGGGTCACGCTGCCCAGCATCAGCTTTTCCAGGCCACGGCGGCCTTGCGAGCCCATGATGATCAGGTCGGCGCCCGTGCTCTCGAGCACGCGCACGATGCCTTCGTGCACCGCATGGCCTTCGCCCACCACGGTGGTGGCGGTGATGCCGGCCTCGTCGGTGATCTTCTTGACGGCGTCCAGCGTGGTGTTGGCCTCGGCCGTGGCCGCGCTCAGGTACTGCGACTGGCCGTAGGCGAAGTCGGCGCCCACGCCCGTGAACGGATAGGGGTCCACCACGTAGACCGCCGTCAGCGTGCTGCCAAAGGCCTTGGCCAGCTCCACGCCCTTGTGAACTGCCAGCATCGAGCTGTTGGAGCCGTCCACGGGAACCAGGATGTGCTTGAACATGCGTTTTCTCCTTTGTGCTTGGCCGCCGTCAACAATCGGGGGCGGCCGGGTCGATGAACCAAAGTGTGCGCCCATCATGCGCCAGCGTCTTGAGCTGCATCAATCCTTGCGGCGACGCGTCAGCTCCGAGCCCTGGAAACCCTGGCGGCGATAGGTCAGCACCAGGGTATCGCGCACGCCGCCCGGCTGCTCGGGCTGGATGGGCGTGGTCTCGTGGATCATGCGGGCATCGTCCAGCAGCATCACCGACCAGGGCTCGGTGAGCGTGAAGCGCTGGCCGCTGGGACCCGTGGCCTCGAAGATGCGCGTCTCGCCGCCCTTCACGCCCTCGCGCCCGACCAGGATCACGGCCACCAGATCCACGCCGTCGCGGTGCGCGCCTTCGGGCGTGGGCCGGCCAATGCCGTCCGTGGTGTCGATGCGGAACTGGTGGGACTCGATGAACCAGCGCTCGTGCTGCACATCATTGCCCTGGGCGCAGAACACCTGGTCGGACAGGCCGGCCAGCGCCAGCAGCAGCCGGCTCCAGGTGGCGCTTTGCGCCGTGGCGTCGCGCATGGGATCGAACATGCGCAGCATGCCGCCATGCAGGGCGTTGTACTCCACCGGCTGCCAGTGCGCGCGGTGCTCCACCTGCTGCAGCCCGTCCTGCCCGGCGATGAAGCAGGAATGGCGGCGGCGCCGGTAGCGCCCGCCGTCCTTCAGAAAGGCATCGGGCGGCAGCTGGGCCCAGTCGGCATCGAGCGCATGCAGCTCGGTCAATGACACGCCTGCCCAGGCCGCGAATTCATCGGGGCGCAGCACCGCATAGCCTGCGTCGCGCAGCGACTGCGCTGCATTCTGGGGGGCGATATAGGGAGGGGGAAACGTGATGTGCGCCATAACCCGACAAGCTTACTCCTCGCCCGCACCCGTCCGGGCGAGGCGGGCTGCAAATTTGCGCAATGCTGTGGCGACAGGCGCGCATCAATGCGGGCGCAGCCTCGGCGGCGCCCGGGGCCTCACACCAGCCCTCACACCAGCGGCAGCCCCACATAGTTCTCCGCCAGCGAGGTCGAGCCTGCACGGGAGTTGACGATGTAGTCCAGCTCCGCCTCCTGCACCTTGGTGTCGAAGCCGCCCGCATCGGGGAAGCGGTGCATGAGCGAGGTCATCCACCACGAAAAACGCTCGGCCTTCCAGACGCGGCGCAGGCATTGCTCGGAGTAGCCGTCGATGCCTTCGGGCGCCTTGTCGCGGTAGTACTGCGCGAAGGCGCTGGACAGGTAGCCCACGTCCGAGGCGGCCAGGTTCAGGCCCTTGGCGCCCGTGGGCGGCACGATGTGGGCCGCGTCGCCGGCAAGGAACAGGCGGCCGAAGCGCATGGGCTCGGTCACGAAGCTGCGCAGCGGGGCAATGCTCTTTTCCAGCGAGGGGCCGGTCACCAGGCGCTCGCGGGCCTCGGGGTCCAGGCGCAGGCGCAGTTCGTTCCAGAAGGCTTCGTCGCTCCAGTCCTCGACCTTTTCGGTCAGCGGCACCTGCAGGTAGTAGCGGCTGCGCGTGGCGCTGCGCTGGCTGCACAGTGCAAAGCCGCGCTCGGTCTGGGCGTAGATCAGTTCGTGCGAGACGGGCGGCGTGTCCGACAGCAGGCCCAGCCAGCCGAAGGGGTAGACCTTCTCGAAGGTGCGCACCTTGTCCTGGGGCACGCTGGCGCGGCAGATGCCGTGAAAGCCGTCGCAGCCGGCGATGAAGTCGCATTGCAGCTCATGGACCTGGCCGTCCTTCTCATAGCGCACGACGGGGCTGTCGCCATCGAAGCCCACGGGCTGCACGTTGCTGGCCTCGTAGACCGTGGTCAGGCCCTCGGCGGCGCGCACTTCCATCAGGTCGCGCGTGACCTCGGTCTGGCCGTAGACCATGACGCGCTTGCCGCCGGTCAGGCCATGCAGGTCGATGCGGTGGCGCTGGCCGCCGAACAGCAGCTCGATGCCGTCGTGCGGCAGGCCTTCTGCGCGCATGCGGGCGTCGGCACCGGCCTGCTCCAGCAGATCCACCGTGACCTGTTCGAGCACGCCGGCACGGATGCGGCCCAGCACGTAGTCGGCGCTGCGCTGCTCGATGATGACGTTGTCTATGCCTGCGCGGTACAGCAGCTGGCCGAGAAGCAGGCCGGCAGGGCCTGCACCGATGATGGCGACTTGGGTGCGCATTGATTTGTCTCCGTTGCGTTGTTCGATGTCATGGCCGGTTCATGCCATGGCCTGCGCCCAAGATTAGTTTTGAGGCAGCGCAAAGACGAGGGGCTGCAGCAGGCGTTGCGCGGTGATCGCGCAATCTGCGCGACAATCGCGCACTACCTGCATGCCCGCCCTCCCCGCCCATGAACCAGCCCTTTCCCATCGACCCGGATGACTTCATCGCCGGACTGGCCAAGGGCCTGGCCGTGCTGGAGAGCTTCGACACCGAGCGCCAGCGCCTGAACGCCACCATGGCGGCCGAGCGCTCTGGCATCACCCGCACGGCCGCGCGCCGCCATCTGCTGACCTTGACGCACCTGGGTTATCTGGAGACGGACGGCAGCCATTTCTGGCTGGCGCCCAAGGTGCTGCGGCTGTCGGGCAGCTACCTGGCCTCGGCGCGGCTGCCGCGCATCGTCCAGCCCGTGCTCTACCGGCTGGCGGCGCAGACCCAGCTGTCGTTTTCCTGCGTGGTGCGCGATGGCCACGAGGTGGTCATCGTCGCGCGCAGCGCCCTGCACGAACGCGGCCAGCGCCTCATGGCCCACGGTCTGCACCTGGGCAGCCGCCTGCCCGCCCATGCCACCTCTACGGGCCGCGTGCTGCTGGCCGCCCTGCCTGCGGCCGAGCTCAGGCAATGGCTGGCATCGCACGATCTGCGGCGCCTGACCGCCCACACGGTCACCGACAGCGCAGCGCTGGAAGGCGTGCTGGACGAAGTGCGCCGCCAGGATTTCTGCCTGGCCCTGGAAGAGCATGAGCTGGCCGTGCAGGCCCTGGCCGTGCCGCTGCGCAACATGGAGGGCCGCACGGTGGCCGCGCTCAACATCGTGACCTCGCCCCAGCGCATGGCGCCCGCCGACATGGCGGCCGAGCTGCTGCCGCTGCTGCAGGAGGCGGCGCGGGAGCTGCGGCCGCTGCTCTGAGGCCTGGCTGAACTGCCGCCGTCGCTGCAGCCGCTCAGAGCGGCGCGCACACCTGCTGGCTCAGTTCGCGCAGGGCCAGCGAGGTCTTGCGGATCAGCGGCGTGGCCTTTTTCTTGGCCGACTGCGCCAGGCACAGCGTGCTCACCACATGGGGCGATTCGATGGGAATGCCCACCAGCTCGGCATCGGTCAGGTGGCTGCGCATGGCGCTGTCGGTCAGCGCAGCGTAGCCGTAGCCGCCGCGCACCAGGTCCAGGATGGCCGGCACGCTGGACACTTCCCAGACCACGTTGAGCTTGACCTGGGACAGCGTGGCCTGCGCTTCCATCAGCTTGCGGAAGATCTGGCCGTGCTGCGGCATGATCAGCGGAAACTGCGACAGCTCGTCAAAGCGCACGCCGCTGCGCCCGCCCAGGGTGCGCGCCGGGCCGATCAGGCACAGGCGCTCTTCCAGCACGGGCGTGACCTCGATGTGCGGATGCGGCTCGGGCGTATAGACCAGGCCCAGGTCCATGCGGCCCGAGGTCAGCCATTCGGCGATGTTCATGGAAAAGCCCTCGACCACGGCCAGGCGGGCCTTGGGCATGTCCTTGCTGAACAGGTCGATCAGCGGCAGCGTCAGGCGCCGCGCCAGGCTGGGCGGCAGGCCCACCACGATGCGGCCCACGGGCTCGTCGCGCTGGCTGCCCAGATCCTCCTTGGCCAGCGCCACACGCTGCATGATGGCGTGGCCGTGCTCCAGCAGGCGGCGGCCCGCGTCGGTCAGCGTCACGCCGCGGCCGGTGCGGATGAGCAGGGTTTCGCGCAGCTCGGTCTCCAGCGCCCGCACCTGGCGGCTCAGTGCGGGCTGGGCCGTCTCCAGCAGCACGGCCGCCTTGCTGAAGCTGCCGGTCTCGGCCACATGCACAAAGGTCTCTATCTGCTGCAAATTCATGTTCTATCGTCTCCTCACTTATGCCATTTTGCTATAGCTGCTAGCGGCGGCGATGGCTAGGTGCTTTGCGGCGAACTGACACAATGCGGCGACTGGATCATCCAGCCGCTCCCGCAAGAGAGCGTAAAAAACAAGAGCGGCCCGTGCATTCCCGGCATAGGGCCAAGCCACCCAGCAAGCCCAACAGCGACTCGGAGACAAACCATGAAAGACAGCGCCTTCAGCATCAATCGCCGCCAGGCGGGCCTCGCCCTTGGCGCCCTGGCCCTGGGCGCGCTGGCGCCAGCGCGTGCCCAGTCGGGTGCCGCCGCCAACTGGCCCACCAAGCAGGTGCGCATCATCAATCCGTTCCCCGTGGGCGGCGGGCCGGACGGCACTTCGCGCCTGGTGGCCGACAAGCCGGCGCGCCTGTGGAACCAGCCCGTCATCGTGGAAAACCGCCCCGGCGGCAACGGCTTCATCGCCATCGAGGCCTTCAAGCGCGGCGCCACCGACGGCACGGACATCATCCAGCTGGACAACGTCCACCTGGCCGCCTATCCCCATCTGTTCAAGAAGCTGCCCTACAACATCGACAAGGACTTCGAGGTCGTCCTGCCGCTGTTTCGCACCTTCTTCTTCGTCTGCGTGCCGGTCAACAGCCCCTACAAGACCGTGGCCGACCTGATTGCCGACGCCAAGGCGCGCCCCGGCAAGCTGAACTACGGCTCGTGGTCCGTGGGCAACCCGGTGCACCTGGGCTCGGCCCTGCTGGAGTCGCTGACAGGCACCAAGATGGAACACGTCATCTACAAGGAAACCAGCCAGCTGTACACCAGCGTGGCCACGGGCGAGCTGGCCTTTGCGCTGGGCTCCTCGGGCACGGCCGGCCCGCTGATGCGTTCGGGCAAGCTGCGCTTCCTGGCCGTGCTGGCACCCCACCGCCTCAAGGGCTACGAGGATGTGCCCACCGTGGCCGAATCGGGCGGCCCGGCCGACGCCGTGGTCACCGGCTGGAATGCTTTTGCCGTCTCCAAGTCCACGCCGCCCGCCGTGGTCGAGAAGATCCGCCAGGACACCATGAAAGTCCTGCGCGAACCCGACATCCAGCCCAAGTTCCAGACCTTCGGCTACGAGAACTACTTCCCCACGCCCGAAGAGTTCAAGGCCTTCATCGTCGAAGAGAACAAGCGCTTTGGCGACGTGATCCGCCGCGCCAAGATCGAGCTGTAAGCCACAGGCCACAGCAGGCCGCAGACGCAAAAAAGCCGCCGCGCCGCAAGGCCGGCGGCTTCTTTCATGCCGTCTTCAGCGCGACAGCCCGCGCGCCGCAATCGGCCACAGCGCGTGCACCACGCCGTCGTGCAGCACCACCAGCTCGTCGTGCAGGTTGAATGTCGGGTCCACATGGGAGGGCAGCAGCTGCAGCACGCTGCCCAGCGCCGGCGCCTGGGCGCCCGGCTCCACGCGCACCACGCTGTGCTCGTCGTTGATGGCCACGCAGCGCAGGCCCGGCGTGCCGTAAATGGCAGGCGGCCCGCATTCGGCCGAGGTGGACTTCAGGCCCACGTCCAGGATGACGCGGTCCGGCGCGGGCGTGCTCATCACCGTGGACAGCAGGAACAGGCTGCTGCGAAAGGCCAGCGCCCCGTCCCACTCGTTGGCGCCGTAGTCGCCATCCATGAAGGCATAGGAGCCCGGCTGCAGCTCGGTGTAGACGCCGCTGGCCGCGTCGAACTCCACGCTGCCCGTGCCGCCACCCGTGATGGTGCGGCAGGCCATGCCGTTGTCGCGCAGCAGTTGCGCGCATGCCGCCGCCTGGCGCGCCGCCTCCCGGCAGACCTGCGCACGCTCTTCGCGGCTGCGCCGGTGCTGCACCGCGCCGTGGTAGGCCTGCAGGCCCGCGAAATTCACGCCCGGCAGGTCGTGCGCCTGCCGCGCCAGGGCCAGCACGGCCTCGGCGCCCGTGACGCCGCAGCGGCCCTGGCCCACATCCACCTCCACCAGCACGTCGATCTCCACGCCCGCCTGCGACATGGTCTCGGACAACTGCACCAGGTTGGCCGCGTTGTCCACGCACACGGCCATGCGCGCCGTGCGCGCCAGCCGGGCCAGCAGCGCGTGCTTGGCTGGTCCCACCACCTCGTTGCTGATCAGGATGTCGCGCACGCCGGCCGCCACAAAGGGCACGGCCTCGCTCACCTTCTGGCAGCAGATGCCGCGCGCGCCCAGCGCCAGCTGGCGCAGCGCGATCTGCGGGCACTTGTGCGCCTTGGCATGCGGGCGCAGCGCCACGCCGTGGCGGTCGGCCCAGTCCTGCATGGTGCGCAGGTTGGCGTCGAAGACGGTCAGGTCCAGCGCCAGGCTGGGTGTATCGACCCGGTCGAGCGGATCGCCGGGCCGTGCGGCAGGCTCCATTGCCAGGCCGCTGGAGTCATCGTGCAGGGGCATGGGGCTGTGCCTCATTCCTGCGGGGGCGCGTATTGGGCGATGACCTCGGCCTCGGTCATGGTCGGCGTCTGGTTGGCGAAGTCGTAGTAGCCGGGCTTCTTGTCGATGTAGATCTGCGTGGCCAGCTCGAAGTCCTGCGACTCGAAGGCCCCGGCCGGCACAAAGTACTCGCCCGTGGCGTGCAGCCGGTAGTACAGGTGCGTGCCGCACTGCCTGCAGAAAGCGCGCTCGGCCCATTCGGAGGATGCATAGGTGCCGATGTTCTCGCCGCCCTCGAACTTCACATCGGGCCCGCAATGCACGGTCAGCATGGGGCCGCCGCCCCAGCGCCGGCAGTATCCACAGTGACAGGCCCCGATTTCCCGGGCCTGGGGAGAGACAAAGCTGACTGCGCCGCAAAGACAGTGACCGTTCATGGTGCGTGGACCTTTCCGTGGGTTGCAAGTAGCTGTGATTATTCACAGGTGCCGCGCATCATAGGCGATGGCGCAGCACCTGCAAACCGCGGCGCCCTACACTGCGCGCCATGCAGCTTTTTCACTTCAGCGAAGACGGAGATATCCGGCAATTCCAGCCCCGCCCGGTCCTGAAGGCGGCACCCCGCCGCCAGGGGCAGGAGTGGCTCAACGGCCCCCTGGTGTGGGCCATCGCCCAGACGCATCAGCGGCTGTACCTGTTTCCGCGCGAATGCCCGCGCATCGTCATATGGCCGCACGAGCACAGCACCAGCGAAGACAGGGCCCAATGGCTGAACGCCCTGCCCGATGGAGCGCTGGCCGTGGCCTATGTGGAGACCGCCTGGGCCGCGCGCCTGCAAGCGGCCCGGATACACCGGTACGAGCTGCCAGCCGATACGTTTGAAAGTCTGGAGGACGCCGGCATGTACGTCAGCCGGCAGGCCGTGCAGCCCCTGCGCCGGGACCTGCTGGTCGATCTGCCGCAAGCGCTAGCGGAATGCGGCACCGAGCTGCGCATCGTCGATTCGCTGCAGCCGCTGCGCGGCGTTTGGGACAGCTCGCTGCATGCCAGCGGCATACGGCTGCGCAATGCGGCCAGCTGGGCCTGAGAGCACTTGCATTCAAAGACCAACGCCTCTTTCCAACATGCCCCGCAATGACAACCGCCTCAAGGTCCTCTTCGTCTGCAGCCGCAACCAGTGGCGCAGCCCCACGGCAGAGCAGGTCTGGCGCAGGCACCCTGCCCTGCTGGTGCGCTCGGGCGGCACCAGTGCGGGCGCCCGCCACCGCGTGTCGGCCGACGATGTGGCCTGGGCCGAGGTGATTCTCGTGATGGAGGAAAGGCACCAGACCCGCCTCAAGGCCGATTTCGGCCGGCTGCTGGCGCAAAAGCGCGTGCATGTGCTCGATATCCCTGACGAGTACCGCTACATGGACCCCGAGCTGGTGGACATGCTGCAGACCGCCGTCAGCGCACTGCTGCAACTGGACTGAGCACCGGACGCCACGGCGACGGCAACCATAGGCAAGCACGTAGGCAAAAACAGTCAATTGCATTCGGACGTACGCTATAGTAACGAACGGTATCAAAAGCACGGTCTGCCGTATGACAAATGGACGACTGGATACCCTCCAGGAGGACCCCCAACCGAGGCTGAAATGCACGATGCCATCACCAACCCCACGCAAGCTGCGGTGACCCCGGTGGCGCCAGCCCCCCTGGAAATACCCGATTACGAACTGCTGGAAACCTTGGGATCGGGTGGCTACGGCACCGTCTACCGTGCGCGACACCGGCGCACAGGTGCATCGGTGGCCATCAAGGTCGTCAGGCTGCAGGAAGGCGGCCGCCAGGTGGAGCGCTTCCACCGCGAGACCATGCTGTGCGCGTCCCTGCACCATCCGCACATCGTCCAGTTGCTGGACAAGGGCGAGCAAGGCGACTGCGTCTACGGCGTCTTCGAATATGTGCCGGGCGAGACCCTCAAAAGCCTGATCCGCCGCCAGGGCGTGCTGACTGCCGCCGAGGCCGGCCGCCTCATGGCCGAGGTGCTCGATGCGCTGGACTGCGCGCATGCCGCCGGCATCGTGCACCGCGACCTCAAGCCCGACAACGTGATGGTCACCTCCACGGGCGCCGTGCGGCACGCCATGGTTCTGGACTTCGGCATCGGCACCGTCATTCCGCAGTTTGCCGGCCCGCAGGTCTCTCAGCTCACCATGGGCGACGAGTGCCTGGGCACGCCGGCCTACAGCGCCCCCGAGCAACTGCGCGGCGAGCCGCCCAGCGCACGCACCGACCTGTATGCCTGGGGACTGATGTTCCTCGAATGCCTGACGGGCACGCCCGCCGTGCAGGGCGCCTCGGTGGCCGAGATCGTGCACCGCCAGCTCAGCCCGCAGGAAGTGCAGCTGCCGCCCGCCATCTCCACCCACCCCATCGCCACCTTGCTGCGCAAGGCGCTCAAGAAGCGGCCAGCGGAGCGCAGCGACTCGGCGGCGGCCCTGCTCAGGGACCTCATGCGCGTGCGGCTGGACGATCTGGTGGGCCAACTGCCCGCCGCCGCCCAGGTGCAGCAGGCGGACCTGACACGCACCGTGGCCACCACACGCGTGTTCTCCGAAGTGCGCCAGCTCACCGTGCTGTGCTGCAGCGTCTCCCTGTGGCCGGGCAGCGACACCCACGGCATGGACAGCGCGGCACGCACCGCAGGCCAGCCCTCGCAGGGCCTGAACATCGAAGACATCGAACTGCTGCAGCGCGAAGAGCTCACGCTGTTCTCCGACGTTGCCACCCGGCGCGGAGGCATGCTGGCGGGCACGCTGGGCGACCGCATGCTGGTGCTCTTCGGCTACCCGCACACCAGCGACACCGATGCCCGCCAGGCCGGCATGACGGCGCAGGAGCTGCTGACGCTCAGCCGCAGCCGCGCGGCCGCCATCGAGCAGGTCCACGGATTGCACCTGGGAATCCGCATGGGCCTGCACACCGGCATGGCCGTGGTGGTCGGCGGCGAAGCACCCTCGGGCCATGCCGTCAACGTGGCCATGCGGCTGGAGGCCATCGCCGATGCGGGCACCCTGCTGGCCAGCGAAAGCAGCCATCGCCTGCTGGCCCGCCATGCGCGCTTCGAGAAGGCCGGCAGCCTGCGCCTGCCCGGCCAGCCCACGGGCATGCAGACCTATCGCCTGGAGCTGGAACAGCCGGCCGAGCTACTGCAGGGACCTGTGTCCGATGCGGCCTTGCAGTGCATAGGCCGCGAACCCGAACTGCAGCGCCTGCACGACGCATGGGCGCGGGCCCGCGAAGCTGGGGGCAATGCGCTGTGGATTCGCGGCGAGCCAGGCATCGGCAAATCCTGCCTGGCCGACATGCTGCTCGTCCACGCCAGGACACAGGGCGCGAACACCGTGGTGCTGCAATGCCAGCCTGAGCACCGCAACACTGCGCTGACCCCTTTCCTGGGCCTGATACGGCAGCGGCTGGAGGCGGCCGATCCCCCGCAGGACCACCGCGAGCAGATGCGCGAAGCCCTGCGCGCCGCAGGCTGCGATGCCGAGGCCGCCCTGCCCATTCTGTGCGCCTGGCTCTCGCTGCCCCTGGGCGACTGCGAGCCCAGCCGCATCTCGGCCGTCATGCAAAGGGCGCTTCTGCTGCAGTCCACGGCGCAATGGCTGCTGCACATGTCCGAAGCCGAGCCCCTGCTGCTGGTCGTCGAGGACGTGCACTGGGCCGACCCCACCAGCATCGAACTGCTGGAGCAACTGGTATCGCGCCTGCCCGGGCGGCGCGTGCTGCTGGTGCTCACGGCGCGTCCGCAGTGGCAGCCGCCCGAAGGCCTGCAGGCCCAGTGCGTGGACGTACGGCGCCTGGAAGACGCGCAGGCCACCGAGCTGGCCCGCCAGACGCTGGCGCCGCGCAGACTCAGCCCCGCCGTGATCCGCCACGTGGTGGAGCGCACCGACGGCGTGCCGCTGTTCATCCAGGAAATGGCGCGCATGCTGCTGGACGCCCACCTGGTGGAGCAGGACGGCGTCTGGGACTTTCGCCATGCCGGGCTGCCGGCCGCCATTCCGCTGACCCTGCGCGACTCGCTGGTCAGCCGCTTTGACCGCATCGGCCCTCTCAAGCCGCTGCTGCAACTGGCCGCCACCATGGGCCGGCACTTCGACTTCGGTCTGCTGTGCGCCTGCGTGGAACGCCCTCAAGGCGAGGTCGAGCAGGAACTGGCGCAACTGGGTCAGGCCGGCCTGGTCATTGCCGATGAACGTGCGGGCGCCGGCGCCTTCATGTTCCGCCACGCGCTGATCCGCGACACGGCCTACGAATGCATGCTGGCATCGCAGCGCCGGCTGCTGCACCGCGACGTGGCCCTGGCCCTGATGCAGCACCAGCCCCAGCGCGTTGCCGCAGAACCCGCAGGCGTGGCCCAGCACTGGGCAGACGCGGGCGACCATGCCCAGGCCGTGGCGCTTGCGGTGCGGCAGTTGCGCATCACGCAGCTGCGCTCGCTCAACGATGAAACCATTGCCTACGCGCGCCACATTGACGACTGGCTGCACCAGCTCCAGGGCGTGGCCCAGCGCGAGGCGCGGCTGGACGTCAACAGCTACGTGACCCAGGCGCTGATGAACAAGCACGGCTGGGCCCATGCCCAGGTGGTGGAAAGCATCGCGCTGTCGCAGGAGCTGCTGGCCGGCCCCGGCGCCAACGCGGTGGCCGACTACAAGCAGGTGCAGCACCTGTGGATGCTGATCACCTACCACCACGTGGCCAGCAACCGCGAGGAAGTGCGCCAGCTCAGCCACCGCCTGCTGGAGCAGGCCGTGCGCCAGAAGGACACGGGCGTGCTGGTGGCCGCGCAGACCTACCTGGGCCTGGCCCACTACTCCGACGGCCGATTCGAGCAGGCCGAAGAAGCGCTGACCGACGCCATCACCCGCTACGACCCAGTGGCCCATGCCCACCATGCGGCCGAGTTCGGCTTCGACACGCGCGTCTGGGCCACCTGCGGGCGTGCCCTGGTGCGCTGGTTCGCCGGCTTCGACCAGGCCGCGCTGGCCGACGCGAACGACGCCGTGCGCCTGGCGCACGAGGTCTCGCACATCCCCTCCCTGAGCATGGCCCTGCTCTACCAGGCCCTGGTCCACCAGGCACGTGGCGACAAGGAAAGCGCCTTGGGCACCACGGGCGAGCTGCTGGACATCACGGCCCGCTACGGCCTGCCCGCGTTCTCGGGCTATGCGGACATCATCCGCTGCTGGGCGCTGGGTGACAACGCAGGCAGCGCCAGCGCCGAGGGCATTGAACGCGCCAGCGGCACGGCGCAGCTGCTCTGGGACATGGGCTGCCGCTACTGCCAGACCTACTACCGCTCCTTCGTCGCCGAAATGCTGGCGGCCAGCGGGCGCTGGGCCGAGGCCCTGGACAAGATCGACGAATGCCTGCGCCTGGCCGACGTGCTGGACGAGCGGCTGCACAGCAGCGAGCTGCACCTGAAGAAGGCCCGCTTCCTGCTGGCCATGGGCGCCGACCACGCAGCCGTGCAGGACAGCCTGGCCCGGGCGGCAGGGACTGCGCGCACCGCCGGCAAGTACCGCACCGAAACCGAGGCACTGGCCCTGTCGCAGGCCCTGGCACCCGCCAGGCCGGACGTGGCCGCGCGCCTGAGTGAGCTGGCCGCGCTGCGGCCTGAACTGTCCGTGCTCCTGTCAGGGCCCCTGCCCGGCCAGGCGCATTTTTCTTGAACCGAGGATGAAGTCACATGACCACCCAGCTGCAGAATACTGAACCGTTGCTCGCATTCCGCCTTGCCTACCTGCGAGCCATCGCCCGCTCCTGGCAGGATGACGCCTACCGCCGTGATCTGCTGGGGCAGCGCGACATCCAGCCCATGCTGCACCGCGACTTCAGCCTGCCGACCCAGTGGCCCCAGGTCGATGTGTCGCTGCGCCTGAGCGACGACCCCACCCAGCGCGCCGAATGGAAGCCCGTGCTCACGGCCGGCTGGATCGGTCCCGACGATGAATTCGTCATCGTCCTGCCCCAGGCGCCCCAGACCCACGCCTCCGAGGCGCTGGCCGCCTACTACCAGCTGTTCCCCAACTTCATGGGCATCAGCACCTCGTTCGAGGAACCGAGCAACGGCACGCTCAAGGCCGCCCTGCCCACCGGCCTGGGCATCCCCGGCGGCGGCCCGGACTCGCTGCTGGCCTTTGGCGGCGTGGTGCTGCGCGCCATCGCCCTGGCCTGGCAGTCGCCCGAGTTCCACGCAGAGCTGACGCGTGACGACGGCAAGGACAAGGCCCCCGTGCTGAGCCAATGGCTGGGCTACAACAACCCGTTCAACTTCCAGGTGCGTTTCGAGACCGAGCAGGCCTTCACCTGGGATGCGGCACGCGGCGAATGGAACCTGCAGCGCGCAGACGGCACGGCCATCAAGAACGGCATCGTGCTGAACTACCCGGTGGCACCCGCCGAGCAGGACCTGTGGGCCATCGCCCTCACCTCCTACAACAACACCGGTGACGCCTACCCCTTCACCTGCTGATACGGCACCGGCGCAGCTGCAAGGGGTCACGGCCACCTTGCTGCTGACGCTGGCGGCACGTGCCCGGGCGGCAGGTCCGGCAGCTTCCTCGGAACTGCCGGACCTGCCGCCTTTTTCCGACCCCGAGGCGCGCCGCATTGCCGCCGCCCTGCCCCAGGCCAGCGAGGCCCATGCGGCCGACCCCGCCTTTGTACGCAGCGTGGTGTTGCGCTCGCAGCTGTTCGACCGGCTCACCACCGAATTTCTGACCGCCCATCCGTCCGGCCTGTGCATTGCGCTGGGTGCAGGCCTGTGCACGCGGCGCAACCGCCTGGCCCCCGAGGCCGGCACCGCACGCTGGCTGAACGTGGACCTGCCCGACGCCATCGCCCTGCGCGCGCAATACATTGCAGGCCCTGAAGCCAACCTCGCCTGCTCCATCCTCGACACCTCCTGGCTGGACACCGCCGCCCTGCCCGGCAACCAGCCCGTTCTGGTGCTGCTGGAAGGCGTCTGCCCCTATCTTCCCCAGGCTGCGCTGGAGGCCATGCTGCAGCAGCTGGCCCAGCGCTTTGCCGCGCCCGGCAGCCCGCCGTGCACCGTCGTGCTCGACCATGTGCACCCGGCCCTTGCACGGCTGCCCATGCAGGTGGGCGGAATGCGCCTGCCCGTCGTCTCGGGCTTTGCGGACGGCGCGCAGATAGAGCGCATCCACCCCGGCATCCGCATCAGCCTGCAAGAGCACCTGTATGCCCGCTTCTCGCAGCAGCACCAGCTGTTCGAGACCGCCTTCCACGCCACTACCGGCCAGCACCCCTATGCCGTCGTCCGCCTTGAACTCGGAGCACCGTCTCTTGCCTGAGCCCACGGCCCCGGACCTGTTCGCCCACGCCTTTCGCTGGCACGAGAAATTCCTGCCGCCCGTGCAGCAGGGCGACCGCCTTTTGCTGGCCAGCGAACGCGACACCCTGGCCCTGGGCTCTGCCGCCGTGCTGGCGCTGAACGCCCCGCTGCAGGCCGGCACCAGCCTCATGCAGCACTGCGCTGCGGTGCCCGATGCGCCGCTTGCACAGATGCTGCACGCCCTGGGCGCCCTGCTGCGCCAGGGCCTGGTACAGCCGGTGCTGCACAGCGACGTGAAAGGCCACGGTTATCTGCAACCGGATTTCTCGGCCCCGCCCGTGCGCCTGCAGGCATCGGAGCAGATCGACATCGTCATGCTGACTGCAGCGCTGGACAGCACAGCCGCCTGCCGCTGGGCTGCGGCCGCGGCCACGCAGGCACCCGCCCCGCTCACCATCGTTTTCTGCGACGACTATCTGGACCCGCGCCTGGGCGCCATCGACGCCAACCAGCGTGCCGCAGGCCGGCCCTGGCTGCTGGTGCGGCCAGCGGGCGAGCAGGCCATGGCGGGACCGCTTTTCAAACCCCGGGCAACGGCCTGCTGGCATTGCCTCGCACACCGCTGGCAACGCAACCATCCCGCACGCGGCGGCATGAACGGCCAGGCTCAGGACAACGACCGCTGCCCGCCCGTGCGCGCCGGCGCCGACCTCATCGCCACGCGGCTGCAGGCCCTGCTGCCCACGGTGCAGCGCCTGTTGGCGCACACCGATGCGGCGCAAACCGTGTGGACGCTGGAGCCTGAGCAGCCCCACCCGGTGGCCGCCCGCCCGCAGTGCCCGCATTGCGGCACGCCAGGGCTGATGGCCCTGCGCCAGCGCGAACGCATTGCGCCAGTTCCAGGCACGCATGCCGCGCGCGCCGATGGCGGCTGGCGCAGCGTGCCGGCCGAGACCACGGTGCAGCGCCTGTCGCAGCACGTCAGCCCGCTGACTGGCGTGATTGCCCGGGTCACGCCGCTGACGGCCGAGACCGACGAAGCGCTCACCGTTTACCGCAGCGAAATCTTCAGAACACCGGCCCCCGGCAGCACCAGCCTGGCCGGCTCCGGGACACAGCTGTGCCTGGGCAAGGGCCTGTCGGCCGTGCAGGCCCGCGCCAGCGCCATGTGCGAAGCGGTGGAGCGCTACGCCGCCTTCCACCAGGGCGACGAAGCCGTGGTCATCGCCCCCGCCGCCGAGCTGGACGCGCCCTGCATCGCGCCCACGGAACTGGCTCGCTTCAGCGACCAGCAAACCGCCGGCTTTGCCACCGACAAGCCACCGCATGCCGTGGCCCCCAGCGCCGGCCAGTGCGAACCCGTGTGGTGGGCTCCCGCCTGGTCCCTGACCGCCGATGCGCGCCGCTACCTGCCGCTGGCTTTCTGCCTGGCCCATGCGCCCGCGCAAAGCCTGCACCACGTGGGCTGGACCTCCAACGGCTGCGCGGCCGGCAACACGCGGGAAGAGGCCATCCTCCAAGGCTTCATGGAACTGGTGGAACGCGACGCCGCCGCCATCTGGTGGTACGGCCAGATCCGCAGGCCCGCCATTGCGCTGCAAGGCATCGACCAGGCCACGCGCCAGCGCCTGGACCGCAGTTGCGGCCCGCAATGGTCGTACTGGCTGCTGGACATCACGCATGACTTCGGCATACCGGTGGTCGTCTCCGTGGGCCGCCACGCTGACACCGGCCAATGGGCCGTGGGCTTTGGCTGCAGCCTGGACCGCGCCCTGGCCTGCGAACGCGCCCTCACCGAAATCAGCCAGCTGATCGCGGCCGGCAAAAGCTTTGCCGTGCCCGAGCCACTGCAGGCCTTCCTGCACCCTGCGGACAGCGCCGATGCGCCGCCGCAACAGCCTGCGCCACTGTCTGGGCACACGCCGGACACCGCGCCGCGAGACATTGCCCAGGCCATTGCGCGCTGCGTGGACATCGCACGCGGCCTGGGCCTGGAAACCATCGTCTACGACCACTCGCGCCCCGACATCCCTCTGCACACCGTCAAAGTCGTGATTCCCGGCCTGTGCCATATCTGGCCGGAACTGGGCAATCCACGGCTGCGCAACGTACCCGTGGCCCTGGGCTGGCGCAGCCGGCCGCTGCAGGAATCCGAACTGAATCCGCAGGCTCTGTACGTTTGACAAACTGAAAAGCGCAGCGGGCATGTACTCTCTCAGCTTGGCAACAGGCTGCCGGCTCCGGGCCAATGCGCCCCCAGCCCACCCCCTGTTCACACAAGCCCCAAGGAGAATTCGAGGCGATGGCCCTCTTTCGTAACCAACTCGACGGCCGCATCGTCGTGCTGCGGCCCCTGCATACCTTCGGCCGCCACCCCTCGGTCTGCCAGACCGTCATGAAGGCGCCCGACGTCTCCCAGGTCCACGCACTGTTCCGCTGGAACCGGCAGACCTGGGAAATCGTGGACCAGAGCCGCAACGGCACCATGCTCAACGGCGTGCGCCTGGTCGCCGGCCGCTGGACCGTTTTGGCGGTGGGCGCCAAGCTCAGCATGGGCGAAGGCGCAGAAGCGGCCTGGACCGTGGAAGACCTGGGACCTCCCGTCACCTGCCTGAGCCCCGGCCCGGGCCTGCCCCAGGACGGCCCCCTGGCACTGAACCCGCGCGGCACCCTGCTGCCCGACGCGCAGGAGCCCGAAGCCAACGTCTTCTTCGAGGACGGCCGCTGGCTTCAGGAGTCCGGCGACGGCACCGAGCCCCTGGTCGATGGCGCCATGGTCCACACCTCCGCAGGCAGCTGGGAATTCGTGCAATGCGACGACCTGGAATCCACGCGGGAAAGCAGCTTCGACCCGCGTGCGCCCAAGCCGCCGGAGGTGTCCTTTCGCTTCACCGTCAGCCAGAACGAAGAGCACGCCAGCCTGACCGTCATGAGCGACGGCAAGCCCATTGCGCTGGGCGAACGCATACACCACTACACCCTTGTCACCCTGGCCCGCGTGCGCCAGCAGGACGCAGACAAAGGCCTGGCCCCCGCAAGCCAGGGCTGGATAGAACTGGATGCACTCTCACGCATGCTGGGCGTGGAGCCCTCGTACGTGAACATCCAGATCTTCCGCGCCAAGCACCAGATCCTCAGCGCCCTGCCCGAATGCGCTGCCTCGCCCGCCCTGGTGGAGCGGCGGCGCGGCAGCCTGCGCTTCGGGGACTTTGCGTTCGAGATCGAAGGCGGGGCGCGCAGCGCCTGAACGGCGAACTGGAACGGCGAACTGGAACGGAGAACGGCAGGCACACGGCGCATCGCTCGCCGCATGTAATCAGCTGTAATTTTCTTGTTGTGCACACGTGAATAAAGTGGGAACCGGTTCTTGCCGCCTGCGGTGCGAACCCTCTCACCCTCCTCCCGGACCGGGTTGCCCGAGTCCACTGGCGCACCTGGAAGACGCAAATGAGCATGGACATGCGACGTGTACTGTTGATCCCCGCCAGCGCGCGGCCTGTTGACCCTGGCCTGGCCAGCCTTTCCATGGACGCACAGGTCTGGGAAAACGGCTATCCGCTGGTTGTAGGCAAGGCCCGCCACGGCCTGCTGCAGGACTTCTGGCGGCACTACTACGGCGAATCCGCCGCCATGTTCGTCGCCGCCGACCAGCTGCTGGAACTGCACAACGACATCATGGCCGCCATCCCCGCCTGCGTGGGCGAGATGCCCGTGCTGCGCTTTCTCAACGACCTCGGAAGAATGTGCCTGCAGGCGCATGGAGACGGCAGCGGGCTGCAGGTCATCGGCGACTGACGAAACGGATGACTCCTGGGGTTGCCGCGCATCCCTGTCGCGGCATTGGGCGCATGCACAATGGCATGCGCCTTTTTTGCGCCCGACCGACCATGAGCAACGCCCCGGATAGCCCCCCTCTTGCCCTGACCGGCAGCTGCCTGTGCGGCGCCATCGCCTATGAACTGCGGTCCAGCCCCAAGGCCGTGTCGCACTGCCACTGCCGCATCTGCCAGAAGGCCCACGGCGCCGCATTCGCCACCTACGGCAGCGTGCCGGCAAAGGACCTTGTCTTCACCCAGGGCCAGGAGCAATTGCGCTCCTTTGCCTCATCGCCCGGCATCACGCGCTGCTTTTGCCAGCAATGCGGCTCATCGCTGACGTGGCACAGCGCGCATTACGCAGAGGGCGCCTGGATCTCTGTTGCTTTGGCCACGCTGGATTCGGAATTTGTGGTGGGTGGGCAGCGGCATGTAAATCGGGGGGTGGGGATGGGGTGGGTGGACTGGGGAGGGGTTGATTAAACGGCTGGTTTCGGTTGTGACTTCAACCGGCCATTCGCGGTATAGGCAGAATCCATCCCTGCAAACTGGCATTCGAAGCGAGCATTGGACCTCGTGAAACACACCACCTATTTCCAGATTGAGCCATCAGCAGTTGCGCTGGTCACATTCCCATCAGTCCTCACGGCGGAAGAGGCGGACATGCTTCTGCAGCCGGTGCTGACAAGCAGGTGCTGGTCAGACAGGTCGGCGTGGCGCCAAGAGGCGGTTGCTATGGCGGTGAAACTGCTCTACCTTGCGCGCGTCCGTGAGTACGAATTCCTGTCCTCCTCTCTCGACGCCCATCGCGTTCTCGGCTCCGACGGCATCACCATTCAGGTGTTCGACCGCTGGTGGACTCTTCATGAGATGCCGTGGGAAGAGCCGTCCGAGCATTGGGAAGCCTACTTGGCCACGGTCTCGGACAAAGTTGAGGTGACGGGCGACGTTGCCGTTGACGATTTGCTCCGCGTCATCTCGCAGCGCCAAGCAGCCCAGCGGCGGACTGGGGGCGGCCAAGGGCCGACGGTCGATGTTTTCCCGGGGGCATAGGAATCAGGATGTTTGAGGCGACCCAAGAGATGCTTGAGGCGGCGCGTAGTGAGCTGGCAAGTCAGCCTCCCGCAACAGCCTTGCGAAAAGTCGCGCGCCGCTTCCAACTTTCAAGGACAGACTTGGCGTGGCTCGCCGTGAACGTTTACGAGAATGCCATGACGCCAGAGGTTCAAGCAATTTGGCATTGGGACCTAGTCGAGAACGGCCGTGGACACAACGACACAGAGCTCAACGACATGCTCTCCAGCCTAGTCTTACGCGTTTCGTAAGTTCGGCTATCGGCCAGGAGCGGTCCTCACAGACATCCCGGTAGATGACGGCTTCAGGCTGAACTGCGACATTCACGGCGCAGTGCGTGAGTGGCTGCAACGGTCAAGACCGGTCACTCGCTGGTTGTTCTGCAAGGCGCTGCCGGCGCCCAAGTTCCTGGCCTCGTGCACGACCGCCGAACACGCGGCATGGCATCGCATCAATGAGACCCTTGGCCTACTGCAGGCGACTGTTTGCCGAAGCGATCACGGATATGCCTGTGGAAGAACTGGGCCGCTGAGGGCCGCTGGCAGTCGCTGAGGGCACCCGCGCCCACTCCAGCCAAAGCCAGGGCGCAACGCCTGGACAGTCGAATCTGGATTGCCGCAGAACCACTGTTGCAGCATCCGAGTGCCAGCTCATAAATTTCTCTCTACCAAGGTTTTTTGAGCCGAGGATTGAGTGATCCGGCACGCCCTTGCCGTGTCGCGAGATTTTTGGATTGGCGGCCATGGCGCCTTCCGTGCGTGGCATTTCTTCACTTTTTAAAGTTGCGTAGGCCGGTCAGCGTTATTTTTGGATCTATTTTTGCTATTTTTCTGTTCGCCAGCGCACATCATGGAAAAAATATTTTGGATGCGCAATTAAATGACCTCATCTCGGATTCGGCAGCAGAACTGATTTTCATATAAAAAAGCCGCTTTCCCGGCAGCGGGCTTTGCGTACGCAGCCGCACATACATGGAATCAAAAAAGCACCATGATCAATAGTGCGGCCTGCTTGAACAGAAAAATCATCTGATGACCCGGCTTCAGCGTCAGTCATCGAGGTATCCATCACGAGAAATGAACGAAACTCATTTCATTGGAATTGTATGAAAAATTCGGGCACCCATCATGCCAATATTGAAAACAGGATAATACGCCTGCTTTATCCTGCATCGGCAGATCACTTTGTTGAGCACTGTGAAATCTTCGAATTGATCGCATTATCAGAATTGAGCAAAGCAGGCAACCCTCTGGAGCACGCTTACTTTCCTGAAAGCGGATGCATCTCCTTGGTTATGGAAATCAACAGCAACCATTCCCTGGGACATTCCCTGGGAATAGGCATGGTAGGGAATGAGGCGATGGTCGGGTCAGAAAGCATTCTAGGCAATGCAACACCTCCTCCTTGGAAGATCTTGGTACAACAATCTGGTACCTGCTGGCGAATAAGCCGCACGGATTTAGAAAAGCAGTGCACAGAGATCCCCATGCTCGGTGAACTGATTAAAAAATTCATACTTGTGCGCTTGCATCAACAGGCACGTTTCACAGTCTGCCTGAACTACCATACGGCAGCCTCCCGCCTGGCCCGATGGCTGTTGATGAGCAGCGACCGATGTGCCGGCAGCTTTCATGTCACACAGCAATTCATGGCATTGATACTGGGCGTACGGCGTGTCAGCATCACCAACATCGCCAGCAGATTTCAGAACGACGGCATGATTGCCTACAAACGTGGTGAGATGATGGTATTGAACCGCGCAGCGCTGGAAAACAGGGCGTGCAGCTGCTACGCGGCAGACAGACAAATCTATTCAAGAATCATGGGCACCCCGGCCTGAAAGACCAAAGTCAAAAATTCAAAAATCCAAGGACGTGCGCCAGCGCACAGACCATCGCTTGGGAACACGATGCAATGCAACTCTACGCCGTGCATTGCAAAGCGCCTTGGAGAGCATCATGAGTCTGACCACCATTCTTCTAATCATCCTGATCCTGGTGCTTGTTGGCGCTCTGCCTTCATGGCCCCACAGCCGTAGCTGGGGATACGCTCCCAGCATTGCGATAAGCCTGCTGGTGGTGGTGGTCGTGGTATTGCTGCTTACGGGGCGGGCCTAAGTGCCCTCAAAAACACTGAACTGATAGCCGCTGCGCATGCGCTTGGCCCGATACATGGCGCGATCCGCATCAGCAATCAATTGCTCCGCAGACACAGGCCATTCGTGTGCGATCACGATGCCCATGCTGGCCTCCACTTTCAGCTCCAGCCCGTTGCAGTGAATGGGGTTGGCTATTTCCCTGCAGATCATTCTGGCCAGGGCGCGCAGCTGCTCCATTTCCGGAGAGGGCTCCAGCAGGCATGCGAACTCGTCGCCTCCCAGCCTGCACACCAGATCCTCTCGGCGGATGAAGGATCTCAGGCGGCCCGATACGACCTTGAGGACTTCATCTCCTGCACTGTGGCCATGGAGATCGTTGATTGTCTTGAAGCCATCCAGATCCATATACAACACCGCGATGGGAATGGCCTGGGGCATGGCAAAGCCGATCGCCCTGGAAAGCCGATCCAGGAATGAGAACCTGTTCGGCAGGGAGGTCAGATGGTCATGTGTCGCCAGGTGATGCGCTGCGCGTTCATCCGCCTTGGTCCTGTCAAGCTCGAAATGCGCCTTTCCCAGGGCGATACGCGTGTTGTGCAACTCCTCGCGCAGTGAATCGCATTGCCGCTGCAGGCCTTGCAAACAGGCTTCAAGCCCCTTGCGCATTCGATTTTCCACGGAGACGCCCAGCCAGTGATTTCGCTCGAAATCCGACTGGATGGCGTGGGGGCGAAGGCCTGCTTCGTCTGCAAAAAAAGCACCTGTTCTTCTTGATCCGATGTGCCTTGGATACCTTTGAGCCATGGTGTTCCTCAGAATTCGCCATGCTTGAGGGAAACGGATGATTCGCAGATCCGGAAGATGAATATCGCCTTCACCATTTCACAGACAAGCCCTTGATCCGCCAGCGATTTCTACATGGCCATGCAGGATGCCAAGCCTGCATGGCCAGGTTTACTTCTTGTCCTTGCCGACCTGGTTGCCGATGACTCCACCGACCGCAGCACCACCGACCGTTCCCACAGCGCTGCCTCCTGTGAGCACGGCCCCGCCGATCGCTCCTGCACCCGCACCGATCGCCGTGCTTTGATCCCTTTTGGACATATTGCCGCAGCCGGCCAGGCCCATCAGCAGGACTGTCGCCGCCAGGGCGAGCGCATTGACCTTGATTTTTTTCATGGGAGAACCTCTTTGAAACGTAGTGGACTGGCGCATGGCGTGGAGGCTGCCCGCCCTGGTCAGGAACGCCGTCCACCGCACCCACGCGCTGCGCTGTGCCTGCCATGCCGTCCCACAGTGGCCTGTTCGCACATCGCCGTCGGTGCGGTAGGGCACATCGCCGCGTGTTGCCCGTGAATGTTCGTCTGCGCACAGACGCCGCGGCCTGCGCCCCCTACAAGAGGGCATGTGTCCAAGGGATTGCATCCGCGCAATCCGCACCAGGAGTTCCGCCCATGCCCCGCTTTTCCAACCTCGTCCCGACCTGGGACACCTCCTGCGTCGGCGGGCCTGCCAGCCTGTCCCAGATGGATCGCCTCATGCTCACCGAGCACCTGGCGCACTGCGATGCGCTGAGAAGGCCATTGCTCGCGCTTTGGACGGGATTCACGGCCATCCACCGCATGCTGGGCGAGCGCACGCTGACGGGAATGCTGCTGATCGCAACCCTGGCCGCCGTCGTGTGGCTTGCTCTGTAGTGCGCTGCCCGGAAGCCATGAATGCAAATGCGCAAGCGCTGGAAATGGATACCGCCACATATCAGCCACCTGCTGGATGCCCGCCATGGAGAAGTCCTGGCACCCATCAGGTCGGAGCTTTTTGGCTGCGCACACTTTGAACAGTATGGGATGACCCTGGGGGGCGCGCATGCCGTGGGCCGCCCACGTTTTGGCCAGGCGACGTTCTATCCACGTCTTGAAAACAATCTCAGATCCCTGCGCACCTCATTCAGGTACATCGCCGGCCTGCACCAGGAGGGCCATGAGCTGGGATCCGGCGCAGAGTGGCTTTTCGACAATTTCCACCTGATCGAGGATCAGCTGCGGGAGATCAGCGAAGGCCTTTCCACCCGCTACTACCGCTCGCTGCCCGTCTTGCAGGAGGCCCCGCTCACAGGCCTTCCTCGCATCTACCAGGTGGCATGGTCCTTTGTCGCCCACACCGATGGTGCCTTCGATGAATCGCTATTGACCTGTTTTCTTGACGCATACCAGAGCAAGAGCGAACTCAGCCAGGGTGAGCTCTGGGCGCTGCCCACCACGCTGCGGGTGATTCTGGTCGAGAATTTGAGGCGCCTGGCGGAGCGGATTGCGTGCCAGGCGGCGGCCAAGGAGGTGGCCACCCTGGCTGCGGGCCATATCGACAGGCTCGATGCCGCCGGCTTCCACGAAATCCACCGCTTGATGCAATTGCGCGGTGTAGGCCAGGTCTTCCTGTCCCATCTGGCGCAAACACTCTTTGGGCATCGCTCGGTCTTCAGCGACGGCGCGTACATGCAGATCGAAGAGTGGCTGCGCAGTGCAGTGCCCGATCTGGCGGCACTGCAGGTGCAGCAGCATGCCGACAGCGCGGCCGACCACCTGAGCGTGGGCAATGCGGTGGCCTCGCTGCGGCTGGTGGGCGCCGGGGACTGGCCCGGTATCGTGGGCAGGACCAGCCTGGTTGTGCGCGCACTGCAAGCCTCGCCCGTTTTCCTGGCCGAGGACGATGCCAGCCGCAACACTACGCTGCATGGCATAGAGCGCCTGGCCGCGCGCAGCCCTGATCGCTCCGAGGCCGCCGTGGCCAGGGCCCTCATCCGGTTGATGGGCCAGTCGCAGGGCGCAGCGCAACTGGCCGGGTACTGGCTGCAGGGCGAGGGACGCGCCCAACTGGAGGACATGTTCGGCGCGCGACGGCCCCTGTCGGACCGCTGGTATGCCATCCTCCTGCTGTCGCGCACGGTCACCTACATCGGCGCCGTTGTGGCGGCTTCGCTGGCCCTGGTGGCATGGATGCTGCACCTCAACGGCGCAGGCAATGCCGCCGCGATGCAGGGTCCGCTGGGGCCCCTGGGCCCGCTGGACGCATGGGTGGGCCATGCAGGCCTGGCCCTGCTGGGACTGCTCATGTTTTTCCCGGCCTCCGAGGCGGTTTTGGCCCTGGTGAACCGGCTCATATGCGAGTCCGCAACTCCAGCGCATCTGCCGCGCTTTCTCTTGAAGGAGGGGATCGGCCCCTCGGCGCGCACCCTGGTCGTCATTCCTGCGCTGCTGAGCAAGCCGGCTGCCATCTCCGAACTGGCACACCGCCTGCAGCTGCACTATCTCGCCAATCCCGAGCACTGTGTCCATTTCGCGCTGCTGAGCGATTGGGCGGATGCGGACCGGCAGGGCACGGCCGACGATGAGCCGCTGCTCGCGCAGGCACGCGAACAGATACAGGCGCTCAACCTGCGCTACCCCACCGGCGAGGGCCAGGCGCAGCGCTTTTTGCTGCTGCACCGCCCCCGGTCCTTCAGCGCGACGCAGGGCCTGTGGATGGGCTGGGAGCGCAAGCGCGGCAAGCTCGAGCAACTGGTGGCCGCGCTGGCGACGGAAATGCCGGCCCCCTTCCTGGAGATGGGCGTGCTGTCCGACCTGCCTGCCGGCGTGCGCTATGTGCTGACGCTGGACAGCGACACCGAACTGCCGCCGGGCCAGGTCAGGGCCTTGGTAGGCATCGCCGAGCACCCGCACAACCAGCCTGAACTGGATGCCACCGGGCGCAAGGTCATACGCGGCTACGGCATCCTGCAGCCGCACGTGGTGTCGCCCTTGCCGCAGACGCGGCAAACCTCTGCCTGGCAGTGGCTTTTTTCCGGACAGCGGGGCATGGACCCCTACAGCGCAGCCACTTCGGATGTGTACCAGGACCTCTTTGGAGAAGGCAGTTTCATCGGCAAGGGCCTTCTCCATGTGCAGGCCCTGCACGCCGTGCTGTCGCAGCGCCTGCCCGAGGACCGCATCCTCAGCCATGACCTGCTGGAAGGCTCGCTGGCCCGCTGCGCGGCGATCTCCGATGTGACCGTGATGGAGTCGGACCCGCTGCACAGCGACACGGCAGCAGCCCGGCTGCATCGCTGGGTGCGCGGGGACTGGCAATTGCTGCCCGTGCTGTGGCACGGCAGATACTGGCAACTGGCGGTCATCCACCGATGGAAGCTGTTCGACAACCTGCGCCGCTCCCTGGTTGCGCCCGTGTCGCTGCTGCTGATCGTGCTGTCCATGGCAGGACATGGCCTGGCCCTGCCTTTGTCCCTGGCACTGGCGGCGGCGGCCTGCATCACCGGGCCGTTGATAGGCGCCATCGCCGGTGCCCTTCCCCACCATGCGCGATTCGTGGGCAGCCGCTTCGCCCTGCAGTGCGCAAGGCAGTTGCTGCAGGTGGCACTGTCCGGCGTGTGGTACCTGGCGCAACTGCTGCCGCAGGCCATGCTCCACGCGGATGCCGTGGCCCGCACGCTGTACCGCATGGCCGTAAGCAAAAGGCATCTGCTGGAATGGACCACCGCCGAAGCATCCCATGCCGCCATCCGGCCCGGCTGGGCGCCGGCCTTGTCAAGGCACTGGCACAGCACCGTGCTCGCGCTTGCGCTGCTGGCGGCCCTGTGGCTGCTGCCCGCCCCGCTGCCAGCCGCGGCATGGCTGCTGCTGTCCGCCTGGGTTTTCACCCCGGCCTTGGTCTGGCTGTGCAATGCCCCGTGGCGGGCCCCTTTCAGCCATGCAGGGCTGCAGACCACAGACCGCGAACTGCTGCAGGACATTGCGCGTGACACCTGGCGGCTTTTCGAGCGCTGCGTGGGCGAAGGCGACAACCACCTGCCCCCGGACAACCTTCAGACGGCGCCGTTCGAGGTGCTCGCCCACCGCACCTCTCCCACCAACATCGGCCTTTATCTGCTCAGCGCCGCCTGTGCGCGGCAGTTCGGCTGGATCGGGACCCAGGATCTGCTGATGCGCCTGGAAGCGACCTCGGCCACGCTGGCCAGGATGGAGCGCCACAACGGCCACTTCCTCAACTGGTATGACACCCAGAGCCTGCAGCCGCTGCTGCCTCGCTATGTCTCCACCGTGGACAGCGGCAACCTCGGAGCCCATCTGCTTGCCGTATCCCGCGCCTGCCTTGAGCTGGCCCGCGCCCCGCTGGATCCTGCGGCCAGCCAGCAGGCGATCCGTGCGGCCAGGCGCCGGTTGAAACCCTGCCTGGCGGGCGCAGCGCGCCTGTTGCAGCGCCCGCTGCAGCAGACGGCTATCGGCCAGTTGCTGGACAGCCCCCTGGCCGATCCCGCAGACATATCGGCCCAGATGATGCTGCAGGGATTGCTGCGCGACGCCTTTGCGGAGCTTCACGCGCTCGATCTGCCGGAACCTGGGGCCGTGGCCGACACCCCGCCCGGGCCGCAGGACCCCTTGCCATGGCTGCTGGCCGACCTGCTGGCCACCCTGCAGTCGGCGGCCCTGGACGTCAGCGCCGTCGGCGCGGGGCAGCAAGATGGGATCTCCCTGCGCCTGCGGACGATGGCCCACACCCTGGAACAGCTGGCGTGGGATGCGGATTTCCGTTTCCTGCTCGACCCGCGGCGGCAATTGCTGCACATAGGATACCGGCTCGAGGAGCAGCAGCTCGACGCATCGTTCTACGACCTGCTGGCCTCCGAGTCCCGCACCACCAGCTTGCTGGCCATTGCCAAGGGCGACCTTCCCGCCAGGCACTGGAAGGCGTTGGGCCGGCCGTTCTTCGCCCATGGCCGCAACGCGATTTTGCGGTCCTGGTCGGGGTCCATGTTCGAGTACCTGATGCCTTCGCTGGTGGCAGTGGAGCCAGCGGGCAGCGCGCTGGACGAGGCCAACCGCTGCGCACTGCGCGAGCAGATGGCTTTTGCCAAGGGCCTGGGCATTCCCTGGGGCATGTCGGAAAGCGCCTATGCGGCGCGCGACCAATCGCTGGCCTACCAGTACGCCTCCCAGGGAGTGCCCTGCCTGGCACTGCGCCGCACGCCGATGGCAGAGAAAGTCATCGCCCCCTATGCCACGGCGCTGGCCTGCCAGGTGGCTGCGGTACCTGCGTGCGCGAACTTCCGCGCGCTGGCCGCCCTGGCTGCGCGCGGGCGCTATGGCTTCTACGAGGCCCTGGACTTTTCTGCCGCACGGCAAATCCATGGCGGAAGGTTCACGCTCGTCAGCACCTACATGGCCCATCACCAGGGCATGACCATCGTGGCCCTGGCCAATGTGCTGCTGCAAGGGGTTGCACAGCGCTGGGGCTCTGACCACCCCCGCATCCAGGCCATGTCCACGCTGCTGCAGGAGCGCACCCCCCGCGAGCTTGCAGGCCTGAGGCCCGGCGCGCTGGCCGCACCCTTTTTGCATGCCCAGTCCCGAAGGCCTGCCAACGCGATCCGCACCGTCGTCCCGGGGGCCCGGGCCCTGGAGCCGACCCTCTTGCTGAGCAATGGGCGCTACAGCGTTGCATTGCGCGCCAACGGAGCCGGGTGGAGCCGCCTGGGCAACACCCACATCACGCGTTGGCGCGATGACCTGCTGCGCGATGCGCACGGGAGCTTTGTCTACCTGCGAACGGACCGGGACAGCGCCCCGGTGTCCGTGACCCGCAGCCCGGCACCCGATCCGCAGGCGGCCTACACCAGCACGTTCCACCCGGACCGCATGTGCTTCGATGCCCGCTGGCCGCAATGGCGTGTGCGCACCACGGTCTGGATCAGCCCTGAAGACGATATCGAGCTGCGCAAGGTCGTGCTGAACAACCTGGGTAACCTGCCCATGGACGTGGAGCTGATATCGGCCATGGAGGTGATCCTGGCCGGCGCGGGCGCGGACGAGGCCCACCCGGCGTTCTCCAGCATGTTCGTGAAGGCGCAGTGGCTGGCGCAGCAGCAGGGCATGCGTTTTGAGCGGGTTGCCCGCCACAAGGAGGAGAAGGTGGTGCAGATGGCCCATTTCGTGGCCGGCACGCAGGGGGAGGTCCTGGGCCTGCGCTACCAGAGCGATCGGGCGAAATGGGCCGGCCGCAATCACGCGGCCAGCCAGCCGCAGGCGTGCCTGGAGCCCGCACCGGGTGAAGCTGTCGCGCTGGACACCGGCCTGGATCCCGTCGCCGTGCTGGGCGTGCGCATGCGCGTGGGCCCTGGCGGACAAGTGAGCGTGGTGTTTGCGACGGCTGCCTGCGACAGTGCCAGCACCCTCATGGCCATCCTGGACAAGTACCGCCAGCCCAGCTATGTGGAGCGCACCTCCGTGATCTCCGCCACCTTGGCGCAGGGCCAGGATGCCCTGCAGCACCGGCCCCGGCCCGAGTACCTGCCGGCACTGCAACTGCTGGGCACGGCGCTGATGTTCACCCTGCCCAAGCTGCAGCCCGGCCTGCACCCGCATCGCGCAGGCGCCGTCCGCCTGCCGCAGATCCAGGACCGGCGCGTGCTGTGGCAGTTGGGCCTTTCGGGCGACAGGCCGATCATCGTGGTGAGTGCCGCGGCGCCCCAGGGCCTGGGCCTGCTGCGCATACTGGGACAGGCCCTGGGCGAATGGTCGCGCGCCGGCGTGGCCTGCGACCTGGTCGTGCTCAGCAGCGAGTTCCACTCCTACTACATGCCGGTGCAGGCCGAGCTGAACGCCATCGGCGAACAGCATGAGGCGGCCGGCAACGCCCGCCCAGGGCTCAGCACGACAGGCTTTCATGTCCTGGGCCAGGACACGCTCACCCCCGCGCAGACAGCCTGCCTGGAGCGCCTGGCATGTGTGCGCCTGCATGCCGATGGCCGTGCATTGCTGCAACAGATCCATGCCTGGAGCGAGCAGTTCGAGGCCCAGGCCAGCCGGCGGCGCACAGCGCATCTGCCCCAGAAAATACCGGTCCAGCCAAGCCGGGGCTCGGCTGTCCCCGTATCGACCGGACAGTTCCTCGGCGACCATGGCCACTTCCAATTCGATGTCAGCGCATCCCGGCGTCCGGGCAGGCCCTGGATCAACGTCCTGGCCAACCCCGGCTTCGGAGGGCAGATATCCGAAAGCGGCGCAGGCAATACCTGGGCGATCAACAGCCGGCTCAATCAGGTCACGGCCTGGTCCAATGATCCCGTCTGCGACATGCCGTCCGAGTGGTTTTTTCTCCAGAACCGGCGCACACGCGAGACATGGAGCGTGGCCCCCAGCGCCTGGGGGCATGCCCAGGCCCGCTACAGCGTGGTGCATGGCCAGGGCTTCACTGAAATCGCCCACCGCCATGGCGACCTGGGCATCCGTGCGCGCTGGTGCGTGGACATCAGGACGGCCGTCAAGCAAGTGCGCATCACCGTGGTCAACCATGGCAACTCCAAGATGCACCTGAGGATGGCGGGCATGGTGGAGTGGATGCTGGGCGAGCGCCGGGCCGACCGCGCCACGCTGGAGACCATGGCCCTGTGGGCACCGGCGCCCGACAAGCGCTTTCTGGGCCTGCTATGCACCCAGACCGAGGCTGCGGGCGGCTTTGGCGGCGGCACGGCTTTCTTCTGCGAATCGCATGCCGGCGAAGGCACCCTCGCGGGAAAGCACGACAGCCTTGACTGGACCTGCGACCGCAGCGAGTTCTTTGCATCCGACGGACATTTGCAGCTCCCGGCACAGCTGGGGCAGCGCAGCGGATACGGGCTCGAACCCTGCGCAGCCCTGTCGCGCCTGGCCACGCTTCGGCCCGGCGTGACCTGGGAGCAGACCTATCTGATCGGCCATGCAACGAGTCCCGATGCGGCGCGCCAGTTGCTGGAGCAAGCCACCGTCCTGGCCCCCCAGGCACGAGAACGGGCCAACAGCGACTACTGGGATGGCCTGCTCCAGGCCACGCAGATCCACACGCCCGATCCGCTGATGGACGTGCTTGTGAACCGCTGGCTGCCCTACCAGACGGTCTCCTCGCGGCTGTGGTCCAAGGCCGGTTTCTACCAGGCGGGAGGCGCCACCGGTTACCGCGACCAATTGCAGGACGCCATGGCGCTTGTCTGGGCCGATCCCGGCGTGCTGCGGCAACAGATCACGCTGTGCGCCTCACGGCAATTCCTCGAAGGGGACGTGCAGCACTGGTGGCATGCGCCTTCGGGTGCCGGCGTGCGCACCCGCTGCAGCGACGACCTGCTGTGGCTGCCCTTCGCCTGCTCGCACTATCTCCAGGCCACTGGCGACACGGCGCTGCTGCAGCAGCAGGTTCCGTTCCTGGAGGCGCCCGCCATTGCCGACGGCGTGGACGACGTCTACGAAACACCGGGCATCAGCGAAGTTTCGGCATCGGTCTACGAGCATGCGGCGCGCGCCATCGACCGCAGCCTTGCCGTGGGCGTGCACGGCCTGCCCCTGATGGGCGCAGGAGACTGGAACGATGGCATGAGCGCTGTTGGTCACCAAGGCCGGGGCGAATCGGTATGGCTCGCCTGGTTCCTGTGCGCCATCGTCACGGACTGGATACCGCTGGCACGCGGCTGCGGCGACGAAGCACGGGCCGACGCCTGGCAGACAGCCCTGTCCGGCTGGCGCCAGGCCCTGGATGTTGCAGGCTGGGATGGGCGCTGGTACCGGCGGGCGTTCTTCGATGACGGCACGGTACTGGGTTCGGCCCGGCAGCCCGAGGCGCGCATCGATCTGATTGCGCAGGCCTGGTCGGTCCTGGTCACCACGTCAGGCACCTCGCGCCCGCGCATTGCCATGGAAGCGGTGGACACGGAGCTGGTCCAGCCCGATACAGGCCTGATCCCGCTGCTGGCACCGCCCCTGGTCCATGGCCTTCCCCATGCGGGCTATATCCAGGCCTACCCGGCAGGGGTGCGGGAAAACGGCGGGCAGTACACCCATGCCGGAGCGTGGGCCGTGATGGCCGCCGCTTCGCTGGCCCTGCGCCAGGCGGCGCACGCCACCGCCACCGGCAGCGAGCGCCTTCAGGACACACCCTACCGGTACTTCACCTACCTGAGTCCGGCCCATCGCGCCAGCCATCCCGTATGGGGCAGCCAATACGCCATCGAGCCTTACGCCATGGCTGCAGACGTATACACCCAGCCCCCTTTTGTCGGACGGGGCGGATGGAGCTGGTACACGGGCTCGGCTGCATGGATGCATCGCGCCGCAGTGGAATCCATCCTGGGGCTGCACATCCACGCCGGGGAACTGTTCTTCACCCCCTGCCTTCCTTCCCATTGGCCCCAGGCCGAACTGGTATTGAAACGGGAGGGCCGCAGCATGCGCTTTCTCCTGATCCGCGGCAGCACCGACGCGCTGGCGGCCAGGTGTGCCGGGGAGGGGGCAGTGATGCTGCAGGTATCGCAGAGGCTGCGCTGGACAGAGCTGGCAGCGCACAGCTGCTTTGTCATCCCTTTGCAAGAGGCCGCGATCGGGACCTAGCAAGCCGTGATGTCCGGCAGCAACCGGTCGTACTCTTTTCTCACCACCGCATAGCACTCGCAGGAGCGCTGCTCCAGGCCCGTACGGTCCAGCACACTGATGCGGCCACGCGAATAGCGGATGATCTCGGCGCGCTGCAGCTTCAGCGCGGCCTCGGTCACGCCCTCGCGGCGGACTCCGAGCATGTTGGAGATCAGCTCCTGCGTCATCACCAGGTCCGTGCCCTGGAGCCGGTCCAGGCTCAGCAGCAACCAGCGGCAAAGCTGCTGGTCAAGTGAATGGTGACGGTTGCAGACGGCGGTCTGGGCCATCTGGGTGATCAACGCCTGCGTGTAGCGCAGCAACAGGTGAAGAACCGGGCCACCGCGCTCGAACTCCGCCTGCATGGCGCCGACCTTCAGCCGATAGCCCCTGCCGGCGCTTTGCACGACCGCCCTGCTGGTCGTGGACCCTCCGCCCATGAAGAGGGAAATGCCCACAATCCCTTCGTTGCCCACCACCGCGATCTCCGCCGACGCACCGTTCTCCATCACGTACAGCAGGGAGACGATCGCCGTCGTGGGAAAGTACACGTGACTCATGACCCGGCCCGCTTCATACAGCACCTGGCCCAGGGCAAGCTCCACGGGCTCCAGCGCAGGCTCCCACCGCTGCCATGGCTCGGGTGGCAAGGAGTCGAGCAAATGATTGCCGGTGGACGCGGCGCAAGAGGGCATAAAGGCAATTCCAGTGCAGTCATCCCGGCACTTCAAGAGAGTCTGGAGGCAGCAGAAATGACGCTCTTGCATCTTACGGGCCAGGCCCACCAGCTCTGTGCGGTACCGCACATACCGGCAGTGGCATCTGTGCCTGGCCCTGCCGGCCCCCCGCATCCAGAAAGCCCGAAAACCCTTGTGCCGCCACGCTTACAACATAATCTGTCCGCGGCCGGTTTGACTACATCCCATCGCCTGGACCAGGAACACAGTGGACTTTCAGGAGCCATCTTGGCTTTTGAAGACCATAGGAGTTTCACATGT
Organism: Delftia sp. K82; assembly: GCF_002193035.1. Classification (NCBI taxonomy): domain Bacteria; kingdom Pseudomonadati; phylum Pseudomonadota; class Betaproteobacteria; order Burkholderiales; family Comamonadaceae; genus Delftia; species Delftia sp. K82. The sequence goes on along the minus strand of NZ_MYFL01000001.1, from coordinate 1,632,993 downwards.
CCGTTTCCCAGAACACGCCAGGCAAAAGCCAGCAGCCCGTTGGCCAGCCCAGCAAGCCCCAGCCACAGCAAACTGCTCCCAAGCAGCATCAGCCGGGCTCCGCTGAAGAGCAAAAGAAGCAAGCCCATCAAGGGCAACCGAAGCAGTAATCCAGCCGCTCCGTAACGAAAAAGGGCCCTCGGGCCCTTTTTGATTTCAATGGACGCAAAGGACGGGTTTCTGCATTCGGCCGGTCCATCAATCCTTGTGTTTGATCCACGTGGCTCCAGCCGCCTCCCCGCATCCGGCGCCCACCAGGCCACCGACGGCGCCCCCAACGAATATTCCAACCGGTCCTCCCACGGCCGCGCCAAGTACAGACCCCAGTGCTGCGCCAAAAATCATGAAGCCGGCCACCATGGTCGATTTGGACTCCCGCAAGGCCTCTGCCTTGCCCATTCGAATCTGTGCTGCTTGGTCGGGGTCCTGCGAAGGAACGCCGTGCCCTGGGACCGCCTGATCGGCAAGATCAGGGTCCTGAGGCCTGCCAAGCAGTGACCTCAGTGAAATCGATGCAGTCATGGCCTTCTCCTCGAAGATGAGGAAGAGATAGATGCACCCCGCCTCGACCATGTTTTAAGCCCATGCCAGAATTTTCGATGAGGTCCGCCCCGCCGAAATTGCGTAAGCAAACAGCCTCATCAGGACGGCAGGGTGTCGAAGCCATGAATGGCAGGAGGTCAGGCGAGCAAACCGGCTACCGCGACGGTATGGCAGGCGCTGCCGGCAACCACGAACAGATGCCAGATGCCGTGCGCGTGGCGCATGCTCGCCAGACGACGGTAGAACACCGTTCCTGCCGAATAGAGCAGTCCGCCGGCGAGCAGCCAGGCCAGGGTCTGCGCACCATGGCGAAAGGCCACCGGCACCGCGCCCCCCAAGCTGAGCCAGCCAAGGCTGATGTACAGGGACAGGCGCGGCGGCGAATCGAAACCCAGTGCACGTATCGCACCCTGAAATGCGAGCCCCCATACGCCGCCAAGCAGCAGCCAAGCCCACAAGCCAGGGGGCGCCATCAAGGCAAAGGGCGTGTGGCTGCCGGCAATCAGCAGGTAAATGCAGGCGTGGTCGACGCGCTGCCAGAAACGCTTGCGCACCCCGGTACAGCCATGAAAGAGGGCCGATGCGCCAAACAGCGCCGCCAGAGACAGGCCAAACACCACAGCGCCCACAATCTTGCGCGCATCGCCGCCGGCCACCGTTTCGCAGATGAGAACCACACTGGCCGCCAGGCCCACGGGCAGGGCTGCCAGATGACTCCAGGTATTGAACCGTTCGCCGGGCTGGCCCCAAACGCAAGGGCCGTGCGGCGAGCCTGCCTGCAAATCTTGCATGGAGCCTCCTGGCGCATGGCTGAGCAACGCCGGGCGCGGTGGCCCGGCTCGGCCACCTTACGGCCCAGACGTGACAGGGCAATGATGGCAACGGACACGCTGGAGAGCCCGTCCACCGGACACCACACGACGTGCAGCGCCAAATTGAAACATCAGACCTTGAAACCATCCTCAAACCATCCATATGGATGGCATAAGGATGTTCCATGGCCACAACCACCTCCACCCCTCGCGTGAGCGAATCCGAGAAGCTCACCATCAATCTGGGCTATGTCGACCTGGGCCAAATCGACCTGCTGGTCGCCGAAGGCTTCTACGCAAACCGCAGTGATTTCATCCGTACAGCGATACGCAATCACCTGCGCAGCCACGCGGACGCGTTGCAACAGGTCGTCGCCCGCAAGATGCTGGTCCTGGGTATGCAGCATTTCTCCCAGGCCGATCTCATGCGGGTGCAGGCTGCCGGGGAAAAGCTGCAGATCCGGGTGCTGGGCTTGGCCAGCATCGCGCAGGACGTGCCTGCGCAGCTGGCCGCAGAAACCATCGAATCCATCACGGTGCTGGGAGCGCTCCAGGCCAGCCCCGCCGTTCGTGCCGCTCTGGCCGGCCGCATTACCTGAGAACCATTCCATGAAACAGCTTTTTCACGACATGCTGGGCGAGGCTACACGCCTGACGCGCACTGGCAATTTGCTGGAAGCAACCGAGCTGATTCAGCGCACGTTGCGAGGCGAAAGCGCGCCCGCGCCCGCGCCCCACGGCAAGACAGCCGCAACCAGTCACAGGGAAGAAGGCTGGATCGTCGATGCCGAAGCCCGTTTCATCGACGATGCTCCCGAACTCGCCGTGCCTGCGGGCTCATCGCAGGCAGACACCTCCAGCGACGAGCAATGGCTGCGCGGCAGCTACTCGCACGGAGGCCGGCAGTTGGCCTATCGGCTGTATGTGCCGCCAGGCAGTGCACTTGAAGCGGGGCCTCGGCCGCTCGTCCTCATGCTGCACGGTTGCACCCAAGGGCCGGAAGACTTCGCCGCCGGCACGCGCATGAATGACCAGGCACGCAGGGCTGGTGTATTGGTGCTCTATCCTGAACAAACACAGCATGCGAACTCGCAAAAATGCTGGAACTGGTTCAAGGCCCAGCATCAGCAGCGGGGCCGGGGCGAGCCAGCACTGCTGGCGGGCCTCACACGCCAGGTGGTGGCTGACCATGGCGCGGACGCATCGCGTGTCTATGTCGCCGGACTATCGGCGGGAGGTGCAATGGCGGACATATTGGGACGCACCTATCCTGAGCTGTTCGCCGCCGTGGGTGTGCATTCGGGCTTGCCCGCCGGTGCTGCGTCCAATCTGCCATCAGCCCTTGAGGCGATGCGAAGAGGCGCAGCATCAGGCTCGGCCAGCGGTCCCAGCGTGTGTCCAGTGATCGTGTTTCACGGCGATGCCGACACGACGGTGCACCACGACAACGGCGCGGCCGTGGTGAATGCTGCACGCAGCGCGCAAAGTCCCCAAGGCGCACCTCGCGTCATCCAGGGCCATGCGCCGAACCGCCAGCGATTCACCCGCTCTGCCTATGTCGCGGCCGACGGAAGTACCGCCATTGAACACTGGCAACTGCATGGCGCAGGCCACGCATGGTCCGGCGGCAGCTCAGAGGGCAGCTACACCACGCCAGGAGGAATCGACGCCAGCGCCGAGATGCTGCGCTTCTTCCTTTCGCACAAGCGTGCTCACGGCTGCTGACGCGCGGCACCGGCAGCGAGCTCGCGAGGAGGCCCTGGGCGGCAGCAACCGCTGCGGAGCAGCCGGCAGCTGCAGGTTTCCGAACAATGGTCTCAGGCTGAGAGCTGACACAGGAGCTTCAACATCGAACATCGGCGGCGATCAACAGCTGAACTGGATGGTCTCTGGCTGCAGTCTCCAAGAACCAGCATCCATGGATTTCCGCAGCCCTTATCGGCGTCCACCTCGGCCCGGCCCCTTGGCGACGATTCACCGTGCCATCAGGCAAAATCCGGAACATCGGGAAAGCTTGGCGTCAGGTCTGCCGAGAGGCCCAACTTGAAGAATGGAACAGTATCAATGGCACTGACGAAGAAGGGCGAGTTCTGGTACGGGACAACTTCCGGCGACACCCAAGCCGAGCTGCGCAGCTACAGCATTGCGAATCTTCATGAGGCCGTCCGGTTTGCCTCGTCCAAATGCGATTGCGGGTGCCGGACTTTTGCGCTGCAGACGGATGAGGAAGCCGGCGTGGCCATCCGCACCTGCACCGACTGCGGGCAGGAACACCTGATGGGCGACAGCGCGGAATATGTTGAAGAGGCCACCCCCGAGGCACACGAGTGCGTGTGCGAGAACGAGACGTTCGAACTGATGTCCGGTGTCTCCGTGTACGAGGGCACACACGACGTGCGCTGGTACTACATCGCTTGCCACTGCGTGGAATGCAATCTGGTTGGGGTCTTCGCAGACTGGAAGTGTGAAGCGGGTGATGCGGCGGCCTTCCTCGCCAAGGTATGAGCGCGTGGGATCAAGACGCGCTGCTCAAATATCTGGTCAAGCGGGTTTGCCGGGTGCATGCAGGCGATAGCGTAAAAAACGAGTCCCCTCAATATCCAATACGCCATCTGGCCGAAATCCCAGCTTGAGAATTCCTTTTATTCTGGTTCTTGAAGGTGGCAGCAAAATTGTGATGGAGTTCAGCCCCAAGCCAGTGAATGCACGTTTCACTATCTCTTGATAGATGGCTTTGCCACTTCCCCAGAACTTGGGGTGAAGCACCAAAGCGAGGTCGGCATCACCTTCCTCGTACTGCAAACCGCCCCAGCCGGCAAATTGCTGATCAATTTCAAACGCCCATGGCCCATAGCCGTATTGCTGCCACTGGGCATCCTTTTGCCGAGCCCATTCATTTGCTTTCGCCAGGTCGAAATCCGCACTTCCAAGCGGCATTTGTCGCAGCACATCTGGATTATTGTTCAGCGAAACAATGTGAGCCGGATCAACTTCAGTGAGCCGCTTAAATTTCAAATTCATGCCTGTATCTGGTTGTCTATCTGTCGCATCCCGTACGATCATATGGTCGCTTGTGAAACAGGTGCGGGTGGGTCTGGTACCAATCTTTCATGGCCTGCATCGGCGTACTGCTCTTGAGCGCTGACTGCGGCAACTGGTGGTTGTACAAGGCCACATAGCGCAGCAAGGTCTCCTCCATGTCCTCGCGGCTGTTGAACCGGTGGGTCTTCAGAACGTCCGCAATGCGTCCATTGAACCGCTCCACCATGCCGTTGGTTCTGGGCGTCCTGGGCTTGGTCAATCGGTGCTCTATGCCCAACTCCCGGCACAGTTGATCGAATTCATGGTTGCCGCTGGGTTCGCGTTCCTTGCTGGCAAACAGACGGTCCGTGAACTCTTTGCCGTTGTCGGTCAACAGCTTGTTGATCCTGATCGGACAGGCCTTGTGCAACGCCTTGAGGAAGGCCTGTGCACTGGCGGCGGTCTTGTTGGACTTGAGCTGCACAAACACCCAACGCGTGGCCCTGTCGATGGCCACGAATAGGTAGCGCCGGCTGCTCTCATCCTGCATCTGGGGCAGGTACTTCACGTCCATGTGCACGTAGCCTGGCTCGTAGCTCTTGAAGGCCTTGTGGGCTACCGCAGGCTCCTGGGGCTTGAGGGCGTTGAGGTTGCCCGCTCCATGGCGGCGCAAGCACCTGTCCAGCCCGGAGCGCGAGACATGGGGACAGATGAACTCCCGTGTCACGGCCAGCAGGTCATCCAAAGGTAGCAGCAAGGTACGGCGCAAGTGAACCACCACGGTCTCTTGCGCAGGCGTGAGCACCGTCTGCAGGCGATGGGCCGTGTGCGAGCGGTCTGCAAAGACATCGCGCTTCTTCCACTTGTAGACCGTCTGCTCAGTGATCCCAAAGCGCTGGGCCAGGATGCTGGCTGGTTCATCGCTGGCTGCGATCTCGGCACGCACGGCGGGCGTGGTGCGGGCGTTCTTGTGCAGGGCTATCAACATGGCTTCACTCCCTGGGTGGATTGCAAGGACTCTATCAACTCCTTTAGAACGGCTCGGGCCATGAAGAGTGGATAGCGTTTAGAGTCTATGCAATCGTCCGGGATGCGACATCTATCCATCAAATTCAAAGCGTACCAAAACGGTGGTTGCCGACCGTGTATCTGAGCGTCAACCAGGGGGGCAGCAGTCCACAGTAAGGGGTTGCTGCTGCAAGGCAGGCCCCATGCGAGCTGCGGCTTGGCTCCAGCTAGCCCTGGTGTCGCAGGTGAATAAGAGGATAAGGGCGTCCCTGCGAATCCACCTCCGAACGCCCTGTTTCAACGAACCCCATCCGTTGATAGAAGCCAACCGCTTGGGAGTTCTGCATGTTGACGTCTGTGCTCAATTGCCCGTGCAGCGCCAATCCATGCTGCAACAACCTGCGGCCGATGCCGGTGCCACGGACATCCGGATCGATGAACAGCGCCTCCATGTGCGTGCCATCGATCAGCATGAAGCCATGGGGCTGGTCATGTTCATCCACAGCAACAGTCACCGGCGCATGAGGCAGAAACTCGACCACTTCGGCATCAATGGCCTTTCGATCATCGGGACTGAGAAAGTGATGGGTGGCGTCTACGGAACGCCGCCAAAGGTCAACCAGAGCGGCACCATCTTCAGGACGTGATGTGCGGAGTGTGTACATGGCAACTGTGCAAATGATTCAGCGTTGCGTGAAGTATGACGGTACACAGCTGCGAAGTCGCCTCGACCCCAGTTGTACACACTGAACGGCGGCGCTGTTTCGGCAGCGCCTATGCATGGGCCGCAATAGGAAACTTTGCGGAGCCCCTGTGTCCCGCCGGCAACTCATCTGAAACCCGTCACTGGGGCGGCTTTGCCTTGGTGACAGTTTGGCTTCACTTTCTGATCAGCGGTGCGCAAGAACCGCCCAACGCTCGGCGACGCACCGCCACCAGACCCGCCGCCAGCAGCGAAAGCAGCGCCAGCGTCCAGGGGCCGAGTGCGGGGATAGCCTGCGGGGCCAGCAGCACGGGCATGCCGGGGTCGGTGATCTGGTTGGGCACGGAATCGCTGTCACCCACGCCGCCATCGGCCAGGGTGAAGGTCACGCTCAGGCCGTCGGGCGCAAACTGCGCGCCCGGCAGCGCATACCAGTGCGGCTGCGCGCAGGCAGCGCCGGTGCAGCCCAGCCCGTCGGGGCTGGGGCCGTATTTGTAATAAACGGCCCCCTGCGGCACTGGTGTGGTGAAGTGCACGGTCACCTGTGCATCTGCATTGCCAGCGACACGCCCCAGCACCAGGCCCAGCGGCGCGTGCACCGCACGCACATGGGACGGCAAGGGCGCGGGCAAGGTGGAGGCAAAGGCGGCGCTGCTGATCTCCCAGCCGTTCGCGCCGTCCACCTCCACCGCCCCCAGATTGCCGTTGCCGCCCGCACTCTGCCACGGTGCGCTGCACTGCTGCGCTGCGCCGCCATATTCACCGCTGCACTGCCATTTGTATTGGCCGCCAGCGGATAGCACGATCCCTGGCGTGCCCGTGGCGCATAGATTCGCGCTGGGCTTGAAGGCCACAGCGCCATTGGCCGCTGAGCCGCAGGTGGCATCGACCGGGTCGTGGGTGAAAGTGGCCGAAACGCTGCGCAGGCTGGTCACATTGGTGAGCTGGCATGCACCCGTGCCCGTGCAATCGCCCGACCAACTGGTGAAGTGATAGCCCGTATCGGGCGTGGCGGTGCAGCTTGCGCCCTGCCCATGGTTAACCGGGTTGGGTGCGCAGGTGACCGTGCCGTTGGTTGTGGCGGGGGTGATGCTGATGGGGTAGGTGTTCAGCGCGAAGGTGGCGCTCACGCTGCGCGGGCTGGTCACGTTGGTGAGCTGGCATGCACCCGTGCCCGCGCAATCGCCTGACCAACTGGTGAAGTGGTAACCCGCATCAGGCGTGGCGGTGCAGCTTGCGTCCTGGCCGTGGGTGACGGGGTTGGGTGCGCAGGTGACCGTGCCGTTGACGGCAGCGGGGGTGGCGATGGAGTGGGTGTTGGGCGTGAAGGTGGCCGAGACGGTGCGCGACGCGGTCACGCTGGTGAACTGGCATGCACCCGTGCCCGTGCAATCGCCCGACCAACTGGTGAAGTGGTAACCCGCATCGGGCGTGGCGGTGCAGCTTGCATCCTGGCCGTGGGTGACGGGGTTGGGCGTGCAGGTGACTGTGCCGTTGGCCGGGGCGGGGACGATGCCGATGGGATAGGTGTTGAGCACAAATGTGGCACCCACGCTGCGCGGGCTGGTCACGTTGTAGAGAATGCACGCGCTGGCAGTGCCCGAGCAATCTCCCGACCAATGGGTGAAGTGGTAGCCCATCGCGGGCGAGGCGACGCAGATCGTGTCTTGCCCATGGCGCACGGGGTTGGGCGTGCAGTTCACGCTGCCGCCGGTGACGGCGGGGGTGGCGATGGCGTAGGTAAGCGGCGTGAAGGTGGCTCCCACGCTGTGCGCGCTGGTCACGTTGGTGAACTGGCATGCACCCGTGCCCGCGCAATCGCCCGTCCAGCCGGTGAACTGAAAGCCCGTTTGCGGCGTGGCAGTGCAGCTAGCGCTCTGGCCGTGGGGCACGGGATTGGGCGTGCACGACATGCCCCCGCCCGTGGTGGCAGAGGTGGTGATGGCGTAGGTGATGAGCGTCGTGTTGGCAGAGACGGTGGTAGTCCCGAGAACCACGGGCTGGCAAGCTCCCGTGCCGCTGCATGCGCCGCCCCAGCCGCTGAAGGGGCGGGCGACAGGGTCGTGCACCGTGGCCGCGCAGGTGGCGCTGGAGCCATGGGTCACGGGGTTCGGGGTGCACTGTGCGCTGGCAATGCCCGCATCCGTGTTGACTGTCACCATGTATTGGCGCGGTGCCAGGCAAGTGGCCGTGGTGCCGCCGCTGATGCCCGCGCAATTCCAGCGGAAGGCATCGGCCGCGGCAGACTGGTTGGTGGCCGAACCGGCGCTGCACAAGAGGGTTGGCAAGGTGAGCGAAGGCGCCGTGCTGCCACACGCGCCGTTGGTGGGCGGCGGGGCGAAGGTGGCGCTGATGGTGCAATTGCCGGTAATGGTCGCAGTGGTGTAGGTGTTGCCCGCAAGCGATCCGCCGCAGCCGCTGACCTGCACCGTATAGCCCGGTGGCGTGGTGAGCGTGAAGCTGGCCTGCTGCCCCGCCGCTACATCGCGCCCCGCCTCGATGCTGCCGCCGCCCGTGGCCTGGGAGGTAACGAGGTAGGCGCGAGGCACGGAGCATTGCGGCGAAGGGTTGCCGCCGTAGCTGCTCTGGCACACCCAGGAGAAGGAGTAGGTTTCACCCATCACGCCGCTGGTCGTGCCCACGCTGCACAGCAAGGCGTCTGGCGGATAGCGGCGAGGCGTGGCGCTGCTGGCACTGCCGCACACGCCATCGAGCTGCACGGAACCGGCCTCGACCGTCATGCCGATGGAGGTCTGCGGCTCGGCCACCCAGGCCGGGTTGTGGCTTGCGCCTGAATACCAGGTCAGCCCGTCATTGGTGGCCGTGGTGATCTGGCGGCGGATCATGGTCTGGCCGATGCTGCGCACCACCACCCAGGCAAAGTCGCCCGCCGCCACGATGCGGTCGCCCGTGAACACGCGCATGCCTGGCACGGCCGCGTCGGCGGTGAAGGGGGCGCAGGCCGTCATGTCCGCGAACGGCGTGGCGGCGCTGGCGTCGGTTGCGCACACTTGCAGCTCGAACTGGTCGATCTGGGTGAGATTCATCTTCACCTGCGTGATGCGCAGCGACTGGCTGCCAATCGGGATCCGGTTGGCCACCCACAGGTTGGTGTGGTAGCTGGAGTTGTGCTGGATGAGCCACGGGTCATTGGCGGCTGCCAGGTTGTCGAATACCGTGACTGCACCAGCAGACACTGAAGCCGCCGCCGTCAGCAGCAGCATGGCAATTCGAAGGACAAGGGTTTTCATGGCGATGTGGTGGGTGGGTGGAGCTGTGTTCCACCCAGCCGCGATCGGCCATGAAAAATGCTTTCAGCGCTTGTGTATCAAGCGCTGAAAGCCATGTTTATGGAAGCATGTGGCACGGGTGGATGCGCACTGCCGGCCATCTTGCGGGCGCGCAGCCCTGGTGGCTTGACTGTGCGTTCGTGCCGCGCTTGACTGGACGTTTCGCAAGCCTCACCCCCCCCAAAAAAGGGGCGTTCCCCTCCCCTCCCGCGCTATCATCCGCCCCGGCCCCCTGTCCCGGGGCTGATGCTTCAAAACATCCGTCGTATAGCGGCACAGCCTCTCCGAAAGCGAGGCTTGGCACACCGAATCCATCAGTCAATGCAGATGCAATGGCCTGTGGATTCGATCCGCAATGGAGCACGGAACAATGAACGCCGTTTCTCTCGCCTGCGCGCCGTCTTTTGGCGCAGCCCCTCCCTCATGCCAGCCCTTTGTGCCCGGCCAACTGCGGAGGGACATGGCATGAACCCTACCCAGCCCTCCACCGCCACGGACAGCCACAGCGCCCGACAGCTGTCCAATGCGCTCACCCAGGTGGACCATCTCGTGCAGCAAGGCTGTGCAGAAATCTCCGCCATCGCCCAGCTGGCTCTGGCCTGGCTGGAGACCCCCAAGGGCCACCGGCACCTGGACGTGGTGGCACGCGCCCTGCAAAGCAACCGCGACAGCGCCGAGACGCTGGCCGACTACGCCGGCACCGAGGCCCATGCCATGGGCTGCGGGTTTGAAGACCCGGCCGAGATGCGCCGCGCCGAAGCGGCCGAGGCGGCGGCAAAGGCCATGGCCCACCTGTTTGAACGCCGCGCCAATGTGCCGATGCCTGCGCAGGACGGCAGCAGCTGATGCGTCAGCGCGCCGGCCGGTCGGCGTTCAGCCCACGTTCAGACCCCACTCAGCCCACACTCAGCCGCAGCGCAAGCGCGACAAGCGTGATGGCAAGGACCGGAAGGGTCAGGACGATGCCGACGCGCAGGTAGTAGCCCCAGCCAATCGTCATGCCCTTGCGGGCCAGCACATGGAGCCAGAGCAAGGTGGCCAGGCTGCCGATGGGCGTGATCTTGGGGCCCAGGTCACAGCCGATCACATTGGCATAGACCATGGCTTCCTTCACCAGCCCCGTGGCCCCGGAGTGCTCGATGGACAGGGCGCCCACCAGCACCGTGGGCATGTTGTTCATCACGGAAGACAGGCCCGCCGACAGAAAGCCGGTGCCTATTGCGGCGCCCCACACGCCGCCGCCCGCAAACACTTCCAGCACCCTGGCCAGGGCGCCGGTCAGCCCTGCGTTGCGCAGGCCATAGACCACCAGGTACATGCCCAGCGAGAACACGACGATCTGCCATGGCGCACCCTTCAGGACCCGGCCTGCGCTGATCACCCGGCCATGGGCGGCGACGGCCAGCAAGAGCAGCGCACAGGCCGCGGCCACGGCGCTGACGGGAACGCCCAGCGGCTCCAGCCCGAAGAAGCCCAGCATCAACAGCGCCAGCACGGCCCAGCCTGCACGGAAGGTGGCCAGGTCCCGGATGGCGGCCGATGGCGGCTGCAGGCGCTCCAAGGCGTAGGTGCGGGGCAGATCCTTGCGGAAGAACAGGAAGAGCACGCCCAGGCTGGCGGCCACGGCCACCAGGTTCACCGGCACCATGACCGACGCGTAGTCGTTGAAGCCGATGCCGAAGAAGTCCGCCGAGACGATGTTGACCAGGTTGGACACCACCAGCGGCAGGCTGGCCGTGTCCGCGATGAACCCTGCCGCCATGACGAATGCCAGGGTGCTTGCGGCAGAAAATCCCAGGGCCACCAGCATGGCCATCACGATGGGCGTCAGGATGAGCGCGGCGCCATCGTTGGCAAAGACCGCAGACACCACGGCGCCCAGCAGCACGATGAAGGCAAACAGGCGCCTGCCGCTTGCGCGGCCCCAACGGGCCACGTGCAGTGCAGCCCAAGCGAAGAACCCGGCCTCGTCCAGCAGCAGGCTGATGATGATGACCGCCACGAAGGTGGCGGTCGCATTCCAGACGATGCCCCAGACGACGGCGACATCGGCCCAGTGCACCACCCCCAGGGCCAGTGCCACGATGGCGCCGAGCGACGCGCTCCAGCCGATGCCCAGGCCTGCGGGCTGCCAGATGACCAGGACAAGGGTGGCTGCAAAGATCAGGAGGGCCGCAAGCATGTGTTGTTTTCTTCGAGGATGTGCAGGCGGCAGCGAGAGCCGCAGCGGTTTCGGTGGCGGGTGTCGGTAGCAGGTGTCAGTGGCAGGCTTCAGTCACGGGCCAGGTCGCGGGCAGACTGCTGCAGCGCGTGCCTGGCCAGGGACGATGGCGGCAGGTTGACGAGCCGCTCCAGGCGCTGCCGCATGGCCAGCAGGGTCTGGCGGAATGCGGCCTGCCGGCCTTCGTCGCTGCCTTCGGCCTGCGACGGGTCCGCGTAGCCCCAGTGCGCGGTGGCGGGCTGGCCCGGCCAATAGGGGCATGCCTCGCCAGCGGCGCTGTCGCAGACGGTGATGACCAGGTCCATAGGGGGCGCATCAGGCGCGCCGAACTCATCCCAGCTTTTGCTGCGCAGGCCTTCGGTGCACACGCCCGCCTGCTCCAGCGCCGCAATCGCCATCGGATGGGGCTGCTGGTTGTCGCGGGGGCTGCTGCCTGCGGAGTAGGCCTTGAAGCGCCCGCCGCCGAGGTGATTCAGAAGGCCTTCCGCCAGGATGCTCCGGGCAGAGTTGTGCGTGCACAGAAACAGGACGTTCAGGGGTTTGTCGGTAGTCATGGCAGGAAGTGTTCGGGGCGGGGAAACCGGGGGAGCAGCGTCAGCAGGACTTGCAGGACATGTCGGCCACCTCGCATGCCGCACCTGCGCAGCAGTTCTGCGTCAGGAAGCCGAGCAGGCCATTCATGCGCTCATAGGCGGCGCGGTACACTAGGTTGCGGCTGGCCCGCTCCTGCGTCACCAGGCCCGAGCGGGTCAGTTCCTTGAGATGGAAAGACAGCGTGGTGTTGGCGGCGCCCAGGCTTTCTGCCATGACGCCCGGCGTCAGCCCCTCGGGCCCGGCCACGACGAGCGCGCGGAAGATGCGCAGGCGCAAGGGGTGGGCAAGCGCGGCCAGGGATTCGACGACTTCAGATTCATCCATGGGCAAATCATACGATATTTCAACAAATATGGAAATATAAACCAGGCCGGCGCTGACCGATCGTGCCAGCCCATGCCAACCCACGCCACCCCATGCGGATGGGCACCCATGGCTGACCGCCGTGCCCGGTTGCCGAAAAAGCGCAGGCAACCGGGCACGGTCCGATCTCAGGCGCCCTGCGGCAGATAGCTTGGCCGGGCCGCTGTCATGCCGCGCTTGACCTGCTGGGTGAGCTCGTCGGCCAGCACTTCATCGAGCCCGGCCTCCAGTCCGTCCAGCGCGCGCCTGACGATGTCCTCGGGGCTGGACTTCGGCGCTTCAAGCCCGCGCGTGAGGTCGGTGTCGACATAGGCCATGTGCAGGCCCAGCACCTGTGTCTTCTGCCCTGCAAGCTCGCTGCGCAGGGCGTTGGTGAGCGACCAGGCGGCCGACTTGCTGGCCGAATAGGCGGCCAGCTCGCCGCCGTTCACCCAGGAGGCCACCGACAGCACATTGAGCAAGGCCCCGCCGCCGTTGGCCTTGAGAACCGGCGCGAAGGCCTGGCTCATGCGCAGCACGGCGAAGAAGTTGGTCTCGAAGATGCGCCTGGCGACCTCTTCGCTGTCGGGCGCCATGAAGCCGCCGGGCTGGGCGATGCCGGCGTTGTTGATCACCAGCGTGACGTCCGACGCCAGCGCGGCGGCGGCGGCCACGTCTTGCGGGCGGTTCACGTCCAGCTGCAGGGCATGCACGCCGGGCTGGGTGACCGTGGCGGGGTCGCGCGCGCCGGCGTAGACCTTGCGGGCACCACGGGCAAGCAGCTCGCGTGCGAAGGCCAGGCCGATGCCGCGATTGGCACCGGTGACGAGAACAACAGCGTTTTCAATTTTCATGGATCGCTCCAGGGGTGGGGAAAAAAGCGGGTCAACGGATCTTGATGACGACCTTGCCCTTGGCATGGCCGGCTTCGGCATAGGCAAGGGCCTCGTTGGTGGATTCGAATGCGAAGACCTTGTCGACGACCGGGCGGATTGCGCCCGCTTCGATGAGGCGGGTGATCTCGCGCAGCTGGCCGCCGTTGGCCCGCATGAAGAGGAAGGAGTAGTCAATGCCACGGCCTCGCGCCCGGCGCCTGACGCCGGAGCTGAGCAGCCGCATCACCAGCCGCACGAATGCCGGCGCTGCGATGTTTCTGCCAAATGCGGGATCGGGCGGGCCGGAGATGGAGACCAGCTTCGCGCCGCCCTTGAGCACGCGCAGGGATTTGCCAAGCGTCTTGCCGTCCTGGCTGTTGAGCACCACGTCGTAGTCGTGCAGGACGTCCTCGAAGTCCTGCGTGCGGTAGTCGATGACGACATCCGCCCCCAGGCTCTTGACCAGCTCGAAGTTGGCCGCGCTCGTGGTGGTGGCCACAGTGGCGCCCAGGTGCCTGGCCAGTTGGATGGCGAACGTGCCCACGCCGCCGGAGCCGGCCTGGATGAAGACCCTTTGCCCCTTCGTCAGCTTCGCTGTCTCCACCAGTGCCTGCCAGGCCGTCAGGCCCACCAGGGGGATGGAGGCGGCCTCTTCCATCGTGAGCCCCTTGGGTTTTGGCGCCAGCGACGACTCCTTGACCGGCACGAACTCCGCGAACGTACCGATCCGGAAATCGTCCGTGCGTGCATAGACCTCGTCGCCGGGCTTGAACTGCCGCACGCGCGGGCCGGCCTTGACCACCACGCCGGCCACGTCGTGGCCCAGGACCAGGGGCAGGCGATAGGGCAGGATGAGCTTGAATTGCCCGTCCTTGATCTTGGAGTCCAGCTGGTTCACGCCTGCGGCATGGACCTGGACCAGGACTTCATCGTCACGCAGCTGCGGCTCGGGTACCTCTGCCAGCTGCAAGGCCCGGTTCGCTCCATAGCTTTCCAGAACAAATGCCTTCATGGTCTTCCTTTATATGATGGTCATCATATGTAATGGCGAAAAAAATCCAGGCACATGCACAGGGCATGCGCCATCAATGGCTGGCCGGCGCCAGGTGCTTGAGTGCTGCCTCGCGAAGGCTGTCGGACAGGGCCGGATCATCCACTGCCCGTGCCAGCAGCAGGCTGCCGACCATGGTGGACAAGGTGACGAGCGCGCGCTCATGGGCACCGGGCTGTCCCCAGTCCGGCGATTGGCGGGCGATGAGATCGACCATTTCCTTGATGTGGCCCGTGGCCACGCGGCGCACCTCCGGCGCCTGGCGCGACGTCTCGGAGCCCAGGGCCGCCAGGGGGCAGCCCACCTCGGCGCGCTGGACATGTTCCTTGGAAAGATAGGCAGCCAGCATGGCCTGCAGCACCATGCCGGGCGGTGCCTTGGCCACCACGTCGGCGACAGCGGCACAGGACTCGGCACAGGCCTTGCCCGCCGCTTCGGCCAGCATGGCATCGCGCGAGGCGAAATGGGCGTAGAAGGCGCCGTGCGTCAGGCCCGCCTCCTTCATGATGTCCGCCACCCCGGTGCCGCCATAGCCGCTGCGGCGGATGGCCCGCGCCGCCACGGAGACGATGCGCTCATGCGTGGCCTCCTTGGCGGAAGCCCGGGCGCTGGAATTTGTGTTTCGCATGATGGTCATCATACATTGTTTGCGCCATGCACGCGCCGCAGATGGGACATCCACCCGCAGCCATTGCATGGACAATCCCGGCATGTCTGCTGCTGCTTCACACAACAATCCATCCCGCCCCGTGCTCATTGCCGGCGGCGGCATCGGTGGCATGGCCACTGCCCTCACGCTGCACCAGATCGGCGTGCCCTGCATCGTGTTCGAGTCGGTGGCGCAGCTGCAGCCGCTGGGCGTGGGCATCAACCTGCAGCCGAACGCGGTGCGGGAACTGCATGACCTGGGTTTCGGCAACGATGTGCTGGACACCATCGGCCTGCAGGCGCGGGAATGGGCGCTGGTGGGCCGCAACGGCAACGAGGTGTATGCCGAGCCGCGCGGGCTGCAGGCGGGCTACCACTGGCCTCAGTACGCGGTGCACCGGGGGCAGCTGCAGATGATGCTGTTCAACGCCGTGCGGGAGCGCCTGGGCGACGATGCCGTGCAACTGGGCCGGCGCGTGGTGGGCTACCGGCAGGATGCCGACGGCGTGACCGCGCTCATCGACACCCGCGATGGCCAGCGGCTGGAGGTGCAGGGCTCGCTGCTGGTGGCGGCCGATGGTCTGCACTCGGCCGTGCGCGCGCAGATGCACCCCGCGCAGCCGCCCATCCAGTGGGGTGGTGCCATCATGTGGCGCGGCACCACGCCGGGCGTGCCGGTGCGCACCGGTGCGTCCTTCGTGGGCGTGGGCTCGCTGCGCCATCGCGTGGTGCTGTACCCCATCACGCCGCCGGACCCCGTCACGGGCCTGGCCACCATCAACTGGATCGCCGAGATCACGGTGGACAACGACGGCGGCTGGCAGCAAGGCGACTGGAACCGGCGCGTGGCGCTGGAGGAATTCATCCACCACTTCGACGGCTGGGACTACGGCTGGCTGGACGTGCCGGCCATGCTGCGCGGCGCCACGGATGTCTTTGAGTACCCCATGATCGACCGCGACCCCGTGCCCACCTGGGTGGACGGTCGCGTGGCCTTGCTGGGCGATGCGGCGCATGTGATGTACCCGGTGGGCTCCAACGGCGCCAGCCAGGCCATCGTGGACGCGCGCGTGCTGGGCGCGCAGTTGCTGGACCACGGCGTGGGTTCGCAGGCGCTGTGCGCCTATGACGACAGGCTGTGCAAGGACATCTCGGCCCTGGTGCTGCGCAACCGCGGGGCCGGCCCCTTCGGCCTGCTGGGGCTGGTGGACGAGCGCTGCGGCGGCGTCTTCGACCATATCGACGAGGTGCTGCCGCGCGAGGAGCGCGAGGGCTTCATGGCCCGCTACAAGGCAGCGGCCGGCTATGCGATCGAGACGCTCAATGCCGCAGCCCCCACCATCGCACCCGGTCGGCGCATGGCCGGGACGTGACCTGCGCATGACCGGCGCACGACCGGGGACTGAGCCCTTGTGCGGCAGCAAGGGCCGCGAGTCGCCATAATCGGCGCTTGCCCCTGGCAGCCATCCCCAGATTTACATCACAGACCAAGCAGGAAGACCACATGCCCATCAAATCCATTCTGAAATCCACCGTGGTGACGCTGGCGATCGTGGGCAGTGGATCGCTTTTTGCGCAGGGCGCGCCCCTGAACACAGCGGCGTTTGACGCCCTGGTGGCGCAAGGCCCCGTCGCCGACGCCGCGACCATTGCATCGAGCACCTGGGCCAGCAAGATCAAGCAGGCCGGCACGCTGCGCCTGGGCAGCACCCAGACCTCGAATCTGTTCTCCCTGCTCAACGAGAAGGACGGCAAGATCCGCGGCTTCGACGCAGGCTTGGCCCAGCTGCTCACGCGCTACATCCTGGGCGATGCGTCCAAGTACCAGTTCGCACAGGTGACCTCGTCCACGCGCGAGCAGGTACTCATCAACAACCAGGCGGACATGGTGATCGCCACCTACTCCATCACCCCCGCACGCGCCGAGAAGATCTCGTTTGCCGGCCCCTACTACACCTCGCAGGCTGGGGTGCTGGTCAAGGCAAGCAACAAGACCGTGCAGTCCTACAGCGACCTGGCAGGCAAGAAGGTGGCCACGCAGGCCGGCTCCACGGGTCCCGCCATCTTGGCGCAGCACGCGCCCAAGGCGGTCGTGCAGGAGTTCCAGACCCACCAGGAAGCGCTGGACTCCCTGCGCCAGGGCCGTGTGGATGCCTATGTGACCGACTACACCCTGCTGCTCAACACCCTGAGCCTGGGCACCGGCGACGCGCGGCTGGCAGGCGCGCCCTTTGGCGCCCAGGATTCCTACGGCATCGGCCTGCCCAAGGGCTCGGACGGCGTGGCCTTCATCAACGCCTTCCTGAAGAAAATCGAAGCCGATGGCACCTGGGCCAAGCTCTGGACCATCTCCATCGGACAGCGCACCGGCAGCACGGCCGTTCCCACGCCGCCCGCCCTGCCCTGAACGATGGGTGACATCTCCCGGCTCCTTTCCGACCACGGGCCTGCCTTCTGGCAGGCCCTCTTGCTGACCTGGAAGCTCACCGCCTTCTCGTTCCTGCCCGGCTTCCTGCTGGGCGTGGTCGTCACGGTGCTCAGGCTTCTTCCGCTGCCGCCGCTGCGCTTCGTGCTGACGGGCTACGTCGAGATCTTCCGCAACATTCCCAGCGTGGCGCTGCTGATCTTCATCGTGTTCGCGCTGCCCGATCTCAACGTCGTGATCGACTATGAGCCCAGCGTGATCCTGGCCCTGACCCTGGTTTGCTCCGCGTTCACGGCGGACTATCTGCGCGCGGGCATCAACACCATTGCCGGCAGCCAGATCGAGGCCGCGCTCAGCCTGGGCATGCGGCCCATGCAGATCATCTCGGCCGTGGTGCTGCCGCAGGCGCTGCGCTCGGTGGTGCAGCCGATGACGTCGCTGCTCATTGCGCTGATGCTGTCCACCTCGCTGGCGTCCCAGGTGCCGCTGGCGGGCCGGGAGCTCACGGCGCTCGTGTCCAAGATCGCCAACGACTCCGCCGCCGGCATGGCCGCGTTCGCGGTGGCCGCCGCCCTGTACGTGGCCACCGGATTGCTCATTGCCTGGGTGGGCGCCATCCTGGAAAAGAAGCTGCGGATACTGCGATGAGCCGTTCTCTGGAAGACATTCTGTTTGGCGCGCCCAGCCCGCAGGCCAGGAAGATCACGCAGGTGGTCAGCCTGATCGCCGCGGCCGGGCTGATTGCGCTGGCTGCGGGCGTCGTGTGGCGTTTTCATTCCGCAGGCCAGCTCGAGGCCCGGTTCTGGGAATTCTTCGCCTGGCCCACCACCTGGGCCTTTCTGGCCAAGGGCCTGCTCGGCACGCTGGCATCCTCGGCCATGGCCGCCGTCATTGCGCTGAGCCTTGGGCTGGTGCTGCTGGCGGGGCGCCTGGCGCGGCCCCGCATCGTGCGCTGGCCCAGCATCGCCGTCATCGAATTCCTGCGCGGCACGCCCACGCTGCTGCTCATCTACGTGTGCTTTCTGGTGCTTCCCGCAGCCGGCATCAAGCTCGGCACGTACTGGATGCTGACCCTGCCCATAGGCCTGAGCACCGCCGCCGTGGTGGCCGAGGTCTACCGCGCAGGCGTGCTGGCCGTCCCTCGCGGCCAGACCGATGCCGCGCGAAGCCTGGGGCTGACCGAGGTCCAGGTCTTCCGGTTCGTCGTCTTCCCGCAGGCCCTGCGCTACATCGTCCCGGCCCTGGTCGCGCAGCTGGTCATCGTGGTCAAGGACACCACCTTCGGCTACATCGTCACCTATGGCGAACTCATGCAGAACGCCAAGGTGCTCATCGCCAACTACCACGCGCTGGTGCCCGTGTACCTGGTGGTGGCGGTGCTGTACTGCCTGGTGAACTACGCGATATCGAGGGCGAGCAGGCGGCTGAGCCGGCCGGTGCACTGAGCCTCGTCACGAACGGCTTGTCGCGAGAGCACGGCTTGCAACTGCCATTGCCATGGCCAGGGCAACGACGATCAGAACGGCCGTGACTGCGAACGTGATCCGCATCGCGTTGGCAACGGCCTCGGGATGCGCCGTTGCGATGTCGGGCGTCTTTGAAGCGAGCGCGAAAACGGTCCCCATCGTGGATGCCCCGGTGATGAGCCCGAGGTTGCGCGACAGGCTGAGCATGCCCGAGATGACGCCGCGCTGGTCTGGATGGACATTCGCCATGACGGCCGTGTTGTTGGCCGCCTGGAAGAGCTGATATCCAGGGGTCAGGACGACGATGGCCGCAACGTATCCCGCCACGCCGAACATCGACGCAAGCACGGACAGTGCAAATGCCCCCGCAGCCATGGCGATGAGCCCGACGACGGCCATGGATGGCGCGCCCCAACAATCGACGGCACGGCCAGAGGGGACACCGCTCAATATGGCGATCAATGGGCCCACCGCCATCACGATGCCAACAATGGCTTCGTTGAGCCCGAGCGCACGGGCGAGGTAGAACGGCCCCACCACCAGCGTCGACATCATCACCGTCGAGACGAGCGCATTCATGGCAAGGCTTGCGCTGAAGCCTGGATCACGGAACATCGCCAATCGAATCAAGGGCGATGCGGCTTTCGCCTCGGCAAGCACGAAGAGCACGGCACCCAGGGCAGTGGTCAACACAAGAGCCCCGTTGAGCGGACCGAAACTTCCGCGCCCCAGCGTCATGGCCAGTGCGTACGCCACAAGCGTCACAGCCAGCAGCAAGGTGCCCAGATTGTCGAAGCGGGCCCGCCCGGTCTTCTCCCCCCGGCAATCGGCGGGCAGGTAACGGTGCGCGAGAACCCATGCCACGATACCCAGCGGTACGTTGACGAGAAAGATCGCCTGCCAACCGAGTCCGGCGATCAGAATGCCGCCCAGCGATGGACCGAGAGCGGTGCCCATTGCGGACATCGTTCCGAGCAGTCCCATGGCGCTGCCGGTCCTTTCCTTCGGCACCGTCCCGGCGACAAACGCCATGGTGAGGGCCATCATGATGGCCGCGCCAAGACCCTGCACCGCCCGGGCGGCAATCAGCAGCCGGAGCGTGGGCGCCAGGCCGCAAAGGACCGAGGCCAGCGTGAACAGGAAGATGCCGACCAGCAGCAGCCGTCGGCGGCCCATGACGTCGCCGAGCCGCCCGACGCTGACGATCAGGGCGGTGATGGCCAGCAGATAGGCAAGGACGACCCACTGGACCTGCTGGAAAGAGGCGCCGAACGCCTGAGCCAAGGTCGGCAACCCCACATTGGCGATGCTGGTGCCCAGCGATGACAGCAACATCGATAGCGAAAGGCTGGCAAGCACCCACCGAATCGACGGCGTCTGCTCTGCACTGTCAGCGGCCATCCCATCTCTTGCTGTCGTGGCTGATTCTGGTGTGATTTTCATCGTTGGCGACTCCCGAAATTGAGCTATCGGAAGCGTAGTTCCCTGCCCGGCATGGCGGAAGGCGCACCACTTTCACTTTATTCATGCGTCTGGCGCCATGTCACCGCACGCCGTGCTACGGTCGATCCATGTCAAGACCCGATCTCAACCTGCTTGTCACCCTGGATGTGCTGCTTGCGGAAGGCAACGTGGCGCGCGCCGCCCAACGGTTGCGGCTGAGCCCGTCAGCGATGAGCCGGGCGTTGGCGCGTTTGCGGGAGACGACGGGCGATCCGCTGCTGGTCCGGGCCGGGCGCGGCCTCGTTCCCACAACTCGGGCGCTCGAACTCCGCGAGCGGGTCAGCCAGCTCGTGCAGGACACGGAAGCGGTTCTGCGCCCTGCCGAGCAGCCCAACCTCCAGCAGCTGGTCCGAACGTTCACACTGCGGACCAGCGAAGGCTTTGTGGAGAATTTCGGACCGGACCTGATTGCCCGCGTCGGCGAGCAAGCGCCTGGCGTTCGCCTTTGCTTTGTGCAGAAATCAAACAAAGGGAGCGGCCCGCTTCGCGACGGCACGGTCGATCTGGAGACCGGCGTTGTCGGGAGCACGATAGGTCCGGAGGTGCGTGCGCAGGCGTTGTTCCGAGACCGTTTCATTGGCGTCGTGCGAATGGGGCACCCGCTGAGCCAGGGCGAGATCACGCCCGCGCGCTATGCGGCCGGCAGGCATATCCTCGTGTCCCGGCGAGGGCAGGACAAGGGGCCCATCGATGAAGCCTTGAGTTCTCTCGACCTGCAACGGCAGATCGTTGCGATCGTTGGCGGCTTTTCAGCGGCGCTGGCCTTGGCCCGGGCCTCCGACCTGATCGCCAGTGTTCCCGAACGGCACACGGGGAACCTGCGTGCCGGAATGCACAGCTTCCCCCTCCCCGTCCCTGTGCCGGAGATTACGGTCTCACTCCTGTGGCACCCGAGGCTGCATGCCGATCCGGCGCACCGGTGGCTGCGCGGGTGCGTACGGGAGATCTGCTCGGAACAGCACAGCGATTCCTGGCCATGCGAAAAAGAGGCCGAAAGCCCGGCGTGAGAGCCAGCGCGTGAAACCGATGGCTATCCGAAGTGCGGCAGCGTGACTACAGCGTGGCCACAGCGTGAAATGAACATGGCGCAGCACACCGTCCCCGGCTATGCTCGGTGCCTTTGCCGTTGCGCAGTCGGTGCCCGCCGGCTCTCCAACGGACCTTGCCTGTTCAGGACCTCCCATGCACATCGAACCCGGCGTCGTCAGCCCCGAGAAAATCGCCCTCAGTTACGTCACTGCCGCAGCGGCCTTCGGCCTGACCGCCGCCCTGGCACGGCAAAGCCTGCGCGACAACGGCGGTGCGCTCGCGCTGCTGGTGCGCAGTGTGATCACCACCGCGCTGGTGTTCAGCTTCTTCGAGGTGTTTCCGCATGAGCCGGTCGGCGTATCCGAGGTCCATCTGATTCTGGGCTCGACCTTGCTGCTGATGTTCGGCGCGGGTGCTGCGGCCATTGGCCTGGCGTGCGGCCTGCTGGTCCAGGGCCTGTTCTTTGCACCCTTCGACCTGCCGCAGTACGGCATGAACGTCACCACCTTGCTGGTGCCGCTGTATGCGGTGAGCCAGCTGGCGCGCCGGCTGATTCCGGCCGGCACGGCCTATGTGGAAATCAGCTACCGGCAGGCCCTGGCCCTGTCCACCACCTACCAGGGCGGCATCGTGCTGTGGGTCGCCTTCTGGGCCATCTACGGCCATGGCGCCAGCCTGGCCACCATGACCGAGGTCGCAAGCTTTGGTGCCGCCTACATGTGCGTGGTGCTGGTGGAGCCCCTGGTGGACCTGGCCGTGCTGTGGCTGGCCAAGCGTCTGGCCGCCTTCACGCAAGGGCCGCTTTTCAATACCCGCCTGCACGCAGCGGCCATCTGACAGCCGGCTTCCCGGTCACCGCACCCTTGGTGCTCCGCTCTGGCGGGCTGCTCACGACTCCAGCCGCATCCGCGCTGACCAGCACCACGGCGGCTGCATCACGGAAATCAGGCCGAAAATCAGGCAACGGGCTCCCGTTCACGGGCCGCCCGATCCGTGACTTCCTCCCAACGGACTGCCGCGCAGCAAGGGCCTGAAGGCCCGCATCCTGCGACAATTCGGCCCGCGCGCTCCGCTCCATTTCAATGCGACGGCCCCGACCTGCGCCGCATTGCTCCTTGCCTGGCAGCTATTGCACGGGGCCTGCCTGCGCCGATATCTTCATCGTCCATGGTTCTCGATCCCTTCACCCTGCTTGTTCTCACCACGGCCATGGCCGCCGCCTCGGCGCTGTATCTGGCTGCGGAATGGGGCAGCGTGCGCGAACGCTCGCTGCTGCTGTGGAGCGGGGGGTTTGCCATCATCGCCGTGGGCTGTATGCTGGCCCTGCTGCGCTCCAGCGGCCATGTGCTGCTGGGCATCTGGTTTCCCAACGGCTTGCTGATCTGCGCGCACTGGCTGTTCCTGGCCGGCGTTGCCGCGTTCACGCACACCCGGCTGCCGCGCCTGTGGTGGCTGGTGGCCGTCGTCTGGCTGGCAATGCTGTTCATTCCCGGCGGACCGTGGTGGTCCAGGGCAATGCTGGGCATCCAGTCGCTGCTGATCGCCGTCATCAGCCTGCGCGCCGGCCTGCTGCTGCGCCCGCACGGCGGCACGCTGGGCGTGGGCGCGGCGCAGCTGCGCTTTGTTCTGCTGGCCCACGGCCTGTTCTATTTCGCCAAGGCCGCCTCGGCCGTGGCGCTGGACACCTTCATCAACTTGGCCAATTTCCACGGCACGGTGATCCTGGTCTCGCTGGTGGAAGGTGTGATGGCGATCATGCTGCTCGCCATGTCCATGACCGGCACGGAGCGCCATCGCCGCGAGGAACGCATCGCGCAGATCGCCGCCCGCGACCCGCTCACCGCCCTGGACAACCGCCGCGCGCTCTATCTGCGCGCACCCCAGTTGCTGGAGCAGGCCTCACCGGCCAGCCCCTGCGCCCTGCTGCTGATCGATATCGACCACTTCAAGCAGGTCAACGACCTGCACGGCCACGATGCCGGCGACCGCCTGCTGCTGACCCTGAGCGATCTCATCCGCAGCGCGCTGCCGCGCGGCGCACTGGCCGCACGGCTGGGCGGGGACGAGTTCGTGATCGTGCTGCGCAGCGTCGACCACGCGGCAGCGCAGGCGCTGGGCCAGGACTTGCGCGAGGCCTTCGCGCAGCAGGCGCGCACCCTGTTCGAGACGCCGGAGCCGGTGTCGCTGAGCATCGGTGCCACCCTGTTCGACCAGCCCGGGGTGGAGCTGTCCCACTGGCTCAAGCAGGCCGACGAAGCCCTCTACACCTCCAAGCGCAAGGGACGGGACCGGATGGAACTGGTCCCGCTTG
The DNA here is from genome assembly GCF_002193035.1 of Delftia sp. K82. Lineage (NCBI taxonomy): Bacteria > Pseudomonadati > Pseudomonadota > Betaproteobacteria > Burkholderiales > Comamonadaceae > Delftia > Delftia sp. K82. The sequence continues at coordinate 1,609,112 of NZ_MYFL01000001.1, read as the reverse complement.
CGCCCGGGCGGCCGCACTGAGGGCGCCGGGGGTGCCCTGGCCCTGGGCATGCCTCACGCCAGCTCTTCATCGGCCAGCGCCAGCGCTGCTTGCGCCAGCAGTTCGGCGGCATGCGCATCGTTGCCGGGGATGAAGACCCGGTGGCGCTGCCGGTCCAGCGGCGGACCCCGGTCCACTTCGCCGGCTTGCGAGGCGACCACGCTGCGCGTGCCCAGGGCAGCAGCCATCATGGAGACGGTGGTGTTGTTGCAAACGGCCACGCTGGCAGATGCCAGCGCCGCGCCCAGCATCCAGATGTCGGTGCGGCCGCTCAGGTCCAGCGCGGGGTGGCGCATTTGCGCGGCCACCGATGCCACCAGGGCGCGCTCGTCCTCGCTGCCGGTGAGCAGCACTTCCAGCCCCGCCTGCGCCAGCCGGTCGGCCACGGCCGCGAAGCCGCTGGCGGACCAGCGGCGCACAGCCAGCCGCGCGCCCGGGTGCACGATGGCGTAGCGGCGGCTTGCGGGCAGCAGCGGGCGGACGCGGGCGCGGTCATCGGCATTCAACGGCAGGTCCAGCTTGAGACCGCGGCGCGGCAGGCCCATGTAGTCGGTCAGGGCCAGCAGGCCCAGCACTTCGCTGCCCTGCCCCGGCCAGGGCACAAAGCGCAGCGCATCCGCCTCGGGCACCCAGTCATCGGGGTCCGCAAAGCCCGCATTGCGGCGCGCGCCAAAGTTGGCGACCAGGGCATTGGTGTTGCGGCCCGAGTCGTGCAGCTGCACCACCAGGTCAAAGCGGCGCGAACGCATGCGGCGCTGGAAGAAGCTGTATTCATCGGCCTTGGCCGAGGGCACGCCGGGCAGATCGGGCCAGCCGGGAAACAGCTCGAAGTCATCGACCGAAGACAGCCTTTGCGCCAGGCCTTCGGCCTCGGGCAGCCCGACCAGGGTGATGCGTGCCTTGGGCCAGGCCGCAGCCAATGCACGCAGAACGGGCGTGGCGCATAGCAGATCCCCGAAGCGGCGCGCGCGGAACAGGCCGATTCTTCGCAATTGCGGCAAGACGGCCGACGTGCGGTGGTCCGTGTATTTGCCGGGCCTGAGGACCGAGGTTGAATCGGCCAGCCTCAGCAAGGGGTGATTCATGGAATTCATGGGCACTCTCCGCCTGTGGTTGCAGGCCATGGATGCATAGCAATCGGCGTGCCCGCTGCGCGCCCTCCCCCTGCAAAAGTCGGACGCCGTCTACCACGCCTGGCTGGGTTGCCCCGTCACACCCATGAAACATGGGCTGCAGACAATGCCGGACTTTGTCAATCAGAGCGCCCCGCGCAACACGAAGAATGCAAGTCTGGAAATTGGGAATGGTGGCCGGTGCCGCAGCGCTGGCCCTGGCGGGTTGTGGTGGCAGCGATGGCGATAGGGCAGATGGGGGAACGAACAGCCAGGCCGTGGCCTTCATGGCCGATGTGCACTTCCAGGACGTGTACGGCGACCTCAAGAACAGCAGCTTCAAGGGCGTGCCCACGGCCAATGGCATGTTCGCCACCATCCGCACCATGTATGCGCAGCTGACTTCCACGCGGCTGTTCAACGAGAACTACTTCGCCTTCCGCGCCGCGCTGGACGATTCGCTGGCCAAGGGCGTGAAGCTGGTGGCCTTTCCCGGCGACTTCTCCGACGACGGCCAGCCGCTGAACGTGAACGGCTTTCGCGCCGTGCTGGCCGAGTACGAGAAAAAGGGCATGCGCTTTTTCATCGCGCCCGGCAACCATGACCCTGTCGCCCCCTACGACGATGACGAAAAGGGCAAGGACGACTTCATGGCCGCCAACGGCAGCACGGTCAAGGTCTACGCCAAGAACTACCAGGGCTGCCTGAACGCCGAAGCCAACGTGGTCTGTACCGACCAGTTGATGGAGCAAGGCTATGCCTCGCTGCTGCGCGACCTGGCCCCCTACGGCCTGATGCCCAATGAGAAGGACGTGTACTGGGAGACGCCCTACAGCACCTACGCGCAGGACAAGTACAGCTATGCCGAGGCGGCCAGACAGGCCCAGCTGGGCCAGCGCAGCTACGAGATCTGCAAGGAAGGCGAAGGCGGCAAGTTCAAGCAGGCCGGCTACACCAATTGCACCAGCATTGCCGATGTGAGCTACCTGGTCGAGCCCGTCAAGGGCCTGTGGCTGCTGTCGGTGGACGCCAACGTCTTCGTGCCGGACAAGCTGGACCCCGCCAAGCCCAACTCGCCCAAGGGCTTCACCGGCGCCGGCAATGCGGGCTGGAACAAGATGACCACGCACAAGAAGAGCGTGATGGCGTGGATCGAATCGGTGAGCGCGCGCGCCAAGGCCCAGGGCAAGCAGCTGGTGGCCTTCTCGCACTACCCGACCATGGACTTCTACGCCAACCAGACCGACGCCATCAAGGCCGCCTTCAAGCCCGGCGCCTTCCAGACGGCGCGCGTGCCCGAGCAGGCCACGGCCGAGGCGGTGGCCGCCACGGGCCTGCCGCTGCACATCGGCGGCCACATGCACTTCAACGGCACCAACGACTACCTGAGCAAGAGCGGCAAGTACCTGGTGAACGTGCAGTCGCCGTCGCTGGCCGTCTATGGCGCGGCCTACAAGATCGTGCGCTTCGACACGCCGCGCAAGGTGGACGTGCAGACCGTGGCGCTGAACAACGTGCCGCGCTTCAACGAGCTCTTTCCGCTGTACGAGATGGAATGGAAGTACGTGGAAGGCAGCAGCAAGCCCGAGGACGCCAAGCGCCGCTGGGACAAGGCCATTCTGTCCAGCACCAGCTATGGCGACTTCACCAGCCGCTACTTCGGCGAGCTGTCGCGCCTGCGCTTCCTGGACGAGTACTGGGCCTGCGACATGAAGGACCTGGTCAGCCAGCTCAATCTGCAGCATATGCTGACCATGGCCCAGCTGGACACCAAGGTCACCTACGCCCAGCTCGCCGGCCTGGCCGCGCAAGGCGTTGCCGTGCCCTTCAAGCCCAGCGCCGGCTGCCTGCAAGGCAGCCCCGTGGCCGGCAATGCCGCGCAGTGGGCATCCGACTGGAGCGTTGCCGAGAACGCCGCCCGCGCCAAGGCCCAGGCCGCAGGCGTGGACTTCAACGCGCTGGCCAATGTGTCGGCCTATACCTTCTACGGCGACTTCCACCGCACCGTCTACGCGGGCGGCCTGTCGCTGAACGACATGGGCAAGCAGCGCGTGGAGCAGTACCGCCTGCTGATGAGCGCCTTCCCTGCCCTGACCTCGGCGCCCCAGAAAACAGGCGACAAGCTGGCCGACAGCACGCCCGTGGGCCAGCCCTTCCAGTACAGCTTCAAGCAGGTGTTCTCCATCCTCAAGGGCCTGGGCTCGGGCAAGCCCAGCGACCATTTCTCGGTGGACTTCGACACCAGGACGCTGCGCGCGGAAGGCAGTGACAGCCTGAAGTTCTGACAAACAAGGCGCGGCCTGTACAGCGCTGATCTGTGCCAGGGGTGTCCTGCCCCTTCGTGCAGGTCAGCGCTTTCTTGCATTTGCGCAGGCTTGACTACACGGCTTCCGATCTTTCCTACACCTGGATTTCACGGCGCGCCACACACTTGCTGCATTCCTCCCGCAACCCCTAAAGACCGGCGGCATCGGCCCCAGCCGCCACCCGCCGGATCAGGAGTTCTCTCCATGAAGCAGCTCATTCCCATGGCGGGGTCCCATCACCGTTCGTATGTCCCCATGCAGATGGGCCAGCCCATCAGCGACGGCAACTACACCCAGCAGCAGACCAAGGCCAACCAGCGCCAGATAGGCCAGCCCTTGCCGCAAAAGCAGCAGCAATGAGGGCGATGCCGCGCCTGTAAGGCCGGCCACGTCAATCCAGGCCTGGAACACCCTCCTCCTCTTGCACAAGCCCCCGCAAGCCCTGCCCGCCAGCGCTTGTGGGGGCTGGTTGTCGTTGGGCCCCGCAGCCGCCCAGGCACAGGGGGCAAGCAGGATGGTTACATATGCAACAACGGGTTGCGCACCTACGTGACCCCCCTCGCGCAACGCATACCATCGCCGCCCAACAACTCAGAAAGGGGGAGGGTATGCAAGAAAATTCTCTCGAATGTTTCCTTTATCACAGCCAGCTGGCCCCAGGGGCTGACACCACATGCATCGCGGCGATCATCAAGGCGGCGCGCACCTTCAACTGGTCGGCCGGCATCACGGGCATGCTGGTTTTCGACGGTGAACGCTTCTTCCAGTATGTCGAAGGGCCGCCAGAGCAACTGGCGCTGCTGGTGGAGTCCATCTCGCGCGATGAAAGACACATCAACTTCACGCCCCTGTTTCCGCAGGCACGCCTTGATCAAAGGCGTTTTGCCAAGTGGTCCATGGCCTATGTGATTGTGGAAGACACGGAGCCGCTGGGCACCATCTCCGAGCTTCAAGGCCCAGGCGCACTGGAAAAACTGCAGGAGCTTTTACCGCTGCTGGACGCCCAGTAATCCCTTTGACCCCAAAGGCGCGGCAGTTTTATAGTATGGGTTCACTGAGGCAGGAAATAGATGCTTACCCGTTGGACTACCGAATCCGAGAAAGAGCAACTGCTCGGACTGCAGACCGCTGAAATCCTGGACTTGAACGCCAGAAAGGAATTCCAGCGCATCACCCAGCTCACCAGCCGCATGTTCATGGCTCCGATTGCCATCATCACGGTTCTGGACGAGCACAGGCAATGGTTCAAGGCACCGGTGGGTGTGGATATGGATGGCAGCCTCCGCACGGATGCCTTCTGTGACCACACCATCAGAAACGAAGGAATCATGGTGATTCCCGATACGCACCTGGACAGCAGATTTTCAGAAAATCCCCTGGTCACCCATAAGCCCAATATCAGGTTCTATGCAGGTGTGCCTTTGATAATGGAATCCGGCCACGCCATCGGCAGCCTGTGCATCATCGATACCCAGCCCAGGACATTCTCCGAAGAGCAAGGCCAGCAACTGCAAGCCATGGCCGCCATCGTTCAGGCTCAACTCCAATACCATCACAGAATTGGAAAAACAAACGAAGTCACGGGCCTGCCAAATCGCACGCAACTCAAGCTGGACCTGAAGAGCCTTTGCATTCTGGCCCCGGGAGCGGCACGCGGTCTGGTATTGATGGAGGTGCTCAACCACGCCAGCCTGCTGGAAATGAGCAATGCGCTGGGCTTGAACTATGTCGAGCAGCTCATGCGTGACATTGCCAAGGCAGTCACGGACATGACGGGGCCGCACGCAACCGTCTACCACGTGGGCCTGGCCAGGTTTGCCTGGGTGATCAGCGCCGGCAGGCAAGAAGATGAGGAGGCATTGGTCAACCAATTGCTGGAGTACCTGCAAAAACCCATCACCAGCGCCGATCTGCGGTTTGAACTTCAACCCAGGGCAGGCGTGGTGCGGTTCTACCTGAACCAGGACGAGGTGGACGATGTCATTCGCAAGGCGATGGTGTCCGTGCAGCAGGCCGGATACAACGCACGATCATTTCACCGCTATGAGGAGAACGAGGACAGTCTCCAGCAAAGATCCTATCGGCTCCTGCGGGACTTCGGGCATGCGCTGGGCAATGGGCAGCTGCGGCTGGTGTACCAGCCCAAATTCGACAACCACAGTTTCAGCTGCAAGGGGCTGGAGGCCCTCATACGCTGGAAGCATCCACAAATGGGAGAAATCCCACCCAGCGAATTCATCCCCCTGGTTGAAGCCACGCCGTTGATCCACAGCCTGACACGGTTCGTGATCAAAACGGCGCTGGCGCAGGTGGCGGCCTGGAAAGCCGAGAAACTCGATCTTCAGGTCTCCATCAACATCTCCCCGCGCAATCTGGATGAGGTCGATTTTCCGGACTACCTGAACGCCATGTGCAACCAGCACGGCGTTCCGCTGAAAAACATCGTGATCGAGTGCACAGAAAGCGATGTGCTGACAGGCCAGGGCACGGTTCAGGCGCTTCAACACATCAGGAAACTCGGCATAAAGGTTGCACTGGATGATTTTGGCGCCGCATATTCCAATCTTGCATCGCTCAAGAATCTGCCTGCCGAGATATTGAAGATAGACCGGTCCATGGTCTGCGACATCGATACCAATGACCGGGCCCTGTCCGTATTGAAATCCATCATGACCATGGCCTCGGATCTTGGCTATCGCCTGGTGGCAGAGGGTGTTGACAGCGCCGAAGTCTTTGATTTACTGGTTTCCCTGGGTTTCGATGAAATACAGGGCTACTATTTCAGCAGGCCCATTGAAGCGTCGGAAATCAGGAAATTCGTTGAAGAGCGCAACCGGTACGCCAACGGAAAATAGCGGCAGCCACGAAGATACGAATCATTTCCAGAGAGCCGCATGCCGATGGGGGCATAGGCCCCGGTCACGCCCTGCGCTCCTAGAATCACGCATCCCTTGGGGAGTAGCCTGCTTGCAACCTGCAAGCGCCTGCGTCAACACACTCGGCATCCTGCATGCTGTGGCGCAGGCATCCGTTCTTCGGTTGGCGAGACCATCGGCATTTCACCGCGACACAGGTCACAAGGTCGGGCGGCGGTGAAGTGCCGTTGTGCGCTTGCCCGGCCGTGAAGAACCCCTCCCAGATGAACGCCGCATCCATCCTGCTCCTGGCCTTTGCCATGTCCACCGACGCCTTTGCCGCTGCCGTGGGCAAGGGCTCCGCCCTGCTCAAGCCCCGCTGGTCCGAAGCCCTGCGCACAGGCGCCATATTCGGCGTCATCGAAGCCCTGACGCCGCTGGCCGGCTGGGCGCTGGGCTATGCGGCTTCCGACTACGTCAAGGCATGGGACCACTGGATTGCCTTCGTGCTGCTGCTGGTGCTGGGCGGCCGCATGCTGCTGGGCGCCCTCAAGGCCGCTGACGGCGAAGAAGAGGCCAAGCCCGCCCGGCACGGCTTCTGGCTGCTGGTGGCCACCGGATTCGCCACCAGCATCGACGCCATGGCCGTGGGCGTGGGCCTGGCCTTCCTGGATGTGAGCATCACCGCCGTGGCCCTGGCCATCGGTTTTGCCACCTTCGCCATGGTGACCCTGGGCGTCATGGTCGGCCGCCTGCTGGGCAGCATTGCGGGCCGCTGGGCGGAGGCCGTTGGCGGTGTGCTGCTGATCGGCATCGGCTCGGTGATTCTGTATGAGCATCTGAGCGCCATCTGATTGGGGGCCTGCACCCCGCCAGCGCACGGTTGCGGGAGCTTGTAGGCAGGCTCCTCGCCGCGCCGCTCGATTGGCTGACAGGCCTTTGCTTGCTTTTCCGATCTCCGTGCGCTTGGGCAGCGCTCCTAATGAGGGCTTCAAATTTTGTTTTCCAGGAGTTCTCTATGACAGGTCACAAGACGCTGAAGATGGGTTTGATCGCCGCCGCACTGATCGCAGGCGCAGCCTCCACCAGCTGGGCCCAGCCCGTGGCGGGCACCACCACGCTGGGCGTGGCAGCCACTGAAGTCCAGGCCGTGGCCACGGGCTGGAGCCTGAAGAAGTCCGTGCTGGGCAAGAGCGTCTACAACGAGGAAGGCAAGGCCGTGGGCAAGATCGACGATGTGATCGTCGCACCCGACAAGGCCGTGTCGTACGCCATCATCGGCGCAGGCGGCTTCCTGGGCATGGGCAAGCATGACGTGGCCATTCCCGTGAACCAGTTCCGCGTAGAAAACAACAAGATCACCCTGCCCGGCGCCACCAAGGACGCGCTGAAGGCGCTGCCCAAGTTCGAATACGCGAAGAAGTAAGCCAGGCGCGCCCTGTCCCCTCATTCACAAGCCCTGCACTGCAGGGCTTTTTCGTGGGCGCGTGGCTGGCAGCCAGGCAAGCGTCCAGGGTGGCCGTGGAAGGCAATATGATCGCGGCGGATCAGATTCATACAAAAAATCCACGAGCAAATGAAAATACTCTTCGCCGCGTCATTGGGAATATCGTTGGTCATTCAGGCATCGCCCTCCTTTGCGGACAACAGCAATGGGAAGCAGCTCTATTCATCGAGATGCGCCATGTGCCACGGGGCAGACGCCAGGGGCACGGGCCCGCTGGCCAACAAGAGCAACCCTCCCACGCCCGACCTGACGACCGCCGCCTTCAGAAAAAGGCTGCATGATTATCCGGGCGTGATTGTCTCGTCCGTCATTCTTCGCCCGAATGGAGATTTGATTCCCCGGACCTTGCGGGAAAACGGCGTGAAAGTACCGCCCCATGCCTGGACGGTGAAGGATTTTCGTGACCTGAATGAGTATTTCAGTGGCCTGATCACGAAGAAATAAATTCAAATTGCGATTTCCTGCCTGTGCACATGCTCGCGCACTGCATCGACCAGGATGCGCGCAAGGCGGTCCACGGGCTCCGGGGCATCCAGCGCGGCGCGGCCCAGGATCAGGTCCATGGACGGCAGGGCCGGCAGGCCAAGGGCCTGCGCATCCAGCGGCCTGACGTGGGCGGGCAGGCCGAACGGCGTGCGCACGGACAGGCCCAGGCCGGCCGCCGTGGCGGCCCAGACGGCGGTCAGGCTGGCGCTGTTGAAGGCGTGCCGCCAGGCCAGGCCCTTTTTGTCCAGGGCGGCCGTCACGATGTCCCGCAGAGGGCAAGGCGCCTCAAGCATGGCCAGGGGCAGCGCCTCATCGCCCTGCGCCCCGCCGTTGAGGCCGCGCGCCCAGCCGGCCTCGGCCGCATCCAGCGATGCCGGGCCAATCCACTGAAGCGGCAGCCGCATGATGTGCTCGCCATGCACGCAGGCATGGTTCATGCCCACATCCCAGAGCAGCGCCAGGTCGAACTGGCCCAGGGCCATGCGTTCGCGCAGTTCATCGCTGCGGGCCACGCTGGCCTCGATGCGCACGTGCGGGTGAGCACGTGCGAACTGCCCCAGCACATGGGGCAGCACGCTTTCGCCCAAGTCTTCCTGCAGGCCCAGGCGCACCAGGCCGCGCAGCTCGCTGCCGCGCACGGCCGCCACGGCGCGGTCGTTGAGTTCCAGCAGGCGCAGCGCGTAGCCGCGCAAGGTTTCCCCCGCCTCCGTCAGCACCAGCCCCCGGCCGGACTTGCGCAGCAAGGGCGTGCCGCATTGGGACTCCAGCTTTTTGAGCTGGGCACTGACGGCGGATGTGGAACGGCCCAGCCGGTCCGCCGCCCGGGCAAAGCTGCCCAGTTCGACGCCGGTGCAAAAGGTGCGCAGCACATCCAGGTCATAGAGAACGCGTGTCATTGCCAAGCCCTCAATCGTGCTGAAAAAATGGATTGTAGATACGAAATTATGTGATTTTCAGGATGGTTGAGGCCCAACATACTGCCGCCCATGACCTCCTCTTCTCCTGCACCCAGCGCCGATCCGGGCCCCCTCCTGCCCTTGCCCTCCCCGCCCCGTCACCGATGGAAGGTGCTGGCGGCAGGCGTCATCGCCAATGCCGCGTTTTCCGTGGCTTTCAGCGGGATTCCCATGACGGCCATCCTCATGCGTTCGGGCTACCAGCTGGACACCCGGACGCTGGGCCTGGCGCTGGGGCTGATGGGCCTGGGCATTGCGCTCAGTGAATTGCCCTGGGGATTGCTGACGGACCGCTGGGGTGACCGGCCGGTGCTGCTGCTCGGCCTGTGCGGCACGGCCGTGGCCCTGGCGGCCATGGCGCTATGGGCTTCGCCATCGCCGGCCCATATCCCGCCGTTTGGCTTGCTGGCTGGCGGCCTGGTGCTGGTGGGGCTGCTGGGCGGCAGCGTGAACGGCGCCAGCGGCCGGGCAGTCATGGGCTGGTTTGCCGAAGGCGAGCGCGGCCTGGCCATGAGCATCCGCCAGACCGCCGTGCCGCTGGGTGGCGCCATCGGCGCGCCCTTGCTGACCGGCCTGGCCACGCATGCAGGCTTTGCCGCCGTCTATGGCGTGCTGGCTGCGCTGTGCCTTGGGGCTGCCGCATTCGCCGCGCTGTGGATTCAGGAGCCGCCGCAGTCACCGCTTCGAAGCAAAGCCGCCGCGCCGCACCACGCCGGAACCGACACACCCGGCCCATTGCGCGATCTGCAGGCCTGGCGCATGGCCGCCGGCATCGGCATCCTGTGCGCCCCGCAGTTCGCCGTGCTGTCCTTCGGTACGGTGTTCCTGCATGACTATGCCCAGTTGGGGCTGGGCGCGGCAGCGGCCGTCATGTCGGTCGTGCAACTGGCTTCCATGGCCTTGCGGATCTGGAGCGGCCGCTGGACCGACAGGCACCGGAACAGGCCTGCCTTTCTGCGCGCCTGCTGCCAGCTCACCCTGGCGCTGTTCGCGGGCCTTGCGGTCCTGAGCTGGGCCGGCCACCCGGCCGGGTCTGCTGCAATGGGTGCGGCTCTCATGGTGATGCTGGGCATCTGCGGCATCTGCGTGTCCGCCTGGCATGGCGTGGCCTACACGCAGCTGGCCGGGCTGGCCGGTGCAGCCCGCGCGGGCACGGCGCTGGGCATGGCCAATACCTCCGTGTTCGCGGTCTGCTTTCTGGTGCCCCTGGCCATACCGCATCTGCTGTCGGCCCAGGGCTGGGGGCTGGTCTGGGCCTGTGCGGCGGCCTGCGCGGGCTGGGCCATGCAGCTGTTTGCACGGGCCGGTGCCATTCGCAACGCCACGGCCGCGAAGCCCCCCCAATTGCACGAGAATGTTGGCTGTCTTCCCCCTCCGACCTCCCCCCGATCATGACCATCGCCCACTGGCTTGTTTTCTGCGGCGTCTCGCTGTTGATGTGCTTCACCCCCGGCCCCGCCGTGTTGCTGGCCATCTCCAACTCGGTGGACGTGGGCGCAAGGCGAACGGCACTGAGCTCGCTGGGCAGCTCGGTAGGCATCTTTGTGGTGTCCGGGCTGGCGATGATCGGCATGGGGACCATCCTCGCCATGTCGGCCCATGCATTTCTGGTCATGAAGGTGGCGGGCGCCATGTACCTGATCTGGCTGGGCGTCAAGCGCTGGCGCAGCAAGGACGGCTTGCTGGGCAGCGATGCGGGCCTGGCCCCCACCCAGCGGCGCGAGCGCAAGAACTGGCAACTGGTGGCCCAGGGCATGGGCGTGTCGCTGACCAATCCCAAGGCCATCCTGTTCTTCTCGGCGCTGTTTCCCCAGTTTGTCGTCCCGGGCGAGCCGCTGCTCACGCAGTACCTGGTGCTGACCACCACCTTCGCGGTCTGTGCCCTGATCTCGCACGCCTGCTACGTGCTGCTCATCTCCCTGATCAAGGGCCACCTGGTGGCACACGCCAAGCTGTTCAACCGCATCGTGGGCGGCACCTTCATCGCGCTGGGTGTGGGACTGCTCAGGACACGGCACAAGCTGGGCTGAGTGCGTGCGCAGCCCCTACTCGCAATTGCTCGCAAGGGCTGGCCCGCTGCTACTCACCCTCTTCGAACAAGACAGCGGCGTAGTCCATTGCGCCGTGCAGGATGTGAAGAATGATGGTCCGCTCTTCTTGCTCGGCCACGCGGTAGAAGATCAGATAGTTGCCATGCACGCGCCGACGAATGCCGTGGCCTTCATACCGGGGTACCAGCGGAAAAGCGAATGGCCTGCGTGCCAGGGCTTCGCACTTGTCACGCAACTCCTGCACGAATGACAGTGCGCGGCGCGGATTGTCCTGAGCTATGTAGTCAGCGATGTGCTCCAGGTCGCATTCCGCATTGCCCGTGAATTCAACAATCATGCGGACTGGTTGTTCTTTTCGGCCTGTTCGGCCATTGCGCGGTATTTGGCTTCCAGTCTGTCGAACACAGCGCCAGCTGGCTTGGTGCGCCCCGCGTCCGCATCAGCCAATCCGCGCCTGATGGACGCGTCAAGCGCAGTCAGCCTGGTTTCCCTGTCCTGCACCAGCCGAACCCCCTCACGCAACACTTCGCTCTTGGATCCGTACCGCCCGGTGTCGACAAGCTGCTGGACATAGCCTTCGAGTTGCTTGCCCAAATCTGCAGAAATCATGCTGCGCCCTCCTCGTGGGGTTTGAAACTGCAACAAAGCCTAGCGCATTTATCAACAGTTATCAAATCAATACATTGCTGCCGATGTGCCATACCAGCCCTGAAACGCTGCGTATGCAAGAGGATGAGGCGAATGCAAGCCCGCCCCCAGCGCCGGCCACGCCCGCCACGCCCAAAACGGGCGGGCGGCACGGCCGCAGATGCCAGGCTCAGTTCGCCCGCGCATCCCTCACCACGAAATGCTCCACATGCGGTGCCTGCGCAAAGTACGGGCCGATGATGGCGCGCCACTGCGCGAAGGCGGGTGACTCGCGAAAGCCCACGGTGTGGTCTTCCAGGGTCTCCCAGTTCACCTGCAGCACGTAGCGGCCGGGCGTTTCCATGCAGGCAAGAATGCTGTGCCCACGGTATCCAACGGCCTTGGACAGCACGTCGGCCACGGCCTGGGTCAGGGCCTGGCCGAATTCCTCGTGCCTGGCGGGATCGACCCTCAGTTCGGCAATTTCAACAATCATGGATATCTCCTGGAGAGGCGGCTCGATGTCGGCGCGGGAGGGCGGCCGAGGGCATCGCTCCTGGTTGAGAGACTGGATGCGCGCAGGGCTGCGCGCATCCGGAGACTTGGAATATTGCAGAACTTGAGGATTCCTGCCCAGGGGATGCGCGCCCCGGGCAGGCGCCTTACTGCCCGGCCTGCTAAGGGATCAGCAGCAGCTTGCCCACGCTCTGGCCCGATTCCATGCGCCGGTGCGCCTGCGCGGCCTCGGCCAGCGGGTAGGTGCTGTCGATCACCGGGCGGATGGTGCCGGCCGCCAGCGCGGGCAGCCAGCGCTGGGCGAAGCGCTGGACCATGGCCTGCTTGACTTCGGACGGGCGCGACTTCATCACCGTCCCGAAGATCCGCAGGTGCTTGTACAGCAGCACATCCATGGGCACGGCCGCCGCCAGCGCGCCGCCCAGCAGGCCCACGCAGACCATGCGCCCGCCCATGCCCAGCGAGCGCATATTGCGCTCCAGGTAGGGGGCGCCAATGAAATCGACCACCACGTCCACGCCCTTGCCGCCCGTCCTGTCGGCCACCACGGCCTGGAAGTCTTCGCTGCGGTAGTCGATGAACACATCGGCGCCAAGGCCCGTGACGGCGTCCCGCTTGTCGCCGCTGGCCGTGGCAAACACGCGCGCGCCGGCCGCATGCGCCAGTTGCACGGCCGCCGAGCCCACGCCGCTGCCCGCCGCGTGGATCAGCACCGATTCGCCGGGCTGCAGGCTGGCCAGGTGGAACAGCGCCTCATGCGCAGTCACGAAGACTTCGGCCACCGCGCCGGCGTCGATCAGCGACAGGCTCTCGGGCACATGCATGGCCATGCGATGGTCAATGCGCGACAGCTCGGCATAGGCGCCGCCGCCCACGATGCCCATGACGCGGTCGCCCACGGCAAAGCCCTGCACCTGCGCGCCCACCTCCACCACGGTGCCGGCGATCTCCAGGCCCATGAGGTCGGATTCGCCAAAGTGGGCGCGGCCATAGGCGCCCTTGCGGTGGGATACATCGGCACGGTTCACGCCAATCGCGGCGTTGCGCACCAGAAGGTCATGGGGCCGGACTTCGGGCCGGGCCACGTCGCGGGCCACGAGCACTTCGGGGCCGCCGAAGTCGTCGAAAACAATGGCTTGCATGCTTGTGCTGTCTTTCATTGCGCAATGAGTATTCAAAAAAGGGTTGAAGGTCCGATACCCAAAGCTTACGACTGCTCCAAGCCGCTCAAACGCAGCGATTTCGCTCTACAGTGCTGCAAATCTGCATCACCAAAACCGCCATGAACTGGGATGACACCCGCATCTTCCTCGCGCTGACGCGCACGCCCTCCCTGCGCGCCGCCGCGCGCAGCCTGGGCGTGGACCAGGCCACTGTGGGCCGGCGCCTGAACGCGCTGGAAGCCGAGCTGGGCAGCAAGCTGTTTTTGCGCGCCAGGGATGGCTACCTGCTCACCGCCGCTGGCGAGGCCGCGCTGGGCGCCGCGCGGCGCATGGAAGGCGCGGCGCTGGACCTGCGCACGCGCATCGAGGGGCTGGACGACAGCCCGGCCGGCCTGGTGCGAGTGACCAGCACCGACTCGATCGCCACCGAATTCCTGCTGCCCGCCATAGAGCGCCTGCAGCAGCGCTGGCCCGGCATCCGCGTGGATCTGGAGGTGTCCACGCACATGCTGAACCTGGGCCGCCGCCAGGCCGATATCGCGTTTCGCAACGTTCGCCCCGAGGCACCCGAGTTGGTGGTGCGCCGCGTGGTCGCCTGGCCCGTGGGACTGTTTGCGAGCGCTGCCTACGTGGCGCGCTTTGGCCAGCCTTCGGCAGAGGACGAGTTGCGCGGCCACCACCTCGTGGTCTATGGCCCCTTTCTGGAGCAGCGGCCCGTTCCCACCATGGTCGATGTGCCCGCGCGCCAGGCCCGGATCGCCATGGCCGCCAACTCCAGCCTGCTGGTGCGCAAGGCCGTGGCGGCCGGCATCGGCCTGGGCGAAATGCCCGTGAGCATGGGCGAGCGCGAAGGCCTGCTGCGCATCTGGCCCCAGCGCCAGCGCTCGGACGACTACGAGGTCTGGCAGGTCATGCACCCCGACCTGCAGCGCACGGCCCGGGTGCGCGTCACGGCCGAGTTCCTGGCCCAGGCGCTGGGCCAGACGATCAGCCCTGCTCCAGCAGCACCCGGATGAGGAGGTGCGGCTGCAGCGGCTTTTCCAGATAGTGGTCAAAGCCTGCCTGCAGCGCCTGGGTGCGGTCCTGCTCCCGGGCGAAGGCGCTGAGCGCCACGATCTTCACCTGTCTTGTTCCGCCAAAGTGCGCGGCCTCCGCTTCGCGCAGGGCCTTGACCAGCTGGAACCCGTCCTTTCCCGGCAGCCCTATGTCGCTGACGATGAGGCTGGGCCACTGCGCCTGGACCAGGGCCATGGCCTGGTCGAAGTTCTCGGCACTCCTGACGGTCGCGCCCTGGTCGGTCAGCACCACTTTCAGCATTTCGCTGGTGTCCGCATTGTCTTCAACGATGACGATGTCCTTGCCTTCCAGGGATTCGCCATTTTCAAGATGCACATTCATCGGGTCGGCCTGGGAGGCGCTTGCCTCGTGCAGCGGAATCTCCACCCGCATGGTGACGCCAAGGCCCACGCCTTCGCTGTGGGCACGCACGGTGCCCCCATGCAGCTCCACCAGGTGCTTGACGATGGACAGCCCCAACCCCAGGCCGGAATGCCCACGGGTGGCGGGGGCGGAGGCCTGCGAGAAGCGCTCGAAGACATGGGGAAGAAATTCAGGCGCGATGCCCACGCCCTCGTCCGCCACGCTCATCACCAGGCTTTCGTCCCTGATTTCAAGGCCCACCTTCACCACGCTGCGCGCATTGGAGAACTTGATGGCGTTGGAGACCAGGTTCCACAGGATTTGCTGGAATCGCGTGACATCGATCCACGCCATGATGTCATCGGACGGCGCCTCGAACTGCAGGGTAATGTTCTTGTCGGCGGCGTTGTCGCGCAACGGCTCCAGGCTTTGCACGGCCAATGAGCAGACATTGACCTCCTCGCGGTGCAGATTGAGTTTTCCCGTCGTCAGGCGCGAGATATCCAGAATGTCCGCAATGATGCGACTTTGTGCCTTCACGCCTTTCTCGATGGCATCTATGCCCTTCTTGAGCATGGCCTCGCTGAGGTTGGCGCGCTTGAGCAAATGCGTGCCCCCGTTGAGCAGGGACAGCGGGGTGCGCAGTTCATGCGAGAGCACGGCGACAAAATCATCCTTGGTGCGGCTGATGCGCTCTGCGGCCACGCGCGCCGCCTGCTCCTGCTCCAGCATCTGCTGGCGCTGCCTCTCGAACTCCAGCGACTCCGTCAGGTCCTGGGCCACAGCCAGGCGGATGCCGGGCTCGATGGGATCGGAGAACTTCCAGGAGATCAGGCGCTCCTGCCCGTCTGCCGGGAGGATGGGGAACTCGCCGCGCCAGGACTTTTCGGGGTCTTCGGCCAATTGCTGCGCAGCTTTTTCCCGAACGGCCTGCGGAACAAAGCCGGTCAGCGGCTTGCCCGCCAGGTCGTCAATGCCGCGCTGCAGCAGTGCCTGCGCCTGGGAGTTGGCATCGCTGATCAGACCGTCGGCGCTGACCAGCATCATGGCCGCCGGCGCCTGGTCATAGATGGCGCGAAAGCGTGACTCGCTGCGGCGCAGCCCGTCTTCCGCCAGGCGTGCGCGGATCAGGGCATGCAGCGTGGCAATCAGCAGCTGCGGCTCCACGGGGTGCACCATGTAGGCGTCGGCCCCGGCGTTGAGGCCCGCCACCTGGTGGTTGCTTTGCACATACTCGGCCGACAGGTGCACCACGGGAATCAGGCTGGTATGCCGCGCACCGCGGATGGTGCGGCATACGTCAAAGCCCGAGATATCGGGCAAGTGCACATCCAGCACCACGGCTGCCACGCCGGTCTCCGACAGGGCAATGGCCTTTTCCCCGGTTTCCGCCTCGACCGTCTGGAATCCCGCCGCCCTGATGACCCGTGCCGTGGAGTAGCGCGTGGCAGGGTTGTCGTCAACGACAAGAATGGTGTGCAGGCTTCGGTCGAATGAGGGAAGAATCATTCCAGTCGTGTTCTTGGGCATGATGTTCCTGTTGTTTTTGATGGGATGAAGACCGGCTTGGCCGTATCAGGCCTTCAGATCCTTGGTATCGACCGGAAGATGCGCGGGAACGATCACGGAAAAGGTCGAGCCTTCGCCCAGGGCGCTTTGCACTTCCACCCAGCCCCCCAGAAGCTGTGCCAGCTGCTTGGACAGGGCCAGGCCCAGGCCCGTGCCCCGCAGGCGCTTCTGGATGGGTGAATCGACCTGGGTGAAGTCATTGAAAATCGCGTCGTGGAATTCCGAGGCGATGCCTATGCCGGTATCCGCCACCGAGAATTTCACCAGCATGTCCCCCACCAGTTCTGCCGACACCTTGATCTCACCCTGCGGCGTAAATTTCAGTGCATTGGAGATGAAGTTTCTGAGGATCTGCGAGAGCTTGCGGTTGTCGGTGTAGAAGCGCGGCAGATCACCGGGCTCTTCGAACACCAGGCTCAACTCCACGTTGTCCGCCATGGCCTTGAACATGCCGCGCAAGGCAGCAAACAAATCCATCATCTCGAACCAGCCCGGCGAGATTTCCAGGCGGCCCGCCTCGATCTTGGCCAGGTCGAGCAGGTCGTTGACCATCTCGGAAAACTCGGCGGCGGTTTCCTGGATGAAGCCGACCTGCCGGGTCTGCTCGGTGGTGAGCGGTCCATCCACATGGTCCAGCAGCAGGCGCGCATTGCTGCGGATGGCGCCTATGGGCGTGCGGAACTCATGGCTCATGTAGGAGAGGAAATGGCTCTTGAGTTCGGTGGCCTTGCGCAGCTTCTCGGCCTGCACATCCAGCTCGCCGTAGAGCGCGACCACGCCGCGATTGGTCTCGTCCAGCTCCTCGCGCAAGGACCTGACCTCGGCGCGGCACAGTTCCAGTTCAGCTTTGAGATCGTCTTCGTTCATTGCTCTTCCTCGGCCTTGAGGACGACCACGGTGGCGTCATCCCTGCTGCGGGTGTTGTGCCAGAGAAGGCAGGCGGCCAGCAGGCCGGGGTCCCTGCCCAGCAGGCCCGCATAGTCCTCATGCTTCCAGCGGGCGGACACGCCGTCGGAGTGCAGCACCAGAACGCCATGGTCAAGGCTGGAGCAGTCGGCCACCCTGGGCCGCGAGATCTGTACACCTGCCGTGCCGTGCTGGCTGCTCAGGGAAAGGCTGGCCACGCCATTGAAAAGCCTGCCAATGATGTTTCCCGCACCGCAGCTGTGCACGGCCTGTGCGCCGAAGCGCACCGCCAAAAGGGCCGCCCCGCGCGTGCCGCGCAGCGCTGCATGGGCCTGGGCCACGAACTCCTCCAGCGGCATGGCGGCATCGGCACCGCCGCTCCGGTTCTCGTTCCCATTCCCGTTCTGCGACGCAAAGACATCAACCGCCGCACGGGCCGCCTCGCCCGCCAGCGGTCCATGGCCCAGGCCATCGGCCACCAGCACCTCGGCCAGCCCCGCACCCGACCTGACCGCCCAGGCGTCGCCGCTGATGGTCTCGGGCGCAACGGCCAGGCAAACGGCGCCCATGCGCAGCGACAGTGCCGACGGCGCCCTGCGGCCTTCGCGCAGCCGCGCCAGGCTCACCGTGCCGGTGGCTTCGGATACGACAAAGAAGTCGTCGGCCACCCTGGAGATGGCCCCCAGGCCCGTGCCCGGCGAGCCCGAGCCGGTGCTCACCCCGTCCTGCATGGCGGTGGCAATGTCCTCGATGCCCGGGCCGCGGTCGACACAGATGATTTCGATGTCGTGCAGGGGCGGCCGCGCGGCTATCCAGATTTCAGCGTCCCGGGCATGCCGCACCAGGTTGGTGGCCAGCTCGGTCGCCACCAGCGCAGAACGGCCCATGTCCTCGTCGCCCCAGCCCATGTCGGAGGCCAGTGCAACCACATGGCGCCTGACCTCGCCCACACGGCTCGCATCGCCTATTGGAAATGAACGATGGGTCCAGCCCCGGATTACTTCCACTTGGTGATACTCACTCGTGTGCCCTGGCCCAGCTCGGTTTCTATCTTGAAATCATTCACCAGCCGCTTGCTTCCCGGCAGGCCCAGGCCCATTCCCGTGCCGGTGGTGAAGCCATCGGTCATGGCCATTTTCAGATCCTTGATTCCGGGTCCTGTGTCTTCAAAAATCAATTGCAAGGCCTGTTTTCCATTGACTTCGATGATGGCCCAGTTCATGTGGCCACCTTTTCCATGAATCAGCGTATTGCGGGACAGCTCGCTTGCAGCGGTAATCATCTTTGTCTGATCGACCAGCGAGAACTTCAGCATCTGGCAAAGCGAGCGCACCGTTTGGCGCGTGGCAACAATCTGCTGCTCGTTTTGTAACGGCATTTGGCCGCTGCGATCATGTTCCAAGGGTGGCTCCCGACTGCTGGGCCCGCAAAAGGGCCATTCCCCTCTCGACGGTCATCGCCGTCCTGACCCCGCCAAGGGACAGGCCCAACTCCACCAGGGTGATTGCAACGGCAGGCTGCATGCCCACCACGACGGTGGCGGCAGACAGGATGCGGGCAATGCCCGAGATGGTCACCAGCATGCGCCCGACGAAGGAGTCCACCACCTCCAGCGCCGAGATATCGATCATGACGCCGCTGGCGCCCGTGCTCGCGATGCGCTCGGCCAGGTCGTCCTGGAGCGCCAGCGCCGTCTGGTCCTGCATGTCGATCTGGATGGAAACCAGCAGCACATCGCCCATGCGCAGGATTGGAATGCGGTCCATGGATGGCTCACTCCTGTGTCTGGCGGGTGATGCGCCAGCCGGTCTTGCCCATGGCCAGCTTGAGCGCCTCGGCCAGCGTGGCCTTGGTGGTGATGTCGCGCATGTCGATGCCCAGGTGCACGATGGTCTGGGCAATCTGGGGCCGGATGCCGCTGATGATGCATTCCGCGCCCATCAGGCGAATGGCCGTCACGGTGCGCAGCAGGTGCTGGGCCACCAGCGTGTCCACCGTGGGCACGCCGGTGATGTCGATGATGGCCAGCTCCGACTCGGTCGACACCAGGCTTTGCAGCAGGGATTCCATGACCACCTGGGTGCGGTTGCTGTCCAGCGTGCCGATCAGCGGAATGGCCAGCACCCCCTCCCACAGCTTGACGACGGGGGTGGACAGCTCCAGCAATTCTTCCTGCTGGCGGATGATGATCTCCTCGCGTGCCTGCTGGAAGCTGCTGACCGTGTGCTGGGCCATGTTGTCCACCAGCACGGTGGCTTTCCAGATTTCCTGGATGGCCGCAGCAGGATCGCCCGACAGCCCGCGCTGGATGTGCTCGAACAGCGGCTTTTTCAGCGACAGGATGAACTGGCTGGTTTCACCGGCACGCTGGCCCTGGGCGGCGCGGGTGCGGGACAGCTCGGCCAGCAGGCGCCGCGCGGGATTCCAGCCCTCGTCCGAAAACCTTTGCGGATCGGCGCCGGAGGCGAAGGCGCCCACAATGGCGTTGATAATCCCGCGCGCTTCTTTTTCAGCATTCTTTCCAAGCGTGGAATCACCCACGCTGGCCTGGGCCATCCAATCATGGATCAAGGCATCAATATCATTTTGGAGTGTTTGCTGGATAATTCCGGTCATAGATATTTGCTGGATTTCAAATAAATTATTCGTTGAGGCTGCCAGGGAACTGCATTGGTGAAAATACAGCTGGTGTACCAACCATATTTTTCTACAGATTATTCACTGATGCCCTCGCCACGCGAGACACAATTTGTAATATCAAATGGCATCTTCCTGTAAGGGTTTTTCGACAGATGCATGTCCGCCAAGCCGCCACCTGGTCAGCAAGCCCCAGGTCAGCAAGCTCCCGGTACGCAGCCACGGGGGACGTGGGCACGCCGGTTCCGCCCTTCCTGGAGGGCGGAACCGGCACCGGAAGCAGCCCGCAACCCGTGTGCTCACAGGTTTTTTCATCCGTCAAACTGCGCAATACATGCCCTTGGAAAATCCCAAGGGCATTTCACACCTGCGCGCGGCAAGGCCATACACTGCCCAGCCTTTCTGAAATACGCCATGCCTGATATTGACCATGCAAACAACGCCTTCCACAAAAACCATCGTCAATCAGATTTTTGATGAGGACCGTTTGTCGGAGCTATTGAAACAAGAAGCCTCTGATGGCCTGGGTTTCGAGCAATGCGAATTCGATGGATTGAATCTCTATCAACTCGATTTGCAGGGTGCGCAATTTGTGGAGTGCAGTTTTGCCGACACCTGCTTTGAAAGCTGCCAACTGGCCGGCACCCGCTGGCTGCATTGCAAGGCGGGCCGCGCCGATTTTCGGCTGGCAAACCTGACGGATGCCCTGTTTTGCCAGAGCGACCTGAACAACACCAACTGGGAATTGGCCAAGCTGGCCTCAGCGCGCTTTCTTGAAGTCAAGCTGACCGGCGCCAGGTTTGGCGGAGCGCAAACCCTGGGCATTGATTTTCATGAGTCCCTGCTGATTGGTGCCGATCTGCGCGGCATGTCCTTCCGCAAGAAAACGCTGGAGGGCCTGAACTTCAGCGATGCCGATCTGGCCGGCTGCGACTTCCGCGATGCCGTTTTCCACAAGGCAAGCCTGCGCGATGCCCATCTCAAGAATGCCCGGTTCGATGGCGCGGACCTGCGCTCCGCGGACTTGCGCGGCTTGACGATTGCCTCGCTCAGCCAGCATTTCAAGGGCAGCCTGATCTCGCATGAGCAGGCTGCCGAGTTGGTGGGCGGGCTGGGCGTGCGCGTGATGTGAAGTCGAGGCGGGTGCGCCGCCACCGCCATCCGCACTCAGTAAACGATGTCGTGCTCGTACAGCAGCCTGGAGATGTCCTTGGGCACAAAGCCTGTCAGCAGCGAGTTCTCGTCCAGCAGATTGATGAACTCCCCCACCGTGCAGGACTTGGAGTGGTCAATGATGAAGTCCAGGAACTCCTCGCTGACGCGGTCACCGTCCTGCTCGAAGGACCAGCTGTGCTCCTGGCCGCCCGATTGAAAGCGCAGCGTGACGGTGTCGCCCTCCATGCCGGATTCGATGCCCTCATAGCCGATGGCGCCACCGCAAGCCTTGGCGAAGCGCTTGAGCAGGGCCACGTAGTCTTCGTCGGCCTCGTTGTCTTCGCCAATGCCGCCATCGAACAATTTGACCTGGGCGGCCTTGGTGTGCTGGCGCAGTGCCGCCATCAAGGCGTACTCGTCCTCGATGGAGGCGATGTCGAAATCCGCAGGCACGATGCCGTGCGTCTTCATGGCGGAGGCAATCACGGCGACAGGGTTCTGGCTCTGGGTCATGGTGGTGTCTGAAAGGGTTGCGGGATCGGAGACGGTGCCGATGATAGGCACAGCCTGTGCCTGCGCACTGGACATCTTGTCCGGTGGCATCCGGCTTGCGCCTTCAGTCTGTGGAGGCGGGCCTGCGCCTGTCCTTGCGCAGCATGTCCAGATAGAGCGCTTCCACCTTCTCGCGCGCCCAGGGCGTCTTGCGCAGGAATTTGAGGCTGGAGCTGACGCTGGGGTCCAGCGTGAAGCAGCGCACCGGAACCTGCCGTGCCAGGGCGGGCCAGCCATAGCGGGCCTCCAGGGCACAGACGATGGCTTCAAGCGTGACGCCGTGCAGCGGATTGCGGGGCTGAGCGGCGGGGGACGGAGTTTCTTGCATGGGGTGATTCTCCCTTGTGATGGCAGGACCTAAAGCCTGGCGGCGCGGTGCACGCGCTGGTGCCGAAGTTGGCAGCGGCAGGACAGGTCCCGCAGAAACGGGGCCGCGCCGGCACTGTGCGAGCGCGGAAAAATTTGTAAACACATGAAACCAAAGAAGAAGTTTCTGTAGCATTCACAGCGTCCCTGCCTCTTCTTCGAACCCGCTTCCATGCCTGCCCTGTCCCTTCGCCAGAAACTGCTGGCTCCGCTGGTTTTCTGCCTGCTGGCGCTGCTTGCGCTGACCCTGTTCAACGCCTACCAGGCACGCAGCAAGGCCTATGAGGCCCGGCAGCAGGCGCTGCGGGACTTTGTCGATTCGGCGGACAGCCTGATTGCCGCCATTGCGGCAGAGGCCAAGGCCGGCAAGCTGCCTGAAGAAGACGCCAAGGCCACGGCCATTGCCCGCGTGGGGCAGCTGCGCTATGCCGGTGGTGCGGGCTACATCACCAGCATCACGACGGATTCCGTGGTGCTGAACAACCCCGCAAGCCCGGGCATCAACGGCAAGAACATGGCCGGCTTCCAGGACGCCAAGGGCAGCTACCTCTACCGCAGCATTGCCGCCGTGGGCGCTTCTGCCCAGGGCAACGGCTACCTCACCTACTGGTGGCCCCGTCCCGGCGCGAAGGAGGCCAGCGAGAAGCTGGCCTATGCCAAGCGATCCACTTCCTGGAACTGGGACCTGATCGCGGGTGACTATGTGGACGACATCCAGCAGGCCTTCATCGCCACTATCATCAAGTCGGTGGCGGCGCTGGCGGTGCTGGGCGCACTGCTGTCGTTGATCGCCTGGATGGCCACGCGCAGCGTGCTCCAGGCCATCGGCGGAGAGCCGGCCGTGGCGGCAGCGATCGCCAACCGCATCGCCGCCGGGGATCTGTCGCAAACCGGGCTGGAGGGGGCTTCGCACGCACCGGAAGGCAGCGTGATCGCGGCGGTGCAGCGCATGAGCGAGCAGCTGCGCCAACTGGTGACGCGCATCCATGACACGGCGGGCATCATCCACCGCTCGGCCGGCGAGATTGCCACGGGCAGCCTGGACCTGTCGCAGCGCACGGAGCAGCAGGCCAGCTCGCTGGAGGAAACGGCGGCGTCCATGGAGCAGTTGACCGCCACCGTGCACCAGAACGCGGAAAACGCGCAGCAGGCAAGCCAGATCGCCTCGGGCGCCTGCGCGGTGGCCGAGCGCGGCGGCACCGTGGTGGACCAGGTGGTGAGCACGATGGGCGAGATCAATACCTCGTCGCGCCGCGTGGTGGACATCATCGGCGTGATCGACGGCATCGCCTTCCAGACCAACATCCTCGCGCTGAACGCGGCCGTGGAGGCTGCCCGTGCTGGCGACCAGGGGCGCGGCTTCGCGGTCGTGGCGGGCGAGGTGCGCACCCTGGCGCAGCGCAGCGCCTCGGCCGCGCGCGAGATCAAGACGCTGATCCAGGCCTCGGTGGAGCGTGTGGATGCCGGCGCCACCCTGGTGGACCAGGCCGGGCAGACCATGCGCGAAGTGGTCACCACGGTGCACAATATCACAGGCATCGTGACCGAGATCGCCTCGGCCAGCCGCGAGCAAAGCAGCGGCATCGAGCAGGTGGGCCATGCCGTGACCGACATGGACCGCGTGACCCAGCAGAACGCCGCACTGGTGGAGCAGTCCTCGGCCGCCACGCAGGTGCTGCAGCAGGAGTCGGAGAAGCTCTCCCGCCTGACGGCATCGTTCAAACTCTAGGCTTCGCTTCCCTTCTCTTTTCAGACATGATCACCTGCTACCTGCGCTACATCATCGACCCGTTCAAGGCCAAGGAATTCGAGGAGTACGGCAAGACCTGGATTCCGCTGGTCGAGAAATTCGGCGGCAAGCACCACGGCTACTTCCTGCCGTCCGAAGGCGCCAACAATGTGGCGCTGGCCATGTTCAGCTTCCCCAGCATGGCGCTGTACGAGGAGTACCGCATCAAGTCCATGCAGGACCCCGAGTGCCAGGCCGCCTTCCGCTACGCGGAGGACACGCGCTGCATCCTGAGCTACGAGCGCAGCTTCATGCGCCCGGTGTTCGGCTGA
>NZ_MYFL01000001.1:1342226-1584732 GCF_002193035.1 Delftia sp. K82 | reverse complement strand
CCCCCCGCGCCACGCCCATGTGCGTGGCGCGCGTTTGCAAATACGGAATCGGTATTTTCACAACTGAAGCACGCTAACTAGCATCCATCCCATTGCAATCTTTTGAGGATGGAGCGCGTGAACAAGCGTCGTTTCCTGCTGGCCGGCCCTTCTCTGCTGGCCGCTGCCGCCCTGGCTTCCACCACCGCCGCGCGGGCTGCGGCGGATCCCCGGACCCGATTGGTCGTCGCCGACCAGAGCGAGCTGCTGCGCCACCTGCTGGATGCCAGCGGCGAGCGCAAGCGCCTGGGCTTTCAGCTGGAGCTGCCCAACTTCGCGGGCGGCCCGGCCATCTTCGAGGCCATACGCGCAGGCGCGCTGGACATTGCCTATGTGGGCGACACGCCGCCCATCCAGGCGCGCGCCGCCGGTGTGCAGCTGCCCATCATCGCCACCTTCACGCGCGAGCGCGCCCAGTACCGGCTGGTGCAGCGTGCCGATGCAGGCATAGAGCGCCTGGCCGACCTGCGCGGCAAGCGCCTGAGCTATGTGGAAGGCTCGGGCCGCCAGGTCTTCCTGATCGAGGCATTGACACGCGCGGGCCTGACGCTGGCCGACGTGAAGCTGGTCAACCTGCGCGTGGCCGAACTCAACGACGCGCTGCGCGCCAAGGCGGTGGACGTGGCCGTGCTCATGGAGCCCCATGTCACGCGCCTGGGCAAGCAGATCGGCGCGCGGCCCGTGCCCGATCCGCAGGAGCGCGCGCTGCTGCCCGCCACCTCGTACATCTACGCACGGCCCGACGTGCTGGCCGACCCGGCCAAGTCCCAGGCCATCGTCGATTTCCTGGGCGCCTTCGTGCGCGCAGGCAAGTGGAGCAATGGCCACGAGCAGGAATGGGGCCGCCACTATTACACGCAGTTCCAGCGCATCGATGCGGAGAGCACGGCGGCCATCCTGGCATCGCAGTCCGACCTGCTGTTCCAGACGGCCGCCGAGGCGCAGCCGCACCACCAGAAACTGATCGACATCCTGCACGCCGCCGGTAGCCTGCCGCAGCGGCTGGATGCGGCCGGCTCCTTCGTGTCCACCTACGACCGCGTGATCGTGGCCAACCGATGAACCGGCCAGAAAACACACGATGACGCAAGCGCAACTGGACATCAACACGGCCGGCCTGCCACCGGCCACCGCAGCCACCGCTCAATCCGCGCCCGCCACCCGGGCCGCCGTGCAACTGGTGCCCGCGCGCCTGTCGCAAAGCGCGCTGCTGGTGGGCCCCGGCCTGCTGCTGGTGCTGTGGGAGGCGGCCTCGCGCCTGGGCTGGCTGTCGCCGGAGACGCTGACCGCGCCCTCGCAGGCCCTGGTCGCCGGCTACGGCATGGTGGCCGACGGCAGCCTGCTGCCCCACCTGCTGGCATCGGCAGGCCGTGCCTACAGCGGGTTGTTGCTGGGCGTGGTGGCTGGCGTGCTGCTGGCCCTGGCCTCAGGCCTGACGCGCACGGGCGAGGCCCTGCTCGACGGCCTGGTGCAGATCAAGCGCGCCGTGCCCACGCTGGCGCTGATTCCCCTGGCCATCATCTGGCTGGGCATTGGCGAGTCCATGAAGATCTTTCTGATCTTCACGGCCGTGCTGGTGCCCGTCTACATCAACACCCACGCGGCCCTGCGCGGCATCGATATCGGCCATGTGGAGCTGGCCCAGACCCTGGGCCTGTCGCGCGCCGAATTCATCCGCAAGGTGGCGCTGCCGGGCGCACTGCCGGGCTTCTTCGTGGGCCTGCGCATTGCCGTGTCGCTGTGCTGGACGGCGCTGGTGGTGCTGGAGCTGATCAACACGCAGACCGGCATCGGCTACCTCATGAACCGCGCCCGCGACTGGGGGCAGACCGATGTGATCGTGGTGGGCATCCTCATCTACGCCCTGCTGGGACTGCTGTCCGACGCCGTGGTGCGCCGCGTCGAGGCGCATGTGCTGTCCTACCGGAGGTCGCTGGGATCATGAGCCATCACCCCACCCCGGGTGCCGTGCGGCTGCAGCGCTTCACGCGCAGCTTTGGCGGCAAGAACGTGCTGGATGCCATCGACCTGGACATTGCCCCGGGCCAGTTCGTGGCCCTGCTGGGCGAGTCCGGCTCGGGCAAGACCACCTTGCTGCGCGCGCTCGCCGGGCTGGACGGCCATGCGCAGTCCAGCGGCGCGGCCAGTGCGCAGGGCAATGTCTCCGTGCTGTTCCAGGACGCTCGCCTGCTGCCCTGGCTGTCGGTGCTGGACAACCTCACGCTGGGTCTGGACGCCCGCGCCGTGCGGCCTGCAGCCGAGCAGATCCTGGCCGATGTGGGCCTGCAGGACAAGGCCGGCGCCTGGCCCGCCACGCTGTCGGGCGGCCAGAAGCAGCGCGCATCGCTGGCCCGCAGCCTGCTGCGCGACCCGCACGTGCTGCTGGCCGACGAACCCTTTGGCGCGCTGGACGCGCTCACGCGAATGCGCATGCACGGCCTGCTGCTGCGCCTGGTCGAGCGCATACGGCCCACGGTCATCCTCGTCACGCACGACGTGGACGAATCCCTGCTGCTGGCCGACCGCATCCTGGTGCTCAGGGACGGCCGCATCGCCGAGGACCACGCCGTGGACCTGCCCCATCCCCGCCGCCCCGACCATCCTGCCTTCATGCAGCTGCGCGCCACCTTGCTGCGCAGCCTGGGCGTCGAGACAGAGATCGCCTGACGCCGGCCCCGCCCGCGAA
The DNA here is from genome assembly GCF_002193035.1 of Delftia sp. K82. Classification (NCBI taxonomy): domain Bacteria; kingdom Pseudomonadati; phylum Pseudomonadota; class Betaproteobacteria; order Burkholderiales; family Comamonadaceae; genus Delftia; species Delftia sp. K82. The sequence continues at coordinate 1,582,007 of NZ_MYFL01000001.1, read as the reverse complement.
ACAACCCACACAACAAAGGACTGCTCCCATGTCTCGGCAACTGCACCTGAACCTGTTCCTCATGACGCGCGGCCACCATGAAGGCGCCTGGCGCCATCCCGGCGCCAACCGCAAGGCGCTCACCGACCTGGAGTTGTACGTCGATGCCGCACGCATCGCCGAGGCCGCCAAATTCGACGCCGTCTTCCTGGCCGACAGCCTGGTCGGGCCCGAGAACGGCCAGCAGATCACCTCGGGCCTGCTGGACCCGCTGGTGCTGCTGACGGCACTGGCGCTGCGCACCGAGCGCATCGGCCTGATCGGCACCGCCTCCACCACCTACAGCCATGCCTACACGCTGGCGCGCCAGTTCGCCTCGCTGGACCATCTGTCCAAGGGGCGGGCGGGCTGGAACATCGTCACTTCCTGGGCGCCCAATGCGGGCCTGAACTTCGGACTGGCCGACAACGTGGACCACGGCGACCGCTACCGCATCGCCGAGGAATTCGTGTCCGCGGTCGATGCGCTGTGGCGCAGCTTTCCGGCCAGCGCCCTGCTGGACGACACGGCGGCCGGCCAGTTCCTCGACGCATCGCAGATCCAGCCCATCCACTTCGAGGGCAAATACATCCGCACGCGCGGCCCGCTCAACGTGCCCGGCAGCCCGCAGGGCCGGCCCGTCTTCGTGCAGGCCGGCCAGTCCGAGTCCGGCCGCGCCTTTGCCGCGCAATGGGCCGAGGCCATCTTCACGGCCCACGGCTCGCGGGAATCGGCCCAGGCCTTCTATGCCGACATCAAGGGACAGGCGCAGCAGCTTGGCCGCCGCCCGCAGGACATCGTGATCCTGCCCGGCATCAGCGCCGCCATCGGCTCTACCGAATACGAGGCGCGCCAGGTCTGGGAAGAGCTCGACAGCCTGACCAGCATCGAGGTCGGCCTGGCCCGCCTGTCCGCACGCTTTGGCGGCCACGACTTCTCGGCCATGCCGCTGGACCGCCTGCTCACGCGCGACGACTTCCCCGATCCCGACAAGGTCGAAGCCTCGCGCAGCCGCGCCGTGGGCTACGTGGAAACCAGCCTGCGCGACGGCCTCACCCTGCGCGGCCTGCTCAAGCGCCTGGCCGGCGCCCGCGGCCACCTGGCCGTGGCGGGCACGCCCGAACAGGTGGCCGACATCATCGAAGACTGGTTCAGGCACGGCGCGGCCGACGGCTTCAACGTCATGCCGCCCATACTCAACCAGCAGTTCGAGCTGTTCACCAGCGAAGTCGTGCCGATCCTGCGCAAGCGCGGCCTGTTCCGCGAGGAATACGACAGCCGCACGCTGCGCGGGCATTTCGGGCTGGGGGAGCTGGCGGGGACGGGGGCAGGTGGCGCCCCAGCCGCCCGCCCAAGGGAGCAAGCGCTGGCGGCTTGACCGATGCGGCGCTGCGGCTGCACAGACAGGCCTACAGCAGAATGTCCGCCGTGGGGTACTTCCAGAAGTCGCGCAGCAGGTAGCTGATCGGCAGGTTCAGATTCGTGGAGCTGGGTGGAATCGGCTGCAGGAACCACTTCTCGTAGATGGGGTGGATTTCGCGGCTGGTGATGATCCGCTTCATCTCTTCATCGACCAGTTTCTTGAACGCGGTATCGGCCTTCGGCAGCATGATCGCCAGGGGTTCGGTGGACAGGAACTTGCCCACCACCTTCAGGGCGCGTGGATCGGGCCGTGCAGCGGCCAGCCCGTTGAGAAGCACGTCATCCATCACGAACGCGTCGGCTTCGCCCTTCTCCACCATCTCCAGGGCCCTCGCGTGATCGGGGGCCTCCACAATGGTGATGCCCATGAGGCGCTGCCTGTTGGCCTGCGTCACCAGGGCCATCGGGCTGGTGCCCTTGGTGGAAACCAGCTTTTTGCCCTTGAGATCCTCCATCGCGTTGACGGTGCTTTCGGCCTTCACGAGCATCCGGGCGCCGGTGATGAAATGGGGTACCGTGAACGCCACGGTCTGGCGCCGCTGCGCGTTGTTCGTGGTCGAACCGCACTCCATATCGGCCTTGCCCTGCTCGATCGCGGCCATGCGATTGGCGGGCGTGACCATCAGGAACTCCACCTTCATGTCCTTCCTGCCTGTCTGCTTGCGCACCGCCTCAGCCAGGCGAAGGCACAGATCCAGCGCGTAACCGACGGGCTTGCCGCTGCGCGTGTCGATGTAGGAGAAGGGGACCGACGATTCCCGGTGCGCAATCACCAGCGCGCCACCGGCCTGGACCTTGTCCAGCACACCGGCTGCAGATACACCGCTCAAGGCCGACAGGCCCAACGCACCCAACGCAATTCCCCACTGGCGAAAGATCATCGAAGTCCTTGGATCGCAAGCGCCGGGCGGCGCCCAGCAGTGTCGTGACAGGTTATACACGTATTGTTACCAGATGCGCAAACCAGGGCTGCCGCTGGTTTTGATGGACCCTTGGCCACTGGCTTTTCCCCCTCCCCCGTTATGGCAGGATCACCGGCACCAGAATTACCGAGGGAACTCCCATGCTGATCAACTGCGTCGCCTACGAAAACGGGGCCAAGCTGGCGGACATTCCCGTCGCCGACATCAGCAACTACATAGAGCGGCCCGGCTGCTTCGTCTGGGTGGCGCTGGCGGACGCCACGCCGGCCGAGCTGGAGGAAATGCGCCAGGAATTCGGCCTGCACGCCCTGGCCGTGGAGGATGCGCTGCACGGCCACCAGCGGCCCAAGCTGGAGGAGTACGGCAGCTCGCTGTTTGCCGTGATGCACCTGCTGGAGCCCGAGCCCGAGCGGCCCGGCCACTTCAACCACGGCGAGGTCGATGTCTTCGTGGGATCCAACTATGTGCTGTCGGTGCGCAACCGCAGCAAGCGCGGCTTCCTGGGCGTGCGCGAGCGCTGCGAGAGCGAGCCCGAGCTGCTGCGCCACGGCTCGGGCTTTGTGCTGTATGCGCTGATGGATGCGGTGGTGGACCGCTACTTCCCCATCATCGATGCGCTGGAGGTGGAGCTGGAGCAGATCGAGCAGCAAATCTTCACCAAGGGCGCGGCACGCGACAACATCAAGCAGCTGTATGAACTCAAGGGCCGCGCCATGGACCTCAAGCACGCCGTGGCCCCCCTGCTGGAAGCCGTGGGCAAGCTCAACGGCGGGCGCGTCCCCCAGATCTGCGTGGGCTCCAGAGACTACTTCCGCGATGTGATGGATCACCTGGGCCGCATCAACGCCCAGATCGACACCATGCGCGACACCGTGGGCACGGCCATCCAGGTGAACCTGTCCATGGTGTCCATCGAGGAAAACGAAGTCACCAAGCGGCTGGCAGCCTGGGCCAGTATCTTCGCCATCTGCACGGCCTTCTTCGGCGTCTGGGGAATGAACTTCGAGAACATGCCCGAACTGAAGTGGCAATACGGCTATCCGGCCGCACTGCTGTTCGTGCTGGGTGTTTGCGGCCTGCTCTACTACAAGTTCCGCAAGGCGGGGTGGCTGTAGGCGGCGGGAAGGCGAGCGGTGCCAGGGTATTCACCCAGCCGCACCGTCACAGCCGCGTCACACATCCACGCCACCATCCCAGGCGCCAACTCCTGGACGCCCGGATTCCCCACCATGTACGACGAACTTCTGCCCGACCACCATGATTCGCTGATGCAGCGCATCGAACGCGATCTGCTCGACAGCTACGACGAAGAACTGGAGATGGAGATAGACGACGCCCGCCTGGGCAGCGGTGGCGACGATGTGGACAGTGCCGACTCCGTGAGCCGCCAGACCTACTTTCGCGAACTGCTGCGCCTGCAGGGCGAGCTGGTCAAGCTGCAGGACTGGGTGCAGCACCACAGGAAAAAGGTCGTCATCCTCTTCGAGGGCCGCGATGCGGCCGGCAAGGGCGGCGTGATCAAGCGCATCACCCAGCGCCTGAACCCGCGCGTGTGCCGCGTGGCCGCCCTGCCCGCGCCCAACGACCGCGAGCGCACGCAATGGTATTTCCAGCGCTATGTCTCCCACCTGCCTGCGGGCGGCGAGATCGTTCTCTTTGACCGCAGCTGGTACAACCGCGCGGGCGTGGAGCGCGTCATGGGCTTTTGCTCCGACGAGGAGTACGAGGAGTTCTTCCGCTCCGTGCCCGAGTTCGAGAAGATGCTGGTGCGCTCGGGCATCACGCTGGTGAAGTACTGGTTCTCCATCACCGACGACGAGCAGCACCTGCGCTTTCTGGGCCGCGTGCACGACCCGCTCAAGCAGTGGAAGCTCAGTCCCATGGACTTCGAGAGCCGCCGCCGCTGGGAGGACTACACCAAGGCCAAGGAAGCCATGCTGGAGCGCACCCACATCGCCGAGGCGCCCTGGTGGCTGGTGCAGGCCGTGGACAAGAAGAAGGCGCGGCTCAACTGCATCTCCCACCTGCTGACGCAGCTGCCCTATGAAGAGATAGAGCACCCGGCCATCGTGCTGCCCGAGCGCACGCGCAACCCGGAGTACACGCGCAACCCGGTCCCTCAACACATGTACGTTCCGGACAAGTACTGACACCCCCTGAGGCGCTTCGCGCCTTCCCCCTCTCTACCCGCTTTGCGGGGGAGGGGGACGACACCCTCGGTGCGGGGGCGGCCCTTCCTTGGTGTCTCTGGCTTCAGCAAGTGCCCATTTCATGCGCACGGCCGACTTTCAGACCTTATGCGCCTCGCCGTCCTCCACGGATGCCTCGGACGCCTCAGGCGTCTCTGGCGCTGGCTCTGGCTCTGCCCCGGCGACAGCAGCCGCCTGCGGCACCTCGGCAACCTCGGCCGCACGCTTGCGCCGGTCCTGCTCCAGCAGCGCGGTCAGCGCCGCGTGGATGCGCTCCAGCGTGCCGCCCGGGTTGACCCACCAGTCCGTGGACCAGATGCGCAGTATCTGCCAGCCAAGGCCGCGCAGCACCTGCTCGCGCAGCTTGTCGCGGTCGCGTGCCGTGGCCGAGCGGTGGTAGGTGGCGCCGTCGCACTCCACGCCCGCCAGGTAGCTGCCCGCATGGTCCGGGTGCACCACGCCCAGGTCCACGCGGAATGAGGATGCGCCGATCTGCGTGTGCACGCGCCAGCCCTTGCGCTCCAGCGCCTGGGCCACGCTGGCCTCGAAGGGGCTGTCGAAATCGCCCTGGCTGCCATGGTGCGACTCGGCCAGCGCGCGCGGGCCGCGCTCGGCAAATTCCAGGAAGTGCTTGAGATCGCGCACGCCCGCCGCCTGGGTGCGCGACAGGTCCATCTGCTCGCCGCGCAAGCTGGAGAAGATGCGCAGCTCCTGCCGCGCGCGCGTCACCGCCACGTTCAGTCGCCGCTCGCCGCCATCGCGGTTGAGCGGGCCGAAGTTCATGGACACGGCGCCCGAGATATCGGGTCCGTAGGTGATGGAAAAATACATGATGTCCCGCTCGTCGCCCTGCACGCTCTCCAGGTTCTTGACGAAGACGGGCTCCAGCAGCGCATCGGAGAAAAACGGCTCCAGCCCCGGGTCCTTGCGGCGCTCCTCGTCCAGCAAATCCTCGATCAGGCTTTGCTGCTCGGAGTTGAAGGTGACCACGCCGATGGTGGCACCCGACTGCGCAAACCCCGGCGACTTCAGCCGCGCCACCAGGTCGGCCACGAGGGCCTTGGCCTCGGGCTGGTTGATGCGGGCGCCACCTTTTTCATAGCGGCCCTGCACGGCGTGGAAGCTGACGGCGCGGTCGTCGGTGACGGGCGAGGGAAAGGTCACAAGCCCGCCGCCGTAGTAGCGGTGGTTGCTGAAGGCGATCAGGCTTTCATGGCGCGAGCGGTAGTGCCACGACAAGTTGCGCGTGGGCAGGCTGGCGCCCAGGCATTCGTCCAGGATGCTTTCCATGTCGCCTTCCACGCCCTGCGTGTCGTCGTCGAAGGTTTCGGAGGTGTCGGCGCGGCCGAAGAAGCTGGTGGGCGGCAGCTGCTTGGGGTCGCCCACCATGACCACCTGCCTGGCACGCGCCATGGCGCCGATGGCGTCCCAGACGGGGATCTGCGAGGCCTCGTCGAAGATGACGATGTCAAAGTTGCTGGTCTCGGCGCTCAGGTACTGGGCAATGGACAGCGGGCTCATCAGCAGGCAGGGCGTCAGGCGCAGCACGGCCGAGGGGATCTGCTCCAGCAGCTGGCGCAGCGGCAGGTGCTGGCGCTTCTTGGTAATCTCGCGCCGCAGGATGCCCCACTCGCTGTTGCGCTGGATGCTGTCGGCCGACGGCAGGCCCGCGCACAGCCGCGCACGTATCCACTGGCGCGTGACCGAGGTGAATTCATCGTCCAGCGCGCGGAAGTCGGCAATGCGCCGCTCATGCTCGGCAGAGACGAAGCGCTTGAGCACCTCGTCCTCGTCCACGGCCAGCGCCAGCCACCAGCGCGCGTAGTTGACCTCGAAGGCCTTGGGTGCCTGAGCCGGTTCCAGGCTGCCGGACTCGATGGCGTCGGCCAGCGCACCCAGCCCGCCCGCGCGGGCCGCGGCCTGGGCATTGCGCCAGGCGCACCAGGCATGCAGGCCGTCCTGCCCGGCCAGCACGCCGCCCGCCGTGGCCGCCAGCTGCTCGGCGGTGCGCTGGGCCAGGGCACGCTGCTGCGGCTCGCCATGGGCTGCCGCCGCGCTGAAGGGGTCTATGGCCGCGTGCAGGCCGGCCAGGCTGTCCAGCAACTGCTGGCAGGCCATGCCGATCGCGGCGCCCTCGCCCAGCTCGGCGCTGCGCAAGGCCAGCACCTGGTGCAGGGCCTGGCGTGCCTGGGCCAGCTCGGCCTCCTGCCAGCCCAGCCCGGTCAGCCCTGCCTGCAGCGATCCCTGCAGGCGCAGCGCATGCTCCACGGCTTGCGGGCGCGTGTCCAGGCCGTCCCAGACGCCGGGGCAGCGCAAGCGCAGCTCGTCCAGCGCCAGCAGCTGTTCCTCGATGGCACTGCGGGCCGCCAGCTGCGCATGGGCCTGCTGCAGTGCCGCGCCACAGCGGCCCTGGGCCACGGCGGCGTGCGATGCCATCAGGCCGCCGCGCCGCGTCAGTTGCAGGCGCTCGCGCTCGAAGGCCAGCGCGTCCTGCAAGGCCTGGGCATCGGTTTCCAGGCCGCGCCACAGGCCGTGGCTGGCATCGGCCAGCGGCAGGTAGCCGTCGAGCTGGCGGTCAATCTGGTACAGGGCCTGCAGGCGCTGCACTTCGGCCGCCCAGCGCTCACCGCCATGGCCTTCGGCCACGGCCTCCAGTCCATCGAGCGAGAAGGATTTCTGCGCGCGCGCGGCCAGCAGGGCCGCATTGGCCTTCAAGGCGCTGCGCGCATGGTCGGTGCGCGTGCGGTGTCCGGCCCACAGGCCGTCGGCTGCGGCGCCGGGCTGGATCTGGTCCAGTTCCTCGCGCAGGCCCCGGATGCGCACCAGGGCGGCCAGGTCATCGGCCACGCGCGGCTCGCCCGCGCCTTCGATGGTGGCCTCCAGCGCCGCGCGCACCTTGCGCCGGCCCAGCCAGGACAGCGGCCACAAGGACTTGCCGGCCCTGGCCCATTCGCGCTGCAGCTGCGCCACGTTGAGCTGGCCCACGCCCGCGCCGTACTTGACGGACAGGCCCTGGCGCAGCGCCGCGATCTCGTCGATGCACTGCAGGCCGCGCTCCAGCTCGTCGCCCAGGGCCACGGGCCAGGGGGTGCCCAGCCCGGCCTGCAGGCGCCGGCGCTGCGCCAGCAGGTCCAGCGCCTGGGCCAGGCGCGCCTGCAGCTCGGCCGGCCAGGGCGCCGGAATCTGTGCGGACAGATCACCGTGCTGCGCCAGCAGCTGCAGGCCCGATTGCAGGGATTCGCCAATGCGCGCGCCGTCAGGCAGCACGCAGAAAGCCAGGTTGCGGCCTGCGGCCGCAGGCAGCGCGCGCGCGATCACGCCCAGCGCCGAGCGCGCCTGGCGCCCCAGCGCCGGCCACTCGATGCGCAGCAGCCGGCCCAGCTGCTGCGCCGCCTCGGCAAAGCCCTGGCCTGCATCGTGCAGCGCCTGGGCGGCATCCACCATCTGCTGCTGCCAGCGTACGGACCAGTCGCTGGCCTGCACCGTGGCCAGCGGCCCGTCCTTCAGATGCTGCGCGCCCACGGCCTGGGCATTGGCCTGCAGGCGGCCCGCAGTCTCGCGCAAAAGGGCCAGGCCCGCTTCGTCATGGGCCTGGGGCGTGGGCCAGTGAAATCCCAGGCGCGGCAGCGCCTCGCCACCGGCCACGGCGCCAATGGCGCGGTAGATGGTCCAGCCGTTGGCGTGGCGCCGGTGCAGGCGCTCCACATAGGCCGACAGCTGCTCGCGCAGGCGGCCGAGCTGGCTGGCCTTGGCGGCCCAGGCCTCGGCATCCACCTGGCCATGCGAGTCCCAGGATTTCTGCAGCTGGCCCAGCACGTCGAGCTTGCGGCTCTTGTTGGAGTGCAGCTCCAGGCAGAACTCGCCCAGGCCCACTTCGCGCAGGCGGCGGTAGACCACGTCCAGCGCGGCGATTTTCTCGGCCACGAAGAGCACGCGCTTGTCCTCGGCCAGGCACTGCGCGATCAGGTTGGCAATGGTCTGGCTCTTGCCCGTGCCCGGCGGGCCGATGAGCACGAAGTCCTTGCCGCGCGCAGCGGCCATCACGGCCGACAGCTGCGATGAATCGGCCGGCAGCGGGCTGAAGACCTGCTGCGGCGCGAACTCCTGGTCCAGCCGCCGCGTGTCGGGAAAGGCGATCTCCGAGCGATAGGGCTCGCGCGGCGTGTCGATCAGGTGGGCGACCACGGGCGAGCTGCGCAGCTGGTCGGCGCGCTCGGCCAGGTCCTTCCACATCAAGTACTTGGCGAAGGAGAACATGGACAGCACCACGTCCTCGCTGACCTCCCAGCCGCGCACGTCCTTGATCGCCTCGCGCACGCGGGCCCAGATGCCGGTGATGTCCAGCCCGGCCTCGTCGCGCGGCAGGTCGCCTGCGGGCACGCCCAGCTCCAGCTGGAAGTCCTGGCGCAGCATCTCGACCAGCGTGGGATTGAAGCGCGGCTCGTCCTCATGCGCCTGCAGCGTGAAGCCCGAGCGCGCGCTCTTGCGCTCCAGCGTGACGGGCAGCAGGATCAGCGGCGCGCGCACGCGCACATCGGGCTTGTCGGGCCGGCTCCAGACCAGAAAGCCCAGGGCCACGAACAAGGTGTTGGCGCCGCCTTCCTGCAGTGCATTGCGCGCGCCGCGAAACAGCTCCACAAAGCGGCTGTCCAGCTCCAGCGGCTCCAGGTCGATGAAGACCTCGCGCCGCTGCAGCGCCTCTTCGGCGTGCGCGCCGCGCAGGTCTTCCAGGCTGCGCGCCTCGTGCAATGGCTGGCTGCGCGGGTCCTTGCCCTGCATGAGCTCGGGGCTGGGCAGCAGCTTGAGCACCTGGCCCCGGGCCAGCGTGTCCTCCAGCGCGGGCGCGGCCACCTGCAGCAGCAGCGATTTCTTGCCGGGCTTGAAGTTGAGCAGGGCATTGCGCAGCGACAGGTCCAGCAGCCGGCGCTGCCAGCGCGCCAGCCTGTCCTTGGGATCGAGCTGGGAGGTGGGCACTTCGCGTGCCTGCGCCTGCGCCAGGAGCTCGGGCGGCGGCTCCACGGTGAGTCGGGGCTCGGCTTGGCCTTCGCCGGCCTCGGGCGCGGCGTCCTGCGGCTGGGCCAGCGCCAGCGGGCGGATGCGCTGCATGCGCGCGCGCCGCACATCCACCAGCAGCTCGAACTGGTCCTCGTGCTCTTCGGCCAGCTGGCGCGCGCCCTGGGCAATGGCCTGGCTGAAGGCCACGGCCTGGCCTTGCGCGGACAGCGTGGTCTCGAAGACCACCAGCTCCTGCAGCTTGAGCCGCTTGCGCACGGCCGTGATGTCATCGACCACGGCGGTCGAGAATTCCTGCCTGCCCAGCCACAGGCCCACGAAGGCATGGCCGCGCGTGAAAACCAGCAGCGGGTTCAGGTGCGCCTGCTCCAGGCAGGAGGCGAACAGCAGCGTCAGGTCCAGGCAGGTGGCCAGGCCCGCATCCAGCACCTGGGTAGCGCCGCGTATCTTCTGGCCCGCATGCTCGAAGCTGGCCGGCGGCAGCGCGTAGTTGAGTTTCTTCTGGAGCACGGAAGTCCAGATGGCCGAGGCCAGTTCCCAGGCCCGCTGCGGCCCCTGTTCATAGCCGTTGATGGCGCCGGACTTGCCCGCCGCCTCCAGCGCCTGCGCCGCGCCCTTGAGGATGCGGTCCACGGCCGGATCGTTGGGTTGCACGAAGGCCGTCACCATCTCGGGCAAATGCCCCAGGCCGCCCCACTGGTTGCGGGCCAGCAGTTCCAGCGGGTGTTCGTGCCGGGCCAGCACCGTCTCTGCCGGCTGGCCGCTGCGCAGCTCCAGCCGCAGCACGGCAGGCTCGGCCTCGGTCAGGCGCGAGAGCAAGGCGCCGTCCAGCGCCACATCCAGGTCGGTCAGCGCATAGGTGCTGTGCGCGGCCACCGACTCCAGGCGCCAGGTGCGCGGCTTGATGAAGGCAGGCTCCGAGGCCAGGTGCAGGCTCAGCGCCTGCAGCGGCAGCTCGCCCTCGTTGACGATGGCCAGCTCCAGCAGCGCGGGCACGGCGTTCTGGAAGTCGGCGAGATTGAGCTTGGCGACGGTGCCGATGCGCAGCTGCGTGGCCGTCTGCGGCGCCTGGGCGGCGGCGGGGGCGGCATCTGCGGGGGAATCTCGGCGGGGGTCTTCTGTCATGCGCGGTAGTCCTTGGCTGGCCAGCAGGCGGCGGGAACTGTCGAAATCCCGTCATATTCCTGGCCCGACGATTGTCCGCTGCGAATGGGGCGCCGTGTCCGAGATGGGCGGTTTTCAGGGGTCACTGTTTGCAAAAAATGAGAGCACGGATGAAGGCGCCGGCCATCGGCGCGCCCGGCTCCAGTACGATGCCGGCCAGCCATGCGCAACATCCCGCCCCTTCACCTCATCGCCGCCTTCGATGCCGTGGCGCGAAGCCAGAGCTTCAAGCAGGCGGCCGAAGAACTGAACCTTTCGGACAGCGCCGTCAGCCACCGCATCCGCGAACTGGAAAAGCTGCTGGGCACCCCGCTGTTCCACCGCACCACGCGCGTGGTCACGCTCAGCGCCGAGGGAGCCTGGCTGCACCAGCAGACCCGCGCCCCGCTGCAGGCGCTGGAGACCACCTTCGGCAGCCTGGTGCAGGGGCGCGACGTGGTGCGCATCAGCGCCCTGCCCTCGTTCGCACGGCTGCGGCTGGTGCCGTCGCTCACGGCCTTTCAGCGCAGCCATCCGGACGTTTCCATCGCCATCGATCCGACCACGCGCACCGTCAACCTCCAGCAGGGCGAGGCGGACATCGCCATCCGCTTTGCACACCAGGCGCCTCAGGCACCTCTGGCATTCCACTGCGAACGCCTGCTGGACGACGAATGGTTTGCCGTGGCCGCGCCACGCTACCTGGAGCAGTTCGAGGGCCTGGATCTGGCCGGGCTGTTCCGGCGGGCCAACCTGCTCTCGCACAGCCGCCAACCCTGGGAGCCCTGGCTGCAGGCCGCGGGCCTGCGCATCTCGGCAGCCCAGCGCCAGCTCAGCTACTCGGACACGGGCTTCATGCTGGACGCGGCGCTGAACCTGCAAGGCATTGCGCTGGGCCGCCGCTCCCTGGTCCAGCGCCTGCTGGCCGAGCGCAGCCTGGTGCGCGTCTCGGACACGGCCATCCCCTGCAGCCAGAGCTATTTCCTGCTGGCTTCCGAGCGCGCCATGGTCTCGCGCCATGGCGCAGCCGTCATGGACTGGATTCGTGCGGTGGCGGCCGAGGCCGGATAGCCGGGCGCCGCCGCCCGCCGCCCGCGTTCACGCTTCCCACGCTCACACGTTCACGCCCTCACATCCTCAGCGCGCCATGGTCAGCGCAATGCCCAGCAGCACGCCCGCCATGGCCGCCGCCTTGGGCCGCAGATGGCGTTCGGCAAAGAACCGTGCCGACAGCGCAAACACCATGACCAGATTGGCGCGGCGCAGCACCGAGATCACGGCAATCTGCGCGCCCTCCATCTGCACGGCGGCCAGGTAGATGGACTCGGCCAGCACATAGGCCAGCGCAATGGCGGGCACGGCCCAGTTGCGCCCCAGCAGGCTGCGCAGCTCCAGCCCGCGCCAGATCCAGGGCAACAGCAGCAAGGCCAGGGCGCCGCGCTGCAGCGCAGACCAGGCCTGGACGGCAACCAGGTCCATGCGCAGCGTGGCCAGAATGTGCTTGTCGTACAGGGCATTGGCCGAGGACAGCAGCGTGGCCGCCAGCATGCACAGCACCCAGAGATTGCGGCCAAAGCCTATGCCCTCCTTCTGGCCGACCAGGGAGAACAGGTAGTACGAGGCCATGGACACCGCCAGACCCAGCCATTGCCACCAGCCCAGGTGCTCGGACAGCAGGAGCACCGCGCCCAGCGCCGTCCACAGCGGCCCGCTGGCACGCACGCCCGCAGAGATGGACAGCGGCAAGGCCTTCACCGAGTAGTACGACAGCACCCAGGTGGCCACCATCATCAGCGACTTGGGCAGCAGCAGCATCTGCTGGCGCAGGTCCAGCGCGGCGGACGAGGAATCGCCCATCGCCACGAAAGGCAGCCACAGCAGCGCGCCCAGCGCCGAGCACCAGAACACCACCTCCAGCACGGACTTTTCCCCCAGCGCCAGCTTGGTCAGAAAGTCATATGCCCCCAACACCAGGCCGGCCAGCAGCCCCAACACCATCCAGTCCATATCCGCCTGCACTCCTGCATTGACAAGGGTGCAAGCGTAGGAGCGATGGCTGCAGGCATTGCTGAGACCTGTGCGGCGATTGCGCAATCGCGCTCATGAATGCGCGGGCATCACTGCGCGCCGGCCACCGCAGCCTGGCGCGCACCGGGCTGCTTGAACAGCTTGAAGTACGGCGTGTTCGACGGATTCACCGGGATGTCGAACTTGCGCACCATGGCATAGGTCTGGATCTGGTCGTGCAGCGGCAGGTAGATCAGCTCCTTTTGCACCGTGCTCCAGATGGAGTGGATGGTGGCATCGCGCTTGCGCGCATCGCCCTCGGAGGCCAGGGAGACGATCTGGCTGTCCAGCTCGGCATTGCTGTAGCGCGTGGCATTGGTGTTGCCCCGGCCATTCTTGCCGCGCGTGTGCACCAGGTAGTCGAAGACATAGGCCGAGTCATAGGTGGGCACGCCCCAGCCGTAGAGGTAGAAATCCGTTTCCTGGTTGTTGATGGCCGCCGTCTGGATGGCCAGCGGCCGGGACGACACGGCGGTCTTCACGCCGATGCGGCCCAGAAAGCCGGCGATGGCCTGGCAGATGGCCTCGTCGTTCAGGTAGCGGTCGTTCGTGCAATGCAGGGTGATGCCGAAGCCGTTGGGGTAGCCGGCGTCGGCCAGCAGCTTCCTGGCCTGGACAAGGTCGGCCTTGCCCACGGCGCCAAAGGATTTCTCGTAGCCGTGCACAAACGGCGGCGCAATGATGTTGGTGGGCACGGACAGGCCGCGCATCACGGCGCGCTGTATGGCCTGGCGGTCTATGGCCAGCTGGAAGGCCTGGCGCACGCGCAGGTCGGCCAGGGGGTTCTTGTCCTTCACATCGGAATGCGACAGCGGGGCGGCGCCCACGTTCAGGCCCAGGAAGATGGTGCGGTTCTCGGCGGCCTGGTTGATGCGAAAGCGCGGGTCGGCGCTCAGGCGCGCAATGTCCTGGATGGGCAGGTCCTGCACGAAGTCCACCTCTCCCGACAGCAGCGCCGCCACGCGCGTGGCCTGGGACTTGATGGGCAGGTAGACCAGTTCGTCGATCTCCAGCGGGAACAGCCCCTTGCCCCAGTAGCCGGGAAACTGCCGCAGCACGGTGCGCGTGTCCTGCTCGCGCGAGGCGATGACGTAGGGCCCCGTGCCGTTGGCGTTGCGCGTGGCGTAGTTCTCTTCCTTGGCCAGCGCGTTCTGCGGCTGCTCCGCGCCGTAGGCCTTGGCCCAGGCGGCGCTCAGGATCTGGATGTTGATGAGGCTGGCCGGCAGCAGCGGGTTGGGCCCGTTGGTCCTGATGTGCACGGTGAAGGCATCGACCTTGGTCACGTCGGTGATCGAGGTCAGCAGCGAGCGCATGTCCGAGGTGGCCGAGCGCGCGCGGCGCAGCGAGAACAGCACGTCGTCGGCCGTGAACAGGCTGCCGTCATGGAACTTCACGCCCTTGCGCAGCTTGAACTCCCAGACCGAGGGGTCGGCAGTCAGCGCCCAGGACGTGGCCAGGGTGGGCAGCAGCTTGCCATCGGCCGTGCGGATGATCAGCGGCTCGTAGATCTGGTGCAGCAGGTTGTGGTTGGGGCCGTTGTTCAGCGCATGCGGGTCCAGCGTGGATGCGTCGGTGGAGCGCGCCCAGCGCAGGGTTTCGGCCTGGGCGGGCGGTGCGCACAGCAAGGCTGCGGCCAGGGCGGGAAGCAGTGCGGAAGTTCGCAGGGTGCGCAAGTGGGTGCGCAGCAGGGAAAGGCGAGGCAGGAAGCGTCTTTGGGTCATGAAGTGTCCTGGCAGCCGGAACAAGATCGCAGGAAGGCGGCGGCGGGTGCCGCGCCGGCTGCACCAGACGGCCGATTGTGTGGAGCCACCGGCCCGCCGCAAAGCCTGATTGCGCCTATGCAAATGCGCTGCGGGCAGATGCAAAGCGCTGCGACAGCAGGGCGTACAGCGCGCGCAGGCCCTGGGCCTCGCCGCCCCTGGGCCGGCCGGGGCGCTCCTCCAGATTCCAGGCGAACAGGTCCAGGTGCAGCCAGGGCAGCTCGGGCGGCACAAAGCTCTCCAGGAACAGCGCAGCCGTGATGGCGCCGCCCTGCGGCGTGCTGGCGGCGTTGAGCAGGTCGGCCTGGTCGGAGCGGAGCATGCGGCGGTACGGGGCCCACAGGGGCAGGCGCCACAGCGGGTCGGCCTGCGCGCGGCCCTGGGCCAGCAGCGCATAGGCCCAGCCGTCATGGTTGCTGAACAGCGCGGGCAGGTCCGGCCCCAGCGCCGTGCGCGCAGCGCCCGTGAGCGTGGCCAGGTCGATCAGCAGCGCGGGCGGCGTGGGCGCGCTGCGAATGGCGTGGTGCAGCGCATCGGCCAGCAGGAGCCGGCCTTCGGCATCGGTGTTCTCGATCTCCACGCGCCGGCCGTCACCGGCCTCGATGATGTCGCCGGGCCGCAGCGCACCGGCACCCACGGCGTTCTCCACCGCAGGCACCAGCAGCTTCAGGTGGATGGGCAGGCCCGCCTGCATCAGCAGATCGGCCAGGGCCAGGGCGTGTGCGGCGCCGCCCATGTCCTTCTTCATCCAGCGCATGCCTGCGGCGGGCTTGAGGTCCAGCCCGCCGGAGTCAAAGCACACGCCCTTGCCGATGAGCACCACATGGGGCAGCGCGGCATCGCCCCAGGTCAGCTCGGCCACGCGCGGCGCCTGGGCCGCCGCCCGACCCACGGCGT
Source organism: Delftia sp. K82 (assembly GCF_002193035.1). Classification (NCBI taxonomy): domain Bacteria; kingdom Pseudomonadati; phylum Pseudomonadota; class Betaproteobacteria; order Burkholderiales; family Comamonadaceae; genus Delftia; species Delftia sp. K82. The sequence continues at coordinate 1,566,575 of NZ_MYFL01000001.1, read as the reverse complement.
GCACCAGGGCAAAGCCTGCGGCAGGCAGTTCGTCGCCCACCCATTGCCGGTAGCGCGCGCCATGGCGCGCGGCCAGGTCGGCCACGGCCTGGGCCAGCTGTTCGGGACCCAGCTGGTTGGCAGGCAGGTTGACCAGCCGCCGCACCTCGCCAATGGCGGCGGCCATTGGCGCAACAGCGGCCTGCTCATCAGGGCTTGCCACCAACTGAGCGAGTGATGGAGCGGTTGCCGCATCCGACTGCCGCGCCTGGCGGGTCGATGGCAGCGCGCCCAGTGCCCAGCCCAGGAGCAGATGCGGCCTCTGAGCCTCATCCGCATCGGCGAGCGCATAGGTGCCGGGCGGCAGCGCAGCCGGCAGGCCGGCCAGCTGCCACAGCGGCTGGTCCGGGTCCACGCCGACCAGCACGCCAGCGAGGGCAGTGCACTCGCCCTGCCCTTCCCTCTGCACTTCGGCCTGCACTTCAGCCTGCATGCCGGGCAACAGCAGCATGCGGCCCGGCTGCGCATCAAAGCCTGCGGCGCGCGCCCATCGGGCCTGGGTCGGGGGCAGTTGCTCAAGCACAGCCGCCAGAGTGGCGGGCGTGGCACGGTGCAACGCCGTGGCGGGTTGGGGGGAAGTGGCGAATGCGCCGGATGGGGAAGGGGAGCTTGTGGCAGGGCTGGACATGGTGCTGGCAAAGCGCGCCAGCCTAAGGGCCGACTCCGCTTGGAGCAAACACGCCTGTCGCATATGCAAAGCAGAAATGATTGGTGGACGTCTGCGTGCAGGCGGGCCGCAGCCGCTCAGTCCAGAAAGCGCGCGGCCACCTGCGGATCGGGCGCCATGCACTGCGCGCTGCGGCCAAACCAGCGGTAGCGGTTGCGGGCCAGCCAGCGGTACAGCCCATCGCGCAGGGGGCGGGGAATCAGCCACGCCGCCCATGCCAGCCGCCAGGGCCAGCCCAGGCCATGGAGCACGCGCAGGATGGCGTCCGTGTGCTGCCAGGAACGGTCCCCATCCACCAGCAGCAGCGTCTGCAGACCTTCGACCCGCAGGCCTGCATCGGCCAGCATCCTGCCGCCGGCCTCGCCCTGGATGGAGGCAAAGCGGAACCTGCCGCGCCTGTCGTGCCTCAGCAGAAACTGCACCCAGCCATTGCACAGCAGGCATTGGCCGTCGAACACCACAATCATGATTCGCCCTCCTTGGGCACTGAAGTGTCTTGCCGCACCGTGGGCAATTGCAGATGCCCGCTGTAGCTGGCGACCACGCCCACCCAGGGCACGGCTGCCTCGATGTGGAAATGCAGGCGATCCCCCTCGCCGCGCTCCTCGGCCACGATGCGCGGCTCCAGCCAGGCCGGGCAGGCCATGCCCAGAAAGCGCAACTTGCGCAGGCGCATCACCAGCCGATTGCCATCGGCCTCCAACCCGAAGCTCAGCCGCGCTGCGCCCAAGGATTCGATGATCTGCCCGTCCTGCAGGCGCAGGCTGGAACGCATGGTCTGCGCGGGAAAGTGGCGGGTCCAGACCTCACGCTGGGGCTGGGCCTGCAGCGCGAAGCGGATGGGCCCATCGCTGGCGCGCAGCGGCGTGCCCAGACACAGCGCCAGCAGCCGGGCCGCCAGGGACTGCGGCGCCTGGGTGCGGACCCAGCCATGAAGCTCATGGCGGCCCGTCAGGCGGTGGAAGGCCTGCACGGCGGGGTCCAGCCGGGCAAAGCGCTCGCCCATGGCCTGCTCGTACATGGACAGCCTCCGGCTCATGGATGGATCTCCCTCATGCGGATGTCCAGGCCACGGGCCTCCTGCTCGAAATCCTCCAGGGTCAGCAGGCCCATGCAGGGCATGGCGCCCACGGCGGGCAGTTGGCCTGCCGCCAGCTTCCGCGCCAGGGCCGAGGCGGCCAGCGTGGGCACATAGGGGCCGTCGCCCGACCCGGCGACCAGCACCCAGACGCGCTCCTGCACGAAGCCCTGTGCGTCCCGCCCACGCACGCACACATGCATGGCACCCGCATCGCTGCCCCAGTCCTTGAAGCAGTCCGCCGCGCGCTTGAGCCACGCGGCGTGCACCGACCAGTCGCGCACCAGGCCCAGGCGCGCCAGCCAGGCCATGGCATTCATGCCCCTGTGCAGAAATGCCAACTCCAGCCCCGCGCCAAAACGCACGCCAGGCTTGCCCGCATACCGGGGTGCCAGCAGTACCAGATCAGGCACATCGCAGGGCGACAGCAGCCGCGCCCCCACAGGCTCGGGATAGCGGTGGCGCCAGCTGCCCGACCAGCCGAACACCGGCTGCGGGCCAGCGGACGCGAGGCGCTTGCCGCAGTAGCTCAGGATGCCGGCCACCGTGGACAGGCCGCGCTCCGTGCGGTTGCCGGGGCTGATGCCTATGTCGATGGAATCCACGCAGGCCATGCCGCCTGCCAGCCGATCGGCCACCGCCGTGGACAGTGCGGGGACGGAACTGGCCCCGCTGGTCAGCAGCACGCCCCGGGCCAGCGCAGCGGCTTGCAGGGCGGTGATGCCGCCGACGAAGTCGCGGCCATCGGCCAAGTCCACGTAGTGCACACCCGCATGGGCGCAGGCCTGTGCCACGCGATGGTCCTGCCCCTGGAAAGGGCCTGAGGTATGGATGAGGAGATGGATGCCATGCTCCTGGAGCCGGGCCTGCAGCCCCGGGTCCATGGCGTCCACCGCCACGGCGGACAGCCCGGCATGGGCATCGGGCAAAAGCGCATCGACCAAGGCCTGTGCCTTGGCGCCCGAGCGGCCCACAACCACGATGTGCAGCGCCTTCTGCCGTGCCAGCCGGCGCACCAGCCGGCTGCCGAAAAAGCCATATCCCCCGACAACCATCACCCTGAATTCGTGCATGCGCCAGTGTAGGGCCGACCGGTCGCCAGGACGGCGGTGGCAGCATTTCCCTCCAAGGTGTTTCATCAGGAAAATATATGGTTAGCCACCATACAATATGCCGACACCACACCTGGCGCACAGCGCCTCAACCCCAGGAAACACCATGTCCCACTATCTGGTCGAGCTCTATTCCCCCAACCCCGCCTGGCTGGCCCTGCCCGCCGCGCAGCGCCAGCAGTTTCTGGAAGGGGTTGCCAGCGCCATGGGCGGGCTGGCTGCCATGGGCGTGCAGGTGCTGGCCCTGGCCGAGACCGACCGCGGCCTGGACCAGGCCAGCCCCCACCGCTTCCTGGGCATCTGGCGCTTTCCCGATACCGCCGCCCGCGATGCCCTGCTGGCGGGCATCAAGGCCAGCGGCTGGTACGGCTACTTCGACCATGTGAACGCGGCCAGCGGCACCGGTGGCCTGGAAAGCCATCTGAAGGCGCTGGCCGAGGCCTGAGGCGGACGGGCGACGGGTGCTGGATGGGTGCCGGATGGGTGATGCAGCGCCGGCGCTACGGCTGAATCGGGCAGCCCAGACGCTTGAGCGTCTCGTCTATCCATGGCGCGCTGTAGGTACCGGCAGCGATGTCGGCCACCATCCTGGCCTCAACGACCTGCTTTCCGTGTGCTGCATCCAGCAGGGCCTGCGCCTGCGCATACGGTACGCACAGCAAGCCATCGTCATCGCCAATCATGAGGTCACCGGGCTCGATCACCATGCCATCGATGGCGATCGGCACATTGATTTCGCCCGGGCCGTCCTTGTAGGGTCCGCGGTGCGTGACGCCCGCGGCGAATACCGGGAAGCTGCCAGCACGAATCCATGCCGCGTCCCGGATCGCGCCATTGATCACGATGCCGCCCAGCTGGCGACGCATGGCGTCTCCGACCATGATTTCTCCGATGAGTGCGTTGGTGAGGTCGCCGCCCGCATCCACCACGATCACGTCACCTGGGCTGGCCAGTTGAAGTGCCTTGTGGAGCATGAGGTTGTCGCCCGGGCGTGTCTTGATGGTCAACGCAGGGCCGGCCATGCGCCCGCCGCCGTGCATGGGGCGCAGCCGCGCGCCGCCCGCCGTCATTCGGGCCATGCAATCGCTGACGTTGGCAACAGGCACGTCGAGATAGCGCCTGGCAATATCAAGGCTGACAGCGCGTTGCCGCTTCAGAATTTGAAGACCGATCATGGTGTGGTACTCAGAGTGGATGGAATGAAAGCCGTGCTGCTCAATCCAGCGTGGTGCCAGAGCTCTTGACGATGGGTGCCAGGCGGGCGCGGTCGCTGGCGTAGAGCCTGGCCATGTCCTGCGGTGTGCCGGTGATGAGTTCGGCGCCCGAGTCGGCGATCTTCCTGGCCGTGTCGGGTGCGTTCACCACCTTGTTGATGGCTTCGTTGAGCTGCTTGACGATGGCGTCGGAGGTGCCGGCCGGGGCCATCACGCCCCACACGCTGGCCAGCTCCACGCCCTTGATGCCGGATTCGGTGTAGGTCGGCACATCGGGCAGCAGCTTGGAGCGGCTCGCGGTGGTCACGCCAATGGCGCGCACCTTGCCCGACTGGATGTGCGACAGCAGCGTGGGGACGGAGCCCATGTACATGTCGATGCGCCCGCCCAGCAGGTCGGGCATGGCCTGCGCCATGCCGCGAAACGGCACGTGGGTGAACTTCACATTCGAGCTTTTCTGCCAGGCCTCGCTGATGAGGTGCGAAATGGTGCCGGTGCCCGGCGTGGCAAAGCTCAGGCGCCCGGGGTCCTTCTTCGCCGCCTGGACGATGTCGTCCAGGGACTTGTACGGCGAATCGGCATTCACCACGAGCACGGCCGAGCCGGCTGCGACCAGGGCCACGGCGCGCAGGTCCTTGTCGGGGTTGTAGGTGAGCTTGGAGTACAGCAGCGGGTTGAGCACCACGTTGTCGGTCTGCGCCATCACCAGGGTCAGGCCGTCGGCGGGGGCCTTGGCCACCTGGTCCAGAGCCAGGTTGCCACCGGCACCGGGCTTGTTCTCCACCACGATGGGCCACCCATGGGCCTCGGTGAGCTTGGTGCCGACCAGCCGCGTGAGGTTGTCGGTGCCGCCACCGGCCGGAAAGGGCACGATGAACCTGATGGGCCGCTGCGGATAGGTGCCCTGGGCATGGGCCGGGGCCATGGCGGCAGCGGTCAGTGCCAGCAGGCCGGCGAGGGCCAGGCGGCGTCGGGTCGGGGTCGTCATTGCGGATGTCTCCTTTGGTGGTGTCGGTTGGCGCAGGGGTACGTTGATCAGGCTTGGCTGGCGAGCACGTGGCTGCCCAGCCAATCGATGGCCTCGTCGGTGGAGGTGCCGGTGAACGGCTGGGCCGCATGCGCCCGGGCCGTGGCGGCGAACAGCGCCTCGACGGCGGGCAAGGCGATGGGCGCCAGGCCGTTGCGGGCCATCTGCTGCCGGGCATCGGCCACCTCGTTGCGGCGGCGTGCGGAATGCGGGATGTGCGTGCGCACCATGGACTCCATCAGCGTGCGCAGCGGTGTCTCGTCGATGTCCTGCAGCACGGCATGCAGCTGCTCGCGCAGGCCCATCTGCTGGGCCGTCACCAGGCACTCCACGGCCAGTGCCTCGGTCCCCTTGGTGTAGATGCTGCGCAGGAGCTTGAGCGCGGCGGCATCGCCCGGCTGTCCGCCCACCACGCGAACGGAGCCGCCAAGGGGCAAGAACAATTCCTGTACAAAACCGGCCTTGCCACCGGCCACGAGCAGCGGCGTCTTGCTGCCGCCCAGGTTGACCGCGCCGGTGATGGCCACGTCCACGAAGTGCACCGCCCTGCCCTGGGCGACGCGCCGGGCCAGCTCGCCGCATTCGCGCATCTCCTGCGGGTCGGCCGTGGTCATGTCCACATAGACCACGCCCTCGGCCAGATCGCGCAGATCGCGCAGATGAGGCAGGCAGGCCTCGAACAGGCTGCGCGCCACGGTGCCGAACACGGCGCTCACCACCACGTCGGCCTCGGCCAGCCAGGCACCGGGCGCGGTATGCACCTGCGCACCAGCGGCCTGCACGGCGTCGGCCACCGCAGCGTTGGGCTGCAGGTCGCACAGGCCCACCAGGCTGTGCCCCTGCTCCACAAAGGCCTGCATGTAGCAGGCGCCGACCATTCCACCACCCAGTATTGCGAACTTCATAAAAGTACAAATTTAAAACATTGATCGCAGTCTATGGAGTGCAACTCCGATCCACTCATAGAGATTTCCCGTAGAACTGCGGATATTTGTACTTGTTTTGTATTTTTCTGAATGAAGCGCAGCGCGGCGAGCCCTTCCGTCGTCACCTAGAATCAGCGCACCATCCCCACCCACCTGGTGCAAACACAGTGCAAAACGTGAAAGACAAGGCGTACGAGGTTCTGCGGCAGCGGCTCATCGGCGGCCACTACCGACCCGGCGAACAGCTCAAGGAAGAGCCCATTGCCCGCGACCTGGGACTGAGCCGCACGCCGGTGCGCAATGCGCTGCACCGCCTGGTGGAAGATGGTCTGGCCACCGATGGCGCGGGCCAGGGTATCCGCGTGTCGGAGTGGAGCGACTGGGATGTGGAGGAGACCTTCCAGCTGCGCATGCTGCTGGAGCCGTACGCCTCGTTCCTCGCGGCCACGCGCGGCGGCGAGGGGCTGGCCAATGAGCTGGAGGCCAGCAACCAGCGCATGGAGGCCGGCATTGCCGCTGGCCACGACGGCATTGGCGAGGTGCAGTCAGCCAACCGGGATTTTCACCACGCGCTGATCGAGGCATCGGGCTCGCCGCGCCTCAAGACCATGCTGGCGACGATGATCGACATGCCGATCATCAAGCGGTCGTTCTACATCTACACGCCCGAAGAGCTGGTGCAAAGCCTGCACCACCACTGCGACCTGGTGATCGCCGTACGCGCCAGGGATGGCGAGCTGGCACGCCAGGTGATGCAGCTGCACCTGCGCATGTCCTACCACCGGTTCATGAAGCATCGGGGGGAATACCGCGCGGATGCATGAACAGTGTCATGACCGGGGCTGAACCCTTTGCGCTGACCGCACCCGGTACAGCCACGGCAGCCAGACAAAGGCGATGAGGACCAGCACAACGCCTGCCAGCGCCATGGGCAGCACCATCGGCCAGGCACCGTGGCGCATCGTCGGATCGACAAATTGCGCCGCCAGCTGGCCGGCGCAGAAGGCCACGCACATGATCGCGAAGCCCGAACACGACACGGCCCGCCCGGCCAGCTGCGGCGGCAGACCACCCACCGCGCCCGCCTGGCCGCAAGGCTGGTGCAGGCCATGGCCCAGTGCATACACCGCGTGCCCCAGCAGCAGTGGAAAGGGCGAGGCCGGCGCCAGCACGCAGCCGGCGATCTGGATGCACGGCCCCAGCAGACTGAGCGAAGCGCCCAGTTGCACCGTGCGCACCGGCCCGTGGCGCGACAGCAGGCGCCGGCACCATGTGATGCCCAGGATGTAGACCAGCGAGCCGCCCGCTGGAATCCAGCCGTAGAGCACGGGCGACAGGCCGAACAGGTCGACGTACACCATCGGCGACAGCAGCAAAAAGCAGAAGATGCCGCCGTAGGTGGCTGCGGCCAGCGCCGTCCAGGCGCAAAAGCCGGGGTCGGCGATCACCTGGCGCACACCGCCAGCGGATACGGATACGGGTACGGATGCGAGGACCGGGGCAGACTCCGCCGGCACTTGCCGCGTCTCGCTGAAAGTGCGCCAGCACAGTGCCAGCAAAGCCAGCGAGTAGACGCCCATCGCCACCAGCACCCAGCGCCAGCCGGTGGCCTGGACTCCCCATGCACCGGCAATCGGCGCCACCAGGGCCACCAGCCCCAGGCCTGTGAGGCCGCGGGCCATGATGCGCGGTCCTTCATGGGCCGGATACAGGTCGCGCACCGCAGCCCGTGCGCACACCAGGATGGCCGCCATGGCCGCGCCCTGCACGGCGCGCCAGGCCACCAGTGCGTCCGCGCTGCCCGCCAGCGCACAGCCTGCCGCCGCTGCCGTGTAGCAGGCCAAACCCGTCAGCAGAACCGGCCGGCGCCCGAAGCGGTCGGCCAGCGGCCCGCACACCAGCTGGGCGACACCGAACGCCAGCATGAACACGGTCAGGCTGCTGCTGGCCGAGCCCAGGTCGCGCGCGATCTCGGGCAACGCCGGCAGATAGCCATCGGTGGCGACCGGCTGCGCGGCCAGCAGCAGCGGCAGCAGCAGGAGGAAGGAAACGGAGCGGCGCGGGCCGGGATCGGCGAAGTTCATCTCAATGAAGCCTGGTCACTGCATGCAGCGCGTCGAGCGAGGGAGTTCGAAGGACGATACATGGCCAGTTGCGCGCCATGCATCCTATGCGACGGCGGACAGCACGGCCCGCAGGCCCAGCAGATAGCTGTCCGCGCCGAAGCCGCAGATCTGGCCCCGGGCGATGTCGGCAAACACCGAGTGGTGGCGAAAGGGCTCGCGCGCATGGATGTTGCTCATGTGGATCTCCACCACGGGCACGGTGAGCATGGCCAGCGCGTCGCGGATGCCGTAGCTGTAGTGCGTCCAGGCGCCGGCGTTGATGAGCACGCCATCGACGCCGTCCCGAAAGCCCTGGTGGATGCGATCGCACATGGCGCCTTCGCAATTGGTCTGGAAGCTGTCCACCTCGCAGCCCAGCTGGCTGCCCAGGCTGCGCAGCGAGGCGTCGATCTCGGCCAGCGTGACCGTGCCGTATTGGGCAGGGTCGCGCTGGCCGAACATGTTGTGGTTGATGCCGTGCAGCATCAGGATCTTTTTCATGGAGGCTCCGTGGCTTGATGTCATGGATGGAGGATGGCGCGCCGGTGGTGCCCGGGTCACGCCGTGGTGTCGATGGCGGCGCCCATGCGGGCAGCCTCTGCAATGGCCTCGGTGATCTGCAGGTTGCGCAGGCCGTCGTGCACGCTGACCAGCGGCTGTGCCAGGCCGCGCGCCACCTGCGCGAAATGCGCCATCTGGCGCACCAGCGGGTCTTCGCGCTCCACGGCGGCCACATCCAGGTCGAAGGGCTCATTCCAGGAGCGCTGGCCTGCCGATGCATAGGTCTTCAGCCGCATGCTCGGTATGGCCAGCGAGCCGAAGGTGCCCGCCACCAGGTAGCAGTCTTCGTCCTCATAGCTGGCATAGGCCTTGTTCTCCTGCGAGGTCTGCTCCCAGCTGCGCGCGCTGGCGGCCGTGTCCGAAAGCACAAAGCTGCCCAGCGCACCGCTGGCAAAGCGCAGGTTGATGGCCACCGTGTCTTCCACGGCAAAACCGCGCGTGGCATGCGAGGCGAAGGCCTGCACGGCCACGATGTCGCCGCACAGCATGCGCAGGTTGTGGACCTCGTGGATCATGTTGAGCAGGATGGGGCCGCCACCGGCCTCGCGGCGCCAGGGGCCTTCCTCGAAATAGGCGTCCGGCTTGTAGAACAGGGCCGCGCCGGTCACGGCCACCAGGCGGCCCAGCCGCCCCTGAGCGATGAGGGCTGCGGCCCGCGCCATGATCGGGCTGTGGGCGCGGTGGTGGCCCACCAGCACGCGGGCGCCGCTGCGCTCGGCCAGCGCGGCCAGACGCTGTGCCTCGGCCACGGTGGAGGTGACGGGCTTTTCCAGCAGGATGGGCAGGCGCGCATGCATGCACTGCGCCGCCTGCGGGGCATGCAGGCGGTTGGGCGTGGCCAGCACCACGGCGTCGGGCCGGTCATGGGCGATCAGCTCGCCCAGGTCGCGCCACAGCGGCACTCCGGCCCTTTGGGCAAGCTCCCGGGCTGCGGGCGCCGGGTCCACGATGGCGGACAGGCGGCAATCCGCCTGGGCCCCGATGGCGGCGATATGCGCCTGGCCGATCGCGCCGGCGCCGGCCACGGCAATGCGAAGCGGGTGCAGCTGCGCCATGGCATGCCCCCTCAGAAGCGGTGCAGCACGCCCAGCTGCACGCCCTTGATGGTGCGGCCGTTGACGTCGTCGGCCGATGTGAAGTTGGGCTTCATGCCGCCCGAGGCCGCCAGCCTGAAGCCCGCGTTGCGGTCGTTCTTCAACTGCTCGCCCACCGCGTAGAGCATGGTGCGCTTGGACAGGTCGTAGTAGGCCGCGATGGCCCCGCCCGATGCGCCGCGCCCGCTGTCCGAGCCATCCTGTATGCGGCCCCACAGCGCGCCCACGCGCAGTTGCGGCGTCACGCGGTAGTCGGCCGACAGCTGCCAGACGCGGTAAAAGCGCCGCACATCGGCATTCGTGCCCGCAACCAGCCCGCCCACATTGCCCAGCACCGTGCCCGTGTTGTTGCCCGCCGAGCCTGCCGTGCTGTTGTTGGACCGCACAAAGGCCAGCTGGACCTTGCCCTTGCCGTAGTCGTAGTTGGCGTAGAGGTTGTCGTAGCGGACCGCGTCGGTATAGGCCGCGTTCTGAGGCGCACGCGCATACAGCCCGGCATATCCCACGCGGTAGGGGCCGTTCAGGTAGTCCAGGCCCAGCTGGTAGATGGCCTGGCGCGCTGGAGCACCGGTCTCGGCCATGGCGTAGTGGGCCTCGAACAGGAAGCCGGCCATGCGCGGCGAGGTGTAGGAGATGTCGTTGTCGAAGCGCGAGGGCACACCGAAGTTGTTGACCATCGATCCCAACGTGCGCGAGGTGAAGTCGATGTAGTCGCCGCGCCCGAAGATCACGGTGTTCTGCCGGCCCAGCCGCACCTCGCCCCAGCCGCCGCCCAGGCCCACCCAGCTTTGGCGGTCGAAGCCGCGCGTGCTGTCGGCCTGCGTGCCGTTGTCGGCGTTGATGCCCATCTCCAGCTGGAACTTCGCGTACAGGCCACCACCCAGGTCTTCCTGACCGCGAAAGCCCAGGCGGCTGCGCAGCAGGGCACCGTCCTCCAGCGTGGTCATGGATGCGCCCGAGCTGCTGCGCATGTGGTTGACGTACTGGTCCACGCTGCCGTAGATGGTGACCGAGGACTGGGCGTGGGCACCCGCGCCCCAGGCGCCCAGCACGGTGGTCAGGGCCAGGATGCGAAGGGCCCCGCGCTGCGGCACTCGCGGTGTCTGGTGCATTTGCTGTTGCATGGTCTTGTCTCCTTCTCTGTGAAAAATGCTTTTTCGGGCGTGGCTGCGCCCTGCCCTGGACGCATTCAGGGCCGGTTGTCTGTCGACTGGATCAGTAGGAGATGTGGGCGGTGGCGCGCAGCTCGTCGGGCGTGGCGCTGCCGAAGCCGAAGAATTCGAGGTAGGCGGGAATCATCTCGAACAGCATGTCCGTGCCCACCTGGAAGTCGCAGCCCTTGTCGCGCACGGCGCGCAGCAGGGGCGTGAACTCGGACTTCATCACCACCTCGCCCACAAAGGTGGTGGGCGCAATGCGCTGCACATCGAAAGGCAGCGGGTCATCGTCCTTCATGCCCAGCGGCGTGGCGTTGACGACCACGTCAAAGCCCTGCGGGTCCCTGGAGCCCGTGCCCACCGTCATCCTCGGGTAGTAGGCAGCGAGCCGCCCTGCCAGGGCCTGCGCGCTCTCAGCCCGCGTGTCGAACAGCATCAGCTCGCCCACGCCGGCTGCCGCCAGCGAGGCGGCAATTGCCGACCCTACGCCACCTGCCCCGGAAATCAGCACCCGCGCGCCCTGCAGCTGCCGCCCCTTGCGCAGCACGCCGCGCACAAAGCCCGCGCCGTCGAACTGGTCGCCCAGCAGCGAGCCATCCTCGCGCCGCAGCACGGCATTGCAGGCGCCTGCAATGTGCACGGCGGGCGTGACCTCGTGCACCAGGTCCACCACGGACACCTTGTGCGGCATGGTGATCAGCGCGCCGCGCAGGTTGGTGAAACGCATGATGGCCGCGAAGTCCGGCGCGAAATGCGCCGCCTTCACGCCCATGGGCACGACGCAGGCGTCTATGCCCCGGCCGTCGAACCATGGGTTGTAGATCATGGGCGACTTGAAGGTCTCGGTGGGATCGCCGATGTGCGCGATGAGGGTGGTTTTTCCGGAAATCATTCCCTGGGCTTTCGGATGCTTGGGTTGGCGGAATGTGGCGTGTGCAATTCAGCGGCCGGACTGGGCCAGGGCCTGGGTGCGCAGGCGCTCGTACTCGGCTGGGTCCACAGGCTGCGCACCGGCCTCGCCCAGATCCTCCATGCGCACGCGGTAGGTCTCGCGGGCGCTCCAGGCGGCCAGCGCTGCGACCACGGTGATGCCGAAGGCGATCAGCCCCACCGTCAGCCAGATGTTCTGGGATCCCGGAGGCGCCACGGCCGTGAACAGCGCAGGCAGCATGGCGGTGATGGCCGTGCCCACGTTCTGCGAGATGGCCATGGCCGAGACGCGTGTGCGCGTCGGGAACAGCTCGGGGTAGAAGCTGGGGAACACTGCGTTGTAGCCCTGGTAGACCACGCCCCACATCAGGATGGACATGGCGAAGGCCAGCGGCATGTTGCGCGTGCTGATGGCGTAGAGGTAGCCGATGGCCAGCAGCCCGGACAGCAGCGCGCCGAAGATGATGGGCGGGCGCCGGCCGATGCGGTCGGACAGGTTGCCCACCAGGGGGATCACCAGCACCGCGACGATGTTGCCCACCACGGGAATCCACAGGTACATGTCCTTGGCGAAGCCGATGCCGTAGGCGGGCTGCACCGCATAGGCGGCACCGAAGATGGTGGCCACCACGGGGATCACGTTCATCAGCGCCATGCAGACCACGCGCAGCATGTCGGGCGAATGGTGGCGGAAGGCCTCGACCACGGGCGAACGCGGACGCGCCTCGCTGCGGCCTGCTGCCGTGAAGGCCGGGGTCTCGTTGACCTCGCGGCGGATGATCCAGCCCGCGATGATGACCACGAAGCTCAGGATGAAGGGAATGCGCCAGCCCCAGCTGTTGAACTGCTCGGTGGGCATGTAGTGCGCCAGCGGCAGGAACACGGCCGCTGCCAGGATCTGGCCGGCCTGCACGCCCTGCAGCGTGAAGCTGGCGAAGAAGCCGCGCCGCCCGAACGGGGCATGCTCCAGGATCATGGAGCTGGCGCCCGAGATCTCGCCTGCCACCGCAAAGCCCTGGATCAGCCGCATCAGCACCAGCAGCGCCGGTGCCCACAGGCCGACCTGGTCATAGGTGGGCAGCAGCCCCACGGCGATGGTGGAAAAGCCCATCAGGAACATGCACCACACCAGCACCTGCTTGCGCCCGTGCGTGTCGCCCAGGTGGCCCAGCACGAAGGCGCCGATGGGCCGCGCCACATAGCCCACGCCATAGGTGGCCAGCGAGGCGATGATGGCAATCGCCGGATCACCCTGCGGAAAGAAGATCTGCGGAAAGATCAGCGCCGCAGCCGTGGCGTAGATGAAGAAATCGTAGTACTCCAGGGCCGAGCCTATCCAGCCGCTGGTGGCGGCCTTCCTGGGTTGGTGCTGCGTTGACTGCGTATGTACCGGTGTTGCGCTCATGTGTTGTCTCCTCCAGGCAAAAGATCCCCGCTGCGGCACGTGATGGATGCTTGCGGCCAGGCCAGCGGGATGTAAAAAATGTAGTTCCCGCCTATGAATCTGCCCAAGCCAATTTCCAGGGGCATGTGCGCTGATCGCACCGCGCGGTTCGATAATCGCACGCACCCAGGGTTAATACGGAAAACTCAAGCTCGCCATGACAACACCTTCCACCCTCGCCCAGCGCGACTGGATTGCCGGACTGGAACGCGGCGTATCGATCATCGAAGCCTTTGACGACGCCCACCCGCGCATGACGGCCGCCGAGGCCGGCCAGCGCACGGGCATGACGCGCACCGCCGCGCGGCGCTATCTGCTGACGCTGCAGCACATGGGCTACGTGGCGGGGGACGGCAAGCTGTTCTGGCTCACGCCGCGCGTGCTGCGGCTGGGGCAGTCGTACCTGGAGTCGGCGCGGCTGCCGCGCATCGTCCAGCCGTTCCTGCAGCGCGTGGCGGCCGGCACCCATGAAACCGCCTACCTGGCGGTGCTGGACGACGACGAAGTGGTCTATATCGCGCGCAACGGCCCCAACCGCAACATGAACACCGGCTACGTGCTGGGCGCGCGCGTGCCGGCCCAGGTCACGGCGGCCGGCATGCTGATGCTGTCCATGCGCAGCGACGCCGAGCTGGAGCACTGGCTGGACAACCGCGCGCTGACGGTCTTCACCTCGCACACCATCACCTGCCCCGCCGAAATGCGCCGCGAACTGGCCCTGATCCGCACCCAGGACTGGGCGCTGTGCGAGCAGCAGCTCAACCTGGACTCGCGCGGCATTGCCGTGCCGCTGCGCGACCGCCACGGCGCGCTGGCCGGCGCCCTCAACATCACCATGCCCATGGGCCGCGAAACCGGCAAGGACGCCGTGGCGCGCGTGCTGCCCATGCTGCGCGAGACGGCGCAGGCCATGCGGGATCTGATCTGATGGTGAACAACATGGCCATGGCGCAACTTCCTGACCTGGACATGCATGGCGGCGACGACCATCTGCTGCAGCATCTGCAGGCACTGGAAGTGCGGCTGCACGATCCTCAGGTGCGATCGGATGCAGGCCAGCTGCAGGCGCTGCTGCACGAAGACTTTCTGGAATTCGGCCGATCGGGCGGCATGCACGACCGGGCCGCCACCGTGGACGGTCTGGCGGCCGCCTTGCCAGCAGGGGTCCCTGCCCGGCTGGTGTCAGGCGGCTTTGCGCTGGCGCGCCTGGGACCGGACAGCGCGCTGCTGACCTACCGCTCGGCCAGCGTGGCCGAGGATGGAACGGCCGGCCGGCATACGCTGCGCTCCTCGGTCTGGCTGCGCACGGCCCGGGGCTGGCAGATGCGCTTCCACCAGGGCACGCCCACGGCGCCATTCGACCTGGCCGCAGCCATGCCATGAGCGGCCTGCGGCGTGTTCAGACGGTCTCGAACGCGTATTTTTCCGTATCCACCTCGCGTTGCGAGGCCACGGCATAGCGGTCGCCCTGGATGCGCTCGGGCTTGAAGAGGTCGTCCAGTTCGGCCAGCAGGGCCGCATCCAGGCGCACGGCGCCGCCGCGCAGGTCTTCGTGCAGATGGTCCACGCTGGTGGTGCCCGGCAGGGCAATCACATGCTCGCCCTGGTGCAGCACCCAGGCGATGGCCAGCTCGGCAAGCGTGCAGTCGGCGCGCTCGGCAATGGACTGCATGGGCGCGAGCAGCTGCAGGTTCTTCGCATAGGCCTCGGGCGCGAAGCGCGGCATGGCGGCGCGGATATCGCCCTTGACCAGGCCCTCGACCTCCTGGAGCTTGCCGGTGAGGAAGGCGCGGCCCAGCGGGCTGAAGGCCACGTAGGCAATGCCCAGTTCCTTGCAGGCCTGCAGCGTGCCCAGCTCGGCATTGCGCGACCACAGCGAATACTCGCTTTGCAGCGCGGCGATGGGGAAGGTGGCGTGGGCGCGGCGCAGCGCGTCGGCGCCGATCTCGGACAGGCCCAGGGCGCGCACCTTGCCCTCTTCCACCAGGCGCGACATCTCGCCCACCGATTCCTCGATGGGCACGCGGCGGTCCCAGCGGTGCAGGTAGTAGAGGTCGATGACATCGGTGCCCAGGCGCTGCAGGCTGTCTTCGCAATTGCGGCGCAGGGTCTTGGGATGGCCATCGATCACGCGGCGCACCACGCCGTCGTCGCCGCGCACGCCGGCCATGCCGCATTTGCTGGCCAGGGTGATGTGGTTGCGGTGGGACTTGAGCACGGGGCCGACCAGGGATTCGTTGGCGCCGAAGCCATACAGCGCCGCCGTGTCGAACAGCGTGACACCGGCGTCCAGCGCCGCATGCAGCACGGCCCTGCCCTGCTCGGGCGACGGCGGATGGCCATAGGCGTGGCTGAGGTTCATGCAGCCCAGGCCGACGGCGCTGACGGAGAAGGGACCCAGGTGGCGTGTGGACAGGTTGGTCATGGTTTTCTCACAGGGAAAAGAAGCAAGGGAGCGGCCAGCGCTCCCTTGCAATGTCGAAGGCCCATTTTGCCGTCAAACCGACGTGCCCCTCACGCCCGTGCGCGCCCAGGCCGGCAGCGGCACGGGCCGGTGCAGCACGTCGTCGTTGAGCCACAGGGCGCTGCGGCGCGCGCGCTCGGCCACGGTGTCCAGCGGCAGTTGCTGGTAGTCGTCGTTGAAGACCTCGAAGCTGTAGTCGCCCCGGTAGCCCAGGCGGTCCAGACGCAGCACCAGGTCGGCCAGGCGCTCGCTGTGCACGCCCTCGCCCGGGAACACGCGGAAGGTGCGCGCCGTGGTCATGCGCTCTTCGAAGGTGGGAGCGTCGTGCCACATGAAGTCGGACAGCTGCACCAGGAAGATCTTGTCGCGGTCGATCAGCTCCAGCGCGTCCAGCGGCGTCTTGGCAGCCAGGATGTGGAAGGAGTCCAGGCCGATGCCCAGGTTGGACGTGTCGGCACGGCAGACCACGTCCCAGCTGGTGGTGAACTCATTGACGGAGCGACCCCAGGACAGGCCCTCGTAGGCGATCTTCACGCCCAGCGGAATGCCCAGCATGGCCAGCTTGCGCAGGTCGCGCGCAATCACGTCGAGATCGCCCGTGGCATGGCGCGAGGTGGACGAGCAGGCCAGCAGCACGGGGCTGCCGATCTCGGCGCACATCTCCAGCATGGATTTGGCGATGTCCACCTTGTAGTGGTGCAGGTGGTCGGACAGGCCCTCGAAGTCGCGCAGCACCTGAAAGCCCGTGGGCCGCAGGCCGCTGGCGCGCACGGCCGCCGCTGCCGCCTTGACGCCGCCCGGGTGGCCGGCCAGGTCGCGCGCACTGAGCATGACCTGGGTGAAGCCCGCGCGCCGTATGGCGTCGAGCTTGGCCTCCAGCGAGCCATTCAGAGTGATGGTGTCCATGCCATAGCTGTCCAGCAAGCCCATGTTGCCCTCCAGGATCGTTGTGTGTATCGGCGGTTGAATCGGACGGCGGCGCGCCAGGCTTTGCGCTAGGCGTCGCGGTGCACCAGCTCGAACACCACGGTGCCCATGGCGTTGCGCGTGAGCGCGCCGCGGTCATCGGGGTGCAGACGGCTCGATTCCACGAACTCCACGCCGCGCTGGCGCAGCGCCTGCACGGCGCCAGGCACGTCGGTGGTGCCCAGGCCGATGCGCTGCAGGCGCTCGGGCATGTCGTCCCACTCCAGGCCCGGATCGGGCTCGATGAGCTGCCACAGGAAGCGCTTGCAGGGGCTGCGCATGAGCTTGCCCTTGGGCAGGATGCCGAAGCGCTGCGCGTCGGGCAGCAGGTGGAAGTCGAACATGCGTTCGAAGTACGTGATCCAGTCGGCGCTGCGGCCACGCCCTATGTACTGGACCACGCCGAAATAGCCCAGGCCGGCCAGCGCCGGTGGATGTGGATCGGCCCCGGCGATGGGCTTGAAATCGATGTCATAGATGGAGAACTCCTGCCATCGATCGACAAAGTAGAAGCGGCTGCCACCCGGGCCGTGGATGGCCGGGATGTGCAGCTCCATCGCCTGGGCCTGGCTGGGCGCCGCCCAGGCTCCCAGCTCGATGCAGCGCGTATGCGCCTGCAGGGCATCCTGCACGCGCAGCGCCACGGCCGAGATGACGGGCTGCCCGTCCGAGGCGGCATTGGCCAGCGCATCGGCAGCGCCCGCATTGACCACCAGGTTCATGTCCCCCTGCCGGTACAGCGTCACCTCGCGCGAGCGGTGCCGCGCCACGGGGCGAAAACCCAGTCCCTCCAGCACCTGGCCCAGGGCCTGGGGCTGGCTGGTCGTGTACTCGATGAACTCTATGCCGTCGATCCCGAGGCGATTGGACGCCTCGGGCACGTCTTCCCGGCTGCTGGAGGAGGAATCGGTCATTGCGGTACTCCGGATGGAAACATGGTGCGCTGCGACGGCTCGCCGGGCGGGTCAGGCCTGCAGTTGCTGCTCGAGGTCGTGCAGGACCTGATAGCAGGGCAGCACCTGGGCCACGCTGGAATTGGGCTCGCGGCCTTCGCGGATGGCGGCGAAGAACTCGCGGTCCTGCAGCTCGATGCCGTTCATGGAGACATCAACCTTGGAAACGTCGATCTTCTCTTCCTTGCCGTTGACCAGATCGTCATAGCGCGCGATGTAGGTACCGGTGTCGCCGATGTAGCGGAAGAAGGTGCCCAGCGGGCCGTCGTTGTTGAACGACAGGCTCAGCGTGCAGATGGCGCCATTGGCGGCCTTGAGCTGGATGCTCATGTCCATGGCAATGCCCAGCTCCGGGTGGATGGGGCCTTGGACGGCATTGGCCTTCACGATGGGGCTGCCGGCCTGGTAGGCGAACAGGTCCACGGTGTGGGCAGCGTGGTGCCACAGCAGGTGATCGGTCCAGCTGCGGGCTTGGCCCAGCGCGTTCATGTTGGTGCGGCGGAAGAAGTAGGTCTGCACATCCATCTGCTGGATGTTGAACTCGCCGGCCGCGATCTTCTTGTGCACCCACTGGTGGCTGGGGTTGAAGCGGCGCGTGTGGCCGCACATGGCCACCAGGCCGGTCTGCTTTTGCAGATCGGCCACGGCCTGCGCGTCCTTGAGGCTGTCGGCCAACGGGATCTCCACCTGCACATGCTTGCCGGCCTTCAGGCATTCGATGGCCTGGGCGGCATGCATCTGCGTGGGCGTGCACAGGATGACGGCGTCCACCTCGGGCAGGGCCAGGCTGTCGGCCAGCTCGGTGGTCACATGCTTGATGCCGTACTTGTCGGCCACTTCCTGGGTCTTGGCCAGCTCGCGGCCCACCAGGGAGACGACTTCAACACCGTCGATGTTATTGATGCCGTCCAGGTGCTTGATGCCGAAGGCACCGGCGCCCGCCAGGGCGACTTTGATGGTCTTGTTGCTCATTGGGGGTTCTCCAGGATGAGGTGTCCCACGGCCGTATTGGACGCGGGCACATGGTAGAAGCGGTGGTTGACCTTGGGCAGCGGCGCAGGGCCATCCACATCGGCCATGGCACCGCGCGCGATCAGCCACATCACCAGCTCGATGCCTTCGGAGCCGGCCTCGCGCACGTAGTCGATATGCGGCATCTTGGCCAGGCCGGCAGGGTTCTCGATCAGCAGGTCCAGGAAGCGGTTGTCCCACTCCTTGTTGATCAGGCCGGCGCGCGCGCCCTGCAGCTGGTGGCTCATGCCGCCCGTGCCCCAGATCTGCACGTTCAGGTCTTCGTCGAAGCTTTCCACGGCGCGGCGGATGGCGCGGCCCAGATTGAAGCAGCGCTGGCCCGACGGCACGGGGTACTGCACCACGTTCACGGCAAACGGAATCACCGGGCAGGGCCAGGCGCCCGTGCGTGCGTCCTGCTGGCCGCACATCAGCGACAGCGGCACGGTCAGGCCGTGGTCCACGTCCATCTTGTTGACGATGGTCAGGTCGAAGTCCTGCTGGATCACCGACTGCGCGATGTGGCTGGCCAGCTCCGGATGGCCGACGACCTTGGGCACGGGGCGCGGGCCCCAGCCTTCGTCGGCCGGCTGGTATTCAGCGGCCGTGCCGATGGCAAACGTCGGGATGAAGTCCAGGCTGAACGCGGTCGCGTGGTCGTTGTAGACCAGGAAGATCACGTCGGGCTTGTTGTCCTTGAGCCATTGGCGCGAGTGCTCGAAGCCCTTGAACAGCGGCTGCCAATAGGGTTCGTCGGCCTTGCCCAGGTCCATGGCCGCGCCGATGGCGGGCACATGCGAGGTGTAGACGGATGCGGTGATGCGCGCCATGTCAGTTGCCTTCCTTGTTCTTGTTCGCTGCGCCGGCCAGGCCTTGCGGCTGGCGGTGGGCCTGGGCATCGCCCTCCTCGCCCACGCGGCGGTTGCCTTCGGCCGAACGGCCTCCGCCCACCATCATGTTGCGGTATTCCTCTTCGGACATGCCGGTCATGGAGCCTGCCATCTGCTGGAAGCTCTTGCCGTCCGTGGCGCCGATCTTGGCCAGGAAGTAGATGTTGCCGCCCGTGCGCATGCACCAGTTGAGGTCGCGGGCCAGCACGGCCTGCTTCTGCTCCTCGCTCATGGCCCATTCGTCCAGGTAGGCACGCTCGTCGGCCTTGAAGCGCTCGCGGTTCTCGGCCTTCATCAGCGACATGCAGAACTGGTTGAGCCAGTAGCCTTTGCGGGACTGCTCGGCATCAAAAATGATGGTGCCGGGCACGTCCAGATAGGGTTTGTCCAATGCCATGGATCTCTCCTTTTACAACCCTTGTCAATTACAGTTGGCGCCCGTGCAGTCCCTGGTCAGGGACACCGAGCAAGAGCCGCCTCGCGGCGAGGGTGTCGTCCCCTGGGGGAAGGCGCCGAAGGCGACTCAGGGGGATCAAACCTCTTCGGGCCAGTACAGACGCATGGGATTGTCGACCAGCAGCTTCTTCTGCAGTTCGGCCGTGGGGGCGATGTGCGGGATGAAGTCGACCAGCAGGCCGTCATCGGGCATATGGTCCTTGAGGTTGGGGTGGGGCCAGTCGGTTCCCCACAGCACGCGGTCGGGGAATTCCTCGACCACGCGGCGGGCGAAGGGCACCACGTCGCGGTAGGCATTTTGCTCGCCGTCCAGCGCCTTGGGGCCGGTGACGGACAGGCGCTCTGGGCAGCTGACCTTGCTCCAGACGTTCTGGTGCTCGCGCATGAACTTGAGGAACAGCTCGAACTCGGGGCCGTCCACGGGCTTGTTCACATCGGGGCGGCCCATGTGGTCCACGACCACGGTGGTGGGCAGGCTGGTGAAGAAGTCCCACAGCTCGGGCAGGTCCACGGCCTCGAAGTAGATGACCACATGCCAGCCGAGCTTGGCGATACGGCCCGCGATCTCCATCAGCTCATCCTTGGGCGTGAAGTCCACCAGGCGCTTGACGAAGTTGAAGCGCACGCCGCGCACGCCGGCGGCGTGCAGTTCCTGCAGCTCCTCATCGGTCACGCTGCGGCGCACCGTGGCCACGCCGCGTGCCTTGCCGTTGGCGGCCTTGCAGGCATCGACCATGGCGCGGTTGTCGGCGCCGTGGCAGGTGGCCTGCACGATGACGTTGCGCGCAAAGCCCAGGTGGTCGCGCAGCGCGAACAGCTGCTGCTTGCTGGCGTCGCAGGGCGTGTACTTGCGCTCGGGCGCGAAGGGGAATTCATCGCCGGGGCCAAAGACGTGGCAGTGGGCATCGACAGCGCCTGCGGGCACCTGGAACTTGGGCTTGGAGGGGCCGGCGTACCAGTCCAGCCAGCCGGGGGTTTTTTCAAAAGCGCTCATATTCCCTCCTTCAATCGATGTAACGAAGGCCGGCCTTTTCGAGCGGCTCGCGCATCTTGTACATGTCCAGGCCCAGCACGCCGGAAGCCAGCTTGGCGCGCTTCTCGCCCTCGAAGCTCTCGCGCTTTTGCGCGGCTTCCAGCGTGGCGGCGGCCTTGGCGGCGGGCACGCAGACCACGCCGTCATCATCGGCCACGATCACGTCGCCGGGCGTGACCCACATGCCTGCGCAGACCACTGGGATGTTGACCGAGCCCAGCGTGGCCTTGATCGTGCCCTTGGAGGAGATGGCGCGGCTCCACACGGGGAAGTTCATTTCCTGCAGCGTCTTTACGTCGCGCACGCCGGCGTCGATGATCAGCGCACGCGCGCCGCGCGCCTGAAAGCTCGTGGCCAGCAGGTCGCCGAAGTAGCCGTCCGTGCATTCCGAGGTCACGGCCGCGACCACGATATCGCCGGGCTGGATCTGCTCTGCGGCCACATGCATCATCCAGTTGTCGCCGGGCTGCAGCAGCACGGTGACGGCCGTGCCCGAGACCTGCTGGCCCGCATAGATGGGACGCATATAGGGCTTGAGCAGGCCCACGCGGCCCATGGCCTCGTGGACGGTGGCCGAGCCCAGGGCAGCCAGGCCATCGGCGGCCGCGCGGTCGGCGCGCTGGATGTTGCGGTAAACCACACCGAGTTCGTACATGGTGTTCTCCTTGGATCTGTGGTGGAGGCCTGCTTACAGGCCCTTTT
This sequence comes from Delftia sp. K82, assembly GCF_002193035.1. Taxonomy (NCBI): domain Bacteria; kingdom Pseudomonadati; phylum Pseudomonadota; class Betaproteobacteria; order Burkholderiales; family Comamonadaceae; genus Delftia; species Delftia sp. K82. The sequence goes on along the minus strand of NZ_MYFL01000001.1, from coordinate 1,544,746 downwards.
GCTTGAGGGCGGCGTCCATGCGCGGGAACACGCGGCGCGCGTTGCCTTCGTAGACCTGGTAGCGCTCCTCTTCGGTGAGGTTGGCCGTGGCCTCGATGTAGCGCTTGGTGTCGTCGTAGTAGTGGCCCGTGGTCGGGTCGATGCCGCGCACGGCGCCGATCATCTCGCTGGCGAACAGGATGTTCTTGACGGGGATCACCTTGGTCAGCAGGTCGATGCCGGGCTGGTGGTAGACGCAGGTGTCGAAGAAGATGTTGTTGAGCAGGTGCTCGTCCAGCAGCGGCTTCTTGAGCTCCTGCGCCAGGCCGCGGAAACGGCCCCAGTGGTAGGGCACGGCGCCGCCGCCATGGGGGATCAGGAACTTGAGCGTGGGGAAGTCCTTGAACAGGTCGCTGGTCAGGCACTGCATGAAGGCCGTGGTGTCGGCATTCAGGTAGTGGGCGCCCGTGGTGTGGAAGCACGCGTTGCAGCTGGTGGAGACGTGGACCATCGCGGGGATGTCGTACTCCACCATCTTTTCGTAGATGGGATACCAGGAGCGGTCCGACAGCGGGGGCGAGGTCCAGTGGCCGCCTGAAGGATCGGGGTTCAGGTTGATGCCCACGTTGCCGTACTGCTCCACGCACTTGACCAGTTCGGGAATGCAGGTGGCAGGGTCCACGCCCGGCGACTGCGGCAGCATGGCGGCGGGGATGAAATGCTCGGGGAACAGCTCGCTGACGCGGTAGCACAGCTCGTTGCAGATGGCGGCCCAGGTGCTCGATGTCTCGAAGTCGCCGATGTGGTGGGCCATGAAGCTGGCGCGCGGGCTGAAGATGGTGAGATCGGAGCCGCGCTGCTTCATCAGCTTGAGCTGGTTGGTCTCGATGGTCTCGCGGATCTCGTCGTCGCTGATCTTCAGGTCGCTGGCCCTGGGGGCCTTGGACGGGTCCTTGAGGCCTGCGATCTGCAGGTCGCGCCAGGCGCCCAGGGCCGCGGGCGCGGTGGTGTAGTGGCCGTGTACGTCGATGATCATCGGATGGTCTCCTGCGTCTTTATGGGGTGGAAATGTGTCAATGAAGGGGCGTGGCAGGCACCGCGCCGCCCTGCGGCTCGGGACTGCTGTACTGCTTGATGATGAGGGCGGCCATGGCGATCACGCCCGGAATGGCCACCACGGCAAAGATCTCGCTGAAACCCAGCTGGCGCGCCGACAGCTCGGCCACCAGGAAGGAGCCCGCAATGCCGCCGAAGCGCCCAATACCCAGCATCCAGGCCACGCCCGTGGCACGGCCCCGCGTGGGGTAGTAGGCGGCGGCCAGCGCCGGCATGGACGACTGGGCGGTGTTCATGATGGTGCCGGCCAGGAAGACGGCCACCACCAGCCAGCCCAGGTGGCCGGCCGTCTGGCCTATCCACCAGATGGAGGCCGCCGTCAGCGCATAGCCGATGGCGATGATGCGGTTGGCATTGAAGCGGTCCATGAGCCAGCCGAACAGCACGGCGCCCACGCCGCCCAGCGGAAACAGCGCGGCCACCAGGGTGCCGGTCTTGGGGTCCAGGCCCGCTTCCTTGAACAGCACGGGCATCCAGTTCATCAGCGCGTAGAAGATGACCAGTCCCATGAAGTAGGCGATCCACAGCATGATTGAGCCCACCCGGTACTCGCGCGACAGCACCACGCCCATGCCGCTGCTGGCCTGGGATTCGGGCTGGGGCTTGGACTCGGTCATCACGAAGCGCTGCACGCCCTGCACGGCATCACCGGCAATGCGCGCCAGCACCTTGCGGATGCGTTCGGCCGGGTAGTTGTTGGCCACCATGTGGCGCACCGACTCGGGCAGCAGCACGACCAGGGCCACCAGCAGCAGCAGCGGCGCGGCACCGCCCAGGATGAGCACGCTGCGCCAGCCGAAATGGGGGATCATCCAGGCCGCCAGGAAACCGCCGAAGGCCGCGCCCAGCGGAAAGCCGCAGAACATGGCGTTGGTCAGCGTGGCGCGGCGCGAATCAGGGCAGTACTCACTCATCAGCGTGACGGCATTGGGCATGGCGGCGCCCAGGCCCAGGCCGGTGACGAAGCGCAGCACGGCCAGCGTCCAGATGTCGGGCGAAAAGCCCGAAGCCAGGCAGGACACGGCAAAGACCGCCACCGAACCCACCAGCACGGACTTGCGGCCCAGCCGGTCAGCCAGCGGACCAGAGAACAGGGCGCCAGCGGCCAGGCCGAACAGCGCCGCGCTGAGCACGGGCGCCAGCGCAGGCTTGCTCACGCCCCACTCGCCGATCAGCGAGGGTGCGATGTAGCCGATGGCCGCCGTGTCAAAGCCATCGAGCAGAACGATCAGGAAACACAGCGCAAAGATCACCCACTGGAATCCCGAGAACGGGTGCTCGTTGAGCAGGGTCTGCACATTGACGCCGGTTGCTGCGGCGTCCTTCTGGACGGATGTCATGACTTGTCTCTTCCACTGTCTCTCAGCCTGGCGGATACCGCATCTGCGCGCGCGACCCGCCCCTTGCACTGCAGGGGCCGGCAAGCCCCTGCGCTGTTTCTTCAGTCCTGCCTGCGGCCGTCCCAGGCCGAGCGCGGCACCATCACTTCGCCGCGCATCAGCAGGCGCGCCGTGCGCAGCAAGGCCGCCTTGGTCACCACCTCGGGATGGGCCGGGTCGCTGTCCAGCGTCACGCTGAATTCGCCCGTGGGATGCTCCACCGACACCGTGAGCGGGCCCGCGCCCTGCGTGAGCTGCGCCACGCCGTCGCACACGGTGCCCGGCATCTTCACGGCCGTGCCGACGGTGACGGCTGCCAGCACGCCGATGGCGTCATGGCAGACGTGGGGGATGAAGCTGCGCGTGGTCAGTGCGCCGCCATGCTGGGGCGGCGCGATCAGCGTCATCTTGGGGTAGTTCTTGGCCGAGACATCGCCCAAGCCCATGGTCCGGGAGATCTGCAGGCGCAGCGCCTCGATGCGGCGCTTGAGATCGGTGTCGGCGTTGAGCTCGGCCACGGTCTCCAGGCCGGTGGCGCCCACATCGGCGGCCTTGAAGATCACCAGCGGCATGCCGTTGTCTATGCAGGTGACGTCAAGCGTGAAGTCTTCGAAACCCTCGCCCGTCACCGTGACCGTGTCCCGGGGCTTGCCCGTGGGCAGCAGGCCCGAGCAGACCGAGCCGGCCGTGTCCAGAAAGCTGATTTCGATGGGTGCCGAGCTGCCCGGCGCGCCGTCGATGCGGGCCGAGCCTTCGTACTCCACCTGGCCGCCGGGCGTCTGCACGGTGATGTCGGCCGCCATGCCGGTGTTCAGCGTCAGCACGCGGAAGGTGCTGGTCTCGCCGCGCGAGGAGACCATGCCGGTCTCCAGCGCAAAGGGAACCACGCCGGCCAGCATGTTGCCGCAGTTGGGCGTGGTGTCCACCGTGTCCTTGTCGGGCTGCAGCTGGGCGAAGAGGAATTCGAGGTCGATGCCTTCCTTGTCGGAGAGGCTGACGATGCCGACCTTGCTGGTCAGCGGATGCGCGCCACCCACGCCGTCGATCTGCCGCTTGTCGGGCGAGCCCATGGCCGCGAGCAGCACGCGGTCACGCGTGGGCAGGTCGGAGGGAAGATCGGTGGCCCGGAAGAAGGGGCCCTTGGAAGTACCGCCCCGCATCAGCAGGCAGGGAATGGCCGTTTGCATGGCTGTCTCTATCAGTATGGGTATGACAGCTATTGTGAGCATGGCGCGGGCCAGGCACCACTGAGCAAGCCCGCTAGCAGCTATAGCAAACCGGCATAGCTCAACGCCAAGCCTGGGCCGCAGGCGGCGACGCCGGGGCGCCGCAACTGCTTGATACAACTTATTGAGGTGCGGTGCCGCTCAATCGCGGTCATGGCCCCGGCCGCGATCATGGCCATGCCCGCGGCCGCGGTGGTCATCACCACGCCCGCCATGGCGATCGTGGCGGTCGTCACGGTCCCAGCGGCGGTCATCGCGGCGGTGTTCCCATTCGCGGTGGCGGCGCTCCTCGCGCCAGCGCGGATCGGGACGCGGCGGCCCGGCATGCCAGTGCGGCGGCGGGTTGCGCAGGAAGTACACCGGGCGGCCGCAGGCGCCGTAGCGGGCGCAGTGCTTGCCCCAATGCTTGGCGTGGCCCGGGGGCACCCACATGTAGACAGGCGGCGGGGCCATGGGGGCCGGCGCAATGATCACGGGGCGCTGGTACAGCAGCGCTGGCGGCGGCGCGTTGCCGATGTCCACGGTGCCGTAGACGCCAGGTGCCAGCTGGCCCGAGACCGAGCCGCTGATGTAGGTCTGCGCCTGGGCCGCAAGGGCCGAGCAGGCCAGCGCAAAGGCGGCTGCGGCGCGCAAGGTGGTTCGCAAGGTGAGCAGGGCCATGTTCTTTTGAAGTGGGTGAAACAGGAAAGGCCCCGTTTCTACCAAGCGCGCGGGGCCGCGTGGGCCGCTGCGCCTGAAAAGGTGTAAGAACCCGTTCAGGCCAGCGCCCGTTCCTGTTCAACGCACCAGGGCTGCCTGCGGTGCACAGCAGACCGCAATGGTCCGCTTTCTGGCCTGCACGCGCTCAGTCCAGCTTGAGCCGGGAATCCTTCACCACCTTCTGCCATTTGGCGATCTCGGCGCGGCGGAAAGTCTCCAGCTCGGCCGGCGTGGAGCCTATGGGCTCGGCGCCTATGCCAGCGAGCCGCTCCACGATGGCGGGCTCGCGCAGCACCTTGGCCAGCACCGTGGACAGCCGGTTCACGATGGCGGGCGGCGTGCCGGCCGGCGCAAAGATGGCGTTCCATTCATAGGTCTCGTAGCCGGGCACGCCCGACTCGGCAATGGTCGGCAGCTCGGGCGCGGCCTTGGAGCGCTCCAGCCCGCCCACGGCCACCGCGCGCAGCTTGCCGGTCTTCACGTGCTGCCAGGCCGAGCCCATGCTGGCAAACATCAGCGGCACCTGGCCCGACATCACATCCATCATGGCCGGGCCGCCGCCCTTGTAGGCCACATGGTGCAGCTGCGTCCTGGCCAGCAGGTTGAACAGCTCGCCCGCCAGGTGCTGGGCCGAGCCCGGGCCTGCGGACGCAAAGTACAAATGCCCGCCCCCTTCGGAGCAGCCGGCCTGGATCAGGTCCTGCACGCTCTTGATGGGCGACGAAGGCGCAACCACCAGCACATTGGGCACGCGCAGCAGCAGCGAGACCGGCGCGAAGGCCTTGAGCGTGTCGAACTGCATGCGCGCGTGGATGGCGGGGTTCTGCGCGTGGTTGGAAGCATCGAGCATCAGCGTGTAGCCGTCGGGCTGGGCCTTGGCCACCTGGGCGCCGCCGATCATGCCGCCTGCCCCGCCCCGGTTCTCGATCACCACGGGCTGGCCCAGCTCGGCAGACAGCCTGGGGCCGATCAAGCGCGCCACCACATCGACGGTGCCGCCCGGCGGATAGGTCACGACCAGGGTGACGGGGCGCTCGGGGTAGTTGGCCGCTGCAGCCGCAGCGGCCGGCGCAGCCATGCCGGCAACAGCCGAAAGCAGGCCTGCTGCCGCCCACAGGCTGGCGGTGCGTCTGGACAGGGAATTCATGGTGTGTCTCCTTGGTTTGGCATGTCGTTTTGGAATCGGAACAGTTCGAAGGCGGTGCGGCCCAGCACGGCCTGCAGGGGGCCGGCATCGTCCAGCCAGTCCTGCAGCCAGCGCACGGCCGCCGGATAGCTGGCCTGGCCGGCGTGCTGCGTGTGCGGCCAGTCGCTGCCCCAGAGCAACCGCCCGGCCGTGAAGGCCTGCAGCAATTGCGCGGTGGCCTGCCGGCCCGAGGCGGCGCAGCCGGCGGCCTGCCAGATGCGGTAGGGCGCGGACAGCTTGACCCACACACGGCCGCTGTCGGCCTGCTGCAGCAGATAGCCAAAGCCCGGGTCGCGCACGCCCAGGGCCGGGTCAGGACGCCCGAAGTGGTCAACCACCACGCGGCAGCCGGCCGCCAGCAAGGCGGGCAGCAGGTCCTGCAAGCGCCGGGCCTGCAGGTGCAGCTCCACATGCCAGCCCAGGGTGTTGGCCTGCTCCAGCACGCGGAGCCAACCGGGCGCATTCAGATCGGGCAAAGGCAGGCCGATCAGGTTCAGGCGCATGCCCACCACGCCGGCATCGGCCAGGGCCTGCAGTTGTTCATCGCCCGTGCTCTCATCCACCACGGCCACGCCGCGCAGGCGCTGCGGCTGGGCGCGCAGCGCCTGGAGCAGGTAGCTGTTGTCCGTGCCCAGAAAGCTGGGCTGCACCAGCACGCCATGCGCCAGGCCGTGCGTATCCAGGTGGTGCAGATAGGTGCCCAGGAGCGCGTCCTCGTCGGGCGCGTAGCGGCGCGCATCCGGCATGGGCAGGCCACGCTCGAAGACATGGGCGTGGGTATCGACGCTGGACGCAATGGCGAACCGGGGCACGGCAGACACGGGCAGAACTCCTTGTGGGTTGCGCCACGCAAGACGCGGCGCGGGGGCATGGGGCCGGATTCTAGGAACGGGGGGTATATATTTCCATTCTTCAAAATGGATTTATTCATACCGGATCAATATGGAAACCCGGCATCTGCGCTACTTTCTCGCGTTGGTGGACCAGGGCAGCGTCAGCCGCGCAGCTGACTGGCTGGGCATTGCACAGCCGGCCCTGAGCCAGACCCTGGCCCGCATGGAAAAAGACCTGGGCGTGCAGCTGTTCCAGCGCTCACGCCAGGGCGCCCTGCCCACCCCGGCCGCCCTGGCCATGCTGGACGATGTGCGCACCAGCGTCGCCCGCATAGATGCAGCCGCCAGCCGCGCACGCGAGATCGCCAGGGGCAGTGCGGGCCAGTTGACCGTGGGCCTGGTGTCCTCGGCGCTTTTCGGCACCCTGCCCCGCGCCCTGCGCGCGTTGCGGCAGCAGGCGCCCGGCGTGCGCGTCATCCTGCGCGAGATGAGCAATGCCGAGCAGGCCGAGGCCCTGCAGACCGGCGCCATCGACATCGGCCTCATGCACACGCCCGTGGCCGTGGGCGGGCGCATGCGCGAGCGCCAGCTGCTGCGCGAGCGCCTGGTGGCCGCCGTGCCCGATGAATTCCAGATCGGCGAGGACGGCCGGGTCAGCCTGGCCCAGATCGCCGAGGCCGGGCTGGTGATGTACCCGCAGGCGCAATTGCCCGTGCTGCATGCCGGCATCCTCGACGCGCTGCGCAAGGCCGGGCACGAGGCCCATGTGGCGCAGGAAGCCAACCGCACCCTCACCGTGCTGGCCTGCGTGGCCGGCGGCTGCGGCGTGGCCCTGCTGCCCAGCTGGATACGCTCCATGGACTTTCGCGGCGTGCGCTTTTCCGAGGTGCGTGACGGCCAGGCCCTGCCCAGCCTGGACCTCAGCGCCATCTGGCCCGCACGCTCCACGCCCACGCTGGCCGACCTGTTCGCGCACCTGGATCTGGGCGACGACTGAGCTCTCCCTAGCCCGCTGCGACCATGTGCAGCCCGGCACAGCCCGGCACCACCGAGCGCGGCCCGGCGCCCGTGCAAGAAGCGGGATGCGCGTCCGCCTGCGCCGCACTACAAACCGCTTTCCCTCATTCACGGAAAGAAAAGGTGCGAGATGCAGCCATCGCCACAGCAACTCCACGGAAAAGTCGCCCTCATCACGGGCGCCAGCTCGGGCATAGGCCGCGAAGCCGCCAGGCTGTTTGCCCGCCACGGCGCCAGGCTGGTGCTCACGGCCCGCCGCCAGCCGGAACTGCAGGCCCTGTTGGCGGAGATAGAGCAGGACGGCGGCCAGGCCATCGCGCTGGCCGGCGACGTGCGGGACGAGCCGCTGGCACAGGCCCTGGTCGAGACCGCCAGGGCGCGCTTTGGCGGCCTGGACATCGCCTTCAACAATGCCGGCATGACCGGCGATCCCTGTGCCCTCCCCGATCTCTCGCTGCAGGCCTGGCAGGACGCCATCGCCACCAACCTCACCAGTGCCTTTCTGGGCGCCAAGCACCAGATACCGGCCCTGCTGGCACGCGGCGGCGGATCGCTGATCTTCACCTCCACCTTCGTGGGCCATACGGCGGGCCTGCCCGGCATGGGCGCCTATGCCGCCAGCAAGGCCGGCCTCGTCGGCCTCACCCAGGTTATCGCCGCCGAATACGGCCCCCGCGGCCTGCGTGCCAACGCCCTGCTGCCCGGCGGCACCGACACTCCCATGGGCCGCGCCAGCACCCCCACGCCCGAGGCGCGCGCCTTCGTCGAAAACCTGCACGCGCTCAAGCGCCTCGCCACGCCCGCAGAAATCGCGGCGGCGGCGCTGTTTCTGGCGTCGGACGCATCCAGCTTCATCACGGGGACGGCCATGGTGGTCGATGGTGGCGTGTCCATCAACCGGACTTGAACGAGACCCCTGACCGGTAGCATGCCCAGGCCAGGGGCCGCAGCGCCTGGACCGCATCTGTCCCTTGCGGCTTACTGGTACGTCCCGGCCATGCCTGCCCGTGCAACTTCGGGGCCATCGCTGCAATGGCGGCCCGGCTTGATTTCCTGCTCCAGCTGCCGGGCGTGGATGTTTTGCGGATCGCCTGCGCCGGCCTTTTCAGGAGGATAGAAAGGAATAGATTCATCCCCAGGCAATGCGCTAGAAGAAGTAGATGCCTTCGTGCTGCATCCACCGCGGGACAAGGTCGCAATCGCTTTCGTTGTATTGAACGCAGCAGTACCCGCTGCGATTGCCGCGCGTGAGTTTCTTTCGCAGCAGATGGCCATAGATGCCCAATACCTGCTCGATGATGTCGGGCACGGTCTGGTTCTGGAGGATGCAAAAGTCGCTCCTGCGCGTGGCCAGCCACAGCCAGGGGCTCAGGCGGGCCTTGCAGGCGTAGCGGCGGTGGTTCTGTCCCTGCATGCCCAGGCGGGCGACGATGCCGTAGATGTAGCGCATTGCGCCGCCCTGGATTTGTATTTCCATGGTGGTGCTTTACCCAATAGGGCCTTGGCGAAGATGCTTTCGCTGAGAATTTCCCAATCGAGGCTGAAAGGCCGGCTGATCTTTTTCCTGCCGCGTAATTCGCGAAAATGCACTTCATGGCCCAATGGCCTGTGGATCTCGACTCGGCATGTCATTGCGCAAACCACCCTGGGCGGCAGTTCCGGGGCGGCCTCCTTTCCCCTTTCAAGGAAACGGATCATGGACAAACGAAGCGCATTGAGGCAATCTACCCGTATTGGCAATACACTGTCCATGTAAGTAATTGCATCTCACCTTGGGCCAGCACCGCCTCTTGCAGCCCTGACGGCAAGCACCCCACACACTCTCATTTCAAGCACTCTTCAATCAATAGATCAATTACATCCCATTACAGCATTGTTGACGGCTATGGCATTTAACCAGCGCATAAGGTCCATCGAATGCTCACCACATATACTCGCGAAAACTGGCAAGAATGGAGCGTCTGGTGTCTGTCAAATGGAATTTCTTCTCCTTGGGGCAGAGATCCATTGCACACACTGCATCTCCATGCTTGTGGGACCCGCAGGTAAACACAGTGTAAATTTCAGCTGTGAGCGCTCGTGAGCACTGATTAATCGCGTCGAGATTGTTATAGTAAATAACGGAACCACCATGACTAGACACACTCAGCCCATCGTGGAGCGCTTGTTCAGGCCTATGGAACGCTCGACCCGTCAACGCAGTTCGATACGCACGGTCATGGAAGAGGCTGGACGCCCCTTGCTTCCGGCCGAGATCCTCGGCGCAGCGCAGCGCGAGGTGCCAGCCATCGGGCTGGCCACGGTGTACCGCAACATCAAGCAGCTGATGGAAGCGGGCGAAGTGCAGGCCGTGGACCTGCCCGGCGAGGCCACGCGCTACGAACTCAGCGGCCGCGCCCACCACCACCATTTCCGCTGCATGAGCTGCAACCGCGTGTTCAACGTGCCCGGCTGTCCGGGCGACATGCAGCGCATCGCCCCCGAAGGCTTTGTGGTGGAGCGCCATGAGATGACGCTGTACGGCGTCTGCAGCGACTGCCACCAGAACGTGCAATAACAGGGAGCCGTCCGCCTCAGGCTCAGCCTCGGGCCCACGGATCCAAGAAGATGACAGCCATGGTGCAGGCCCTGCCTGAACCATGGCTGTTTCTTTTTTCACCCGCCCTTTGCCTCAGCGCCTGCCCGGCCGCACGCGGCCTGCGGCAACACCGCCGGCCAGCAAGGCCAGCGCAGCCACCACCCACAGCATTGCCGTCTGCCCCCAGGCCTGCCGCGCAGGCCGTGGGCTGGCCGTGAAGACGGGCTGGGCTGCAAAATCCTGCGCACCGAATGTGCGGTCCTCAAACAGATAGGGATAGAGGAAGGCGCGCAGGCGTGCGTGAAAGGCGGCGATGTCGTCCTGATAGGCCAGTTGCGCCAGCAGGTCGGTGCCGGCCTGGCGGTGCAGCGCGGCCTGCACGCCCACGCCGGGCAGCAGCCAGCCCAGGCGCCCGGTCCAGGCCTGGCGTGCCTGCAGGCCGGCGCGGTAGGCGGCGAACTGGGATGCGACACTTTCGTCGCCGAGCTGCTGGAAGGCGTAGTACCACTTCCAGTGAAAGCCCGCAGGCAGCGGCGCGGTGTCGCGCCATTCGGGGTGGTTGCGGAAAAAGCGCTCCATGGTCTGCTCGCGCGGCAGGTCCCAGGCGCCATGCACGGTCTGGCGCTGGGCCAGCATCAGCTCCACGCCCTGGCTCACGGGGATGGCACGCGACAGCGCGGCATTGGCCAGCGTGGGCAGCACCAGGGTCAGCACGGCCCAGCAGCCCATGAGGGCCATGGCATTGGCGACCGAGCTGCCGCCCAGCGCGGCAACCACCAGGCACAGGCCGCTCCAGAAAACCACATAGGCCGTGGCGGACAGCAGCACCGTGGCAAGGGCGCCCGCCGCTGCCCCGCCGGCCAGTGCGCCTGCCAGGGCAGGCAACGCCACGCAGGCCAGCACCAGCACGGAACGCAGTCCCGCGCGGCGCAGCCACAGCCGCCGCCCGGTGCCAGGCATGGCCTGCAGCATGCCCAGGCGGCCCGATTCGCGCTCGCCCGAGACCAGGTCGTAGAGCAGCACGATCAGGAACAGCGGCACCAGGTAGACCAGCACAAAGGCGAAGTCGAAGCGGCCCGCCAGCGCCAGTTCCGGGTTGAAGCTTTCGCCTTCATGCAGCTGTGCCTGCAGCGCCAGGGCGCGCACGCGCAGCACATAGGGCGCGGCATCGCGCAGGCCCAGGGCAAGAAAGGCCGTGGACGATGGCGCATCCCAGGTGGCGTGAAAGCCGTAATAGGCCACCGAGCCTGCGTCGCCGGACTGGGCATGCCGGCTTGCCTGGGCCGCCATGTCCTGCTGCTGCAGTTGCGCAAGGCGGTCCAGGGTCAGGCGTTGCGAGGCGATCTCGCGCAGGCCAGACAGCACGGCCAGCGTGGACAGCAGCAACAGCAAGGCCAGGGCACACAGCGCCAGGCGCGAGCGCGTCAGAAGACGCCATTCATGCAGGAGCCAGCTCATCGCGCCACCCTCCCCAGCCGTTGCGTGGCCAGCAGCAAGGCCACTACCAGTGCAGCCAGCCATGCCAGCAGCACATAGGCGGCAGGCGCCGCGCGACGCAGGGCCGCCAGCGGTGGATCGGGCTCATGGTGGAAATCGGAGACGCCGCGCCAGTGCTCGTGGCCGATGCGGTTGTCGCGGCTCGATCGATCGCCCGCATAGCTGAGCTTGTCCACCTGCAGGCGGTTGAGGGCCTGCACCATGCGGTAGCGATGCTGCTCGGCCTGCTCCAGAAAGCGTCGGTAGCCTTGCAGGTCGGTCCCGGCCACGGCCATGGACAGGCGGCGCAGCGCGATCACGGGGCTGATCAGGGCAAATGCGTCAGCCCGGCGCAGTTGCTCGGCCTGCAGATCGAAGCTGGCCTCGGCATGGCGCCTGAAGAGTTCACTCGTCAGCCGCTCGCCTTCCATGCCGACCAGGCCCTTGTAGTTGATGGGCAGATCCTCGACGCGCGAGACACCGTACTGCGCCAGCACCCTGGCGCGGAAAGCGGCGAAATAGGGATCGTCGGGATTGTGGCTGTCGCCCAGCGCCGCCAGCTCGCGCGCGGTGGCGATGTCGGTCTCGAAGCGCGTGGGCAGCGCCAGGGCAGATCCCACCAGCTCAGGCACCAGACGGGGCAGCAGCACCACGGCGATGGCCCAGGCCGCCAGCAGGGCCAGCAAGGCATCGCGCCCGCGCCGCATGAAGGCCGAGACAGCGACGATGCCCACCGCCCAAAGCATCAGCCACAGCACATGGCCTGCCGCCAGCGTGGCCACCAGGCTGATGGGCACCGGCGTGGCCACGGCCATCCAGGCCAGGGCCAGCAGGGCCGGCAGCAGCACCAGGGCCGCCACGCCCGCCAGCGCCAGCAGCTTGCCGGCCACGAACTGCCGCGTGCCCACGCCCTGGGCCAGCAGCACGCGCAGGGTGCCGGCCTCGCGCTCGCGTGCAATGCAGGCATGGCCCATGAAGATCAGCAGCAGCGGCGCCAGCACCTGCAGCACAAAGGCCGGCGTGAGCTGGCCGAACCGCAGCAGCAGCGAGGACTGGCGCACATCGCCGAAGTTGGCGCTGTTCTGGCGGTGGCCCTCCAGAAACAGCGTATGGCCGGTGTAGGCGTCGATGCCCGCATCGAAGGCCGCCAGCGGATTGAGCGGGCGGAACACGAAGTGGCCGTAATGCACCATGCGGTGCGGATGGCGGTCGGGCTGGGCTTCGAACTCGCTGTCCACCTGGGACTGGTGGCGCTCGCGCTGGGCCTGGGCCGCGCTGCGCTGGTCCCAGGCGGTGAAGGCTGCAGCGGCGCTGAGCAGCAGCCACAGCGCCATCCCCAGCACGGCCACGCGGTCGCGCAGCAGCAGGCGCCATTCCTCGCGCGCAATGGTCCAGGCCGCGCTCATGCCGCCGCTCCCTGCGTGTCGGCTTCAATGTGCGTGTGCGTGTGCGTGTGCGTGTGCGTGCCCGTGTCCGTGCCCACCCCTGCATAGTGGCGGTGCAGTGCGCGCACATCGAAGCGCTCCTCTCCGCTGGCCGCCACTTCCTCGACCAGGCGCCCGCCTGCGATGAAGCCTATGCGGTCGGCCACATCGGCGGCGCCCAGCAGGTCGTGCGTGACCATGAGAATGGCCACGCCCTGCCCGCGCAACTGCATGAGCAGCCGGCTGAACTCGGCCGTGGCCTGCGGGTCCAGGCCCGAGGTGGGTTCGTCCAGCAGCAGCGCCGGCACCCTGCGCGCCAGCGCCAGCGCAATCGCCACTTTCTGGCGCATGCCCTTGGAAAAGCCGGAGACGCGCCGGTCGTGCGCAGCGGCGTCCAGCCCTGCGGCAGACAGCGCCTGGCCGATGGCGCCGGCCGCAGCCGGCTGGCCCGCCAGCTCCAGCAGGTAGGCCACGTTCTCGCGCGCACTCAGGTGCTCGTACAGCGCCACGTTCTCGGGGATATAGGCGATCAGGGCACGCGCCTGCGCAGGCGCCGTCACCGGGTCCACGCCCTGCACGCGCACCTGGCCGCTGCGCGGCCGCACAAAGCCCAGGAACAGGCTCAGCGTGGTGGTCTTGCCCGCGCCGTTGGCGCCCAGCAGCGCATAGATCTCGCCGGCATGCACGGCCAGGTCCAGGCCCTGGAGGATGGTGCGCTCGCCATAGTCCACCACGGCGCCCAGCGCTTGGAGCACGGGCGTGGAGGCAGAAGTGGGGTTGGAAGAAACAGGAAGGGATGAATGCATGGCGGGGCTCAGAACTTTGCTTGAAGGCCTACGGTGACGGTGCGGGCCGTGCCCGGCGTCACCCACAGCCGGCTGTACGAGCTGGTGTAGTAGGTCTTGTCAAAGAGGTTGTCCACGTCCAGCGTCAAGCGCAGCGTGGGGCTGATGCGCCAGTAGGCAACCAGCTTGGCCGTGGTGTAGCTGGGCAGCTCGAAGGCGGCCTTGCCGGCATCGGCCTCGGCCTGCGTGCGGGCCTGGCCCAGGCGCTTGCCCATGTGGGTGACGCCGCCGCCGATGCCGTAGCGCTGGCCGTTGGAGAAGGCGTTTTCATAGACGGCCAGCACGCTGCCGTTGACCTTGGGCACGTTGAGCAGGCGCCCGCCCACCTCCAGCGTGTTGTCGCGCGAGATCTCCACATCGTTGAGCACCAGGCTCGCATTCAGGCGCCAGCGCTGCGTGACCTGGCCGGCGAAGTCGAATTCCAGGCCCCGGCTGCGGATCTCGCCGGCCGAGACCGAGTAGCCGGCGTTGCCCGGGTCGGCCGTCAGCACATTGCGCTTGCGGATGTCGAACAGCGCGGCCGTGGCACCCATGCGCTGGTCGGCGCTTTCCCACTTGGCGCCCAGCTCCATCGAACGGCCGGATTCTGGGCTGAAGCCCGCACCGGCCACATCGATGCCCACGTTGGGCCGGAACGAGCGGCCCGCGTTGGCATAGAAGGTCCATTGCGGCAGCGGCAGCCAGCTCAGGCCCAGGCGCGGCGAGGTCGATGCCGGGTCCTGCTGCGTGGTCGCCCCCGTGCGGCGGTTGTGCAGCGACTGGTCGTAGCGGTCCATACGCAGGCCGGCCACCACACGCCATTGGGGCGAGAGCTTGATGGCGTCCTGCAGGTAGAACGCCGTGTTGCGCTGCCGCTCGAAGGTGTCGGTATTGGCCGTGGGCACGGGGCGCGCACCGCCGTAGATGGGGTTGTAGATGTTGATGGCGTAGGGATTGGCCGCCGTCGGGTTGGCGCGCAGCATCAGCGTATCCATCTCGAAGCGAAAGCTCTCCAGGCCCAGCAGCAGTTCGTGCTCGATGGCGCCCGTGCGCACCGTGCCCTGCAGTTCCGCCTGCACGGCGATATCGTCGGACTGGTAGTCGCGAAAGCGCCGCTGGCGCGTGAGGTCGCCATTGGCCAGCAGCGCGTGCGGCTCGGTGGAAAAGCCGTTGATGGAGGTTTCGCGATAGGACAGGCCCAGGCGGCTGCGCCACTGCGCGTTCCACTCGTGCGAGACGATGAACTGGTGGGTGCGGTTTTCCACCGTCACATCGCCGTCGCCCGGCTCGCCCAGGAAGCGGCTGCGCGAGATGGCGCCCAGCCGGTCGCCCACGGCCACCACGCCGCGGTCCAGCGGCGTCTTGTGGCGCAGCAGCTCGCCCGAGTACTCCAGCACCGTATCGCGCCCCAGCTTCCAGGTGAAGGCCGGTGCGATCACCTGACGGCTGGCGCCCACGAAATCGCGGAAGCTGTCGCGGTCCTCCACGGCGATGTTGAGCCGGTAGGCAAAGTTCTCGCCCACCGGTCCCGTGGTGTCCAGCGCGCCACGCCGCAGGCCGTAGCTGCCTGCATAGGCTTCCACGGAATGCGAAGGCGTCCACAGCGGGCGCTTGGAGACCACGTTCAGCGTGCCGCCCGGCTCGCTGCTGCCGTAGAGCGCGGCGGCCGTGCCCTTGAGGAACTCGATGCGCTCCACGCCGGCCAGGTCACGCGGCGCATTGAAGCCGCGCCCCGAGGAAAAACCGTTGAACAGGGTGGCCATGCCCACGTTCTGGTCGCCGGGCAGGCCGCGGATGACGATGTTGTCCCACAGCCCGCCAAAGTTGTTCTGGCGCGAGACGCCGCCCACGTAGTCCAGCACGTCGTCAAGCCTGGTGGCGCCCAGGTCGTCCATGGCCTGGCGCGTGATCACGCGCACCGACTGCGGCAGCTCGCGCAGCGGCAGGTCGGTCTTGGCGCCTGCCGCCTCGTCGGTGTGATAGGCGCCCGAGGCCGTTCGACCCACGACTTCCACGGCAGGCAGCAGCGCCTGCTCCTGCGCGGAAGCGGAAGCGGCGGCAGCGGGGCCGGGGCCGGAGGACGGATCCTGACCTTGGGCCAGCGCAGGCATGGACAGGAAGGCGGCAGCGCTCAGGGCAAGCGGCAGCGGGCGAAGGCGGGGAAGCGGCTTCGCGGGGAAGAAGAAGACAGTCATGGTGAAAACGGGCACAGGCGCATGCCGCCGGCATCCACAGCCGGAGCGCGCAAACACGGACATGCCGCCAGCACCAATGGGCACTGGCGGAAGAGAAGGAGAAAAGTGCTTGCGGGTTCAGCGCGGCGGGTCGCGCGATGCAAAGGCCCAGCGGTTCTGCGAGGGGATGGCGCCGCCCACGGTGCGCGGCGGCACCCTCTCAGGCGGCGCGACCACAGCCAGCGGCAGGCCGAAGTACGGCAGCCAGGCCGCCGCATGCGGTGCATGGCCCATGCACCATGCGCAGACGGCTTCGGCGGCTTCGACGACTTCAGCCTTTTCGCCAGCCTGGCCGCGTTGGCCGGCCTGGCCGGTCAGCGCATCTTCGCAGCCGTTGAGGCCCACAAAAGCCTGGGCAGGCCCGGCCACCGCTTGCCGGATATGCGTTGCGCCGTGAAGGGGCATGCCAATGGCCGTGTTGAAGAACACGGCCAGCAATAGCAGGCGCAAAACAAGCAGACGCATAAGACGGCGATCTTACTATTGACAATTAAATATCATTAACAACCCGCCGCCATTTTCTGCACAGGGCCGGGACAGCAGCGCGGGAATATGCCATCGGCATGTGACAGGCCGATTGGCGATTTTCAGCCTTGCGCCTATTTATCTGCCGGCCCCACGCCCCGGAAGAACATGTCGCAGATCTGGTCTGCCACCTTCTCCAGCGAGCCCTTGCGGGGGTTGAACCAGGACTGTATGGAGTTGATGCTGCCCAGGATCATGATGCGCGCCAGGTGGATGTCGGCGTCGGCCCGCAGGCGGCCTTCGGCACGCAGGTCTTCCAGCAGGCCGCTCCAGAATTTCTGGTGGCGCTCGCGGCGCTTGATCTGGCGCTCGCGCACCTTGTCGGGCAGCTGGCCCAGCAGCCGGCCGTGGGCCAGGGCGAAGTCGCCATGCTTTACCAGCCCCGCCATCTGGCCCAGCACGGCTGCGCGAAAGCGCTGCTCGGCCGTGGCGTCGGCGCCCAGCGCGGCAAGGCGCTCCTGCTGCTGGCTGATGATGCGGTTGCCGCCCTGCTCCATAACCTCGTCCACCAGTTCCTCCTTGGAGGCGAAGTGGTAGTAGATGCTGGCGGCCTCGATCCCGGACTGCTCGGCAATGTTGCGCATGGTGGTGGCAGAGTAGCCCTGCTCACCGAAGGTACGGGC
Source organism: Delftia sp. K82 (assembly GCF_002193035.1). Lineage (NCBI taxonomy): Bacteria > Pseudomonadati > Pseudomonadota > Betaproteobacteria > Burkholderiales > Comamonadaceae > Delftia > Delftia sp. K82. Next base: position 1,527,627 of record NZ_MYFL01000001.1, on the reverse strand, counting down.
GGCCAGCTTGAGAAGGGTCTCGCGGGTCTCGTTGCCGTCGTGGGCGCTGGTCTGCCTTCTTGCCATGTCTGCCAGGTGGTGGATCGTTGTAGTGCGGCGATCCTAACAGGCTGTTGGTAGCGCGCCAATCAAGCGTTCGGTGCCTGCCGCCCGCCGACTGCCGCATGGCCGGGCCGCGAAATCCGTTTCAAGAATCACCCTTGAAACAACTACAGGCTGCAATGGCTCCGGCAATCGGGAAACCGATGCGCTTGTCCTGTATCGACAGAAGGTGCCGCCATTCACCATTCGAAAAAGCGGTCTTTGACAATAAAAAAAACCTATCCTGCAAATCGATTATTCAAATGAAACCACAGGTATCAATCAATGCATTGAATAACTCGATCAAATCACATGTAATATATTTTATAAATCGCTTTCATAATTTGATTGATAAAATGCAAATGTTGATTGTTTTCCATACCCAAGGCGGAACTTTCGCGGCCAACGCTGCGCACTCCCCTGAAAAAATCATGACAGCACGTCGTCTCCAGAGGAGGAAGCGCCAACCACAGTGCTCTGCAAATGTAACAACGGCACAACAGCTTTTGTAAAGTGCCGGTTATCCAGATTGCCCTGGATATAATGCGGATCGCCTTGGAATATGCCCGGGCATGAGAAGAAGCGCCCTACCCCCCATAGAGCGCCAACATCATCAGTATTTGTACTTACGGTGAGTTCTTCATCCCCACTGCACATGCACCAGAATTGACCATTCTGCAAAGAGTCCTGGGTCCAGGCTCTTGCTGCGCAGTTTTCACACAAATAGCCGCACTTAGAAATTCTTCCATCAAGATGACTACATACCAAGAGCTGATTGCCCAGAAAAAATTGCTCGACCAGCAAATCGACGATGCCCGCAAGCTGGAGTCCAAAGCGGCCCTGGCATCGGTGCAGGAGCTGGTCCGTGAGTTCGGCTTCACGGCGCAACAGGTCTTCCCCTGGAAGCCCGATGGCAAAAAGAGCGCTCCCGCCAAATACCAGGACCCCGAGTCCGGCAAGACCTGGACCGGCCGCGGCAAGCCGCCGAACTGGATCCTGGGCAAGGACCGCACCCTGTTCGAAATCAAGTGAGTCCCTGCCGCGCATGTGCCCGCCCGCTCGGCGGCGCACATGCGCGGATGAGCGTCATGCAGGCACCACCGCCGTGACCTCGATCTCCACCTTGGCCCGGTCTTCCACCAGATCCGCCACCTCCACCGCCGTCATGGCCGGGAAATGCCGCCCGATCAGTTCGCGGTAGTGCTTTCCAATGGCCGGATAGGCAGCCACGTATTCCTGCTTGTCGGTCACATACCAGGTCATGCGCACGATGTGCTCGGGCCTGGCGCCGCCTTCGGCGAGGATGGCGACGATATTGGCCAGCGCCTGCCGCACCTGTTCCGCAAAGTCGTCCGACTCGAATTGCTGCTGGCCGTTCCAGCCAATCTGGCCGCCGACGAACACCAGCCGGGAGCCGACCGTCATCTCGGTCAGGATGCCATTGGCATAGCCTCGGGGCGCCAGCCAGTCCGGGGGTTGCAGAGTCTTCATTGCTTCATCCTGTTCTCGTTGAATCCATAAAACCGTCCTGCGGCACCAGATAGGCGTGCAGGCGCTCGCGCAGATCGGCCGGCAGTGGCGTGGCCTTCATGCTGCGCAAATCCATGGTGACGATGGTCATGCGCGCAGACAGCCGGCGTTGGCCGTCCGGCCCCTCGAAACGCACATCGAACTGGAACGATGCCCCGCCGATGCGGCGCACCTCCAATACCTGGCGCAGCGTGTCGTGCCAGCGGCTGGGCGCCGTGAAATCGCATTGCACCGACACCGTGGGCGTGCCCACCTGGCGCTGTACATGCAAGGTGTGAAAGGGCAGGCCCATTCCCCTGTCGAACCATTCCTCGACCAGGTCGTTGACCATCTCGAAATAGCGCGGGTAAAAGACGATGCCGGCCGGATCGCAATGGCGAAACAGCACCTGCACCTGGCTGAAGAAGGCGGAGGCCATGGCGCGCGCTCACGGCATCTTGCGCAGCACGAATCGCTGCAGCTTGCCGGTCTCGGTGCGCGGCAGGGCCGGCACGAAGACAATGGCGCGCGGGTACTTGTAGGGCGCAATGCTGGCCTTGACGAAGGCCTGCAGTGTGGCCGCCATGTCGTCGCCGGCCGCAAAGCCGGGCTTGAGCACCACAAAGGCCTTGACCACCTGGCCGCGCTCGTCGTCTGCCGCGCCGATCACGCCGCATTCGGCCACGGCCTCGTGGCGCAGCAGCGCATCCTCCACCTCGGGGCCGGCGATGTTGTAGCCGGCCGAGATGATCATGTCGTCATTGCGCGCCTGATAGAACAGATAGCCGTCGGCGTCGCGCACAAAGGTGTCGCCGGGCAGGTTCCAGCCGTTTTGCACAAAGCGCTTCTGGCGCTCGTCGGCAAGATACCGGCAGCCGGTCGGCCCCTTGATGGCCAGGCGGCCGGGCGTGCCGTCGGGCACGGGCTGCATGTCGTCGTCCACCACCTGGGCCACGTAGCCGGGCACGACCTTGCCGATGGCGCCCGCGCGCACCTCCTCGGGCGGGCTGGACACGAAGACGTGGATGAGCTCGGTGCCGCCGATGCCGTCGATCATCTCGATGCCCGTGGCCTGCTTCCACAGCTGGCGCGTGGCGTCGGGCAGGGCCTCGCCGGCCGACACGCTTTTCCTGAGCGACGACAGATCGAAGCGCGCTGCCTGCGCCGCCATCTGCCGGTAGAAGGTGGGCGCGGTGAAGACGATGGTGGTGCGGAAATCCTGCACCAGCTGCAGCAGCCCTTCGGGCGTGAGCTTTTCGGCCAGCACGGTGCTGGCGCCCACGCGCAGCGGAAAGCACAGCAGCCCGCCCAGGCCAAAGGTGAAGGCCAGCGGCGGCGTGCCGCAGAAGATGTCGTCCGGGCCCGGCCGGATCACATGGCGCGGGAACAGGTCGCACATGGCCAGCACGTCGCGGTGGAAATGCATGCAGCCCTTGGGCGCGCCCGTGGTGCCGCTGGTGAAGGCGATCAGGCAGACATCGTCTGCCGCCGTATCGCAGCAGGCGAAGGTGTCGGGCTTGGCTGCGGCCAGGGCATCCAGCGCATCGGCTGCGCCGTCGTTGAAATACAGCACGCGCGAAAGGTCCGGGCAATGGTGTTCATGGCCGGGCTGCAGGCACAGCTGCACCTCGTCCTTGAGGCGCACATCGCACAGCACGGCCTGCACCTGGGCCTTGGCGATGATCTGCTGCAGCTCCTTGGCACGCAGCAGCGGCATGGTTGGCACCGTCACCAGCCCGGCCTTGATGGCGGCCAGCCAGGACGCGGCCATCATGGCGTTGTTGGGGCCGCGCAGCAGCAGCCGGTTGCCGGGCACCAGCTGCAGGTCTTCCACCAGCACATGGGCGATGCGGTTGGTCAGCGCCTGCAGTTCGGCATAGGTCATGGCGGCCTGGTCGGCGCCCTGCCTCCAGCGCAGGGCAACGCGGCCGCCATGGCCGCGCGCCACCATGGCATCGACCAGTTCGGCCGCGCAGTTCAGGCGTTCGGGATAGGCCACGTCCGGCCCGTCGAGCAGGAACTCGGGCCATTGGTCGGGTGGCGGCAGGTTGTCCCGGGCGAAAGTATCGATGTGGGCGGAGGCTTGCATGCGATGTTCCCTGGCTTTGCGTTGAATGGGCAGCCTGCCGCTCAGGCCTTGAGCAGCTCGCGCGCGATGATGAGTTTCTGCACCTCGGTCGCGCCCTCGTAGATGCGCAGCGCGCGGATCTCGCGGTACAGCGTCTCCACCGGCATGCCCGAGACCACGCCCGCCCCGCCGAACATCTGCAGCGCGCGGTCGATCACGGCCTGGGCCGATTCGGTGGCCGTCATCTTGGCCATGGCCGCCTCGCGCGTGGTGCGCGTCTTCTTCACATCGCGCATCCAGGCGGCGCGGTAGGTCAGCAGGGCCGATGCGTCGATGGCAGTGTCCATGTCGCCCAGCGCCGCCTGGGTCAGCTGCAGGTCGCCCAGGGTCTGGCCGAACATGCGGCGCGACTTGGCGCGTGCCAGGCCTTCATCCAGCGCGCGGCGCGCAAAGCCCAGTGCGGCGGCGGCCACCGAGGCGCGGAAGATGTCCAGCGTCATCATGGCCAGCTTGAAGCCCTGCCCCGGCTCGCCCAGGCGCTGCGACACGGGTATGCGGCAGTTGTCGAAGCGGATGGTGGCCAGCGGGTGCGGCGCGATCAGTTCGATGCGCTCGCCGATCGAAAAGCCCGGCGTGTCCGCATCGACCACGAAGGCGCTGATGCCGCGCGCCCCGGGTGCCTCGCCCGTGCGGGCGAACACGCAGTAGAAGTCGGCAATGCCGCCGTTGGAGATCCAGGTCTTGGCACCGTTGAGCACATAGTGGTCGCCTTCGAGCCGCGCCTCGCAGGCCATGGCGGCCACGTCGGAGCCCGCATCGGGCTCGGACAGCGCAAAGGCCGCAATGGCCTCGCCGCGCGCCACGCGCGGCAGGTAGCGCTGGCGCAGCGCATCCGACCCCATGAGCGATATCGCACCGCTGCCCAGGCCCTGCATGGCAAAGGCGAAGTCGGCCAGGCCTTCATGGCGGGCCAGGGTCTCGCGCAGGATGCAGACCGCACGCGAGTCCACCTCGGGCAAGGCCCCGCCCCAGGCGCCGCCGGGGCCGGACGGCACGGCATAGCGCAGCCAGCCGGCCTGGCCCAGGGCCTTCACCAGTTGGCGGCAGGCCGCATCGGCATCGTGGTGGTCCACATCGCCCAGGGATTGGGCGCACCAGGCATCGGCCTCATGCGCCAGCGTGCGGTGGGCGTCGTCGAAGAAGGGCCAGTCCAGCCAGGAGGAATCACGCATTTTCAGTTTCCTTCAAAGACAGGCTTTTGCTTGGCCACGAAGGCCTCGTAGGCGCGGTGGAAGTCGCGCGTCTGCATGCAGATGGCCTGGGCCTCGGCTTCGGCCTCGATGGCCTCGTCCACGCCCATGTTCCATTCCTGGTGCAGCAGCTTCTTGGTCACGCCATGGGCAAAGGTGGGGCCGGCGGCCAGCTGGGCGGCCAGCGCATGGGCGGCTTCGCCGATCTGTTCGGCGCCATGCAAGGCATTGAAGAAGCCCCAGGCAGCGCCCTCCTCGGCCGTCATGGCGCGGCCCGTGTACAGCAGCTCGGAGGCGCGGCCCTGGCCGATCATGCGCGGCAGCAGCGTGCAGGCGCCCATGTCGGCACCGGCCAGGCCCACGCGGGTGAAGAGAAACGCCGTGCGCGCGGCCGGCGTGCCCAGGCGCATGTCGGCAGCCAGTGCCACCATGGCACCCGCGCCGGCGCAGATACCGTCCACCGCCGCCACGATGGGCTGCGGGCAGGCGCGCATGGCCTTGATCAGGTCGCCCGTCATGCGCGTGAAGTCCAGCAGCTCGGGCATGCTCATCTTGGTGAGCGGGCCGATGATCTCGTGCACATCGCCGCCCGAGCAGAAATTGCCGCCCGCGCCCGTGACCACCACGGCCTTGATGTCGGTGGCATAGACCAGGGCGCGGAACAGGTCGCGCAGCTCGGCGTAGGAGCCGAAGGTCAGCGGGTTCTTGCGCTCGGGCCGGTTCAGGGTGATGGTGCCGATCTTGCCGTCGGCCGATACCTGCCACACAAAGGTCCTGGCCTCGTAGCCGGCCAGGGGGCGCTTGTGGTGCTGCATGCTGTGTTCTTCGGGCTGGGTGCTCATGGTGTCTCCATCAAGAATTCAGAAAACGGGGGGAGTGGACCGGGTTCAGCCGGTCATCACCTCGCCGCCGTCGACGGCAATGGACTGGCCGTTGACCGAGGCCGATGCCGGCAGGGCCAGCCAGGCCACGGTCTCGGCCACTTCCTCGGGCTGGACCAGGCGGCCCTGCGGGTTGCGTTCGGCCAGCCTGGCGCGGGCCTCATCCGCCGTCATGCCGGTCTTGTCCACGATGTTGGCCACGGCGCCGCGCACGATGTCGGTCTCGGTATAGCCGGGGCAGACGGCGTTCACCGTCACGCCCTTGCCCGCCGTCTCCAGCGCCAGCGAGCGCGTGAGGCCGATCACGCCATGCTTGGCCGCGCAATAGGCGCTGACATAGGCATAGCCGATCAGCCCTGCCGTGCTGGCCACATTGATGATGCGGCCCCAGCGCGCAGCCAGCATGCCCGGCAGCGCGGCCTGCATGCAGTGGAAGGTGCCTGTGAGATTGACGGCCAGCATGGCCTGCCACAGTGCGGCATCGGTGCGCTCGAACTTCTGGCTGCTGGCCTGGCCCGCGTTGTTGACCAGCACCTGCACGGGGCCGAAGGCCGCCTCGGCCTGCGCGAAGGCCTGGCGCACCGAGGCCTCGTCGGCAATATCCGCCTGCACGGACTGCACCATCTGTGCTGTCTGGGCCGTGCCGTCCAGCTCGCGCACGGCAGCCTCCAGCGCCGCACCATCGCGTCCCAGCAGCGTGACCCGCGCGCCGCGCGCCAGCAGCGCCCGCGCACAGGCCAGGCCTATGCCGCGCGCCCCGCCCGTCACCAGGGCATGGCGCCCTTCAAGAAGATTCAAAGATATGGTCATTTCAATCACCCGTGGCGATGCGAGCCACCCGCAACCCATGAAACCGGTGCACCACACAGCGAGGGACGCCGAGGAAGGGCCTGGGCCGGCCGCGCCGCCCCGCACCGACGGTGTCGCCGGTGGCCCGTATGCCCCCCTCCCGCGAAGCGAGAGAGGGCGCCGTGCACACGGGGGAAGGCGCGAAGCGACTCAGGGGGTGTAGTTTCATTTCGCGTCCAACTGCGCCATGGCGGCGGCGCGTTCGAAGTTGGTTTCCAACTGGCGCTTGCCGGGCTGGTACTGGTTCGGCCAATCCACATCCTGCGCACCGAGGCGCGCAGCCTCGCGCAGCGTCCAGGCCGCATCGGCCAGGTGCGGACGCGCCAGCGCGCACAGGTCGGCGCGGCCCGAGGCAATGATGGCGTTGGCATGGTCGGCCTCGAAGATGGCACCCACGGCAATGGTCGGTATGCCGGCCTCGTTGCGCACGCGGTCGGCAAACGGCGTCTGGTACATGCGGCCGTACACCGGCTTCTGGTCGGGGCTGACCTGGCCCGAGGAGCAGTCGATCATGTCGGCGCCCGCCGCCTTGAAGCGGCGCGCGATCTCCACCGCATCGTCGGGCGTGATGCCGCCCTCCACCCAGTCATGGGCCGAGATGCGCACCGACATGGGCTTGTCCTGCGGCCAGGCTGCACGCACCGCCTCGAACACCTCCAGCGGAAAGCGCAGGCGGTTGTCCAGGCTGCCGCCGTATTCGTCGTCGCGCCGGTTGGTCAGCGGCGAGATGAAGCTGGACAGCAGGTAGCCGTGCGCGCAGTGCAGCTCCAGCCAGTCAAATCCCGCTGCCGCGGCGCGCCGCGTGGCGGCCACGAAGTCCTCGCGCACGCGGTCCATGTCGGCGCGGGTCATGGCGGCGGGCACTTGCGAGAGGCCCTCGATATAGGGCAGGGCCGATGCCGACAGCAGCGGCCAGTTGCCCTGCTCCAGCGGATGGTCGATCTTTTGCCAGCCCAGCTGGGTCGATCCCTTGCGCCCCGCATGCCCCAGCTGCACGCCAATGTGCGCACCGCCCTGCGCGTGCACGAAATCGACAATGCGCCCAAAGGCCTGCGCCTGCTCGTCGTTCCACAGCCCGGGGCAGCCGGGCGTGATGCGCGCGTCGGGCGAGGTGCAGGTCATCTCCACCATCACCAGGCCCGCGCCGCCCATGGCGCGCGCGCCCAGGTGCACCAGGTGGAAGTCGCCAGGCACGCCGTCGGTGCAGGAATACATGGCCATGGGCGAGACCACGATGCGGTTCTTCAGCCGCAGGCCGCGCGCCTGGTAGGGCGTGAGCATGGGCATGGGCGGGCGGCGGCCTTCGGGCACGGTCTCGCCCGCATGCTCGGCAATCCAGCGCTCGAAGCCCTGCAGCCAGGCGGCATCGCGCAGGCGCAGGTTCTCGTGCGAGATGCGCTGCGAGCGCGTCAGCAGCGAATAGGCGAACTGCTCCGGCTCCAGGCCCGCATAGCGCTCCACGTTCTCGAACCATTCCGTGGAATTGCGCGCCGCGTTCTGGATCTTGAGCACCTCCACGCTGCGCACCTCCTCGTAGTGGCGCAGGCCGGCCTCGATGCCCCCCGCAGACCGCAGGCTGCGCGCCAGCTCGATCGCATCCTCCAGCGCCAGCTTGGTGCCCGAGCCAATCGAGAAATGCGCCGTGTGCGCCGCATCGCCCATCAGCACCACGGGCACGCTGCGCGGGCCGCGCGGCGTGTCCAGCGCGTTCCAGTGCACCCAGGTATTGCAGATCACGCGCGGAAAGCGGATCCAGATGGCCGAGCCGCGCAGGTGCGTGGCATTGCTGACCAGGGCATGGCCGTCCAGCCAGGGGGCGAACAGCTTCTCGCAATAGGCAATGCCCTCTTCCTGGCTCATCTGCTCGATGCCGGCGGCCTGCCAGGTCTCCTCGGGCGTCTCCACGATGAAGGTGGACATGCCGTCTTCATAGCGGTAGGCATGGGCCTGGAACCAGCCGTGCTCGGTCTGCACGAAGGCGAAGGTGAAGGCATCGAACACCTTGGTCGTGCCCAGCCACACGAAGCGGCAGCGGCGCTGGTCGATATCGGGCCGAAAGGTATCGGCATAGCGCGTGCGCACCTGGCTGTTGATGCCGTCCGAGGCGATGACCAGGTCGGCGTCGTACTCGCGCGCCATCGCCTGGTCGTCCTGCACGAAGTTCTCGAACACCAGCTTCACGCCCACGTCCTCGCAGCGCGCCTGCAGGATGTTGAGCAGCTTCTTGCGGCCTATGCCGATGAAGCCATGGCCGCTGCTGCGCAGGCTGCGGCCCTTGAAGTGGATGTCGATATCGTCCCAGTGGTTGAAGGCGTCACCAATCGTGCGGGCCGACACCGGATCGGCCTCGCGCAGGTTGTCCATGGTGGCGTCCGAGAACACCACGCCCCAGCCAAAGGTGTCGTAGGGCCGGTTGCGCTCCACCACCGTGACCTCGTTGGCGGGGTCCTGCAGCTTCATCAGCAGGCCGAAGTACAGGCCGGCGGGACCTCCACCGATGCAAACGATCTTCATACCGCAAACCCTTTTCTCGCAGGGCGACGGCACAGGACGCCCCAGGTTCAGAATCCAGGCCCAAGAACTTTAAGCCTGAATAGTTTAGGTTTGAAATATATAGACGAAACGCCGGCACGAACCTAGGGAGAACACGCATGAGCTCCCCGACAGCCGCTACGATGCCGGATCGCCAGGAGGATCTCCCTTGGAAAAATACCGGTTCAATGTCTTCGGCCGCATCATCGCCATCGAACGCGCGCAGGCCCAGTGGCGCTGCTTCAACGTCGGCGCCGACGGCAAGCGTGCTCCCGCCCTGCTGGCCATTCCCTGCGATGTCACCCACGCCGAACTGGCGCAGTACCTCTACGACATCTACCACGAGAGCGCGGCCGCATCGGACCAGGACATCTTCGAGATCACCCCCGGCACCACTATCCCCTCACCCAGGAGTTCCTCTTGACCCAGCAAACCGAAGTCCGCGAACTGAAGCCGGGCCTCAGCCCCTTTCCCGCCGCCGCCGACATCTTCGTGGCCGACCAGCCCTGGCTGGCCGAGCACCTGCTGCCGCTGATCTCCATCGACCTGGGCTTGGTGCGGCCCGAACTGGCCGGCACCGTGGTCCACATGCTGTGCCCCGTCGAGCCCTTCGAGGGCTGCATCGGCGATGAGACCGAAGACCACCACAACGCCTTCACCGCGCCCAACTGGTTTGCGCTGGAGCTGACGCCCGACAACCGCTACCGCTTCCTGGGCAACGAAGGCTTCTTCCAGCGTGCGCCGCAGCATGGCGGCCAGTTCACCAAGGACGCCTTCGCCTGCGAGCACACCGACGAAATGCTGGCCAGCCACGCCAAGGCCAGTGCCTACTACGCCGAGCACGGCCGCCTGGCCAGCTACTCGCGCTACGGCAAGGGCGAGCCCATGGAGCACGACTACCTGGACAGCCTGGGCGGCGGCATCTGGTACGGCAACTGGACCAGCCACCCGCCCATTCCCCCGGCCTTCCAGCTGGACGAAGCGGAAAACGCCGGCATGGGCGATGAACTGGAAGACGACGGCATCCGCATCACCCGCGACGGCAAACCCTTCTTCCACGTGGCCAACGTGGCCGGCTACAACTGGTGCGCCACGGGCGCGGACAGCATCCTGCTGTTCTACGAGCCGGAAAGCCGCACGGTGCTGTTCACGTTCGACTGGACCTGAGTCGGCCGAGCAGCGCCGCTCAGACTCGCCCCGGCTCGGGCGTGACGATCAGATGCGCCAGCAGCGGCCGGATGCGATCGTCCTGGTAGTAGCCGCCGTATTCCGTGTAGCGCAGAAAGGCGGCATTGCAATGGTGGCAGCGCCAGAGCGTGCAGCGGTTGTACGGGTGCCAGCCCAGGGCGATGGGGGCATCCGGCGACCACTGGTTCGTGCCCTGGGGGTGGTATTCATCAAGCAATTCCCGTGTCTCCGGCGTGCCCAGCGCACCAACCTGCTGCAGATGCGAAGTCCTGTCCGCTCCCGACAAGGACTCCCAGCCCGGCCTCCACAGCACAGCGCAGTCTGCGCATCGCTGCTGCTCGGCCGCCGCCGCGGCGAAGGCTCTCAATTCGGGTTCGGGAAGGGGGGTTGAAGTTGTCATGGAACGGTGCCTCGGTTTCCATGGATTGTCCGGCAGGTTTGGGGGCGGGTTTGGCAGGGGTTCATATTCCGGGGCAAAGCGCTGCAGCGGGTGCTGCCCGTCTCAACGTCAAAATATTGGCCCTGGAATCTCAGGCGCTGCTCAGGCCGGCTGCCCTGGTCCTGCTCCACGCAATGCTGGGTCAAGGTATTGCCCATGCGTACCGTCTGCAGCACGGCGGGGTAGTCAATGCTGGCCGTAGCGCCCCAGGCCTTGTAGCTGGCGGCCCAGACGATGTGGCGTTCCGCGTTGGTCAATTCCCGCGGAGTGCCCAGATGGTCCGTGTGCACATGCAAGGTACGGCTTTCCAGCGCCTTGGGGGGTGCTTCCTGCGGCACCACGCCCTTCAGGCGCGATTGCAGTTTGCGCTGCAGCGGCAGGACCTTGGTGTTCCAGACCTTGTCGTCATTGCGCGCTTCGTGCAGGGCCTGCTGCACAAAGGGGTTGCCCAGGGCCTTGTCGCGCGCCTCCTGGTCTTTGTTCCAGAGGCTTTGTACCTGGGCCAGCGGCACGAAGCTGTCGGGCTCGTAAAGGTAGAGCCTGTGGCTTGTCGTGTCCTTGCCGTCCTTGTGCTGCAGGGCGTGTTCGGCCAGCAGGCGGTTGCCATCCCACAAAAAGTGGGTGATGGGGGAGGCCGTCCCTGTGCAGAGGCCGGACGCAACCTTTTCTTGTTGGGGCGCTTCCTGCCATTTGGCTATGCACCGGCCAAAGGAGTCGTAGGCATAACGCCAGGACGCCTGAGCGCTATTTTTGGCTTACACACATCTCCACAATCAAAAAGATATCTCTACAAGATTTTTGTAGAAGCCAAAAGAAAGTAAGCCACTCAAAAATATTATATTTTTATTATATTTTTGATATCTCCATAAAAAATTCTTCTAGATTGTCATATTTATAGTAATCCGACTGAGCGCAATGCCAGATCGTAGGCTCTTTCCTGGAATCGCTCCAGTCAATATATATCTCTTCTGGTTCATAAGGATTGAATGAAAAAATAGAGCAGAAAGAATCCCCCACACTTTCCGGAGGCACATGATCCCAATTTTCTTTTCTCAGACTTATCCACTCCACCAACTTCGCATTGTATGGGAAACTATTTATCTCATCCAAAGATAGCATATTTTGAGAAAGATAAAAATCATCCCATCTGTCGCAAAAAATAAATCGATCTCTCAGCATTGGACTTAGATCATATTTGGTAACTCCATCAATAGCATATATTTTATTTTCGTTAATAACTTTAGCTGCAGATGGGAAGCCAATCATTTCTCCTATATTTTTCATTTCCCTCTGGTAATTCAACATCAGAGAATGAATATTGGTCATTTAGCAACCTCCTAAACTGGAAACAATCTTAACAGTATCATATGAATATCCAACAGGTAATTTCGATACTATACCTCCAACATAGCTGTTTGTACTTGGAAGTTGCGCCATCCAATCTTTAGGAATAGCGGATCCGCCTGCCGCCGCATCTGGTACGTGACCAGCCACTTTGGTTGGACCACATTGGCATCGCATAGACCTCTTCCATTTATCAGAGTCCCTTTGCTCTTGTGCACTAAGTTTTCTTCTGGTAATGGAGCCACCATTACTATCAATTTGATTTTGCCATCGCTTGCCAAACTCCCTAAGTTCATTAGATTCTGGCGATCCTGCTGGAAATTTGTCTTTAATACAAAGAGTCTTTCCATTCATTTTATATGCTTCAGGTGCCAACCCCCAGGGATCTACGAACTCTGTAGGATTTGCAGCATAGCTATAAAAATTCAAGCTTCCAAGTAATTTAACAGGATCTTGATTAATAAACCTCCCCACATCCGGATCGTAGTACCTGAAGCGGTTGTAATGCAGCCCTGTCTCAACGTCAAAGTATTGGCCCTGGAATCTCAGGTGCTGCTCAGGTTGGCTGCTATGGTCCTGCTCCACCCAGTGCTGGGTCAAGGTATTGCCCATGCGTACCGTCTGCAGCAGGGCGGGGTAGTCAATGCTGGCCGTGGCTCCCCAGGCCTTGTAGCTGGCGGCCCAGACGATGTGGCCTTCCGCGTTGGTCAATTCCCTCGGAGTGCCCAGATGGTCCGTGTGCACATGCAAGGTACGGCTTTCCAGCGCCTTGGGGGGTGATTCCTGCGGCACCACGCCCTTCAGGCGCGATTGCAGTTTGCGCTGCAGCGGCAGGACCTTGGTGTTCCAGAGCTTGCCGTCATTGCGCGCTTCGTGCAGGGCCTGCTGCACGAAGGGGTTGCCCAGGGCCTTGTCGCGCGCCTGCTGGTCCTTGCCCCACAGGCTTTGCACCTGGGCCAGCGGCATGAAGCTCCAGATTTATAGAGACCTAAAAATATAATCTCTATCACTCAATTGATCTAATTTAAGCCTCTCCTTAAGAGACTTGATATATCCAACTTCCTCGCCCCTTTTTTCTCACATTCACCAGCTTCGCCTCATATCGATAATTATTTACCTCATTCAAGGAATGTATATTTTTAGAAAGCAAGATTCATCCCATCTGCCGAACAAAGCAAATCGATACTGAGCGATGAGCCCATACCATATCTTATAAATACATCAATAATATAAATTTTTCTTCAATTATTTTCCCGAAAATCGGGAGCAGCGAATTTACAGATTTAGGCGAGCAACATCAACCATCTGAAACCTTAGAATATCGGCAGAAATAATATAAATTGATCGACATATGAAATATCACTAAAGTACCTCCCTAACAGTATCCGTATCCTCCATCATCCCATTGATATACAATAGAAACCTTCTGAAAGAATTAAATCTATAGAATTCGGCACCAACATAATGCCACACCCTGGGCTCCAATCTACCCTCATCCCACACCAAATAGATCTCTTCGGGCTCATATGGGTTGATAGCAAAAATAGCCAAATTTCTCATTGGATAATCTTCCAAAGGATCTCCATCGTAGGAATTTTCTTTCCTCAGATTTACCCATTCATTTATTTTTTCATCATTTTCCCAATTATTTATTTCATCAATAGAAAGCCATTTCTGCGATAGATATGCATTCTCCCATGTCGAACAAAATTCAAATCTCTTTTTCAACATAGGACTTATCGGCCTAGAGAAACCTGGCTCAAAAGTCATTATACCTCCTGAGTAAGGAATGGATTTTTCAATCCTATGTGGACCAAGTTTTGGAATTTCAGCATCTCTTATATTTTTATATTTTCTCAAAAGATCTAGAACGTTCATATCTTCTCCTTAGCAGTTTGCTAAATCCGCAACAAGCTTCACATTGTCATAGGAATATCCAACAGGCAAATGTCGAACAAGTCCGCCTACATATCCGTTGGTTGCAGGGAACTGCGCCATCCAATCCAAAGGAACTGCCGGCCCACCAGCTGCAGCATCTGGAACATGTCCCGCGACCTTACCTGCCAGACATTGACACCGTATTTTTCGTTTCCACTCATCAGAATCTTTCTGCTCCTGAGAAGAAAGAACTCTTCGAGTCATACTGCCTCCATTGTTTTTTATTTGTTTATTCCATCGATCAACAAAGTTTTTTAGCTCTTTGGATTCAGGAGAGTTTGCCGCGAATTTATCTTTAATGCATAAAGTCTTGCCATTTCGTTGATGCGCAATCGGTGCCATCCCCCAGGGATCAACAAATGCAATAGGATTAGCTGCATAGAAGTAAAAATTTATACCGCCAACTAAGCGAACGACATCCTGGCTAACAAACCTCCCCACATCCGGATCGTAGTACCTGAACCGGTTGTAATGCAGCCCCGTCTCAACGTCAAAGTATTGGCCCTGGAATCTCAGGCGCTGCTCAGGTTCGCCGTCCTGGTCCTGCTCCACCCAGTGCTGGGTCAAGGTATTGACCATCCGTACCGTCTGCACCACGGCGAGATGGTCACTGCTGGCCGTGGCGCCACAGGCCTTGTAGCTGGCTGGCGGCCCAGACGCTATGGCCGTCTGCGTTGGTCAGTTCCCGAGAGGGCGCCTAGATGGTCGGCGTGTACATCTTTGCAGCGCCTTGGGGCTGATATTCCTGCGGCACAACGCCACCCTTTAGGTGCGATTGCAGTTTGTGCTCAAAGTCTATTATCCAGTCCAAAGCGCGTCCTAGAGAAATTCAAGAAACCATTTGCATACTCAAGATCGACCTTAGCCAAACTAATAATCATAAGATCCAGCAAATCCGTAGCCACATATTCTGGATAATTACTATAAGCCAGCATCTCCTGCTCGGTAGTTAGCGCTGTTATCAACAATCTAATAATTGATTTTATATTCTGCGGACTACCATCATTTTCCCGCCACAGCTCTTCTTTTAATTTTTTGTTTTTTTCATCAGAAAGTAATCTCTTCGAATTCTGTTCAGCATATTGCAAATATTTTTTAAAATCAAAATTGGTTAAAATGCTTATTTTTTCGTTAAACTTCGGCTTCTCATATAAATCATTCAAATATTTAACATATAGATCTATAATACAATAAAATCCAACATTTTCCCAATCGAGAATTTTATATATTTCTGCAATTATATCTTTTACATTAAGGTTTTCCATTTAATAACCTCGTAAAGCAACCCACACCCTGCTCATCAAGCAAATATTGACAACTAGAGCAAGGGTTCATTAACTTTCCTTTCTTGTCATTTCTGTGCGCTGAAATCTGCGACCCTTTGTTCATATTCTTTAGCTCCTCATCAGTTTTTACACCCGCTAAATTTGCAGCCTTACTCATTCCATTTGGCTCCGCACAATCTCCATGGAATGGTGAACGGAATTTTTCGGGCACCCTGTCCATTGCCCGCTGCACCGCTTCGTTGGTAATTCCTTCCCCTCCTTCCCCCGTACTCAATCCAGAAACCGTCCCCCCAGGAATATTGGGACCAGTTTGTATTGATCGAGCACCAGTCAAGCCATATGGATCGCTCCAGTTAATCGGATTAGGTGCATAAAAATAGTGATTCACGCCCCCAACCAACCCAATCGGATCCTGACTAACAAACCTCCCCACATCCGGATCGTAATACCTGAACCGGTTGTAGTGCAGCCCTGTCTCAACGTCAAAGTATTGGCCCTGGAATCTCAGGTGCTGCTCAGGTCGGCTGTCCTGGTCCTGCTCAACCCAGTGCTGGGTCAAGGTATTGCCCATGCGTACCGTCTGCAGCACGGCCGGATGGTCGATGTTGGCCGTGGCGCCCCAGGCCTTGTAGCTGGCGGCCCAGACGATATGGCCATCTGCGTTTGTCAGTTCCCGGGGGGTGCCCAGGTGGTCCGTATGTACATGCAAGGTCTGGTTTTGCAGCGCCTTGAGGGGAGCTTCCTGAGGCACCACGCCCTTCAGGCGCGATTGCAGTTTGCGCTGCAGCGGCAGGACCTTGGTGCTCCAGAGCTTGTCGTCATTGCGCGCTTCGTGCAGGGACTGTTGCACAAAGGGGTTGCCCAGGGCTTTGTCGCGCGCCTGCTGATCCTTGTTCCAGAGGCTTTGCACCTGGGCAAGCGGCACGAAGCTGTCGGGCTCATACAGGTAGAGCCTGTGGCTTGTCGTGTCCTTGCCGTCCTTGTGCTGCAGGGCGTGTTCGGCCAGCAGGCGGTTACCGTCCCACAGGAAGTGGGTGACTTGGAGGGCGGACTTTTTCTGTTCAGGCGTTTCCTGCCATTTGGCTATGCGCCGACCAAAGGGATCGTAGGCATAGCGCCAGTGCGCCTTCTCACCTTGGCGCTGGTTCTGGTTTTCCGTGTGGACGGCAATGAGCTGGTGCTCCGCATCCCAGGTGTAGTGCTGTATCTGGTGCTTGCCGCTGCGTTTGTCGGTGCAGTTGCCCCAGGTGTCGTACTCGTAGCGGTGCTCCTGCCAGACCTTGAGCCGGTTGCCCGCCACGCGATCCCATTGCGCAGGGTCGGCGCTGGCGATGAGCGCGTCGTCCCTCGCCTGGAGCAGGTTGAAGTTGGGGTCTGAGAGGTGCCCCCTGACGTAGCGCGCCCATTGTTCGTCCGGAGTCTCCGTGCCTGGCGGGCGCGGGCTGGCAGGGCTGGCTTGTTGTGGCGGCGGCTGATCGGGGTCGATGAGGTTGTGCGCCGGGTCGAAGGCGAAGCGCTCCGCCGCATGGCCCGCCAGGGCTTGGGTCAGGCGGCCGATGGCGTCGTACTGGTAGAGCGTGCGGCCCGTGCGACTGTCGTCGATGCTTTGCAACTGGCCTGCGGCGTCGTAGCTGTAGCGCCTTGCGATGCTTTGGCCGCTGGTAGTGTTGTGGGTGCTGGCAGCAGGCGCTGTGCTTGTCCCGTCTGAGGCGGGCCCGGCCTGGCTGGCCAGCAGGCGTCCCAGGGGGTCCAGGTGGTAGCGGCTGCGCAGGGTGCCTTGGCTGCGCTCGATCTCCCGATGCAGGGCGTCGCGTTCAAAGTCGCAGATGACTTCACCGTCGATATGGATCTGATGCACGTGGCCCGATCCATAGGTCAGCGTGTGGATGGTCCGGCCATCGGGCAGGCAGGTGGAGATGCGGTTGCCCAGCAGGTCGTAGCGGTGCGTGAGTGCACTGTGCTGGCCCAGGCGGGTGTGCAGGATTTCGCTGGCGATCTGGCCCACGGGGTTGTAGAGCAGTTGCACCCGTGCATTGGCATTGCGTGCCATGGTGAGCTGGCCCGCGGCGTCGTAGGCCAGGCGGGTGCGCGTGGATGGCTGCCCGCGCTTGTGGGCCCGGCGCTCCAGCATGCGCCCCACGGCATCGCGCTGGTAGTAGGTACGGATGGCTGATGGATCGCGCCCCATCCATGTGGCGCCCTGGGACAGTCCATCGACCATTTCCAGCAGATGGCCGACACGGTTGTAGCGGTAGTCCAGGCGCCGGCCATCAAAGCCCTGCTCCGCCAGGAGACGATCCAGGGCATCCCAGGCAAAACGGTAGTGGGCCCCGTTTTCGTTGATGAGGCGCGTAAGGCGACCGAAGCCGTCGTACTCGTACTGCAACGAATGGCCCAGCGCATTGGTGCGGGCGAGCGGGTTGCCGTAGACGTCGAGCTGGTAGCGGGTGTTCTGTCCCAGTGGGTCCTGGTGCGCAATCAGGCGGCCTGCCGGGTCATAGGCGAAGCGTTCCTCGCTGCCATCCGCTGCGCGCAGCAAGGTCAGGCGCCGGCCACGGTTGAGGCGCGTGTATCCGTGCAGCGTCTTGTGGCCCAGTGCGTCGGTGATGGACAGCACGTTGCCCTCAAGATCCCATAGCAGTTGCGTGGGCTGGCCGGAGCAGTCCGTGTATTGGACGAGCTGGCCCAGCGCGTTGTATTGCAGTTGCCGGGATTTGCCCAGGGCATCGGTGATGGTGACGGGCAGGCCGCGCTGGTCGTAGCGGTAGCGGGTGGTACTGCCGTCCGCAGCCGTGGTGCTCAGAAGGTTTCCGCGCTCATCCCATTCGAAACGGGTGGTCCGCCCCAGGGCATCGGTGATGGCGACAGGCTTGTCCTGGCCCTGCAGCCACTGCGTGGACTCCTGGCCGCCGTCAGGCAGGTGTGCCAACGTGGTCCGGCCCCGCGCGTCGTATTGGTAGGTGGTGATGTTGCCTTGGGCGTCGGTGTGTGAAAGCACGTTCCCATAGGCATCGCGTTCGAGCCGGGTAACGCCGCCCAGCGCATCCACCAATGCAAGAAGGTGGCCATCCGCATCGAAGCGTTGCTCGAAGCTGCGGGACATCGTGCCGCTGCTGTGCGTGACCTGGACCGTGTGCGCCGCGTCGTCATAGCGCATGTGCCACTGCGCGCCTGTGGAGTGCCGCATGGCCAGTACCTTGGCCTCTGGCTGGAGGGAACTCCATTCGTAGCGGACAACCAACCCACTGGCTTCCTGGCGCTCCACCAGTCGGTGGTCCACGTACGTGAACCGCTGGCAGACGACACCGGTGTCATCCACGACTTCGCTCAGGTCGCCATCCTTGCTGTAGCGGTAGCTGACCAACAGCGGCGCCTGTGCAGGCGCCGGCGCCTCTTCCTCGAGCTGACCATGCCATAGCACCTGCACCAGCCGGGGACTGCCCGGGACGATGGACCAGTCATAGGCGAAACCCACTTGGACGCCGTCCGTCCTGCGCAGTGTCACGGGCAGGCCGGCGGCGTCGTACTGCAGGTGGAAGCCGTTGCCGTTGCTGTCCTCCACTCCCGCCAAGGGGATATAGCGGGTGGCGGCCGCTGCGGCGGCCCCAGGCGCTTCGCCGCCACGGCCGAACAGCAGGCGCGTGCCATCCTGGCTGACCACTTCCCAGCTTGCACCCTCTACACACCGCAGCGTGATGTGCTCATACCGGGAGTAGAACTGCTGGCCTGCCTCCAGACGCGGAAACGAAATACGCCGGCCCTGCGCATCGATGAGGACCACTTCCTCGGGCATTGCGAGCAGATGTAGCGACATGGGCACAGTCCATCCCCTGCCAAGGAGGCCTGCATGCGCGTTGTCGGACAGGTAGGTACGCTGCCAATGCAGGGGCATGGCCCCGTCGATCACGAAGTCTCGCTCGTTGACCCCATTGAGCACGCATGCGCCATAGGCCAGTTGAATCGTTTCAGGATTGGCGCTCATGCGTTTTCCCTCTCTTTTTATCTATTTGTCTATTTTTTGCACTGCAGAATTTTTCTAGCAGGCGCAGTTCTTGTCGGATTTCCCCTTGCCCCTGCGCCGAATAAACGCCCCGGACAGGGAGGCAGCAAATACCGTAGTGAGCTGGTTGCGTGCATAGCTTCCCAATTCAGGGACATCCTTGGGATCAATGCTCTCCTTGCTGGCCCTTTCTTTGAAAAGTTCCAAAGCCACTTTCAGCTGCTCGCGGCGCGCATATTGTTCAGGCCCCCCACCAGGAATGGATCGCCCTGACCCATAGTCGCCAAGCTCAGTAAGAATCGCAGAAGTTTCCCCTCTTATCTTTTCACGAGGAACGCCATCGACATAGTTCTTCAGCCCATCGATGCCTTTTTCCCAGTCGGACAATGGTGGCAGCCCCGGCTTTGGTTCTGTCTTCTGCTGCGCAGGCGCTGAGCCTTGATATGTCTCGGTTTTTGGCGTGATGATCCCCGGGGCATTGGCATGGGTGCCAGGCTGCGGGAATCCGTTCGCTTTCTTCGTCGCGCGTTTGTAGACCTTATAGCTTTCATCGGGCTTGACCACAACTTCATGAAGAACCCATCCATCACCTTTTGGGCTTCTTGAATATTCGTAGCCATCACTGACTCGATTGCCGGAGGTGGTCATTTGCAATAATCCATTATTATCATGTCAGGTCAGGGTTTCTTGCGATTCATCCAGACCTTGTCACCGGTCCGCACCACATGGCGTTGGTTGACAAAAACGGTGGCGCTGTGCTGCTCGCTGCGGCTGATAGCTACATGCGTGCCGGAAACGATTCCCTTGCCTCCACCTGGCTCATCACCTTTCACGTTGTCCACGTAGCTCTCTTCGTGCAGGTAGGCAGGCTTTCCTGCAAAAAACACATTGGGAGAGCACTGCCCACTCTGATCCATGCTATGCATGATGGGATAAGGGATGGGTTTCCCTTTTTTGTTGGGCGTCAGGCATACATCCGGCAGTGTGTTGATCAAGACAAACTGGCCATCCTGGGCTGTTCCCATTTCCTTTGCCATAAATCACTCCTGGGTGCGCTGAAGAACTTCGATCATCTTTATTCCTGCATTGGCCGCGATGTTGGTGCGGTGCACGCAGGTCAGTGTCATCTTCTGCATGTCGAAAATCAGCGTATCTAGATGCATGGGGCGCTCCAGTACCGGGCCCGCGTGAAGCCCCACCAATGAATAAGGATGATTGCCTGGGACCTTTGCGCGCAAATATCCTCCGCCTGGCGTCAGTCCGAACAAGGTAATGCTCTCGCCACCTTTTGGATAATCAATCTGCTGGTCCGCAGGTGTACAGTTCCAGTAGGAAAAATCAAAATCCTTGGGCAAGGCAGGCCAACGGCTTTCAAGCCATTTGTGGTCATAGCTGCCTGTCAGCTGCACACGTGGCTGCCACCAGCGTCCGATAGGCCCCAGCCCGACCACAGGATAGTTCTGGCCGCGGAGCCATCCATCATCGAAGGCCTTGTTGAACACTTCGATCTGTGGTGCACGAAATTCATTTTTCCCGGTTTTTTTGACCCATGCCTTGTCCAGGAATCCGCATCCAATCGGATTGAGTTCATGACGCGAAAAAATCTCGGGATCGGCGTCTTCATCGTTTTTTTCCGGCCAACGACAGGTTCCACCAAACGCAAGTTCATGGCAGATAGGTACACGAGTGGCCTTTTCTGGCTCACTGAGCTGCCAGCCCAATAAACCGGAGCGTATGACGCGCGGGCCGCAAACCATCAACACCTTGTCCCATTTATCGATCTTGACACCGGCAGTCCAGCGATTGAAGGGCTTCTCCTCCGGAGAATATGCAAAGGCATGCGAGAAGATGACATCGCAGCGGGGCTTGTAGGGCGAAAAATCGCTCTCCTGGACAATCGAGCTGGTATGACGCCCGGTATAGAACTCGTCGGTTTGCACCAGTTCAACTTGCTGTTTTGCAAGACGTGGAAACCCGTTTTCATCCAGTCGATTCAGGTCATAGGTAATCCGGGTGACCATGACGTGAAATACGTGGTCATCGGTATCCAGCATCTGAAAATACTGGCTCGGGAAGCGGGTGCGATTTCTGACTTCGGGCAAGTCCGCAGTGGGCGTCGAAGATTCCAGAACATAGGAGGGGCTGCTCATTGCACCCCCCCTCAGTTCAGGTCTATCCGGTCGGATTCCATGCCTATGTGCTTGGACCCAACCACATCGATGGTGTTTCCATTGACGACAATGGTCCCATCCTCCTGCATCACGATCAGGCTTTTGCCCACCTTCAACGTAATGCTCTTGCAGTCCATGGTGATGGATGACCCGGCCGCGCCGCCGCCTTCCGAATTCGCGCTGCTGGGCGCGGTGATGTTCATCGCCATCCCGGAAGATGCACTTCCACTGCCGCCTCCTCCACTGCCCGCCCCGACTTTGAGCTCGTACTTGTCGCCCACACTGACATCCTGTGTCTTGCCGATCGTGTCCTTGCGGCTGCTGCCCACATTGGTGATCATGGTCATGCCCACGTTGAGGTTGTAGGCCACGCCAATATTCACCATCTTGGCGACACCCACGTTCTGCATGTAGGCGATGCCTATGGTCTCGGTCTTGAACCGGCCCACAGTGATGGACCAGTTGCGACCTATCTTGTCCTTCTCGTGTTTGCCAACGGTTTTGTTGCGTGACTGCCCGATCTTCACGGTCTCGTTCAGATCCACGGTCCGTTGGCGGTTCTGGTGAACGGTCAGCGTCTCATCCAGGTCCACCACTTCAGTGCGCCAGCCGTGGACATCGATCTTCTCGTTGCGGTCCACGGTCTCGGTGCGGTCCCGGTGGATGACGTTGGTCTCGTCCCGGTCCACGGTCTTGCGCCGGTCGTTGCCCACCCATTTGTCCTCGTCGTTCTCGACTTCGGTGAGCTGGTCCTTTTGCGCGTGCAGCCACAGCTGTTCGGCGCCAGCCTTGTCCTCGAAGCGGATGGCGTTGGCGTCGCCCGGGCCGTTCTTCATGCCCGCGCCTGCGGCCCCGCCCTTGCTCGATCTGGTCTTGATGCCCGATTGCGTGGCGTTGGCCGGCAGCGCCCAGGGCGGCATGTTGGCTGCGTTGTAGACGCAGCCCGTGACCAGCGGATAGTCCGGGTCGCCATTGAGGAAGTCGACGACGACTTCATGCCCTATGCGGGGAATGGAGATGGCCCCGAATCCCGGGCCTGCCCAGTTCGTGGCCACGCGGATCCAGCAGCTGGAGTTCTCGTTCATGCCGCCCAGCCGGTCCCAGTGGAACTGCACCTTGATGCGGCCGTATTCGTCGGTCCAGATTTCTTCTCCGGCCGGGCCCACGACGACGGCGGTCTGCGGGCCCGTGGTGCGCGGCTTGGGCGTGGTGCGCGCGGGCGTGTAGGCAAGACTCGTGGGTTGGGCCTGCAACTCGTAGCGCTGGAAGGAGCCGTCTTCCGCGGCGCTGCCCTTGGCGCCCGGGGCCACGGCGCTGACGCGGGGGTTCTCCTTCAAGTGGTAGCTCAGGCCCGTGATCAGGTACTGCTGGTTCTGGTCGCCGCGCGGGTAGTTGTAGAGGCTGAAGGTGTAGCCCGTGGCCAGCGCCCGGTGGCAGGACTGGCCCCGCACCCGGCTTTGGCCCGTGAGGCTTTCCTTCAGGCGCACGCGGATGTAGTCCTCGCCGTCGCTCAGCTGGGTGTAGCCGCCCGGCCATTCATAGATTTCGTGGCCGTCATGGGCGTGGCCCGGTGGGTCGCGCCGCAGGTGGGTGAGGTCGGCCCGGGGTTTCTTGAAGTCGTAGTCGTCGCTGTAATGGCGGCCCGATTTGATTTCCTGCTCCAGATGCCAGGCGTGGATGTTTTCCTGATCGCCTGCGGCGGCTTTTTCCGGGGGATAAAAGGGAATGGAGGCGCCCCCGGGCAATACGCTGTGCGAGGCAATGATGTCGTCGCACAGCACCAGGGTGTGCTGGCCCGAGGCATGCTCGAAGAAGTAGTAAATGCCTTCGTGCTCCATCAATCGCGAGACAAAGTCGCAATCGCTTTCGTTGTATTGAACGCAGTAGTCCCAGCTGCGATAGGCGCGCGTGAGTTTCTTTTGCAGGGGATGGCCATAGACGCCCAATACCTGCTCGATGATGTCGGGCACGGTCTGGTTCTGGAAGATGCGAAAGTCGCTCTTGCGCGTGGCCAGCCACAGCCAGGGGCTCAGGCGGGCCTTGTAGGCGTAGTGGCGATGGTCCTGGCCCTGCATGCCAAAGCGGGTGACGATGCCGTCGATGAAGCGCCTGCCGCCGCCCTGGGTTTCTATTTCTATGGTGGCGTTTTTGCCCAATAGGGCCTTGGGATCGATGCTTTCGCTTTCGCTGAGCATTTCCACATCGAGGCTGAAGAGCTGGCTGATGTTTTCCTGGCCGCGCAATTCACGGAAATGCAGCTGCTCGCCCAATGGCGTGTGTATGGTGACTCTGCGTGTCATAGTGCGCGCCGCCCTGGGGGCGGCCTCCCTGCTCTTGGTGAGCGGGGATCATAGACAAGCCGATGGCCATAGGGCAATCAAATGCAGGGCCAGATACATCCTGTAAATGTAAGCAATTGCCTATCTTGGATACAGGCATGTATTTGAATGGCATGCCACCCATTGATCTTCAATGCCATTCAACCCTCCATCGCGCCTTGAATTTCGCCTTGAACCGCGAATGCATTGCGCGTGCTCACACTCCCAAATACCGTTCCCACAGCGCTCTGTCCCCATCCAGCGCGGCCGAGTCTCCGCTCCACACGACCTTGCCTCGCTCCAGGATGAGGTGGCGGTCGGCCAGGCCCAGCAGGCGCTCCACGTATTTGTCGATGACCAGGATGGTCTGGCCGGCGGCGCGCAGCTGGGCCAGGCAGGACCAGATCTCTTCGCGGATGCGGGGGGCCAGGCCCTCGGTGGCTTCGTCCAGGATGAGCAGGCGCGGGTTGGTGACCAGGGCGCGGCCTATGGCCAGCATTTGCTGCTCGCCGCCTGACAGCTGGTGGCCCATGTTGGAGGCGCGCTCGCCCAGGCGGGGGAACAGCGCGAACACGCGCTCGGGCGTCCAGGGCTCAGCCGCGCCGGGGCTGCCCGAATTGCGCTGGGCCACAAAGGCCGTCAGGTGCTCACGCACCGTGAGATTGGGAAAGCACTGGCGGCCTTCGGGCACGATGGCCACGCCGGCGCGGGCGATGCGGTCGGTGGCCCAGCCGGCAATGTCCTGCCCGGCAAACACCATGCGGCCGGCGCGCAGGGGCAGTTGGCCCAGCAGCGTGCGCAGGAGCGTGGTCTTGCCCATGCCGTTGCGGCCCAGCAGGGTGACGACTTGGCCTGCCTCGATGCGTAGATCCACGCCGAACAGCACCTGGCTGGGTCCGTAGCCGCTTTGCACGGCCTGCATTTCGAGCATCACGCGCCCTCCTTCACTTCTTCGTCTCCCAGGTAGGCCTGGCGCACGTCGGCGTTGCCACGTATCTCTTCGGGCGTGCCGGTGGCGATGATGCGGCCGTAGACCAGCACGGAGATGCGGTCGGCCAGGCGGAACACGGCCTGCATGTCGTGCTCCACCAGCAGCATGGCGGCACGGCCGCGCAGCGATTCGATCAGCTCGGTCAGGCGCAGTGTTTCATCAGGGCCCATGCCGGCCATGGGCTCGTCCAGCAGCAGCACGCCGGGGCGCGCGGCCAGGGCCAGCGCGAATTCCAGCTTGCGCTGCTCGCCATGCGGCAGCGTGCCTGCGGGGCGCTGCAGCAGGCTGGCGTCAATGGCGCATTCGCGCGCCAGCTCGCGTGCCTGCTCATAGAGCGCGGTCTCGGCCGCGCGCGGGCGCCAGAAGCTGAAGCTGCTGCCCGCATGCGCCTGCACGGCCAGCACCAGGTTGTCCAGCACGCTGGACTGCTTGAAGATGTTGGTGATCTGGAAAGACCGCGACAGCCCCGCCGCCACGCGCTGGTGGGCGTTGAGCGCGCTCACATCGCGCCCCGCCAGCACCAGCTTGCCCGCATCGGCCGCCAGCGTGCCGGACAGCAGATGGATGAGCGTGGACTTGCCCGCGCCATTGGGGCCGATCAGCGCATGGATCTCGCCAGGCGCCAGCGACAACGAGACATGGTCGGTGGCAAGCAGCGCGCCAAAGCGGCGCACCAGGCCCTTGGCTTCCAGGGCCGGGGTGGGGATGGAGATAGGTGTGGCCGCGCCGCTCATGCCTGCCTCCCGCGTGCGGGCCACAGGCCCATCAGGCCGCGCGGCGCACCGAACACCACGCACAGCAGCAGCAGGCCCAGCGGCAGGTGCCAGTACTCGGTCCACATGCGAAGCACTTCCTCCAGCGTCAGCATGACGACGGCGCCGGCCACGCCGCCCCAGCGCAGGCCCACGCCCCCCACCAGCACCATGATCAGCAGGTTGGCCGACTGGGTCCAGTGCATGAGGCTGGGGGAGATGAACAGGTTGTGGTTGGCCAGCAGCGCGCCCGCCAGCCCGGCCACGGCGCCGCTGAGCACAAAGGCTGCCAGCTTGATGCGATAGACCGGGTAGCCCAGCGACTCCATGCGCGACTCGTTCTCGCGCACGCCCTGCAGCGCCTTGCCGAAGCGCGAATCCACCAGCCGCCCGAACACGGCCATCAGCACCGCGAACAGCGCCAGCACCACGTAGTAGAAGGACACATCGTGGCCCAGGTCCAGCCCGGGCAGTACGGAATGGCCGGGCAGGTTCAGCCCGTCCTCGCCTCCGTACTGGCGCAGCGAGATGAAGATGTAGAACAGCATCTGCGCAAAGGCCAGCGTGATCATGATGAAGTACACGCCGCGCGTGCGCAGCGACACGGCGCCCGTGGCGGCGGCCAGCAGCCCGGCCAGCAGCGCGGCGGCCGGCCAGGCCACCAGGGCCGAGGTCACGCCGTTCATCGCCAGGATGCCCACCGCATAGGCCCCCGCACCGAAGAAGGCCGCATGCCCCAGCGCCACCATGCCGCCATAGCCCAGGATGAGGTTCAGGCTGGTGGCGGCCAGCGCGTAGATCAGCACGCGGCGCACGAAGGAGATGTAGAAGTCCAGCCCCAGCGCCGGAGCCACCAGCGGGAACACCGCCAGCGCCAGCAGCACGAGCACGGTCCAGAAGAACCGGGCCTGGAACCTGCCTTGTAATGTGCTGTGTTCCATGCTCAGCCTCGCGCAGGGAAAAGGCCGGAAGGCCGGTACACCAGCACCACCGCCATCAGCACATAGATGGAAATCGCCGCCAGCGTGGGCCCCACGCTGGATGCCACGGCCGGGGAGAACACCTGGCGCAGCAGCATGGGCAGAAAGGCCCGCCCCGCCGTGTCCACCATGCCCACCAGCAAGGCGCCAACCAGGGCGCCGCGTATGGAGCCTATGCCGCCGATGACGATGCACACCAGCACCAGGATAAGGATCTCTTCCCCCATGCCGACCTGCACCGAAGTGATGGGCCCCAGCAGCGCACCCGCCACCGCCGCAAGCATGGCACCCAGCGTGAACACGCCCAGGAACAGCAGCGGCACGCGCACGCCCATCAGCGTGGCCATCTGGCGGTTGGAGGCGCCTGCCCGCACCAGCACGCCGGCGCGCGTGCGCGTCACGAACCAGTACAGGCCCAACGCGGCGGCCAGGCCGAAGACGATGATCATCAGCCGGTAGGCCGGGTACATGAGATCGGGCAGCAGCTGCACCGGGCCGGACAGCGCGGCCGGCATGTTGAGCATCACCGGCGCCGGGCCCCAGACCATCTTGACAAGGTCATTGGCAATGAGGATGACGGCATAGCTGCCCAGCACCTGGGCCAGATGGTCGCGCACGGCAAGGCGGCGTATCAGCACCAGCTCCAGCACCACACCCGCCACGCCCGTGGCCACGGCAGCCACCAGCACGGCCGCGGTGAACGAGCCCGTGCGCTGCATGGTCTCGGCCGCCACATAGGCGCCCGCCATGTACAGCGAGCCATGGGCCAGGTTCATGATGTCCATGATGCCGAACACCAGGGTCAGCCCGGCCGCGATCAGAAACAGCATCAGCCCGAACTGCAGGCCATTCAGCAATTGCTCCAAGAGCAGCGTCCACGTCATCCACACGCCCCCTGCCGCAGGCGCAGTGGCCCGCGCGCGGTCAACAAATCATCCGGCTTTGAAAATCAAGATCAAGGCACGCCGCCCCCGACGGGGGCGCGGCGGCGGGGTCACATCTTGCAGTCGTTGACGTAGACGTCTTGATATTTATCGAACACCTTGCCCACCAGCTTGTTGGTGATGCGGCCGCTGCCGTCCTTCTCGATCACGCGCTGGTAGTAGGCCTGGATGGGATAGTGGTTCTTGCCGTACGTGAAGGGGCCGCGCACCGAGGCGTAGTCGGCCTTCTCCAGCGCCTTGACAATGGCCTGGCGGTCCGAGGCCTTGCCGCCGGATTGCTTGACCGCCGCATCCATGGCCATGATCACGTCATACGCCTGGGCCGCATAGACCGAGGGGTTGCGGCCCTTGTACTCCTTGCGGAAGGCCTCGACGAAGGCCTTGTTCTGCGGCACGTCCAGGTCATGCGCCCACTGCGCGGTATTGACCATGCCCAGCATGGGCTCGCCCACGGCCTGGATCACGTCCTCGTCGGCCGAGAAGCCCGGGCCGATCAGCTTGACGCTTTGCGACAGCCCCGCGGACACGAACTGCTTGACGAAGTTGATGCCCATGCCGCCCGGCAGGAAGATGTAGACCGCATCGGGCTTGGCCGCGCGGATCTGGGCCAGTTCGGCCGCGTAGTCGATCTGGCCCAGCTTGGTGTAGACCTCCTCGCCGGGCGCGGTCTTGTAGCCGCGCTTGAAGCCGACCAGCGCATCCTTGCCCGCCGGATAGTCGGGCGCCATGATGAACATCTTCTTGAAGCCACGGTCGGCGGCCAGCTTGCCGGCTGCCTCGTGGAAGGCATCGTTCTGGTAGGACGTGCCGAACCAGAACGCATTGCACTGCGCGCCCGCGAACTGGCTGGGGCCGGGGTTGTTGGACAGGTAGGGCACCTTGGCGCCAAACAGCGCCGGGCCCACGGCCAGGGCCACGTTGGAGCCAATGGGGCCGGTGAAGAAATCCACTTTGTCGCGCTGTATGTAGCGCGTGACCAGCTGGCGCGCCTGGTCGGGATTGCCGCCCATGTCGGTCTGCAGGAACTCGGCCGGCTGGCCGCCCAGCTTGCTGCCCAGCTGCTTGATGGCGAGGTTGAAGCCATCACGCGCCTCGGCGCCCAGCGCGGCAAACGGCCCGGAAATATCGTTGGCGATACCGACCTTGATGGTGTCCGCCTGCGCGAGCGCGGGAACAAAGGCAGGGGCCAGGGCCGCTGCGGCCAGGAAGGGGGTGAGGAAACGCATGCTGCTGTGCTCCTTGCGCGGGCCGCGCGGATGGCAATCGGTGGTGAGGCAGTCTTCCGTCACGCTGGACGGGAAACTCTGTAAGGGCTGGAACGGTTGGCGCAGGTCTTAGTTTAGGTTTAAAGTATTTTGCAGAACAAGTCTGGGACTTGTACCAATACCTGCCATACAAACCATTTCGCGCCATCTCCGTTCCAATGCCCGCACTCTACCGTCACTACGACCGCGCCGGACTCGATGTCCAGTACAACGCCCGCGCGACGGTACCCGACATCACCCCCATCATCAAGGCCTATGCCGACGACAGCCGGGCCGCGCGCCAGCGCCTGCCCTGCGCGCTGAACGTGGCCTACGGCGATCATGCCGACGAGCTGCTGGACATTTTCCCGGCAGCAACCGGGGCGGCAGGCGCCCCTGTTCTCTTCTTCATCCACGGCGGGTACTGGCGGCTGCTGTCCAAGGACGACTCCAGCAGCATGGCGCCCACCTTCACGCGCGCCGGCGCCGTGGTGGTGGCACTGAACTACTCGCTGGCGCCCGCCGTCACGCTGGACCGCATCGTGGACCAGACACGCCGCGCACTGGCCTGGGTGCATGCCCACATCGCCCGCTACGGCGGCGACCCGGGCCGCATCCATGTCTGCGGCAGCTCGGCCGGCGGCCACCTGGCGGGCATGCTGCTGGCCGCCGGCTGGCATGCGGACTACGGCGTGCCCGAAGACGTGGTGCGCGGCGCCGCACCGCTGTCGGGCCTGTTCGACCTGCGCCCGCTGGTGCACACCCACATCAACGAATGGATGCGCCTGAGCGAACAGGACGCCATTCGCAACAGCCCCGCTCTCCTGCCGCACGGCGTGGCCTGCCCGCTCATCGTCAGCTACGGCGAGAGCGAGACCGATGAATTCAAGCGCCAGAGCGACGACTACCTGGCCGCCTGGAACCAGCGCCGTGGCCCCGGTCCATCGTCAGGCCAGTACGTGGCCATGCCCGGCACCAACCATTTCGACATCGTGCTCACCCTGAACGACCCGGCCAGCCCGCTGACGCGCGCCATCCTCGCGCAGATGGGCTTGAGCGCCCCCACACCGCAGAACCAGCCATGACCCACGCTCCCGACCTGGAGTCGCGCGCCGCGCCCGACGACCACCATGCGCTGCGCCTGTGGCTGCGCATGCTCACCTGCTGCAACCTCATCGAAGGCGAGATCCGCAACCGCCTGCGCAGCGAATTCGACACCACCCTGCCCCGCTTCGACCTCATGGCCCAGCTGCAGCGCGCGCCCGAGGGCATGAAGATGGGCGAGCTGTCGCGCCACATGATGGTGACCAACGGCAACATCACCGGCATCACCGACCAGCTGGAGAAAGAGGGCCTGGTGGTGCGCACCAAGGTGGAGTCCGACCGGCGCAGCTCCGTGCTGCACCTCACCCCGCTGGGCCGCAAGACCTTTGCGCGCATGGCCAAGGCGCATGAGTCGTGGGTCATGGGCATGTTCGGCGACATGCCGCAGGCCAGCCGCAACGACCTGTACCAGGCGCTGGGCGACCTCAAGCAGCAGGTGGTGACCCACCGCTCGCCCATGGACTGAGCGCGCGCAGACCCAACCCCATTCAGCCCTGCACGCAGTTGCGCCCTGCGGCCTTGGCGCGGTACAGCGCACGGTCGGCCGCTTCCACCAGCGCCACGGCGGCACCTTGGGTGGTGCCTTGTGTAGCGCCTTGGGTCGCGCTTTGTGTCGCGCCTTGGGTGACGCCAGCCTCATCACCCTGCGTCGTGGCCACGCCAATGCTGGCCGTCACATGGCCAAAGCGGCTGATGCGGTGCTCCAGGGCCAGGCCCTCGATGCGCGCGCGCAGCCGCTCGGCCACCTGCTGCGCGCCGGCCTTGTCGGTATTGGGCAGCACCACGGCCAGCTCTTCCCCGCCATAGCGCGCCGCCATGTCGCCGGGCCGTTGCACCGCCTGGGCCAGCGCGCTGCACACGGCCTGCAGGCAGGCATCGCCCGCCACATGGCCGTAGGCATCGTTGTAGCCCTTGAAGTAGTCCAGGTCGATCAGCAGCAGCGACAGCGGCGTGCCCTCGCGCGCAGCGCGACGGGCCTCGCGCTCCAGCACCTCGTCAAAGCGGCGGCGGTTGGCCAGGCCCGTCAACTGGTCCTGGGCGGCCAGCACTTCCAGCCGGCGATTGGCGTCCAGCAATTCCTCGCGCGCGCTGACCAGGGAGCATTCGGCGCGCGAACGCAGCCGCATCGCGGCCGTCAGGCGCCAGCCGATCAACGCAATCGCCAGAAACAGCCCAAGCACCACAGCCAGCGTCAGCAGCGCCTGGCGCCGCCAGGAGCTCAACGCCTCATCGCGGCCCAGGGCCACCGTGGTCACCAGCGGATAGCGCTCGCTGCGCAGGAAGGCATAGATTCTTTCCGTGCCATCCAGGGCCGAGCGGAACGACGCCGTGCCCGACATTGCCCCCACGTAGTGGCGCAGGAAATTGGGCGACTGCGAGAAGTCCCGCCCCAGGTCCTGCTCGCGGAACGGGTGGCGCACCAGCAACTGCCCGCCCGGCGTGCTCAGTGCAATGGCCCCTTTCTCGCCGATATCGATCTTGCCGAACAGCCGCAGGAAATTCTCCACACCCAGCGCCACCACCACCGCGCCTGCAAACTGGCCCTCGGCGTCCGTATAGCGCCGGCTGATGGTGATCACCCATTCGCCCGTGGAACGGCTGCGGATCGGCGGCCCGATGTAGATGCCTGACGATGCGTCGTCACGGTGGTGCGTGAAGTAGTCCCGGCCGGAGCTTTCCGATCCTTCGGGGAACGCCCCCTTGGACGACATCAGCCAATAGCCCTGCGCATCCACGATCAGCAGCTCGTTGAGCTGGTTCAGCAGCTGCTCCTGCCGGTTGACCAGATACAGCACCCGCTCCAGGAGCGCGGGGCTGGTGCCATCCACCTCCAGCCGCTCGGCAATGCCCAGCAGCAGCATGGAGCTTTGGGTGATCACGCCCTCGGCATAGGTGTTCAGTGTCTGGGCCAGGTTGCGGTTGCTGGTATCGACCTCGGCCAGCGTGCGCTGGCGCGCCGCCACCAATTGCCAGACCGTGGCAGCAGAAACCGATACGAACACCACCGCCAGCAACCAGGCCACCAGGCGGGCATCACGCTTCACGGGCCGGCCTCTGCCCCCGCACCAGGCCTTTGTCCACCAATCCCTCTCCATCACATGCACCTGCGCCATCTCGGCAGTCCTGCTGCCGTCCGATCTTGGGTTTTCTGCATCCGGCTCAGCACCTGGGCAGCGTCTTTGCGCGGGCATTTCCGGCCTTGACTCAAGTCAAGCCGGAAAAACCCGCGAACCCGGTATTGTCCCCGGCTTCGGAAAAATCGGCCGGACGGGCAGGGATTGGGGGGTGCTGCCGGCTGGGTAGGCAACGTATTTGCGATAACATTTCGCCGTCCCTCAGCGGACACGGGCTTGGCGGCCCGGACACAGGCGCAGCAGCCGCCCCCTCTTGATGGTGTGCGGCTTTCAGTTTTCCCAGTGCTGCGCTGGACATGGCTTCATTTCAATGCAGCCATGCGAAACATCCATGCACAGGAGCCGCCATTGACCGACACCACCCTCCCCCGCACAGCGCATGCTGGCGCGCCAGTTCTCATTCCTGTCTCAAGGCACCAGCAGGCCGTGCTGGCTCATCGCTGAAAGGGACAGGCATGTACTACCCGATTGCCGAGGAAGAGCTGCAAGTGGTTCAGGATTGCATGCAGCAGATATCGCTGCTTGTGGACCTGGGCTGCGGGATTTCTGCCGTGCAGACCACGGTCGGGACTGAAGCGTTGTTGAGCTTCTTGATTGCACAGCGGGAGGCGCTGCAGGGGGCTGTTGAGGCGGTGCAGGCCCGGGAGGTCATGAAGGGGGCCTGCGGGTTAGGCCGGGCCGCTTGAAGGACCGGAGCGCGTTCAGCCCAGTGCAGACATCCGCACGCCGACTGATGCGCCTGAAACCCCTCAATCCTTGAGCAAGCGCGCCTTCACCGTTCGCCCCTTGATCTTCCCGCTATTGAGCCGGGCAACCACGTCATGCGCAATCTTGCGGTCCACGGCCACATAGGTTGCGAACTCGTTGATGTCGATCTTGCCCACTTGCTCGCGGGTGTAGCCCAGGTCTGCGGTGAGCGCGCCCAGCACGTCGCCCGGGCGGATCTTGTCCTTGCGGCTGGCATTGATGTGGATGGTGGCCTTGGATGGCAGGAGCCGGCCCCCGGGAGCCGGTGTCAGCTCGTCCAGCGGGTACCAGACGGATGGGCTGCCCTGCATCTGCTCGATGTTTCCGACCGCGCCCATTTCGTCCATCGTCGCGAGACTCAGGGCCAAACCTTTCTGGCCGGCGCGGCCTGTGCGGCCGATGCGGTGCACGTGCACTTCAGGGTCGGGTGTGATGTCCACGTTGATGACGGCGCCCAGATTGGTCACATCCAGCCCGCGAGCCGCCACATCGGTGGCGACCAGCACGGAGCAACTGCCGTTCACGAAGCGCACCAGCACCTGGTCACGATCACGCTGCTCCAGATCGCCGTGCAACTCCAGCGCGCTGTAGCCCTGGGCCTGCAGCAGCTCGGCAAGGGCCCGGCAGCGTGCCTTGGTATTGCAGAAGGCCAGCGTGCTCTCGGGCCGGAAATGCTCCAGCAGGCGAGCCACCGAAGGCAAGCGCTCTTCCTTGTCCACCTCGTACCAGCGCTGCTCGATCTGCTCGCCGCTGTGCTGTGCGGCGACCTTGACCGTGACCGGGTCACGCATGAAGCGTGCGGCCAGCTTGGCGATGCCTTCAGGGTAGGTGGCGGAGAACAGCAAGGTCTGGCGCTGCGGGGGGCACTGCTTGGCGACTTTGGCGATGTCATCGACGAAACCCATGTCGAGCATGCGATCCGCTTCGTCGAGCACCAAGGTGTTCAGTGAATCAAGGTTCAGATTGCCCCGGTCCAGGTGATCGATCACACGGCCGGGCGTGCCCACGATCACGTGCGCGCCGTTCTCAAGGCTCGCGTTCTGGCCGCGCAGCGGAACGCCGCCGGACAAGGTCACCACCTTGACGTTGTCTTCCGCACGCGCCAGGCGGCGAATCTCGGTCGTCACCTGATCGGCCAGCTCGCGGGTGGGGCAGAGCACCAGGCCTTGTACCGAGAAATTGCGCGTATCCAGCTTGGCCAGCAGCGCCAGGGCAAAGGCTGCGGTCTTGCCGCTGCCGGTCTTGGCCTGAGCGATCACATCCTTGCCTTCAAGCGCAGGGGGCAGGCTGGCGAGCTGGATCGCCGTCATTTCAAGGTAGCCGAGCCGCTCAAGATTGGCGAGCGTTGCCGGCGAAAGCGCAAGTTTGTCGAAGGAATGGGGGGAAGCCGAGGGAGGAGTCATGGGGGGCATTTTAAAGTTGGCGATTCCAAGACCGAAGCGCACACGCTGGTCACTGAAAAAGAACAGGAGGCATGCTGGCCAATTGCCAGCATGTGCGAGAGGACGGCCAGCGGGGGGGGTGAAGCCATGGATGGCAAAAGACGCGTCAACCGGCGACGGCCCCGGGCGAGACCCATGCGTCTTGGCCCAACGCTGTGTTTCTGCATGCCGCCCCTGCAACGCATAACATCTTGACACGCTTTAGGGCTGCAAAGTGTCCGCTCACATCCGAAAACCTTGGAACACTCTGCGCCACGCGCCGAGGAGCGGGGCAGTCCGTCACCCCGCCCCGGCCGCCGCCTGAAAGCCCCGCAATGCACCCCACACCACAGGCTGCAGCCTCCACGTTGCAGCCGCCCGACCGCGCGCCCGCGAACTCCTTGCCTGCCTGCGCAGAGCCCGGCCACCTCGGCCACGGACCGAAGAGCTCCCTGATCCCTCCCGCCATGGCCGCCTCCCTGGCGGCCGCGCTGCTGGTGGCCTGCGGAGGCGGTGGGGGCGATACGGCACCCGGTACCGGAAATGGAGGCAACGGCGGCACGGGCACCGGCCCTGGTGGCGGAACCGGTCCCGGTACGGGCACCACGGCCACCCCCGCCAGCGACGAGGAAGCCGCGCGTTTCCTGCTGCAGGCGCAGTTCTCGGCCACCGACGAGGAGATCGCAGCGCTGCGCGCCAAGGGCTACGGTCCCTGGCTGGCCGAGCAGTTCGCGCTGCCCGTGGACACCACGGGCACGGCCTGGCTGATGCAGCGCGGCTACGGCGTGGCAGAGGCCGGCACACGCTACGACAACGTTTCGTAT
Organism: Delftia sp. K82; assembly: GCF_002193035.1. Taxonomy (NCBI): domain Bacteria; kingdom Pseudomonadati; phylum Pseudomonadota; class Betaproteobacteria; order Burkholderiales; family Comamonadaceae; genus Delftia; species Delftia sp. K82. The sequence goes on along the minus strand of NZ_MYFL01000001.1, from coordinate 1,492,631 downwards.
CCCTCCGACTTCATGCTCTGGAGCCAGCTTTTCACGGAGCGCGACGCGGTGCGCAAGCGCGTGGCATTGGCGCTGTCGGAGATCATGGTGGTCTCCACCACCGGGCTGGAGCAGCCGTGGAGCATCTTCCTGGCCTCCGGCTACTGGGATCTGCTGAACCAGCACGCCTTCGGCAACTTCCGCACGCTGCTGGAGGCCGTCACGCTCAGCCCGGCCATGGGCATCTACCTGAGCACGCGCGGCAACCAGAAGGAAGACGCCCGCAGCGGCCGCCAGCCCGACGAGAACTACGCCCGCGAGGTGATGCAGCTGTTCACCATCGGCCTCTACCGCCTCAACCCCGACGGCACCGAGCAGCGCGACGGCAGCGGCAACCGCATCGACACCTATTCGGCAGCCGATGTGAGCAATCTGGCGCGCGTCTTCACCGGCTACGACTACGACACCAGCAAGAACCAGCCCACCAACCTGAGCGGCAGCACGGTGACGGGGCTGCAGCAGGCGCTGCTGCCCATGGCCTTCAACGCCGCGCGCCATTCCACGCTGGCCGCCACTTTCCTGGGCACCACCGTGGCTGCGGGCACGTCAGGGCCAGCGGCGCTGAAGGCGGCGCTGGACACGCTGTTCAACCACCCCAATGTCGGGCCCTTCATCGGGCGCCAGCTGATCCAGCGCCTGGTCACCAGCAACCCCAGCCCCGCCTATGTGGGGCGCGTGGCCGCCGCCTTCGCCGACAACGGCAGCGGCACGCGGGGCGACCTGCGCGCCGTGATCGCCACCGTGCTGCTGGACCCGGAGGCGCGCGGCGCGGCAGGGCTTGCCAGCCCCCAGTACGGCCGCCTGCGCGAGCCCATGGTGCGCTTCGTGCAATGGGGCCGCACCTTCGGGCTGCGGTCGGCACGCGGCACCTGGAAGATCGACAACCTGAGCGACCCGGCCACCCGCCTTGGCCAGAGCCCGCTGCGCTCGGGCTCGGTGTTCAACTTCTTCCGCCCGGGCTACGTGCCGCCCTCCACGCCCCTGGCCACGACGGGCCAGGTGGCGCCGGAGTTCCAGATCGTCACTGAAACCAGCGTGAGCGGCTACCTGAACTTCATGCAGAACGTGATCCGCTTCGGCTACTACGTGAACGCGCCTGACCTGCCCCAGGGCGGCAGCAGCGCAGCCAACGGCTTCGACATCACCTGCAGCTACGCCAACCTGCTGCCCCTGGTGGCCGACGCCGCCGCGCTGGTGCGCAAGGTGGCGCTGCTGCTGTCGGCAGGGCAGGTATCGGCCGCCACACAGGCGCGCATCGTGGCAGCGCTCAATGCCACGCCGGTGACGGTCACCAGCAACACCGCCACCCAGCTCAACCGCGTGGCAGCCGCCGTGCTGCTGGTGATGGCCAGCCCCGAGTATCTGGTGCAGAAGTGACCGAACAGGTGACCGAACGTCTGCAAAGCAAAGCGATATCGCCATGAATTTCATCGACCCCGCCCGCCACACGCGCCGCGCATTCCTGCGCCGCAGCACGCAACTGGCCGCCGCCGGCACCGCCCTGCCCTTCGCCCTGAACCTCGCCGCGCTGGGCGAGGCCGCCGCCTTCGAGGCGAACGACTACAAGGCGCTGGTCTGCGTCTTCCTCTACGGCGGCTGCGACTACGCCAACACCGTCGTGCCCTACGACAGCACCCGCTACGGGCAGTACTCCGCCATCCGCGGCGGCAACAGCGATGGCACGGCCGGTGGCATTGCCCTGGCCCGCGCCGCGCTGGGCAATACGCTGCTGCAGCCGCGCACGGCGCTGGCCGGTGGCATGCAGTACGCGCTGCACCCGTCCATGACGGGCCTGGCCGGCCTCTTCAACGCGGGCCGCGCGGCGGTGCAGCTGAACGTCGGCCCGCTGCTGGTGCCGCTCACGCGGGCCCAATATGCCACCGGCGACCGGCGCAGCTACCCGCTGCCGCCCAAGCTTTTCTCGCACAACGACCAGCAGTCGGTCTGGCAGTCGCAGGGCGCCGAAGGCTCCACCGTGGGCTGGGGCGGCAACCTGGGCGACCTGGCGCTGTCGTCCAACGCCACGTCGCTCTTCACCTGTATCTCGGCCACAGGCAACGCCGTGTTTCTCTCGGGCGACCAGGCGTTGCAGTACCAGATCAGCCCGGGCGGCGCCGTGCCCATCAACGCCGTCAAGGGCGCCAACGTCTATGGATCGACCGCCGTGCGCGGCCTGCTGAGCGAGCTGGTGCAGACGGCCGGCAGCCACGCAATGGAGGCCGAGTACGCCCGCGTCACGCAGCGCTCCATCAGTGCCGAGGGGCAGATCTCTTCGGCCCTCTCCAGCGGCAGCCTGTCCACCGCCTTCCCTGCCAGCAACCCGCTGGCCGACCAGCTCAAGGTGGTGGCCCGGCTCATAGCCGGACGCAACGCGCTGGGCACGCGCCGGCAGGTGTTCTTCGTCTCGCTGGGCGGGTTCGACCTGCACGACAACCTGATCGCCAACCAGCCGCAGCTGCTCGACAAGGTAAGCAGCGCCATGACGGCCTTCTACAACGCCACGGCCGAGCTCGGCGTGGCCGACAAGGTCACGGCCTTCACCGCGTCGGACTTCGGCCGCACGCTGACTTCCAACGGCGACGGCTCTGACCATGGCTGGGGCAGCCACCACTTCGTGGTGGGCGGTGCGGTGCGTGGCGCGTCCTTCTATGGCGCGCCACCGCCCATCAGCGTGGGCAACGGCAGCGGCAGCGAAGACCAGTGGCATGTCGGCCAGGGGCGCCTGTTGCCCAGCACCGCCGTGGACCAGTACGCCGCCACCCTGGCGCGCTGGTTCGGCGTGGCCAATACCGAGCTGGCGGGGGTGCTGCCGCACATCGGCAACTTCGGCGGCTCGGCGTATCCCATCGATCTGGGGTTCATGGGCTGAAGCCTTGCTTTTGCGATCGAGGGCTTTGTGGTCAAGGCACGAATGATCAGCCGGGGCCGTCGCTCGCTGCGGCGAGAAGCGGCACCAGGACATCACCAATCGGTGTCGGAACTCCGCGCGCCCGGCCTCGGCGCGCGATGACACCGTTGCGGATATCCCATTCGAGCGGCCGGCCTGCTTCGCGATCCGCCAGTATGGACGTGCCCAGGTCGGCCGGAAATGCCTGGAACTTGTCGAGGATCGCCTGAGGGACCTCATCGCCCAGTTCAGCACCTTCGGCGCGTGCGACGGCCAGGCACTCCCTCAAATAGTCCAGAGTGAGCTTCGAAATGTCGTGCCGGCCGAACATGCCTGAGCGGCGATGCGTGAGTGCCATGAGCCCGGCCGCTGCGTTCTGCAGCAGCTTTTGCCACGCCAGGGATTTGAAATTCGAAACCAGGTCTACCGAACATCGGGTGCCTTGCAGTGCCTGCGCAACCACTAGGGCAGCGGCCTCGTCAGGCAGGCTGATCCGGGCGTCGCTGCGCAGGAGCACCGACCCGTCGGGTTGCGCCTGTGCAGGGAACCACACGACTGCGGGAACGATTCGCCCCTGCGGGCACAGCGGGGTGACACTCTCCACCTGCTCAACCCCGTTTTGCAGGACACATACCACGGTTTGCGGACCGCTCAACGCCGCCAGCCAATGCGCAACCGCAGCAGTTTGAGTCGCCTTGACCGCGAGAAAAACGAGGTCCGCCGGACCTTCGACCTGGGCCGGATCCGTTCTGACCGGGCCGGGAACCACGATGCGAAGACCGCTGCCGTGCAGCGTCAGGCTGTCGCGCGGCGTACGACCGCACAGCAACGGCGTGCGACCGACTTCATGCAGCGCAGCAGCAACCGTTGTCCCGATTGCCCCGGGCCCCAGCACCGCGATGCGTGGATGGGTTGGTTGATTCACTGAAACGAGCTCCTTGACTTTGGTGCGCAGCGGCAACTCGGGCACCATTGAAAGCGGTGATTATGATGTTCTGCGAAGTGGAGGGGCAAGTCGACGGGCCTTGCCTTTTGGAATGCAATATGAGTTGACATATATTGCAGTATTCCTCAACGACTGGCGCATATCCGGCTTTGTGATTCCGTGCCTTTGGGAAAATTGCTCCACTTCCGTCGTGTCAAAACGGGTTGTCTGGATAAAATCCAGGGCCTCGGCGCTGGTATTCAAAAACCTCGCCATGGGACGAATACCCAAAAGCCATTTCAGCAATCGCAGCGGAATATGATGCCCGGGCGCCTTCAGACCAAGAGGTTGTGCCACCTGCTTCAGGAGCTCCTGCAAGCCGGGGCTCTGGGCATCGAGGGCCAGCAGTTCCTGGCCCACCATGGAAGGATCAAAGGCGCAAGCCGCCACCAACTCGACCAGATAATCCACAGTGACCAGTGGCAACCAGTGCGCGGCAGTACCGGGTACTGCAGCCAGCTTTCCCTGCACCAGATTGCGTATCAGATCCACCAGCGGCTGGCCATCCGCGATATGCCCCGTGCGGCTATGACCGCAAACCGTGGCGGGGTGTACAACGGTCATCTCTCCACCCTTGGCATTCATGAAGTTGAGGGTCGCGAAATGCGCCTCCAGTTTGCTCGCCTCGTAAGCACCGACTTGGCGATAGATGGCAGGCCAATCCGTCAGCTCCGGATGGCCGGGATCAATCCCTATGCGTTGCAGATGTTCATTGTTTTTCAGCATGTAGCCACCGATCATCACCAACCGGCTCTCTTGCTCGGCCGCCAACTGCGCCACACGCCTTGCCCCTTCCACATTCACTGCACGTGCCTGCTCCATCGAAAGGCCCCAGGCGAAGTGGGCTCCCAGATGGAATACGACCTTGGCCTGCCGCAGGACCTCTCTATCCGCAAGGCTCAGACCAAGGTTTTCTTGCTCCAGATCGCCGGCTACGGCAAAGACGCGGGCTGCAACGCCACCCAAACCATCGACCTGCTGGCGCAGTTCAGCGAGGCGCTCCGGGCGACGCATCAGCACCCGAATGGTGTGACCTTTCGCGCTCAGGTACGACAGCAAATGCTGACCGATGAAGCCCGTCCCTCCCGTAACAAAGCACTCCACGCTCATTTTTCTGCTCCTTGGCACGATGAAAAAACCAAGTGTAGACTGTCGACTCAACTCTACAGTCAAGCGATTTTTTCCATGAATATCGGGGAACTTGAGGTCCGCAGCGGCGCCACGCGCCATACTTTGCGCTATTACGAGAAAATCGGTCTTATTTCACCCTTGCGGCGAACCAACAATTATCGCGTTTACACACCGCAAACCCTGCAAGACCTGGACTTTATCCAGCGGGCACAAAGCATGGGATTTTCTCTTGGGGAAATAGGCGAAATTCTGAATGCTCAGAGAAACAAGTCAATAGATTGCGCCGGGGGTGCAAGACTGATTGAAAAGAAGATGGCGGAAATCAAAAAGAAAATCACTGACCTCAAAAGCATTTATCGGTATTTGGATGCGGAGCGCGCAAACCTTGAAGCCAGTGCGGCCAGGCAACTTGAGCTTCAGCGACTCAATGGCTCTTCCAATTAATTGAACAGGAATTGGAGAATGGATGTCACCACCTTGCTGGTGCCGCTGTATGCGGTGAGCCAACTGACGCGCCGGCTGATTTCGGTCGGAATGGCCTTTGTGGACATCGGCTATCGGCATGTCCTGGCACTGTCCACAACCTGCCAGTGCCGCCTCGTTCTGTAGGTCACCTTCTGGTCCAAATACGCATCACCCACGTCGTGCGAATTCCACCGGTTGATGCGAAGGAAGAATCCCATGATGAATCCTCGAAATCTTGTCGGACGTAATGGGTTGCGGATGTGTGCTGCGGCCGCACTGTTCACCGTGTCGTCCATTCTTGCTGTGGTGGCGGCTGCCGAGGATGCTCGGACCCGGCGGTTGACACTTTGGGAGGCGGTTGATGCACTTGCCGCGCAAGTGCCATTCAGCCAGCGAAATATCGAGGCAACCCTTTCCCTTCCACTTCGTGAACGTGACGTGCCGGGCAACCCGCTGTCGAATTTTTTCGAGGGTGCAGGGCTTCGCCTTCGTGACAGCCAGCTGGTTTTGAACGTGGATTTGCGAGTGAGGAAAGACGATCCGCGGTTTGCCGTGTTGGTTCTGGACATCGCAGGCGGCTGCGTCAGGATTGCCGACGTGCGTGCTCGTTACGGAACGTTAGAAATTACCGGCTCCCCTCGTGGGCATTCACTGGAAGAGTCGACTTGGTTTTCGTCGGCTCAGCGATGGGGCGAGCTTTCGTTTGGCTTCAAGGAACGCAATCCCGACTGCCTGGCGCAGATAGTGCTTAAAGCGACAAAGCCCGCCTGAGGACGCATGCCGAACGTAGCAAGGCAGCCAAGACCAATCACTCTCCCGCACGGCAGAACCTAGCTCGATGACAAGAACCAGACCCCGAAAAATCCCGCTGGCCACCCTCGAAGAGGCAGCGCGGCTCGCAACCCGAACTGCGCTTGAGCCATTCATGCGCATTCCCGACGGTGTCGAGCTGACGTTGGGAACGTTCTGGGAGGAAGATGAGGTTGTTTTCGAGCTGTACATCGCGAAGGACCAACCCAGGGACGCGGTGGTGCTCACGCAGGCTCGTGTGAATCAGTATGACGGGCAGGTGCGGTCCGTCCGCGTTTTTGAGGAAGCAATGGCAATCATGGCGGCGAAGCGGAAGGCAAAGACTTAAGTCGCCCAGCAGCAGTCGCACCGTGCCATGCCCACAACGCACGTCCTTGAAGATGACGCTGCAATCTGAAAAGGATTCGCGTAACTCACCCTTCCCACTCGGATGCGCAGGCCACCTTGCCGGTCGGTGAATTTCGCAGACGGTTCAGGAAATCCAACTGGCTTCTGGCCGTTTGACTCCCCTTTGCGACGGCTTGCCGCAGCCAGTGAACTGCTTCGCAGCGATTCGCTTTCACCGCGGTACCGTACAAGGTTGGGCCTGCCAGAAGAACCCATGCCAGCGTTTCCTGCGCTTGTGCCTCGCCATCACGGGCCGCCTGGCGCAGCAACGCGAGCATGGGGGCGTAGTCACGTGCCGTCTGGGCTTCCAAGGCCAGTTGATATCGCTGTTCGGCGGTGGTTGCCATGTCGAAGGGCAATGGTGTCGCCTGCGCCAGCGCGCCAGCCAGAGTCGCCGCGATGAACAAGCCATTCCCTGCATGTCGTGCCAGTGCAGCCATCAGACGGAATTTGAATCGCATTTTTGTCTCCACTTGAACTGAGTGCAGCCATCGTCGTAGCAATCCCGATTACTGAAAATGCGGAATTTTCGAAGGCGCCCTCAGGACCACCCAGAGGCTGATTCAAGCTGACGTATCGACACAGTAAAGAACCTGCACAGGATGGACCTCACCGGGTTTTGAGGAGGCTTTAACTCTCAAGAACAAGCGCCCCACACCAGACACCCCCTTGATCAATCTACCCCCTGGTGGCGCATGATCACCCTGGCGGCCGCGCTGCCCTGCACTCGCCGGTACGCAAGACACAACCACCCCACGGAGCCAAACATGACCAAGTCCCTCTTCATCAGCCTCCCCGTGACCGACCTCGGCGCCTCCACCGCCTTCTACAAGGCGCTGGGCTTCAGCCAGAACCCGCAGTTCAGCAGTGAGGATGGTTCCGCCATGGTCTGGAGCGAGGCGATCCAGGTCATGCTGGTCACGCATGCCAAGTGGCGCACCTTCACCCAGCGCCCGTTGCCGCCGGCCGGCTCCTGCGGGTTGATGCTGTCCCTGGCCCTTGAGAGCCGCGCCGCCGTCGATGCGATGAACGAGGCCGCTGCGGCCCATGGCGGGCAGGCCGACGTGAATCCGATGGAGGACCACGGCTTCATGTACACACGCGATCTGGCCGATCCTGATGGACACATGTGGGCGGCACTGTGGATGGACCCGGCGGCCATGCCTGCATCCGCTGGGTGAGCGAGGCTGAACGCGGCTGGACGCAACTTCAGGCCTGCCGCGCAGATAGCCCGGAATTCGGCGGTGCATTCTGCGGTGCGGCGGTGATGCGCGGATACTGTCCCGTCCCCCACTGCGGAGCAAAGCATGCGATTGCCGAAGTCTGGACTCATTCCCTGGTTGCTCATGGTTGCAACCCCTGTGTTGGCGCAGATCAATGCGGGAACGCTGCCTGCCACTGCATCGCCTCCGTTCAAGGTCACCAAGGTCGCGCAATTCGATCTGCCCTGGCGCATGGCCTTCCTGCCAGACGGGCGCATGCTGGTCACCGAGAAGGTTGGCAAGCTGTTTCTCGCGGCCCAGGACGGGCAAAAGCTCGAAGTCACCGGCGTGCCGCCCGTGCTGCATGAAAACCAGAACGGCCTGCTCGGTGTCTACCTGGCCCCTTCGTACGCGAGCGACGGGGCCATCTACCTGACCTATTCGGAGCCCGGAGAGATCCGCGGCACGTCGAGCCTGGCGCTCGCGCGCGCCACGCTCAGGATCGGTGCCGGCACCGCTGCGCTGGAAGACCTCAAGGTCATCTGGCGCGACCCGGTCAAGGGCAAGGGCGGGCAGGTGGGTGCCGCCGTGGCTTTTTCGCCGGACCAGAAGTTTCTGTTCCTCACGGCCGGGGACCGCCAGCGCTTCACGCCTGCCCAGGACCCGAATCAGCCGGCCGGCAAGATCCTGCGGCTGACCTTGGACGGCAAGCCCGCGCCCGGCAATCCGATGCAGGGGCAGACCGGCGCAACGTCGGTTCCTGTGATCGATCCGCCCAAGGACACCGAAGCCGCCAAGACCGCGCCGGTGTTGCGCACGTTTGTCTTTGACGGTCCGAATCTGACGCCGTCCGAGACCTGGTCCACGGGGCATCGCACGCCCTACGGCCTGGCGTTCGCGCCGGATGGGCGTCTTTGGGAGCTTGAGCATGGGCCGCGCGGCGGCGATGAGCTCAATCTGATCGAGCCGGGCAAGAACTATGGCTGGCCGCTGGTTTCCTATGCGGTGAACTACAACGGCGTGCCCATTGCCAGCCCGGATACGCGAACGGACCTCACCAAGCCCGTGATCTACTGGACACCTGTCTTCGCGCCGGGCAGCCTGATGTTCTACAGCGGCGAGATGTTTCCGCAGTGGAAGGGCTCAGCGTTTGCGTCCGGCCTGCTGACCCGCGCCCTGCACCGGATCGAGGTGAACGGCGCGAGCGCCACGCCTGCCGAGCACTGGACGGTAGGCTTTCGCGTCCGCGACGTGGCGCAGGCCCCGGATGGTGCGCTGTGGCTGATCGAGGACGACCGCAAGGGCGGTCTGTATCGGCTCACACCGAAGTAGGCAGCTGGGGGATGGTTGCCGCGCTGGGCACGGCCTGCGGGCGCCCGGTGCTGGCAGCGCCACCTGCCATCAAAGGCTCAGGTCCATGCCCAGCATGGTGGCCAGGCCGAAGGTGAAGAGCAGCACGCACAGCAGCAGCAGCGTGAAGACGGCAACGATCTTGCCACTGGCAACGAGCAGCTCGCGCCTGCTCGCCCCCTTCTTCTTGCCCTGGTCGTAATGCCACTTGATGGCGAAGAACATGGCCGTGCCGAACACGAGCACCTTGAAGGTGACGAAGACTATGGGGACCCAATCGATCATTTTGAGAGCTTCCAGCCAATGACTTGGCACTGTCCATGGTGAGGAGCCTCCCTCCCGGACATGGGAGGCGAGAGCGTCAGCGACGGCCATGCAAGCACGGTGCTGCCACACCTTGTGGCGCATACTACCCAAAAGCAATTTCCATACATGAGCCCATACGTCGCCGCTTAAATCCATGCAAGATGAGCCTTTGCCCCTCTGGTTGCCGCAACTGGCCGTGCAGGGCGGCCCCCGATTCCTGCAGATCGCCGATGCCTTGCAGGCAGCCTTGGCAGACGGATCGCTGAAGCCCGGTGACCGCCTGCCTCCACAACGCCGGCTGGCGGCCCAGCTGGATGTGGACCTGACGACGGTCACGCGCGCCTACGACGAAGCCAGGCGCCGCCAGCTGCTGGAGGGACGCGGCGCCAGAGGCACCTATGTCGCGGCGCCCAAGGTGGAGCTGAACGCCGTGCTGGACCTGAGCATGAACACCCCGCCACCGCCGGCTGGCGTGGACCTGGACGACATGTTGAAGCAGGGCCTGTCGCAAGTGCTGATGGGTGCGGATGCCCAGTTGCTGATGACCTACCACCTGGGCGGGGGAAGCGACTCCGACCGCAAGGCGGGCGCCAGGTGGCTGCAGCCCATGTTCGGAGATGTGGATGCCCGGCAGCTGGTGGTCTGCCCGGGCGCGCAGGCGGCGATTGCCGCCCTGGTGCTTGCGCTGACGGAGCCTGGCGATGTGATCCTGACCGAGCCCACCAGCTATCCCGGCCTGCGTGCCGCAGCGGCCCAGTTCGGCCGGCGCATCATTGCGGTGCAAGCAGACAGCCAGGGGATCATGCCCGAGCGGCTTGAGCAGGCATGCCGCCAGCACAGGCCCGGGCTGATCTACCTGAACCCGACGCTGCAGAACCCGACCGCCATCACGCTTGCCGAGGACCGGCGCCAAGAGATCGCCAGCATCGCAAAGCGCTGCCATGTGCGCATCGTCGAGGACGATCCCTACTGGCTGCTGGCCGATGCCCCGCCGCCGCCGATCGCCAGGTTTGCCCCGGAGCAGGTGTACTACATCTCCACCCTCTCGAAGTGCCTGACGCCCGGTTTGCGGGTGGCCTTCGTGCTCCTGCCTGACCCGCACGAGCGCCAGCGTTTCCTGGTCGCGCTGAGATCGTTTGCGCTGATGGCCACGCCGCTGACGGCCGCCCTGGCCACGCAGTGGATCCTCGACGGCTCGGCCGGAAAATTGATGGAAGGCGTGCGCAAGGAGGCGCGCCTGCGCCACCGGATGGCCAGGGATGTGCTGGCCGGCCGGTACAGCGGCGCGGGAGACGGCCTGCATGTATGGCTGGAGCTGCCGAGTTACTGGAGCCCGTCGCAGCTTGCACGTGCGGCCGACAGCGAGGGCATCGCCGTCACGCCGGCGCAGGCCTTTGCCACCGGCGGCGAATCCGTGAATGCCATCCGCATTTCCCTGGGCAGCATCAAGGACCGTGGACGCCTGCAGGCGGGCCTTCAGCAGCTGTCGCATCTGCTTGCGCGCCTGCCCGAGTCGTTCAGCGCCGCCGTGGTTTAGCGGTTCAGCGCGCATCGAGGCGTGAGGCGTTGTGCCGATGGGTTGCCGCAACGGCTCAAGGGGCCCCGGCAACCCGGGGGGTGCACGCCCTTGAAAGCAGGCCTGGTCATGGCTCGCTGGCCGCTCAAGGCTCCAGAGCAAAGTCCACCGCCGCCTGCGCATGCAGGGCGGTGGTATCCAGCACGGGCACAGGGCAATGCTCCTGCTGCACCAGCAGGCTGATTTCCGTGCAGCCCAGCACCATGGCCTGCGCGCCCTGCCCGGCCAGCTGCGCCATGATGCGCTGATACGTGCGCCGCGACTCTTCAAGAATCCGGCCCGCGCACAGTTCCTCGTAGATGATGCGGTGCACCTCGGCGCGGTCTGCCTCCTGCGGCACCAGCACCTCCAGACCCTGCTGCTGCAGCCGCTCGCGCATGAAGGGCTGCTCCATGGTGAAGCGTGTGCCCAGCAGCCCCAACTTCCGGTAGCCGCGTGTGCGGGCTGCGTTGGCTACCGGGTCGGCAATGTGAAGAAAAGGGATGCGCACCGCTGCCGCAATGCGGTCTGCCAGCTTGTGCATGGTGTTGGTGCACAGCAGCACGCCGTCCGCCCCGCCCTGCTGCAGCCGCCGCGCGGCATCCTCCAGCAAGGCGGCGGCGTCGTCCCATCGGCCTTCATGCTGGGCCTGCTCGATGGGGCCAAAATCCACGCTGTACATGAGCAGTTTTGCAGAGCGCAGCGGACCCAGCCTGTCACGCACGCCTTGATTGATGAGCCGGTAGTACTCGGCGCTGGACTCCCAGCTCATGCCACCGATGAGACCGATGACGCGGTGAATTTCCGTGTGGTTTGAGTTCATGCCCGCAGTGTGGGCAGCGGCCGATTTCGCGTCTATCAGGAAATTTCAGTTCAGGAACGCAAGGCAAGGCAAGGGCCATACAAGGCACTACAGCAATGACAGATCACGAACCACCGGGCTTCGAGGTGCAGCTGCTGGGCCGCACGCCCTACAGCAGCCATGACCCGACCCGCCTGCATTCGCTGGGCATCGCGCTGGAGCGCCAGCAAGGCGTGCATGCCATTGCCAGCGATCGCCGCGTCGACTTCGATACCTGGCCCGGGACGGTGGCATGCACGCCGCCGGGCGTCGACGTGTTTTCCGAATCGGCCACGGGCGGCGAGTACCTGGTGGTTCGCTGCACCCAGGCGCATTGGGAACAATGGCTCAGCGAGGGAGCGTCTGCAACCCAGGCACGGCGCGTTGTGACGCCCGGGCAGCGCAGCGCCTTGCAGATGGCGCACCAACTGCGCCAGCTGCTGCTGAGCACCGAACCGGACACGCTGGCCATCGAGCAGGCCGCGCTGTGCTTCATGGCCGGGCAATGCCATGCGCCCACCGCCCGCGTCGAGGCCTTGCGCCCGGTGTACCGCCCTGTCCTGGAGCGCATGGCGGCCGAGTTTGCGCAGCCGTTGAGCATTGCCCAGTTGGCCCGGATGGTCCATCGCACGCCGCTGCAGTTTCTGCGCGAGTTTTCCCAGCTGCTGGGCATGACGCCGCATGCCTTTCTTGTGGAAACCCGCGTACAGGCGGCCCGCTCCATGATGCTGGCAGACACCCATTCCCTGGCGGGTATCGCCCTCGATTGCGGCTTCAGCCATCAGTCACACATGGGCGCCGCTTTCCGCAAGACTCTGGGGTTGACGCCCAGCCAGTACCTGGCCCGCATTCGTCACACGGGCAAGCAATGACCGATGGAGCACCTGAGACAGCCACAGCCAGGACATAGGGCTTGACGGGCTTTCCAGGGAGTGCCGGGCTCTTTCAGCTGCCCGTGTTGGATTTTCATAACTATTGTCAATCCGAACAGACGGACTCGACCTGCTCACTTCAACCGCGCATACTTAAGTCTGTTCTTCTCACTACTGCTTTGGGTTGCAAACGGGGTTGCCACTGAGATTGCAACTGGAGATGCGATTGGGATTTTCTATCGCGCGCAACCACGATTTGCCGCATATCGGTCAATGGAGCTGGTTAATGATAATTCATTCCTTTTATCAATTCATATCGCACCGCTTGGCCATCGCACTCGGAACCGAGGATAGCCAGCCCGCAGGCAGCGTGTGAATTCAATGTGCGTACACATCTGATAGAGCAGATCAACGAAATGACCCTTCGTAAATCCACATTCGCACCTTTGAGCAGAATTTTCGCTTTTGCCATTGAACTGGATGGAGTCGACCGTGTTCTGTCTGTCGTTCGTCGGCATCTCGGCATGGATGTCGCCTTTGTAGCCCGATTCCGGGAAGAGGATCGGGTGCTGGAGCATGTGGACGAGAGCACTGCCGGAGTGATTTTCCAGCATCAGAAGATTCCATTGAGCGAGGGCTATTGCCAGAAAGTCGTCAATGGCGAGTTGCCAGAGTTGATTCCCGACACCTCCCTGTTGGCCGCTGCCCAGGAGATACCGGAAACGCACACCATTCCTATCGGCTCGCACCTGAGCGTTCCCATCCGCCTGGATGACAACCAATTGTTCGGCACCTTGTGCTGCTTCAGCCACCAGCCCAATCCTGCGCTGAATGTGCACGATATGTCACTGCTGCGGGCATTCTCCGATTTATTGGGACTTCATTTCAGTGCGACTTCTGCCGTCCGGCATGCAAGAGACAAAGTGACGCACGAAATTCGACTTGCAATGCAAGGCAATGCGCTGCGCCCCGTATTTCAGCCCGTATACACCATCGCGACCGGCAAGCTGCATGGCTTCGAATGTCTGTCACGCTTTGACCTGGAGCCACGTCGCCCGCCCGACCAGTGGTTCAAGGCAGCGCACGAGGTGGGGCTGGGGCTGGAGCTGGAGCGCCATGCGATCGACACAGCGCTTGGCGCACTTGGCAGCCTGCCCACCGACTGGCTGCTCGCCGTCAACTGCTCGCCGCAGCTGATCCAGTCGGGGCAGTTGCCCAGGCTTCTGGGTTCGGACCGGGATCTCTCGCGCGTGACGCTGGAAATCACGGAGCATGCCGCCGTGGATGACTACAGGGCTTTGGCCGATGCACTGGCGCCGCTGCGGCGCCGGGGCGCGACCTTGGCAGTCGACGATGCGGGTGCCGGCTACTCCAGCATGCGGCACATCCTGCATCTGCAACCAGACATGATCAAGCTGGACATGAGCATCACGCACGATGTCGATACCGACCGCAGCCGCCGTGCGCTGGCCAAGGGCCTCACGAGCTTCGCGCACGAGATAGGAAGCGTGGTGGTTGCCGAGGGTGTGGAGACAGCCGAGGAATTCAACACTCTGGCGAGCCTGGGCGTGGATTTGGCCCAGGGCTACTTTTTTGCCAAACCGATAGGGCCGCAAGAGGCGCTGGCAATGGGCGCTGCAATATAGACCACGATCTTCCTGCAGGCCTCCTCGTCTGGCTGTCGGCCGCCTGTTGGCCGAAATCGCCGAAGGCAGTACCCAGCCACCAATTGACCGAAATCAAGCGCCACCGGCAATTGCGCCCGGCCGTCGCGCACCCGGCGCATAATCTTTCGCATTCTTTCCCCCAGCCCATCCGCCATTGCAGGTCTGCATGCGGCAGGCGCGTCCAGCGGCCATCGCGGCGCTCCAGCATTTCCCCAGACTTCCAGCAAGTGCCTCTCGGCAGGCGGCCATGGGCATGCCTACGGTGAACCCAGATGGAAGTTTTGCAGCAACTCGAACCCCTCATGCGCGAGATCATCGCGCCCCAGGCCGCGCAGATTGACGAGCAGGCGCGCTACCCGCGCGCTGCGCTGGATGCGCTGGCCGCAGCCGGCCTGCTGGGCCTGATCAGCGCCAGCGAGGTGGGCGGCCTGGGCAAGGGCCTGGCCGAGGCGGTACAGGTCATCGAACGCATTGCCCAGGACTGCCCCTGCACGGCCATGGTGCTGACCATGCACTACTGCGGCGTGGCGCTGATCGAGCCCTTTGCCGATGACGAGGTGCGCCGCGACATTGCCGCCGGCCGCCACATCACCACGCTGGCCGTGTCCGAGGCCGGATCGCGCAGCCATATCTGGGCACCCACGGGCACGGCCACCGCCGCTGAAGATGTCATCCACCTGAATGCGCTCAAGAGCATGATTACCTCGGCCGGCGAGGCCGATTCCTATGTCTGGATCTCGCGCGCCACGCAGGGCGATGGCAATACGCTGTGGCTGGTGGACAGCCGCCTGCCGGGGCTGTCCATTCCCGGGCGCTTCAACGGCATGGGGCTGCGCGGCAATGCCTCCTCGCCCATCGAGGCGCGCGATGTGGGCGTGCCGCGCGCCCGCATGCTGGGCGCCGATGGCGAGGGCGAGGCCGTGAAGGGCCGCCACCTGATGCCGTTTTTCCCCACGCTGATCGCCACCACCTCCATCGGCCTGATGCAGGGCGCACTGCGCCGCGCCGTGGCCCATGTGGCGGGCACGCGCTTTGCGGAAAGCGGCAGCTCGCTGGCCGACCTGCCCACCATCCGCGCCTACCTGGCCCGCGCCCAGCTGCGCCTGGAGCAGGCGCGCCTGCTGCGCGACGACACCGTGGCCGCCGTGCAGGCCGCCCGCCCCGACACGCGCACGCGCCTGCTGCAGACCAAGGCCGCCGCCGCCGAAGCCGCGCTGGAGGTGACCGACATTGCCATGCGCGTGTGCGGCGGCGCTGCCTTCCGCAAGGAGCTGGGCATAGAGCGCCTGTTCCGCGATGCGCGTGCCGCCTCGGTCATGGCGCCCACCACCGACGTGATCTACGACATGCTCGGCAAGGCCATGTGCGAAGCCGCTGCCTGAACCTGCGCCGCAGATCCTGTCGATAGCCTCAACCCCCCTCCCCATCCAGCAAAGGACTTCCGAATGACGACAACCGCCCCCGTGATCAAGCTCGGCGCCGTGGCCTACGCCCCCAAGGTGATCACCATCTGGGAAGGCTTCAAGGCGTATTTCATCGAGCGCGGCTACTACTTCGACTACGTGCTCTATTCCAACTACGAGTCGCTGACCGAGGCGTTGATCGCAGGCGATGTGCACCTGGCCTGGAACTCGCCGCTGGCCTTTGTCCGCGCCGACCGCATGGCCCGCGCGCGCGGCCTGCGCGTGGAGTCCATCGCCATGCGCGACACCGACCTGGACCTGCATTCGCTGCTGGTCGTGCCCGCCGACAGCCCCATCCAGAGCGTGCAGGACCTGCGCGGCAAGACCGTGGGCTTCGGTGCGGTGGACTCGCCCCAGGCCACGCTGATCCCGCTGGACCATCTGCGCCAGGAAGGGCTGGTGGCCGGGCGCGACTACACGGCGCGCCGCTTTGACGTGCTGGGCGGCAAGCACGGCGACCACATCGGCGGGGAGCGCCTGGCCGCCGCCGCCATGGTGGCCGGCGAGATACAGGCTTCATGGATGGTGGGCAAGAACTACCAGGCCTTTGCGCGCGAAGGCACGCTGCCGGCCGGCGGCACGCGCGTGCTGGCCACCTCGGGCGCCTTCGACCACTGCAACATGACGGCCGGCCCGCACATCGATGCCGAACGCGCCGCCGCCTTCCGCGACATCCTGCTGGCCATGTCCTGGGACGACGCGGCCGTGCGCCCGCTGCTGGAACTGGAAGGCCTGAAGGTCTGGCACCCGGGCCGCGGCACGGGCTACGGCCTGCTGGAGCGCGCGGTGACGGACGAGGCCTTCTACGACGCCGAAGGCCGCATCACCGTGCAGGACTACCGTTACTGATACGCGCCATGGCCATGCCTGATTTCGACAGCGGCGCCCTGCCCGCCTCCACCCTGCCTGTCATCGACCTGCAGGGCCTGGGCTTCGATGCCGGTGCCCATCTTCTGGTCAAGCACGCGCTGGCCGCCCTGCCCGTGGGCGGGCAGCTGCGCGTGACCGGCAGCGCGCCGGGCTGGCAGGCCCAGCTGTCGGGCTGGTGCAGCGACCAAGGCCACGGCCTGCGCTGGGAGGACGGCGCGGGTGCAGCACAGGCCATGGCCATCGTGGCGCGCGGCAGCGCGCAGTCCGGGCGCTGGCGTGGCGCGGCGCAGACGGGCCGCAGCGATGCACGCGCGGGCGGCGATGCCGTGGCCGCGCAGGCCCAGCCTTTCTGGGGCCTGGCCGCGCGTGGCGCGCAGGTGGAAGCCGGGGCGCCGGCCTTCCATTTCCGGCTCAGCGACAAGCTGCAGGTCTGGACCGACAGCGCCGCCGACCTCTACGCCCAGGCCGTGGCCGCGCAGTGGAATGCCGATACCGACATCGACTGGTGCGATGCACCCGAGCTCCCCGCACCCGTGGAAGACGCCATCGTCCAGCTCATGACCTACATGGTGGAGAACGAGAACGCGGCCCTGCTGGTGCCTGCGCGCTTTCTGGGCCAGCTGCACCCGCACTACCGCGAGCTGCAGGCGGCGCTGGCCATCCAGGTGGCCGACGAGGCGCGGCACATCGATGTCTTCACGCGCCGCATCCGCCGCCACGGCCGCGAGCCCGCCCTGTCCACGGCGGGCGGCCAGGCCTCGCTCAAGAGCCTGCTGGACGAGACGGATTTTTCCGTGGCGGGCTTTTTGCTGTCGGTGCTGGGCGAAGGCACCTTCGTGCACCTGCTGCAGTTCCTGCAGACCGAGGCGCCCGACCCCCTCACACGCCAGATCTGCCGCCTGGCCGCGCGCGACGAGGCGCGCCATGTGGCCCTGGGCATGTCCCACCTGCTGTACCGCCTGCAGCACGAGCCCGGCTTCCAGCACCAGCTGGCCCAGGCCGTGGAGCAGCGCTTCGACAACCTGGCCGGCACCTCGGGCCTGAACGAGGAAGTCTTCGACGCCCTGATCCTCATCGCCGCCGGCGCCCTCACCCCCGAAGCCCTGGCCCGCGGCGCCGCCCGCGTGCAGCAGCTCATGCGCGACATGGCCGACGGCCGGTTTTCCAAGCTGCTGCGGCTGGGGTTTGAGCGTGGGCATGCCGAGCGGCTGGCTTCGCTGCATACGCGCAATTTCATGTAGGCACGAGAAACGGACCCGATGCCCGGTGCCCGATCGCCACAGGAACAGCGCCGGTCAATCCACGATCAATTTGCTGTTGTTCAGCAGCTGCGTGATGATCTGCTCGTCCGTGGTGGCGCCGGAGTACAGCGCCTGCAGATTCACGCCTTCCAGGATGATCTGCTGTGTCTCGGCCGATGCCGAGTAGCCTGCACCCACCGCATGGGAGTCTGCACCGAAGCCGCCCGTGTGGCTGACATGGACCCATGTATCGCCTCCCGTGATCTCGAAGTGCAGGTAGTTGGCCAGGTTGCCTGCGGCATTGCTGGGGCCTGCGGATTCACCCTGCAGCAGGTCGCGCAGGTCCAGTACATCACCGCCTGCGCCGTTGGTTCCCGCTGCCGCCGTGGAGAAGTTCTGGATTCGGTCCAAGGCCGGCGTTCCCGCCGCCCCCTGATCTCCCAGCGACCAGACAAAGACATCCACAAAGCTCTCGCCCGCATCGCCGCCTATCAACAGGTCGTCGCCGGAGCCTCCGGCCAGCAGGTCCGTGCCCGATCCCGCGTTGAGGGTATCGTTGCCGCTGCCGCCGATCAGCACATCGGAGCCCGCGCCCGCCGACAGGTTGTCGTCGCCAGCGCCCCCCATAACGATGTTGTTTCCGCTGCCGGCGTTGATGGTGTTGGCGCCGTTGCCACCGGTGATGTATTCGTTGGCCGAGCTGCCCGTATAGCTGCTGCTCTCGGTCGTGGTGATATCCACGGTCGTATATGAGGCCTTGAGCGTGACCACGGTGGATGTCGATGCCGTGAAGCCGCCGCTCACCTCCGTCGCCGTGACCTGGACCGTGAGATGCGTGGCGCTCGTGGTGTAGCTGCCAGGCAGATTCAGGATGAGATTGGGCAGGTCGGCCTCGGTGAATTGCCAGACACCACCACCCAGGTTCGTACCCGCATTGAAGGACAGATTGGTGGGCAGTCCACTGATCCTGACCGACAGGGTTTCCGAGCCATCCGTATCCACCAGCTTCGTGGTTATCGGAAACCTGACGCTGGTCCCGCCTGTGCCGTGTGCGATGGCCAGCAGGGACTTCAGGACAACGACCGAAGGAGCGCTGGCCGCTCCAACCGACAGATTGACCGTGCCGATACTGGTGCCGCCGCGCCCATCGCTGACGTTGTAGAGAAAGCTGGCCGGTCCTTCGTAGCCTGCAGCGGGCGTGAACAGCACCCCGCCCGCCTGCAATGCAAGGCTGCCATTGACCGGCGAATGAGCCAAGGTGATGGTCAGGCTGTCGCCGTCGGCATCCGTGTCATTGGCCAGCAGCGTGGCAAAGCTGATGCTCCACGGGATGTCCGTGGCAACCATCAATTGATCTGCCACGGCAACCGGTGCATCGTTCACGGGAGTGACCGTGATGGAAACGGTGACGATGTTTCCCATGGCCTGCCCGTCGCTGGCACGGTAGGTGAAGCTATCGGAAACCGTCTCGCTGCCGTTGTGGATATAGGTGAAGGTGCCATTGCCGTTCAGCGTCAGGGACCCGTTCGCCGGACCCGTCACCAGCACCGCGACGAGCGGATTGCCGTCAGGGTCCGTGTCGTTGGCCAGCACGCTGGTTGCACCGCTGGCAAGGACCGTGGCCACAGCGCCCTCGGCCACCACTATCGCATCGGAGACAGACACTGGCGGTTGATTGCCGGAGGGCGCAGCAGCAACCGTCACCGACACGCTGGCCGTGGCAGAACCGCCCCTGCCGTCGCCAATGGTGTAGGTGAAGCTGTCGCTGCCGGTGAAGTTGGCGTTCGGCGTGTAGACCGGATTGCCCGTGACGGCATCCACGACCACGGAACCGTGGGTGCCCTGGGTGATGCCGGAAACGGTCAGGCTGTCCCCATCCGCATCGCTGTCGTTCCCGCGCACGGCGATGGTGACGGATGTATCGGCATCGGTGGTGGCCGTATCGTTGCCGGCCACGGGCACCCGGTTCACGAAAACACTCAGCGTGCTGGACGCGCCGGTCTGCACGGTGTAGCCGATGGCCAGCGGATGGCCGCCGCTGTAGTTCGCATCCGCCTGGAAAGTGAAGCTGCCGTCTGCCTGCAGCGCGAAGGTCCCGCGCCCCCCCACGTTCCGGGAGCTGCCGGCCGCCACGGTCTGGCCTTCATAGGTGAAGCTGGCGACCACGAGCGCCCCATCGGCATCGGAATCGTTGGACAGCACATTGCCCGTGCGCTGCCCGGCCGTGTCCACCTGCACGCTGTCGGGCGCAAGCACGCTGGCATGGCTGCCGTGCGCGGTGGCCGCCGCGTTGGCGCACAGCTGCGCCACATCCACCCAGCAGGAGCCGCCCGCCTCCAGCGTGGTGCCAACCGCGCAGGCGCTGCCGGGACGCGCGGCCGTCGTGGGAATCGTGCCCGGCACGCCCAGCGGAAAGCAGGTGTTCCACACAGGGTCCGTGATACCGGTGATTTTCAGCCGCACCGACGTCTGGTTGCGGTAGACCACGGGCAGGAAGCCCTGCGGCGCGCCATCGGCACCCACCGCTGTCGTCTGCACGGGAACGGTGAGCGTCTCGCCTGCGGCCTGGTTGAAGGCTTCCTGCAATTCCTGAATCTGGGCCTGCACCCGCTCGCCCCAGACCGCCGTGGCTGCGGTCATGACAACAGCACCGCCCATGGCCCAGGCACGCAGGCCGACCAGGGAGATCCGCCCTTTTTGCACACCCCGCACAAGGCAGGCCCCCAAGGCCAACGCCAGCAGCGCAAGAGCGCCAGGGTGGTCCACAGGAATCGCCGCCGGCGCCACGGCTGCCAGCGGTGCCACCGTGATGCTCTGCGCCTGGGCTGCCGGCACGGCACAGGCCACAGCCAAGGCGCCCAAAGCCTGTGCGAGCCCCGTGCCACGGGCAAGGAATTGGATAAGTTGCAGCATGGGTCTGGCCTGGAAGAAAAGATCCGAAGATCCGAACAGGCGGGGAGCGGTCCCCGCCACTGCCTTCAGGCAGGCCACAAATGACTGCGCTGCTGACAATTTCTTACTCTAGACGACGGCCTGCGCAGCGCATATCCCTGAAAGCAGGTAATTGGCAGCTGAGAAGCCTTCCTGGTACACGCCACTTGAAGGCCGTTGGCGTATTGCGTGCGGTTGAACAGCCAGGGGGCGGTGTTGCCAGCCAGCACGGCTGCGTCGGTGTCGCTGTGCAGGGTCTGCGGTTGTCGGCGCCGCTGATCTCGAAGCTGCGCCGGGCGTGCAGATCCCACTGGATACGCTCATAGGCCAGCGGGCTGTAGGTGGCCGCGCTGCCCTGCGTGGCCTTGTTCAGGCCCGCGTTGCTGAGGAATTTTTCTGCACGCAGGTTGCCTGCGTTGTAGCGGTATTGCCGTGATCCTTATCTACGCTGACTAGCTGGTCAGGGCCGCTGTCGCGATAGTTCAGCGTAGTTGCAGCACCAGTGTCCAGATTCTGTGGCTTTTTGCCAGCACTCGATTTACCCCTCTACTTCCTCAAAGGTAGCAAATCTCGACCATCAATTTCATAAATATCGGTACTGAAAACAACTGAGAAATTTTCAGAATTTATGTCAACAACAGCCTTAAAAATAACAAAAACCTCATTTGACGCATTAGATATAACATAACGCTTCGCACCAGTATCAGGATCGGTTTTGACGAGAATATATCCACCATTCCTCTCTTCCCAAGAGTCTCCCGCGCCTAGTACTGACGAAGGAATTCCTGTAAAACAAAATTCCCAAACTCCTTCACTTTTTTTGCAACCTCCATAGTTAGTAGAAGTTCTAAACCAAGAAGGCCAAGTCTCTTTTGGATAAATTCCCAGAAAACCTTCAAAGAACAGTTGAAAAGCCTTATCAAATTCACTAGTCAAATTATCTTTCTTCACTCTAATTTCCCCCATAGATTCTTGACCATTGCTTACGCATAATTTCAGACTGAATGATTGCGTCGTCTGATGGAAGCTGACCGAACGTATGATGCCCGCCGTCACCCCATATAGCGCTACGCTGCTGCCCCATCTGTTGAAGAAATGGTCTATCCGCTGGATCGGGGTTAATAGAATAGCCAGGCGGGTGAGTGTGACCCGACCATTTCCCATAATTACCCGCCAAAAGACCATCTAGCATTTCTTGAGAAACTGATATTTCATTTCCATATCCTCTTATAACTAGTCTCCTGCTGCCCAAAGTGAACATACTATATTCATCACCAGTAACTTGACCAATTGCCCGCAAGTCGTTCATTGAGACGTTTTTCTTTGAGAATTCCCCAATACTTCCTTGCGTCGCTAACTTCTCATGAATTTCAGCTTGACGCCGAGAAAGCATGGTTCCCGGTCGCAACTCGGCCAACTGGCCAGAACTAGCCGTAGCTATTGTATTTTTGGGACCAGATGCGCCTATAGGATCCCTCGCATCGGGCGCCGCATCATTTCCGTCGAACCCCGCCGTCTTGCTCGCCGGCTGCATTTCCATCTTTGCAGCAGACGTCAGCGTATCCGGTTCTTTCAGAATTCTGTGCGTTGTGTCTTTTTGCACATCGACGGTGCGAACTTGCGGCGCTTCTGGCGCCTTCGCCGCCAACACAGGTTCCGCAGCCTGCAACTCCCTCGCCAGCGCCCTGGCAACCACTCGCTCCTTCGCCGCAGCATTGCCCGCACCCGCCAGACCCTTGTCCGCCAGGCTCGCCGCACTCCGGGCCGCTTGGGGCAGGCCTGCGATGGCCAGACCAATTTCACCGGCATAGTTGCCACGCAGCATCGCTGCCGTGAAGGTGTTGCCGTTGGCGTCTTCCGCTTGCGCCTTTTCATCAATGTTGGCGATGGCTTGCCTGACTGCAGAGGGCAGTTGGCCTGCGTTGTCTATGACACCATTGATCAGGTCCAGCCGCTCACTGTTTCTTCTCTGCGCTGCTTCACTGCCAAACAGGCCCAGGTAGCCGTCACCGATGAACCTGGCGGTGTCCAGCGTGCCTTCCACCGCCTTGACGGCGGTGAGCCCGATACCGCCAACCAGGCCACCGGCAATCTTGGTCCCGCAGTCACGCCAGCTGTCGCACTCTCCATTGGGGTCTGTATACCGATACGGGTTGTACCTGCCGTACTGGTACGCACCCCAGGTGATCGGCAGCCTCGCCTCACCCTCCACCGGGTCACGGCTGATGAACTGGCCGCTCGCCGGGTCGTAGTAGCGTGCCCTGGCGTACAGCAGGCCCGTTTCCGGGTCTGCGTAGTAGCTGCCGAAGCTGTGGCCGTTGCTCTTGAGGCCTACGCCCGCGTTGCCGCTGGCTTCGCTGTCCACGCTGCCGTAGGCGCCGTACAGCAGCAGGCTGTCGGCCTTGGCCGTGCCGCCTTCGCTGGCAACGGTAGCCACCAGGTTGCCGTTGCTGTCCGCATGCAGTTGCGTGGTGCTGCTGGTGCTGCCCAGGCCGTTGGCGTATTGCGTGCGGTTGAACAGCCAGGGGGCGGTGTTGCCAGCCAGCACGGCTGCGTCGGTGTCGCTGTGCAGGGTCTGGGTGTTGTCTGTCCCGCGAATCTCGAAGCTGCGGCGGGCGTGCAGGCCATCCCACTGGATGCGCTCATACGCCAGCGGGCTGTAGGTGGCCGCGCTGCCTTGCGTGGCCTTGTTCAGGCCCGCGTTG
Organism: Delftia sp. K82; assembly: GCF_002193035.1. NCBI lineage: Bacteria > Pseudomonadati > Pseudomonadota > Betaproteobacteria > Burkholderiales > Comamonadaceae > Delftia > Delftia sp. K82. The sequence goes on along the minus strand of NZ_MYFL01000001.1, from coordinate 1,468,924 downwards.
CTGAGGAATTTTTCTGCGCGCAGGTTGCCTGCGTTGTAGCGGCACTGGGCCAGGGTCTGCGCGCCGCTGCCGTGGTCCTGGTCCACGCAGATGAGCTGGTCCTGGGCGTTCCAGTGGTAGCTGGTGCTGGAGGTGACGGCACCCTTTGTCTGCGCCTGCGTGAGGCGGTTGCCGTTGGCGTCGTAGGTGTAGCTGGTGCTGGCCGCGCCGCTGATCTGCACGAGCTGGTCACGGCCGTTGTAGCGGTAGTCCAGCGTGCCTTCAGGTGCGGAGGCACCGGTTTCCAGGCCGTTGGGGCTGCCGACAGGCGGACCCGTGGCACCGACGGTGGCGACCACGTTCTGCTGAATGCGCCGGCCTCCCGCATCCAGTTGCCAGGTGGTGCGGCGCTCGGGCGTGGTGTGGCTGGTCAGGCGGTCCTGGGCGTCGTAGGTCCAGCTTTCCACGCGGGTGCGGTTGTGGCTGGCGCTGTTGCTGCCTCCGGGCAGATGGGCGCTTAGGGCCGCGCTGCGATTGGCGGCAGACAGGGATTCCGTTCTGCTGCTGCCGACGCGGTTGCCGTTGACGTCGTAGGTGTAGGCGGTGTCCAGGATGGTGTTGCCTGCGCCTGCCGTGGCCTGGGTGCTGCTGGTTTCGCCAGCCACGCGACCGGCCTTGTCGTAGCGGGTGCTGGTGCTGCTGCCATCGGGGTGCAGCAACTGGGTGACACGGCGGGATTTGTCGTAGCTGATGCGGGTGGTGCCGCCTGCCCCGCTCTGGCTGGTGCGGCGGTTCAGGGCGTCGTACTCGATGGTGGTGACGCTGCCGCCCGGGGCGGATGCCGTGGCGGCCGTGGTGCCGATGCGGTTGCCCTGGGGGTCGTAGCTGTGCGTGAGGCTGTTGCCCCAGGCGTCGGTGGCCTTGACGGGCCGGTTGAAGGCGTCGTAAGTGGTGGTTTCGGTACGCGTGCCCTGGCTGTCTGCCTGTGCCTGTGCCTGTGCCTGTGCCTGGGCGGCAGCTGGGGCCAGCTCACGGCCGGGCGCCACTACACCACGCTGCACACCTCGCTGGCCAGTTATGCGCTCACCGGCCTGATCTGGGGCAACGCGGCCAACTATTTCCGCGACGGCACGGTGCTGCGCGCCAGCAATTCGCTGCGCTACCAGTCGCCGAACATGGGCGGCTTCACGGTGCGCGGCATGTATTCGTTCGGCGAGGCGGCGGGCTCCAGCGTGGCCAGCCTGTACGGCGGCTCCGTGGACTATGCGGCCGGGCCCTGGGCACTGGGTGCATCGTGGATGCAGCGGCGTACCACGGCCGTGAATACCGACCGCTATGCGCTGCTGGGCGCAGCCTATGACTTCGGCGTGGCGCGCGCGGCGCTGCTGCTGTCCACGCGGCGCGACGACCTGCCTGCCGCCGCCAGCAGCCAGGGCCGTTTCTACGAGGCCAGCGTGACCGTGCCCATGGGCATGGCGGGGCAGTGGCTGCTGTCCTATGGTGCCTACCATGGACAGGCTCGCGCCCAGAGCGATGCGCGTGCGCTGAGCGTGCGCTACGACCACTCGCTTTCCAAGCGCACCAAGCTCTATGCGGGCGTGGGCCGCATCCACAACGAGGCGGGTGCCGCCTTCACCATCAACACCGCCAGCAATGCGGGGCCGGTGGTCCAGGCAGGCAGCCGGCCCAGCTCGGTGGTGCTGGGCATATCTCACGCATTCTGATTGCCAGCGCCTGCCATGCCGACAGGGCGGCCTGGCGGGAGTCTGGCCGTTGTAACAACCCCATGGAATCCAGGGAATATTTCGCCTATTTGAATGGATTTTTCCAATCAGAAAAAGTCTGTCCAATCAGCGAATTAGGCGATTTGCAAGAGAGAAAGTTTCGCAAAAAGACAAGTGCCTGCGTGATCCGGCAAGAAAAATAAAATCCAAATGTAAACAATTGTTTTTCTGGCCTGTAAGATTCTTCCAGTCAATCAGTGTTTCCCCAGGAGGGTGTTGTGAAGCACCTTGCCGATGCATTCATCTGGAAAATGCATCGCACCCGCCTGGCCATTGATTTTTTCATATAAGCATTCTTACTCATTCAATCTTTTGACGCACCACATCCACGGCCACCAAGATGAGAGCGCATCCAGATTATGGAGAATAATATCCGCCCATCACCAGCAAGCCGATACTGGATATAACAAAATCAGCCGGGCCGAGGAATTGCTACAGGCCTGCAAATGGCCAGAGCCTTCCGTATATCCCCTGCTGGTGCTCAGATATGTGCAGGAAGCACAGGCCATTTTCGAGCTGCACCGCATGCCTGACCGCGTGGTCTCATGCCGTATTGCAGCCGCCTTCATCCATTGCCAGCTGGGCGAAGAGCGCAATGCGATTGCACTGGCCACTGCGGCAATGGCCAATCCCGCGCTGCTGCAGCCGGAATCCATGGCCTGCGCCACCTATGTGAGGGCGCTGGCGCACAGCCGGCTGGGCGAGCTCGATACCGCCTTGCAATTGATCGAAGGCAAGGACCATGATTTCGCATTGATGGCGCCGGGCATCACGCCCTGGCTGTCCGCCCTGATCAATTGGGCCAGGGCGCAGATCCTGTGGAAGATCTATCTCTACAAGAATCACCAGAATCTGTGGTGCGGGCCGCCCCCGGATTCAGGCCTGGTCCAGCTCGGCGCCGCGGCACCTGACAGCGCCGACCTGCAGGCGCTGCTGGAGCGGGTCGGCCGCCAGCTGCCAACGGGCCTGGCCTGGCCCTACAGCGATTTGCTGCAGCTCTCGGTCAAAGGGCTGGATGCGGGCCGCCGCGAGGCCGCTTGCGTGATCCGTGCCATTGAACGCATCGGCGTCCGTCACCAGATCAAGAACCCGCCGATTGCCGGCTGGGCCTGGCTGAGCAGCGCACTGGTGCACTGCAGCAAGCGCCAATATGCCCAGGCCCTGCAGGCGGTGATGCTGGCAAAGTCCACGGCCCAGACCTACCAGCTGGAAGGCCTGTGCCGCAATGCCCTGGTCTACGAGTACCACATACAGGAAACGCAGGGCGATTTTGCAGGCGCCCTGTCCACGCTGAAGGCGCTGAACATCATGCGGCTCAAGAGCATGGCCATCAGCCCCTATCTGGAGAAATCCAGATTCACGGCCATGGACGAGGCACGGCTGCACGATCTGGAACCCGCCTATGTCAAGCGCGCCCTCCAATACATACAAGAAAACCTGGACAAGAAACTACCGATCCAGACCATTGCCGACCATTGCCGCGTCAGCCGGCGCACATTGGAGGTTTCCTTTCGCAACAGCCGGTCGTGCAGTATCGGTGAATATATAAGACAAAGCCGTATCCATCTTGCGGCCGAATCGCTGCTCACCACCGACCAGAGCATAGGACAGATTTCCTCGCAGCTTGGTTATTCCTCGCTCTCATCATTTTCCAGAGATTTCTCCGGACATTATGGAATACCGCCGTCTGTCTGGGTGCGCCATCATCGATTGGCGTGATCCGGATTTTTATGCGATGCAGCCCGATTACGTGGCACGCAGCCATATTGAATACTGAAAGGAATACGCATGAAATACCTGAAAAACATGAAGACGGGCTCCATGTTGGGTCTGGGATTTTCGATTCTGATTGCCATCGCGCTGTCGATTGCGCTGTATGGCCGCGCCCAGCTGGTACAGGCCTCCGATGATGTGGCCTACCTGGCCGACAAGCGGATCACCAGCTTGCTCCGGCTGGTGGAGATCAAGGGCTCGGTGGAGTTCATCTTTCGCGGCGTGCGCAGCATGGCGCTGATGGAGGACGCCGGGGAAAAGAAGCTGGCCAAGGCCGCACTGGATGCACAGCGCCAGAAGATCAGCCAGCTGATGGAGAAATTCCGCGAAGGCCTGAGCACACCGCAGGGCGTTGCCCTGTACGACAACATGAAGAACGCGCGCATTGCCTATCTGCCGCTGCTCGACCAATTCATGGAGGCGGCCACGCGCCACGACCTGCAGGCCGTCTCGGCCATGCTTGGCGAAAGCGGGGAGTTCCGCAAACGCCAGGACGCGTTCTTCAACTCCATCAATGACATCCTGGCCCACCAGCAGGTGCGCGCCACAGAAACGGCGCAGGCCTCCGAGGACAAATCCCTGGCTGCCGGGCGGCTGATGCTGTCCCTGGCGCTGGCCGCATTGGCCATAGGCGCGCTGGTGGGCTGGGCCATCACGCGGCGCATCACGGGCCTGCTGGGCGGGGAGCCCGCCTACGCGGCGCAGATCACGCAGGAAGTCGCCAGGGGCAACCTGGCGGTGGCCGTGGCGCTGCGGCCCGGTGACACCACCAGCCTGCTGGCTGCGCTGAACTCCATGCGCGCCAGCCTGGCAGACATCGTCAGCCAGGTGCGCCACAGCAGCGAATCGATTGCCACGGGTGCCAGCCAGATCGCCTCGGGCAATGCCGACCTGAGCGTGCGCACGGAGGAGCAGGCCGCCAACCTGGAGGAAACGGCTGCCTCCATGGAGCAGATGACCGCCACCATTCAGCAGAACGTGGACACGGTGCGCAGCGCCTCGGGCCTGGCCCGGTCGGCCAGCGCCACGGCGGTGCACGGCGGCGAGGTGGTGCATGGCGTGGTCAGCACCATGGAGGACATCACGCACAGCTCGCGCAAGATCGAGGAAATCATCGGCGTGATCGACGCCATTGCGTTCCAGACCAACATCCTCGCGCTCAACGCCGCCGTGGAGGCCGCGCGTGCCGGGGAACAGGGCAAGGGCTTTGCGGTGGTCGCCTCGGAGGTGCGCTCCCTGGCCCAGCGCTGCGCCAACGCGGCCAAGGAGATCAAGGGCCTGATCAGCGAGAGCGTGGGCAAGGTCGCCGCCGGCTCCCGCCAGGTGGCCGAGGCCGGCAGCACCATGAACGACATCGTCACCCAGACGCACCGCGTGGCCGAACTGATCTCCGACATCGGTGCCGCCACGCAGGAGCAGTCCCAGGGCGTGACCCAGGTCAGCGACGCCGTGCAGCAGCTCGACCAGGTGACGCAGCAAAACGCCTCCCTGGTGGAAGAGTCCGCCGCCGCTGCCGACAGCCTGAACAAGCAGGCGGCGCAGCTGGTGCAGCTGGTCAGCGTGTTCCGCCTGGATGAAAGGGAGGCCCGGGCACAGGCCGTGTCCGCGCCGGTGGCAGCGGCCGGGCTGGCGCGCGCACAGACCGCCAGGCCGTCTCCTGCGCTGGCCCCTGCCGTGCCCCGCCCCGCCAAGCCCTTGCGCGCGGCAGCGGCGGCGGCTTCCAGCGCACCTGTGGCGCTGCCCGCCAGGACCACGGCACCCCGCCGCGCCACGGCAGCCGAGCTGGCGGAGGAGTGGGAGCAGTTCTAGAACAGGCTCAGCGCATCACCAGGCCGCCATCGACGAACAGTACCTGCCCCGTCATGAAGCCGCTCAGTTCCGAGGCCAGGAACAGCACCGGCCCTGCCACGTCTTCGGGGCTTGCCAGGCGGCGCAGCGGCGTGGCGGCCATCAGCGATTCGCGGAAGGACTCGCGCGTGTCCTGCGTGCCCTGCGTGGGATAGACCAGGCCGGGCGCCACGCAGTTGACGCGTATGCCCGCGGGCCCCAGCTCGCTGGCCAGGTTGCGGCTGAAGGCCACCAGCGAGGCCTTGGCCGTGGTGTAGTCGTGGTAGGGCACGACGGGGTGCTCCACCAGGTTGCTGGCAATGTTGACGATGCTGCCCCGCGCGCGCTGGCGCATCTGCGGCAGCACGGCGCGGCAGACGTTGAAGGCCGCGCCCACGGCACCGTCGTACTGGGCCTGGTAGTCGCTCCATTGCAGGTCGTCGAAGCGGCAGCGGCGCTCGGGGTCGAAGGCGTAGGGTTTGAAGGCGTTGTTGACCACGATGTCGATGGCGCCCGCCTCGCGCGCAATGGCCTCTGTCATGGCCTGCACCGCAGGCTGCGAGCCCACATCGGCCTTCACGGCCCAGGCGTCGCCGCCTGACATCTGGCCCGCCGCCTGGCAGGCCGCCACGGTGCGGGCGGCGGCTTCGTCGTTGGACAGGTGGTTGACCACCACGGTGGCACCCTCGCGCGCAAAGGCGATGGCAATGGCCGCGCCTATGCCGCGGCCAGCGCCGGTGACCAGCACCACCTTGCCTTGCAGGCCCAGGGAAGACGGCTGTGCCATCTCAGGCCCCGGGCAGCAGGCTGGTGTCCACCACGTCGGACACCTTGATCTGCCTTTGCACCATGCCCAGCGCGCGGTAGGCGTCGGCGCCCTTTTGCAGGGCGGCCAGGTCGAAGCTGCCCAGCGGCTTGCCGGCCTGCAGCGGCTGGGAAGACGCATTGCGCAGGCGGATCACATCCAGGTTGATGTCGCGCTGCGTGCCGTCGATGGCGTGCTTGCCGGCCAGCGTGGCGGCCTCATCGGGGTTGGCCATCATCCAGGCGGCGCTGTCGCGGTAGCCCTTGAGGAAGGCGCGCAGCAGGTCCTTTTTGTCGCGCAGCGTGTCCTCGCGCACCACGAACATGTCGCTGGAGATGTTGAGGTGGTCGCGCACCTGCATCACATCGACCTCGCCAATGCCTTTGCGCAGGCCCACGGCCAGGCCGGTGTCGGTGGCGGCCGTGGCATCGACCTGGCCCTGCATCAGCGGCGCGAAGTTGAGCAGGCCGGTGACGACGATGGTCACGTCCGACTCCTTGAGGCCGGCCTGGTGCAGCATCACCAGCAGGTTCTGGCGCGTGCCGCTGGACAGGCTGTAGACGCCGATCTTCTTGCCCTTGAGGTCCGCCGGCTTGCGGATGCCGGCCGACTTGAGCGAGACCACGTTGAACACGTTCTGCGGGTAGATGTCGTAGATGGCGACCAGCTTCTCGCCCTTGTCCAGCGCCATGAAGAAGGAGCCGGGGTCGGTGAAGGCCACATCGGCCTGGCCGCTGAGCATGTTGCGGATGGCGTCGCCGCCGCCCGCGCCGGGCAGGTAGGCCAGCTCCACGCCCTGGGCCTTGAAGAAGCCCTTGTCGGGCTCGGCCAGGATGTTGGTGATCTCGCTGATGGGCTTGCTCCATCCGGCCAGGCGGATCTTGCCCTGGGCAGGCGCGGCCGCTGCCGAGGTGCCGGCCAGAGTCAGGCTTGCCAGGCCTGCCAGGCCAGCGGTGGCGCCCAGCAGGCTGCGGCGGGTGAGGAAGGGGGATTGCGGAGTGTGCATGGCGCTTGGGGAAAAGGTTTCGGAAGTGTTCAGGGTGGTCAGGCGGCGCGCGAGCGCAGCAGCCGGCGCTCCAGCACCAGGCAGGCCTGGTACAGCAGCAGGCCCATGGCGGCGATCAGCACCAGGGCCGCAAACATGAGGGTGGTGTCCATCATTCCCTGGGCGGCAATGACCACGGCGCCCAGGCCGCGGCTGGCGCCCATGAATTCGGCCACCACGGCGCCGACCAGGGCCAGCACCACGGCCACGCGCAGGCCCGCAAGAATGGCGGGCAGGCCAGTGGGCAGCTTCAGGCGCAGCAGCGTCTGCAGCCGCGTGGCGCCCAGCATGCGAAACAGCTGCAGGCGCTGGGCATCGACCTGGCGCAGGCCGGTCAAGGTGTTTTCCATCAGCGGGAAAAAGCAGATCAGCGCCGTGATCAGCACCGTGGGCAGCATGCCGAAGCCGAACCACAGCACGAACAGCGGCGCCAGCGCCAGCTTGGGCACGACCTGGCTGACCACCACATAGGGCTTGAGCACACGCTCGAGCAGCTCGGATTCAGCCAGGGCCATGCCCGCCAGCAGGCCGATCGCGCTGCCGGCCGCCAGCCCCAGCAGCAGGGCCTGGAGCGTCGCCCGGATGTGCGGCCAGAAATAGCCCGTGGCCAGCCCCGTCCACAGCGATGCCGCAATGGCCGAGGGCGCCGGCAGCACCAGGGCGGACAGGCCCCATTGCCGCACCAGCAGCTCCCACAGGCCCAGCAGGACCAGCGCCAGCGCGGCGGCCAGCAGGCGGGCATGGAACAAGGACACCGTCATGCCGCCGTCCTGTCCATGGCTGCGCGCACGCGGGCGCAGTGCTCGTTGAACGCCGGCCCGTGGCGCATGGCCTGGGTGCGCGGCGCGGGCAGATCGACCGCCATATCGGCCACGATGCGCCCGCCGTGCATGAGGGCGATGCGGTCGCCCAGGTAGACGGCCTCGTTGATGTCGTGGGTGACGAAAAGCACCGTGGTGCCGCGCTCGCGGCAGGTGCGCAGCAGGTCGTCCTGCAGCTCGGCGCGCGTGATGGCGTCCAGCGCGGCAAAGGGCTCGTCCAGCAGCAGCAGCGGCGGATCGAGGACCAGCGCCCGTGCCAGCGCCACGCGGCTTTGCTGCCCGCCCGAGAGATGGCGCGGATGGCGCTGCGCGTGGCTGGCCAGGCCCAGCTGCTCCAGCAGCGCCAGGGCGCGCTGCTCGTCCTGCGGCGCGGGGCGCCTTTGCAGCGACACGGGCAGCAGCACATTGCCCAGCGCCGTATGCCAGTCCAGCAGCGTGGGCGCCTGGAACATGAAGCCCAGTTGCGGACCGGGCTCGGCCAGCTCGGCGCCACGCAGCAGGATGCGGCCCGACTGCGGCCTGAGCAGCCCCGCCGCCAGCTTGAGCAAGGTGGTCTTGCCGCAGCCGCTGCGGCCCAGCAGGCAGTGGATCTCACCGGCCTGCACGCGCCAGTCCACGCCGTCCACCACGGGCGGGCGGCCCGGGTAGGTGAACACCACCTGTTCGATATCGAGAAACGCCATGCCGTCAGCCCCGTCTGTGATGCCCGTCATGCCCGTTGTGCCCGTCGTGCCGGTGTGCATGGATGTCAATCCGCATACGGGGCGAACGGCTGCGCCGCCGCCTCGGCAGATTGCTCGATCTCGGTCATGCGCACCAGGTCCAGCAGGTTGAAGCGGCCGTCATGGTGCCAGCCGGCCTCGGGCATGCTCATGGAGCCGATGGCGCTGATGCGCGTGACGCCGGCCGCGCCCAGCAGGCCCGCCAGCCGGTACAGCTGCTCGGGCGAGGCGGCAATGCCGGCCGTCTGCAGGTATTCGCGCTGCGCGGCCACCACGGGCACGGCGTCATCCAGGCGGTCCACACCTACCACGGCAATCGTGCGGTACAGGGCCGTGGGCGCCAGCGGCTGCAGGCTGTCGCTGTACGCCACGCTCCAGGGTGCGTCAACGGGGCCCAGCAGCTGCTGCGCGTCGCCCGACCATTCCACGGACTGCTGCCAGCGGGCCACCGCGGCGCCCTCCTCCAGCTCCAACGGCCGGCGCGCAAAGCGCCGCTGCAGGTTGGCCAGCTCGGCCGCCAGATAGTCGGCAAAGGCACGCGCAGAGACGGGGGCGCCGCGCTCCACGTAGAAGACATGGGGCGAGTAGCAGCCCTGCTGGTCGTAGCGCATCACGTCCCAGGCCGCCAGCCGCGCCACGGCGGGCGCCTTGAGCGTGTCCAGCGCGGCAGCGCCCACCATGCCAAAGCCCAGCTTGTGGCCGTGTGGCAGAAAGCGCGTGGTCACGGGCAGGCGCTGGCGCAGTGCCTGCAGCGTCTGGTTGCCGCCGTAGGCGAGCACGGTGTCGGCCTCGGCATGGAGCGCGGTGGCTCCACCGCCATCCGCCCCACCCACACCCCCCGCGCCATCCACACCCCCCGCACCGCTCCACCACACCACGGCCAGGCAATCGGCCAGCGGCGGATGCACCTCGGCCAGCAGCCGTGCGAACCAGCCCGCGAACAGCGGCTCGGCGCTGGCCAGCTTGCCAATGGCGGGTGCCTTGACCAGCAGGCCGCAGACCAGGCTCCACAGGGACAGCGCAGGCACATTGCCGGCCCAGCTGTGCATCAGCAGGTCGGGGCCGAAGGCACGCACCGCGCCGCCCTTGGGCGCGGGCTGGAAGCCGTCGAGCACGGCCGGGTTGGCAAAGTCCTCGGCCACGAAGCGCCGCAGCTGCGCGGCGCGAAAGGTCTTGAAGAAGCCCGTCAGCCCCAGGCGCACCATGTCGGCGTCATAGCCGCTGACCACGGGCAGCCAGGTCTCGGCCTGGCGCCGATAGGGATCGCTGCGGTCCAGCAGGCGGGCAATGGCGCGGTCGATGGCATCGATGATCTCGGCCACGGGCATGGCCCTGAGGTGGCGGTCGGCGGCACGGCGCACATGGGCTGCCAGCGCATGCATCTGCGGGCCGGTCAGCAGGGGCACGGAGACTTCCAGCCGCACGCCACCGCGTTCGAAGGGCAGCACATGCCACTGCACCTCGTCCTCGCGCAAACCAGGCAGTTCGGGCAGGTAGCCAGCCGTGATCCGCTCGATGTTCATGCAGCAGCGGCCTTCACGAATTCATCGACCGCCAGCGAGCAGCCCTTGGCCGCTGCGCCCTCGGCACGCCCCAGCAACAGGAAACCGCTGTTCTCGCCATGGCCGGCCCACAGGCCCACGTCCTCGGTGAGGATGGTGGTGACCGCGTTGTAGTTGGCCAGGTCGCAGTGCACGAGAATGCCGCGCTCGCCGGGCGCCACACTGCGGCCGGTGACGGGTTCGACCAGGCGCGAGCGTATCCAGTGCGGCCCCGACTTGACCGAGGGCAGCGTGGCATTGCCGTCGTCATAGAACTGCGTGCTCAACTCGGTCATGCCGTACATGTTGATGCAGTGGCTGCGCGGCACGCCCAGCAGCCGGGACAGGTCGGCGTAGAAATCCTCCAGCGGCAGCTCGCGCGACTGGCCCTTGTAGCCGCCCGTGTCCAGGATGCGGCTGCCCGGCGGCAGGCAAAAGCTGCGGCCCTGCTCGCGCAGCGCATCCATCACATGCACCAGGCTGAAGCTGGCGCCCAGCAGCGCATAGGGGCGGCCGCTGCGCTCGGATTCCTCCAGCACGGCGCACAGGCCGGGCATGTCCAGGCCGTCGGGGGTGAGGAAGTAGCGGCTGTCGGGAGTGCCGAATTCCGTCTTGGCCAGCGCCAGGTAGTGGGCCAGCGAAGAGTTGGGCATGGCCTGCTCGTCGGGAAAGAGGATGCCCATGGGCAGGCGCTCGTGTCCGGCCATGAAGCGCTGCGCGAAGTTGCGCGTCATCGACGCATCGTAGACATCGAGCGCGGGATGGAAGTGGCGCCCGCGCGAAGACAGTCCCTTGGCCTGGCCCGTGGTGCCGCTGGTCATGAACACGCGCTCCGTGGGCGAGGCCGGCTCGCTGCGCAGCTCCATGGCCTTGAACGCGTCAATCGGCACGGCGGGAATGTCGCTCCAGGTCTTCACATTGCGCAGCGTGGCGCCGCGCCGCTGGCAGAAGCTGCGAAACGGCGCATTCGATTCGTATTGGTAGGCGAACAGCCGCAGGGCCAGTGCGTCGAACTGCTCGTCGGTGCAGCCGTCCATGGCAATGAATGCAAGCAGGTCTGCGACCAGAGAAGCCGCCTGGGGCCGGGCCTTGTCCATGGAATTCCTTCGAGAGCTGGGACGTGATGCTCCGAAGGCTCCCCCGCCCGTGGCGCATGGGCGGCCACGCAGGGGTGCAAGCTCTTCTTCCGCCGGAATGACCCGGTTCAAGTTCTCGGGTGTGGATCTCAGCACTGGCGTGCACCCCGGAGCGGAGGGCTATCTTACAGCAGGGTCGCCAACCCCGTCAGGCCAGCAGGCGAACCCCAAAACCCAACAAGGTCGCGACATACAGCAGCACCAAGGCCTTGCCCAGCACACCACTGTTGGACCAGAAGTGGCGTGCCACGGCGAAGTCCCAGGCGCCATCGCGCACCTGCAGCTGCGGCAACCGCGCCAGGATCTCGCGCCTGAACGCGGCCTCGTCGAACAGGGGACTGCCATTGAGTCGCAGGGGAATGGCGCGAAGGCCCATCCACAGATGCTGGCGCGTGCAGGTGACGCGACTGGCATCGAATTTGCGGGTCCTGCGTGCCATGCGTACCGCGATCCGATGCCCGTCCGTGGCTATGCGCATGGTCTCCAGCTGCTTGAGCTTGCGCCAGAGCCATGCATACAGACTCAGCGGCAACACGGCCAAAAGCACCAACAGGACACCGAGCATGCCCGTTGGATCGCACGATTTGTCCGGACCGCAGTCGCGCTGGTGCAAAAGCGGCAAGAACCAGTAGACCATCCCGCCAGCGACCAGGCAATGCAGAACGCCAACCATGGCAAGCGCACGCCTGCGCTTCACGGTGCTGCCCGCAAGCGCCGTGACCGAAGTGACCAGCGGCTTTCCTTCCGAGGCTTGAGAAGCCTGCGCGGCGTGCTGGGACGGTGAGGAAACCACGACCGCGCTGGAGGCTTCGGTGTCGCCCACTTCCTGCCAGCGCTTGCCGCCCAATTGGCGCAATTCCCCCGCCTTCCAGGCAAGCCACAGTCCCAGAGCCATCAATACCCCGATGCTGCCCAGCAGGAACGAAGGCAACCGCCTGCCCCATTCATAGGACGAGCGGGCAGACGCCAGTTCGCCGCGGAATGGAGCATCCCCGAAAGGCTCCAGCACGCGGCCGTCCAGATCCACGCGATGGACGGTGAATTGGGTCATGTCCGGCAGCAACAACTCCTGACCCACCATGGCGATGGCGTTCGGGTCCTGGTCGGGCGAAAGCGGCATCACCCGGTCAGGCCTCAACTGGGAATCCATCAACAGCAGATCTGCTCCCCGCATGCTCGAGTCTGCCACCAGCACCCACAAACGCTGCTGGCCATCCAGCTGCATGGCGAACGGGAAGCGGCGCCCGGAACGCAGGCCCGCATATTCCACGGGAAATACGGCAGGCGCGGCCTGGGTGCTCTGTGCCGTATCGATTTGCGCAATCTGATGGCGGTTGGTATTGGCCACCCACATGCGCTCGCCTACCTGCAGCGTCTGATTCGGAAAGCGCAGGCCTTCGCTGTAGGTCCTGAGCAGCACATAGGCTTGCGCTGCACTGGAAGCGGCGTCGCGCTGGTAAACGAGAACGCGGTGATTGGATGCGTCGGAGACCACAATCTGCGCTTCATCGGCCGTTACCCGCATCCAGCGATAACCACCGCGTGTGGACAAATCGGGCAGATCCAGCGCCACGCAGCGCTGCATTGCCAGATCGCAGCGATGCACACGTCCCTGGTCATGCGCCCAAAGCGTCTTCTCGCCAATGAACTGAAGGCTGCTGACCGATGGGGTCAAACCCAATTGCGCCAACTCCAGACGCTGCAGGCGTGTGCCCTGCCGATCAAACTGATGCAAAGCGCCATGGCTTTGAATCCACACTGTATTGCCTTGGATTGAGGGAAGCCTGGGGCCCAATGGGTCGGGCAACAGCCAACCCCGAAAGACAAAGGCCAGGATCAACAGGCATTGCAGGCCGATCACAGCCCTGAGCCATTTCTTGTAAACCGCCTCAGCCATTGAATCTCCCCCATTTTTGAATGGGGGCAAGTGTAGACAAACAAGGCATTGCGGCCATCAAAACGATGACTTCATTCGAGCGCAATTTCCAAACTGTGGATCAATCCAGTGCCGTCAGCCGCCGCATCACCCACTCCACGGGCCCCTGCGCCACCTTCTTGCTCCAGGCCCAGGCGGCCAGGCTGGCGATGATCACGTACAGCGCGGCGGCCACGGCCACTTCGCGCAGGCTGCGTGAACCGTCCAGCGCGCCCATGGCTTCCAGCAGGCCCATGCCGATGAGGATGTGTGCCAGGTACAGGGTCAGCGTCATGCGCCCGGCCGGCAGCAGGCCGCGCCACGGTCCGGCGGGCCAGCGGTCGGCCAGCCGCAGGCAGGCGCCGATGGCAATGCTGGCGCAGCCCAGGCCCATCAGCAGGTAGGCTGGGCCGGGCGGCATGGGGCCGGTGGCCAGCCAGGCAGCCCATTCACTCTGTGCCGCAAGTGCCGAGACGGCGCAGGCCAAGCCCACCATCGCTACACCAGAAGCTACCAGGCCCCATTGCACGCGCGGCTCGGCCAGCGGCAGGCGCGCCAGCAGCATGCCGCAGAGGAAGAACGCAAACCAGGGCAGCACCGGATGGAAGCCGTTGAACAGCAGGTTGCGCGCAAAGCCGGCCGGCTCCCACAGACCCTGGTAGGACAGGCTCGCCCAGTCCCAGCCCTGGCTGTAGTCCAGCTGCAGCAAGGCCCATGCGGACAGCACGGCCACTGCCGCCATGCCGGCCAGCAGCGCCCGTGCGCCGGCCTGCAGCCAGGCGATGGCCAGCACGAAATACACCGCGTAGTAGTGAATGATGTCGGCCGGAAAGATCAGCAGGTTCATGCCCCCGGCCACCAGCAGGAACAGCGCGCGGCGCAGTGTCCAGAGGCGCGCCGTGGCCGGCTCCAGCGAGCGCGTGGCCAGCACCAGGCCCAGTCCCGCCAGCACCACGAAGGTGGCCGAGGCCTTGCCCTCCAGAAAATGGAAGAACGACAGCAGCCAGCCCGGCTCCTGCAGCGCGGGATGCATGGCCTGCTTGAAGTTGACGAACACCATGCCTGCCAGCGCCAGGTAGCGCGCCAGGTCCAGCCCCGCCAGGCGGGCGCCCCTGCCGGTGGCGTGCCTCATGTCGCGTCCCCCCGTGCCTCGCCTCCAAGAAGGCAGGCCAGCAAGGCGGGATGCAGCACATCGACCCCTTCATCCGCCCCCGCGTCTTCTTGCGGCGTCACCGCCAGCGCAAAGCGCAGCGCATCGCTTTCCACGGCATCCAGCAGCAGCTGCGCGGCCAGGCGCACGGGCACGGCGGGCCGCAAGAGGCCCTGCTGCGCCCCGCGCTCCATGAAGCCTGCCAGGCCGTCGAGCATGCGCCTGCGGTTGGCCTCGAAGGCCGGCGCCAGCCCGGGCGAACGCGCGATCTCGGACAGGCATTCGGCGCTGAGCACGGCCCATTCCCGCTGGCGGCACAGCGCCTGGTAGGCGGCCAGGAATTGCGCCACCACAGGCAGCGAAGGGGCTGCGGCCCGCTCCAGCGCCTGCAGCAAGGGCAGCAGCTCGGTCTGCTCCTGCGTGGCGACCTCGGCAATCAAGGCCTGCTTGCTGTCGAAGTGGTTGTACAGATTGCCCAGGCTCACCGAGGCAGCCTGCGCGATGTCGCGCATGCTGGTGCAGTGAAAGCCGCGCTCCACGAAGCACTGCAGGGCGGCCTCCACGATGACAGCCCGGCGCTCGCTGATGTCTTCTTTCTTTTTCATGCTCCGGATGATGAACGAACGTTCATTCATAGTCAACGCCGGGGCATGAAATCACAGCGGCGGCAGTGGGCCCACGCCGGAAGGAACGGCCTCCTCGTTGGGCCTGCAGGGCTGGCGCAGCATGCGCCGGCAGTCCGGCAGCTGCCGCTCATGGGCATAGGCGATGTGGCCCAGCACGATCTTCGACGGCCGGCTGCGGTCCAGCCAGACGGTGTTGGTCGAAGGCGTGGACAGATGGTCGAAGGCCCAGTACCCGGTCTGCGAAGGCGTGTCCAGGGTCACGCGCAGGCTGGAGCCCGCGCGGAACACATGGGCGAATTTCTGGATTTCCACGCGCATCAGCGTGGGCTCGCCGGGGCGCAGCGGGCGCACGGCGGCCTCGGTGAAATCACCCCAGGGCCGCAAGGCGGTGGAGCGCTGGCCGTCCAGCGCGCGCATGGAGGCACGCAGCCAGCCACGCTGCACGAACATCTCCTGGCCGTCGGGACGCACCTCCGAGACGGTGACCTGAACATCGGTGTCGCCGGCCGTGGCGCTGAGCCACAGGTCCAGCGAGGCCTCGCCATAAAAGCTCAGCGCGCGCGGCAGCGGGGCCGTGGTGAAGCGCAGCAGGCCCTGCCCGGCGGGGCTGGCCGTCCATTGGCCCGCGCCGGACTCGGTGTCCGCGTCGGGATGGTTGGCCTCGGCGCCCGGCAGCGGGTAGCGGTAGCTGGCCGACTGGCGCTCGGCCTGCGGCGGCGCATCGCCCAGCCCGCCGCCCGGCTGCAGCCACAGCGTCATGGGCGTGACGCGCACGGGCAGCCGGTCAAAGCTGGCCACGGCCGAGGGGCGCAGTTGCCCATAGTCGCCCCCACCGTTCATCCACTGCATTTCCTGCGCCAGCAGCACGCGCGGCGTGTGCTCGAAGCCGTTGTTCTCACCCTTGAGAAAGCGCGCGTAAAAGCGCTTCATGGTCTCGCGCAGAAAGGGGGCGTTGTCGGTGTGGTGGTCGCCGTTGGAGCTGATCAGCCACATCTTGTCCGGGGCGATGCTGTCCTCGTAGTAGCCCATGCGGGTGCCCACCTGCTCGTCCTGCCAGGACTGGGTGCCCAGCGTGGGGATGTCGATGCGGTGCGTGGAGTACATGGCGCTCTTGCGCGCGTAGCGGGCGCCGAAGAAGCGGTCCTCGTCCAGCCAGCGCGCCATGTCCAGGTCGGGGCGCTGGATCTTGCGGATGTTGTCCTCCACGACCTGGGCGCATCCGGTATCGCCGTCCAGCGCCTTGGCGTCCTCGGCGGCCTTGCGCCATATCGCGGGGAACTGCCCCCACCAATTGGCGGGAAAGCCGATGTTCTGGATGCCGCCCGGATAGGCCACGTCGCGGTAGGGATCGGCCACGTTCTTGCCCGGCGCGATCGCCTTGAGGCTGGGCGGACGCTGGGCCGCCACCCACAGCTGGTCGTAGCCCGAGTACGAATAGCCCACCATGCCCACCTTGCCCGTGGACCACGCCTGGCGCGCAGCCCACTCCACCGCATGCGCCCCGGCCGCGCCCACGGAGGCGTCGGCCCACTGGTTCTCGCCCGTGGAGCAGCCCGTGCCGGGCACGTTCAGGCCCATCACGGCATAGCCTTCCTTGGTCCATTCCTGGGTGGTCTGGTCCGTGACCGAGCCCGATCCGTAGCCGTCGTACTCCATCAGCACGGGAAACGGCCCCGGCCCCTTGGGAAAGACCACCGAATAGCGCATCTTGTTGCCGTCAGGCAGCTGGATGTAGCCCCAGATGCGCGGCCCGGGGTTGGTGCTGCCCGAAGAGCCCCCGCCGCAGGCCGCGAGGCCCAGGGCAAGGGTGGCGATGCCGGCCGCGCCGAGCCACGCGCGGGAATGGCGAAAAGTCATCATGGATGGTCCTCCTGGTTGCTGATGCAGTCATGCCCGCAAGGGGGCAGGCCGCAATTTAGGACCGTCCGGGCACGTGGCGCATGCACAGGCTGAAGGGGGGCTGAAGGGGCGCTGAAGTGGCGCTGAAGCGCGCCTGAAGACAGGCTGAAGGCGAACGCGGCCAGTCGCCACGGCCTTCGGCCCCGGGGGCGGCATGAACTGGCACGAGATGGTGATGGCGCTTGGAGCGACGGAACTATCCATCGCCACCGCAGTCGAACGGCCTTCGCTGGAGACCTCAACGCATAACAGCCCGGCCCACACTCCATCGTTGCCGATGGAGCCACTGCCTGAACAGGCAAAGGTGAAACTGTCATGCAATGTCCCGCCTGCCGAGATGCCACGCTCATCATCTCCGAGCGCCAGAACATAGAGATCGACTACTGCCCCCAATGCCGCGGCGTCTGGCTGGACCGCGGAGAGCTGGACAAGCTCATCGAGCGCTCCGCCGCCCAGGCACCCACAGCGCCAGCAGCCTATGAACGCCCGCAGGAACGGCGCGCGGGCCCTGACGGATCCCATGACCGGCGCGAGCACTCCAGCCACGATGGCTACCGCCGCAAGAAGCGCGAAGGCTTTCTCTCCGATCTTTTCGACTTCTAGCACCAGGGCAAGTCCGCTGCGCCGGCATCGGGACATGGCAGCCGCGCCCCACTATGATTCGGCTTTCAGTTCCTTGTCCCCATGCCCCGCGCCCGCACACCCAAGCCCGCTCCTGCCGAAGAGAACACGGCCCCGTCCAACACTGCAGCGCCGGGACCGTCCATCGACGCCTCCTTCCTGCACACCCTCGTGGGCTACAACGCCCGGCGTGCCTCGCTGTCCATCATCGAAGTGTTCGTGGAGCGCATGGCCACCCACGATCTCAAGATGGTGGAGTTCTCCGTGCTGTCCCTGGTGTCCCACAACCCCGGCATCACCTCGCGCCAGCTGTGCGCGGCGCTGGATGTGATGCCGCCCAACCTGGTGGGCCTGATAGCAGCGCTGGAGCGCCGCAAGCTGATCGAGCGGCGCACCCACCCCACCGACCGCCGCGCCGTGGGCGTGCACCTGACGCCCGCGGGCGCCGAGCTCACGGCCCGGGCGGAAAGAACGGCTGCGGAATTGGAAATGGATGCCACCTACCGCCTGACCGACGCCGAGCGCAGGACGCTGATCCAACTGCTGCAGAAGATCTACAACTGAGCGCGCTCAGTCCGCCTTCTCCGCTGCCGGCTGCTCCAGCCCCAGCAGCCGCACCGCGTTGCCCTTGAGGATGCCGGGCATCACCTCGGGTTTGAAGCCGGCTTCCTGGAAATCCTTCATCCAGCGCTCGGGCGTGATCAGCGGATAGTCGCTGCCGAAGAGCACGCGGTCCTTGAGCAGGGTGTTGGCGTACTGCACCAGCTGCCGGGGAAAGTACTTGGGGCTCCAGCCCGACAGATCGATCCAGACATTGGGCTTGTGCAGGGCCACGGACAGGGCCTCGTCCTGCCAGGGAAAGCTGGGGTGGGCCATCACGATCTGCATGTCGGGAAAGTCGATGGCCACGTCGTCCAGGTGCATGGGATTGCTGTAGGCCAGGCGCAGGCCGCCGCCGCAGCGCATGCCGCTGCCAATGCCGCTGTGGCCCGTGTGGAAGATGGCCGGCAGTTGGTACTCGGCCACCACCTCGTAGATCGGCCAGGCCATGCGGTCGTAGGGATGGAAGCCCTGCACCGTGGGGTGGAACTTGAAGCCCCTGACACCCTCTTCCTCGATCAGCCGCCGCGCCTCGCGCGCACCCATGCGGCCCTTGTGCGGATCGATGCTGGCGAAGGCCACCATCATGTCGCTGTTGGCCCGCGCGGCCTCGGCGATCTCCTCGTTGGGAATGCGGCGCCGGCCCAGCTGCGACTCGCTGTCCACCGTGAACATCACCAGGCCCAGGTTGCGCTCACGGTAATAGGCCACGGTCTCGGCGATGGTCGGGCGCCGGCCGTTGCCGAAGTACTTGTCGGCGGCGCGGTCGTACTCCTCGCCGTAGTTGTCGAACGGGTTCCAGCAGCTCACCTCGGCGTGCGTGTGGATGTCGATGGCAATGAGTTTTTCGTGGTCCATGTCTGTCTCCTGTGCGGCCTGCTGCCTGCCCCGGCATCAAGGGGAAGTCCCAATAAGAAATTCGCAAAGGCCGCTTGAATTGGTTATTAAATATAACCAAAATCGCGGCCATCAGAAAGCGATGCGGATGCGGGCAACGGCTGCCATGCAACGGTTTCGCGCTGAGGCTTCACACCACCTTCCGAGGAGACAGACATGGACAGAAAGATCCAAAAGACCCGTTCCCGCGCCTTGCCGGCCACGCTGGCCGCCGCCCTTCCCGCCCTGCTGCTGGCCGCCTGCGGCGGCTCGAGCGACGGCATCGCGCAGCTGGCCGAGGCCCGCCCCGCCACGCTGCTGTCGTGCACGGACCTGGCCGCGAAAATATCCTTCCCCAACACCCGCATCACCGCCGCCGAGACCGTGGCCGCCGGCACGCTGACGGTGGCAGGCAAGCCCATTGCCGAGCACTGCCGCGTGACCGGCCGCATGCACGAGCGCGTCAGCACCGTCGACGGCCAGAGCTACGCCGTGGGCTTCGAGATACGCCTGCCGCGTGACTGGAACGGGCGCTTTTTCTACCAGGCCAACGGCGGCCTGGACGGCAGCGTGAGCACGGCCGTGGGCGCGCTGGGCGGCGGGCCGCTGGGCAATGCGCTGCAGATGGGCTTTGCCGTGCTCAGCTCCGACGCCGGGCATGCAGGCAGCCTGGGTCCCTTCTTCGGCCTGGACCCGCAGGCGCGGCTGGACTACGGCTACCAGGCCGTGGGCAAGCTCACGCCCATGGCGCGCAGCGCGCTGCAGACGGCCTATGGCAAGGGCCCGGACCGCTCCTACCTGGGCGGCTGCTCCAACGGCGGGCGCCACGCCATGGTGGCCGCCTCGCGCTATGCCGACCAGTACGACGGCATCATTGCCGGCAACCCCGGCACGCGCCTGCCGCTGGCGGCCATTGCCAACATTGCCGGCGCCCAGGGCTATGCGAAGCTGGCCACCACGACACAGGACCTGGGCACGGGCTTCACCCAGGCCGAGCGCCGCCTGGTCAGCCAGGCCGTACTGGCCCGGTGCGATGCGCTGGACGGCGCCACCGACGGCATGGTGCAGGCCGGCGCAGCATGCCAGGCGAGCTTCGACCTGGTGCGCGACGTGCCCACCTGCGGCGGCGCGCGCGACGGCAGCTGCCTCAGCGCCGAGCAAAAGAGCACCATTGCCGGCCTGTTCAAGGGCGCCACCACCAGCGGCGGCAGCCGCATCTACAGCAGCTTCCCGTATGACGCGGGCCTGGATACGGCCGGCTGGGCCGGCTGGAAATTCTCCAACTCGCTGAACCTGGACACCGGCGCCGTGGGCCTGGTCTGGCAGGCGCCACCCGAGAGCCCGGCCAGCTTCAACGGCCCGCAGTTCGCGCTGACAGGCAGCGTGGACAGCATGCTGGCCAAGGTCCAGGCCACGACGGCGCTGTACACCGAAAGCGCGCTGTCCTTCATGCTCCCACCCGACTACGGCAAGCTGCCCGTGCTGCGCAACCGGGGCGCCAAGCTCATGGTCTACCACGGCACGGCCGATCCCATCTTCTCCAGCGACGACACCGTGCAGTGGTACGACACGCTGCGCCGCAACCATGGCGATGCCGCCGACTTCGCCCGCCTGTACCTGGTGCCCGGCATAAACCACTGCAGCGGCGGCCCGGCCACCGAGCAGTTCGACATGCTCAGCTCCCTCGTGGCCTGGGTGGAGAAAGGCCAGGCGCCAGACCGCGTGATCGCCAGTGCGCGCGGCGCAGGCAATGCGGGCGGCGTCAACGCCGACCTGCCCGCCACCTGGTCGCCCACGCGCACCCGGCCGCTGTGCCCCCATCCGCTGGCCGCCCACTACAACGGCAGCGGCGACATGGAAAGCGCTGCCAGCTTCAGCTGCCGCTGACCATGCACTGAAGGCGGGCGGCGCCTGAACGGTCACCTGAACGGCCCGCCCCCTCCGCCCTCATCCACCCCTTGTCCGCAGTCCCGCCCCCGGCGGGGCCGGGCCCCGCTGCGCCCGAGAAAAGGCGTGCGGACACCCACGCCAAGACGGCAACGATTTTTCAAACCAGAGGAGACATCACCATGCAAAAAACCCCTTCCCCGCTGACCCTGGCGGCCGCCGCCGTGCTGGCCCTGGCCGGCTCCAGCACCAGCTTCGGCGCCTTCGCGCAAGGCACCTCCAGCGTCACGCTCTACGGCATCGTCGATGTGGGCGTGGAGCACGTGAACAATGTGGCGGCGGGCGGCGGTCTCAGCCGCATGCCATCGACCACCAGCCTGGTGCCCTCGCGCTGGGGCCTGCGCGGCAGCGAGGACCTGGGCGGCGGCCTCAAGGCCATCTACACGCTGGAGTCGGGCTTTGCGCCCGACCAGGGCACCTTCAACCAGGGCGGGCGCGGCTTTGGCCGCCAAAGCTGGGTGGGATTGGGCGGCAACTGGGGCAGCCTGACCATGGGCCGCCAGAACTCCATGCTGTTCTGGTCACTGCTCGATTCGGACATCATCGGCCCGGCCGTCTTCGCCATGGGCTCGCTGGACGCCTACATTCCCAACTCGCGCGCCGACAACATGCTGGCCTGGCGCGGCAACTTCGGCGGCCTGGCGCTGGGCGCGGGCTACAGCTTCGGGCGCGATGCCGTCAACGCAGGCCCCAGCCCCGCCGGCACCAACTGCCCGGGCGAGAGCGGATCGGACACGCAGGCCTGCCGCCAGTGGTCGCTGTATGCCAAGTACGACACGCCAGTCTGGGGCGTGGCGCTGGGCTACGAACAGCAAAACGGCCGCACGCCGGCCTCGTCCACCGACCCGGTGTTCGGCGGCATGACCTCCAGCGCCAAGCATGACGAGCGCCTGCACCTGGGCGGCTACTTCAAGCTGGCCGGCGTGAAGGTCGGCGGCGGCCTGCTGCGCCGCGACAACGATGGCGACGCCGTCAAACCGCGCAGCAACCTCTGGTACGTGGGCGCCTC
Organism: Delftia sp. K82; assembly: GCF_002193035.1. Lineage (NCBI taxonomy): Bacteria > Pseudomonadati > Pseudomonadota > Betaproteobacteria > Burkholderiales > Comamonadaceae > Delftia > Delftia sp. K82. Next base: position 1,446,848 of record NZ_MYFL01000001.1, on the reverse strand, counting down.
GTACCCGGTCACCGAGGCGCTGGTGCTCGAAACCCAGTGGCTGACGCTGCGCTACCGCGGCGTGTCGGGCTACGACTCCGACCTGCTGGTGGCACGCGCCATCTACAACCTGTCCAAGCGCACGGCGGTCTACACCCAGCTCGGCCACATCCGCAACGACCGCCTGGCCACCGTCTCGGTCAGCGGCGGCGCCCCGGGCAGCAACACCGCGCCGGGCCGCTCGCAGACCGGCATCAACGTCGGCATCCGCCACATGTTCTGAGCCTGTTCTTTCCAGCTTTACCTTTTTTCGATTTCACCAGGAGACATCCATGCAGATGCATCGCCGTCATTTCGTCCAGGCCCTGGGCAGCGCCGCCGCCCTGGGGTCGCTGTCGCCACTGCAGGCCCTGGCCCAGGCACTGGACCAGGTCAAGATCATGTACGGCTTTCCGGCAGGCAGCTCAGGCGACAGCGTGGCCCGCCGCGTGGCCGAGCGGCTGGGCGGCACGCCCTACAGCAAAGGGCCCGGTTTTGTGGAAAACAAGCCCGGCGCCGGTGGCCGCATCGCGGTGGAGGCCCTGAAGAACGCCCCGCCCAACGGCTCGGTGCTGGCGCTGGCGCCCGTGTCGGCCTTCTCGGTCTACCCGCACATCTACCCCAAGCTGACCTACAAGCCCGAGGATGCGATCCCCGTCTCCATCGGCGCCGTCATCTACCACGGCCTGGCCGTGGGGCCTGCCGTGCCGGCCGAGGTCAAGACCCTCAAGGACTTCCTGGCCTGGGCCAAGGCCCACCCCGACCGGGCCAACTTCGGCTCGCCGGGCGCGGGCTCCATGCCGCACCTGCTGGGCGCGCTGCTGAGCCTGCGTTCGGGGGTGGAACTCAAGCACGCGCCCTATCGCGGCACCGTGCCCAGCATCACCGACCTGGTGGGCGGCCAGGTCGCGGCCACCATGAACCCCAGCGGCGACTACCTGCAGTACCTGAAGGCGGGCCGCCTGCGCGTGCTGGCCACCTCGGGCAAGCAGCGCTCGCCCTTCCTGCCCGACGTGCCCACCTTCACCGAACTGGGCTTCCCCGATGTCACGGTGGAGGAATGGTTCGGCTTCTACGCTCCCGCCAAGACCCCGGCCACCACCATTGCCAACGCCAACGCGGCCATCACGGCCGCGCTCAAGGACAAGGCCGTGATCGACGGACTGGCCGCCCTGGGCCTGCTGGCGCGCGGCAGCACACAGCAGGAAATGGCGGCCGACCAGCAGGCCGAGTTCGAGCGCTGGAGTTCGCTGGTCAAGCAGATCGGGTTCACGGGCGAGTCCTGATCAGTCGGCGGCAGGCCCATTCCCCTTCACGGGACAAGGCCACACTCATGCAACAAATAATGTTGCATGAAACAGAACAGCCAATTCTCGGACGTCCTCCATGTGCTGCTGCACATGGCCGAGGGCGATGGACCTGCCACCTCCGACATGCTCGCCGCCGCGCTGCAAACCAACCCGGTCGTGCTGCGCCGGCTGATGTCGGGCCTGCGCGATGCAGGCCTTGTCACCTCCGCCAAGGGCCATGGCGGGGGCTGGGTGCTTTCTTGCGAACTGGACCGCACCACGCTGCGCGACGTGCATGAGGCCCTGGGCGCGCCCGGCCTGGTGGCGCTGGGCTTCAGGGAAGACCGGCCCGAATGCCTGGTCGCCCAGGCCGTGAACGAAGCCCTGAGCAACGCCGTGCAGCAGGCCGAGGCCGCCCTGCTTGCACGCCTGGGCACGGTGACGCTGGCTGCCCTGTCCCATGACTTCCACGCCCGCCTGGCCCGCCATCGCGCAGCAGGCGGCCAGGGTTGGCACCAACTGCAGGAGCACTCGCATGAAACACGTTGATTTCGCCGTCATCGGCGGCAGCTATGCCGGCCTGTCCGCCGCGCTGCAACTGGCGCGTGCGCGCCGCCAGGTGCTGGTGGTCGATGCCGGGCTGCGGCGCAACCGCTTCGTGGACCAGGCCGGCGAGACATCGCACGGCTTTCTCACCCAGGATGGCGTCGCCCCCGCCCAGATCGCCGCCCAGGCCCGGCAGCAGCTGATGGCCTATCCCACCGTGCAGTGGCTGGACGGCACGGCCGAAGACGCCCGCGTGGCGCCCGATGGCCGGCTGGAGTTCCGTGCAGCGGGCACGGCCATCAGCGCTGCCCGCCTCGTCCTGGCGCCGGGCGTGCATGACAGCCTGCCGCCCGTGCCGGGACTGGCCGAGCGCTGGGGCCGCAGCGTCTTTCACTGCCCTTACTGCCACGGCTACGAGATGAATGCGGGCCGCATCGGCATCATCGCCAGCTCGGCCCTGGCCCACCACCACGCCGTCATGCTGCCCGACTGGGGCCAGACCACGCTGCTGCTCAACGGCGCCTACACGCCCGGCGCCGAAGAACTTTCCACCCTTGCGCGCCGGGGCACCCAGGTGGAGACCACGCCCATCGCCCGCCTGGAAGGCCGGGCCGACGTGGTGCTGCAGGACGGCCGCCGCCTGGTGATGGACGGCCTGTTCACCCAGCCGCGCACCCGCATCGCCAGCCCCGTGGCCGAGCAGTTGGGCTGCGCCCTGGAAGAAGGCCCCATGGGCACCTTCATCAAGGTCGCGGAAGGCCAGGCCACCAGCGTCCCCAACGTGTTCGCCTGTGGCGACGCGGCCCGCGCGGCCGGCAACGTGGCCATGGCGGTGAGCGATGGCGCCATGGCGGGCATTGGCGCGCACCGGTCGATGATGGGGTGGTGATGGGGTGGTGATGGGGCGGGCCTTGGGCCCGTGCATGGAAGTAGATCAACGGCCCAACGGACGATGCGTGGATACAACAACTTCCCATGCTAACTAAATCCGTAAATATAATTAAGACTGATTCTCATTGACATCTACAACATCAAGAGTCCAGTCCATGCACACCACCAACGGCCGCGCGCTGCGGTTCAACTCCATTGTTCTGGCCATGCTGGCCGCCGGCGCCGGGTCCACGGCGATCGCACAGGATGCAGCGCAGGCGCCGACCGCAACGACGCCGACGCTGTCGCAGATCGACGTGCGCGACAAGTACGAGCGCGAGGACCTGCCCACGCTGGCACCGGGGCGCAAGGCCGCCAAGGGTGCACGCCTGGGCATTCTGGGCGCCACCTCCATCGTGGACGCGCCGGTGCATGTCAACGCCTACACCCGCGAGCTGGCCGAGGACTGGTCCGCCCTGTCGCTGCAGGATGTGCTGGAAAACGATGCGGCCGTGGTCTTCACCACCAACAAGGGACACCTGCTGCAGAACTTCAACCTGCGCGGCCTGGATGTGACGGCCATGGACATCGCCACCAACGGCCTGTACGGCGTGGCGCCGGCCAATTCGGTGCCCATCGAGATGTTCGAGCGCGTGGAGGTGATGCGCGGCCCCAACGTGCTGCTGTCCGGCATGCCGCCGCTGGCCAGCGTGGCCGGCTCCGTCAACATGGTCACCAAGCGCGCACTGGCCCAGCCCATGGCCGACCTGACCGCCACCTACGTCTCGGACTCCTACCTGCAGATGCATGCCGACGTGGGCAGGCGCTTCGGCCCCGAGCAGCGGCTGGGCCTGCGCTTCAACGGCGTCTACGGCTCGGGCGACATGGGTGCCAAGGATGAGAGCCAGAAGCGCCGCGTGGGCGCCATGGGCCTGGACTACCTGGGCGACAGGGCCCGCTTCTCGCTGGACCTGTACAACAGCATCACCAAGATCGACGGCGGCAGCCCGGGCATGTTCAGCTTCCTGGGCAGCGCGGCCATCCCCGGCGTGGGCCGGCTGCTGGCACCGCCCAGCGGCGACGTGAACATGTTCCGCGGCACCCACGGCCAGTACGACAACAGCGGCCTGCTGGCGCGTGCCGAGGTGGACTTCACGCAGAACTGGCAGGGCTATTTCGCCTTCGGCGCCTCCGAGGCGCAGGGCAAGGGCCTGCTGTTCGGCACCCGCGCCATCGTCACGGGCCTGGACGGCACCACGCGCGGCGCCATCTACAACGTGCATACCGAATCCGAGCGCCGCACGGCCGAGGGCGGCGTCATCGGCAAGCTGAGCACGGGCAGCGTGCAGCACCGGCTGCAACTGTCGTTCAACATCCTCAAGCACAAGGAAGGCACCTACAACACGGCCTGCAACTACTGCTATACCACCAACATGTACGAGCCGACGACGCCCACCTTCCCGGGGGCGCCGCAGTGGAAGGGCTACACCACCGAGAACGAATTCCGCTCGCTGGCCCTGGCCGACGTGATGAGCTTCGCCAACGACAAGGTGCTGCTGACGCTGGGCGCACGCCACCAGACGGTGAAGACGCCGCTGGTCAACGGCGTGTCGTCCAACTACAGCAAGAGCCGCGTCTCGCCCATGGCCGGCCTGGTCGTGCGGCCCTGGGGCGACAGCGTCTCGCTGTACGCCAACTACACAGAAGGCCTGGAGCCCGGCCGCACCGTGGGCGCGGGCTTTGCCAACACCGGCGAGACCCTGGCGCCCATGCAGACCAAGCAGGGCGAGGTGGGCGTGAAGCTGCAGGCGGGCCAGACCACGCACACGCTGAGCGCCTTCCGCATCGAAAAGCCGTCCATCATCACCAACAGCGGCAATGCCCAGGTGCTCGATGGCGAGCAGCGCCTCAAGGGCCTGGAATGGAGCGCCTTCGGCAAGCTCACCCAGACGCTGTCGCTGCTGGGCGGGGTGGAGTACATCAAGTCGCGCCAGATCAACTCCGGCCGTGAGAACTACGGCGTGCCCAAGCTGCGCGCGCGCATCGGCATCGACTGGGAAACGCCCGTGCAGGGCCTGTCGGTCGGCGGCCGCGTTCTGTACACCGGCTCGCAGTGGGTGGACTCCGGCAACAAGCTGCGCGCCCCGGCCTGGAACCGCTTCGACCTGATGGCCAAGTACGAGACCAGGTTCGGCGCCACGCCCGTGCGCTTCAATGCCAGCGTGGAGAACGTGACGGACAAGAACTACTGGATCGGCATGTTCACCGACGGTTTCGTCATGCCCGGCGCACCGCGCACCTTCAGGCTGTCGGCCACCGTGTCGTTCTGACCGCCTGACGCACTGCGCAGGCCACCCGGCGGGGCGCATGTGTCCCGCCGGGTCTTTTGCTTCCCACGATCGAATTTCCATGCCGCTCTTCACCGTCGCCGGCCTGCTTGCCACCTCGCTGGCCTGCCTGTGCATCTACGCCGCCTCGCCCAACCAGAGGCTATGGGCGGCCGCTTGGCCGCGCCGGCCTGCCCTCCTGGCCGGTGGCGGCCTGCTCGCAGCGGGCTGGCTGGCATTCGCCCAGGACATGCGGATGCTGGCCGCCACGTTCACCTGGCTCACCCTGCTGATGCTGGCCTTTGCCCTGCTGCCCTATATCGGAGCGCTGTTCCATGGCCGACGCACACCCTGAGGCCCGCCCGCGCAAGCCAGCCCCAATCCGGCCGGACTGGATCTCCAAGACCCTGGCCGGCCTGCTGCTGGGCCCGGGCCTGGCGATCAGCGCCAGTGGCCTGCTGGCCGCCCTGCTGCACGGCATGCCGCTGGCAGTGAGCGGGCAGCTGGTCATGTGGCTGGTGCCGCCGGTCTGGCTGCTGGTGCAGTCCCTGGTGTATTTCTTTTCCAGCGGCCTGCGCGCCTGGGCCTGGCTGGGCGGGGCCAACGCGCTGGCCCTGGCCGCCTGGTGGCTGGTGCGCGCGGCAATGCACAGCAGCGCAGGAGGCCTGTCATGAGAGCCGACTACATCCGCATCTACAAATCCGTACACACCTGGACGGGCATCCTCAGCGGCATGGCCTTGTTCATCGCCTTCTACGCGGGTGCGCTGACGGTGTTCAAAGAACCCATCCGGCGATGGTCCACGCCGCCTGCCGCCGTGGTGCAGGCCGTGCCCATGGACGAGGTGCAGCCGCTGATCGCCCGGACCCTGGCCAGCACGCCGGCGGCCGCGCGCGGCGCCATCGTGCAGCTGCAGGGCGACAACGCCATACCGCGCCTGCAATGGCAGGTGCGCGATCCCAAGGCAGACGACCATGACGAAAGCGCCGTACGCCACTACACGGCCCAGCTGTCGGCCGACGGCAGCGTACAAGTCGATGAGCAGCGTCCGTCCCGCCTGGTGGAGTTCATCGACGTGCTGCACCGCGTGGTCGGCCTGCCCGTGGACTCGGACCCCAACCGCTGGATCATGGGCGCGATCTCGGCCCTGTACTTCCTGGCCCTGGTGTCGGGCGTGGTGATCCTGCTGCCCTCGCTGGTCAAGGACTTCTTCGCCCTTCGCGTGGGCAGGAACCTCAAGCGCATGTGGCTGGACGCGCACAACGTGGTGGGCATCGTCAGCCTGCCCTTTCACATCGTCATGGCTCTGAGCGCCGTGGTCTTCGCCTACCACGACCAGATCTTCGACGTGCAGGACAGGCTGATCCACGAAGGCCATTGGGCCCAGACCTTTGCGCGCCCCTCGGGCAAGGCCCCGGACGCGCCGGCACGCAATCCGGCCGACATGCTCAAACCCTCGCAGCTGGTGGAGATCGTCAAGGCCGCCGCGCCCGGCTTCGAGCCCGAAAGACTGCAGTACGCCCAGATCACCGGCCCCAAGCCCACCGTGCGCGTCTGGGGCAGGAATCCCCAGGCCGTATCGCCGCGCGCCGTGGGCGGCTTTGCCATGCTCGATCCCTACAGCGGCAAGCTGCTCTCGGCCGACTACCTCCCGGGCGGGCAGAGCACGCCCAACCTGTTCATCAGCAGCTTCTTCGCGCTGCACATGGCCTCCTTCGGCGGACTCGCGGTCTGGTGGCTGTACTTCCTGCTGGGCCTGGCCGGCGCGTGGCTGTTCTACGGCGGCAATCTGCTGTGGGTGGAGACGCGGCGCAAGGCCCAGCGCAAGGGCGCAGACTTGCCCGTGCAGCGGCGCGACACGGCCCTCATGGCCTCGGCCACCGTCGGCGTCTGCCTGGGCTGCGTGGCCGGTATTTCCGCCACCATTGCCGCCGCCAAGTGGCTGCCGGGCCGCGTCGATGACCTGGCCGCATGGCACATGGGCATCTACTACGCCGTGTTCTTCACCAGCATGGCCTGGGCCTTCGTGCGCGGCGCGGCACGCGCGGCCCCGGCCTTGCTGTGGCTGGCCGCCGCCTGCACGGCCGCGATCGCGCTGTCATCGCTGCTGGGCTGGCTGGCGCCAGGCACCGGCGCGTGGGTGGACACCTCGCTGATCGGCCTGGACCTGACGGCCGTGGCCGGCGTGCTGGCCCTGGCCTGGATGGCGCGTGCCACGGCACGGCGCACGCGCAGTGGCCCGCGGGACAGTGTGTGGTCCGCGCCGCGCGACAGGCCAGCGCATCAGGACACCAAGGACTCACCGGCACCGGCCAGCTGACTTGGCCGACACGCCATGGGAGTGCGCAGGTGGGCCGGTTGCCTGGTGGGCCGGCCCATCCCCGCTGCTGTGTCTATCCGAAAATGGCGCCGCCCGCATCCAGCGAGGGCGGCCGCAGAAGATCGGCATTGACGCCCATGGCCTCGCTGGCCCGCTCCACGGCCTGCCAAAGGGGGGCGGGCATCTGCAGTATTTCTTCGGGGGAGTTCGCGCGGGCAATCCAGTCGCTGATCTCAACGTGCTGCTCGGGGGTGAGCAGGTCCAGGTTCAGCATTTCGTCAATGGTCTTCATCGGGTGTCGGTCTGTCGCTCTTGTGCGGGAGATATGCGGGAGAGGTGCGGGAGATGTGTGGGAGATATATGGGCGAGGTGCGGAAAGGAAAACGCCCGTGCATTGTCAGCGGTCCGCGGCAGGCAGTCGCTGCAGCAGGGCATCGCGTGCGCGCAGGCCGGCATTGGGCTTTTGCGCCTGCTCATCCTGGATCAGCGTGGCGAACACCAGCCTGCGCTGGTCCTTGGTGGCCCAGCCCACATACCAGCCGTAGGCCCGGCTGGCATCGTAGCGGTTGTCGCTGCCGGGCGACCCGGTGCCGGTCTTGCCATGCACGGTCCAGCCGTCCACAGGCACGGGGTGCCGGGTGATGCGCGCAGTCATGTCGATGGCCTGACTGCTCACAGACAGTTCCCGGCGCACGATCTTGCGCATGAAGGCCACCTGCTCGGCCGCCGAGATGCGCAGCGAGGACACCACCCACGCGCCGTTGTGGCCGGCATGGGCCACGGCAACGGCGGAGACATCCTCGTTGCCGTACTGGAAGGCCCTCACGTAGGCGCCAAACCGCTGCTGGCCCAGCTCCCGCGCCACCTGCTGCGAGTACCAGAACACCGAGTCCTTCATCCAAGCCTGGGGCGTGATCTCGCGCCGCCAGGCATCGCCGCCCCAGTCCGGATACTCCGGTTGGTACGGCCACGCGGGCCGGGATTCGTCCTGCAGGATGCCGGCGTCATAGCCCATCAGGCTGATGGCGATCTTGAAGGTGGAGGCCGGCGTGACCCGCTCGGCGCACGCCGGGCCGCTGTGCACCAGGGACTGCCCCGTGTCGGCGTCGGCGACGAGGGTGCACAGTTCGTGCGCGCAAGCGGGAAGGCAAAAAAATGCTGCCACGACCGTGGCAGCGGACCCAGGAAATCCATGCATGTGCTGTGTACTGTGTGCTGTCTGATGCAGTGTTAGTGTCTGGCGCGCGATCATAGATGCGCGCGCAGCCTTCGCAACGCCCATGCAGCAAACATCCCCCACAGCGTCCTCGGCGGCCGCGTCAGGAACGCGCCGAGGGCAAGGGCTTAGGGCTTTAGCCTTTGAGGCCCTGAGGGCCGGTCAGCCAGCCTCCGCCTCCTGCAGCTGCCGCCACATCACCTTGCCGCTGCCGCTCTTGGGCAGGGCCTTGACGAACTGCACGATCTTGGGCGCCTTGTAGACGGCCATGTTCTCGCGGCACCACTGGATGATGTCCTCGGCCGTGGTGTCTTCCTTGCCGGCACGCAGCACGACGACCGCCTTCACCGACTCGCCGCGGTAGGCGTCGCGCGTGGAGATCACGCAGGCTTCCTGGATGGCGGGGTGGCGGAACATCAGCGATTCGACCTCGGCCGGCCAGACCTTGAAGCCGCTGGCGTTGATCATGCGCTTGAGGCGGTCGGTGATGAAGTAGTAGCCGTCCTCGTCCACGTGGCCCAGGTCGCCGGTGCGAAAGAAGCGCTTGCCGTCGATCTCCATGAAGACCTGGGCCGTGGCGTCGGGTCGCTTCCAGTAGCCGTCGAAGACCTCAGGGCCGTGGACGACGATTTCGCCCTGCTCGCCCTGCGGGACATCGGCGCCGGTTTCGGGGTCGATGACACGCGCCTCGGTGCTCATGAAGGGAATGCCCAGGCATTGCTGCTTGGGATGCTCGAACGGGTTGCTGTGCGTGGGCGCGGCCGTCTCGGTCAGGCCGTAGCCCTCGCTGAAGCGCAGGCCGTATTGCTCCAGCAGGCGCTGGGCCACGGCCTGTGGCATGGCCGCACCACCACCGCCGATGTACTTGAGGCTGGTGAGGTCGAATTGCGCAAAGTTGGGGCTGCCCAGCAGGTCGATGACCATGGTGGGGATGTTGGTCCAGCTGGTGACCTGGTAGCGAGAGATCAGCCGCCCCGCCAGCTCGCGGTCCCAGCGTGGCATGACGACCAGGGTGGCGCCCACGAAGATGGCCGTGTGCAGCACCGAGACCATTCCCGTGATGTGGAACATGGGCACGACGGCCAGGACCACGGTCTCGCTGGTGCCGCTGCCCCAGTAGCTGCCCGCCACGGCGTTGTGGTTGATGGAGCGGTGCGGGTGCATGCAGCCCTTGGGATGGCCCGTGGTGCCGCTGGTGTAGGGCAGCACGGCCATGTCGTCGCGGCCCACCACATGGGGCGGCGCGGCGTCGGTACAGGCCAGGGCCTGCTGCCAGGTGTGGACGCTGCCGCCATCGAGCACGGCCGGCTCACGCCGGGTGAGCAGCCAGTCGTGCCACTGCACGGGCGGGGCGTCGTCGCCCTGCACCCCGGCATCGAAGGCGTCCGTGAACTGGGTGACGACCAGGTGCTCCAGCCGCTGGCCGGGCGCCAGCGCATTGCTGGCCTTGGCCAGTTCGGGGGCCAGGTCGGCCGTGGTGATGGCGACCTTGGCGTCGGCGTCGGTGATGTAGTGCCTGAGCTCCTCGGCCATGTTCATGGGATTGACCGGCACCACCACCGCATTGGCGCGGAAGATGGCGTAGTGCGCCAGGATGAGCTGAGGCGTGTTCTGCATCAGCAAAATGACGCGGTCGCCGCGCTGCACGCCCAGGCTGTGCAGGTAGGCCGCCATGCGCTCCGTGCCCTCGCACAGCTCGCGGTAGCTGATGGAGCTGCCGAAGTAGCGGATGGCTGCCTTGTCCGGGTAGCGTCGCGCATTGACGGCCAGGTTGCCCCAGACGCTGGTGGCGGGCACGGTGATGGAATGGGGCAGGCGGCTGGGCCAGAAAGCGTGGTGCGCGGGCTGGGAGGGCATGGGTGGATGGGCTTTGAAGTGTCGGTGAGTGGAAGGGACGGCGGCAATCCGCCTTGCCAGCGAGGCTAGGCCCACACCCGCTTCCCGGCATTGGGGAAGGCCCCAGGAGATCGTCGCCAAAGTGACGCTTGAGCGCCCATGGCATACCGATGCCACCGCAACTCGCCTTGTGCTTTCGCAAGCCGGCCACGGGCACGCCACGGACACGCCACAAGTACGCCACAGGTACGATGGCGCCATGCCCTCCACGCCCGCCATGCCCCACCTGTCCCGCCTGCAGCTGTCGCTGCGCGATCTGCTGGCCCGCCACCGCAGCGCGGCCCTGGCCACCCAGCCCGCCGACTCCCCTGCCCCCGGGGCTGGCGATGCACTGCCCGCTCCCCGGCTGTCCATGGTGCCCTGGGCCTGGAATGCGCAGTTTGGCTGCTTTGTGCTGCACGTCAGCGCACTGGCAGCGCACACGCGGGCCATGGAGCTGCACCCGGCCGTCAGCCTGCTGGTATGCGCGGCCGAAATGGACGGCGAGGGCGTGCATGCACTGGAGCGCGTGGCCATTGAAGGCGTGGCCAGCACACCTCCGCCCGGCAGCGTGCTGGCCGATGGCGCGCGCGACAGCTATGTGCTGCGCTTCCCCGAAGCCGCGTTCATGACCGATCTGGGCGACTTCCGCTTTGTCTGCATCACGCCATCCATCGCCCGGCACGTGGCGGGTTTTGGCGCGGCGCGCGATGTGTCGGCCCATGACCTGATCGAAGCACTGAGCATCCAGGCCAGCTGACTCACTCGCCCCGCACGTGGGCCGCGATCAGGGCGCCCGCCGCATCGCCCTGCCCCGCCACGCAGGCGTGCACATGGTCTTCCCACATCTGGCCCTGCTGCTCCACCTGGGCATGGACAAAGCGCTGCAGCATGCGCCGGGGATCGTCGCAGCGCTCATAGGCATACGGATCGCCACGCGTGCACAGCGCCTTGAACTGCAGCCAGGCCGCCTGCCGCGTGACGGGCATGCCCTGCAGGCGCTGCCACTGGTGCAGCAGCTCATGGGCAAAGATGCCTGCGATCTGCGGATGCGACAGGCGCAGCGGCTGGCGCGGATCGGACTGCGTGAAGAAGGCGCGCGGCATGAAGATGCGCCCGCCATTCATGGACAGCGCCCTGCGCGTATCGCCCAGCCGCCGCTGGTACAGGCGCAGGCGCGGCAGCAGCGCATCGAGCGAGGCGCCGAAATGCGTGCGCACAAAGGCCTGCTCCTGCGCATCCAGTGGCCGGCTCCAGAAGACCATGCTCAGCCGCCCGGCCCCTGCCGATAGCGCCGCGCCATGAAATCCACAAACGCGCGCACGGCCGGGCGCAGATGCCGCGTGCGCGGATACAGCGCGTGGTAGCTGTACTGCCCCAGATGAAAACAGGGCAGCACCCGCACCAGTTGGCCGCGCTCCACGGCCGAGCGCACGGTATGCCAGGTCAGCGCCGCAATGCCCCGGCCAGCGCGTGCGGCCTCGAAGATGGTGGCCACCGAATCGGTGCGCAGCGCCGTGTGCGGCTGCACCTCGGTGACGGCGCCCTGCCCGGACACCACGCTCCAGCGCAATGGGGCCGGGCCCGCCGCAAAGGCCAGGGCGCGGTGCTCGGCCAATTGCTCGGGCGCCTGCACCACGCCCTGGCGCATCAGGTAGGCGGGCGACGCCACCAGCACCAGTGGCGAATGCGTGAGCAGGCGCGCCTGCAGCCCGCTGTCCGGCAATTGGCGGCTGATGCGCACGGCCGCATCCACGCCCTCAGCCACCAGGTCCACCAGCCGGTCGGTGCACAGCAGCTGCAGCTCCAGCTCGGGGAATTGCTGCTCGAACTCGGGCAGCCAGTCGCCCAGCTCGATGGCGCCCACGGCCAGCGGCAGCGTGATGCGCAACACGCCCGCCACGCGCGCACGGCGCTGTGCCAGCGCGGCCTCGGCCGCATCGAGCTGCTCCAGCAACTGCACACAACTGAGGTAGTAGCTGCGCCCCGCATCGGTCAGGCTCAGCCCGCGCGAATTGCGCTGCAGCAGCTGCGTGCCCAGCTCCGACTCCAGCCATTTGACATGGCGCGACGCCGTGGAATGCGTCATGCCCAGCCGGTCCTGGGCCGCCGTGAAACCCTGCGCGTCCACCACGCCGCAGAACACCCGCATGGCTTGCCATCTGTCCATTGCTCATGCACTCCTTTGGCGGGAATTGTGGAGCATGGACCGCCGATGCCGCCCAGCCCGCTCAGCGCAGCGCCAGCTCCAGGATGCCGTCCGTGGACAGCACATCGCCAAACACATCCTCGATCTCGGCCAGCGCGGCACGGTGCAGGCTGTCGGCGTCCACGGATTCGCCATTGCTGCGCGTGATGGCACGTGTGGCCACGGCATCGCTGGCCACGACGACCTCGAAGCCCAGCGGCGCGGCATCGCGTGCGGCGCCGGCCACGCAGGCGTGGGTCATGAGGCCGCAGATGACCACGGTGGTGATGCCACGCGAACGCAGCTGGTCGGCCAGGTCGGTGCCGACGAAGGCGCTGACGCTGCGCTTTTGCACCACGGTGTCGCCCGCGCGCGGCTGCAGGCCGGGGTGGAACTGGACGGCGCTGCCATTGATGGCGAACACGGGCGCACCTTCAGGGGCAATGTGCTGGATGTGGAACACGGCAACCTGCCCGGCATCGGCCCATTGCAGCAGGCGCCGGGCCTGCTCCAGGACCTGCGGGCCGCGCGGGATGGGCAGGCGGCCGCTGAAGTACTCGTTCTGGAAGTCGATGACCAGCAGCGCCGTGGCACCCCGTGGCAACTGGCTGCGCCCCGGCGCGCCGGACAGGGCGCGGAGGGTGGGATGGCTGGTGGATTGGATGGCCTGGCTGGCCTGTTCTGCGAGGGACATGCAGTGCTCCTGAAAACGGGAAGTGGTTGATGCCTGCAGTCTAGAAACGCACAGGGCCCGCCGCAATGCCATGGAGCGGCCAGCATCTGTGCAGGTTCTGCACAGATCACCCATGCTTTGAAAAATGCCCCATCTCAGTGATGGCGCAAACGGCCTTGCATCGCTCCAACCGGCCGCGTGCCGGTGAAGGTGGCGATGCCGCATTGAAACATGGCCTGCGGCCCTCCCGCTCAAGAAAGGGCCGCAGGCCGGCACGGCGCTAGTTCTGCAGCTGCTGCCAGACCTTGTCCAGCCGCTTGATGCTGACCGGGTACGGCGTGCGCAGCTCCTGGGCGAAGAAGCTCACGCGCAGCTCCTCCAGCATCCAGCGGTACTCCTGCATGCGCGCATCGATGTGGCCCTTGCGCTCGGCCACCAGGCGCCAGTAGCGCTGCTCCAGCGGGCGCAGCTCGGTCAGGCGGCTGGCGTCACGCGCAGGGTCGGCGCGGTACTTGTCCAGGCGGCTGGTGATGGCCTTGAGGTAGCGCGCATAGTGCTGCAGCTGGGTCCAGGGCGCGGCCGCGATGAAGTTCTTGGGCACCAGGCGCTGCAGTTGCTGGGCGGCGTCGGCCGTGGCGTCAGACGCGTTCTTGGTGTCCTTGATCTTGCGCTGCGCCGCCGCGTACTCGACCAGGATGGTGGAGGCCATGCGCGCCACCTCGTTGGCGATCAGCGTCAGCCGGCCGCGTCCGTCCTGCACGCGCTGCTTGAATTGCGCGTCGTTGGTGGGCAGCGGCTCCTGCAGGAAGGCGCGGTCTATGGCCACGTCGATGATCTGCTCGCGCAGTTCCTCCTGCGTGCCCAGCGGCATGTAGGCAACGGCCATCTTCTGCAGGTCTGGAATGTTCTTTTCCAGGTACTTGAGTGCATCGCGGATCTGCAGCGCGAACAGGCGGCGCAGGCCCACGCGGTGGCGTGCGGCCGCAACCTCGGGTTCGTCGAAGACCTCGATGCCGGCGGCATCGCCGTGGTCGATCAGTGCCGGAAAGCCGATCAGCGTCTGCCCGCCCCGGCCGATCTCCATCAGCTCGGGCAGCTCGCCAAAGCTCCATTCCTTGTAGCGGCTGTCGGCGGGCTGGCTGGGCTTGGCATTCCTGGCAGGCGTGGCCTGGTCGGGCTTTTCCGCCTTGGCAGCGGGCGCAGGCTTCCTGCCGGTTTCGGGCGCGGTGGCAGCGTTGGCAGCGGGTGCAGGGGCCTCTGTGACCGACGCCACCTTCAACGCGGCCAGCGCCTGGAAGGCGCCGCGCGCCTTGGCGCCCAGTTCGGCCTTGAGCGCGCCCAGGTTGCGGCCCTGGCCCAGCTGGCGTCCATGCTCGTCCGTGATGCGGAAGTTCATGAACAGGTGCGGGCTGAGCATGTCCAGCTTGAAGTCGGCGCGCTTGACGTCCAGCGAGGTCTCGTCGCGCACCTGCTTGAGCAGGGCATCGATGAGCGATCCCTGGCCCCAGCGTTCGGGCGTGGTGAAGAGTTCGGCCAGGCGCTGGGCGCTTTCGGGCAGGGGCACGAAGCGGCTGCGCGGGCGCTGCGGCAGGCTCTTGAGCAGGGCCTGGAGCTTGTCCTTGAGCATGCCGGGCACCAGCCATTCCACGCGCTCGTCGCTGACCTGGTTGAGCACGAACAGCGGCACGGTGACGGTGATGCCGTCGCGCGCGTCGCCCGGGCTGTGCAGGTAGCTGGCCGTGCAGTCCACGCCGCCGAGCTTGACCACCTTGGGAAAGGCCTGGGTGGTGATGCCGGCCGCCTCGTGGCGCATCAGCTCGTCGCGCGACAGGCGCAGCAGGTCGGCGTTTTCCTTGGCCGCCTCGCGGAACCAATGGTCGAAGGTGGCGCCGCTGAACACGTCCTTGGGGATCTGCTGGTCGTAGAAGGCGTAGATCAGCTCGTCATCGACCAGCACGTCCTGGCGGCGGCTCTTGTGCTCCAGCTCCTCGACCTTGCGCACCAGCTTGAGGTTGGCGGGCAGGAAGTGCCAGCGCGTATCCCACTGGCCCTCCACCAGGGCCTGGCGGATGAAGATCTCGCGCGCGGACTGCGGATCGATGCGGCCATAGCTCATGCGCCGGCCGTTGTAGACCACCAGGCCGTAGAGCGTGGCGCGCTCCAGCGCCACCACGTCGGCCTGGTTCTTGGACCAGTGCGGATCGAGCAGCTGCTTCTTGAGCAGGTGGGCGCCGACTTCCTCCAGCCACTGCGGATCGATGGCGGCGATGCCCCGGCCGTACAGGCGCGAGGTTTCCACCAGTTCGGCCGCCACGATCCAGCGCCCGGGCTTCTTGGACAGGTGGGCGCCCGGGTGCGGGTAGAAGCGGATGCCGCGCGCGCCCAGGTAGGCGTCGCTTTCATCGCCCTTGTAGCCCAGGTTGCCAAGCAGGCCGGACAGCATGGACAGGTGCACGGCGTCGTAGCCTGCGGCCTCGGTGTTGATCTTCCACTTGTGCTCGTTGACCACGGTCAGCAGCTGCGAGTGGATGTCGCGCCATTCGCGCACGCGGCGGATGTTGATGAAGTTCTGGCGCAGCAGCTGCTCCCACTGGCGGTTGCTGAGCTTGTGCGAGGGCTCGTCATCCGTACCGGGACCGGTGTCCTGCGGATGGAAGGCCGCCAGCGCCTCGGCCGCCGGGGCGGCCACGCTCTGCCCGCCGCTGCGCTGGGCCACGGGCAGGAAGGCGGCATTGCGCGCCGATGGCTTGGCGGCCGGGGCCTGGGCGCCGGCCATTTCCTTGCGGCTCTTGGCCACCACCTTGCCGCCGCGCGCATCCTGCAGCCATTTCCACAGGCGCAGGTAGCCGCTGAATTCGCTTTTCTCGTCGTCGAACTTGGCGTGCTGCTGGTCGGCCTGCTGCTGGGCCTCCAGCGGCCGGTCGCGCACGTCCTGCACGGACAGGGCCGAGGCAATGACCAGCACCTCGGCCACGGCGCCGCGCGTGCGCGCCTCCAAAATCATGCGGCCCACGCGCGGGTCCAGCGGCAGGCGCGACAGCTCGCGGCCCATGGGCAGCAGCTCGCCGCGCTCGTCCACGGCGCCCAGCTCGCCCAGCAATTGGTAGCCGTCGGCAATGGCGCGGCCCGAGGGCGATTCAAGGAAGGGGAAATTCACCACGTCGCCCAGGCCCAGCGACTTCATGCGCAGGATGACGCCGGCAAGCGAGGAGCGCAGGATTTCAGGGTCGGTGAAGCGCGCGCGCGTGCCGAAGTCAGCCTCGTCGTACAGGCGGATGCAGATGCCGTTGGCCACGCGGCCGCAACGGCCCGCGCGCTGGTTGGCCGCTGCCTGGCTGATGGGCTCGACCAGCAGCTGCTCAACCTTGCTGCGGAAGGAATAGCGCTTGACGCGCGCCGTGCCCGCATCGATCACATAGCGGATGCCGGGCACGGTCAGCGAGGTCTCGGCCACGTTGGTGGCCAGCACGATGCGCCGGCCCGTGTGGCTGTCGAAGATGCGGTCCTGCTCGGCCTGCGACAGGCGCGAGAACAGCGGCAGCACCTCGGCATGGCGCAGCACGGGCTGCTGTGCCAGGTGCTTGCGCAGGTGGTCGGCAGCCTCGCGGATCTCGCGCTCGCCGGGTAGGAACACCAGGATGTCGCCGCTGACGCCGCCGGACCACAGCTCGTCCACGCCCTCGGCGATGGCGTCATTGAGGTCGTGGTCGCGCTTTTCCTCGAAGGGGCGCCAGCGCATCTCCACGGGGTAGGTGCGGCCCGAGACCATGATCACCGGCGCAGGCCCCTTGGGGCCTTCGAAGTGCCTGGCAAATCGCTCGGCATCGATGGTGGCCGATGTCACCACCACCTTGAGGTCGGGGCGCCGGGGCAGGATCTGCTTGATGTAGCCCAGCAGGAAGTCGATGTTGAGACTGCGCTCGTGGGCCTCGTCGATGATGAGGGTGTCGTAGGCCTTGAGCAGCGGGTCGGTCTGCGTCTCGGCCAGCAGGATGCCGTCCGTCATCAGCTTGACCGAGGCGTCCTTGGACAGCCGGTCCTGGAAACGCACCTTGTAGCCCACCACATCGCCCAGCGGCGTGTTCAACTCCTCGGCAATGCGCTTGGCCACCGAGCTGGCGGCAATGCGGCGCGGCTGCGTGTGGCCGATCAGGTGGCCGCGCACCTGGCCCTTGTCGTCGGGCGTGGCGTTGACCTTGCCCCGGCCCAGCGCCAGCGCGATCTTGGGCAGCTGCGTGGTCTTGCCCGAGCCCGTCTCGCCGCACACGATGATGACCTGGTGCCGGTCCATGGCCTCCATGATTTCCTCACGGCGGGCGGATACGGGCAGGGATTCAGGGAAGCTGATCTTCAAAGGCATAAGGGGCTGGATTATCCCCGCGCCATGCCGACGGCGCCACGCGGCTGCAGATTTCCATACGCCTGCCCTGTGCCGCCCGCATGAAAACCCCCGCAGGCCAGGGCCTTCGCCAGTGCGGGCCGGCCGCATGCAAGGCATTGCGCACAATCGGCGCTCGCCTTGCCGCCCGCGCCCGGCGCTGGCCACCTCACCCGCCTTCCTCGATCTGCTCCCCATGGTTTCTCTTGCCGCCCTCGTCATCCCGCTATTGGCCCTGTGGCTGTGGTGGCCCGTCCGCCTGATGCCGCGCCGCGCACGCCTGATGGCGGCCGTCGCCACGGCGGCCCTGGGCTGCACGCCCGCCCTGCTGCTGGTGCTGCTGCGCGAGGGCACGGTCGAGTACCGCACGCTGGCCTATCTGCAGGTGCCGGGCGGCTGGGTGCTGGCCCTGCTGCTGATGCTGGCCGTCTTCATCGTGCTGCGCGACGGCCTCTGGGCGCTGGCCGCCGTGGCCCGGCGCGAGGACTGGAAGCAGCGCCTGCACGCGCCGCTGCTCACGGCCGGCGCCCTGGCCCTGGCGGGCCTGCTGTCGGCCTGGGGCGTGGCCAATGCACTGCGCCCGCCCGAGGTGCATGAGCGCACGCTGCGCCTGCCCGGCCTGCCCACCGGCCTGGAAGGCCTGCGCGTGGCCGTGCTGGCCGACATCCACGCCAGCCCCATCAACGACGCGCGCTATGTGCAGACCATCGTGGATCGCACGCTGGAGGCGCGGCCCGACCTCATCGTGCTGCCCGGCGACATGGTGGACGGCGACGTGGACAGCGGCCGTGCCAACGTCGCGCCGCTGGCGCAGCTCAAGGCACGCTACGGCGTGTGGGCGGCGCCCGGCAACCATGAGTACTACAGCGGCTACGACGCCTGGATGGCCGAATTCCGCCGCCTGGGCCTGAACCTGCTGGAAAACCGCATGCAGCTGATCGATGTGCAGGGCGCGCGCCTGGCGCTGTCGGGCATCGGCGATCCGGCCTATGGCCGCCTGTCGCGCCAGAACACCGACCCCTCCGTGGCCGAAGGCGTGCCGCCCGACATCGACACCGTGGCCCGCCAGGCCAAAGAGGCCGGTGCGCAATACCACCTGCTGCTGGCCCACCAGCCCAAGACCGCCCGTGACAACGCTGCCCACGGCGTGGGCCTGCAGCTGTCGGGCCATACGCACGGCGGCCTGATCCTGGGCATGGACCAATGGCTGGTGGCGCCCGCCAACGACGGCTTCGTGCGCGGCGAGTACGAAGTCGGCGCCATGAAGCTCTTCGTCAGCGCCGGCGCAGGCCTGTGGGCCGGCTTTGCCGTGCGCCTGGGCGTGCCGGCCAGCATCGACCTGCTGGTGCTGCGCGGCGCCTGATCCTACCCCGGAGGGCGGCGTGGACGGCTACCGCGCGAACACCATGCACACCGGGCTGGCGCAGTGGGTGCTGGCCAGCGGGCGCCAGGCGTCATCCCGGGCATGGCAGACGATGCTGTCGCTGTCCTCGTTGAGCACATAGAGCAGGCGCCCATCCGGCGAGGACGTGAAAAAGCGCGGCGTGCGCCCGCCCGAGGCGAAGCCGCCACTGGCGTGCAGCAGCCCCGTCAAAGGATCGACATCGAAGACCGCAATGCCGTCAGCGCCGCGATTGGACACCAGCACCTGCCGGCCGTCGCGCAAGACCTCGATGCCTGCCGCCCGGCTGTTGCCCACAAAGCGCTCCGGCAGGGTGGACAGAATCTGCAAGCCCTGCAGCGCCCCCGTGGCCGCATCGAAGCGGCAGGTGAGCACGGTGTTGTCCAGTTCGTTGACCACATAGGCGCAGGCCAGCGCAGGATGGAAGGCCATATGCCGCGGGCCCGAGCCTTCGCGGCAGTCCAGCCATGGCTGGGGCGCAGGCACCAGCCGCCCGTGCTCGAAGGCGAAGATGAAGATCCGGTCCTGCCCCTTGTCAGGCACCAGCACGAAGCGCCCGTCCGGCGAGAAGGGGTTGAAGTGCGGCTTGGCAAACGGCTGCTCCTTGCGATGCGGCCCGGGTTGGCCTGGTAGCGCAAGCCGCTGCTGCACGGAGCCCAGGCGCCCGTCCGGTGCAATCGGCATCACGGCCAGCGTACCGCCTGGCCCGCCATACCCCTGGTGGCCATCGCTGGCAGCCGGCTCGCCCAGATGGTCGGAGACCACCAACTGCCGTCCGCCCGGGGCGATGGCCAGGTGCACCGGGTTGCGCCCGCCGCAGTCCCGGGTCTGCAGCAACGCCAGGCGGCCCGTTGCGGTATCGCGTGCGAAGACGCTGACCTCATGGCCATCGCCATGCACGGTGTAGAGCCGGGTGCCGGCTGCATCGAGCGCCAGGAACGAGGGGTTGGAAAGCCCGTCCACGGTCTGCAGATGCTGCAGGACGCCCGTGGCTTCGTCCACGCGATAGACGGTGATGCCCTCGCCACGTGCGTCGCGCTCGCGCGTGGTGCGCGAACCCACGTAGGCGTACAGGGGGCGCGACGCTGAGGTGCTCATGCCGATGCGCCCGCCAGCGGTGCGACGGCCGCGCCCTGAATGCCATGGCGCTGCAGCGCCTCGGCCACAAAGCCGCAAGCCTTGGCCTCCTCCACAAAGGCCGCCAGCACGCGCAGGGCCTCATCGCCCCGCCCCTTGGGCAGGCCCATGGCCTGCTGGATCACCATGAAGCGGCCCGGCAGCAGGCGCAGGCCGGGCAGGCGTGCGGCATCGGCCTCCAATTGCTGCTTGACTCCGGCGGCCACGTCGGCCGTCGATTCCACAAAGGTCTGCACCACGGCGGGCGAGGAAACGGCGCGCTCTATCTGCGCATGCTTGAGCTCGCGGCTCAGGTACAGGTCATAGGCGCTGCCCTTGCCGACCACCACGGTGTGCCCGGCCCGGTCCACCTGGGCGTTGTCGGTCAGCGGCGAGTCCTGGCGCACCAGGTAGCTGCCCTCGATCAGCACATAGGGCGCGGTAAAGCCGATGCCCGCGCCACGCACGGGGTCCACGGCGAAGAAGCCGAAGTCGGCCTCCTCGCGCGTGACGGCATCCACCGACTTGGCGGCCGTATCGAAGACCACCAGTTCCAGCTCCAGCCCCAGCTGCTGCGCAAGGCGCCGGGCCAGGTCGATGGACACGCCTGCGGGCTGGCCATCGGCCTGCAGCCGCGCAAGGATGGGATTGCCGGTGTTGATGGAGGCGCGGATGCGGCCAAGCGGCGCGAGGGTGGACAGCAGCTGGGAGGAAAGGTTCATGGATGGCTCGCTTCAAGGGTCAACGGGATGCCCGCCGGGGCGTGGAAGAGGTACGCGAAGGGGTACGCGAAGGTTCTGGGGACGCTGCGCCAGGACCGAGGAGATCGCTGATGCTGGCCAGGTTGCGCAAGGTGCTCGCCAGGTGCTCGCGCATGGCGAGGGAGGCTTCTTCGTTGCGCTCGCGCCCCAGCAGTTCCAGGATGTTCAGATGCTGCTCACAGTGCTCGCGGTAGCGCGCCCGGTCCTGCATGGAGCGGTAGGACAGCAGGCGCCGCACGCGGTTGACGCGGCGGATGGTGTCGATGAAGAACACGTTGCCCGAGGCCTCGACCAGGGACTCGTGGAAGTTCACCCCCCGGTCGTGGATGCGGTCGGCCGGGTCGGTGGCGATGCCGCCTTCGAGCAAGTGGATTTCGGCCGCGCGGCAGCGTTGCAGCACGGCGCGGTCCAGCCGGTAGCCGGGCTCCAGCAGCGCGGCCGGCTCCAGCGCCATACGCAGGCGGTAGGACTGCAGCAGGCTGTCGGGCGTGGTCAGCATGGCCGCAAAGGTCCAGCCGTAGCCGGGCTTGCGCTCGATCCAGCCCTCCTGCGAGATGCGGTTGAGCACGGCCGCCAGCTGGGCCTTGCTCAGGCCGTAGCGCGTGCGCAGCGCGGCCTCGGTGACGGATTCGGGCAGGCTGGCGCGCAGCCGGTCCTCGGCGATGCGAAAGTAGATGGCCTCGGTCAGGTCCTGGTCGCCGACCGCCGCCTCAGCCAGCAGTTCGGCCGAAATCCGGTCATGCGGCAGGGCCAGGAAAAACCCCCGGTTGCGCTCGCGCCGCACCACGCCCTGCTCCTGCAGCTGCTGCAAGGCCTCGTTGACGGGCTGGCGGGAGACGCGCAGCCGGTCGGCCAGGCCCTGGGCGGCCAGGTGGGTTCCGCTGTCCCATTGCTCGGAACGGGCCAGTGCCAGGATTTGCGAGCACAGCTGGGTGGAGGTCTTCATGCCCCCATTGTCATGCCATGCCACATCAGCGCCCGGCCGCCTGCCGCAGGATGGAAGGAATCACGCCGCCGCTGCGCAGCAGCCCGGCCTCCAGCTGCGTCTCCACGGCGGCCGTGGCCTGCAGCGCCTGCACGCTGCCATCGCCGCGCAGTATGCGCACGGGCACGGCGCAGCGCGGCGCCAGGGCGTCGGACGGTGCATCGATCTCGATACGGTCGCCCGGCTGCAGCGCCAGTTCCTGCGGCCCCATGCCCGCAGGCAAGCGCAGTGGCACGATGCCCATGCCGATGAGGTTGGAGCGGTGGATGCGCTCGAAGCTCAGGGCCAGCACGGCACGTATGCCCAGCAGGCGCTGGCCCTTGGCGGCCCAGTCGCGCGAGGAGCCCGTGCCGTAGCGCTCGCCGGCCACCAGCACCACGGACTGGCCCGCCTTGCGGTAGCGTTGCGCGATGTCCCACAGCGGCGCGATCTCGCCCGATGGCGCATGCAGGCCATGGGCCACGGGGGCACCGGGCGCCAGCAGGTTCTTCAGCGTCTTGCTGTGAAAGGCCGCCCGCACCATCACCTCCCAGTTGCCGCGCCGCGACGCGAAGACGTTGAGATCACCCCGGTCGTCGCCGCGCTCCACCAGGAAATCGGCCACCAGGCTGTCGGGCGGGATGGCGCTGGCCGGCGAGATATGGTCCGTGGTGATGTCGTCGCCCACCACCAGCAGCGGGTGGGCCTGGTAGCGGCCCAGCTGGCTGCCCTCGGACAGCGCGGCAAAGGGCGGGCGGCGCAGCGCGGTGGACCGCGCGTCCCAGGGAAACAACGGCCCCTCGGGCGCCTTCAGCGCATGCCAGGCCGGGTTGAGCGTGGCCCGCGCGAAGTCGCGGCCGAAGTCCTGCGGGTGCAGGCCCAGCGCCAGCGCCGCCTGGACTTCCGTGCGGGTGGGCATGAGGTCGGCCAGGAACACGGGCCGGCCATCGGCCAGGTGCTGCACGGGCTCGAGGCGCAGGTTGCGGGCCGCGTCGCCGGCCAGGCCGAAGGCGATGACCAGGGACGGCGACATGATGAAGCTCAGCTCGATGTCCGGATGCACGCGGCCCGGGAAATTCCGGTTGCCCGACAAAATGGCCACGGCCTTGGCCTGGCCGGCGCGCTGGGCCTGGCGCACCGGCTCCGTCAGCGGGCCGGGGTTGCCGATGCAGGTGGTGCAGCCGTAGCCCACGATGCCGAAGCCCACGGCCTCCAGGTCCTGCAGCAGCCCGGCGCGCGCCAGATAGGAGGCAGCCGCCGGCGAGCCCGGTGCCAGCGATGTCTTGACCCATGCGGGAACCTTCAGCCCCAGCGCCCGCGCCTTGCGCGCCACCAGCCCGGCAGCGACCAGCAGCGCGGGATCCGAGGTATTGGTGCAGCTGGTGATGGCGGCCAGCGCCACGGCATGGCGCGGCAGCCCGGTCTGCGCGCCGGACGCAACAAAGCCCACGGCCTGCAGCGCGCGGGCGCTGTCGCCATAGTCCAGCAGGTCCTGCGGGCGGCGCGGACCGGCAATGTGCCAGCCCACGGTGTCCAGGTCGATCTCGATCTGGCGTGTGTAGCGCGGCTGGGCCTGCGGATCGAACCACAGGCCCTGGGCACGCATATAGGCCTCGACCAGGGCGACGCGCTGTGGGCTGCGGCCCGTGGCGCGCAGGTAGTCAAGCGTCTGGCCATCGACCGCGAAGTAGCCCGTGGTGGCGCCGTACTCGGGCGCCATGTTGGCCACCACGCTGCGCTGGCCCGCCGTCAGCGTGGACACGCCGGGGCCGAAGTACTCGACGAACTCGCCGGCCACGCCCAGGGCGCGCAGCCGCTCGGTGGCGACCAGGGCCAGGTCGCTGGCCTGCACGCCGGGGCGCAGCGCGCCGGTCAGCCGCACGCCGATGACGTCGGGGATGCGCAGCATGGTGGGCATGCCGAACATCACGGTCTGCGCCTCCAGCCCGCCAACGCCCCAGCCCAGCACGCCGATGCCGTTGACCATGGGTGTGTGGCTGTCCGTGCCCAGCATCATGTCGGGCACGGCCCAGAGCCTGCCGCCGCGCTCCTCGGTGGTCACCACGGTGGCCAGCTGCTCCAGGTTGATGGTGTGCATGATCCCCGTGCCCGGCGGGTGGATGGTCACATGGGCCAGGGCCCTGGAGGCCCAGCGCAGAAAGCGGTAGCGCTCGGCATTGCGCCGTATCTCGTGCTCCAGGTTGGCCTGGGCGGCGCCCGGCACTGCATAGGCCTCCACGGCCAGCGAGTGGTCCACCGACACATCGACGGGCAGCACCGGATTGAGCACGGCCGGATCCACGCCCTCTTCGTGCAGCGCGTCGCGCATGGCCGCGATGTCGACCAGCGCCGGCGTGCTGGTGGTGTCGTGCATGAGCACGCGGCCCGGCTGGAAGGCGATCTCGGCCTCGCTGCTGCCGTGATCCAGCCAGGCCCGCAGGGCAGCCACGGCAGCGTCCCTTTCCTGCCCCTCCATGTGGCGCAGCACGTTCTCCAGCAACAACCTGAGCACCACGGGCAGGCGCGGTAGGCACTCGCCCAGCACGCCCGGCACATCGGCGGCGTGGTAGCGGACTCCGTCCAGTTCAAGGACGCGGGAAAAGGGGTTCTCGGTGTTTTCCATAGCTGATATTTTGCATTTTGAATTTCTAAAATGCAATAAAACGCCTCATCTCGCTTTCCCTGAAACCCCGGCTAAAAGGCCGCCAAGGAGTTTTGACATGTCCGCTCCCTCCCGCCGCAGCTTGCTGCGCAACCTGGGCAACGCGCTGCTCGCCGGCCTCATTGGCCTCATTGGCCTCATCGGCAACCTGCCCGCTGCGGCCCAGGACGCGCCGCAGCGCAGCATCACTCTCGTGGTTCCCTTCACGGCAGGTGGCGGCGTCGACGCCATGGCCCGGCTGCTGGCCGAGCGGCTGCGCGTGACGCTCAAGCAGCCGGTGGTGGTGGACAACAGACCCGGCGCCAGCGGCATGCTGGGCGCAGGCGCCGTGGCACGCGCGGCGGGCGACGGCCACACGCTGCTGCTGGGCTCGGCCGGCGAAACCGCCATCGCCCCGCTGGTGCACCAGGGCCGCATGCCCTATCAGCCGTCCCGCGACCTGGCGCCCCTGACCCTGGTCGCGCGCGTGCCCAACGTACTGGTGGCCTCGCCCGGCCTGCCGGCCGGCAACATCGATGAACTGGTGCGCCTGGCCAAGGCCAGCCCCGGCAAGCTCGGCTACGCCACCAGCGGCGTGGGCAACCCCCAGCACCTCAATGGCGAGCTGCTGCAGTCGCTGGCCGGCATCCGGCTGAACCACGTGCCCTACCGGGGCGCGGCCAACCAGCTGGTGGACGTGTCCTCGGGCGTGGTCGAACTGGCCTTCGTCAGCTACGCGGGGGCCGCGCCCTTCATCAAGAGCGGCCGTGTCAAGGCGCTGGCGGTGACTTCAGCGCAGCGCGCCAGCTTCGCCCCCGGCATTGCCGCCATTGCCGAGTCGACGGGCCTGGCCTCCTACGACCTGGACAACTGGTTCGGTCTCTTCGCGCCCGCCTCCACGCCGCCGGCAGTCCAGGCGCGGCTGCATGCGGCGGTGGTCAATGCGCTCAAGGATCCCGCGCTGGCGCAGCGCCTGCGCGAACTGGGCGGCGAGCCCGCCCCCATGTCCCAGCAGCAGTTCAGGGACTTCATCGCCGCCGAGACCGCCAGGTACGCCGCCATCGTGACCTCGGCACGCATCGTGGCCGAGTGAGGGCGCGCGCCCTTTCCCGGCATTTGCCTTTCCCTTCAGAAAACCACAGGAGACGACATGCAGCTTCATCCCGCGCTGGCCGCCACGGCCGCCGCCATCCTGGTCCTGGCTTCCGCCACGGCCCGGTCCCAGACCGCCCCCGACGGCTACCCGGTCCGCGCCGTCACCATCGTCGTGCCCTTCGCGGCCGGCGGAAACACCGACGTCAAGACACGGCTCGTGGCCAGGCAGCTGGCACAGATACTGGGCCAGCCCGTGATCGTGGACAACAAGCCCGGCGCCAGCGGCAACATCGGAATGGAGTTCGTGGGCCGCGCCGCAGCCGACGGCTACACCATCGCCATGGGCAGCTTCGGGCCGCTGGCCGTCAACCCCTGGATCTATCCCAGGCTCAACTTCGATCCCAAGACCTTTGTCCCCATCATCCTGCTGGAGAAAAGCCCGCTGGTGCTGGTCACGCCCGCCGACAAGCCCTATCGCAGCGTGGCCGATGTGGTGACGGCCGCCAAGGACAGGCCGGGGCAGCTGAACATCGCCAACGCAGGGCCGGGCGGCGCGCACCATCTCTCGGCCGAGCTTTTCGAGGCGGCGGCAGGCCTGGACATGGTCGGCGTGCCCTTCAAGGGCGGTGGTCCCGCCGCCACCGCCCTGCTGTCGGGACAGGTGGACCTGATGTTCGAGCAGACCGGTGCGGCCGCGCCCTCCATACAGGCGCGCAAGATCCGCGCGCTGGGTGTGACCTCGGCACAGCGTCTGGCCATGCTCCCTGACGTGCCCACCTTCGCCGAATCCGGCTTCCCCCAGGTCACCGTCTCCAACTGGATGGGCTATGTGGCACCCAAAGGCACGCCGCCCGAGATCGTGGCCCGGCTCAACAAGGCGTTCGCCAAGGCCATGGAGCACCCGGAAGTCCGGGAACGCATCGTCTCCCAGGGCAACGAGTTCGGCGGCGGCAGCAGCCAAGAGTTCGCCGCCTTCATCGACAGCGAAGCCGCCAAGTGGGGCCGGCTGGTGAAGGAACGCGGAATCCGAAGGGATTGAGCGAAAGGCGTGTCCTCCCCCCCACCCTCGACCTACCCCTCATTGACCACCAACGACAGCGCATGCGCCTCGGTAGGCAAAGGCACATCCCAGCGCTGCAGCAGGCTGAGCAGGGCCGCGTTGGTCAGCGTGGTGTCGCGCGCGCGGTTGCGGGCCAGCAGGGTCGGGCGGCTGGCTTCCAGGTGCACGAGTTCCACGCGGGCGCCGTAGGCCAGGCACAGGTCCACGGTCTTGCCGCGCATCTGGCGCGACAGGTGGGTGGCGTTCCAGACGAAGGGCCGGCCCGCGCGCAGCAGGGCCTTGGCCTTGTCCACGGCGTGGTGGGCGGCCGCGCCCTCGTTCTGGCCGTGGCGCAGGCCCAGCTCCGTACGCGCATCGTCGAAGGAGACCACGGGCAGGTCGCCATGGTGGACGGCCACCCAGGTGTTCTTGCCGCTGGCCGGCAGGCCGCACATGACGATGGCGCGCGAGCCGGCCTGCTCGTGCAGCGCATAGTCGGGATGCAGCTGCGCGCCGCGGAAGTAGCGCACCGCCGTCTCGGCCGAGGCAAAGCGGCGTGGCGTGCGCAGGCAGCCCTCTTCCAGCGCGAACTCGCGCACCAGCTCGATGTTGACCAGCACGGACGCAATGTCCGGGCAGATGCGCCCGCGCATGTCGGCGCGCGCCAGCAGCGTGAGCAGGTGCAGGTCCGTCTGCCAGGACAGCTCGCGCACGATGAACTCGGGCGAGAGGCCGCGGCGCGAGTCGGCAAAGGCGAAGAACGGCACCTGGTGCACGGCGATCAGCCGGCAGATGGCTTCGCGCTGGTCCACGGGCGCGCCAGCCTCCCAGAGCATGAGCCGCGCATCCAGCGCACCCCGGCGCGAGTGGCCGGGCTGGCCGATGCGGCCGTCCTCGCCCACCACGGTGGTCGAGCACTTGGCCACGTCGTGCAGCAGCGCGGCCAGGAAGACCGTCTCGCGCTCGGTGGCGGTGAGCGCCGCATGGCCGGGGTCGGCCAGCAGTTCGCGCACCACCATCTGCGTATGCGTCCAGACATCGCCTTCGGCGTGGTAGACGGGGTCCTGCGGCGTGGTTTTGGCCTGCTCCAGCTGGGGGAAGGCGGCCAGGCAGGCCGCGAAGTCGGGGTCGGCGCCGGGCTGCGGCACCAGGGACTGGATCTGTTTCCAGTTCGTCATGGAAATCTCCTTGCGATGGGCCTGCGCTGCAGGCCTCACCAGCTTTTTGAAATATCGGCCGCAAAGATGTCTGCGCCTTCGCGCAGCCCGTTGGGGACGATGGGCCGCTCGCTGTGGTGCGAGCCCGAGTCGAGGATGACCTGCACGAAGTCCGGCCGCACGAACTTGTAGCGCGCCACGGTCTGGCCGCCCTCCTCCACCTTGAGGTAGAGGCCTTCGGCCAGCTCGGAGCCGTCGGTCTGCCGCCAGCACAGCGGCAGGTCCAGCTTCTGGCGGGCCACCACCTGCTCGAAGGCCTGGCGCCAGCGCGCGCTGCGGCCCAGCGAGGGGGCCAGCAGCGCCAGCAGGTCCTGCATGCGCCGGGGCGCCACCCCGCTGTAGAGCACGGGCACCGAGACCACGGGCACGCCGGCCAGCAGGGCATGGCGGCGCGGCGTGTCCAGGAAGCACTGCGCCGAGCGGTCCCAGATGTCGAACTCGCAGAACCAGTGCGGCAGCGCGTCGTAGAACAGCGAGTGCTTGGCATACATCCACTCGCCAAACACCTGGTAGCGGTCGTCCAGCAGGGACAGCAGCGCGCCCTCATGGGCCTGGGCCCATTGCTTGAAGAGGTTGAACTGGCGTTCGCGCCCGCCGGGCCGCTCGCTGTCCAGGTAGTGGCCGCGCGACTGCAGCAGCAGTTGGCCGTCGCCGGCAAAGCTCAGCGCGGCGTTGGCGCCGTCGAGTTTTTCCTCGACGACGATGTGCTGGCCGGCCAGCCGCTCATAGGGCACGGCGTCGTCCTGGTCACCGGACTGCAGGCGCGAGCCGCGCAGGTGCGGCGTGCGGGGGTATTTGAGGATCTCGACGCTCGAAAGAAAGTGAGCGCCTTGGGCAATGGATGGGGTCATGTCGTGCTTTCCGAAAACGATGCAGCACCCCACGGCGACATGCCGTGGAGCGGGAAAAGCCGACGACGACGCCAGGCGCCGCAATGCAGGGGATGCAGCGACAGCGCGACCTGGCCCGTGGTGGCCGGGCCGGCAGGCTGTCGAAGGGGAAGATGGCAGGACTGTCGGCACCGTCCGCAAACCGGACGGTCAGCCGCAAGCCCTCAAAAGGCCACGCACCGCAGCGCACACGCAAAAGACATCCGGGGCAAGGCCAGGATCAGCGTGTGACGAAGTCGTTCAGCAGGAAGCTGTGCGGCGGGGCATGGTGCACCTCGAAAGGGTGAGGGTGGATGGGAGGGGTGCGAGTCTATCGCCCGTTGCCCCGCAGGCACAAGCGGCTGCGCACCATGCCGGGCCGATTGTTGGCTGCTAGCCACGCACGGCGGACTTGAAGGCGGCGCCCAGCGCATCCAGCGCCGCGCGCGGCCGGCCTTCGCGCACGCGGGTGTGCAGCAGCACGGGCAGGCGCGGCAGCGTGGGCAGGCCCAGGCGCGGGCCCACGTCCACGGCGCCCAGGGCCAGCATGCGCGGCGCCAGCGCGGCCACGCCCAGCCCCGCCATGACGGCGGCCGAGACAGCGGCCACGCCGCCGCCCACGAACACCTCGGTCCACGGCATGCGCGCCGTATCCAGCAGTTGCCCGGCCATGGCGCGCACGCCGCAGGGCTCGGCCAGCGTGGCCAGCGGCAGGGGCTCGCCCGCGCGGTGCTGCCAGCCGGGCGCGGCAAACCAGCCGAAGGGCTCCTCGGCCAGCAGCTCGCCGTCGTCACGCCCGGCATGCGTGCGAACGATCACCGTGTCGTACTCGCGCCGGTCAAACCCCTGCAGCAGCGGGCCGGACGATGCGATGCGGATGTCGATCAGCAGCTGCGGGTCCTGCGCATTCATGCGGGCGATCAGGGCCGGCAGCTCAGGCCCGGCCACGTGGTCGCTGATGCCGATGGTCAGCCGCTGGCGCGTGCTGACGGCCAGCGCCAGTGCGCGCTCATGGGCCTGCAGCAGTTCGCGCGCATGGGGCAGGAAGTCGGCACCCAGCGCCGACAGCTGCACGTGGCGCGGCGTGCGCTCGACCAGCCTGCAGCCCAGCCGCTGCTCCAGCCGCTTGAGCTTGAGGCTGACGGCGGCCTGCGTGGTCTGCATGGCTTCGGCCGCGCGCGTGAAGCTGCCCAGGTCCGCGATGTGCACGAAGCTCTGCACGGCATCCAGGTCGAGGGGTCGTTGAATCATTTCAATCCATTATTACTGATATCAGCAATCATGGCTTTTCAAAATAGCTGGCACGGCCTACCTTCGAGGCTCCCACAACGCAAAGCAACGCAATTCAACGCAACGGAGCCACACCATGCCCATGACCCGGATCAACATGCGCGCCGGCAAGTCCCCCGCCTACCGCCAGGCCATCTGCGACAGCCTCTACCGCGCCATGCGCGAGACCTTCAACGTGCCGGAGGACGACCAGTTCATGACCATCACCGAGCATGACGGCGACAACTTCCGCTATGGCGCCTCCTACCTGGGCGTGGCGCGCAGCGACGATCTGGTGCTGGTGCAGCTCACGGTCAGCAACACCCGCAGCCTGGAGCAGAAGAAGGCGCTGTTCCGCCGCATCGCCGAGCTGCTGGTCGAAAGCCCCGGCCTGCGGCCCGAGGACGTGTTCGTCAACCTGGTCGAGGTGGACAAGGAGAACTGGTCCATGGGCCATGGGCTCGCGCAATACGCAGCTTAAGACACGCGGATCGGCGCAACACCCACAGCGGCGCGCTCAGGCCGGCACCGCCAGCGCCGCCACGAATTGCTGGCCCACGGCGGTGATGATCTCGGCGCGCGCCGCCGTGCGCAGCTGCACCAGGGCGATCTGGCGGCTCTCGGCAGTCTGGGCAAGGGGCAGCACGCGCAGGCGCGGGTCGCCCTCCCAGCCATGCCGCGCCAGATTGGGCAGCATGGCCACGCCCATGCCGTCGCGCACCAGCTCCACGATGGTCTCGATGGAGTTGAGCTCCAGGAACTCCTGGGGCTTGGCGCGCAGGCGGCGCAGCGTGCGCTCCACCAGCTCGCCCGTGTGCTCGGTGCGGTCGAAGCGGATGAAGGGATAGCGCTCCACCATGTCGGCGGGCGCCGCGGGCCGGGCGGCGCGCGGCGCCAGCAGCACCATGGGCTCGGCATACAGCGGCGTCCAGACCAGCGAGGGGCGCTTGATGGCCGGGTTGTAGACCACCACGGCCGCATCCAGCTCATGGTTCTCCACCTGGGCGATCAGCCGGTTGGACTTGCCCGAGACCACATGCAGGTCCACCGCCGGATGGTGGCGCTTGAGCTCCAGCGTGGCGCGCACCAGCTGGCTCAGCGCCGAGACGATGGAGCCGAACTGCACGGTGCCGGCCAGCGGTGCATCGGCCCGCGTGCCGTGCTTGGCCTGCTCGTACAGCGCCACCAGCTGGGTGGCAATGGGCACCAGCGCCCGGCCCTGCTCGTTGAGCGTGACCAGCTTGCCCTGGCGCGCGAACAGCTTGCGCTTGAGGTCGTTTTCCAGCGTGCGCATCTGCAGCCCCACGGCCACCTGGGTCAGCGCCACGCGCTGTCCGGCGGCGGTGAAGGAGCCCTCGGCCGCCACGGCCAGAAAAGTGCGAAGAATGCGCAGGCTTGGCATAAAAGTTCTGCTTTCAAGATTCGTAAGAAATTCCAGCTTTCACCAAACAGTTTCTATCATCAAAATCGCTGGCAACCGATAGCCGATCGTCCTGATCGCACCCTCCCACTTCCCGGATTTCTGGAGATCTCCATGCCTGCACCCGTGTCCCGCCGCCTGCTCGTCTGCTGCGCCGCCCTGTTGACCTGCGCCACGCCCGGCTGGGCCGCGCCCGCCGCCGATGCCTGGCCCTCGCAGCCGCTGAAGATCATGGTGGGCTTTGCCGCCGGCGGCGCCAACGACATCGTGGCCCGCATCCTGGCCAAGGAACTGCAGCAGCGCCTGGGCCAGAGCGTGGTGGTGGAGAACCGCGGCGGCGCGGGCGGCCTGATTGCCAGCGAAGTGGTGGCCAAGGCGCCCAAGAACGGCTACACGCTGCTGCTGGGCTCCATCGGCAGCAACACCGTGGCGCCCGTGCTGGCCAAGAAGCTGTCGTTCGACCCGCGCAAGGACCTGGAGCCCATCACCCTGGTGGCCGAGTCCGGCAACGCGCTGCTGGTGAACGCCGCCCTGCCCTACAAGACGGTGCAGGAAATGATCGAGGCCGCGCGCAAGGCGCCGGGCAGCATCAACTACGCATCGTCGGGCAACGGCTCCACCCTGCACCTGGCCGGCGCGCTGTTTGCCCAGCAGGCCGGCGTGAACCTGGTGCACGTGCCCTACCGCGGCAACGGCCCGGCCATCACCGATGTATCGGGCGGCCAGGTGCAGGCCATCTTCTCGGGCATTCCGCCCGCCATCACCTCGGCCAAGACCGGCCAGACCCGCATCCTGGCCGTGACCACGAAGCAGCGCGTCAAGAACCTGCCCAACGTGCCCACCATCGCCGAGGCCGGCCTGCCCGGCTATGCCTTCACGTCCTGGTACGGCCTGTTCACCACGGGCGGCACGGACCCGGCCATCGTCGAGCGGCTGGCCCAGGAAGTGCGCAAGATCATGGAGCGCCCCGAAGTGCAGGCCCAGTTCGAGGCCCAGGGCCTGGACCCCGAGACCAGCGACCCCAAGTCCTTCAAGCAGCAGATCGACCGCGAGCTGACGCGCTGGAGCCGTGACGTGAAGACCATGGGCATCACCGCCGACTGAGGCAGGTTCTTTCATGCACGCCTCTTCCTCTCCCTTCACTCCCGGCAACCCCTACGACTCCAGGCGGGTGCCCGTGTTCGCGCGCAATGCCGTGTCCACCTCCCACCCGCTGGCGGCGCAGGCCGGCCTGCGCATGCTGTGGGCAGGCGGCAACGCGGTGGACGCGGCCATTGCGGCGGCGGCGGCCATGACCATCGTCGAGCCGGTGAGCAACGGCCTGGGCTCGGACGCCTTCTGCATCCTCTGGGATGGCAAGGAGCTGCACGGGCTCAACGCCAGCGGCCGCGCACCGCAGGGCTGGGCGCCCGAGTACTTCCACCAGCGCTATGGCCGCCAGGACAAGCCGCCGCGCCGGGGCGTGGACTCCATCACCGTGCCGGGCGCCGTCAGCGCCTGGGTGGCCCTGCACGAGCGCTTCGGCAAGCTGCCCTTTGACGCGCTGATGGAGCCGGCCGCCGAGATCGCCGAGCGCGGCTACCTGGTGCCGCCCGTGGTCCAGCAGAAATGGGCCGCAGGCGCGCCCGAGCTGCAATCGCAGCCGGGGTTCAGGGAAAGCTTCCTGCCCCGGGGCCGCGCGCCGGAAGTGGGCGAGCTGTTCCGCTTTCCCGCCGCAGCGCGCGCCCTGCGCGCCATTGGTGCCACGCGCGGCAAGGCCTTTTATGAAGGCGAGATTGCCCGGGCCGTGACCTCGTTCGTGCAGCAGCACGGCGGCTGCCTGGGCATGGCCGACATGGCCGCGCACGAGGTGCAATGGGTGCAGCCGCTGGCCAAGGACTACCGCGGCCACACGCTGCACGAGATCCCGCCGGGCGGGCAAGGCATTGCCGCGCAGATTGCGCTGGGCATTCTGTCCAACTTCGACCTGGCCAGCCTGCCCGTGGATGGCGTGGCCTCCCAGCATCTGCAGATCGAGGCCATGAAGCTGGCCTTTGCCGACATCTACCGCTACGTGGCCGACGCGGACATGGAGGTGACGCCCGCACAGATGCTCGACGACGCCTACCTGGCCTCGCGCGCCAGGCTGATCGATCCGCGCCGTGCCCAGGACTTCAAGGCCGGCAACCCCGTGCGCGGCGGCACCATCTACCTGACGGCAGCCGACGAGAACGGCATGATGGTCAGCTTCATCCAGAGCAACTTCTCGGGCTTTGGCTCGGGCGTGGTGGAGCCGACCTTCGGCATCAGCCTGCAAAACCGCGGCCACGGCTTCGGCACCGACCCCCAGCACCCCAACCGCGCCAACCTGGTGGGCCCGGGCAAGCGCCCCTTCCACACCATCATTCCGGCCTTCCTGACCCGCGACGGCCAGCCCGTGATGAGCTTCGGCGTCATGGGCGGCAACATGCAGCCCCAGGGCCACATGCAGACTGTGGTGCGCATGCTGGACTACCGCCAGTCGCCCCAGGCGGCCTGCGATGCGCCGCGCTGGCGCGTCAACGAAGGCCTGGCCATCAACGTGGAAGGCGGCATGGACCCGGCCACCATTGCCGGCCTGCAGGCGCTGGGCCACCAGGTGGAGGTCATCCACGACCCCTACCAGGACTTCGGCGCCGGCCAGTTCATCTGGCGCATGGGCGATCCCGCCGTGGAGGGCTACCAGATCGCCAGCGACCCGCGCCGCGACGGGCTGGCGGCCGGGTACTAGAAGTGCGCGCGGCGGCTACTCCGCGCGCAGACGCCCCTGCCGGGTCAGCCGCGCCGCCAGCGCGGCCTCTTCGCTGACCAGGCGCTGCAGCACGGCCGCGCTGGCCGGGAAGGGCTCGCTGCCCAGCTCGCGGATCAGGCGGCTGAACTCCGGGTCGGCCACAGACTGGGAGATCCAGCCATACAGGCTGTCCACGCTGGCCGTGGGCGCACCCTTGGGCGCGAACACGCCCACGAAGGTGGTGGCATCGAACACCGGCAGGCCCAGCTGGGCCAGGTCGGGCACATCGGCCAGCCCGCCCCCGGCGCGCGGCCCCAGCACGAACAGCGCGCGCAGGGCGCCGCTCTTGATATGCGGCGTGGAGCTGGTGATCTGGTCCACCACGGCGTCGATCTGCCCGCCGATCAAATCGACCAGGGCCGGCCCCGATCCCTTGTAGGGCACGGGATTGACGCGCACCTTCACGGCATCTTCCAGCTGCAGCACGGCCAGGTGATTGGGCGAGCCCGGGCCGGCATGGCCCACGGTCACGCAGCCATCCCTGGCCTTCATCGCCTTGATGAAATCGGCAGCGGTCTTGAAGCGCGCGTCGTTGGCGCGCACCACCACGACCACGGGCGTGCGGCTGACCACGGCAATGGGCGCAAAGCTGTCGGCGCGGTAGGGCAGCTTGATCATCTCGGGCAAGGTGCCCAACTGGCCCGGCGTGGCCACCAGCAGCGTATGCCCGTCCGGCTCGGCGCGCGCCACCCAGCCCGAACCCACGGCACCACCGCCGCCCGCACGGTTGTCCACGATCACGGACTGCCCCGCATGCCGGGCCAGCGGTATGCCCAGCGTGCGGGCCACGATGTCCACGTTGCCGCCCGGCGCAAAGGGCACGACCAGCGTGAGCGGCTTGGCCGGAAATGCGCGCGCCTGCACTGCAGATGCAGCCGATGCCGCAGCCAGCGCCGCGAAAGATACCGCCGTGCGGATAAAGCCTCTGCGGCCCGATGTGATTCGATTCATTTTCTCTGTCTCCTGCTATTTGAAAATCAATGACCCCAATACAGGCGCACGGGGTTATCGACCAATACCGTATGCCTGTATTCCTCTGGAACCCAATCCACCAATGCCTGCGCCAATTCGCCAGCGGAATTCGAACGGGCCTTTATTCCGGGATGCGGCCAGTCCGACCCCCATACGATCCGGTGCGGATTGGCCTGCACCAGGGCATGTGCAATGGGAATCACGGCCGGGTCCACGGCCGATGCCGTTGCCGATATCCGGTAGGCGCCCGAGAACTTCACCCAGGCCCGGCCTTCCTTCATCAGCGCCTGCAGGTTGCGGCTGCCCGGCCCGCCGGCGCCCAACTGGCGCGACGGGTGGCCGAAGTGATCCACCACCACGGCCACACCCATGTCGGCCACGCGCTGCGCCAGGCCAGGGTCTTCATCCACGTTCACCAGCAATTGCACATGCCAGCCCAGGCCCCGGATACGGTCGGCCACGGCCTGCAGGCTGGAGACGGAGACTCCGCCCGAAAACAGCGCATTGCACCGCGCGCCCCGCACGCCCAGGGCGTGCAGCGCTTCGATCTCCGTATCCGGCGTGTCCTCGTAGATCACGGCCACGCCACGCATGCGGCCCGATTCGGCATGGCGCAGCGTCTGCTTGAGAAGGCCGTGATCGCGGCCATACACGCTGGGCTGGACCAGAACGCAGCGGTCCACGCCCAATGGGCGAAAGGCCTTCCAATAATCGTCCATGGACGCGACAGCCGGCGTATAGGCGCGTTCCGCAATCAACGGAAAATCATCGGAACGACCAAATACATGGAAATGGGTATCGCAGGAATTTTCTGGAAACAGATATTGTTCCGCTGGATTTTCTGCTGCGTCGCAATCACCGGCACAGCGGTTGAAACTGGGTGAATTCATGGGCATTCATTTCAAAGCTGGTGCATTGTCGTGACGCACGTAAAATTCAGTCAAGCTCATCTTTGTCATCATCAAAATGAACAGCATTCAACATGCAGACGGCGCGCCCCGGGCTCCGGTCAACCTGCGCAGCATCGACCTCAACCTGCTGGTGATCTTCGAGGCCCTGGTGGAGGAACGCAGCGTGGGCAAGGCCGCCGCGCGGCTGGGCATCACCTCCTCGGCCGTCAGCCACGCGCTGCGCCGGCTGCGCACCCAGTTCAACGACCCGCTGCTGCTGCGCACGGCAGAAGGCATGTCGCCCACGCCCGAGGCCGTGCGCCTGGCGCGCAGCTTCCGCAAGGCCTTCAGCGAGATCGAAAGCGCCATCGAGGTCAGCAAGGGCTTCGATCCGGCCACGGCGCGGCGCAATTTCCACCTGCGCCTGTCCGACTACGTGGGCGTGCTGCTGCTCCCGCAGCTGTGCATACATCTGCGTGCGGTGGCGCCGGGCATCAGCCTGTCGGTGCAGTCCTTCGACGGCCGCCAGCCCTCGGACCGCGTCGAGTACGAAGGCGTGGAAATCCGCCTTTCCGTCTCGCGCGGTCGCTCGGTGCTGTCGGCGTCACGCCGCCTGCTGGACGACCAGTGGATGGTGCTGATGCGCAAGGACCATCCGGCCGCCGCCTCCCCGCTCACGCTGGAGAAATACCTGGAGCAGGGCCACCTGAAGGTCACGGGCGTGGGCAGCAGCATCGTGGACGAGCTCCTGGCCGAGCGCGGGCTGGCGCGGCGCGTGATGTTCCAGGTGCCCACCTGGCTGGGCATGGTGCCCGTCATCGAATCCACCGACCTGATGGCCGCCATGCCCGCGCACTGGATGCACAGCGTGCTGTCCGGCTCCAACTGCGTGGCGCGCCCCATGCCCCTGCCCGAGCTGGCCCTGTCCATCGACGCCGTCTGGCATCCGCGCAACGACCATGACGCGGGGCACAAATGGTTCAGGGAGCTGATCCACCAGATCTTCCAGGAGGCGTACAGCAAATCCCTGCTCCAGCAGCGCCTGGACAGGGCGGGCACACGGAACAACGCTTAACCCAGCCCTCATGCTTTTCGGTGAAGATGCGGTCTTTCCGCCGCACAAGCCATGACACCAGAACAACACACTCCAGCGCTGCAGCGCCGCAACCTCGGCCTGCTCGTGGCCGCGCAATCGCTGGGGGGCGCGTCGCCGCCCATCATCATTTCGCTGGGCGGCCTGGTCGGCCAGCAGCTGTCCACCAATCCCACGGCCACCACGCTGCCGGTCAGCATCTACCAGCTGGGCCTGGCGCTGTCCACGCTGCCCGCAGCCTGGCTGATGCAGCGCATGGGGCGGCGCACGGCCTATGTGCTGGGTGCCATCCTGGGCGTGGTCTCGGGCGTGATCGCCGCCCAGGGCATTGCGCACTCCGATTTCGTGACCTTTTGCATCGGCACGGCGCTGGCGGGCTTTTACGCGGCCTGCGTGCAGAGCTACCGCTTTGCGGCCACCGACGCCATGACCGACCCCGCCGAGCAGGCGCGCGCCATCTCGCGCGTGATGATCGGCGGGCTGATCGCGGCCATCATCGGCCCGCAGGTGGTGATCTGGACGCGCGACGCCCTGCCCATGACACCGTTCGCAGGCAGCTTCTACAGCCAGGCCGTGCTCGCCCTGCTGGCCCTGCCGCTGCTGCTGGGCCTGAAGCTGCCGCCGCCCCAGGCCCGCGCCGTGGCGGGCGAGGCCCGGTCGCTGGCCGAGATTGCGCGCACGCCGCAGTTCATCGTGGCGGCTTCGGCCGGCGTGGTCAGCTACGGTCTCATGGCCTTTCTGATGACGGCCGCGCCCATGGCCATGGTGGGCTGCGGCCACACGGTGGGCGAGGCGGCGCTGGGCATCCAGTGGCATGTGCTGGCCATGTTCGCGCCCAGCTTCTTCACGGGCCGGCTGATCGCGCGCTTCGGCAAGCGCCGCATCACGGCGCTGGGGCTGGTGATGATCGCCGCCTCTGCCCTGATGGCGTTGATGGGGCTGGAGCTGCTGCACTTCTGGGGCTCCCTGGTGCTGCTGGGCGTGGGCTGGAACTTCGGCTTCATCGGCGCCACGGCCATGGTGACCGAGTGCTACCGCCCTGCCGAGCGCGCCAAGGTGCAGGCCCTCAATGACTTCCTGGTCTTCGGCACCGTGGCCGTGGCCTCGTTCGGCTCGGGCCAGCTGCTGCACACGGCCGGCTGGGACGGCATCAACACCTGGCTGCTGCCCATCGTGGGCGTGGTGCTGCTGATGCTGGCCGTGCAGGGACGGGGTCGCGGCGCGGGCGCGCCGGCCTGAAGCCCCGACCGGTCAATCGCCAGGGTCCGCACGGCGGCTTCCCAGCCAGAGCACGGCCACCCAGCCCAGCAGCGCCAGGGCCAGCAGCACGGACAGATGCCATAGCGCCGCCTCCAGCGGCGCGCCGGCCTGGTTCAGTCGCAGCGAGGCCTGGATGGCGGCCGTGCTGGGCGACAGCCAGCGCAGCGCCTGCAGCAGTTGCGGCAGGGCCTCGGCCGGCCAGCTGAAGCCGCCGACGAAGGCCAGCGGGATGGAGGTGAACAGCACCACCTGCATGGCGCGCTCGCGGTTGGCCAGCCACCAGCCCAGCAGCGCCGCCGTTCCCGCCACGGCCGGGACGAAGACGGCCAGCAGCGCCAGCGCACCCCAGGGATTGCCGCCGCGCGGATAGTCGTGCCAGACGAAGATCCAGCCGAAGTAGTACAGGCCCGAGAGCCAGCCCAGCGTGCACAGCGCCAGCAGCCGCGCCAGCCAGGTGCGTGCCGGCGCCCTGTCCAATCCCTGCTCGCGCCAGGTTCCCACCAGCAGCGCGCCGCCCATGAGCAGTGTCTGCTGCAGGATGATGATGGCCACGGCGGCGACGACGAAGCTGCCGTAGCCTTCCGTCGGATTGAACAAAGCCTGCATCTGCAGGTTGACGGGCGAGCGGCTGGCCTGGGCCTGCAGTGCGCTCTGTCCGCCGGCCGTCAGGCGCCGCAGCTCCACCCCGGCCGAGACCGTGCCGAAGGCTTCGGCAAAGCCGTACTGCACCTGCTTGGCGGCCAGCGGGTAGGCACCGTTGGCATAGACGGGGACCACGGCCTCTTCGCTGCGCACCACGCGGCGCTTGAGGTCGCGCGGCAGCAGCGCGTAGCCCATGACGCGGCCATCCAGCAGGGCCTGCTGCGCCTGGGCCTCGTCGCCCGTGACCAGGGTCACCTCGATGCGCGGGCTGGCCTGGGCAAAGCGCAGCATCTGGCGTGCCAGGCCGCTGCCGTCGTGCTGCACCACGGCCACGGGCACGCGCTGCACGACCTCCTGCCCATAGAACCAGGGATAGAAGAAGCCGTAGAGCACGGGCGCGCCCACCAGCAGCATGAGCACGCCCACGTCGCCGAACACGGCACGCAGGGCGCTGATGAAGTCTTGCGCAAAGCCCCTGGCCATCTCAGCGCCCTCCCCATTTGTCGGGGCGGGAAAGGCCGCGCGCCAGGCCTGCCGCGGCCAGCAGCAGCAACACCAGCGCGGCCAGCAATAGCCCGGCCACCACGGGCAGGCTCTGCACGATGGGCGCGCCCATCTGCAGCTGCTCTATCTGCAGCCGCGCATAGTGGGTATAGGGCATGGACAGGGCCCAGGCACGTGCCGAATCGGGCATGGCCAGCAGCGGAAAGCCCACGCCGCTGAACGCAAAGGCCGGCGCCGACAGCAGGCCTGCGCCCGACAGCGCCGTGCGCAGCGACAGCGTGAGCGCCGCCAGCAGCGCCCCCGCCGCCAGGCTCACGGCGATCAGCAGCAGCAGGGCCAGCGCCACCCAGGCCAGGCTGGCAGCGCCCTGCCCCGGATGCCAGCCCCGTCCGGCCGTGAGCCACAGCATGGCCAGCGTACCGCCCAGGCCCAGGCTGGCCCAGGACAGCGCCAGCTTGCCCGCCAAGGCGCCCGCAATGGCGCTCCAGCCGGGCTTTCCCGGGCCCGCAGCCTCGGCCATCCACTGGCCCAGCGTGCGGTCGCGCAGCTCGCGCCCCACGGACCAGGCGCCGGCCGTCATGCCCAGGATGTGCAGCAGCGCGGGAATCAGCGCCGCCGCCAGGAACTGCTCGTAATTGGTGGAGATGTTGAACAGCGACACCAGGTTGGTGCGTATGGGCTCCATGCGCACGCGCAGCGCCTGGGCCGGGTCGCCGCGCTTGGCACGGGCCTGCATTTCCACGCCGGCCGACAGCGTTCCCACCACCTGGCGCAGGTCGCGCTGGATCAGGCTGGAGTGCGTGGCCAGCTGGGCGTTGTGCATGAGCACCACGTCGGCCCCCTGGCCCCGCTTGATGTCGCGCGCAAAGCCGGGCGGGATCTGCACCACGGCGTAGGCATTCATGGACTGCAGCGCCCATTGCGCCTCCGAGGCATTGAGCGCCTGCGACTGCACGGCCAGGCCCGGCGTGGCGCCCAGCATGCGCACCAGCTGGCGCGACAGGGCGCTGTGGTCCTGGTCCCAGACGGCGACGGGCAGGCGCTGGACCAGTCCTGCCGAGAAGATCCAGACCATGAGCAGCAGCGCCAGCAGCGGCACCCAGCTGACCATGGCCAGGTCCCAGGGCCGCCCGCGCAGCAGCCGCCATTCGCGCCGCAGGCTGGCGGCAAAGGCCGTGGGCGGGTTCGCGCTCACTGCCGCCGGCCGCTCAACGGCCGCCTTCCACGACCACGCTCATGCCGGGCCGCGCGCCTGCAATGGGCTGCTGCGGCCGCGCGCGGACCTCGAAGGTGCGCGCATCGAAGCCCTGGCCGGCGCGCGTGGCGCGCCAGGTGGCGAAGTCGGGCAGCACACCCAGGTAGTAGACCTCGAAGCCGGCCTCGCGGTTGTCCAGGCCCGGCAGGCGGCCGGTGAAGCGGCTGCCCTGGGCAAAGCGTGCAAGCTGGTCCTCGCGCACATTGAGCACCACCCACTGGTCGGCCAGATCCACCACGGTGACCACGGCCACGCCCTGCGGGGACAGCTCGCCCTGGCGGGCCAGCACCTGGACCACCTCGCCGCCCACGGGGCTGCGCAGCTCGGTCTCGGCACGCGCGGCCTCCACCTCGGCGACCACGCCCTGCACCTGGCGTGCCTGGGCCTGGGCAGCGCTGCGATCCTCCTGGCGCGCGCCCGATGCCGCCATTTCATACTGCGCACGCGCGGCCAGCGCCTGGTCGCGCGAGGCGCGCCAGTTGGCATCGGCTTCATCGCGTTTCTGGGCCGCAACCAGTCCCTGGTCGAAGAGGCTTTGCACGCGGCGCAGCGAGGTCTGGGCCAGGTCGGCGGCCGTCTGGGCGCGCTGCCAGTTCAGGCGCGCCATCTGCACTTCCTGAGGGCGTGCGCCGGCCTGCGCCTTGTCGGCCTGGGCCTGGGCGGCATCGCGCGCGGCCTCGGCCTGGGCCAGCTTGGCGCGCACCTCGGGGCTATCCATCTCCACCAGCAGATCGCCGGGCTGGATCTTCTGGCCTTCGGTGACCCGCACCTTGGCGATGCGCGCCGTGACTTTGGGCGCGATGTCGGTCTCGCGTGCCTCCATCTGGCCCTGGAAATACAGGGGGGCGGGCTGCGCCGCACGCCAAAAGCCCCAGGCCACGAGCAGCAGCACGGCCAGCACGATGGCCAGGGCCAGCCAGGGGCGCCTGCGCCCCGGCGGCACGGGCGCGGGGCCGGGTGCTTCGGTGGCGCTGCGGGGATGGTCGGGCGTGGCTGTGCTCATGGTGCGTCGGGTGGGATCTGTATGTCGGCCTGGGCCATGAATCGGTCGAATTCCTCGCTCTGGCCCGTGCTCTCCAGCAGTGCGGCCAGGGCCTGCACATACTGGTTGGCCAGTTCGGCACGCTGGGTCTGGACCTTGGCGAGATTGAGGCTGGCATCGATCAGGTCCAGCGTGGTGCTGGTGCCTTCCCGCAGGCCGGCCTCGCGCAGCCGCAGCAGCTCGCGCGCAAGATCCTCCTGGGCCTGCTGGGCCTGGTACTGGCGGCGTGCCTGCTCCACGCCCAGCCAGTTCTTTTCGACCAGCAGCGCGATGTCGCTGAGCGCCTGGGCTTGGGTCAGCTCGGCCTGCTCGATCTTGCGCTGCGAGGAGGCGGCCAGCGCATCGCGGTCGATGCTGTCCCACAGCGTCCAGCGCACGGCCACGCCAGCCACCCAGTTGGGCTTGCCGCTGGTATTGACCTCGCGCGAACCGAAAGCCAGCAGCTGCGGCCGGCGCAGCGCCTCCTGCGCGTCGTGCAGGGACTCGGCCTGGCGCTTCTTGGCCTGCACCTTGTCCAGACCCGGATGGTGCGACTGGGCCGTGGCGACGAAGCCGTCCAGCGGCGGCAAGGGCCGGCTGCTGACGAACAGCGGCGTGCTGGGCAGCACCTGCCGCTGCGCCTTGACCGTGCGCGCCAGCGCCGCTGCGGCCAGGTCTGCGTCGTCGCGCGATTTGCGCGCCTGCTGCTCGGCGTCGGCCAGCGCGGCACGGGCCTGCAGGCGCTCCAGCCGGGAGATCACGCCGGCCTTGAGCATGCTTTGCGCCGCCGCGTCATGCACGCGCACGCCTTCAAGCGCTCGCTCGCGCAGCCGTGCGGCCCGCTCGGCCAGCTGGGCGCCGAAGTAGCGCTGCACCAGCAGCGAATGCAGGGCGTGGCTGCTGGTGGCGGCATCGGCCAGGGCTTCGTCGGTGGCAGCGTCCAGGCCACTGCGCACCGCATCGGACAGGCCGCCCAGGTACAGCGGCCAGACCAGGGACAGGCTGGCCGAGGCGTTCGTGCTCTTGCGCTGCAAGGCATAGGAGGTGGGCAGTTGCGGCAGCGAGGGAATGGCCGGCCCCACCGAGGGCGGCAGCTGGCCGAGGACGCCGTCCAGGGTGCGCCGCGCAGGATCGAGATCGATGTCGGCATTGGCCGAGTAGCGGTAGCCCAGGCCCGTGATGGCCACGGAAGGCCCGCCCAGCCCCTGCGTACCCTGGCGTCTGAGGCGCGCGCTTTCAACGGCCTTGGCCGAGGCGGCCAGCTGGTCGGAGCCCTGCAGCAGCGCCTGGCGGGCCTGCACGAAGCTCATCGCGGCGGCAGCCTGGGAGGCCGGAGCCTCCCCTGCCGCCTGGGCTGCCCCTGCGACCATGCCCAGCGCCGCCAGCCACGGCACAAGGCGCGCGGGCCGCGCAAGCAACGGAAAAAACATGGAAGCGCTCAATGGCATGAATGGGGGCGCCTTGCGTGGTTCACCGATGGTGGCGAAGCTTACACGGGCTTGCAGGCGGGCCCCCGTCGGACAAGGTCCTGTGCCTTGTGCCCCCGGCACTGTGCAGCAGGGCCGATTTGCGTGGCGTTCCATCCCATTTCTGTGCGCAGGTGCCGCGCCATGCCGCTACACTGGCGCCTGCCTGCGCGAGCATGTCCTGGCGGACCTGTCCGCAGGCCTTTTTTTTCTGCCCGGCATCGGCCCGATGCCACGACTGACCACCATGTCCACCGTCTTCAACTTCACCTTCGTCCCCTGGTTCCGGTCCGTGGCTCCCTATATCCACAAGTTCCGACACCAGACCTTTGTGGTGGGACTGACGGGCGAGGCCATCGCATCGGGCAAGCTCAGCTCCATCGTCCAGGACCTGGCCATGATCCAGGCCATGGGCGTGAAGATCGTGCTGGTCCATGGCTTCCGTCCCCAGGTCAACGAGCAGCTTGCCGCCAAGGGCCACGAGGCCCAGTACTCGCGCGGCGTGCGCATCACCGACTCC
This sequence comes from Delftia sp. K82, assembly GCF_002193035.1. Classification (NCBI taxonomy): domain Bacteria; kingdom Pseudomonadati; phylum Pseudomonadota; class Betaproteobacteria; order Burkholderiales; family Comamonadaceae; genus Delftia; species Delftia sp. K82. Next base: position 1,402,923 of record NZ_MYFL01000001.1, on the reverse strand, counting down.
GTGGCGCTGGACTGCGCCCAGGAAGCAGCCGGCCAGCTGCGCTACGAGATCGAGGCCGCCTTCAGCCAGGGCCTGCCCAATACGCCCATGGCCGGCGCGCGGGTGCGGGTGATCTCGGGCAACTTCCTCACGGCGCGGCCCGTGGGCATCGTGGACGGCGTGGATTTCAAGCATTCGGGCCTGGTGCGCAAGGTCGATGTGAGCGGCATCCGCAGCGCCCTGGACATGGATGCCATGGTGCTGATGTCACCCTTCGGCTTCTCGCCCACCGGCGAGGCCTTCAATCTGAGCATGGAAGAGGTGGCCACGCGCGTGGCCATCGAGCTGAAGGCCGACAAGCTGATCTTCATGACCGAGGTGCCGGGCATCCGCATGGACCCCACGGGCCCGGCCGACGAGACCAACCCCATCGACACCGAGCTGCCGCTGGCCACGGCCCGCCGCATGCTGGCCGAGCTGCCCACGCCCGAGCAGCCCACGGACACGGGCTTTTACCTGCAGCACTGCGTGCATGCCTGCGAGCACGGCGTGGAGCGCAGCCACATCCTGCCCTTTGCGATCGACGGCGCCCTGCTGCTGGAGATCTATGTGCACGACGGCATCGGCACCATGATCATCGACGAGAAGCTGGAAGAACTGCGCGAGGCCACGCCCGACGACGTGGCCGGCATCATCCAGCTGATCGAGCCCTTCGAGAAGGACGGCACCCTGGTCAAGCGCAGCCGCACCGAGATCGAGCGCGACATCGCCCACTACACCATCATCGAACACGATGGCGTGATCTTCGGCTGCGCCGCGCTCTACCCCTATCCCAGCGCCAGGACGGCCGAGATGGCGGCCGTCACCGTCTCGCCCAAGAGCCAGGGCACGGGCGATGGCGAGAAGCTGCTCAAGCGCATAGAGCAGCGCGCCAAGGCCCAGGGCCTGGACAGCCTGTTCGTGCTGACCACGCGCACCATGCACTGGTTCATCAAGCGCGGCTTCCAGCCCGTGGACCCCGACTGGCTGCCCGAGGCTCGCAAGGCCAAGTACAACTGGGACCGCAAAAGTCAGGTCCTGGTCAAGAAGTTGTAACCCCCTGAGGCGCTGTGCGCCTTCCCCCTCACGAGGGGGGCATACGGGCGGCCGGCGACACCCTCGGTGCGGGGGCGGCGCGGCCGGCCCAGGCCCTTCCTCGGTGTCTCTCGTCTTCAGGCCACGCCAATTTTTTGAAATCGCCCAAATCAAGCGACATGGTGGCGCAACTTAGCCTTGCACTGCTGCCTGCCAGCGTGCGGCTGCCTTGCCGGCCGCTGCCAGCGCCGCATCGCGCTGCGGCGCATCGGCCGGGCATTCGGTGAGGTAGCCGGTCACCAGCAGCGGTGCGCTTTGCGGCGTGGGCCAGGCGATGACGGCATCGTTGGCCGTGCCGCGATCGCCGGTGCCCGTCTTTCCACCCACACGCCAGCCGGCCGGCATGCCCGCGCGCAGGCGCTTGTCGCCCGTGCGGCTGGCCACCAGCCACTGCTGCAGCAGGGCGCGGCCATGGCCGTCCAGCACCGATCCCAGCAGCAGGCGCTGCATGCTTTGCACCATGGCCAGCGGCGTGGTGGTGTCGCGCTCGTCGCCGGGCAGGCCTTCGTTGAGCTCGGGCTCCATGCGGTCCAGGCGCGTGGTCTCGTCGCCGCTGGCGCGCAGCCACTGCGTCAGCGCCTGCGGGCCGCCGCTGGCGTCCAGCAGCAGGTTGGCGGCCGTGTTGTCGCTGAGCACCACGGCGGCCTCGCACAGTTCGGAGATGGTCATGCCGCCGCCATCACCGGCACGCGGGCCGCTGGCCGGCGAGTAGGGAACCAGCCGGGAGCTGGCGTAGTGCACGCGGCGCGACAGGCGCTCATCGCCCTGCTGCACGCGGTCCAGCACCTGGGCGGCCAGCAGCAGCTTGAAGGTGCTGCACATGACAAAGCGCTCGTCGCCGCGGTGGTCCACGCTGGCGCCCGACTCCGCCTCCAGCACGGCCACGCCGAGCCGGCCGCCCACACTTTTCTCGATGCGCGCCAGCTCGGTCCTGAAGGCCTGGTCGGCAGCCCCCTGTTTTTTTGATGGCAGGGCGCAGCCGGCCAGCCCGGCCGCCATCCAGGCGGCCGCGCCGCCCGTCATCAGAAAATCGCGTCTTTGCATTGTTTTTCCTTTTCAGTTGCAGATCGACAACCGCAACGATAGCGCCGCGCCCAATCTGCGACCAGCGTGAATAATTGGCAGCATCCCTTAGAAAAACTATTGGCTCACCATGCAACTGCCCCTCAATGCCCTGCGCATGTTCGATGCGGCCGCGCGCCATCTCAACCTGACGCGGGCGGCCGACGAGCTGTGCGTGACCCAGGCCGCCGTCAGCCAGCACATCCGCAACCTGGAGGAGCGCCTGGGCAAGCCGCTGTTCCGGCGCCTGCCGCGCGGCCTGGCGCTGACCGACGAAGGCCATGCGCTGTGGCCTGCCGTGGCCGAGAGCTTTGCGCGCATAGAGCATTCGCTGCAGCAGGTGGCCGAACCGCGCCCGCGCGAGGTCCTCACCGTGGGCGTGGTCGGCACCTTCGCCATCGGCTGGCTGATTCCCAGGCTGGGCCAGTTCCAGCAGCAGCACCCCTACATCGACCTGCGACTGCTGACGCACAACAACCGCGTGGACCTGGCCGGTGAAGGGCTGGATGCGGCCGTGCGCTTTGGCGACGGCGCCTGGCAGGGCACGCGCGCCGAGCTGCTGCTGCGCGCGCCGCTGACGCCCATGTGCACCCCGGCCCTGGCCCAGCGCCTGCGCCAGCCGGCCGACCTGGCCGGGCAGACGCTGCTGCGCTCGTACCGCCTGCAGGAATGGGAGAGCTGGTTTGCCACGCTGGACCAGAGCGCGCCGCTGGCGCGCGGGGCCATGTTCGACTCCTCGCTGACGCTGGCCGAGGCGGCGGCCCAGGGCGCGGGCGTGGCCCTGCTGCCGGCGCGCATGTTCCAGCACCTGCTGCAGCAGGGCCGGCTGGTGCGCCCCTTCGAGCAGGAGGTGGACACGGGCGCCTACTGGCTGACCCATCTGCGCTCGCGCGCACCCAGCGCGGCGCTCAAGACCTTCAGGCAATGGCTGCTGGCGCAGCTGCAATAGCCACGGACCGCCGCGGCAAGACCCGCAGGCCGCCTGACTTTGGCCCCGGCGCTATCATCTGCCGCTTTTGGCCCCTAGCCCCGTCCCCGCTCCATGACCCAGACCCTGCCGGTTCTCTACTCGTTTCGCCGCTGCCCCTACGCCATCCGCGCCCGCCTGGCGCTGGCCCATGCCGGCCTGGCCTGCGAGCTGCGCGAAATCAACCTGCGCAACAAGCCGCAGGCGCTGCTCGATGCATCGCCCAAGGGCACGGTGCCCGTGCTGGTGCTGGAGGACGGCCGCGTGATCGAGCAGAGCCTGGATGTCATGCTGCACGCGCTGCGCGCCAATGACCCGGACGGCTGGCTGGCACCGACCAGCGGTTCGCTGCCGGACATGCTGGCGCTGATCGAGCGCAACGACGGCTTTTTCAAGCACGCCCTGGACCGCTGCAAGTACCCCGAGCGCTATACGGCCGAAGAGGTCAACCACGCCCAGGCAGATGCCCTGACCTGGCTGGCCGAGCTGGACGACCAGCTGGAGGCCACCGGCTACCTGTTCGGCCAGAACCCCAGCCTGGCCGACATGGCGTGCGCCCCTTCGTGCGCCAGTACGCGCGCATCGACGAGTCGCAATGGAACGAGCAGCCCTGGCCGCACCTGCAGGCCTGGCTGCAGCGCTGGATCGACTCGGCCCTGTTCGCCGAAGTGATGGAAACCTACCCGGGCTGGGTGCCCGGCACGCGCGGCCCGGTCTTTGCCGCCGGTGGCGTGGGCAGCGACTGACGCCTGCCCGCCCCGTTTGCCCTGCCCCGGGTCGGCAGGGGCTGCGCAAGGCAGGCAAAGCTGGCACAGTGGCAGGCTGTTGCCAACCGCCTGAGCCTTCGCCGACATGACCCTCGCCACCCTGCTCGTCTTCTCCCTGGTCGCGCTGATCGCGATCATCACCCCCGGTCCCACCGTGCTGCTGGCCCTGGCCAATGGCTCGCGCCACGGCGTGCGCCGCGCCCTGCCGGGCATGCTGGGCGCCGTGCTGTCGGACTTCGTGCTGGTCGGCGCTGTCGCGCTGGGCCTGGGCGCACTGCTGGCGGCCTCGGAGTTCTGGTTCTCGGTGGTCAAGTGGGCGGGAGCGGCCTACCTGGCCTGGCTGGGCCTGCGCATGCTGCGCAGCCAGGGCGGATCGCTGTCGGCACCCCAGGGTGACGGCAAGGCAGAGGCCGGCGCCGACGGCTACAGCGCCCGCACCGTGCTGCTCAAGTCGTTCCTGGTCGCCGTGACCAATCCCAAGGGCTACCTGTTCTGCTCGGCCCTGCTGCCCCAGTTCATCGACCCGGCGGCCGCCCAGGCGCCGCAGTACATCGCCATTGCGCTGGTGTTCGCACTCATCGATTTCCTGGTGATGCTGGCCTATGCCTTCGCCGGATCACGCGCCGCGCGGCTGCTGCGCGGGCGGGCCGTGATGTGGCTGGACCGCCTGTGCGGCGGCATGCTGCTGGCGCTGGCAGGCTCGCTGGCCTTCTATCGCCACGCGTCGAACTAGGCGCACTGCCCAACAGCCGCGCCTCCCCCACTGCGTCAGCGCGTCGCCCCCATGACATCGTCCAGCTGCAGCACGGCAGCGGCGTTGGCCGTGGTGGTGGCCAGCGTGTCGATGGCGCCCGTGCGCAGCGCGCCCAGGATGGCCGTGACCTTGCTGGATTCGGCCGCCACGGCGATGACGTTGGGTATGCGCAGCAGGTCCTCGCGGCTCAGGCCGATGACGCGGTCCTGCATGGGGGTTGCGGCCGGCTGGCCGTGGATGTCGATGAAGTCGTAGCCCATCATGTCGCCCACCGTGCCCGCGCGGCGGGCGTCCGAGATCTCCTGCGCGGAAAACCAGCCCATGCGGGCCATGTTGCTGTCCACGCTGACATCGCCCACGCCGATGAGGGCGATGTCGGCACGGCGCGCCTTGTCCAGGGTGTGCCTGACGGTGTCGTTGTCCAGCAGCGCCTTGCGCAGTTGCGGATCGCCCACCAGGGCCGGCGCATAGAGCGATTCGGACTTGCCGCCAAAGCGCGCGGCCAGGCGGCGCGCGATGTGGTCGGCGTTCATCGCCTCCCCGCCACGGTAGGAGCCGCCGATGGCGCTGACGAAGTGGCACTCCCGCCGTGTGGCGGACAGGGCGTGCTCGGAGACCGAGGACACGTTGCGCCCCATGCCCACGGCCACGATGGAGCCATCGACCAGGATGCGCTCCAGCTCGCTGGCCACCAGCCCTGCCAGCAGTTCGCGCTGCCGGTCGGCATCCTTGTGGTCCACCGCGATCAGCGCGCGCTTGATGTGAAAGCGCTCGGTCAGCTGCCGCTCCAGGTCGGCGGACACCAGCGAATGCGGCCGCACGCGGATCTCGACAATGCCCTCTTCCTGCGCCCGGCGCAGCAGCCGCCCGACGGCGGCGCGCGAGATGCCGAACTCCTTGGACAGTTGGTCCTGCGTGCATCCATCGACGTAGTAAAGGGTCGCCAGTCGCGTCAGGTCGCTTTCAGTCAAGGGTGCCTCCAAGGGTGCCGGGAAAGGCGCGCAGTGTAGCGCCGCTCACCGGGCCTCGCCAGCGTGGGGCAGCAGCAGGACCTTGACCGAGTCCATGGAATCGGCCACCCGGATGGCGCTCTCCCAGTCCGACAGCGCATAGCGGTGGGTGACGATGCCCTCGGACGTGACCAGCCCGCGCGCCAGCAGGTCGATGGCAATGGGGTAGCAATGGGCGCTGAGGTGGGCGCCGCGCAGGTCCAGCTCCTTTTCCTCGCCGATGATGGACCAGTCCACCGTGGTCTCGCGCCCGAAGACGCTGAACTCCACGAAGCGGCCGAGCTTGCGCACCAGGTCCAGCCCCTGCGTCACGCCCGAGGGCGCGCCCGTGGTCTCTATGTACACATCGCAGCCATAGCCGTCGGTCAGTGCGTGCACGATGGCGCGGGCGTCCTCGCGCGCGGGGTTGATGGTCACGTCGGCGCCGCAGCGGCGTGCCAGCGCCAGGCGCTGGTCCGACAGGTCCATGACCACCAGCCGGCGCGGCGTCTTCAGGCGCGCCACCTGGGCCATGAGCAGGCCCAGCGTGCCCGCGCCGGCGATGACCACCACATCATCGAGCTGGATGTCGCCGCGGTTGACGGCATGGATGGCGCAGGACAGCGGCTCGGTGATGGCCGCATCCTCGAAGTCCACACTCTCGGGAATCCGGTGCACCACGGCGCGGGCGGACAGGCGCATGTACTCGGCCATGCCGCCATCGGCCACCTGGCCCTGGAAGCCGTAGACATCGTGCACCTCGCACATCCAGCGAAAGCCGGTCCTGCAATAGCGGCAGGCGTGGCAGGGCACGATCTGCTCGGCGATCACCCGGTCACCCAGCTGCACGCCGTGGTGCTCCTGGGCGCCCTCGCCCACCTCCACCACATGGCCCCAGAACTCGTGGCCCGCGATCACCGGCGGGCGCACATAGGCGGGGCGGCCTTTCTCCGGATCTCCCCAGAAGCGCGGCGCGCCAGCCCAGCATTTGCAGTCGCCCGCGCAAATGCCGCAGGAAGCCACGCGGATGACCAGCTCGCGCGGCCCGGCCTGCGGACGCGCGACGCGTTCGAGCCGGTAATCCCTGGGGCCGTGGCAGACCACGGCCAGCATGTTCGTATCGGCGGCGTCAGGCAGGGTGTTTTGCATGGAACTCTCCCGGGTTGCAGATGGTGGACAGGACGTGGGCGCAGCGCTTCATGCCCTGCGGCGCGAACTGTCAAGCAGCACGGCGCCGACGATGATCACGCCCTTGATCAACTGCTGGTAGTACGAGGACACGCCCAGCAGGTTCAGCCCGTTGTTGATCACGCCGATGAGCAGGGCGCCGACGACCGTGCCGCCCAGGCTGCCCGTGCCGCCCGACAGGCTGGTGCCGCCGATCACCACGGCCGCAATGGCGTCCAGCTCGTAGGACACGCCGGCCTGCGGCAGCGCCGCCGTGGTGCGCGACGCCAGCAAAATGCCGGCCAGCCCCGCAAGCAGGCCGCTGACCACATAGACCAGCAGCACGATGGCGCGGGTGTTGATGCCGCTGGTCTTGGCGCTGCGCAGGTTGCCGCCCACGGCGTAGATGTAGCGGCCATACACGGTGTAGCGCAGCACGAAGGCGAACACCGCGACGGCAACGGCAAAGATCACGATGGGCATGGGCACGGGTCCCAGCTGGCCGGCGCCGATGGCAAGAAAGCCGTCGGGCAGCTCGGACACCGGCATGCCGTCGTTGTAGATGTAGGTCAGGCCGCGCGCCGCACTGAGCATGCCCAGCGTGGCCACGAAGGGAGGCACCGCGAACCAGGCCACCAGCAGGCCGTTGACGCCGCCCAGCAGCATGCCCACGCCCAGCCCGGCGCCCACGCTCACCGCCAGCCCCTGGCCATCGGCCGCCAGCCAGGCGCCCACCATGCCGGCCAGCGCCAGGATGGCGCCCACCGACAGGTCGATGCCTGCCGTCAGCACCACGCACGTCATGCCTATGGCCAGGATGCCGTTGATGGAGGTCTGGCGCAGGATGTCGGCCCAGTTGCCCCAGGTCATGAAATGGGGGTTGGCCAGCGCCAGCGCCGCGCACAGTGCAATCAGCGCGATGACCACGCCGTAGCGCTCGCGCAGGCTGCGCAGGTCCAGCGCGCGCCGCCCCAAGAGCGGCGGCGAAGATGCGGCTTGAAGATTCGTCATGGAGGACTCCCGCGTTGATGGAAGAAAGGCGTGGGGCCGGCAGGCCGCTCACTGGATGGAGTAGCCCCCGTCGATGACGATGTTCTCGCCCGTCAGCATGCCGGCGTGCATACCGGCCAGGAACACGGCCAGCCGCGCCACCTCCTCGGGCTGCGCAAAGCGGCCCGTGGGGATGAGTGCCCGCATGGCCTCCCCCACCTGCCCGGCCCAGGCCTTGCGGCCCAGCGGCGTGTCCACCACCGTCGGCGAGATGGCGTTGACGGTGATGCCGTCCGATGCCCATTCCAGCGCCAGCACGCGCGTCAGCCCCACCAGGCCCGCCTTGCTCGCGCAATAGGCGGCATGGCGCCTGAGCGCGACCACGCTGGCCTGCGAGGCCAGGTTGATGATGCGTCCGTGGCGCTGGCGGCGCATGGCCGGGGCCACCGCCTGGGCCAGCAGCAGCGGCGCCGTGAGGTTGACGGCCAGCGTGCGCTCCCAGGCCGCCTCGCTGATTTCGCCGGCCGGCTCCAGCAGCGCCACGCCGGCGCTGTTGACCAGGATGTCGATGCGGCCCGTGGCCTCCAGCACGGTGGACACCGCCTGCTCCACGCCCTCGGGCCTGGTCACATCCACCGCCAGCGCCAGGTGGTGCCGGGGCTCCGCCAGGCTGGCAGCGGCCACGTCCAGTGCCTGCCGCTCCAGGTCCACCAGGACGACACGCGCACCGCCTTCGGCGAGCTGCCGGGCAATCGCCAGGCCGATGCCGCCCGCGCCGCCGGTGACCAGGGCCGTGCGGCCGTCGAAGTCCCGCTCCAGGCTGTCGGCGCTCATTTGCGCACCTTCTGCAAGAAGGCGTCGGCATTGGCGGGCACGATGGCGGTCCAGGGCACCTCGTAGGATTTGGCCGTGCCATCGCCCCAGGGCATGGCCTGGGCATACTCGCTCCATACCACCGAGCGCGGCCGGTAGGACGGGCCGACAAGCTGGCGCAGCAGCACATCCAGTGCGCCCTGCGCCTGGGCCTGGGCATCCTGGAAATTGGTGGTCATCTCGCCGCGCTTGACGGCCGTGATGGCGGCGGCCACGCCGTCCACGCCCACCACCGGGATGGTCTTGATATCGATGCCCTTGGTCTTGATGGCCTGCACCGCGCCCAGGGCCTCGTCGTCGTTCTGTGCGATCACGCCCTGGATCTGGCCCGGGAATGCGGTCAGCCAGTTCTCCATCAGGCCCATGGACTCGGCGCGCGACCAGTTGGCGGTCTTGCGCGCCAGCACCTTCACGTCCTTGTGGCGGGCCAGCACCTCGTCATTGCCGCGCGCCCGCTCGATCTGTGCCGACTGGCCTATGGGCCCCTCGATGACGACGATATTGCCCTTGCCGCCGATGGCCTTCATCAATGCCTCGGCCTGCATGCGGCCGGCCACCACATCGTCATTGCCCACGCAGGAAGTCAGCACATCGCCCTGCACGCGCGTGTTGGAGCCCACCACGGGAATGCCGGCCTTCACCGCCTTCTGCACGGGCGCCGCGCCCGCCTTCAGGTCGATGGGCACGAAGAGGATGCCGTCGTACTTCTGCGTGATCATGGTGTCGAACTGGTTGCTCTGCGTCAGCGCGTCGTAGTTGCCGTCGAACACGGTGATCTGCACCGTGCCGTCCTTCACGGCCGGATGCGCCTTCAGCTCCTTGGTCCACATCTGCATGAACTCGCCCTTGAGCCCATAGACGGCCGCGCCTATGCGGTAGGGCTTGCCCGGTGCTGGTACTGGGGCTGGTGCCGACAGCGGGGCCGGAGCCTGGGCCCGGACCTGCGCTGCGGCCAGGAACAGCCCACCGGCAAGCGCGGCGGCAAGCACGGTGGTGAAGCGGAAAAACGGCATGGTCATGTCTCCTGTGTGTTGTGAAAGGCAAGGGGAAAAACGCAGCACAGGCATCGCCCGGGCTCAGGACGCGAGGTGCATCAGCGCCTCCTGCGTGATGCCGTGGCCGGCCACCACGCGGTCAAGCCGGCCTTTGCGGAAGATGGCAATGCGGTCGCTCAGCTCCAGCAGTTCCGGCGCCTCGGAGGACACCACCACCACGGCATGGCCCTGCGCGGCCAGCGAGGCCAGGAAGGCGTACACCTCGCGCTTGGCACCTTCGTCGATGCCGCGCGTGGGCTCATCGCACAGCAGGCAGACGGGGTTGGTGGCCATGCAGCGGGCCAGCACCACCTTCTGCTGGTTGCCGCCGCTCAGGCCGGAGACCGGCATGGCAGGGCTGGCCAGCTTCACGCGCAAGCGCTGCAGCAGGCCGCCCACCAGCACGCGCTCTGCCGCGCCATCCACCACCCCGGCGCGCTGCAGGCCCGGCAGTGCGGGCAAGCTGGTGTTGAAGCGCACCGAGGAGTTCATCACCAGCCCCGTGGCCTTGCGGTCCTCGGTCACCAGGGCCAGGCCCGCCTTGATCGACGCCGCCGGATTGCCGCGCGGCAGGGGCAGCCCGCCCAGGCTCGCCTGCCCCTGGTCGGCGCGCGTGAGGCCGTACAGGCAGTTGAGGAATTCGCTGCGGCCCGATCCCATCAGTCCGTAGATGCCCAGCACCTCGCCGGGGGCAACGTCCAGGCTGATGTCCTCGAACTCGCCCCGGCGCGTAAGCCCCTGCACCGACAGCAGCGGCTCGCCCGGCGCCGCAGCCCTGCGCTCGCTGGCGGCAGCGCGGACTTCCCGGCCCACGATGAGCTTCACCAGCTGCCGCCGGTCGATATCGGCCAGCGCGCCGGTCTGCACGAAGCCGCCATCGCGGAACACCGTGTAGCTGTCGGCAATGGTGAAGATCTCCGTCAGGCGGTGCGACACGTAGAGGATGCCGGCGCCCTGCGCGGTCACGCGGCGTATCGCGTCGAAGAGAATGGCGGTCTCGCTTTCGCCAATGGCCGAGGTGGGCTCGTCCATGATGATCAGCTCGCTTTGCCGGCTCAGGGCCTTGGCAATCTCCACCAGCTGGGTCTGCGCCAGGCTCAGGCGGCCCATCTGCGCGCGCGGATCGATATCGAAGCCCAACTGCCTGAGCAGCGCATCCGCCTGCTCCAGCAGCGCGGCATGGCGGACCACTATGCCGGCGCGCCGGGGCTCGCGGCCCAGGAAGATGTTCTCGGCCACGCTCATGCCCGGGATGGGCGACAGCTCCTGCGTGATGATGGACAGGCGGTGCGCCAGCGCCTCGTGCGGCGTGGCGAAATCCACCGGCCGGCCCTTGAGCAATATCTCGCCGGCATCGCGCCGCAACAGGCCCATCACGATGTTCAGGAAGGTGGATTTGCCTGCGCCATTGCCGCCGCACAGCGCGTGCACGCTGCCCGCCTGCAGCTCAAGGCAGCCGTTGCGCAGCGCAGGCACGCCGCCGAAGCTCTTGGCCACGCCGCGCGCCTGCAGCAGTGCGGTGCCGGTGCCGGTGCCGGTGCCCATGGTCACGCGCCCTGCCCGCGCCCGGCCGCGGCGGCCTGCGAGCGCTCGAAGCCGGTGATGGCATCCACCTTCAGGGCCGAGCTGCCGCCATCGAAGCGCGATGCAAGGAAGCGGTCCACGATGGCCTTGGCCAGCTCCACCCCGATCACGCGCGAGCCCAGCGTGATGATCTGCGCGTCGTTGCTGCGGCTGGCGCGCTCGGCCGAATATGTGTCATGGGCCTGCGCGGCGCGGATGCCCGCCACCTTGTTGGCGGCAATGGCCATGCCTATGCCCGTGCCGCACAGGAGAACGCCGCGCTCATGGCGGCCCTGGACGATGGCCTGCGCCACCGCGATGCCGATGTCGGGGTAGAGCACCGGCTCGCCGTCGTGCGTGCCGAAGTCGGCCACTTCGTGGCCCTGGGCCAGCAGATGCTGCTTCACGGCGTTCTTGAGGTCGCAGGCGGCTTCGTCGCAGCCGATGGCCAGCTTCATGGCATCCCCTTCATTACAAAAGACCATCACATGATCATTTGATCAATGTTTTTTGAGAGTCTTCTCAATTGAAGAGCAGTTGTCAAACAACGAAAGCTATGTGAATCGGCAATGTGGAGACGTAACCTGTTGAATTTTCTACAAAATCCATCAAATCCTATCGTTTTCCCTTGGCTATTGAATAGCCAAAAGGCATTGACATGCCAATTTCAACAAATCAAAAATGACCACTCAATGATCATATGAACGGTCTTCGGCACACCCGCCGGGACCGCACCTGGAGGAGACAAAGGCATGACGACCAACCGCGTGATCAACGACCCCGACCGGGTGGTGGAGGACATGCTCCAGGGATGGATCGCCGCCCATGGCGACACCCTGCGCATCGACGCCGGCAATGCCCGCGTCGTGCGCCTGCATGGCGCGCCACGCAGGGGCAAGGTGGGCATCGTGACGGGCGGCGGGTCGGGCCACGAACCGGCCTTTCTGGGCTATGTGGGCGCAGGCCTGTGCGACGCCGCCGCCGTGGGCGAGGTCTTCTCGTCCCCCACGGCCAGAAGCTTCTACGACGCCATGCGCGCAGCCGATGGCGGCGCCGGCGTGGCCTGCCTGTATGGCAACTACGCAGGCGACAACATGAACGTGGCCATGGCCGTGCAGATGGCCGCGGCCGAAGGCATGGCGGTCAGGACCGTGGTGGCCAACGACGACGTGCCTTCTGCCGCGCGGGGCGACGAGGCCAGCCGCCGCGGCGTGGCCGGCGAGATCCTGATGTGGAAGGTGGCGGGCGCCCGGGCGGCCATGGGCGCCAGCCTCGACGAAGTGATCGCCCTCGCCCGGCACGCCATGGCCCGCACGCGCAGCATCGGCATCGGCCTGTCGGCATGCACCATTCCCGCCGTGGGCAAGGCCAACTTCCATATCGAGCGCGGCAGCATGGAGGTGGGCATAGGCCACCATGGCGAGCCCGGCATGTCCGTGCACCGCACGGCCACGGCGGCCGACATGGCCGAGCGCATGCTGGACACCCTGCTGCCCGACCTGCCCTTCTCCCCGGGCGACCGCGTGGCCGTGCTGCTGTCCGGCCTGGGCGCCACGCCGCTGATGGAGCAGTACATCCTCTATGGCGAGGTGGCCCGGCGCCTGCAAGAACGCGGCATGCAGGTGGCCTTCCGGCTGGTGGGCAATCTCTTCACGTCGCTGGAGATGATGGGCATCACGCTCACGCTGATGCAGCTGGACGACGAGCTGCTGGCATGTCTCGAGGCGCCCTGCCAGTCAGTCGCCCTGACCCTGGCCGGCGGGCTGCCGCCCCAGCCGCAGGACGCCATTCCAACGTCGCCCTCTGTTCCGGCAAGGACGCCGGCACAGGCCCAGGAACAAGCACAAACCGCCCGCCCCCAAGCCGCAAGGCGCACCAGCCAAGGGCCGGCCATTGCGCTCGATGGCGCGGGCAGCATCGTGCGCGAGCTGATCACGGCCATCGTCGGCCACCGGGAGTTCCTGAGCGAGATCGACGGCCTGATCGGCGATGGCGATCACGGCATCAACATGGCCAAGGGCTTTTCCGGCTGCGGCGCACGGCTCGATGCCATGGAGGCCAGCCAGGCGGCGCAACTGCCTGCGGCGCTGCAGCAACTGTCCCAGGCCTTGATGGACGATATCGGCGGCTCCATGGGCCCGCTGTACGGCAGCTTCTTCCAAGGCTTCGCCGATGTTCTTGGGCCGGAGCAGGAGATGGATGCCACCCTGTTCGGCCAGGCGCTGGCGCGGGCCTTCGCCGAAGTGCAGGAGATGGGCAAGGCCCAGGTGGGCGACAAGACCCTCATCGACACGCTGGCCCCGGCCCTGCAGGCCTACCGGCAATCGCTGCAGGCAGGCGCCGGTTTCCGCGAGGCGCTGCAGGCCATGGAGGCCGCGGCCGAAGCGGGCAAGGAATCCACGCGCCACCTGCAGGCCCGCATCGGGCGCTCGGCCCGGCTGGGGCCGCGCTCCATTGGCGTGCTGGACGCGGGCGCCACGTCCTGCTGGCTCATCCTGAGCACCATGTCTCAGTCGCTGCAGCGGCGACTGGCGCAAGCCTCAGCCTAGGGCTCAGCGCCTGCGGGCAGCGCCGCGCACCAGCAGCACCAAGACGGCCACGCTCATGATGGCGAAGCAGATGAAGGACCAGTTGGCGATGGAGCCGCCCAGGAAGCTCCAGTCCACGGCGGCGCAGTCGCCCGAGCCACGGAAGATCATGGGCACGGCACGGCTGATGGAGTAGTTCTCGATCATTCCGTAGAAGTCGCGGCCGCAGGTGGCGAACTCGGGCGGATACCACTGCAGCCAGCTCTGGCGCGCGGCGACGAAGGCGCCAAAGCCTGCAGCCACCAGCGCCAGCACGCCCCAGCTGATCAGCCAGCCACGACCGCCGCGCACACTGCCCAGGCCCGTGAAGAGGGCCACGCCGATCAATGCATAGCGCTGCACGATGCACATCGGGCAGGGCTCCAGCCCGACCACATGCTGCAGATACATGCCGAAGGCCAGCATGGCCACGCAGGCCAGGCTGATGAGCGCCAGGATGCGGCGCGGAGCGTTGTCAAACCATTGAAGCATTCTTGTCTTTCGTCACCCGGTTGAATGAAATCAGGGCTGCGGCGCCGGCCCGGCGCTGCAGCCCTGTTCAGCGGGTGCAGGAAGCCGTTGCCGCGCCGTCAGATGCCAGCCGCCTCGTCCAGAAACACCTTGGCACGGCGCGGTGTCACCACCAGGGTTTCCCCCTCGCGCAGGGCCATGTCCCTGAACTGCTGCGCAGGAATCTGCGCCTCGATCAGGCCACCCTCTTCGGCATTGTCCGTGCTTTCGGTGCTCTCCGAGGGAATAAGTTCCAGGCGCGCAATGGGCCCCACGACGATGGCGCGGGCCAGCTGCACGACGATGCCCGTGGGCCGTCCCTGGACGTCCAGGTTCTGCCCGGGCGAGTAGCGCTCCACCTCCAGATCGTGCGGGCGCACATAGGCGAAGGCCTTGCTGTCGCTGGCGCCCTTGGCGTCGTGGCTGTCCAGCTGGGTGCCGTCGTCCAGGTAGACACGGCCATCGCTGGCGCGGCCCTTGAACAGGTTGACATCGCCCAGGAAGCCGTAGACGAAGGGCGTGGCCGGGTTGTCCCAGACCTGCTGGGGCGTGCCCTCCTGCTCGATGCGGCCCTGGTTGATGACGACCACGCGGTCGGCCACCTCCAGTGCCTCCTCCTGGTCGTGGGTCACGAAGATGGAGGTCACGTGCAGCTCGTCATGCAGGCGGCGCAGCCAGCGGCGCAGCTCCTTGCGCACCTTGGCATCCAGCGCGCCGAAGGGCTCGTCGAGCAGCAGCACCTTGGGCTCCACCGCCAGGGCGCGGGCCAGGGCAATGCGCTGGCGCTGGCCTCCCGACAGCTGGGACGGGAAGCGCTCGGCAATCCAGTCCAGCTGCACCAGCTTGAGCAGGCTCATCACCTTCTCGCGGATCTGGGCCTCGCTGGGCCGCTGGCTGCGCGGCTTCACGCGCAGGCCGAAGGCCACGTTCTCGAACACGGTCATGTGGCGGAACAGCGCGTAGTGCTGGAACACGAAGCCCACGTTGCGCTCGCGCACATGGACATCGGTGGTGTCTTCGCCGCTGAAGTGGATGCTGCCCACGTCGGGCGTCTCCAGGCCCGCGATGATGCGCAGCAGCGTGGTCTTGCCGCAGCCCGAGGGGCCGAGCAGTGCGATGAGTTCGCCGGACTGGATGTCCAGGCTCACATCGCGCAGGGCCTGGAAATCGCCGAACTGCTTGCTGACGTTGCGTATTTCAATGCTCATGGTCTTGCTCTTGCTTTTGTCTGGTCGGGGCCGAGGTTCAGGACACCTGCGGCACCTGGGATGCCTGGGAAGACGCCGTGGGGCGCTCGGGAGGCAGGTCGGCAGCGGCCTTGGCCTGCTGCTCGGCACGCCACTCGGCCACCGACTTGATGACCAGGGTCACCAGCGCCAGCAGGGCCAGCAGCGAGGCGGCAGCGAAGGCGGCAACGGACTGGTACTCGTTGTAGAGGATCTCCACATGCAGCGGAATGGTGTTGGTCTGGCCGCGGATGTGGCCCGAGACCACCGACACCGCGCCGAACTCACCCATGGCACGCGCATTGCACAGGATCACGCCGTACAGCAGGCCCCACTTGATGTTGGGCACGGTGACCTTCCAGAAGGTCTGCCAGCCCGTGGCACCCAGCACGATGGCGGCCTGCTCCTCGTCGCTGCCCTGCGCCTGCATCAGCGGGATCAGCTCGCGGGCGATGAAGGGGAAGGTCACGAAGATGGTGGCCAGCACGATGCCGGGCACGGCGAAGATGATCTTGATGTCATGCTCAGCCAGCCAGGGGCCGAACCAGCCATGGGCGCCGAACACCAGCACGTACATCAGGCCCGCCACCACGGGCGAGATCGAGAACGGCAGGTCGATCAGGGTGATCAGAAAGGCTTTGCCCCGGAACTCGAACTTGGCGATGCACCAGGCCGCCGCCACGCCGAACACCAGGTTCACCGGCACGGCGATCAGCGCCGTGATCAGGGTCAGCTTGATGGCCGACCAGGCATCGGGCTCCTGCAGGCCGGCGACATAGGCGTCCCAGCCCTTGCGCAGCGCCTCGGTGAACACGGCCGCCAGCGGCAGCACGAGGAACAGGCCGATGAAGATCAGCGCAATGCCCGTGAGAATCCAGCGCACGGCGCGCGGCTCGGTGGTGGTGAGCTTTTCGCGCCGGCCCTTCGGGGGCGCCGTGAGCCTGTACAGCACCAGCACGGCGACCAGCACCGCGCCAATGATCTTGAGAAGCAGGGCTTCCTGTGGAGACAACGCCATCTCAAACCCCTCCCGAATGCTTGCGCTGCCATGCCTGCAGCGCGTTGATGACCAGCAGCATCACGAAGGAGAACAGCAGCATCACCACGGCCACGGCCGTGGCACCTGCGTAGTCGTATTGCTCCAGCTTGCCAATGATGATCAGCGGTGTGATCTCGGAAATCATGGGCATGTTGCCCGCGATGAAGATGACCGATCCGTACTCGCCGATGGCGCGTGCAAACGCCATGGCAAAGCCCGTGAGCAGCGCGGGCGTGATGGCCGGCAGGATCACCTTGTAGAAGATCTGCCAGCGCGAGGCGCCCAGGCTGGTGGCCGCCTCTTCCAGCTCCTTCTCGGAGTCTTCCAGCACCGGCTGCACCGTGCGCACGACAAAGGGCAGGCCGATGAAGATCAGCGCAATGACCACGCCGTTCGGGTTGAAGGCCAGCTGGATACCGTAGGGCTCCAGGTACTGGCCCACCCAGCCGTTGCCGGCCAGCAAGGCGGTCAGCGAAATGCCGGCCACGGCCGTGGGCAGGGCAAAGGGCAGGTCCACCAGGGCATCGACGATCTTCTTGCCCGGGAACTTGTAGCGCACCAGCACCCAGGCGATCAGCAGGCCGAACACCAGGTTCACGCAGGCCGCCGCAAACGAGGCGCCAAACGTCAGCCGGTACGAGGCCAGCACGCGCGGCGAGGCCACGGCCTCCCAGAACTGGGGCCAGGTGAGCGAGAAGGTCTTGAACAGCAGTGCCGACAGCGGGATCAGCACGATCAGGCTCAGATAAAACAGCGTATAGCCCAAGGTCAGCCCGAAGCCGGGCAAAACGCGCTTGGCGCCGCGCCCCTTGCGCGCCGCACCGGACGGTGCGGGCACAGGAGCGTCGGCGCCAGGCCTTGGGCTGGTCGGAACGGCAGACACCATGTTGGATTCCAAATCAGCCAGTGTGGGGAGGGGGCCTCAGGCGGACTGCGCCGCCTTCATGCCTGCTTGCGTGCTTACTTGCCGGGGACGTAGATCTTGTCGAACTGTCCGCCGTCGTTGAAGTGCACCTTCTGGGCTTCGGACAGCGAGCCGAAATACTTGGCCACGGTGAACTGCTTGATGGGCTTGAACACGTCGGCGTGCTTCTTGAGCACGGCCTCGGAGCGGGGGCGCAGCGCGTGCTGTGCGGCGATTTCCTGGGCTTCGTCGGAGTACAGCCAGGCCAGGTAGTCCTGGGCCAGTTGGCCCGTGCCCTTCTTGGCAACGGTGCGCTCGACCACGGCCACGGGGTTCTCGGCCACGATGGACACCGAGGGATGGACGGCATCGACCTTGCCCTTGCCGAATTCGCGGTCCACGGAGACCACTTCGGATTCGAAGGTGATCAGCACGTCGCCGATGTTGCGCTGCAGGAAGATGCTGGTCGCGTCGCGGCCGCCCTTGCCCAGCACGGGCACGTTCTTGTAGAGCTGCTGCACGAACTCGGCCGCCTGCGCATCGGTGCCGCCCTTCTCGCGCACCGAACCCCAGGCCGCCAGGTAGGCGTAGCGGCCATTGCCACCGGTCTTGGGATTGACCACCACGACCTTCACGTCGGGGCGGATCAGGTCGCTCCAGTCCTTGATGTTCTTGGGATTGCCGTTGCGCACCAGAAACAGCATGGTCGATGTGGTGGGCGAGGCGTCATTGGGGAATTTCTTGGCCCAGTCCTTGGCGACCACGCCGCTGTCGGCCAGGAACTGCACGTCGGTGGTGGTGTTGAAGGTCACCACGTCGGCGGCCAGGCCGTCGTTGACGGCACGCGCCTGGGCGCTGGAGCCACCGTGCGACTGGTCCACCTTGATGTCCACGCCCTTGGTCTTCTTGTAGTGGGCGACGAAGGCGGCGTTGTAGTCCTTGTAGAACTCGCGCGCCACGTCGTAGGAAACGTTGAGCAGCTGGTTCTGCGCCGATACCGTTCCCGCGGCGGCCAGCGCCAGGGTGGCCAACAAAGTCTTGAGCTTCAAAGAATGCATGGTTCGCTGCCTTTTATTAGTGGACATCTCTGCGTTGTATTCACAGACAGTCACATTGTGCGAACGCTGACTTAAAACTCAAAAGAATATATTTTTGTTTGTTAATGGCCTGCCACCATATAAAGAACCTGCCCTGCCTGCGGCCGAGCGCCTGGCCATCACAGACCGGCAGCCCATGGCGCGCCAGCGCCAGTGCCCACAGAGACGGAGGCATGCGCAGCCGCCACACGTGGCGAGCGCGGCGAACGCGGCGAACGCACGGCAGGCCGGGGCTGGGCCGGCTGCCAGCTGTCGCCCTGCATCAGCGACTGCAGCAGCGCCAGGCCCAGGGGCCAGTCGCCAAAGCCTGATTCGACATTGATGTGCCCCGCGTTCTGCAGCCGCACGAACTCGCTTCCCCAGGCCCGAGCATAGGCACCGGCCCGGCGGATCGGACAGTAGGGGTCGTTGCTGCTGGCCACCAGCACGCTGCGGTACGGCAGCGGCGCATAGGGAACGGGCGCAAAGTCGGCCAGCTGGGCACGGCGCTCGGGATCGGCCGGCGCCACCAGCAGCGCACCGCGCACGCGCGCACTGGCCTCGGGGCCCAGATGCGCGGCCGTGATGCAGCCCAGGCTGTGGGCGGCCAGCACCACCGGTTCGGGCCGGGACAGCACCAGTTGCTCCAGCGCGGCCACCCAGGGATCGCGGTGGGGCACCAGCCAGTCGTCCTGCTCCACGCGCTCGGCATGCGGCAGCTGCTGCGCCCACAGGCTTTGCCAGTGGTCAGGACCGGAGTTGCGCCAGCCGGGCACGATGATGATGCGGTGGGGATTCATGGGTTCTCCTGGACTGTCCATTGCTGGACATGGGCCCCGATTGTGGAGAACACCGCCAACTATCCCAACGAACGTTTTGTTGTTTTCTTATGGCGTGGCAAGGTGCAACCCAACCCTAGCGTACCGCCGGCTCGCGCGTGGCATGGCTGTTGCGCCCCGGCACGGTCTCGCCGAGGAAGTCCAGGAAATGCCGCACGGCCGGCGCCAGGCCGCGCCGCGAGGGGAAGACCGCATGCACGATGCCCTGGGGCGGCTCCCAGCCCGGCAGCAGGTGCACGAGCCGGCCCTCGGCCAGTTCCTCGTGGCACATGTAGTCAGGCAGCCAGCACATGCCGCTGCCGGCCAGCGCCGCGAATTTCAGCGTGAGCAGGTCATCCACCACGTAGCGCGGCTGCAGTTGCAGGCGTTGCTCGCGGCCTTCGGGGCCGACCAGCAGCAGGCTGGACTGGCCATCCACCGCCGACATGGACATGCTGTCCAGGTGCTGCAGGTCGGCCAGTGCACGCGGCGTGCCCTGGCGCTCCAGCAGCTCCGGGCTGGCCACGAGGATCTGGCGCGCCACATCCAGCCGCTTGACGACCATGGAGCCGCTGTCCTCCAGGCTGGGGCGCACGCGCAGCGCCACGTCGATGCCCTCCTCCACCAGGTTCACGGGCCGGTTGGTCACCTGCATCTCCACATGCACCAGCGGGCAGCGCTGCAGGAACTGGGGCATGAGCTCGCCCAGCACGGTCTGGGCCAGGGTCACAGGGCAGCTCACGCGGATGGTGCCGCGCGGCTCGGTCTGCACCTCGGCCACGGTGTCGGCGGCGGCCAGGGCCGCATCGCGCATGGCCTGGCAGTGGCGCAGATAGGCCTCACCCACCTGGGTCAGCGAAAGCTTGCGCGTGGTGCGCTGCAGCAGGCGCACGCCCAGCCGGGCCTCCAGCTCCGCCACGCGCCGCGACAGCCGCGACTTGGGTATGCCCAGCGCCCGCCCGGCAGAGGCAAAGCCGCCGCGCTCCACCACCTCGGCGAAGTACAGCATGTCGTTGAGATCCATCATGTCGCGCGTCCCTCCCCTGTGCTCATTGACTGCAAATTCAGGACAATCTATCGCAATTTCGGTGGCTTATCAAAGACTCTGTCCAAATTCACAATTGATCCCATCGTCGGCCCTACAAGCTTTCCCGAGTGGCCGATCCCAACCGCGATCCCAACCGACATCCCAGGAGCTTTTCCATGCAAGTGCTGCACATCGACTCTTCCATCACCGGCGCCGCTTCGGTGTCCCGCCAGCTGACCGCCCAGACCGTGGCTGCACTGGTCGCCGCCAACCCCGGCGCCAAGGTCGAATACCTGGATCTGGCCGTGAACGCCCCCGACCACCTGAACGCAGTGTCCATGGGCTTTCGCACCGGCCAGGCCGCCACGACGGAAGCCGAGCGCGCACAGAACGCCATCTCCGAAGCCCTGGTGAGCCAGTTCCTGGCGGCCGATGTGGTCGTGGTCGGCGCTCCGTTCTACAACTTCACCATCTCCAGCCAGCTCAAGGCCTGGATCGACCGCATCGCCCAGGGCGGCCGCACCTTCCGCTACACCGCAGCCGGCCCCGAAGGCCTGGCCAAGGGCAAGAAGGTCATCGTGGCCTCCACGCGCGGCGGCGTGTACTCCACCAGCGAAATGGGCCAGGCCCTGGAGCACCAGGAAAGCTACCTGAAGACGGTGTTCGGCTTCCTGGGCATCACCGATGTGAGCATCGTGCGCGCAGAAGGCGTGGCCATGGGCGATGAGTCCAAGGCCAAGGCCCTGGAATCGGCCCGCAGCGACATCGTGCGTGCAGCGGCTGCCGCCAATCAGGAAACGGCCATCGCCGCCTGAGGGCCATTGCAGCCCGCAGGGGCTGCATGCTCAATGAATGGACAAGCGCCTGGGTTTCGGCCCAGGCGCTTTTGCTTTTGGAGAGGCAAGACAGCGGACGTGCCGGGCCGTCCGGAATGCTCCCAATGGACTGTGGCGAATAAAAGAGGTATCCGCCTCTGCACCTCCTTTGAAAAAAGCAATGCGCGATGGGCTTTCGCAGACACATGAAGCTGGTAGGCTGAACCATCACCGCCCTATTCGCGGCTTTGTCCGACACGAACCGTCTGTATTTCAGAAAGACGGCGGACCTGCCGATATCCAGGCAGCCTTACTGCATTCACTGCCTTCCATCCATGCCAGCCACAAGCCACCGTCCCCATGCCCGGCCCCGCGGCCCTGTCCATGTCCATGTCCGCCCGCCGTCCGATGAAAACCTGGTGATCACGGTGATTGCCGTGTCCCTGCTGGCCATTACCGTGCTGGGCATCGGCGTCTACCAGTTCATGCAGTACCAGCGCGAGCAGGACCAGGAGCAGCTCAATTCGCGCGTGTACCGCAGCTATGTGCGCAACACCGACGAGACACCTGCGCCCGAGGAGCCCGAGCAGCCTGCCGCCACGCCCCCCCCCGCCAAGCCCAGCCAGCAGCAGCTGAACCAGGAAATGACGCGCAAGCTGCTGGCCCATCCCGGCGTGACGCCCGGTGCCGGCTTTTCGGCGCCCGGCGTCAAGTCGACGGGCGTGGTGATCATCGACGCCATCGACCAGGCCCAGGCGCGCGAGAAGGCATCGTCCGCCGCACGCCCTGCTGCGGCGATTGCCAACACTTCTCCCGCCTCTTGACGCTTCCTGACCTCTGCGCCCACAGGAGCCGCAACGCAAAAGCCCGGCATTGCCGGGCTTTTTTGTGTCTTGAGCGGCCTCGCCGCACCGCTCACTGGTGCTTGCGCGCCCAGGCAGCGAACTTTTGCACAAAGCCGCTCACGAAGTCGCGGCTGCCGGCGCCGATGGAGCCGTCTTCGGCAAACAGGCCGTCCTTGGCCTGGATGAAGATTTCGGGCTGGGCCAGCGTGGGCATGTCGAGGTAGGCCAGCACATTGCGCAGGTGCTGCTGCGCCAGCGCCGTGCCGATGGCACCCACGGAGACGCCGGCCACGGCAGCGGGCTTGCCGGCCCAGACGCTCTTGCCGTAGGGGCGCGAGCCCTGGTCCAGCGCATTCTTGAGCACGCCGGGAATCGAGCGGTTGTACTCGGGCGTCAGGAACAGCACGGCCTGGGCCGTCTGGATCTGGGCGCGGAACTGCTTGACCACGTCCACCTCATTGCCGTCATGGTCCTGGTTGTACAGGGGCAGGCTGTCGATGGCGACCTGCTCGAAGACCAGGCCTTCGGGCGCCAGGCGCGCAATGGCGTCGGCGAATTTGCGGTTGAAGGAATCCTTGCGCAGGCTGCCCACGATGACAGCGACCTTGATCTGGCTCATGCATTGCTCCTGGAGGAAATGGCGGGAAACGGGCGGGAAAGAGGCGGGAAAGAGGCGGGAGGGGCACCTCCCGCAAGCAGCCATTATGTGGCCGCGTTCAGCAGGCTCACTGTAGGAAGGAGGGCTTGGCGTAGCCCTGGAACTTGCTGTCCACCACGGCCTTGAATTCGGCGGAGCGGTAGACCTCGGCCAGGTCCTTGGCCCATGCCGTGCCCTGGTCCTTCTTCTTGATGGCCACCACGTTCAGATAGTGGTCGGGGGTCTTTTCCAGCGAGACGGCCTCGGTCAGCTTCAGGCCCGAGGAGATGGCGAAGTTTCCGTTGATGATGGCGTACTCGGTGTCGCCCAGCGAACGCGGCAGCTGTGCGGCTTCCAGCGGGATGAACTTGAGCTTGCGCGGATTCTCGGCCAGGTCCTTTTCAGACACGCGCAGCGGATCGATGCCGGGCTTGGCCTTGATCAGCCCGGCCTGCTCCAGCAGCACCAGGGCACGCGCCAGGTTGCTCGGGTCGTTGGGCAGGGTCACGCGGTCGCCCTCCTTGGCCTCGGCCAGGGTCTTGCGGGTCTTGGAATACACGCCCAGGGGGGCGATGGGGCCTTGCACCAGCTCCACCAGGTCCAGCTTCTGGTCGGCCGCGAACTTCTGCAGGTAGACACGGTGCTGGAAGAAGTTGGCGTCCAGCGAGCCCTGGGCCAGCGCCAGGTTGGGCTGCACGTAGTCGTTGAACTCCACCAGCTTGACCTGGTAGCCCTTCTTTTGCAGCAGCGGCACGATGCCCTGCTTGAGCTGGTCGATGTTGGAGCCTGCCGTGCCGCCGATCACCAGCTGCTTCTTGTCGGCCTGGGCGTGGGCGGGCAGCGCCAGCACGCTGGCAGCGGCAAGGGCGGCGGCCGAGGCCAGCAGATGGCGGCGCACGAAGGAAAGGGATGCGGTCATGTCGGAATCCTTTTTTTGGGAGAGAGCGGGAAGAAAGAAGAAAGCGGGTCCGGACAGCGCGCTCAGCCGCGCTTGTCCAGGCGGCGGGCCGCCGTGTTGCCCACGAACTGGATGACCTGGACCATGGCCACGAGGATGGTCACGGTGAGCACCATCACATCGGTCTGGAAGCGGTAGTAGCCGTAGCGGATGGCCAGATCGCCAATGCCGCCGCCGCCCACCACGCCGGCAATGGCCGAGTACGACAGAAAGCTCACGGCCAGCACGGTCAGCGCCAGCACCAGGCCCGAACGCGCCTCGACGATGAGCACGCGCCAGACGATCTGCAGTTCCGATGCGCCCATGGCGTGCGCGGCCTCGATCACGCCGCGCGGCACATCGCGCAGGCACTGGTCCACCAGGCGTGCCAGGTAGGGAATAGCCGCCACGGACAGCGGCACGGCCGCAGCCAGCGGGCCGATGGAGGTGCCGGCCAGCCAGCGCGTGAAGGGCACCAGCGCGACCAGCAAGATGATGAAGGGGAAGGACCGCACGGTGTTGACCGTCCAGTTCAGCACGGCGAAGGCCGGGCGGTTGTCCAGCGACTGGCCGGGACCCAGCAGGAACAGCAGCACGCCCAGCGGGCCGCCAATGAGCACGGCGGCCGACAGGCCGATGCCCAGCATCAAAAGGGTCTGGCCCATGGCCAGCCACAGCTCGGGCAGGATTTCGACGATGTTTTCAGACATGGGAATGCGGAATCGAAAAGAAGGGGAAAACGGGAAGAGGCGAAAAGCGGGAAGGGGCGAAAGCCCCATCAGTGCTCGGAGCCGCCCACGGCGCGCAGCACCACGGGGCGGGTGGCGCCGCGCTCGCGCAGGGCCTTGTCGGCGCGCTCCACGCGCAGGGCCTCGAGTTCGCTGCCCAGCAGCGTGGCGCGCTGCGGCGCCTCGTAGGCACGGCCCTGCGGCAGGGCGGGCAGCGTGAAGCGTTCGGCCACCTGGCCCTGCTCGATGATGGCCACCTCGCTGCACAGCGCATCGACCACGGCCAGCTCGTGCGTGACGATGACGATGGTCACGCCCAGGCGGCTGTTGATGTCGGCCAGCGTGGCCAGGATGGAGCGCGTGGTCTCGCTGTCCAGCGCCGAGGTGGGCTCGTCGCACAGCAGCACCTGCGGGCGCGGGGCCAGGGCGCGCGCAATCGCCACGCGCTGCTTCTGGCCGCCCGACAGCTGGGCAGGATGGCTGGCCGACTTGTCGGTCAGGCCGACGATGTCCAGGCACTCGCGCACGCGCTGCTCGATCTGGGCACGCGAATGGCCGCCGTGGATGCGCAGCGGAAAGGCCACGTTCTCGAACACGGTGGCGTTCTGCAGCAGGTTGAACTGCTGAAAGATCATGCCGATGTTCTGGCGCGCCTCGCGCAGCGCGCGGCGGCCCAGGTCGGTCAGGCGCTGGCCTGCCACCACCACCTCGCCGCTGTCGGGACGCTCGAGCAGGTTGATCAGGCGCAGCAGCGTGGACTTGCCCGCACCACTCTTGCCGATCAGGCCGAAGACCGTGCCCTGGCCGATGTCCAGCGATACCGAACGCACGGCATCGAAGTGCTTGCCATCGGCTGTTACAAATTTCTTTTGCAGGTCGCGCAGGCGGATCAGCGCGTTTTCCGGGGCCAAATGGGCGGTCTGGACGGTCATGGAGTCTCGGTTCGGCAGTGAAAACGGTCCTGGGATCGGCAACGGCAGCCTTTGCACCGCCATCTCCAGGCAATGGCGCGCAATTTCCGGGCCCTGTGCTGCGCAGTTGGACGCAGTTGCAAGCCGATCGGCATGCGTTGTCTTGCGTCGTCGCCAAGCACAGGCGAATCCCCAGGATCTGCCGTCATTAGTGTTCTAACGAGTGTGTTGCAAAACGTTGTTCAAACAAAAGAATAAAAAATACGGTGCTTATATCGATTGCCGTCTTTCAAGCCTTGATGTACAGCCTGGACGGCATTGCTAGAATCCGCCCCCGACAGGCCTGTACAACGGCAAGATCCCTTGCGGTTGCGTGCATTACAGGTAAGTGCCCGCTTTCCTTTGCCATGCCCGAATCCTCCCGAACTGCCGACCGCCCTGCCAGCACCGCCAGCCTGCGCGTGGAAGCCGTGCGCCTGCGGCGCGGCATCACAACAGTCTTTGACGGCCTCGACCTGCGGCTGGACGAGCCGCGCGTGGGCCTCATAGGCGACAACGGCGCCGGCAAGACCAGCCTGTTCCGCCTGCTGTGCGGCCTGGATGCGCCCGAGGCCGGGCGCGTGCTGCTGGACGGCACCGAACTGCACGAGGCCCGTGCACAGCGCCCGGGCCAGGTCGGGCTGATGTTCCAGAACCCCGACGACCAGATCATCTTCCCCACCGTGGAGGAAGAGCTGGCCCTGGGTCTGCGCCCTTCGGGCATCTCGCGGCGCGAGGCCACGGAGCGCGCCCGCGCCCTGCTGGCCAGCCGGGGCCTGGCCGACTGGGCTCCGCGCGCCGTGGCCGGGCTCAGCCAGGGCCAGCGCCAGCAGGTGTGCTGGCTGGCCCTGCTCATTGCCGCGCCGCGCGTGCTGCTGCTGGACGAGCCCTTCGCCAGCCTGGACCTGCCGGGCCAGGCGCGGCTGGCCCGGGACATCGCGGCCGCCGAGCAGCAGGTGCTGGTCTCCACCCATGTGCTGGACCACGTGCGCAGCTTTGGCCGCGTGCTCTGGCTGGAGCGCGGCAAAGTGCGCGCAGACGGCCCCGGCCATGAGGTCTGCGCGGCCTATGAAGCCGACGTGGCCCGGCGGCTGCAAGCGCAGGACTGACGCAGGAGCCGGCCGCCATGGGAAGCCTCTACAGCGAATACACCAGCTGGCTCCATGCCTGGAGCGCGGGCCGCAAGCTGCTGCTCATGGCGCTGCTGGGAACGGGCCTGTTCCTCATCGATTCACCGTGGCTGCTGGCCCTGGCCGGCGCCGCCTGCGGCCTGCTGTGGCTGTCGCTGGGCCGCGCCACCGAGGGCGCACGGCGGCTCATGCTGTCGGTCACCGTGGCCGCCCTGCTGGTCGCTGCCTTCCATGTGTGGATGCAGCACTACGCCCTGGCCGCCGCCAGCGCGCTGCGCCTGGTCTGCGCCTCCACGCTGGGCATGGCGCTGACCGTGAGCACACGCCCCAGCGATCTGGTCGATGTGCTGGAGCGGTTGCTGGCGCCGCTGGAGCGCATCGGCATCTCCCCCGAACAGGTGGCCCTGCAGCTGGCATTGATGCTGCGTTTCACCGAGCATTTCTTCGTGCAGTGGAAGCGCATGGACGATGCCCACCGGCTGCGCACGGGCCGCGCCGGCGGCCTGCGCCTGATTGCGCCGCTGACCATCCACATGCTGCAGGCCACGCGCCGCGTGTCCGACGCGCTGTGGGCGCGCCTGGGCCGCTGAGGCCTGCCCTGCCCCATTTCCCGACCGATCCATACGCAAGAGCCTTGCGAGAACCTTCCGAGAACCGTCCATGACCGCCCCCTCCACCGTCTCACGCGCCTCTGCGCGCTCCATGGCCCAGGTCTCGCTGTTTGCGGCGCTGATGGCGGTCATGGGCCTGATTCCCAAGATCGACCTGCCGCTGGGCGTGCCCATCACCATCCAGTCGCTGGGCGTAATGCTGGCCGGCGTGATGCTCGGCCCCTGGCGCGGCATGCAGTCCATGCTGCTGTTCCTCGCGGCCGTAGCCGTGGGCCTGCCCCTGCTGTCGGGCGGGCGCGGCGGCATTGCCGTCTTCATGGCACCCTCGGCCGGCTACCTGCTGGGCTACCCGCTGGCGGCCTGCATTGCCGGCCTGGTCATGCGTGCGCTGCCCCAAGGGTCTCCCCGGCGCACGGCGTTCAGCGCCTTTGCAGCCTCGGCGCTGGGCGGGCTGGTGGCGCTGCATGCCTTTGGCGTGCTGGGCCTCATGCTGATGGCCAAGCTCAGCCTGTCGCAGGCCTTCATGGCCACCTTGCTGTTCGTGCCCGGCGATCTGATCAAGTGCGTGCTGTGCGC
This sequence comes from Delftia sp. K82, assembly GCF_002193035.1. NCBI lineage: Bacteria > Pseudomonadati > Pseudomonadota > Betaproteobacteria > Burkholderiales > Comamonadaceae > Delftia > Delftia sp. K82. The sequence goes on along the minus strand of NZ_MYFL01000001.1, from coordinate 1,375,248 downwards.
CCTGGTGGTGCACACGGTGGCGCGCGGCATGCCGGACTGGCCCTTCGGAGGCCGCCAGCATGGTTGAGCCGCTCGCGCCCCACCCGCTGGCCGCGCCGCTGCAGCACCCGTGGACCCTGGTCCATGGCCCGCTGGAGCATTGGGCCCGGCAGCGCCCCGACGCGATGGCGCTGCAAAGCGAGGCGGGCCAATGGAGCTTTGCCGCGCTGCATGCCGCCGTGCTGCAGCGCTCGGCCGCGCTGGTGGCCGGCCAGGCGCCAGAGATGCTGCTGGTGGACACGGGCGGCAGCGCCAGCACCGTGGATGCCATCGTCGAATTCCTCGCCATCCTGCACAGCGGCCGCTGCGCCGCCGTGGCCGACCCCGATTGGCCCGAGGCCGTGCGCAGCCGCATCGAGGGCTGGCTTCCCACGGCGCCCAGCGCTCTGGCCGAGGCCACCGCCACCGGCGCCTTCTATACCGGCTTCACCTCGGGCAGCACCGGACTGCCCAAGGGCTTCATGCGCCATCACCGTTCGTGGACAGAGAGCTTTCGCGTCTGCCTCGAGGACTTCGGCGCCGTGGCCGCGCAGCGGACCATGGCGCCCGGGCGCATCTCGCATTCGCTGTTCCTGTTCGGCGTGATGCAGGGCCTGTGGTGCGGCGAAGGCGCCGTGGTGCAGGAGCGGTTCTCGGCAGCGCGCTGCCTGGCCTCGCTGGCGCGCGGCGAAGCCCCCTGCCTGGTCGCCGTACCCAGCCAGTTGCTGCTGATGCTGCAATGGGCCGCACACCGCGCGCTGGCGCCCATCCCCGAGGTGGAGCTGATCATGATCAGCGGCGCGCGCTGGATGCGCGCCCAGACCCCGGCCCTGCGCGCGCTGTTTCCGCGCGCACGCATCATCGAGTTCTACGGTGCCTCGGAGGCCAGCTTCATCGCCTGGATGGAGGCCGACGAACAGGCCCCGCCACAGGCCGTGGGCCGGCCCTTCAGCAATGTGCAGTTGCAGATCCGCCCGGCCACGCAGCAGCCCGGCGACCAGCCCCTGCAGCCGGGAGAGGACGGCCTGATCTACATGCGCAGCCCCATGCTGTTCATGGACTATGTAGGCGAGGCGCGCGACGGCACGGCCGCGCTGCGCGACGGCGAGTGGCTGTCCGTGCGCGACATGGGCCATATCGATGCCGGCGGCCAGCTGTGCCTGGCCGGGCGCCAGAGCCGCATGCTCGTCACCCAGGGCAAGAACCTGTTCCCCGAAGAAGTCGAGACCCTGCTGGCCGCGCACCCGGGCGTGGCCCAGGTCTCCATCCAAGGCCTGCCCGATGCCCTGCGTGGCATGCAGGTGCACGCCGTCGTGCAATGGCACGGCGCCGCGCCCGCAGGCTCCGCACAGGCGCTGGCGGCCTGGCTGCGCGAGCGGCTGGAAAGCTACAAGCTGCCGCGCCAATGGTGGATCTGCACCGACTGGCCGCAGACCGCCAGCGGCAAGACCGACCATGGCCGGCTGGCGCGCGCTCTGGCGGCCACGGCCACTGGCCAGGCACTGCCCGGCGAACCCGCGCTGCTGCCCCTGCCATGAACCCGCAAGACGCCCCCGTCATCCTGGCCTGGGCGCGCAGCCCCGTCGCCCCCGTGGGCGGTGCGCTGCGCGAGCTTGCCGCGCACGAGCTGGGCGCGCCCGTGCTCCAGGCCTTGCTGGCCCGGGCCGGCCTGCCTGCCCGGGCCGTGGATGCCGTGGATGCCGTGGTCTTAGGCAACGCCCTGGGCGCAGGCGGCAACCCGGCCCGCATGCTGGCCCTGGCTGCGGGCCTGCCGGAGCGCTGCGCGGCCCACAGCGTGGATACCCAGTGCTGCTCGGGCCTGGACAGCGTGGCCCTGGCTGCGGGCCTGCTGATGTCGGGCCAGGCCAGCATTGTGGTGGCCGGTGGTGCCGAGGCCTGGAGCCGTGCCCCCATCCGCCAGACGCGCCCGCGCCATGCAGGCGAGCTGCCCGTGCCCTTTGAACGCCCCGCCTTCGCCCCCGACCCCGCACGTGACCCGGACCTGCTGCAATCGGCCGCCGACCATGCGCTGGCCCATGGCATCACCCGCGCCGTTCAGGAGGCCCATGCCATCCACAGCCACGCGCTGGCGCTCGCGCACCGCGACCGGCTGACCCAAGAGATCGTGCCCCTGGCCGGGCTGGACCACGACGCCTATCCGCGCGCCCTGAATCCGGCCCGCGTTGCCCGCATGCCCGTGGTGGCCGAAGCGGGCGGCGCCGTTGACGCCCAGACGCGCCAGCGCCATGCGCTGAGCACACCCACCATCTCGCCCAAGGCCGATGGCGCCGCCCTGGTGCTGCTGGCCACGCCGCAGGCCTGTGCACGCCTGGGCCTGCAGCCACGCGCCCGCTGGGTGGCCAGTGCCTCGCTGGGCCATGCACCTGAAACACCGCTGGTCGCCGCCGCACTGGCGGCCCAGCAGGTGCTGGAGCGTGCAGCCGCAGCGCTGCAGCTGCCTTGCCTGATTGCGGCAGAGCTCCAGGCTGTGGAGCTGCACGATGCCTTCGCCGTGCAGGCCCTGGCCTTTGCCGAAACCCTGGGCCTGCCACTGCAGCAGCTCAACACCGGCGGCGGTGGCCTGGCGCGCGGCCATCCCATAGGCGCATCGGGCGCGGTTGCGCTGGTGCGCATGCTCTCAGACCTGCACCGCACGCCAGCAGCCCACAGGCCGGCCCTGGGCCTGGCCGCCATTGCCGGTGCGGGCGGCATAGGCGCAGCCTGCCTGGTGCAGGCGCTTTGAATCCATGGACTCCGCATTTCCTATGTCCGCCAACCCACCGCCCGACACTCTTCCCTTTGGCGATGCGCATGAGGCCCTGGTGCACGCGCGCCGCTCCGTGCGCGCCTACCGGCCCGATCCCGTGCCGGATGCGCTGCTGCACCAGTTGCTGCAATCGGGCCGCCGCGCGCCCAGCGGCGGCAACCTGCAGCCCGGCCAGTTCATCCAGGTGCGCGGCAGCCTGCGCGGCGCACTCACACAGGCGCTGCTGGCAGACTGGCAAGGCGGAGCACCTGAGCGCGAGGACTACGGCTACTTCCCCCGCCCCATGCCCATGGCGCTGCGCAAGCGGCAGGTGGCGTCGGCCCAGGCCCTGTACAGCGCCCTGGGCGTGGCCCGCGAGGACCGCGCAGGGCGCGACGCGCAGTTCGGCCGCAACTACCGCTTCTTCGATGCGCCCGTGGCCCTGGTCGTGAGCATTGACGCCCGCTTCGGCGCAGGCGGCTACATGGACCTGGGCATGACCCTGTACGGCCTGCAAATGGCCGCAGCCGCCCAGGGCCTGGGCAGCTGCGCCATCGGCGCCCTGGCCTCCTACCCCGACACCGTGCGCCGCGTGCTCGACCTGCCGCCCGGCGAGCACATCGTCTGCGGCCTGGCCCTGGGCTGGCCCGACGAGGCCGCCCCCGTCAACCGCACCCAGACCACCCGCGCACCGCTGACCGAATACTTCAGGGTACTGGGAGAATGAAAAAAAGCTGCCAATGGCAGCTTTTGCAATTCAGCCCTCGCTAGCACTGAATACGGCGACCGAAACCGGCGCAACCCAAAGCGAGGGACACCGAGCAAGGGCCGCCCCGAAGCGAGGGTGTCGTCCCCCTCCCGCGAAGCGAGAGAGGGGGAAGCGGCGTCAGCCGCTCAGGGGGTGCTTCCTATCAAAACGCAGGGATCACCGATCCCTTGAACTGCACATCAATGAACTGGCGCACTTCATCGGAGTGGTAGGCCTTGATCAGCTGCGCCACCCAGGGCTTGCCCTTGTCGGCATCGCGCGCGACCAGGATGTTCACATAGGGGTTCTTGGCGTTTTCCTGCGCAATGGCATCGGTCTTGGGGTTCAGGCCCGCCGAGATCGCGAAGTTGGTGTTGATGGCCGAGGCGTCCAGGTCATCCAGCGAGCGTGGCAGCTGGGCTGCGTCCAGCTCCACGAAGCGCAGCTTCTTGGGGTTGGAGACCACGTCCAGCGGCGTGGCCTTCAGGCCCGCGCTTTCCTTGAGCTTGATCAGGCCCTGGGCCTGCAGCAGCAGCAGCACGCGGCCACCGTTGGTGGGGTCGTTGGGGATGCCGAACTTGGCGCCCTGGGGCAGGTCGGCCAGCTGCTTGATCTTCTTGGAATAGATGCCGATGGGGAAATTCACCGTGTCGGCCACCCAGCCGATCTTGTAGCCGCGGTCGCGCACCTGGGCGTCGAGGTAGGGGCGGTGCTGGTAGCTGTTGGCGTCCAGGTCACCGGCAGACAGCGCGGCATTGGGCTGCACGTAGTCGCCGAATTCCACGATCTGGATCTTCAGGCCGTTCTTCTCGGCGACCTTTTTGACCTGTTCCATGATCTGGGCGTGCGGGCCGGCCGTGACGCCGACCTTGATGGGCTTGTCCTGCGCCTGCGCGGGCAAGGCCAGCAGGGTCATGGCGGCGGTGCTGGCAATCGCGGCGGCCGTGAGCGTGCGGCGGAGGAAATGGCGCTTGGTGGGCATGGATGCGGTTCCTTGTAACCTGTCAAAAACACAGGCGCACACTGTAGCGCCAACACAGCGCGCGGCGGCCGTACCGGCACACTGCGGCTAGACAGTTTTTTCAGTAGCTCACAACCGGCGCCGCAGCGCGGGCGTCAGCGGTCCTGGAACTCGGGCGTTGCCATCACCTGGTGGGCCACGACGTCCAGCACAGGGTGGGGTTGTTCCTGGCGGTCTATCCAGACCTTGGGCGTGAAGCTGCCACGCAGCGCCACGGCATCGCCTTCGATCAGATTGCGCAGCACCTCGCAGGCCTGGGCATCGAATGCAACCACGTTGACCGGGATGGAGGTGCCATCGGATGCCTCGGAACGCACGCGGGCCACCATGAAGGGGCGCCGATTGCGGTCGCTGCGGTGTTCGGGCGTACCGGTGAGTCTGCCGGTAATCAGTCCATCCATCATGTGCGAGACCAGGAAGAAATCGTCAGTTACAAAAGACGCCATTGTAGGTGCAGGTTTTACGTGCCCAGACCGGGACGCGCATCTTCGCGGTGCATGGACTTTTCATGCGCTGGCTGCCCTCGCCATCCGTGATGGACCTGCCTGGCGAAGCTGCACTTGTCCTTGCCCTTGCTCTTCGCGGCAAGGCGCCATCGCGCGCAAAATCGAACGCGCAAAAAAACGAACGCACAAAGCAAAAAGCTCCTGACGTTTCCGTCAGGAGCTTTGCGTTTTGGTCGGCGTGGCGGGATTCGAACTCGCGACCCCTTGCACCCCATGCAAGTGCGCTACCAGGCTGCGCTACACGCCGAAGCATTGAATTATAGGGACTAAAAACAGGCCTTCAGGGAAAACGCAGAGATTTTTCAAAAATGTCTGCAAATTCCTGAAATGGCGACGATCAGCCCACGCATCTTCTCACCCCTGATGCGTAGCGCGCACGTGGTCCAGCAAGGCCTCCAACGGATGGCGCACCTGGCGTGCAGACAGTCGCTTGACCTGGCTGCGGCAGGAGTAGCCGGTGGCCAGCGGCTCGCCCAGGTTCTGCTTGCTCTCGATCTGTTTCTCCCATGACTGGGCGTAGATGGTCTTGGAGGTTTCGAGGTTGCGCGCCTCATGCCCGTAGGTGCCCGACATGCCGCAGCAGCCCGTGGCCTCCACGCTCAGCCGCAGCCCCCGTCGCTCGAAAAGCTGCGTCCACTGCTTGCCGCTGTCGGGCGCATTGGTCTTTTCAGTGCAGTGCGGCAGCAGCCGGTAGGCCACGCTGGCCACGCTGGTCACTGCCTCGGGCAGCACCTGCAGCAGCCACTCCTGGGGCAGCGCGACCTTCGGCACCTCGCCCATGCCCGGCACCTTGAGGTATTCCTGCCGATAGGCCAGCGTCATGGCCGGGTCCAGCCCCACCAGCGCAACGCCGGACTGCGCCAGTTGCGCCAGCTGCGCGGCATTGCGGATGGCGGCCCTGGCAAAGGCGCCCATGAATCCCTGCACATGCAGCGGCTTGCCATTGGGCAGCAGCGGCGCCAGCCAGACCTGGAATCCCAGGCGCGCAGCCAGCTCGATCAGCACCTGCAGCTGGCCGGTCTCGAAGTAGCGGGTAAAGCTGTCCTGCACGATGACCACGCTGCGCGCGCGCTGCTCGGGCGTGAGCGCGGCCAGCGCCTGCGCATCGGCCGCGCGCACCTTCCATTGCCGCAAGGTGGCTGCCAGGTCCAGCCGGCTCAGCAGCGGGCCATCGACCATGCCGATGCGACGGCTGAGCACATCGCGCATCCATGGCGAGCCCATCACCCCGTTGTAGAGCGCGGGCATGCGCGCCAGCCACGGCATGGTGAACTCCAGCGAGCCGATCAGGTAGTCGCGCACGGGCCGCAGGTAGCGGCGGTGGTACAGCTCCAGAAAGCGCGAGCGGAATTCGGGCACGTTGACCTTGACGGGACACTGCCCGGCGCAGGACTTGCAGGCCAGGCAGCCGGCCATGGCGTCATAGACCTCGTGCGAGAAATCGGCCTCGCCGCGGCGCGCCGCGCGGCTGTTGCGCCAGCGCGCGGCCAGGCTGGACAGAAAGGGCTGGGGCCGCTGCGCAACCTCCAGCACGTTCACGCCGGCCTGCCCCTGCAGGCGCAGCCATTCGCGCATCAGCGAGGCCCGGCCCTTGGGCGAATGCACGCGCTGGCGCGTGGCCTTCCAGGACGGGCACATGGCGTCGTCCGGGTCGAAGTTGTAGCAGGCGCCATTGCCGTTGCAGTGCATGGCCGCGCCATAGCTTTGCCATACGCGCTCGTCGATCTGCCGGTCCAGCTCGCCGCGCGTGGTGACGCCGTCCACCTTGAGCAGCAAGGTCTTGCTGGCCGGCGGCGTGACGATCTTGCCGGGGTTGAGCTGGTTGTGCGGGTCGAAGGCGGCCTTGAGCTGCTGCAGCGAGGGATACAGCTCGCCGAAGAAGGCCGGCACATATTCGGAGCGCAGGCCCTTGCCGTGCTCGCCCCACAGCAGGCCGCCATGGCGCTGCGTGAGTTCGGCCACCGCGTCGGAGATGGGGCGCACCAGGGCGGCGTCCACGGGGTTCTTCATGTCCAGGATGGGGCGCACATGCAGCACGCCGGCATCGACGTGGCCGAACATGCCGTACTGCAGGCCGTGGCTGTCCAGCAGCGCGCGGAACTCGGCAATGAACTCGGGCAGGTTCTCGGACGGCACGGCCGTGTCTTCGACAAAGGGCTGGGGCCGCGCCTCGCCAGCCACGTTGCCCAGCAGGCCCACGGCGCGCTTGCGCATGGCATAGACGCGGTGCACCGCCGCATTGCCGGCCGCCAGCGTGTGGCCCAGCCGCTCCACCGAGGCGTCGGCGCCCAGGTGCGCGAGGAAAGCCTGCACGCGGCCATCGACCTCCTGCGGATCGTCGCCGCTGAATTCCACCAGGTTGATGCCCAGCGTGGGGCGCTGCCCGTCCTGCGGGAAGTACTCGGCCACGCTGTTCCAGACGAAGTCCTTCATGGCCAGCAGCAGCACCTTGGAGTCCACCGTCTCGATGGACAGCGGCCGGTGCGCCATCAGCGCGCGCGCATCGCGCAGCGCATCCATGAAGCCCGCATAGCGCACGTTGACCAGCACCGAATAGCGGGGAATGGGCAGCACGTTGAGCTTCGCCTCCACCACGAAGCCCAGCGAGCCTTCGGCGCCGCACAGCACACTGTTGAGGTTGAAGTGCCCGTCGCCTTCGCGCAGATGGGCCAGGTCATAGCCGGTGAGGCAGCGGTTGAGCTTGGGGAATCTGGCCTCGATCAACTCCGCCTGGTCCTCGCTGATGCGCCGCGCCGTGCGGTGCACCTTGCCGATGCGGCCCGAATCGGCGCACATGCGCTCCAGCGCCTCGGCATCCAGCGGCGCGCTGTGCAGGCGCTCGCCACCGAGCAGCACGAAGTCCAGCGCCAGCACGTGGTCGCGCGTCTTGCCATAGGTGCAGCTGCCCTGCCCGCTGGCATCGGTGTTGATCATCCCGCCGATGGTGGCGCGGTTGGAGGTGGACAGCTCGGGGGCAAAGAACAGTCCGTGCGGCTTGAGCGCGGCGTTGAGCTGGTCCTTGACCACACCGGCCTGCACGCGCACCCAGCGCTGCTCGGCATTGATTTCGAGGATGCCGTTCATGTGCCGCGACAAGTCCATGGTCACGCCATGCGTGAGCGACTGGCCATTCGTGCCTGTGCCGCCGCCGCGCGGTGTCAGCACCACATCGCGGAACTCAGGCCGCGCCAGCACCTGCGCCGCCCTGGCCACATCCTCGGCGTGACGCGGGTAGATGGCCGCCTGCGGCATGCGCTGGTAGATGGAGTTGTCCGTGGCCAGCACGGTGCGGCTGGCATGGTCCGTGTCCACGTCGCCCTCGAAGCCGGCGGCCTTCAGCGCTTCAAGAAACTCAAGGTAATGAGCAGGCACGGGGGCGCCGGCGTGGGGCAGTGGGGCAATCGACATGGAAGGCAAGGTGGGGAGTTTTGTTGCAGGCGATCAGCCCAGGAAACCCATGCATGCAATACACGATTTCAGGCCGACCATGGCCGCAAGTATCTCTACACTCTTCCTCTGGAACAAACGAAAATTGCTGCCGTAAACACTGCATAAAACTCATGAATTACCGACGCCTGACGCCCTCCATGTCCTTGCTGCTGGTCTTCGAGGCAGCCGCGCGCCACGAAAGCTATGCGCGTGCGGCCGAGGAGCTGTCGCTCAGCCAGAGCGCCATCAGCCGGCAGGTGCAGACACTGGAGGCGCAGCTGGGCATCAGCCTGTTCCGCCGCGAGGGGCGCACGGTGCGCCTGACCGACGTGGGGCGCCGCTACTTCATCGACCTGGGCGCCGCGCTGGGCCGCATACGCAGCGCCACCCTGCAGGCCATGTCACGCCAGTCCGGCGGTGGCACCCTCAACCTGGCCACCCTGCCCACCTTCGGCTCCAAATGGCTGCTGCCGCACCTGCATGGCTTCTACCAGGCGCAGCCCGGGGTGACGATGCACATCCACTCGCGCATCGGCGATATCGATTTCGACAGCGCAGAGATAGACGCCGCCATCACCGTGGGCACGGGAGACTGGCCCGGGCTGACAGCGCATCGCCTGTACCACGAGTTTCTGGTGGCAGTGACCAGTCCGCAGGCGCTTGCCCAGGCCGGGCAGGCAGCAGCCTCGCCGGACTGGGCGGGCCAACAGGTGCTGCTCACGGTGGCCAGTAACCGGCAGGCCTGGAGCGAGTGGTTCACGCACTATCGGCTCGATCACCGGCAGATGCGGATAGGGCCGAGCTTCGAGCTGACCTCGCACCTGATACAGGCAGTGCTGGCAGGCATGGGCGTGGGCCTGGTGCCACGGGTACTGGTGGAAGAGGAGATGGCGCGCGGTGAGCTGCACGTGGTGGGAGACGCCATCCCCAGCCAGCGCAGCTACTACCTGGTCTATCCCGAGAGGAACGCGACACTGCCGGCGCTGGCAGCCTTCCGGCAATGGCTGCTTGAGACCTGCGCTCAGGGTTGATTCCTGCGCAACGGCCGCTCCCCTTCAGCGGTTGGCGACGGCACAAAGAAAAACGGACCACAGCCAGAAGCTGTGGTCCGTATTCATTTATGGTCGGCGTGGCGGGATTCGAACTCGCGACCCCTTGCACCCCATGCAAGTGCGCTACCAGGCTGCGCTACACGCCGAAGAATTCAATTATATACAGCTTTTTGCTCTCAAATAGAAAGCAGCGCACGAATCTGCAAAAGCTCCTCGCGCACGGCCTCCGGCTCCAGCGGAACGCTGGCCGCGGCATCGCCACCGAGCAGCGGCGCGGCAGCCGGCGCCGACACCACGACACCTGCCTGCAGCGCGGGAACCACGGCAGACCCCGAGGCTTCGCGCAGGCGGTTGCGCGCGCCGTTGATGGTGAAGCCCTGTTCGTACAGCAGCTCACGGATGCGCCGGATCATCAGCACTTCGTGGTGCTGGTAGTAGCGGCGGTTGCCGCGCCGCTTCATGGGACGCAGCTGCGTGAACTCCTGCTCCCAATAGCGCAGCACATGCGGCTTGACGTCGCACAGATCCGCGACCTCACCGATGGTGAAGTAGCGCTTGGCGGGAATCTGGGGCAGAAGTGAAGCCATGGCAAATGTGGATGAGGTCAGGATGTGCAATGCCGCTGGTGCGCGGACGCCGATCCGGGAAGAAAGCCGAGCCTACTGCACAGCTCGCTTGCAGGCCAGCACCCTGTCATAAAAACAGCCCATCCACCGCAAGGCAGACAGGCTGACGACAGCTGGGCCACGGCAAGCCGGGCCCCGGGGACGACCCTTCAGGACGTGGAGCCCGTCGTGCCTTCCTGGATCTGCTCCTTGAGCTTGCTGCTCGCATGGAAGGTCACGACGCGGCGTGCCTCGATCGGAATGGCCTCGCCCGTGCGCGGGTTGCGCCCCGGACGCGGCGCCTTGGTGCGGATCTGGAAGTTGCCGAAGCCCGACAGCTTCACATCCTCGCCCGTCACCAGGCTTTGCGAGATCAGCTCGAAGAACGCATCCACCATTTCCTTGGATTCGCGCTTGTTCAGGCCGATCTCGTCGAACAGCAGGTCCGCCAGCTGCGCCTTGGTCAGCGCGGGCGAATCAAGACTTTCCACCGTCAGTTCCATCACGGGATCTCCTTTCACGGCATGGGCCTTCCATCAGGCGCGCAGGCGCGCGCCCAGGCGTTGCTGCAGCTGCTCGAGCACGGCCTGCACGGCCTGTTCGATCTGCACATCGGTCAGCGAGCTGTCGTCATGGCCCAGCGTCAGGCGCACGGCCAGGCTCTTTTCGTCTTGCGCCAGCGCGCCCGGTGCCGCTGTCTCGCCGGCCTTGAGCGCCTTGGGACGGAACACATCGAACAGCACGGCGGAGCGCAGCAGGCCGCCGGTCTGGGCAGCCTCCACCGCCTGCATGAGCTGGGCATGCGTGGTCTTTTCGTTCACGACCACGGCAATGTCGCGCTCCACGGCCTGGTGCTTGGCCACGGGCTTGAACACCGGCACCTCGCGCGCCAGCACGGCATCGAGCTCCAGCTCGAACAGCACAGGCGCCTGGGCCAGATCCCATTGCTGGCGCCACTGGGGATGCAGCTCGCCGATGAAGCCGATGGACTGGCCATCGAGCAGCACGCGCGCGCAGCGGCCCGGGTGCATGGCCGGATGCTCGGCCGGCTCGAACACGGGCTTGCGCGGCGCCAGCAGCGCCTCGACATCGCCCTTGACGTCGTAGAAGTCCACCTTGGCTTCGGCGCGGCCCCATTGCAGCTGCTCTCCAGCACCCCAGGCCAGGCCCGCCACGCGCATGGGCTGGTAGAAGCCCTTGACCGTGGTGTCGCTGTCAACAACGCTGTCATCCTTGAGGAAGACACGGCCCAGCTCGAACACGCGCACGCGCTCGGCCTTGCGGTCGGCATTGAACTTGAGCACCTGCATGAGCGAGCCGATGAGGCTGGAGCGCATCACGCTGAGCTGGCTTGCGATGGGGTTGAGCAGCTGGATGGGATTGGCGTTGCCGGCCAGATCCTTCTCCCACGCGGCTTCCACAAAGCTGAAGTTGATGGTTTCCTGGTAGCCCAGATCGGCCAGCGCGCGGCGCACGGCGAACTGGCTGCGGCGGTTTTCGGCGCGCAGCTTGGGCGCAATGGGCGCCAGCGGCTTGGTCGTGGGCAGGTTCTCGTAACCCACCATGCGCGCCACTTCCTCGATCAGGTCTTCCTCGATGTTGATGTCGAAGCGGAAGCTGGGCGGCGTGACGGTGAGCACGCCATCGCCCTGCTCCACCGGCAGGCCCAGGCCGGCCAGCGCATCGTGGCACTGCTGCTGCGTGAGCGGCATGCCGATGACCTTGGCCGCACGCGCCACGCGCAGCGTGACGGGCTTGGACTGGGGCATGTTGGACTTCTGGTCGTCAATGGGGCCGCAGACGGTCTCGGGCGTGCCGCAGATCTGCAGCACCAGCTCGGTGATGCGCTCGATGTGCTCGACCGTCAGTTCGGGATCGACACCCCGCTCGAAGCGGTGGCCCGCATCGGTGGAGAAGTTGTAGCGGCGCGAACGGCCGGCAATCGACTTGGGCCACCAGAATGCGGCCTCGATGTAGATGTGGCGCGTGTCGTCGGACACGGCCGTGGCGTCGCCGCCCATGATGCCGGCCAGCGACTCGACTTCGCGGTCATCGGCGATCACGCCCACCTGTCCATCCACGGTGACGGTGTTGCCGTTGAGCAGCTTGAGCTGCTCGCCTTCCTTGCCCCAGCGCACCTGCAGGCCGCCGTGGATCTTGTCCAGGTCGAAGATGTGCGAAGGACGGCCCAGCTCGAACATCACATAGTTGGAGATGTCCACCAGCGGCGCCACGCTGCGCTGGCCGCAGCGCGCCAGGCGATCGACCATCCACTGCGGCGTCTTCGCCTGGGTGTTGACATTGCGCACCACGCGGCCCGAGAAGCGGCCGCACAGGTCGGGCGCCTCGATCTTCACGGCCAGCTTGTCCTGCACGCCCACGGCGGCAGGCGTGAACGACTGGGGCTTGAGCGGCGCGCCGGTCAGCGCAGCCACTTCGCGCGCCACGCCGTAGACGCTCAGGCAATGCGCCAGATTGGGCGTGAGCTTGAGCGTGAGCAGCGTGTCATCCAGGTTCAGGTACTCGCGGATGTTCTGGCCCAGGGGCGCGTCCAGCGGCAGCTCCATCAGGCCGCCATGGTCCTCGGACAGCTTGAGCTCGCGTGCCGAGCACAGCATGCCGAAGCTCTCCACACCGCGCAGCTTGCCGATCTTGATCAGGAAAGGCTTGCCATCTTCACCGGGCGGCAGCTCCGCGCCCACCGTGGCGCAGGGCACGCGGATGCCCACGCGCGCGTTGGGCGCGCCGCAGACGATGGTCAGCAGCTCGGGTCCGCCCACATCGACCTGGCACACGCGCAGGCGATCGGCATTGGGATGCTGCTCGGCAGCCTTGATCTCACCGACGACGATCTTGGTGAATGGCGGCGCCACGGGCTCCAGCTCCTCCACCTCCAGGCCGGCCATGGTCAGGGTGTCGGCCAGTTCTTGGGTGGTCAGCGGCGGATTGCAGAACTCGCGCAGCCAGGATTCGGGAAATTGCATATCAGACTCTTTGGCGTTGGTTCAGTCCGCGCGCCGTGGCGCTGGCGGACTCTTTGGCGAAGGCTTGCAGCCGGATCAACGGAATTGCGACAGGAAGCGGATATCGCCGTCAAAAAACAGTCGCAGATCGTTGACGCCATAGCGCAGCATGGTCAGGCGGTCAGGCCCCATGCCAAAGGCAAAGCCGATGTACTTTTCGGGGTCCAGCCCCATGTTGCGCACCACGTTGGGGTGCACCTGGCCGGAGCCGGCCACTTCCAGCCAGCGGCCGGCCAACGGACCGCTCTGGAACTGGATGTCTATCTCGGCGCTGGGCTCGGTGAAGGGGAAGAAGCTGGGGCGAAAGCGCAGCACCAGGTCGTCGCTCTCGAAGAAGGTCTTGCAGAAGTCGGTGAAGACCACCTTCAGGTCCTTGAAGCTGACGTTCTCGCCAATCCACAGGCCTTCGCACTGGTGGAACATGGGCGAGTGCGTGGCATCGCTGTCCACACGGTAGGTGCGGCCCGGCGCGATCACGCGGATCTCGGGCATGCCCTGGCCGGCGTCCAGCCGCTCACGGTATTTCTTGACGTGCTGCACGGCGTGGCGCACCTGCATGGGGCTGGTGTGCGTGCGCAGCAGATTGGGAGCCTGTTCCGTGCCGCCTTCCACATAGAAGGTGTCGTGCATGGAACGGGCGGGATGGTCTTCCGGCGTGTTCAGCGCCGTGAAGTTGAACCAGTCGGACTCGATCTCGGGGCCCTCGGCCACATCGAAGCCCATGGAGCCGAAGATGCCCTCGATGCGCTCCAGCGTCAGCGACACGGGGTGCAGGCCACCCTGGCCACGGCGGCGGCCCGGCAAGGTCACATCCAGCACCTCGGCCTTCAGGTGGGCCTGCAGTTCGGCATCGGCCAGGGCCTTGCGGCGCGCGGTCAGCGCGGCCTCGATGCCTTGCTTGGCCACGTTGATGGCGGCTCCGCGCGACTTCTTCTCTTCGACGGAAAGCTGCGCCATGCCCTTCATGAGCTCGGTCACCTTGCCCGACTTGCCCAGAAACTGCGCCTTGGCGTTTTCCAGATCAGCGGGGGTTTGTGCCTGCGCGAACAGCTGCTGCGCGCTCTCGACCAGAGAATCCAACTCGTTCATATCGACTCTTTATCGACTGTGAAAAGAAACAAGGGCTAGCAGCCTTTTCAAGCCCTAGCCCTTGCTGTTTGCGCTGCAGACCATCACGAGGATGGCCGCAGACCGTTATCTCAAGCAGCCAGCTTGGCCTTGACTTGATCAACGATGCTGCTAAACGCAGCCTTGTCGTGCACCGCGATATCGGCCAGCATCTTGCGGTCGATCTCGATGGCTGCCTTCTTCAGGCCGTTGGCGAACTGGCTGTAGGTCAGGCCCAGTTCACGTGCAGCGGCGTTGATACGGGCGATCCACAGACGGCGGAACACGCGCTTCTTGGCACGGCGGTCACGGTAGGCATATTGCCCAGCCTTCATCACCGCCTGCTTGGCGATGCGGAAGACATTGCCGCGGCGGCCGCGGAAACCCTTGGAAAGGGCCAGAACTTTTTTGTGACGGGCGCGGGCCGTTACACCACGTTTGACGCGAGGCATGTGTTTTCTCCTTGTTCGTCAGTGAATTACAGGCCAGCCATCGGCAGCATTTGTGCGATAGAGCCCATGTTGGTCTCATGCACAGACACTGCACCACGCAGGTGACGCTTGTTCTTGGTGGTCTTCTTGGTCAAGATGTGACGCTTGAAGGCTTGACCGCGCTTGACGGTGCCACCGGGACGAACGCGAAAACGCTTCTTCGCGCTGCTCTTGGTCTTCATTTTGGGCATTTGAATGCTCCTGTTGTTTGTGCTCGTGAGGCGGCTCGCAACACTGCGCGCACTTGCTGGCCCCGAGACACTTCTGTGCCAGCCCGGAGGCCGGCAAGAACAAGGGACATGGAAACCATGTCCCTTGCATCGCACGCCCCGCGCAATCAACTCGCGCACGGCCTGCAAATTCTGTCGCCCCTCAACGAAGGGCGAAACCGCGATTATGCCTTATCAGCCACCGCAGGTGCAGCAGAAACTTCTGCCGGCTTGCCGCCAGCGGTAGGCTTCTTGCGCGCAGGGGCGATCATCATCACCATCTGACGGCCTTCCAGCTTGGGGAACTGCTCCACCTGGATGGAATCCGCCAGATCGTCACGCAGACGGTTCAGCAGGTCCAGACCAATCTGCTGGTGCGTGATTTCACGGCCGCGGAACCGCAGCGTGATCTTGCACTTGTCACCATCGGCCAGGAAACGGCGGATGTTGCGCAGCTTAATGTTGTAGTCGCCGTCGTCGGTACCAGGGCGGAATTTCACTTCCTTGATTTCGATGACGGTCTGCTTGGCCTTGGCTTCGGCAGCCTTCTTCTGTTCAAGGTACTTGAACTTGCCATAGTCCATCAACCGGCAGACAGGTGGAGTGGCAGTGGCGGCAATTTCCACCAGGTCCACGTCCAGCTCGCCCGCCATGCGCAGCGCTTCCTGCAGAGGCACGATGCCCAGCGGCTCGTTCTCCGGGCCGGACAGACGCACTTCAGGCGCCATGATTTCACGGTTGAGACGATGCTTGCGCTCTTCACGGTGGCGCCGATCACGAAATTCAGTAGCTATGGTTCTCACCCTTGGATTTAAGTTGCTACAACAACGTAGCCGCTTGTGTGCAGTACACGCAAGCGGCTACCGCCTTTGGAGATGCTCCATCAGGCCTTCGCCGCGATGTCCTTGGCCACGAGTTCAATGAACGCATCGACCGACATCACACCGAGGTCCTTGTTGCCCCGTGCGCGCACTGCCACTGCACCAGCGGCCTTCTCCTTGTCGCCAGCAACAAGGATGTAAGGCAGCTTTTGCAACGAATGCTCCCGTATTTTATACGTAATCTTTTCGTTGCGCAGATCTGTCGCCACCCTAAGGCCTTGATTCGGAAATGCTTTTTGCAGCTTTTGTGCGACTTCCCGCACATAGTCCGCCTGCGCGTCGGTGATATTGAGCACGGCGGCCTGCACGGGAGCCAGCCACGTCGGCATGGCGCCAGCGTGCTGCTCGATGAGAATGCCGATGAAACGCTCCAGGCTGCCGACGATGGCACGGTGCAGCATCACGGGGCGGTGGCGGTCGCCATCCTCGCCCACGTACTCCGCATCCAGGCGCTCGGGCATGGAGAAATCCACCTGGATGGTTCCGCACTGCCACTGGCGGCCGATGGCGTCCTTGAGCGTGTACTCGATCTTGGGGCCGTAGAACGCGCCATCGCCGGGCGAGATCACGTACTCGCAGCCCGAAGCCTCCAGGCTGTTGATCAGCGCAGCTTCTGCCTTGTCCCAGCTTTCATCAGAGCCAATGCGCGCCTCGGGGCGCGTGGCGACCTTGTAGATGATGTCGCTGAAGCCGAAGTCCGCGTAGACCTTTTGCAGCAGCGTGGTGAAGGCCAGCACTTCGGGCTGGATCTGGTCTTCCGTGCAAAAGACGTGGCCGTCATCCTGCGTGAAGCCGCGCACGCGCATGATGCCGTGCAGGCCGCCCGTGGGCTCGTTGCGGTGGCACTGGCCGAATTCGCCGTAGCGCAGCGGCAGGTCGCGGTAGCTCTTGATGCCTTGCTTGAAGATCAGGATGTGGCCGGGGCAGTTCATCGGCTTGAGCGCGTAGTCGCGCTTTTCCGACTCGGTCGTGAACATGTTCTCGCGGTACTTGTCCCAGTGACCCGTCTTCTCCCACAGGGTCTTGTCCAGGATCTGCGGACCCTTGACTTCCTGGTAGCCGTTGTCGCGGTACACGCGGCGCATGTACTGCTCGACCTCTTGCCACAGGGACCAGCCCTTCGGGTGCCAGAACACGGTGCCCGGCGAATGCTCGTCGATGTGGAACAGATCCAGTTCGCGGCCCAGCTTGCGGTGGTCGCGCTTTTCAGCCTCCTCCAGCATGTGCAGGTACTGCTGCAGGTCGTCCTTCGATGCCCAGGCCGTGCCGTACACGCGCTGCAGCATCTCGTTGCGATGGTCGCCACGCCAGTAGGCGCCAGCCACCTTCATCAGCTTGAAGAACTTGAGCTTGCCAGTGCTGGGCACGTGCGGGCCGCGGCACAGATCCTCGAAGCTGCCTTCGCGGTACAGGCTCACATCCTCATTGGAGGGAATGCTGGCGATGATCTCGGCCTTGTAGTTCTCGCCGATGCCCTTGAAGTACGCAACGGCCTCGTCGCGCGGCAGCACGCGGCGCACCACGGGCTCGTCCTTGGCGGCCAGTTCGGCCATGCGCTTTTCGATGGCGACCAGGTCCTCGGGCGTGAAGGGGCGCTTGTACGAGAAGTCGTAGTAGAAGCCGTTCTCGATCACGGGACCGATGGTGACCTGGGCCTCCGGGAACAGTTCCTTGACGGCATAGGCCAGCAAGTGGGCCGTGGAATGGCGGATCACCTCCAGGCCATCGGCGTCCTTGGCCGTCACGATGGACAAGGGCATGTCCTTGTCGATGACGAAGCTGGTATCCACCACCTTGGCGTCGTCGCCCGTGCCAACCTTGCCAGCCAGTGCAGCCTTGGCAAGGCCCGTGCCTATGGATGCGGCCACTTCGGCCACGGTGACCGGGCCGGGGTACTCACGTTGCGAACCATCGGGAAGCGTAATGTGGATCATGGGATTCCTAAAATATTTCTCAGGGGGCGCGCATCCCCCAAAAGCAAAAAGCGCGGAGCCAGGTCCGCGCTTTCTTGGGGTCGAGTGAATCTCGTGCAGGCGCGAACCGCCAGCCGCTAGCGGCCGGTGTACATCTCCGATGTAGTTCGCGGTGTCATAACCATGATGCCTTTCTCGCCCTTGTCAGTTGTTGTCAATTGAAAACTTCCGCCATTTTAACCCCAGCAAAGAAAAAGCGCCCGAAGCACAAGGCCCCGGACGCTTTCTCACCCCTATCTACCTGAAGTTGCACTCACCGAAGCCGCGCTTCAGTGGAATTGCTCCTCTTCCGTGGAGCCGGTCAGCGCCTTCACGCTGGACGAGCCGCCCTGGATCACCGTGGTCACGTCGTCGAAGTAGCCTGCGCCCACTTCCTGCTGGTGCGACACGAAGGTGTAGCCTTGCTCGCGGGCTGCGAATTCGGGCTCCTGCACCATGTTCACGTAGTGCTTCATGCCTTCGCCGTTGGCGTAGGCGTGGGCAAACTTGAACGTGTTGAACCTTCCAGCAATACTGTAAGTAGCAGATTTTCAACGGGTTTTTCCATTTTTCGTGTCTGCTCTTCACACCCACCCAACAATGCCCCAAGCCGCCAAGGTGGCCCGTTGCCGGTTGAGCGACTGCTGCACCCTTGCCCTGCCGATAGTGGGGCAGCCCAGCTCCCACGCCCCTCCCAACCCCATACGATGGGCAGGTGATCGCGTCCGGGGTGCGCCACTTCTGCCTAAATTTTAGGCAGTTTTTTTAGACACTGGGTCTCCAACTTGTTTCCATCACTTTTGCCGCTGCATCCCATGATGCCCGCAGTCTAGTAACGCACAGGCTGCGCCACAACGCCATCGTGCGGCCTGCATCTGTGCAGGTTCTGCACAGATGCCCCCTCCTTTGAAAAATACCCAATCTCAGTGATAGCACAAACGGCACTGCATCGCTCTAATGGGCCGCGCCGATGCTTCAGGTTTTGAGGGCATCGCACCTCTCTTTGGAGCTGCGCAGGCAGATGCATCAGATGAGACACATGGGGAGCCAGGTGGGACAGACGGATTTCTTCACGCGACTAGGGCCGATGCGGCCGGCGCAGCAGTTGCGGCAGCTGCTGTGCTGCAGCCTGCTGTGTCTTTCACCGCTTGCGCAGGCTGCGCAGCTGCAGGTGGGAGCAGGCTCACGCGTGGACTTCGGAGATGCCACGGTGAGGCTGGGCTGCGCGGACCTGCATGTGAACGGATCGGCCGCAGCATCGGCATCGACATTGAACGGCATCGCCACTCTGAACATTGGAGCTGCAGGCGGGCTGCAGGCCGGAACGGCGCAGGTGGCGCTGTCCGGGGATTTTGTGCGCAGCGGCAGCTTCGATGCCGGGGGTTCCACCGTGTCCATCATGGACAGCTGCGCGCACAGCATATCGCGCGTGAGCGGTGGCACGGTGTTCAACCACCTGTCCGTGACCAGCGGCACGGGCAAGACCCTGGAGCTGGCGGCAGGCCAGAGCACGACGGTGCTGGGCCAGCTCACGCTGCAGGGCGCACAGGGCCGGTTGCTCAGGCTGCGCAGCTCGGCCGCAGGGACGGCGGCACAGCTGTCGGCCACGGCCCAGCAAAGCGTGCAGTTCGTAGATGTGGCCGACAACCGGGCCACGAGCGAGGTATTGGCCTTTGGCAAGCCGGACCAGTTCCAGTCCCAGGCCAGCGGCAATCTGTTCCGCTGGTTCCAGTTCGATGCGCAGGGACAGGACCAGGGCGGCGGCAGCGGCGGCAGCGGCGGCAGCGACATACGGCGCGTTCCTTCCCTTTCCATTGCGTGGACCGCCACGCTGGGAGCGCTGCTGGCACTGGCCGGCATGGCACGCATGGCGGCCCTGCGCCGCAAGCCACAGCGCAGCCCCCTACGCCGGTTCTAGCCCACACAACGGCGCCACAGCGCTGCAGAAAGATTTCCATGCATTGCATGCCATCCCAGGCCATCGCGGCGCTAATCCTGTTCATCGGGGTTTGCGCCAGCCCAGCGGCCTTTGCCCAGCCATCCGGACTGCTTGCCTCCGAGCAGGCACCCGCAGAGCACCCATACACAGCGCAGGCCGCACAACGGGCGGTGAACGAAACATCGCAGGAATCCAGCGTGCTGGCATCGGAGCAAGGCCTGGAGACCCTGGACAGCGAACGCGCCCGTGCTCGGGTCGAGGCCCGGAGCATGCCCCGGCTGATGCAGGCGCCCCAGCCACTGGCCTCAGACAGTCCCGCCGAAGCGACGGGGCAATGAACCCCCTACCCAGAAAAAGGAAGACCAACATGCCCTTGAACACCTCACGCACCACTCCACCGCTGGTGCTGGCCCTGGTTTGCGCAATGGCCTCGGCATTCGCTCCTGCACAGGCGGCCGATGTAGTGGTGCAGCCGTCCGCAGGCAGCTCCCTGATCGTCACCGACAGCGCGGGCGGCGCGCAGCGGCTGCGCGTGCAGGAGGACGGGCGCATCGCCCTGCCCGGCTGGCAGGGTTTGGCCCAGCAGACGGGGCCCATGTGCATCGACGTGACCCTGGGCTTTGTGGGGCCCTGCCCGGCGACCACGGGCTTTTCCCTGCCCTATTCCGCCACGGTCGGTTCGGTGGTGCCGCTGTTCGCCCTGAACCAGTCGGGCAGCGCCGGCGGCATCAGCGTGCAACTGCCAGCAGGCAATTCGGCCGCCGCCATCAGGGTCCAGCACACAGGCAACGGGGCCGGCATCCAGGTCGATACAGGATCAGGATTTTCCGTCCATGGCAGAACCGATGTCCGCACCTCGGCGGCCTTCGTGGGCGACAACTCCTCTGGAGAAGCCATTGTCGGACGGCAAAGCGGCACCGGCTGCAAAGATGTCCTGCCCGATAGGTGCAAGGGCATTGGCGCCGTCGTGGGGCGCCACGATGGCCCGGGCGGCTACGGCGTGCGTGGCTTCGTCACCAGCGCCGACGGAGCCATCGGCGTGCTGGGCCAGGTGGGAATCAATGGGGGCCAGGGGGTTGCAGGCCGCTTCGAGAACCAGAATGCGGCGAACACCTTCAACACCCTGGAGGTCTCGACCACGGGCAGCGGCGCTGCGGTGCATGTGACGGGCGGAGCCAACACGCAGGACCTGGCGGTGCTGACCTCGTCCGGCACCAAAGTGGCGCGCATAGACAAGACCGGCAGGGGCTTTTTCAACAACGGCACCCAGACCGGCGGCGCCGACATTGCCGAGGTGATCGACACCCAAGGCCCGCTGCCCCAGCCCGGCGACGTGGTGGAGATCGACCCCGACCACCCCCTGCACTACCGCCTGTCCAGCGGCGCGCAGAGCCCGCTGGTGGCCGGCGTGGTGACCACGCGGCCCGGCGTGCTGATGAATGCGGATGTGCAGGACGCCACGAACCTGCCCGCGCTGGCGCTGGCAGGCCGCGTGCCGGTGAAGGTGACGCTGGAGGGCGGCCCCATACAGGCCGGCGACCTCCTGGTGTCGGCCAGCATCCCGGGCCATGCGGCCAGGGCGCCGACCCCTCCGGTGCCGGGGACGGTGATCGGCAAGGCCATGCATGGACATGACCAGCCCCAAGGCCAGACCGGCGTGGTCGAGATGCTGGTGATGCTGCGCTAGTTCTGCAGTTGCTGCCAGACTTTGTCCAGCCGCTTGATGCTCACCGGGTACGGCGTGCGCAGCTCCTGGGCGAAGAAGCTCACGCGCAGCTCCTCCAGCATCCAGCTGTGCTCCTGCATGCGCGCATCGATGTGACCTTCACTACTGCCAGAGCGTGCAGGGCGCGCTCAATCTTAATGGACCTGCCCGCGACTGTATTGACCCAGTGAAAACCTGCTCAGGCGTTAACGTCGAGAGGAAGACGCCATGCCCACACAGTGACCTGTTGCCGGTTGATCAACTGTGGCACCGTTGCCCGCAGCCCAGTCGCCACACCTCTCCCAACCCCATGCGATGGGCAGGTGATCGCGTGCGGGGCGTGTCACTTCTGCCTAAATTTTAGGCAGTTTTTTAGACACTGGGTCTCCAACTTGTGTCCACCACTTTTGCAGCTGCATCCACAGCAGACATCAGCGTCTCGTCTGCCAAGTGGCTGTAGCGCGCCGTGGTCTTGATCTGGGAGTGGCCAAGAAGTTTGCTCACCACATAGATGGATTGCCCCGAGTTCACCAGGTTGCTCGCGAACGTGTGGCGCAGGTCATGCATCCGCAGGTCTGCGATCCCCGCCGCCTTGCGGACCTTGTCCCAGAGATAGAACAGGTTGCCAAACGGCCGCTTGGTATCCGGGTTGGGAATCACATAAGGGCATCCGCTCCAACGTGGCAGCCCCCGCAACACCTCCAGAGCCCTGTCAGAGATCGGAATGCATCGGGCTTTCCCGCTCTTGGAAAGAGGAATGCGCCAGTTGCGCCGCTCCAGATCAACGTCTTCCCAACGTGCATCCAGCAGCTCACGCTTGCGGCATCCGAGCAGCAGCAAAAGAGCAACGATGCTCTTCAACTGGGGAGAACCACGCTGGGACAGGGCCTCGTGCAGGCGCTGGGTTTCAGCCGCGCTGAGATACCGCTCCTTCGCGTTGTTCGGGTTGAACAGCACCACACCGTCGGCAGGGTTGGACTCACTTCCCGGGATGCCTTTCTTCCTCGCCAGATTGAACATGATCTTGAACA
Source organism: Delftia sp. K82 (assembly GCF_002193035.1). Classification (NCBI taxonomy): domain Bacteria; kingdom Pseudomonadati; phylum Pseudomonadota; class Betaproteobacteria; order Burkholderiales; family Comamonadaceae; genus Delftia; species Delftia sp. K82. The sequence continues at coordinate 1,352,785 of NZ_MYFL01000001.1, read as the reverse complement.
GGATGGGTATCTTGTTGGCATGAGCCAACGCATAGCCCTTCGTGCGCAGATCCTGGTGAGCCTCGGCCAGCATGTTGGTCGTGATTTCGTCCAGGTGCTTGGCTCCAAAACGCGGCAGGACATGGCACTTGATGAAGCTCAGCGTGGACTGAAAATTCCTCCGGTGCAGGTGGATGTGCGGCACATAGGTATCGCGGATGAACTCGGCCAAGGTCGGCACCGCACGCAAGGCTTGGCGCTCCTCCAGCGGATTGCCGCCCAGCTCCACCTCCGAGCGCAACCGCATGGCCTTCTGCCGGGCCTTGTCGTAGCTGACCGCAGCAGCGTCACCGATCTTGCATTGGCGCAGCTTGCCGTGGCTATCGTGATAGCGCAGGTAAAAGGTTTTGCCACCTGAAGGTCGAGCCTCCAGGATGAACCCTTTGAGTGCGTTGTCGTAATAGTCCACCTTGGATTTTCCGGGCGGGCAAACCGCTTCACGCACGAACTGCGCACTGAGTTTGACAATGGGCATACAGCCTCTCCTTTCATGAAGTTGATTGATAAAGATCCGCGCCCATGGAGATCGGCGCCTAAGCAATAGACGCACGAACGCCTCTCCACATGGGCGTGGCCATTAACAAGACAATGGGTTAATAAAGATGCGGAACAGTCCCGCAGAGACCATCACCGCAGGAATCGACGATGATCAAAATCATCGGCTTAGGAAAACTCACTTGAAAACTCCAGGAAACGGCCACCACTGGTTTCACAAGTGAGCCCACCACCTTTCACTGTGACGGCACCCCCGATCACTATTTCAGAACTCTGGAATCGGCGGCTTTCCTGCACGCAAAGGCTTCTCTTCTTCCGGGGGCAGCTCACTTGGCAACTCTGGCAGATACCGTGCAAAAGCATCAGCAAAATCACGCACCTCATAGCCCTTGGGCGTATAGTCCGCATTCATGCGCACAGTCTTGGTTTTTATTCCATAGGCACTCATGAATTTTGCCAGCTGACGCGCCGAAAGCGGTTTACCGCCATTGTAGGTGCCCCAGTCCATATCATCATCGTCATGGAGCTCTTGCAACAAATATGCCGACGGAATGTACTTTTCCGAATAGTCAGACAAGACCTCGCGAATATCCTCCAGCAATTGATTGGAAGATGCCTTAGGCGGCGCTGTTTCTTCACAGTTTTTCAGGGCTGCCTCACACGCTTTTTGATACCACTCTTCGCCAAGGCACTTTGCAATGGCCAGCAAGGGCTCCCAATTATCTTGCTGGCGATCACTGAGTTCCTGTGGCATCTCATCCCAGCCTTTCGCTAAGGCGTCCTTGTTATCTATAACAAATTTCAGAATACGAGAACGCAGGCCTTTAAAAACCTCTGGATCGGCAGAACGTAAGCGCTGAACATTGTCGCCCTTGGTCTTGCGCCTCATGGGAATCTGAATACCTCGACTCATTGTGGCGCTCGGCAAGTGCCGCTCAAGCATGATTCCGGCCATGACTTTAGGGCCATAACCACATAGGCACGCTCGACAAGCTCTTTCCCCACGGCCTCTACCCGCAAGACAAATCCTCCTTTTTCGTAGCCCTTGTTCACTACCCCAGCAAATTCTGTTTTTCCCTCCATAAATGTGTCTGCTTCATCGATCAGTAGCGTGGGCATGAAATTAGTGATCAACCTAAAAAGTGCTGCCAAGGTAATATTGGCTGACTCCATTGGTCGAAACACAAATTTCTCCACCACCTTTAGCAGCTGAGTTTTCCCACATTCTTTCTCTGGAGCATTAATCAGCAACAGAGGGCAACGCTGAAAATCCCTATAGCACCATGTATTAATAGACCATAGCCCCACAATCAAGGCATCATGATCCGATATGATCACGTGATTTTTAATGGCACGCATAATTTCAGTCATCAGCATGCCGCAATCGATCGCACCCTCAAACGGCTCGACATTATTCGCGTCCAGGCTCTTTGAAATGATCGACGAAGTTGAACTCACAGGCTTAGTTTTCATGATCCATCCTTTGAAATTTTTCGGTTGCTTTGAAATTACGCGGTTGAGAAGATGGATTGGCCAATCCGTGGTTCGCTGAGTGCAGGCAGCGATCCAGGACTGAATTCTTCATAAAAACCGCATCCTCGCAACCCACGCCACTTAACCCTCCATGGCGCTCCCCTTAAAATTCATGCCAACTCTCGGATCACGGTAATCAAAGCACTAAGGATGGAGGCACAGCAAACAAGGAAATTAAAATATATAAGCCTTAACGTACTTCTGTATGGGATTGAATTTTCTCTAGAAATAGAGCGCCTTCAAGAAGCGAGTCGCAAAAATCTAAGGAATGGAGGCACACCAAACAAGGAAAACAAAATTCCTTGGCTTGGAAGCACTTCTAGCTGGGGATTTTTTTGAGCTTAGGAAAGAAGTACTTCTGCGAAGGAGCAAAGAAGGCAAGAAGCCAACCATCGCACTCCAAATGTACAAAATTTGAAACTCTTGTAACCAATGACAATAATTCTCTTGCTTACAACATCACTGCTTTTCAGGCAACATATTGGGCAGCACCCCCTCTGCCCCGCCCCGATACGCAACATCCGCAACGCCGCAACGTTGTTGCAGGGCATGGCCCGATGGGTGGCGCCGTGGCAGATGTGGCGGAGTCCGGGGAGGGCAGCCCCCGGGGGCCGGGGGGGCCGGGGGGCTGGGCAGCACCGCGTCGCCCCGGCTGGTGCCCAGGTTGCCCCCAGGCGAGCCCGGCAGGGGTCCGGGATCACCCCCCTCATGGAGCGGCCGTCGCGCGCCGCCCTGGCCCAACCCCCGCCCCCCAGGGCGCAGAGGCTGGAGCGGACTTCCTCCGGGAGCTTGGCTCAGGCTATTTCCGAAGGTAGCCCACCCACAGGGCAGCCCCCGCACCAACCAGAATCACGATCAGCAACAGGGGATACATAAAGGTCAGCGCAGCGGCAGCAGCTATGGACATGGGGCGTGTAGCGTTGAACCACATTCCCAGTACCAATACCGTAACCAAGGCGGCCTGTATGCCCGGGGTCAAGCCCCCTCCTTTGCCTTCCGGCGCGACTTCCCTGCCATGCTGGCGGCACTGCCCTCGTCCTTCGCCTTGGGCGGGTTGCGCGTGATCCCCTCCAGCGTGGCTCCGGGCACATGCTCATGGAGCCGCGTGTTCACCTCGCCCGGCCGGATGAGCCCAAGATCCCGTAGCGCAGCCAGCACGAAGCCGCCTGTGTTGATGGACTTGCCTGGATGCAGGCTATGGAAGCTCTTGGCGGTCAGCTCCTGCGCTCCCGAAACGATCGCCTCGATGGCCGAGGCTGGCGCCCAGTCCTTGCACCACACGCCGTTGCCGGTGCTATCGGCGATACGCAGGTACAGCGCGTTGTCGCCCTTGCCCTGGCCCACCGTGTAGGTGAGCGTGCTTCGGCCCGACACTGACAGGCACTTGCCGTTGTAGATGCTGTCGATCGATACGGGTTGCTGCCCGTTTTCTGTCGCTTCGAATTCACTCATAAAGTTCTCCTTAGTAGATCGATGCAATAGGCAGGTGGCCTATCAGATAAGGTGGCAAAACGCCCTCAGACAAAAAAAAGCCGCCTCGATGGGCGGCAGGTGGTGGGCGATGAAGGCAGGTCACTGTGATCTGGCCCTCACTTGGCTGGCGCAATAGGCCGTGAGCAGGGGATCAAGATCCGCATGTTTGGGCACGTAGATCACGACACCGAAGCCGTCATCACTGAGCACCAGGGTCAGTTCGAACCAATCCCGATGGCTTTCGGCGACATCGCAATGGCGGCCAAGAAGTGAAAAACCCAGTTCCGCATCAATAGTAGTCAATGCGTCACTGGGCTCCAGAACCAGGATTTTGATGAGACTGGACAGGTCATCCACCTCATATTCGGCCAACTCTTCAATACGCAGGCTGATCAGTTTATCCAGCTCGATGCACCGGACTTGACCGCAGGCTTCATGAATAGATAGGAAATCCGCATAAACGCGCATAAAACTCCTTTCTGTTAGAAAAATAAAGCCCGCCGAGGATCTCTCCAGGGCGGGCCAACAAGGAAACAACCAAACAGCTACTCTTATTCAGTCAATAAATACCCTTTAAATGGTTAGCACAAGAAACATGGCCATTAAATTTCACTTTGACTTGAGTGCAGAAAAAGTGACACCTCCGATTGACACCAGCAAAGGCACTCCGAGCATTACGGCAAACAAAGGCAGCAAACGTCCCGTTCCTATCAGAGAGACCCCCTCCGATATCAACCCCAGCGTTAACGCGTTGACACCTGTGCTGAACAAGGCGATCAAGTGCCAGGTCGCCATTCCCACCGCCAGCAACAATGTGCCTATCCAGACCCGCTTGAGCACGGTGTAGGTCGCCTGCGGAAGGAACGAGCACCAAGCCATAGCAGCAAGCAGCGCAGCCGCCACGCTCGTCTTGGGCCAGAGATACATGAGCAGCAGCACCCACACGCAAGCAGAGGACAGGATGGCCGTGGCCCAACGGGCGAAGTACTCACTCGCTGGCAACTGGTCAATGGCCTGCAGATAGGGCCCTGACAGCTTCTCCCCGAACAGCTTCAGCAGCAGACCGCCCAGGATCAAGGTCACGCTCAGGATGATGTTGACCAAGCGGTCATGCATCAAGCCGTTGTTTGTGATCCTTCTGCCGCCCATGCCATCAACAGCAACATCGCTGCCCAAGGCGAGGATGAGCATGACGATCCCCACAAGCATGATCGCGGTTGAAACCCTCTTCATTCGTTGCTCCCTTCTTTGGATTGAGCCAACTCGGCCCTGATCTCGGTTTCGTGGCGATTGCTTACCTTGGTGACGTAGTAGCACGTCCAAATCAGCATTCCCAGGCCAAACCACCACGCCATAAAGAAACCAAGGGCGGTGCCCAGCATGAGGAGGCCAAATGCCCAGTTTTCTCCTTTCGTGAATCGTTTTCCGGCAAGTGCGCTGATATGCGCATCTACCTTCTTCTTGGCCTCCTGGCTTACTCGCTCATCCAGCACGGGAGCTGTATCAGTTGATACTTGGTCCTTGGTGCCGTGCAGTTGGGCCTCGATCTCTTGAATCTTCTGCGCCGCCTCCTTCTCGGCAGACTCTTTGATCGCCCTCTCGCGCGCTTGCTCCTGTTGCCTCTTTTCAAGCAACTCCTGCCGCTTGAGCGCGTCCTGCGCCGCCTCTTCCTTCTGCAATTGCGCCCTTCTCTCGGCAATTTTTTGGTTCAGATCCAATTTATTCCTCGCTCAGTAGACTGCTCAAAGCCGCTCCTGCGGCAACCATGCCCGCTGCCCCAACGGCAGCTCCACGCCCCTTGCGCTTGGCTGCGTCTTCAGCACGAATCACTTCGTCAATGCACCTCGCGGCTCTTGCGGCACGCTCGGATTCCGGCACTCTCCTTTCAAAAGTAATCATCAAGGTTTCTCTGTCTGCAACGACGAGATGTCTTTGCATGACCTTTTCCATAAAAACCAGGCGCCATCCTTCCGACGCCATGGCATTTATATAGGCCTCTAGGACTTCAGTTTCTATTCTCCCTTCTCCTAGTAATAGCGAGCTGATCGCCCCATCTGCCACGTCAATGACCTTGTATTCGTAATCCATATAATCCTCCAAGTTGAAATAAATATATACACGGACAAATTTTTTCGCCACCTCAATTAGTTTATTGAAACCCATTAATAATCAATCAACCACCTTTTAATGATGTAACGTTTTTCGTGACGACAGAATATCACAGTGTAACGAAACTCGCTACATGAATTCCGTCTCTCTCGAGCCTTCCAATGTCGTAGGACGCCGTATGCGTGCCCAGCGTGAAGCCCTTCAGTGGTCCCAGGAAAAAGTGGGAGTACTGATCGGCATTGATGAGTCCTCAAGCCGTGCGCGCATCAGTAGGTATGAGCTGGGGACACACGAACCCCCTGTGAAAACCGCTCGACAGATCGCCGAAGTACTAAACGTCCCCTTGGCCTATCTTTATTGCGAGGATGATGAGATCGCCGAACTTCTTTTGGTGCTGTTCAAGCTCAGTTATCCACTTCGCCATCAGATCGTTGCTTCATGGATAAATCAAGCAAATGAAATATAGCGCTGTTGCGTGCGATCTGCATATGCATCAATGGACCGCAATTTATGTCCGATACCATTTTTCAATTTATTCACAATTGGCTAAATAAATTAATCAAGAAAACTCAAAACCCCCTACGTTCAACATAATAATTTTGAAAACTTTAATTCACCAAAACCCCAATTAAATAAGAAAACCAACCGGGTTAACACTCATAAGCAAGAGCGCACTCCGGCGTCACCGCACAGACTGCAAGGAAGTGACTCGGCAAACATCTAACTGGTGGCGAAGCTACCCTGGCCGATTCGTACTCCAGGCCAGCGCACCAGCCCTAGCGCTATCGAAGAGTCCACGCTGATGCTCTTCAGCATCGAATTGCGCCACCGTCGGATGCTGTAGTCGCGGATTGCCAGCTATGGGAGGCCCCCCCCCACTGCCGACAGTATTCTGATTAGTACTGGCTTGTCTCACCCCAGCGACGTACAGCCCACTGAGTCGGTGATTTGCATGAGCATGAGGCACTTGGTGACATACTGCACATTGACACCTAGAAGCTCGGCCGCGTCATCAGACTCATCGAGTAACGGGCAACCCGCGCGACTTGGTCGAGGTATAGTCTGAAGACCTTTTTATGTGACTATCGAAGATGGTATGCGAATCACCTTCACTGCTATGCATCCCGACAAGAAGAGTCATGATTCTTTCGTACTCCCTCAGAACACAGTGGCGTAGGAGATGCCTGTCAAACGAGGGGATCACTTGAGACTCGCTTGCCGATGTATGCTGCATGGCGAATTGCCATCGTACTTGCGAAGTCTTTAAGCCAAATAATGCACAAGACTTCCTAGAACCATATCGCTGAAATAGGAAATAATGGGATAGAAATTCCGGAACTTAGATATTTTTTCTGTTAATTTTCAGCATCGGTCACCGCATCACCAAATCTTGGGAGAGAGACTTTGAAAACAGCTTTGTTTGTTGATTTCGATAATGTATATTCCGGCCTACGGCGTATCAGTACACTGGGGGCGGATCGATTAGCCCGTCAGCCTGCAAAGTGGCTGCAGTGGCTCACTGACAACCTTCCGACGACAGTGTCGGAGTCAGAAGCGATTAGAAATCGTAGAGTACTGGTGCGCCGCTGTTACTTGAACCCGGTTATGTTCAATCAGTTTCGACGTCCTTTTCACGAGGCGGGATTTGAAATCGTCGACTGCCCACCTACAACTGCTTCTGGAAAAACCAGTACAGACATACACTTGGTGCTAGACACTATCGACGCTTTACAGGATGCTACACACTTCGATGAGTTCGTCGTTTTCTCCGCCGACGCCGACTTTTCACCATTATTGCGTCGTTTGCGAAGACATGACCGGCGCACCATCATTTTTGCAGCGGGTGCCATGTCAGAGTCCTACAAAGCTGCTGCAGATGCCGTGATAGATATCTCGACTTTCATTCGGGAAGCCCTTCAGCTAATCGAGGACGAAATAGACATAGAAACCGATCAAGTTGTTGGCAACAGCATGCCATCCTTACGCATGGTTGAACTCCGAAAGAAAGCTGAGGGATCAATACGTCGCCTGGTCCTTGACGCAGCAGATCCGGTCCCGCTACCAAGGCTAGCACAACAGTTACAACGCGAAATTCCTGGACTGAAGGAATCTATGTGGGCAGAAGCCGGCTCTTTTAGCAATTTGATACGTCAGCTGTCTCCCGCAGGCGTCCAATTCGACTTTAAGGATGAAATGGCATTCGATATAGTTAGGAAAGAGCAAGCCAATTTCAGACAACCAAGCTCTGCATTAATAACATCGACCCCTGCAGAAAAAAATAGAGCACCCAACAACTCGCTCTCAGCTGAAATGCAGGAATTATTACCCATATCAAGTGATCAAATCGATGAAGCTGCAGTCCGTATGATCCGTCAATGGATAGGGGCAGCCACGCGTCCCATGCTATTCTCGACTCTTGGAACCGAGCTCAGGAAGGCGCTTCCGCAACTAGCGGATGGATGGAACGGTGCTCCAACGCTGGCTGCATATCTTCAACGGCTTCCCCTAGAGCCACTAATGCGGGGATCGCTGGAAGATGGTTCAACATTCGTTCTCTACGACCCAGAGCAACATCAAGCACCGGCCGGGGTTGTCGGGGACTCAATGGTTTCAGCGATGCTCCGAGCAGCAGAACTGCCAGTTATCCGCGCACAGGACTTCGTACGCATACTGCATCAAGCACGTGTGCATATGGGCCAACAAGAACCTTTTGAGATTGCTGCAGTCAGTCGGAAAGTTTCAGAGTCGCTTGGTGCCGAAAACCGACATATTCCGATCAAACGCATTACAGCCACCCTTCAAGCCTTAATATTTGGAGGCCTTGACACCACTCAGGCATTTTCTTCTCCGCAAGCATTAGTTACTGCAGCAATGGGCGTGATCTTGGCATCTTGGTCGCGTGAAACCCAAGTCCAAACAGACGATGAGGCAAGGAATCGTCTTATTTCATGGCTTACCAGAACCAGCCCTTCTACCGCTAACGAAAAATGAAATAGCACTCCTGATTCACAGCTCTGCCCTGTCGCTTATCTGTGAATCGCTCATCCACAAAGTGAGAAACATACCGCCGGCCACAAAGAAGTTGGCACCTTGGTTGGAGCAACTCAATTCCCTACGATCAGCCAAAACGTGGTTGCCGTGGCGTAGGCGCCCAATATGTTTAGGAAAACCTGAGCTATCACGGCATGATGGCATGGGTGGGGCAGTATATTTTATTCGGTAGGAACTTTAGAAGTATTCATGGTCTGTTTACGCCAACCGTCGACTGCAATCGAGAGGTCAGCAACCGCCTCGCCCGAAGCCCAGCGTTCCCAGAATTCCACAGTGCCACTGTTTGGTCGATGCTCCGGCATTGAAACCCGGATCCGAGTAGGCAGCAGACTAGCATCCCCAACCACCAATGCTTCACCAGTGTCAAGCACCGGTAGGAGGTCGCCGAATCCCGCCAAGCTGTCTGGGAGCAGCCTACGCACCACTGACTGGTCGTCGCCATTAGTGAGACGCATAGCAACCAAGTTGTTGCACTGACTCAGGACGGTACGGTTGACCTCGGAGGGTCGCTGGCTGATTACGACCAATCCGACGCCATACTTGCGGCCTTCCTTAGCAATCCTCTCGAATATCTCAACAGATATCTCTCCAGCTCCACCGGACTGTTGCCGCTCAGGAATATAGAGATGCGCCTCATCGCAGAAGATCGCTATTGGGTGGCGCATACAGGCTTCGGTCCACTGCTGCACAGAAAAGGCGAGCTTCGCAACCAGACTTACCATCAAAGGCAAAACATCTGATGGCACTTCGGAAAAGTCGATGATCTTCACACCACCTCCGCCATCCTTCTGGTTAATCGAACCAGCCAACAGTGCCTTGACCAAACGCTCAAGCCAGTCAAACATGTGCGTTTCAGTAGTGCCTTGGAACAGGAAGCCAAGTCGCCGGTCCGTGCGTTTATTCTCCAACCGCTGAATCATCCGGCTCAGCTTTCCATTGAATTCACCAGCCTTCTCTGAACCGGCGCGTGCGCCCGGTACCATTTCATCGTTGAGCTTGCCCAGTTCGTCTATAACACAATTGAGATCAAATGGAATCGGACTATCAATCGTGAAGTTATCGAGCACGTCTTTGCGGCCGTGCGCCTCAAGATAGGCCTGCTTGGCTGCCAGGATGGCACGGGACATCACCATCGCCTGGTTCGGCGCGTTCTGATCGGTGCGCTCGACAAACATTGATGTCATGGCTTCGTAGCCGAGCAGCCAGTAAGGCAAAAATATTACGCCGTTGTCAAGTGATGCCTTACCGTCCAGATCAGCAGGGCCTGCGACGCGAAAATGCTGGAACCCTTTCGCGTTCAATGGCGCATATTCGCCATGAATATCGAAAACGACCGCATTGGCGTTTGGCAGTGCTGCTACCTGTTCAAGGATCCTGGCTGTAGTCCAGGACTTGCCAGATCCCGTGCTGCCAACGACGACTGCATGGCGTTGAAAGAATTTATTGCCGTTCAAAAATGCATCGGCACTCGCATCAAGAGTGTAGTGCCCGAGCGTGAGTTTCTGCCCATCTCCCGAAATATTGGCGATGACGCGCATGAAAGCTGTCAGCCGCTCACCCTCAAGCGCAAAGCAGTTGGCATCAATCTCCGGAACTGTTTCCAACGTGCGCAGGAAGACGTTGCTGCGATTCCCAACCTTGTCTATCAGCGTGCCGATGAGTGCGATCCGCACAACATTGAGTTCCGCCACTTGGTCGCCATCCGTTGTCTCCTCCGTGTCCACCGAGCTTCCAATGCCGTCGACCGCTGTACGCGTAATCTTCTGAATGATACCGATCAGGTACTGACCAGCACGGCTGCTTTGCAGCACTGCCAAACGGTTTACCTGCAGCTTGCGTAGCTGTCGCATCCCGGACGA
>NZ_MYFL01000001.1:1201765-1341054 GCF_002193035.1 Delftia sp. K82 | reverse complement strand
ATGATCGTACGGGATGCGACACGTAGCCGCTCAACATCATCCACCGCTATCACCACGGTAGCTGTATCCACAGAGCGGACCCGCCCCAAAGATTCGTTGTCTTTATAATCGAGGATACTCATATGCATTTATCCAATAACAAGAGGAAGAAGTCGATCGAGACGCCAGAAGGATTCACCAGCAAGCTCTAGGCCATCCGGCGCTTCGTGGCTGAACATCCGGGTGCCCGCCGGTGACTCCTCGAGTGCAACGTAGCGGCTGCAGCGTCCGCTTTTAAGGAACTTGTGGGCCGTGGGGCTGATTTCCTTAGTGATAAGAACCAACGGAACCTCAGGACGCGTGCAGCGCTCCATCATCAGAGGCTGTAAGTGATCGTCATTGAAACCGTAGCCAATGCATAGAAATGCGCTGGCACGGGCGACTGCATCGTCGGCGCTGTGCATAGCACTACGGAATGGCTCTTCATGGGTTCTGCGGTATTTCTCGGTGCCTGGCGTGACGATGACTGGAGTAAAGTCTCTCGGAACCGTTCCAATGGGGGGTAACGCAACGACCGATCCGTCCATTCCGCTGAACCAGCCCAGCGAGCCATGCACCTTCCAGACATTGACCGTACGCGCTGGTCTACGCGCTGTGTGGATCCGCGGAACATCGACAGCGCGCGAGCCGAACATGCCAAAGGTGAAACCGGTGTAAGCACAGTAGCCGGCGGCCTCCGCAGCATACTCTGCAAGGCGGTCATAGTTGGGGGTCACAACCTGGATTTCCATGGCAGTACTGCGCAAGAGGTGCTGGAACAGTTGGCTAAGCGGCAACAACCGCCGGTTAGCGAGCACCTGCTCGAAAATCTGGAAGTCTGCTGCGTTGAGAAATTTCCAAGTGGTGTGTACTATATGCTTGAGCACCTGAGGTGTCACATTGACATCGGTCAAAGCGGACTCAAGATCCATCTTCTGAACTTTGTCGAGGAATCCGGTCCATCCTATGAGATGCGGGTCAAACTGGCAGTCCGCAGGCAGAATCGAAGCTGCTAGGTGACTGCCTAGGGGGCCCATACCTGGAATGCCATGCGCTGCAGACGCACCGCTACCCAGCACGATGACAGGTAGCTTGCTGATGCAGTCTTGGATATGTGACTGCATCGCATTCATTGCATTCAATGACTCCACTTCCTCACCTCTTTTCTCAACGTATTGATACGATACATGATTTCACTGACTGTGTCATCCTGTCGAAATCAGAATCAACCAGTCTTCGGCCCCACCAGAGCCTCCGCCGGAGGAAGCCCTGTCAGCAACTTCAGGCATAAAACAACCCTGTAGAAAATTCACTGAATGACGGTCGATTAGCACATCTGCACAACAACCACCACCCCCGAATCCCCTAGCTAGACCCTAGGTCGATTACCACGCAATGCTACCCAACGCTCTTTAATTCCAATTGAATCAAGAATTGAAGAGCTTCCAGACAACTCTCAATATTCAAAATTCCATGCACGAAATCATTTGCCCTCACTGTAAAAAAGCATTCAAGATCGATGAAGCTGGTTACGCTGATATTCAGAAGCAGGTTCGCGACAGCGAGTTTGACAAGCAAAGAGAAGAGCTAGAGAAGCAGTTGCATGAGCGCCTACAATTTGCGGAGCAAGAAAAGTGCAACGCCGTCGCACTGGAAAAAGCCAGAATGGAAAGTGAATTGATGAGCAGCGCCGCCAACAAGGATGCCGAAATCCAAGATCTCAAAAGCCAGCTGGATGCCGCGGCTATGGCCAGCCAACTGGCAGTGGCTCAAGCCCAGAGCGGGTTGGAAAAAGAGCGTGATGCACTGATCAACCAATTAGCCCAAGCACAGAGCGAGCAGCAAAGCGCCGAACAACTGGCTGCTACACGGCTGCAGGCCGAGTTGGAGAAGACTGCTGCGGCCAAAGATGCGGAAATCCAAAAACTCAAGTCTCAGTTGGACGGTGAAGCTGTGGCACGCCAGTTGGCAGTGAGCACCGCTGTCAGCGATGCACAGAAACAGCGCGACGAACTGGCGCAGCAACTGCGCCAAACCCTGCTCGAGCAAAAAGCCCAGGCCGAGCTGGCGCAAGCCCGACTGGAAAGCGAGTTGCAAAAAGCCGCTACGAGCAAAGAGCTTGCGTTGCAAACACTTAAATCTCAACTGGATGCGACGTCGGTTAGCCACCAATTGGCGATTACCGAGGCCGTGGGCAAGGTGCAGCAAGAGCGCGACACTTTTAAAAATGATCTAGATCGCGCTGCGCTGGAAAAGGAGCTGGCCGAAAAATCGCTCAAGGACAAGTACGAAACCCAACTCAAGGACCGAGACGAGGCCATTGAGCGCCTGCGCGACATGAAGGCCAGGCTGTCGACCAAGATGGTGGGCGAGACGCTGGAGCAGCACTGCGACATCGAGTTCAACCGAATCCGCGCCAGCGCTTTCCCGCGCGCGTATTTCGAGAAGGACAACGACGCCAGCAGCGGCAGCAAGGGCGACTTCATCTTCCGCGAGAGCGACGATGCCCAGACCGAGATCGTCTCCATCATGTTCGAGATGAAGAACGAGAACGACCAGACGACCACCAAGAAGAGGAACGAAGACTTCTTCAAGGAGCTGGACAAGGACCGCACGGAAAAAGGCTGCGAGTACGCGGTGCTGGTCTCGCTGCTGGAGCCCGAGAACGAGCTCTACAACAGCGGCATCGTCGATGTCTCGCACCGCTATCCCAAGATGTATGTGGTGCGGCCGCAGTTCTTCATCCCCATGATTACGCTACTGCGCAATGCGGCCATGAACTCGCTGCACTACAAGTCTGAGCTGGCCCTGGTGAAAGCGCAGAACCTGGACATCACACGCTTCGAGAGCCAGTTGGACGATTTCAAGACTGCGTTCGGCCGCAACTGGCGCCTGGCCTCCGATGGTTTCGAGGAAGCCGTCAAGCGCATCGACGAAGCCATCAAGGACCTGGAAAAGACCAAGGAGGCGCTCCACAAGTCGGCCAACAACCTGCGCTTGGCCAATGACAAGGCCGAGGACCTCACCGTCAAGAAGCTTACACGCGGCAACCCGACCATGGCAGCCAAGTTTACCGAGCTGAAGAACGAAGGTTCCACCGCGCCAAATTGACGTGGCAGTAAGCCCACCTGCTGCCGTTCATGTGTAAGGCTCTGAATGAATCAAGCAAGCCTGAAGTCGATGGCTGCTGGCGGGGTTGCGGCTGCGTTCGGGCAAGTGCAGTATTCGGGAGCGTTCCCACAGGCTACGGCTTCACCCAGCAAAGAAAAAGCGCCCGAAGCACAAGGCTCCGGACGCTTTCTCACCCCTATCTACCTGAAGTTGCACTCAACGAAGCCGCGCTTCAGTGGAATTGCTCCTCTTCCGTGGAGCCGGTCAGTGCCTTGACGCTGGACGAGCCACCCTGGATCACCGTGGTCACGTCGTCAAAGTAGCCTGCACCCACTTCCTGCTGGTGCGACACGAAGGTGTAGCCTTGTTCGCGGGCTGCGAATTCGGGCTCCTGCACCATGTTCACGTAGTGCTTCATGCCTTCGCCGTTGGCGTAGGCGTGGGCAAACTTGAACGTGTTGAACCAGTTGATGTGAATGCCGGCCAGCGTGATGAACTGGAACTTGTAGCCCAGAGCAGACAGGTCTTCCTGGAAGGACGCGATCTGGCTGTCGTTGAGGTTCTTCTTCCAGTTGAACGAAGGCGAGCAGTTGTAGCTCAGCAGCTTGCCTGGGCAGGCGGCATGCACGGCCTGGGCGAACTCGCGGGCAAAGCCGATGTCGGGCACGCCGGTTTCGCACCACACCAGGTCGGCATAAGGCGCATAGGCCACGCCGCGGCTGATGGACTGCTCCATGCCATTGCGGACACGGTAGAAGCCTTCCTGCGTGCGCTCGCCGGTCAGGAACGGCTTGTCGTTGGCGTCGTGATCGGAGGTGATCAGGTTGGCGGCTTCAGCATCGGTGCGGGCCAGCACGATGGTAGGCACGCCCATCACGTCAGCGGCAAAGCGGGCGGAGATCAGCTTCTCGACGGCTTCCTGGGTGGGCACCAGAACCTTGCCACCCATGTGGCCGCACTTCTTCACGGCAGCCAGTTGGTCCTCGAAGTGCACGCCGGCTGCGCCAGCGGCAATCATGTTCTTCATCAGTTCGAACGCGTTGAGCACGCCGCCAAAACCGGCTTCCGCATCGGCGACGATCGGCAGGAAGTAGTCGATGAATTCCTTGTCGCCGGGGTTGATGCCACGGCCCCACTGGATTTCGTCGGCACGCTTGAAGGTGTTGTTGATGCGGCGCACCATGGTGGGCACCGAGTCATAGGCGTACAGCGACTGGTCAGGGTACATGGTTTCGCTGGTGTTGCCGTCGGCAGCCACCTGCCAGCCCGACAGGTACACCGCTTCCAGGCCGGCCTTGGCCTGTTGCATGGCCTGGCCTGCGGAGATGGCGCCAAAGGCATTCACATAGCCCTTCTTGGCACCGCCGTTGATCCTGTCCCAGAGCAGTTCCGCGCCACGCTGGGCCAGCGTGTACTCGGGCTGCAGGCTGCCGCGCAGACGCACCACGTCGGCGGCGCTGTAGCCGCGCTTGACACCTTTCCAACGGGGGTTCTGCGCCCAGTCTTTCTCAAGGGCGGAAATCTGCTGTTCACGGCTCAGTTGCTGGGTCAGGGATTGGGGCATGTTGCTCTCCTGGGAGGTGGTTGAAACAAGCGGCTTTCTTGCGTCGGCCTTGGGATCAAATTTAAGTCTTATAGAAGACCTCATCAACATCTTGTGTCTTATACAAGACTAAATTTTTTATCATATAAATCAACGAGTTATTTTCATATTTTTCAATATGAAATCACATTTCTCGTATTGAGAAAAATTGGCGCAATGCAGCATTTCAATATTTCACAATGCAAAACATGAATTCCATGCCATGAAAAGTCACCACAGCATGGCAAGCGTCCGCGACAGGCACATGTCACGCACACCGGACGCGCTCACAGGTACCATCGCGCGTTCAGGCGGCGCTCCCGCCTCTCAAACCTGCACTTGCCGTGAACACCTCCCATCGCAGATCTGCCTATGCCTGCCTGGCGCTAAGCATGTCCCTGGTCGGCAGCTATGTCGCCCTCTCCAAGCCTCTGGCGGCCATTTTTCCGGTGCTGCTGCTGGCCTGGCTGCGCTTTGGCATCGGGGCCATCGCCATGCTGCGCTGGCTGCGCAAGCCGGCGGACGAGGCACCCCTGTCTCGGCGCACGCAGGGCCTGCTGTTTCTTGAGTCGCTGTTCGGCAACTTTCTCTTCACCATCTGCATGGTGACTGGAGTGAGCCTGACAAGCGCCGTCATGGCCGGCGTGACCATGGCGGCCATCCCTGCTGCCGTGGCCTTGATGAGCTGGCTGTTTCTGCGCGAGCGCGTGGCTGCGCGCACCTGGCTGGCCATTGCGCTGGCCGTGGCGGGCATCGGCCTGTATGCACTGTCCCGCCCAGACGCTGGCGCCAACTCGGCAGCATCTGCCCCAGCCTCACCGCAGGCGTGGCTGGGGCAGATGCTGCTGGTCGGCGCCGTGCTTTGCGAGGCGTTCTACGCCGTCATCGGCAAGCGCCTGACCACATCCCTGGGACCCAAGCGCATCACATCCATCGTCAATCTCTGGGGATTCGCGCTGTCAACGCCCTTCGGGCTGTATCTGGCGTGGCACTTCGACTTCGGCAGCGTGGCATGGAGCATCTGGGGCCTGCTGCTGTTCTACGCCCTTGCCGCCTGCGTGTGGACCGTGTGGTTGTGGATGACGGGCTTGCGCAACGTGCCAGCCTCCCAGGCCGGCACCTTTACGGTACTGCTGCCGATCAGCGCTGCCGTGGTCGGCATGTGCGTGCTGGGCGAACGGGTTACATCCATGCAGGCGCTGGCCTTTGCGATCGCCCTGCTGGGCATTCTCGTGGCCACCTGGCCGGGCAGAAAACGCCTTGCACAACACACTTCCGCGAGCGGTGCCAGCCCCTTCTGAAAACGCTGGTGCCGACGGCCAACCTGCCAGTGCGACCCTCGAAAGCGAGCCAGAATGCAAAAACTCCTCAAAAAACAGCGCCACAGCAACAAATCGAGGCAAAAATTTGACGGGTAAGCTTGGAAGAGCGTTTTTTTCCCATTAGCATCAGCCTGCCAGTGGATAGCGACGGTTTTTCGCTGGTAAAGAATCCACTCCATATTAGGAACAAGCAACATGGCAACTGCAAAGAAGGCAACGGCTGCTCCGGCAGCTCCCGCAAAGAAGCGCACTCCCAACGCCGCCTTCATGAAACCCCTCACCCCCAGCCCCGCTCTGGCTGCCGTGGTGGGTTCCACTCCCCTGCCCCGCACCGAGATCATCAGCAAGCTGTGGGTCTACATCAAGGCCAACAAGCTGCAAGACGCTGCCAACAAGCGCATGATCAACGCCGACGCGAAGCTCAAGGAAGTGTTCGGCAAGCCCCAAGTCTCGATGTTCGAGATGGCTGGCCTGATCGGCAAGCACGTCAAGTAATCCTCGGGCCTGCGCCACGACGGATGAAAGCCGGCCCCTGGGCCGGCTTTTCTTTTTTCCGGGATGCCACCTCCTCTTCTTGCTGGAGATGCTGCACGCCGACAACATTCCAATGCCATGAGCCAAGTGCCCGCGCTGCAAGCCGTTCCCGACGGCATCATCAATCTGGCCGACCACGAGGCGCATGCGCGGCAGCGGATGGACGACAACGCCTGGGCCTATTTCTCGGGCGGCGCGGCCGATGAGCGCAGTCTTGCGGCCAACCGCAGCGCCTGGGACGCGCTCACACTGTGGCCGCGCGTGCTCCGCCCCCTTGCAGGCGGTCATACCCGGCTGCAGTTGCTGGGCAGGGAGCTGGCCTGCCCGCTGCTGGTGGCCCCCATGGCCTTCCAGCGCATGGCCCATGAGGACGCAGAGCTTGCAACGGCCTATGCCGCTGCGGCGCTGGGCGCAGGCATGGTGCTCAGCACACAGGCCAGCCTGCCGCTGGAGACAGTGGCACAGGCAGCACGGCTCACGCCTGGCCATGGCCCTTTGTGGTTCCAACTCTATCTGCAGCATGACCGTGGCTTCACCACGCAACTGATCAAGCGCGCAGAGGCCGCAGGCTACGAAGCGCTGGTGCTGACGGTGGACGCACCCACCAGCGGTGTGCGGGACCGTGAACGCCGCGCGCGCTTTTGTCTTCCGCCGGGAGTGTCTGCCGTCAACCTGCAGGGGATGGCGCCACTTGCAGCCATGCAACTCGCACCAGGCCAGAGCCCCCTGTTCGACGGTCTGCTGCACCATGCACCTACCTGGGATGACGTCGCCTGGCTGCAGCAGCAGACACGGCTGCCGCTGCTGCTCAAGGGCGTGCTCCACCCGGCCGATGCGCTGCAGGCCGCGAGATTGGGAGTAGCAGGCATCATCGTCTCCAACCATGGAGGGCGCACGCTGGACACCGCACCGGCAACCGCAACAGCCCTTGCCCGCGTGGCCAGGGCCGTGCGCGGCGCGGGCCATGAGCTCCCCTTGCTGGCCGACGGGGGCATACGGCGCGGCACAGACGTGCTCAAGGCGATCGCACTCGGTGCGACAGCGGTTCTGATAGGCCGCCCCGTACTCTGGGGGCTGGCCAATGCGGGCGCCGCCGGCGTGGCCCATGTGCTCAGGTTGCTGCGCGATGAACTGGAGATCGTCATGGCGCTGACAGGGTGTGCCACCCTTGCCCAGGCCACTGTGGAACTACTGGATACCGAGTAAAGCCGAGCGCCATACAGCCCTACAGACAACCAAGAATTGCAAATGCGATGAATTCTCATTTATAATTTTTCATCCTATCAATAGCCAGCCACTACTGCCTGTAGCCATGATCGTCTGTGTATGCCGCCGGGTTTCCGACCGTGAGATCGCACGCCACGCTCATGCGGGCATGAGCTTTGACGAGATCCAATTCGAATTGGGTATCGCCATGCAGTGCGGCCGCTGCGAGAGCTGCGCCCGGGATGTGGTGGCGCAATGCTGCGCCAGCCAGCCCGTGGCGGCCATCCACAACGAGGTCGCGGCCCAGACCGTCCAGCTTGCCAACAACATTCTGGAGAGCAAAGCATGGTCCTCCTCTCAGCACTTGTCGGCAGCCTGATCCTCGTCGTTACATGCACCTGGTGGATTCTGCGCAGCTGATACTCCGTCTTCCGAGCGACAGCACCCGGCTCCCATACGCTGACCGCTCCTTCCGTCTCTATGTCCCAGTCTGATCGTTTTGCCCCCCCCGGGGGCCTTGGCCGTAACGTGGCCATCGCGGGTTCGGTCGTGGTCTTGCATGCAGCAACCCTTTGGGCGATGCAGCATGGCCTGCTCCAGCGCGCACCCGAAGAGGTCATCGTGCCAGCCCAGGTGATTGCGGAATTCATTTCGCCACCCGCTCCCGAGCCAGAGGCACCCAAGCCCCCTCCTCCGCCACCACCTCCCAAACCGCAGCCGGTCGTGAAGAAGGCACCGCCGCTGCCCAAGGCCATTGCCGACCCCAAGCCTGCACCTGCGGCGCCGCGCGGCACGCTGGACGACGAGCCCAAGCCCGTGGTGGAAGCACCGCCGGCACCACCCGCCCCTCCTGCGCCGCCAGCGCCTCCCGCTCCCCCGGCGCCACCGGCTCCGCCCAAGATCGAATTGCCGTCCAACAACGCGGCCTACCTCAACAACCCGGCCCCCAACTACCCTGCCATCAGCAGGCGCATGGGGGAACAGGGAACGGTCACGCTGCGCATCTTCGTGGACGCGCAAGGCCTGCCTCAAAAGATCGAGGTCAGCAAATCCAGCGGCTACGACCGTCTGGACCAGCAGGCCGTGGACGGCGTCAAGAACTGGAAATTCGTCCCCGGCAAGAGCAACGGCACGCCAACCCCCATGTGGGTCACCGTCCCGGTCAAATTCACCCTCAATTGATTCTCAGGAGTATCCATGGATTCCCAATTCGGCATTGCCCACGTCTGGACGCAGGGAGACTTCGTCACCCGTGCCGTCGCCATCATCCTGCTGGCCATGTCGGTGGCCTCTTGGCTCGTGATGATCATCAAGGCCCTGGACATCGTGAAGTTCAAGAAGCTGGCGCGCAACGCCCAGGACTTCTGGCACAGCCCGGACCTGGCCAGCGGCCTGGAAAAGCTGGGCGATGACCGCTCCAACCCCTTCCGCTACCTGGTGCTCGAAGGCCGCGAAGCCACCGCCCACCACCGCAAGACCAGCGCCCACCTGCATGACACGCTGGACATCAGCGACTGGGTGACCCGCTGCATGCGCAACGGCATCAGCGAATTCACCGCCCGCCTGCAATCGGGCCTGGCCATTCTGGCTTCCGTGGGCTCGACCGCTCCCTTCATCGGCCTGTTCGGCACCGTCTGGGGCATCTACCACGCGCTGGTCGCCATCGGCCTGTCCGGCCAGTCCTCGATCGACAAGGTCGCGGGCCCCATCGGTGAAGCGCTGATCATGACCGCCCTGGGCCTGGCCGTGGCGATTCCCGCCGTGCTCGGCTACAACGCCGTGGTGCGTGGCAACAAGTCCATCCTCAACGCCCTCAACAGCTTTGCCCACGACATGCACGCCTACTTCGTGACCGGCGCCCGCGTGTCCATCGACGGCAAGGAAGCCGGCA
Organism: Delftia sp. K82; assembly: GCF_002193035.1. Classification (NCBI taxonomy): domain Bacteria; kingdom Pseudomonadati; phylum Pseudomonadota; class Betaproteobacteria; order Burkholderiales; family Comamonadaceae; genus Delftia; species Delftia sp. K82. Next base: position 1,331,390 of record NZ_MYFL01000001.1, on the reverse strand, counting down.
ACGTGCTGCCGCTGAAGAAAGGCGCGTAAGCCATGGCATTCGGAACAATGGACGATGACGGCGAAGAGGTGATGAACGAGATCAACATGACGCCGCTGGTCGACGTCATGCTGGTGCTCCTGATCATCTTCATCATCACCGCGCCGGTGATGAAGCATTCGGTGAACGTGGACCTGCCCCGCGCCACCAACCAGCCCGAGGACGTCAAGCCCGCCACCGTGCGCCTGGCCGTCTCCGCCGATGGCCAGTACCACTGGAATGGCGTTGCCGTCAGCGATACGCAGTTCGAGGAGAACCTCAAGGCCGAGGCGGCCAAGGAGCCGCAACCTGACCTGCATATCCAGGGTGACAAGGAAGTGCGCTACGAGCGCGTGGCCCAGGCCATGGCCGCCGCACAGCGTGCAGGCGTGCGCAAGATCGGCTTCGTGACGGACCCGGCCAAGTAGGCCGTGGCAGGCGTTCCTTGCCTGGCGATCAACGACAACGGCCCTTCGGGGCCGTTTCTCATTCTCTTTACGCTGGCAGTGCATCGGGTCGCAGGGATAGGACTGGTCCCAGAAACCACAATGCGAGTAAGTCTCACTTGATTTTCAATTGAGAATTGTTATCATTCACAAAACTTTCCAATTTTTGAGGAATTCCCTGCATGTCTGCCACTTCCGCCGCCACCTCGCATCTGTCCGGCAACTCCAACGCCCAGGCCTTTGCAGCGCTGCAGGCCGCAGCATCTGCAGCCCTGACCGGGGCCGCCAGCGGACTCGACAGCACCTTGCTGCTCAATGGACAAAAGGCTGTGACCATCGTGCACAACGGCACGCCCTACCGCCTGCAGGCCACAAAGCTGGGTAAGCTCATCCTGACCAAATAAGCAAGATTCCGGCCGTCGTCGGATGCCCGACCGGCGGCTTCTTCGTTTCATCGTGGGGCGACCTTGGGACTTCCAGTCTCAGAGGTCGATTAGCCAGCCAACAAAATCTTCGGATTTTGCGTAGCCAAGCATTTTTTCCCCGCGCTGCAGCGCAGATTGACCAAAGAAAAAGCCCCTGTCCATCGGCACAGGGGCTTTTTCTTGGTTGCATGGATCAGTCCCCAGGGACCGATTCATGCAGCATGGGTGCACAAGGAGCTATTACAGGCCCAGAGCAGCAATGCCGGCGCTGGCAACCTGCGCATCCTCGCTGGCCTTGACGCCGCTGACGCCCACGGCGCCCAGGCATTGGCCGTCCTTCATGATGGCCACGCCACCTTCGAGCAGGCCGTCCAGCGTGGGCGCGCTCAGGAAGGCCGTGCGGCCGTTGTTGATCATGTCTTCATAGCCCTTGGTATCGCGGCGGCCCAGGGCCGCCGAGCGGGCCTTGGACGGAGCGATGTGGGCCGACACGGCGGCGGCGCCATCCAGGCGCTGCAGCCACAGCAGGTGGCCGCCGTCATCGACGATGGCAATGGTCACGGCCCACTTGTTCTTCAGCGCCTCGGCTTCTGCGGCGGCGGCAATGGCCTTCACGTCGGCCAGTTCGAGTTCATGCTTGGTCTTCATAAGATTCCAATTATCCATTCCATCACAAATGTCCTATAAGCATAGCAATCGTATGAGGACTGACAATGCATGCGCAGAACAAAACATTCGAAACCAAACCATGGCGGCGGCTCGGGGTATTGCAAGTCGCGCGCAAGCCGCCACCTAGAATGGGCAAGTCGCAACAACACTCCTTCGGAGGACTGGCCACATGAATGATCAAGTCACCACACTGGGCTCTGCGGGCTACGGTGTCTCGCAGCAAGAGCGCAATCGCGTATTGCGCAACACCTACTGGCTGCTGGCCCTGAGTCTTCTCCCCACCGTGCTGGGCGCTTGGCTGGGCGTGGCCACGGGCATCACGCGCTCGCTGAGCGGCGGGTTGGGGCTCATCGTCTTCCTGGGCGGCGCCTTCGGCTTCATGTTCGCCATCGAGAAGACAAAGCACTCGGCAGCCGGCATTCCCGTGCTCCTGGGCTTCACGTTCTTCATGGGCCTGATGCTGTCGCGCATGATCGGCATGGTCCTGGGCTTCAAGAACGGCTCCGAGCTGATCATGACCGCCTTTGCAGGCACGGCCGGCGTGTTCCTGGTCATGGCCTCGCTGGCCACGGTGATCAAGCGCGACCTGTCGGGCATGGGCAAATTCCTGTTCGTCGGCGTGCTGGTACTGTTCATAGGCTCCATCATCAACGTCTTCATCGGCTCCACGGCCGGCATGATGGCGATCTCGGTGGCGGCCATCGGCATCTTCAGCGCCTACATGCTCTATGACCTCAAGCAGATCATGGACGGCGGCGAGACCAACTACATCAGCGCCACGCTGGCTCTGTACCTGGACCTGTTCAACGTGTTCCAGAGCCTGCTGGCCCTGCTGGGCATCATGGGCGGCGAACGCGACTGATGCCGCACGCGGAAGGCTTCGCCTTCCCTGCCGCACACCAAAGGCCTCCTTCGGGAGGCCTTTTGCATGTCCGGGATCATCATTTGTGCAAAGCGGACTCAACTTCTTCCGAGGCCTGCCGATAATCTCCTCAAGATGACCATGCCTAATCTTCCCCGCACCTTCGCCATCCTGCTGCTGCCCACGCTGCTCGCCGGCTGCAAGCTGGATGATATTCCGGGCCTGGGACCGGACCCCCGCACCGTCGCCAAGGAGGCCGAGGCCAAGGCCATCGGCGGGGCGTGCCGCCATGCCCTGCGCGGGCTGGAGGACTGCTACACGCTCAACCCCAAATCGTCCAAGGCCCTGGTGTTTGCAGGCTGGAAGGATATGGACGAGTACATGCGCGCCAACAAGATGGAGGGCACGCCTTCGGTCCTGGGCCAGAGCGACCGCCGCCGCAGCGACAAGGACGAGGCGCCTGCCGAGCCGACCTCAGGCCGCAATCGCAGCTGACCCCTTTTGAGATCCGGATTTGAGATCTGGATCCGCCCGTCAAAAAGCCGTGGCCGCCCGAGGGCTCCACGGCTTTTTTCATGGCGCAGGCAGCCAGGCCGTCAGTCTGCGCAGCGCTCGAACACCGCCATGCTCTCCACGTGGGCCGTGTGCGGGAACATGTTGACCACGCCTGCCGACACACAGCGATAGCCGGCCAGATGCACCAGAAGGCCAGCATCGCGCGCCAGCGTTGCGGGATTGCAGCTGACATAGACGATGCGCTCGGGAAAGCGCCAGGCCTCATGCCCTGCCGGCAGGGGCTCGGCGCCTTCGGCACCGATGCGCGCCTGGTGGATGTCGGCCAGGGCCTTGGACAGCGCAAACGCGCCTTCGCGCGGCGGATCCACCAGCCACTTGCCGGCCACGCCGTCGGCGAACAGCATCTCGGGCGTCATCTCGAACAGGTTGCGCGCCACAAAGCGCGTGGGCGCGAGCTTGTCGCCCTCTGCGCGCTGTGCGTTGTTGGCCGCGTAGTTTTCATGGGAGCGCTTGACCAGCGTATCGCTGCCCTCGATGCCCAGCACCTCGCGCGCCTGCGTGGCCAGGGGCAGGGTGAAGTTGCCCAGACCGCAGAACCAGTCGATCACGCGCTCGTCCTTCTTGACATCCAGCAGGCGCAGCGCGCGCGTGACCAGCACGCGGTTGATGTGCGGATTGACCTGGGTGAAGTCCGTGGGCTTGAACGGCATGGTGATGCCGAAATCGGGCAGGCCGTAGTCGAGCTGGGCGCCTCCCTGCTCCATGAGGTGCACGGTGTCCGGGCCCTTGGGCTGAAGCCACCACTGCACGTTGTGCTCGGCTGCGAAGGCCCGCAGCCGGGCCTGGTCGTCCTCGGACAGCGGCTCCAGATGGCGCAGCACCAGGGCCGTGACGGAGTCGCCGCAGGCAACCTCGATCTGCGGGCAGGTTTCGCGCGCATCCATGGAGGCGATCAGCGCGCGCATGGGCAGCAGCATGGCGTCCACATGGGGCGGCAGGATCTTGCAGGTCTCCATGTCGGCGATGTAGCGGCTCTTGCGCTCGTGAAAGCCCACCAGCACCTTGCCTTTCTTGGCCACATAGCGCACCGACAGGCGCGAGCGGAAACGGTAGGCCCAGGACGGACCTTCGATGGGGCGCAGCAGCGTCTCGGGCTTGACCTTGGCCAGATGCCAGAGATTGTCTTCCAGCACGCGCTGCTTGATGGCCACTTGGGCGCCCACGTGCAGATGCTGCATCTTGCAGCCGCCGCAGGCACCGGCGTGCAGACCGAAATTCGGGCAGCCGGGGCGCACGCGCTGGGAAGATTCGCGGTGGATGGCCGTCAGGCTGGCGGCTTCCCAATTGTTTTTCTTGCGATGGGTGTTGGCGCTGACCAGTTCGGTCGGCAGGGCGCCGTCGATGAATACCACCTTGCCATCGCTCTTGCGGGCCACGCCCTGGGCGTCCATATCCATGGACAGCACCTGCAGCCAGCCTTCGGGCAGTGCAGGGGCGTCGATGTCGGCTTCGGGCAGGTTGTCGGGGATCTTGTTGTCGCGGGGTTCACTCATGGGGCACGATTGTCTCAGGCTCTCCCCTTGCCCTGTTGGCGGCTCCCGAAAAAAGCCCCCAACTAGCTTTTGCCTCTCAGGACCGCGGAGTGCTGCTGCGGCCCAGGTCCCGCTGCCGCTCCTGGCGCGCCCGGGCCAGTTGCTCGCGTTCGGCCAGCAGGTTGATTTCGGTGATGCAGTTGAATTCGTCCAGCGTGAACACCATGGTGGCGCCGCGCTCGATCTTGTCCACGGTCTGGTGCAGCGGCAAGGTCAGGTCCACCGGCGGGCGGTTGGAGCGGTAGATCAGTTCCTGCTCGGGCGTGTAGACGGAGTAGCAGGCGGCAGACGCGGCCTGCGCCAGCGCGCAGGCGGCCAGCACGGTGATGGCACGCAGGTTTTGCACAGCAGTCATGGTGTTCCCCTCAAAACGGCGGCCCGCCTGTGTATGTACTGGGTGGCAGGCCAGGCTGCCCAGCATTATGGAGCAGCACATGCCGCGCCCCGCCAGGTGCCGCCTCCGCGCTGCAGCCGGTTTTGATTTTTCAGCTTTCTCAAATTTCTCTCTTGACAGAAATTTCAGGTCTACAGACACTGAGGCCATGCAACTGAGTCCCATCGCACACCGTTTCATCCACCATTGGGGCGACATGGGCAGCTCCTGGGGAGTGAACCGCACGGTCGCCCAGATCCACGCCCTGCTGTTTTTCCATGGCCGCCCGCTCAACGCGGAAGAGATTGCCGACACGCTGGGCGCCGCTCGCTCCAACGTGAGCAACAGCCTCAAGGAACTGCAAGGCTGGGAGCTGATCCGCACCAGCCGCAGGCCTGGCGACCGCCGCGACTACTTCGAGACCTCCTCCGATGTCTGGGAGTTGCTGCGCACCATCGTGCGAGAGCGCAAGCAGCGCGAATTCGACCCGACCTCGGAGATGCTGCGAGAACTGATCGCCGAGCCTGGCTTCGATGCCGAATCCCCCGACACCCAGGACCGCGTGCACGAGACGCTGCGCCTCATGGAGTCGCTGGGCATCTGGACCGATGAAATGCTGCGCCTGTCGCCCTCCACGCTGGACAAGCTGCTGCGCCTGGGCGCCAGCGTGCAGCGCTTCGTGCGCTCCGAGGCCGCTGACACCCGCGTCAAGCGCGGACGCCAAGCCTGAAATTTCCGTCACAAGAGAAACTGGAGGTCACCATGCGCATTCTGGTCTGCGGCGGCAACGGCTTCATCGGCCGCCATATCGTCAACCTGCTGGCCCTGGCCGGCCACGACCCCGTGGCGCGCAGCCGCCATTCTCTGCCTGCGCTCGACTACGCCAAGGCCACCACGCCCGACGCCTGGCTGCCGCACCTGGCGGGCGTGGATGCCGTGGTCAATGCCGTGGGCGTGCTGCGCGACAGCGCCTCCCGGCCCATCGATGCCATGCATGCCAAGGCCCCCATCGCCCTGTTCGATGCCTGCGCGGCGGCCGGCGTGCGGCGCGTGGTGCAGATATCGGCCCTGGGCATAGAGGGCAGTGCCACGCGCTACGCCACCACCAAGCGCACCGCTGACGAGCATCTGCTGGCACTCACGGCAGCTGGCCATCTGCAAGGCTGCGTGGTGCGCCCCAGCGTGGTGTTCGGCGCTGGCGGCGCCAGCAGCGAGATGTTCCTGTCCATGGCGCGCCTGCCGGCGCTGCTGCTGCCGCGCCCCGTGCTGCAGGCCCGCGTGCAGCCGGTGGCCGTGCGCGACCTGGCCGAGGCCGTGGCCGGCCTGGTGACGCGCCCCGAACCCGTGGGCATGATCGAGATCGGTGGCCCCCTGCCCTTGCCGCTGGCCGCACTGATTGCCAGCCTGCGCGCGCAGATGGGCCGCGCTCCGGCCCGCGTGGGCACGCTGCCCGGCTGGCTCACCCGCGCCAGCGCACGCGCTGGCGACTGGGTCAGCGCCTCACCCTGGTGCAGCGAGACACTGGCCATGCTGGCCAGCGACAACGTCACCGATCCGGCGGGATTGCAAGCCCTGCTGGGCCGGCCCGGCATTGCTCCCGCCCAGTTGCTGGCCACGCTGCGCCATGGGTGAACACCGCCTGCGCCAGGTGCCCCCTTCACAGCGCGCCATGCACCTCAGCCTAATCGCCGTCTGGCTGGGCACGGCCCTGGTCAGCGCCGTTGAGCACCGCGGCCTGAGCGTGCAGGTGCTGGCCGATGCCGGCATCCACGATGCGCGCTGGCAGACATTCCTGGTCTGGAGCGGCCTGCTCGCCGACCTGGCCGTGGGCCTGGCGCTGTGGCTGCAGCCCGGCCGCAAGAGCTATCTGGCGGCCTTGCTGCTGATGGCTGCCATGACGGTGCTGGCCACGGTGCTGCAGCCCACGCTGTGGCTGCATCCGCTGGGGCCACTGCTCAAGAACCTGCCGATCGCCGCCATGCTGCTGCACCTGATGTCGGCACCTGTCACCCCGAAGGAGTCCGCATGAATCTCTACCTGTTGCTCAAGACGCTGCATATCGCGTCCAGCGTGCTGCTGGTCGGCACCGGCCTGGGCTCGGCCTTCTACATGTTCTTCGCCAACCGCAGCGGCAGCGTCGCTGCCCAGGCCGTGGTCAGCCGCCTGGTGGTGCGTGCGGACTGGTGGTTCACCACGCCCTGCGTGGTCATACAGCCTGTGAGCGGCATTGCCCTGGCCCACATGGCAGGCTGGCCGTTGACCACGCCGTGGCTGGCACTGTCGCTGGGCCTGTACCTGCTGGCCGGCGCCTGCTGGCTGCCCGTGGTCTGGCTGCAGGTGCGCATGGCCGCCATGGCGCGCGGCGCGCACGCAGCACAGGCCGCCCTGCCCGCGCTGTATGCCGTCTACGCCCGGCGCTGGGAGGCGCTGGGCTATCCGGCCTTCATTGCCATGGCCGTGACCTACTACCTCATGGTCAACAAGCCAATGCTCTGGGGCGGTTGAGCATCGGCAGCACCTTCAGTGCCTGGCCTCAGAGCTTGGCCTCAGAGCTTGGCAATGGACACTTCGGTGGACTTGACCAGGGCCACCACGTCGGAGCCCACGACCAGGCCCAACTCGTCCACCGAGCGCGTGGTGATCACCGAGGTGACCACGCCCCAGGGCGTTTGCACATCGACTTCGGAGACGACGTCGCCACGGATGATTTCGCGCACCTGGCCCTTGAACTGGTTGCGCACGTTGATGGCTTGAATGGACATGTTTTTCTCCTGGGGATCAAAAGGAATCAAAGGAAGGTTGGGGAAAACGGAAAGTCAGACCGCCCAGCGCAGGCCATGGGCCGGTACGCCGGGCCAGGCCGTGGTGTCGGTCAGCGGATTGGCTTCGGGCTCGGCGGCGGGCTTTTGCAGCACGCGGTCGAGGATGCGCTGCTCGATGGCCGCCAGCGCCACGCTGCCGTGCACGCGCGGCCGTGGCAGGGCAATGCGTTCGTCCAGCGCGATGCGGCCGTCCTCGATCAGCACCACGCGGTCGGCCAGGGCCACGGCCTCCTGCACGTCATGCGTGACCAGCAGCGCCGTGAAGCCGTGGCGCTGCCACAGGCCTTCGATCAGGCGGTGCATCTCTATGCGGGTGAGCGCATCGAGCGCGCCCAGCGGCTCGTCCAGCAGCAGCAGTTGCGGGCGATGCACCAGGGCGCGTGCCAGGGCCACGCGCTGGCGCTGGCCGCCGGACAGGCGCGCCGGCCATTCGCCCTCGCGGTCGGCCAGGCCGACCTGGGCCAGCACTTCGCGGCCACGTTCCTGGGCCGAGGCGGGCAGGCCCAGCGTCACATTGGCCAGCACGCGCCGCCAGGGCAGCAGGCGCGCGTCCTGGAACATGATGCGCGTGCCGCCTTGCGCGCCCTGCACGGCGCGGGCGGGCTCGCCGTCCAGCAGCAGGGTGCCGGCCGTGGCCTGCTCCAGGCCTGCGACCAGGCGCAGCAAGGTGCTCTTGCCGCAGCCGCTGCGGCCCACGATGGCGACAAACTCGCCAGGCTCCACCTGCAGCTGCACTTCGTGCAGCACCTCGCGCTGGCCGTAGCGCTTGGTCAGCCCGCCGGCCTGCAGGCGCACGCCACGGCGTGGTGCGGATTGGGGGGATGCGGACTGCGGCGCATCGTCGTTCTGGGCCAGGCGGTCGCTGACGTCCAGGCCATCGGCGTCGAACGAGGCCTCCCAGGCCATCGCCGGCGCGGTGGTGTTCAGCTCCACGGCCTGTGCCAGCGTGGTCTTCATGCGGTTCCATCGGCTCATGTCGTGCTCCTTGTGTCACTTGGGCTGGTAGCCCGGATGCCAGCGCAGCCACCAGTGCTCCAGCGCACGCGCAAACCAGTCGGCCAGCTTGCCCAGCAGGGCATACAGCAGGATGCCGACCAGCACCACGTCGGTCTGCAGGAACTCGCGGGCGTTCATGGTCAGGTAGCCGATGCCCGACTGCGCCGAGATGGTCTCGGCCACGATCAGGATCACCCACATCAGGCCCAGCGAAAAACGCAGGCCCACCAGGATGGAGGACAGCGCGCCCGGCAGGATGACCTCGCGGTACAGCTGCCAGCGCGTGAGGCCGTAGCTGCGCCCCATCTCGATCAGCGCCGGATCCACATTGCGTATGCCGTGGAAGGTGTTCAGGTAGATGGGAAAGAACACCGACACACTGATCAGGAACAGCTTGGCGCTCTCGTCGATGCCGAACCACAGGATGACCAGCGGAATCAGCGCCAGAGCGGGGATGTTGCGCACCATCTGGATGGTGGAGTCCAGCAGCGTCTCCGCCCAGCGCAGCGAGCCCGTGAGCAGGCCCAGCGCCAAGCCTAGCCCGCCGCCGATGGCCAAGCCACCCAGCGCGCGGCCCGCGCTCACCTGCACATGCTTGAGCAACTCTCCCGACTCGGCCAGCGCCTGCGCGGCGCGCAGCACATCCAGCGGAGCGGGCAGCACCCGCGTGGACAGCCAGCCGAAGGCCGAGGCGGCCTGCCAGACGGCGATCAGCGCCAGCGGCACCAGCCAGGGCACCAGGCGGCGGCCCACGCCGGCCGCAAAGCGCAGCAGCGGCGACCAGGAATCGCCGGCCGGGGGAGCCGAGGAGGCCGGCAGCGCAGTAACGGTACGTGCATCGGACATGCGTGACTCCCTCAGCTTTGCGACGCGCGCGGCGAGTACAGGTTGGCAACGGTCTCGCCCAGGGGCCCGCCCACGCCGCCAGCCAGCCTGTCGCGCACGGACAGCGGCAGCAGCGGGAAGACCAGCTCGGCAAAGCGGTAGGCCTCTTCCAGGTGCGGATAGCCGGACAGCACGAAGGTGTCTATGCCCAGGTCCGCGTACTCCTTGATGCGGTCGGCCACGGTCTGCGCATCGCCCACCAGGGCCGTGCCCGCGCCGCCGCGCACCAGGCCCACGCCGGCCCAGAGGTTGGGACTGATCTCCAGCTCGGCCCGCGTGCGGCGGCTGCCGCCGGCATGCAGGGCGGCCATGCGGCGCTGGCCTTCCGAGTCCATGCGCGCGAAGGCGGCCTGGGCCTGGACCACGGTCTCGTCCTTGAGGCGGCTGATCAGGCGATCGGCATCGGCCCAGGCCTCGTCCTCGGTCTCGCGCACGATGACGTGCAGGCGGATGCCGAACTTCACGCTGCGGCCATGGCGCGCCGCCTTCTCGCGCACATCGGCAATCTTTTTGGCCACCTCGGCCGGGGGCTCGCCCCAGGTCAGGTAGGCATCGACCTGCTCGGCGGCCAGGTCGTGCGCGGCCTCGGACGAACCGCCGAAGTACACGGGCGGATACGGCTTTTGCAGCGGCGGGAACAACAGCTTGGCGCCCTTGACCGAGAGGTGTTCACCTTCGTAGTCGAGCGTGCCGCCCTCATGGCTGCGCTCAAGGATCTCGCGCCAGATGCGGATGAACTCGGCCGATTGCTCGTAGCGCTGGGCATGGTCGAGGAAGACGCCGTCGCCCTCCAGCTCGGCGCGGTCGCCGCCCGTGACCAGGTTGATCAGCAGCCGCCCGCCCGACAGGCGGTCGAACGAGGCCGCCATGCGCGCCGCCAGGCTGGGCTGGTGCAGGCCGGGCCGCACGGCGACCAGGAACTTCAGGCGCTTGGTGACCGGAATCAGGCTGGAGGCGACGACCCAGGGGTCCTCGCAGGAGCGGCCCGTGGGAATCAGCACGCCCTCGTAGCCCAGGCTGTCGGCCGCGATGGCGACCTGCTTGACATAGTCGTGGCTGAGCGGGCGGGCGCCCTCGGCCGTGCCGAGGTAGCGGCTGTCGCCGTGGGTGGGAATGAACCAGAAAACCTGCATGCGCTGCTCCAGTCAGGGGACGGAATCGAGGAAGGAAATCAAAGGGCGGAAGAAGGCCGTGCCGCCGCAGGCTCGGCCAGCCGCGCGTACTCGGCCGCCGAGGGCCGCCAGACAATGTCGGCCACCTGCACCTGGCGCGGAATCAGGCCCAGCCGAAAAAATGCATCGGCCACGCGCTGCTGGTCCACCACGGTCTGCGCAGCCAGCAGGCCCACGGGGGAGCTGGGCCTGCGCGCAATGAAGCGGCTGACCACCGCCGCATCCAGGCCGCTGAAGCCGGCCACCAGGGCCACGGCCTCCTGGCGTGCGCTCTGGGCCAGGCGATCGGCGCGCGTGAGCTCATCGAACAGCGCGCGCAGCACCTGCGGATGGCGCTCCACCAGTCCGCGAGAGGCCAGGTAGAACGAGGCGTTGCCCGACAGGCCTTCGCCATTGGCCAGCACGCGCGGGCGAATCGCCAGCTCGGTGGCCGCGTAGAACGGGTCCCAGATGGCCCAGGCGTCCACGCTCTTGCGCTCGAAGGCGGCGCGCGCATCGGCCGGGGCCAGGTACACGGGCTGGATCTCGTTCCAGGCCAAGCCCGCCTTGTCCAGCGCACGCACCAGCAGGTAATGGGCGCTGGAGCCTTTTTGCAGCGCCACGCGCCGGCCCTTGAGGTCGGCCAGGGCGCGCAGCGGCGAGTCCGATGGCACGAGAATCGCCGAGCTTTCGGGCTTGGGCGGCTCGGCGCCCACGTACAGCAGGTCACGGCCCGCGGCCTGGGCAAAGACCGGGGGTGAATCGCCGGTCAGGCCGAAATCCAGGCTGCCGGCGGCCAGGGCCTCCAGCAGTTGGGGGCCGGCCGGAAACTCCAGCCAGCTGACCTTGGTGCCCGTAAAGCGCTTTTCCAGCACGCCCTGCTGCTTGAGGATGACCAGGTTGACGGCCGACTTCTGGTAGCCGATACGCAACTGCTCGGGCCCGGCCACGGCGGCCGGCGTCTCGGCGCGTGCGTACTGGCCGGCCAGGCTCCAGCTGAAGGCGGTGGTGCCCAGCAGTTGCAGGGCCTGGCGGCGCACGCGGTCCAGGCGGGGCTTCTTGGAATTGGCATTCATGGTGCGGACTCCTTGCAGTGGGCTCAGGGGCGCGACGCGATCAGGTCCACCGGCGCGGCATGCAGCAGGTTGAGCTTGCGGGGGATGAGCTTGAGCTCGAAGAAGGTGTCGGCGATCTGCTGCTGCTCGGCCAGGATCTCGCGCGTCACGGACGAGGTGCCGAAGCGGGCACGGCTCAGGTACAGCTCGGTGATGGACTTGTCCAGGCCCAGGATGCTGGACAGCTCGGCGGCCGCCGCCGTCTGGTTCTTCGAGGCCCAGCGGTCAATCCCATCGACCTCTTCGATGGCAATGCGCAGCACATCGGCATTGCGCGTGGCGAAATCGCGCGAGGTGAAGTAGTAGGCGCGGTTGTTGACCACGCCCGTGGCATCGGCCAGCAGGCGGGCGTCCAGCGTCTTTTGCGCGGCAGCCAGGAAGGGGTCCCAGATCAGCCAGGCATCGACGGAGCCGCGCTCGAAGGCGGCGCGCGCATCGGCCGGCGCCAGGAAGACGGACTGCACATCGCCGTACTTCAGGCCGTGCTTTTCCAGCAGCTTGACCAGGAAGTACTGCACGTTCGAGCCCTTGTTGTAGGCCACTCGCTTGCCCTTGAGGTCCTGCACGCTGCGGATGGGCGAGTCCTTGGGCACGATCACCGCCTCCAGCCCGGGGCGCGGCACGGTGGCGCCCGCATAGACCAGGGGTGCGCCTGCGGCCTGCGCAAAGATGGGAGGGGCCTCGCCCACATCGCCGAAGTCGATGGAGCCCACGTTCAGCGCCTCCAGCTGCACGGGGCCGGCGTTGAACTCGATCCAGCGCACGGATACGCCCAGCGGCGCCAGCCGCTTTTCCAGCGTGCCCCGGCTCTTCAGGATGGACAGCCAGCCCTTTTGGTGGCCGACGCGCAGCACGCGGTCACCCGCCTTGTCCTGGGCCAGGGCCGGGCCGCCCACCGTGGCGACTGCTGCGGCAAGGCCCGCGCCCAGCAGTTGGCGTCGGCGCCAGTTGGCTGTGTGTCGGGGGAAAGAATCAAACGAGACCATGACGGACATCCTTGGAAGAGTGGTGCGTGGTGCAGGCAAAGCGCTGCCCATGCATGCGCGCGGCATGCAGCCAGAAAACAAAAAAAGGGAAGGCGGAGCAAGGGGCGGCCGCCTGCAGGACCAGGCCTGCAGACGCGCCGCACGGAGTCGTCAGGTGCTACATCGCCGGCTGGCGAAGGCCATGGTCTCGAAGCGAGGAAAAGAGCTGGATGCCACCACGCCTGCCACACCTGCCTTGCCTGCCACTCCTGCCTTGTGCATCCGCACGCCTGCCTGCGCCGTGCGGCGCGGGGCCTGCAAAGAGTGGCGGGAAGTCAGCAAGATGGACATGGCGGATCGTGGGGGTTGGCAGGGGTCTGGGAAAGCGGGTGAATCAGTGGGTGGGCGCCGGCCGGGCCGGCGCGCCGCACTCACTTCTTGGTGTAGATCTGGTCGAAGCTGCCGCCGTCGGCAAAGTGGTCCTTGTCGGCCTTGGCCCAGCCGCCAAAGGCCTGGTCGATGGTGACCAGCTCCAGCTTGGGGAACTTGTCCGCAAACTCGGCCTTGACCTTGGCATCGGTGGGACGGTAGTAGTTGCGGCCGGCGATGCGCTGGCCTTCCTCGGAGTACAGGTACTTCAGGTACTCCTCGGCCACGGCGCGCGTGCCCTTCTTGTCCACGACCTTGTCGACCACGGCCACCGAAGGCTCGGCCAGGATGGACAGCGAAGGCACGACGATCTGGAACTTCTCGGGACCGAACTCCTTGAGTGCCAGGAAGGCCTCGTTCTCCCAGGCCAGCAGCACATCGCCCACGCCACGCTGCACGAAGGTGATGGTGGCGCCGCGCGCGCCGGTGTCCAGCACGGGCACGTTCTTGAACAGCTTGCCGATGAAGTCCTTGGCCTGTGCGTCGCCGCCGTACTTGCGCTTGGCGAATTCCCAGGCGGCCAGGTAGTTCCAGCGCGCACCGCCGCTGGTCTTGGGGTTGGGCGTGATCACCTGCACGCCGGGCTTGACCAGGTCGTCCCAGTCCTTGAGGTTCTTGGGATTGCCCTTCTTCACCAGGAAGACGATGGTGGAGCTGTAGGGCGCCGAGTTGTGCGGCAGGCGCTTTTGCCAGTCGGCCTTGAGCAGGTTGCCGTTCTTGACCAGGGCGTCGATGTCGCCGGCCAGCGCCAGCGTGGCCACGTCTGCGTCGATGCCGTCGATGATGGAACGCGCCTGCTTGCCCGAGCCGCCATGCGACTGCTTGACGCTCACGTCCTGGCCGCTCTTGGCCTTCCAGTGCTTGGCGAAGGCCTGGTTGTATTCCACGTACAGCTCGCGCGTCGGATCGTAGGAGACATTGAGCAGTTGCACCGACTGGGCCAACGCCGGCAGAGCCGACAGGGTCAAGCCCGCGATCAGGCCGGCGGCGACAGGAAACTTGATAAAGTGGCGGCGAATTTTCATTGGAGTGTCGGTAGAGAGTGGAGACGACGGTCTGGTGCCGTGGAAAGCATTCTCAAAGCCAACTCTTAAAACTCAAACCAATAAGATTTCAGTTTGTTATTCCCAAAACATCTGAATCTCCACAAGACAAGGACTCAATTCCCCATGGCACGTACCGTTCACTGCATCAAGCTTGGCGTTGACGCTGAAGGCCTGGATTTCCCGCCCTACCCCGGCGAGCTGGGCAAGCGCATTTTTGAAGGCGTGAGCAAGCAGGCCTGGGCCGACTGGCTCAAGCACCAGACGATGCTGGTCAACGAAAACCGCCTGAACCTGGCCGACGCCCGCGCCCGCCAGTATCTGGCCCGCCAGATGGAAAACCACTTCTTCGGCGGCGGCGCCGATGCGGCGGCCGGCTACGTGCCTCCTTCGGCCTGAGCCGCTTCGCGCCCTTTCACCGCCCCCGTCGCACCGCGCCGGGGGCGGTTTCATTTGCGGTGCCGCAAACGGCCGCCGCCCAGAGACCGCCTACAATGCCCGCCTTCTTGCGCTGGACGGCGCAGTGGCCGCACACCCTGCGGCGCGGGCCGGTCTTCATCCGAGGTTTTCCGTGCTTCCATCCGTCTCCCTGCTGGAATCGTTCCAGGCATCGCAGTTCACCGTCATGCTGGTGATCTACCTCGTGGCCATCACGGCCGAAGCCATGTCGGGCGCGCTGGCGGCGGGCCGGCGCAACATGGACATCTTCGGCGTGGCCGTGATCGCCTTCGTCACCGCGCTGGGCGGCGGCACCATCCGCGACATGGTGCTGGGCCACTACCCCATCGGCTGGACGCAGCACCCTGAATATGTCTACCTGGTCATCTCGGCCGGGCTGCTGACCATCGTCGTGGCACGCCACATGCACCATCTCAAGCAGGTCTTTCTGTTGCTGGACGCCATGGGGCTGATCGCCTTCTCGCTGATCGGCTGCAACGTGGCGCTGGAGCTGGGCTACCCGCCCGTGGTGGTGGTGATGTCGGGCATGCTGACCGGCATCAGCGGCGGCATTCTGCGCGACGTGCTGTGCAACCAGGTGCCGGTCGTCTTCCGGCGCGAGCTGTACGCCAGCGTGTCGCTGGCCGTGTGCCTGCTGTTCCTGGGCCTGCGCACGCTGGAAGTGGGCTCCAATCTCAGCACCGTCGTCTGCTTTGCCGGCGGACTCACGCTGCGCCTGGCTGCCATCCGCTTCAAGTGGCGGCTGCCCGTGTTCTCCTACCAGCAGCGCTGGGAGGAGTAGTTCTGCCCCTTGCCCATGTCCGAACCCATTGACTGGCGGCCCGATGGCACGCCCTACAGCCCGCGCTTCGGCGACCGCTACCACAGCGAACTCGGCGGCCTGGACCAGGCCCGCCACGTCTTTCTGGGCGGCTGCGGCCTGCCGGCGGCCTGGGCCGATGCGCCGCAATGGCGCATCCTGGAGACCGGTTTCGGGTTCGGGCTGAATTTCCTCGTGGCCTGGGAAGCCTGGAAAGCCGATCCCCGGCGCCCGAGGCTGCTGCATTTCGTCTCGGCCGAAGCCTTTCCCGTCAGTGCCGACGCCATGCGCCAGGCCATGCCGCGCGAGCCAGGATTGCGCCTGCTGGCCGAGGAGCTGGCCACCCGATTCCAGGGCCTGCTGCCCGGCGTGCACCGCCTCGCCTTCGAGCAGGGGCGCGTGCTGCTGACGCTGTACATCGGCGATGCCCAGGCCATGCTGCGGCGCCAGCAGCTCACGGCCGACAGCATCTACCTGGACGGCTTCACGCCGGAACTCAACCCCGATCTGTGGAGCGCCGATACCCTGCGCGCGCTGGCGCGCCATTGCCGGCGCGGTACGCAGCTGTCCACCTGGTGCGTGGCGCGCACGGTGCGCGATGGCCTGGCACAGCACGGCTTTCAGGTGCGCAAGGTCGATGGCGTCCCACCCAAGCGCCACAACCTGCATGCCGTCTTCGACCCGGCCTGGCAACCGCGCGGGCCGCGTGCACAGCCGCAGGAAGCCGTCACCCCACGGCGCTGCATGGTGCTGGGTGCAGGCATTGCCGGTGCGGCCGCCGCCGCCAGCCTGTCGCGCCGTGGCTGGCAGGTCACCGTGCTGGATGCTGCCGACGCGCCTGCAGCGGGCGCCTCGGCCCTGCCCGCGGGCCTGTTCTGCCCCCATGTCTCGCCCGATGACAGCCTGCTGTCCCGCCTGAGCCGCGACGGCGCACGCCTGACCCTGGCGCAGCTGCAAATGCTCTCCGGCCAGGGCCTGCTGCAACCGGGCACGGACTGGTGCGATACCGGCGTGCTGGAGCACGGCGTGGAAGCCGCCCCGCGGCTGCCGCGCGACTGGCAATCCCCCGGCCCGGGCGACCACTGGAGCCGGCCCGCAAGCGCCGATCAACTCTCGGCGGCCGGCCTGCCCGCCGACGCCCCGGCCTGCTGGCATGTGCAGGCCGGCTGGGTGCGCCCGGCGCGGCTGGTGCAGGCGCAGCTGGCGCTGCCCGGCGTGCGCTGGCAGGGCCGCGCCTGCGTGGCGCGTCTTGCACGCACCGACACAGCCGGTGGCGCACCCGTCTGGCAGGCCCTGGATGCACAGGGCAATCTGCTGGCCGAGGCTGAACTGGTCGTTCTCGCCCTGGGCCCCGCCACGAATACGCTGCTGGAGCACAGCCTGGGCGCCCAGGCCGCCTGGCCGCTGCAGCCCATTCGCGGCCAGGTCAGCTGGGATGTTCACACCCCGGCCAGCGCGCAGACCATGCCCCCCTTTCCCGTCAACGGCCACGGCAACCTGGTGCCTGCCATGCCGCTGCCTGGCGATGCAGCCGGGCCAGGCTGGGTCATGGGATCGACCTTCGAGCGCGACCAGACCGCGCTGCCGCCCAGCCCAGAAGACCAGGCCGCCGCCCATGCAGCCAATGGCGCCAAGCTGGCGCAGCTGCTGCCACGTGCCTACCAGGGCCTGCAAGGCTTCTTCGACGCGCCACCGCGCGCCACCTGGGGCGCCGTGCGCGTGGCCTCGCCAGACCGGCTGCCCGTGGTCGGACCGGTGTCCGATCAGGCCCCTGGCCTGTGGGCGCTGACGGCCATGGGCTCGCGCGGGCTCACGCTGTCGCTGCTGTGCGGCGAGCTGCTGGCAGCACGCCTGCACGACGAACCGCTGCCCCTGGATGCCAGGCTGGCGGCTGCCCTGGCCAGCGAGCGCCTGGGCCGCAGGCGCTGAGCCGGCGAACCGCCCGGCCGCTGAACGGCCGGGCATTCACACAACGGCCTGAAAGAAAACCCGAGTCTTCCCGCAGACGGTTTTTTGTCACTCGTTATGTTTGTTAGTGCATATCGATAGAATCCGGAACCTGTTTTCAAAAGGAAACAACCAGCCGCTCCGCGTCCACCCACACAAGAACCTGAAACCGTGACCCGCCAGCCCCGCTCCTGCGCTCCCGCATCCTCACCCGCCCTCTGCATACTCTCGTTCGGCCTTCGCTCAGCACTGAAACACGCCCTGCTGCTCGCAGGCCTGGCCGCCAGCACGCAGGTGCAAGCCCAGGTCAAGGCCCAATCGGGTGCGCCTGCAGCACAGGCTTCACAGACCTTCCAGCTGGGCACGGTCGATGTGCACGGTGCGCGTGATGAGGCACAGGCCATATCCGGCGATGAACAGCGACTGACCGCCGCCGAGATGCGCCAGCGCAATGCCGACACCGTGGCCGACGCCGTGCGCCTGCTGCCGGGCGCCACGCTGTCGCGCAACAATCGCAACGAGGAAATGATCTACCTGCGCGGCTTCGATCCGCGCCAGGTGCCGGTCTTCGTGGACGGCGTGCCGCTGTACGTGCCCTATGACGGCTATGTGGACTTCGGCCGCTTCACCACCTTCGACCTGTCCGAGATCCGCGTGGCCAAGGCCGGCGCCTCGCTGATGTATGGCCCCAATACGCTGGGCGGCGCCATCAACCTGGTCACGCGCAAGCCCGTCAAATCCTTCGAGGGCGATGCACGCATCGGCGCAGGCGCAGGCGGCGAACGCAAGGCCGCCGTGAACCTGGGCGGCAACCTGGGCTCCTGGTACTACCAGCTTGGCGCCTCCTACCTGGACGCGGACAGTTTTCCGCTGCCCAAGGGCTTCAGGGACTTCAAGAAGCAGCCCACCGACACGGGCAACTACCGCGACAACGCCTACCGCACGGACAAGCGGCTGTCGTTCAAGCTGGGCCTCACGCCCAATGCCACGGACGAATACGCGCTGGGCTATGTGCGCCAGGAAGGCGAGAAGGGCAACCCCGTGTATACCGGCAGCGCCACGGGCAAGAACGTCATCCGCTACTGGCGCTGGCCCTATTGGGACAAGGACAGCGTGTACTTTCTGAGCACCACGCGCATCAATGCCGACAACCTGCTCAAGACACGCATCTACCACGACACCTACCAAAACGGCCTGGACATGTACACGGACGCGAGCTACACGCGCCATGACCCCACCAGCAGCTACAAGGACGTGAGCCAGGGCGCCAGCATCGAGTGGGCCAACTACAGTTTCAAGGGCCATGCGCTGCGCCTGGGCGCGCACTACAAGATCGACGAGCACACCGATGCCGCCTCGGCCAAGGACCCCAGCAAGCACTACCGCGACGTGACGCGTTCGCTGGTCGTCGAGGACACGATCTCCCTGGCCGGGCGCTGGAGCCTGAACCTGGCGCTCAGCCACGACCAGCGCGATGCGCGCGAGGTCTACCAGTGGCCCACGGGCTCCGCCAGCGCCACCAATGGCGTGGCCAAGCTCGGCTATGCGCTGGGCGGTGGCAGCGAGGCGTATTTCATCGCCTCGCACAAGACGCGCTTTCCCACCATCAAGGACCGCTACTCGGCACGCATGGGCACGGCCCTGGCCAACCCCGACCTGCAGCCCGAGACGGCCAACCACCTGGAGCTGGGCGTCAGCGGCTCACCCTGGCAGGGCGGCCAGGGCCAGGCCGCGCTGTTCTACAGCCGCGTGCGCAACCAGATCCAGACCGTGGTCGTGGCCTCGGCCGAATGCGGCAGCACCACCTGCAACCAGGCGCAGAACGTGGGGCGCACGCGCAACATCGGCATGGAGCTGTCCCTGGCCCAGCAACTGTCCGCTCAATGGGGCGTGAACGCCGGCTACACCTACCTGAACCGCCGCAACACCAGCGACTCCAGCATCACGCTGACCAACACGCCACGCCACCGCCTGCTGGCCGGTGTCCAGTGGCGGCCGCTGGCGCAGTGGGAATTCAATGCCGAGGTCGAGACCGAGAAGGGCCGCTACGTGCCGCTGTCGGGCAGCGGCCAGTTGCAGACGCTCAAGCTGTCGGGCTACGGCATTGCCAACCTGCGTGCACGCTACAAGCCGCGCAGCGACATCACCGTGGACTTCGGCGTGGCCAATATCGGCGACAAGTGGTACCAGTTCGATGACGGCCTGCCCATGCCTGGCCGCAGCTGGTATGTCAACCTGGGCTATCGCTTCTGAAGCACGGACTGGCCCTGAATCCATGGAACCGCTCTGCCCCGATCGCCGCCGCCTGCTGGGCGCCCTGCCCGCGCTGGCAGCCCTGAGCGGCTGCGCCGCCCAGCCGGCCGAACCTGCCAGCGTGAACGTGGCCGTGGTCGGCGGCCTGTCGCTGTGCGGTGTGTGGCCGCACCTGGCCGACGCGGCGGGCCGCAGCCTGGGCCTGTCCGTGCGCACCGCCGTTGCCGCGCCCAAGGAGGGCGTGATCCCCGCCATGGCCCAGGGCCGCGCCCAGCTGCTGCTCATCCACGCCAGCGATGAAGCCATGTCGCTGGAGGCTGCCGGCCTGGCATCGGCCGCGCGGGTCTGGGGCTGGAACGAGCATGTGTTCGCCGGCCCAGCGCATGATCCGGCCGGGGTGCGCGGCGCGGCCGATGGCGTGGAGGCCATGCGCCGCATCGTTGCCAGCGGCTCGCCCTTCATCGCGCTGCGCGACCCCGGCAGCTATACCGTGGTCCAGCGGCTGTGGCGCCGCGCCGGCATACGGCCGGACGCCCGCTGGCTGCGCGCCGACACCGGGCCGCGCCCCCAGGCCGTGCTGCAGTTGGCGGCCGAGCTCCAGGCCTATGCCGTGGTGGGCCATATCCCGCTGCATTTCGGCAAGATGGGCGCGCCCGGCATCGAGCTGCTGCTGCACGGCGACCCGCTGATGCGCCGGCCCTATGTGCTGCTCACGCCCGGGCCGCGCCATCCGGCCGACGCTGGCCAGCGCCGCAGCGCGCAACGGCTGGCCGAGCATCTGCTGTCCGCACCGGGCCAGCAGGAACTGGCGCTGACCAATGTGGCAGCCGGAGGTCCCTGGATCTTCGGGCGCGACAGCATGCCCCTGGTCAACGACACCGGCGGCGGCCAGGAGTAAAAACCTGCCTGGATTCCACAAGCACCGCATGCCATGAACTCACCTGCCACCCTGCCCCTGGCCGCCCTGGTCCATCCCGACGACGAGCATGCAATGGAGCTGCTGCTCGAACGCGTGGCACGCCGCCTGCAAGGCGCGGGCTGGCGCGTAGGCGGCCTGGTGCATCGCCAGGACCGCTATGCCAACGGCAACAAGCGCATGCAGTTGTTCGACCTGCGCAGTGACCGCCAATTCGAGCTATCCCAGGACCTGGGCTGCGCCTCGCGCGCCTGCAGTCTCAACCCCCAGGCCCTGGCCCAGGCCAGCGCCGTGCTGCGCCAGGCGCTGGACGATGGCGTGGATCTGGTGGTGATCAACCGCTTCGGCATCGTCGAGGCCTCGGGGCAAGGCTTTGCCGCAGAATTCGCGGCCTTTGTCGAGGCCGGCACGCCTGTGCTCACGGCCGTCGCGGCCCGCCATCTTGAAGACTGGCGCAGGTACACCGGCAGCCTGCATGCCGAGCTGGCAGCCGATGAGGTGCAGATCGAGCAATGGTGCCAGGCACAGCTTGAACGCCGTGGCTGCGCCAGCCCCATCCCCTGACTTTCATGACCGATCTTCTGTTCACCCGCCGCCGCTGGCTGGGCCAGGCCATGGCGGCACTGGCCTCATCGGCTCTTGTTCCCGGCCATGCTCAGGCAACCACGATTGCCGCCCGCATGGGACAGATGCCGGACCCTGCCAGGCTGCGGCGCGTATTCGCGGCCGGACCGCCCGCAGGAGTGCTGGTGGCCACGCTGGCACCGCAGAAGCTGCTGGGCTGGCCCCAGCAGCTGGACGATGTCTCGCGCGCCTATCTGGGGCCCACACTGCAGGCACTGCCGCACCTGGGCCGCCTGTCCGGGCGCGGCAGCACCATGCCGCTGGAATCGCTGCTGAAACTGCAGCCCGACCTGGTGCTGGACGCCGGCACGGCCGATGCCACCTATATCTCGGCCACCGAGCGGCTGGCGCGCCAGACCGGTCTGCCCTGCGTGCTGATCCAGGGGTCACTGACCGACCACGCACGCCAGTTGCGCGAGGTCGGCGCCCTGCTGGGCGAGGCTGCGCGTGGCGAAACCCTGGCCCGCCATGCCGATGCCGTGGCAGCACTGGCGCAGCGTGCCACCCAGGGCATGGCACCGGCCGAGCGCCCGCGCGTCTATTTCGCGCGCAGCGCCAATGGGCTGGAAACAGGGCTGGCGGGCTCCATCAATGTGGAAGCCGTCGAGTACGCGGGCGGGCGCAATGTGGCCGCCGATGCAGGGCGCGGCGGACTGACACGCGTGTCCATGGAGCAGATCCTGGCCTGGGACCCGCAGGTCATCGTCACGCAGGAACCCGGCCTTGCCGAGCGCATGCGCCAGGACCCGCTGTGGCGCGGCGTGGCCGCCGTGCGCTCGGGCCGCGTGCACTGCGCGCCGGTCTGGCCCTTCGGCTGGCTGGATGGTCCGCCCGGCGTCAACCGGCTGATCGGTGTGCGCTGGCTGCTGGAAAAGCTCCACCCGCAGGCGCCGGCCCTGCAGGGACTGCCGCCGTTGGAACGCGAGGTGCGCGACTTCTACCGCCTGTTCTACGGCGCCGACCTGTCGCCCGCAGCGCTGGGCAGGCTGATGGAGACTGCGCGTTGATGCCTGCCACAGGCCGCCGCCTGGGGTGGGTGCTCGCGCTGGCCTTGCTGGCCGCCGTGCTGCTGTGGGCACTGGCGGCGGGTCAGTTCTCCATCTCGCTGCAGCAGCTGTGGCAGTCGCTGCTGGCGCGCGCAATGGGCACTGCCTCGCCCTTGTCCGCCAGCGCCGAGACCGTGCTCTGGAACATCCGCCTGCCGCGCATCGCCGCAGGCCTGGCCGTGGGCGCCACGCTGGCGGCGGCGGGTGCGGCCTACCAGGGCATGTTCCGCAACCCGCTGGTCTCGCCCGACATCCTGGGCGTCTCGGCCGGTGCCGGCCTGGGCGCGGTGCTGGGCATCTTCCTGGGCTGGTCCATGGCGGCCGTGCAGGCCCTGGCCTTTGGCGGCGGGCTGGCCGCCGTGGCCGTGGTGGTGGCCATCAGCACCAGCGTGCGCCGCCATGACCCGGTGCTGGTTCTGGTGCTGGCCGGCATTGCGCTGGGCGCGCTGCTGGGCGCGGGCATCGCCCTGGTCAAGACGCTGGCCGACCCCAATACGCAGCTGCCATCCATCACCTTCTGGCTCATGGGCGGCCTGAGCGCCGTGACCCTGCCCGAGCTGGGTGCCACGGCGCCCGTGATGCTGTGCGCCCTGCTGCCCCTGATGCTGCTGCGCTGGCGCATCAACCTGCTGGGCCTGCCCGACGAGGAGGCGCTGGCCCTGGGCGTGCCCGTGGCACGCCTGCGCCTGCTGCTGGTGGCCTGTGCCACGCTGGGCACGGCGGCGGCCGTATCGCTGGCCGGCATCGTCGGCTGGGTGGGGCTGGTGGTGCCGCATGTGGCGCGCCTGCTGGTCGGCCCCAATTTCGTGCGCCTGCTGCCGGCCTCGGCGCTGCTGGGCGCGGGCTTCGTGGTGGCGGCCGACACGCTGGCGCGCAGTGCGGCACGCATCGAGCTGCCACTGGGCATTCTCACAGCCCTGGTCGGCGCGCCCTTCTTTCTCTACCTGCTGTCGCGCACGGGCCGCAATGACTGAGGTGCAGGCCCCACCCGTGCTGCAGACGCTGGCCCTGGCCACAGGCCATGGGCGGCGGCGCGTCAGCCAGGGGCTGGACCTGGCCATTGCCGCAGGCGAGGTGCTGTGCCTGCTGGGCCCCAACGGCTGCGGCAAGACCACGCTGTTCCGCACCGTGCTGGGCCTGCTGGCGCCGCTGGCCGGAGAGGTGCGCGTGCAGGGCCAGCCCGTGCACAGCTGGCCACGCGCCGAGTTTGCGCGGCGCGTGGGCTATGTGCCCCAGGCGCAGGCCGGCGTCTTCGGCTTCGAAGCGCTGGACATGGTGCTCATGGGCCGTGCCGCGCGCCTGCCTGCGCTGGCCCGGCCTTCAAGTGCCGACCGTGCCCTGGCGCTGGGCTGCCTGGAGCAGTTGGGCATCGCCCATCTGGCGCTGCGCCCCTATACCGAGCTGAGCGGCGGCGAGCGCCAGCTGGTGCTGATCGCACGCGCCCTGGCCCAGGAGCCCGCGCTGCTGGTCATGGACGAGCCCACGGCCAGCCTGGACTTCGGCAACCAGATCCGCGTGCTGGACCAGATTGCCGCGCTGCGTGCACGCGGCATGGCCGTGCTGCTGTCCACCCACCAGCCTGAGCATGCGCTGCAGGTGGCCGACCGCATCGCCCTGCTGGGCCGCGGCGGCCTGCAGGCCTGCGGTGCGGCGGCGCAAGTGGCGACACCGGCCGCGCTGGCTGCGCTCTATGGGGTGAGCGAGGCGGCGGTGGCGGCGCGGCTGCCCGCAGACCTGGACAGGCGCAGCGTTGGCATCTAGTGCTTGGGAACGGGCAGCTTCCAGCCAGGCGGGGGCTGCAGCGGGCGACCTGCGTCCTTGAGCATGCGCTCCAGCAGTTGCTGTTCGCTGTGGATGGAGGAATCGGACAACAGCCGGACAAACGGATCGCCACCCGCCTGCATGCTCAGTGGGTTGGACTTGTGCATCAGCCAGTCCAGCTGGCGCCGCCGGGATTGCACTGCAGCGCGCTCGGCCGGGGTTCTGGCAAGCCAGCGCCGTATCGCCAGTCCAAAGGCCTCATCCAGCACGGTGGATGAGCGTTCCGTCATCAGGTGCGCCACATGCAGGCAGTCGGCATCTCGCACCGGGGCATCGCCCCGCTTTTCGGGTTTGCAGGCATCGATCAAGGTCCGGTAGCCGGGCAGTTCAAAGGCCGCCCAGATGCCCATGGCCGTGATGGCAGCGCCTTCCTCGGGGCGGTAGGGCTGCCCACCTCCAAACGCCTGCAACTCCTCGGCCGTGGGCGGGTGTTTCAGCAGCACCGACTGCATCCAGCGCACGCCCTCATACATGTGCAGGTCCGCATAGCGGCTGTCGCGCGCGGCAGTCAGCAACTCCTGCGGCCCCAGCGCCTGCCACATCAGCGCAGTGAGATTGCTGGGTTCCAGCGCCAGCCAGCGACGCGCAGCCTGCAACCGCAACTCGCCTTCACGTTCAGGCGCCCTGGCAGCCAGCAGTTGGTAGGCCAGCACGTCCTGCCCGGCCCGCTCCAAGGCGGCCTGGCGCCATTGCGGGGCTCGGCTGTCGGCATCCTCTTGTAGGAAGGGTGGGACCGACAGATTGATCAGGATGGCCGCAAAGGCCAGATCGCGCCCGCTGCCGGAACCAGCCAACTGCGCCGCCACGCGATGCAGATACGCATCCCAGGCTGATTCCTGTGCGGATTCGTCGGGTTCAGGCGTGTCAGCTGTGTGCGCTGCTGACAACGGAGACGGCGGCTGTGCCGGCTTCTGGGCCTGCGCCTGAGCAGCAGTTGCCAATGCCAAGGCCAGCCCGATGGCGGCACAACGGTTTCGCATTCTGAAATCCTCCCTCTGGCCGGAAAGCATATCGGCCGCTCATGCGTTTGACATGCCCAGCCCCACAAAGCCTGCTGCCATTCACTTATATCCATATCCACATACTTGCAGGACAAAACAATCGTTTGCTTCTATAAGGCCATTGCTTACATTTCCGTCCATGCAGGGTTCTGCGCGCGTTTCCCGCAAGTGCCTCGGTGCCACGCAATGAACCCCTGCACCGCCGCCACTGGCGGCAGTCGAAGACCCCACATCCGAAGCGCCATGTACCAATACACCGAATTCGACAAACAGTTCATCCGCCTGCGCGCCGAGCAGTTCCGTGACCAGCTCGAACGCTGGCAGGCCGGCAAGCTCTCGGAGGATGAGTTCAAGCCCCTGCGCCTGCAAAACGGCTGGTATGTGCAGCGCTACGCGCCCATGCTGCGCGTGGCCGTGCCCTACGGCGAACTGTCCAGCGCCCAGTTGCGCGTGCTGGCCCGCGTGGCCCGCGAGTACGACCAGCCCGACGCCGCCCTGCTGGCCGAGGCCCGCGCCACCCAGGACCGGCTGGGCGACATCCCGCTGCACGACGGCCGCCGCATCGGCTCCGACCTGAAGTTCGGCTACGGCCACTTCACCACGCGCACCAACGTCCAATACAACTGGATTCCGCTGTCCAAGGCCGCCGACGTGATGGACCTGCTGGCCAGCGTGAACCTGCACGGCATCCAGACCAGCGGCAACTGCATCCGCAACATCAACAGCGACGCGCTGGCGGGCATTGCCATCGACGAGATCGCCGACCCCCGCCCCTTCACCGAAATCCTGCGCCAGTGGAGCACGCTGCACCCCGAGTTCAGCTTCCTGCCGCGCAAGTTCAAGGTCTCCATCAGCGGCGCCGAGGAAGACCGCGCCGCGCTGGGCTGGTACGACGTGGGCCTGCAGTTGCTCAAGAACGAGGCTGGCGAGCTGGGCTTCAAGGTGCGCGTGGGCGGCGGCATGGGCCGCACGCCCACCATCAGCCCGGTGCTGCGCGAGTTCCTGCCCTGGAACCAGCTGATGAACTACCTGGAAGCCGTGATCCGCGTCTACAACCGCTACGGCCGCCGCGACAACGCCTGGAAGGCGCGCATCAAGATCCTCGTGAAGTCCGAAGGACAGAATTTCATCGACCAGGTCGATGAGGAATTCCGCCAGATCGTCGAGGTCGAGGGTGGTCCCCACACCATCACGCAAGCCGAGTACGACCGCGTGGCCGCCAATTTCCGCGAGCCCGAACTGGACCTGTCGCCCGCCAATGCCGAGGCCGAGACCCTGGCCCTGCTGCGCACGGCCGCCGAGGAAGACAAGGACTTCGGCCGCTGGCTGATCAGCAACGTGCGCCCGCACCGCCACCCGCAACTGCGCGCCGTGCTGCTGTCGTTCAAGCGCCTGGGCTACGCGCCCGGCGACGCCACGGCCGACCAGATGGATGCCGCCGCCGCGCTGGCCGACCAGTTCTCGGCCGGCGAGATGCGCGTCACCCACGAGCAGAACCTGCTGCTGCCCTGGGTGCGCCGCGACCAGTTGCCCCAGCTGTACAAGGCGGCCAAGGCCCTGGGCCTGGCCAAGCCCAACATCGGCCTGCTGACCGACATGATCGCCTGCCCCGGCGGCGACTTCTGCTCGCTGGCCAATGCGCGCTCCCTGCCCATTGCCGAGGCCATCACCGAGCGCTACCAGGACCTGGACGAGCTGTGGGACCTGGGCGAGATCGACCTGCACATCAGCGGCTGCATCAACAGCTGCGGCCACCACCACAGCGGCCACATCGGCATCCTGGGCGTGGACAAGGACGGCAAGGAGTGGTACCAGATCACGCTGGGCGGCGCCGACGGCTCCCACCTGTCCGGCCCGGCCACGCCCGGCAAGATCATCGGCCCCTCGTTCAGCGCCGCCGAAGTGCCCGGCGTGATCGAAGCCCTGCTGGCCACCTACCGCGAGCAGCGCCAAAGCGAAGGCGGCCGTTTCGAGACCTTCATCGCCACCGTGCGCCGCGTGGGCATCGACCCGTTCAAGGCCGCCGGCAATGCCGCCCGCCACCCCGCCAAGCACACCGAGGAGGCGGCCGCCTGACCCCAGGTGAGAGCCGCAGGAGATCCCCATGAAAATCATCGCCGCCCAAGAGCACCAAAGCCCGGCCGAAGGCCAGCAGACCATCATCGCCCCGGCCAATGACGCCGATCCCTTCACGCTGGACCTGACCGGCGTGCAACGCATCGACCTCAACTTTCCCAAGTTCACCGATGGCCGCGCCTTCAGCCAGGCCCGCCTGCTGCGCAAGCGCCTGGGCTTCCAGGGCGAGATCCGCGCCACCGGCGACGTGCTGATCGACCAGCTGGTGCAGATGCAGCGCTGCGGCTTCGACGTGGCCGTGCTGCGCGAAGGCGTGGACATCGCCGACGCCCAGCGCCAGCTCGACCGCTTCCACGGCTTCTACCAGGGTGATGCCGTCCATCCCGAGCCCCACTTCGTCAAGGCGGCCTGACATGGGTGCGCAAAGCTTTCTGTCGCGACAGGCATCGGCCAAGGCCACCGAGGTCAACGGCCGTGCCAGCAGCGGCTTTGCCGACAAGCTGGCCGCCACCGAGGCCCTGCTGCGCGAGGCTGCGGCGCTGGGCGCCGAGGCCGTGACGCAGGCCTCCAGCCTGGGCGCCGAGGATGTGGTGATCACCGACATCATCCACCGCCTGGGCCTGGACATCCCCGTCTTCGTGCTGGACACCGGCGCGCTGCACACCGAGACCCTGGCCCTGCTGGAGCGCACCCAGTCGCTGCCCGGCCTGAGCGTCAAGGTCTACCGGCCGCAGCTCGAATCGGTGATCCACTTCATCCGCGACAACGGCCAGGACGCCATGTACCGCAGCATCGAGCTGCGCAAGGCCTGCTGCGGCGTGCGCAAGATGGAGCCGCTGGCGCGTGCGCTGGCCGGCAAGAGCGCCTGGATCACGGGCCTGCGCCGCGAGCAGTCCAATGCCCGCGCCGACGTGCCCGCCGTGGACCGCAGCGAGGTCGAGACCAAGGGCCTGACCAAGTTCAACCCGCTGACCGACTGGACCCAGGGCGATGTCTGGCACTACATCGCCAGCCATGGCGTGGACTACAACCCGCTGCACGACCAGTTCTATCCCAGCATCGGCTGCGCACCCTGCACGCGCGCCGTCAGCCTTGGCGAGGACTTCCGCGCCGGCCGCTGGTGGTGGGAGGATGAAGCGGCCAAGGAATGCGGCCTGCATGCCAAGAAGTGAAGCCTGCAGGGTTTGACACCGATTTGATTGGAAACCAAGAAATGAATGCCCGTGTGGACACCTCCGTGCTGAGCCATCTCAGCAACCGCCACCTCGACGCCCTTGAAGAGGAAACCATCTTCGTGCTGCGCGAAGTGGCCGCCGCCTTCGAGCGCCCCACCCTGCTGTTTTCGGGCGGCAAGGATTCGCTGGTCATGCTGCGCTGCGCCGAAAAAGCCTTCGGCAAGGGCCGCATCCCCTACCCGCTGCTGATGATCGACACCGGCCACAACTTCCCGGAAGTGACCGATTTCCGCGACCTGCGCGCCAAGGAGCTCGGCGCCGAACTCATCGTGCGCAGCGTCGAGGACTCCATGGCACGCGGCACCGTGCGCCTGGCCCATCCGGGCGAAAGCCGCAACGTCCACCAGTCGGTAACGCTGCTGGAGGCCATCGATGAATTCCGCTTCGACGCCCTGATCGGCGGCGCGCGCCGCGACGAGGAAAAGGCCCGCGCCAAGGAACGCATCTTCAGCCACCGCGACAGCTTCGGCCAATGGCAGCCCAAGGCCCAGCGCCCCGAGCTGTGGACGTTGTTCAACACGCGTCTGGCCCCCGGCGAGCACTTCCGCGTGTTCCCCATCAGCAACTGGACTGAACTCGATGTCTGGCAATACATCGAGCGCGAGCAGATCGCCCTGCCCAGCATCTACTACACGCACAAGCGCGAAGTGGTGGAGCGCCGCGGCCTGCTGGTGCCAGTGACCGAACTCACACCCCCGCGCGACGGCGAGGAAGTCGTGGTACGCGACGTGCGCTTTCGCACCGTGGGCGACATCACCTGCACCTGCCCCGTGGAAAGCGAAGCCGCCACGGCAGCCGACATCGTGCTCGAAACCCTGGCCGCCGAAGTCAGCGAACGCGGAGCCACGCGCATGGACGACAAGACCAGCGACGCCTCCATGGAAAAGCGCAAGAAGGACGGATATTTCTGATGACCACCGCAAGCATTGCCGCCGACGCAGCCGTCGCGGATTCCACGGCCACGCAGGCCAGCCAGGCCACACAGCAGACCGCCGCCAACGCCTCGGCCTTGCGCTTCATCACCTGCGGCTCCGTCGATGACGGCAAGAGCACGCTGATCGGCCGCCTTCTGGTGGACACGCGCGCCGTGCTGCAGGATCAGCTGGCCGGCGTCACCAAGAGCGGCGAGACCGACCTGGCGCTGCTGACCGACGGCCTGTCGGCCGAGCGCGAGCAGGGCATCACCATCGACGTGGCCTACCGCTACTTCGCCACCGAAAGCCGCAAGTTCATCATCGGCGACGCGCCGGGCCATGAGCAGTACACGCGCAACATGGTCACCGCCGCCAGCAGCGCCGACGCCGCCGTGGTGCTGGTCGATGCCACCAAGCTCGATTGGAAGAACCCGCAGCTCACCCTGCTGCCGCAGACGCGCCGCCACAGCCTGCTGGCCCACCTGCTGCGCGTGCATTCGCTGGTGTTTGCCGTCAACAAGCTCGACGCCGTCGAAGACCCGCAACAGGCCTTCGTCCACATCCGCGGCGCGCTGGAGCGCTTCACGGCCGAGGCCGGCATTGCCTCCGCGGCCACCGTGCCCGTCTCGGCCCTCAAGGGCTTCAACGTGGTCAACGCCGAGCCCGGCTGGGCCGGCTACGACGGCCCCAGCCTGCTGCAGCTGCTGGAGCAGTTGCCCAACACGCCGACCGACACCGGCCTGGCGCTGGCCTTCCCCGTGCAATGGGTGGAGAAATTCTCGTCCTCGGCCGATACCAGCCAGGGCCGCCGCGTGTTCTGGGGCCGCGTGGCCGCAGGCCGCGCACGCGTGGGCGACGCCGTGCAGATTCTGCCCAGCGGCCAGCAGGCCGTGATTGCCCAGGTGCTGGACCATGCCCGCGTTCCCGGCTCCATCGACGCAGGCCTGTCGGCCG
Source organism: Delftia sp. K82 (assembly GCF_002193035.1). Taxonomy (NCBI): domain Bacteria; kingdom Pseudomonadati; phylum Pseudomonadota; class Betaproteobacteria; order Burkholderiales; family Comamonadaceae; genus Delftia; species Delftia sp. K82. The sequence goes on along the minus strand of NZ_MYFL01000001.1, from coordinate 1,301,038 downwards.
GCATCACGCTGGACCGCGAGGTCGATGTCTCGCGCGGCGACTGGCTCGTCGCAGCCCCTGCGGCTGCAGCGGCCGCTGCCGATGACGACTTCGACGCCCCGCAAGCGCAGCCCGCATGGCCCAGCAAGCGCGAGCTGACCGCTACCGTGGCCTGGATGGACGAGCAGCCGCTGGTCCCCGGCCGCACCTACCTGGCGCTGCATGGCCACCGCTGGATCAAGGCCAAGGCCCGCCGCGTGGTGCACCGCCTGAACATCCACACGCTGGCCCAGGAAGAGGCCACCCAGCTGGAGCCCAACGCCATCGGCCGCGTGGAGCTGCTGCTGCAGGAAAGCATTCCCGCAGCGCCCTTCGCCCAGGCCCGCCAGCTGGGTGCGCTGATCCTTGTGGACACTGCCAGCCACGCTACCGCAGGCGCTGCACTGCTGGATTGAGCAACTGGACAGTCCCGCTTCGCGAGCCGGCACATGCCGGCTCGTGGGCTTTCGGAAAACCGCAGCAGTCCGCGCCAGAATCCTTGCCATGTGCGGGACTGGCTCCTGAAAAATTTTAGAATCCCGGGTTGATACCGACATTCACACTGCCATAAAAGACTCCCATGACTCACGTCGTCACCGAAAACTGCATCAAGTGCAAATACACAGATTGTGTGGATGTCTGCCCCGTGGACTGCTTCCGCGAAGGCCCCAACTTCCTCGTGATCGACCCTGACGAGTGCATCGATTGCGCCGTGTGCATTCCCGAATGCCCGGCCAATGCCATCTTTGCCGAGGAAGACGTCCCCGCCGACCAACTGGCCTTCATCAAGCTCAATGCCGAGCTGTCGCTGGAAAAGGGCTGGAAGAGCATCACCAAGCGCAAGGCCTCGCTGCCCGACGCCGACGACTGGAACGGCAAGCCCGGCAAGATCGACCAGCTCGAACGCTGAAGCCGCGCAGCCCATGCAAGACACCTCCGGCACGCAACCGATCCAGACCGATGCCCTCGTCATAGGCGCAGGCCCGGCGGGCCTGTTCCAGGTGTTCCAGCTGGGCCTGCAAGGCATTCGCTGCCATGTCGTCGATGCCCTGCCCCATGTGGGCGGGCAGTGCGCGCAGCTGTACGGCGACAAGCCCATCTACGACATTCCCGGCATTCCGGTATGCACGGGCCATGAACTGGTCCAGCTGCTGCAGCGGCAGGTCGCACCCATGGACGCGCAACTGCACCTTTCCCAGCAGGTCTCCCAGCTGCAGCGCATGGACGATGGCCGCTGGCTGGCGCAGACCTCGCAAGGCCTTGAACTGCACGCGCGCAGCGTCTTCATTGCGGCTGGCGTGGGCGCCTTTGTGCCCAAGGCGCTGAAGGTGCCCGGCGTGGAGCTGCTGGCTGCAGGCCAGCTTCACTACCATCCTGCCGATCTGGAAATGGTGCGAGGCCAGACCGCCATCGTCCACGGCGGAGACGAAGAGGCCGTGGCCGCGGCCATTGCCTGCGCCGACAGGGCCCAGGCCACCTATCTGCTATACCGCCGCGACGCCTTCCAGGCTTCGGCCGCACTGCTGGACCGCCTGCAGGAGCTGCGCGACAGCGGCGCCATCCGCGTGGTGATCGGCCAGATCACGCAACTGCATGCCGATGCAGGCCAACTGCGCGCCGTTCAATGGATGGATGGCGAAGGCCAGGAGCACGAACTGGCGGCGCAGCAACTGGTCGTCTGCCTGGGCGTCTCCCCCCGCCTGGGCCCGGTCGCCGAATGGGGCCTGGCCATGGAACGCAAGCAGCTGCGGGTGAACCCTGCAACCCAGGCCACCGATGCGCCAGGCATCTATGCGATTGGCGACATCGTCAGCTACCCGGGCAAGCACAAGCTGATCCTGTGCGGCTTCCATGAAGCCACCATGGCGGCCTTTGCCGCCGCCGAGTATCTGCAGGGCGAAAAACCGCTGCTGCAGTACACGACGACCAGCGCACGTCTGCACGCCATCCTCGGCGTTTCCCACCCGCAGGCATGATTCCTCGTGGCCGCACCCCGGCGGCCCTACAGTTTGGCGCGGCAGTGTCGATAGAGTTGGCAGCGTCCACTCATGCACATCAAGCCTATGGTTGCCACACTCGAAGCCCCTCCCAGCACCGCCATCGCGCCACCGGCCGATCCGCGCAGCTTCACCTTCCAGATGCCGCTGTTTCGCCCCGGCACGCATGTCACCCAAAACGGCAAGGCCGAGAAGGTCAGCCACGTGATACTGCGCCGCCGCGAACTGATGGTCTACCTGGTCGGCCATGAAGACCCCGTCAGGCCTGAACGGCTGAGCATCACGCCTTCGATGTTCACCACACAGCGGCGCCCTGAAGCCCTGAGCTGGATCCTTTGAAAGAAACCGGGCCTGGGCCCGGTTTCATCGATCATCCATCCAGGCTCAGGCCTCGTTGCGCCCGGCCATCTTCTGGCCCAGGCGCACGGGCGCAGCATGCGTCCACTGCCCGTTGAAGCGAAGCCCTGCCGATGCGGGAAACAGCATGACGACGGTGGAGCCCAGCTGGAAGCGCCCCATTTCCTCGCCCTGGCCCAGGACGATGGACTGGTCGTCATAGCGCCAATCCTGGATGCGTCCGGGACGGGGCGGATTGACGATGCCGTGCCACACCGTTCCCATGCTGCCCACGATGGTGGCGCCCACCAGCACCAGCACCATGGGGCCATGGTCGGTATCGAAAACGCAGACCACGCGCTCGTTGCGCGCAAACAGGCCCGGCACGCCGCGCGCCGTGACCGGGTTGACCGAGAACAGTTCGCCCGGCACATAGATCATGCGCCGCAGCCGGCCTGCACAGGGCATGTGGATGCGGTGGTAGTCGCGCGGGCTCAGGTAAATGGTGGCGAAATGCCCGTTGTCGAACTGCCGCGCCAACTGCGCATCGCCGCCGACCAGTGCCGTGGCGCTGTAGCTGTGCCCCTTGGCCTGGAAGATCTGCTCGCCCTCGATGGCGCCGATCTGGCTGATGGCCCCATCCACCGGACAGACCCAGTCGGCCGAAGCCAGCGGCCGCACACCGGGCTTGAGCGCCCGCGTGAAGAACTCGTTGAAGCTGGCATAGGCCGCAGGATCGGAATCGGCCGCCTCCGACATGTCCACGCCATAGCGTGCAATGAAGCGCCGGATGACTGCCGTGGTCAGGTCGCCAGCACGCGCCTGGGCCAGGCGCCCCATGACGGCAGTCAGCGCCTGCTTGGGCAAAAGATACTGGGAGAGAACGGCAAGTCGATCAGACATCGAGGTTTTGCTATGAAAGTAATAGAAGTTGTGGGCGGATTCTAGCCAACCCACACCCCTCGCCCTCAACTCCTCCCGCCGCTTTCAGCACTTGTCACGCCCGCCTTGAAGCCAAGCGCACGCTTTCCGGAGGCCGCGAATGAAACGCAGATGACAAAGACAGCACCGTTCCAGCAAAAATCCAACCTGTGTTTTGCGTGCGACGGCCGCATTGGGCCGCCCACGCGCGGGAATGCAACGCTGTAGAATTGGGAGGTTTAGCTGTTGCCGGGCTTTGCCTTTGCGACACCATTGTGACCTGGCCTTCCGTTCGGTCTGCGCCTCTTGCGCAGAACATCCACTGCTTTTTCAGCCTCGGCCCACGTACCCCATGTTCTGTGGGCCAGGCAAGGCCTTCGTGGTTCCGACAAGTGAGTGCCGCAACCGACCCAGACCTGAGAGATTGAACACATGGCCAAAGAAGAACTGATTGAAATGCAGGGTTCCGTCACGGAAGTCCTGCCTGACTCTCGCTTTCGTGTGACGCTGGAAAACGGACACCAGCTGATCGCCTACACCGGCGGCAAGATGCGCAAGCACCACATCCGCATTCTGGCTGGCGACAAAGTGTCGCTGGAGATGTCGCCCTACGACCTGACCAAGGGCCGCATCACCTTCCGCCACCTAGCCAACCGCGGCCCTGGACCTGGCTCGCGTTGAGCAAAAAATTCGCCCATGGCGAAAATACCCATTTTTTTGACGCTACAATAGCGTTTTAGTCGGAGCGTAGCGCAGCCTGGTAGCGCATCTGCTTTGGGAGCAGAGGGTCGCGAGTTCGAATCCCGCCGCTCCGACCAAATGATTCAAGCCCCTGGTTCGAAAGAGCCAGGGGCTTTTGTCTGTGCAGATCGCAAGTGTTCAACCGAGCGTCGCCAGCGCAGCGCCCGCAGCACGGGCACAAACCTTTCAAAACCTTGCCGCCAAGACTGGCAACCAGCCAGCAGATCGGCCCATGCGACTTTGGGAAATGGCAGCAGCTTGCGTTGAGCCTGCTCCTACAGCCCCGCAAGCCGCGCCAGGCCAGACTGGGACTCCCAAATCAAGAAGGAGCTCCAATGAATTCCAACAGCCTTCAGCGCCGCACAGCCTTGGCCCTCGTGATGTCCGCAGCACTGCTGGGTGCATGCGCCCAGACCCAGCCGGCGCCCAATGCGCCCGTCACTGCGGTCATGGGAACGGTTGACCTGAGGGAGCCCGCTCCGCTTGCGCCCGATGCCGTGCTGGTTGTCGAATTGCAGGACACCTCGCGCGCCGATGCTCCCGCCCCGGTGATATCCCAGCAGTCCATGCGGCTCGAAGGCCTCAAGCCGCCCTACAGCTTCAAGCTGCCCGTCGAGCCCAGCCGCCTGAATCCTGCCGCGCAATACACGGTCACCTCACGCATTACCCAGGGCAACCAACTCATCTTCATCAATGACACCGTCCACCCGGTCCTGACCCGTGGTGCAGGCTCGAAGGCCGACATGATGCTGGTGCGCGTCGCCCCCTGACCCCACTCCTTGAACAACCAAAGCCCGCAGGAAACCTGGCGGGCTTTGTCACGCAGGGCGCCAGACCGCCATCAAGGCATGCCGTTGGCGCCGTGCAGGCGAAAGCCCGGTCGCTCGCAAAGCCGTTCGTAGTAAGCGCGGACTGCGGGCAATTCAGGGCGCTCCATGGGCGCCGACATCCAGCGGTGCGTGGACAGGCCCAGCACGATATCGGCCAGGCTCAATTGCGCGCCAGCAGCAAAGGCGCCGGTGCGCGACAACTGGTCTTCCAGAATGCGCATGTGGCGATGCCAGTTCGCCATGCTGCCAGCCAGTTGCGCGGGGTCCTGGTGCTCAGGGCTGTTTCTCACCAACCCCATGAAGGCATAGCGCCAGGCATTGTTCAGCTCGGTTGCCTGCCAGTCCATCCACTGCTCGACAAGCGCGCGCTCGGCGGGTGCTGCCGGCAGCAGGTCCTGCCGGTCATGGCGGGACGCCAGGTAGCGGCAGATGGTATTGGACTCCCACAGCACCAGCGGCCCATCAAGCAGCACCGGAACCATCGCATTCGGATTGACCGCCAGAAATCCCGGCTCATGCGTCGATCGATGGCCTGAACCCCATTCCTCCTGATCGAAAGAAATTCCCAACTCCACGCAAAGCCACAGCACCTTGCGCACATTGATGGACGATGACTTGCCCAGAATCCTGATCATTCGCTGCCTTCTTCGGTTTCGGTGATTTGCAGACCTGCATTGTCCCGTGCCATCCGACAAGAAATGCGACCGAACCCCCACCGCTGCCGCATGATGCAGGCATGCCCCTGGAAAAGCCCCCATCACGCCCAAGCGCCTGCGGCCCCGCGCCCTCAGACGCCGACCTCTGGACTGCCTACATCGATGCAAGCGCCGTACCCAACCCCGGACGCATGGCCATGGGCGCCGTCATCACCGCACCCGACGGACGCCGCCACCTTCTGTCCGAGCCCTGCCCCGAGCGAGGCTGCAACAACGAAGCCGAACTGCGCGCCCTGATGGCCGCGCTGCAGGCCCTGCAAGTCCTGCAGGCGCGCCGCCTGAGCATCTTCACGGACAGCAGCATCCTGGTGGAGCAGTTGACTCCATCGCTACGCCCCATCAAGCCCATCGCGCGCCTGGCAGACCTCTTTGATGAGGCCCGCACCATGCTGACCGGGTTCGAGCACGTGCAACTGCGCTGGATACCCCGCCACCGCAACACCGAGGCCGACGCCCTGGCCAGGGAAGCTCTTTTGCAGGCGTGAATCCCGCTCCGCACCCGCACCCGCACCCACACACACCCTTTCGCAGGGTCTCGACTCAGGCCGCCTGCTGCCTGTCCAGGCGCTTGAGGAACACCCCAATCTCCTTTACGACCTGGGCATCCCCCTTCTGCTGCGCGCAGGCCAATCCCGTATTCCACGCCCGCCGCGCTCCAGCAGCGTCGCCCAGCGCCAGCAATGCCCGGCCCAGCAGCTTCCACGCCACCGAATAGCCGGGATCGAGTTCAGTGGCCCGCTCCAGGTGTGAATGAGCCACCTCAGGCGCCTCGTTTTCAAGATAGGTCTTGCCCAAGGTACAGCGCAGCAGGGCCGAGTCCTTGCCGGATGCGAGCAGGCCCTCAAGCCTTTGCGTCATTTCATTCATCTTCAAACCCCTTCAGTGGCAACACAGGCCCGTGGCCCCAGCGGCAAATTCTGCCTCTGCTATAATCCCGTGGTTGTCTGCGCAGGCAATGCTGTATCTCACGCCGGCGCGTCGTGCACTACGACGAAAAAAACAACGGTGACAGCCGCAGAGACGTTCTGCCGTAAAACGATGGTCGCGTAAGAGCCATCGTCCACATTCCCAGAAAAAAGCCCGCTCCACAGCGGGCTTTTTGCATTGCACGGCGCATTTGGCTTGAGGGGGTTGCATCGGAGTACAAAAAAAACAGCTTTACGGCTCAGATGCATGCAACTTCGGCTGCTTTGACCCCATCAAGCACCTTGTTTCAATTTACACTTGACAACCAGGAAGGACCGGAGACGCAGACGCAAGCGCTCTCATTCAAAACCCCTAGCATGTGTCCTTCCTGGATTGATCGCATGGAACGCTCCATTCAGCGCCCCGGCCGCCTCCGCAGCCGGGGCGTTTTTCTTGAGCGGCACCACGTCAGATACCAGTTCAGCAGGCGAAAACCGCAAAACACAAGCTTTTTCTAATTCCAGAGAAAGTTCTGGGTTTATTTGAGAATGATTCTTGTTTGCGTATATCATTCAACCCATGCTGCAGCATTCATGGTGTTGCAGCAGTTCAGTTTCATCGTGGGGCGACTCGTCAGGCCAGTTCAGCCTGCAGTCGTTTTTGCCAGCCAGCGGTATGCCGGTTAGCCAGGCTCTTTTTCAAGCACGATCGTTTCTGGATATCTCTCTCATTCCTTGCACCGAGAAGGCGCCAGCAGCAGCAGACGCGCCACTTTCGCCCCAACCCGGCCATCATCAAGCATCGGCCTGCGGTTGCACACCAAGATCCTCTCCCACCTATCCCTCTTGCACGCAGCCAGGCAAATGCCTGTCCGCAGTTTCCCCTGCCCCAATGCAAAAAGCCCGGCCTGCACGTGGTGCAGACCGGGCTTTTTCACGGCAGCATCAAGGGTTGCGGCGGCGCAGACGGATGGCCAGTCCACCCATCATCAGGCTCAGCAGCGCGACCGCCCACTCGCTCAGTGACGGAATCGCCGCCGGCGTACCGCCACCGACCGCGGCAGGCAGCACCAGGGCCGAAGGGTCTTCCACACGGCCATTGGCCAGCAGATCGTCATCGCCCAGGCCGCCATCGCGCAACACGAAGGAGACGACGCGCCCCTGCAGCGTTGCAGGTATGCGGTACCAGTGCTGCGTGGTGTTATCTGCCGTGCGGCCCCACTTCCAGTATTCAGCACCACTGGGCAAATCGTTCGGATAGGTCAGCCTGACCGTCACGAGCGCGCCCGCATCACAGCCATCGGTATTGAGCTTCAGCAGCCCGTGTGGCACCACCGCCCCAAGACGCGGAGTACCCGGTGCCGCCACGACCTGCGGCGGCTCGGCCAGGCGGCAGTTGGCGCCACCGCCCACGACCTCGCCCGCAACCGCAATCTGGCTTGCTCCGGTGATGTTGAATCGATTGGCCGGGTCCACCGCGCCCGCGGCGGTCGCCATCAGCGGATAGCTGGCCGTCACAGCCGCATGGACGCCATCGCTCACGCTCAGTTGCAGGCTGGCCGGGCCGGCCACCGAAGCCATGTACATGGCGGCGCGCAATTGCTGCGACACCTGTTCGGGGCTGCCGCGCAGTTGTATGCCGGGCTGTGCAGCATCGGCATCCTCCAGGCCCAGCACCTGTCCGCCGCTGGCGACGATGGACAGTGTGACGACGGGGCTGTCGGCATCGGCCACCACCACGTCCGCCAGATCGGCCGCCTGCCCCACCACCACCGCCTGCGCATTGGCAGGCACGCCACTGAACGATGGCGCCTGGCCACCGAAATTCAGGCCCAGGAGAATGGGGTTGTGGTCACTGGAACGATAGGCGGTGGGCGCATAGAAGCTGGCCTGCTGATCCAGCGACTTGAACTCGACGTTGTAGTCGAGCACCTCGGGCTCCTCGGCATTGATGGCCCACTTGACCGCACGCCCCACGCTGGGCTGCAGGCTGGCGCTCACCAGCACATGGTCCAGCGAACCCCACATTCCGTCGAATGCATAGGACAGCCCCTGGGAGACCTTGACATAGCCGCCGGTCTCCAACGTGGTGATGGGGTCTTCCTTCGCATAGGCGTTGAAATCGCCCACCAGCACCACGTGGGGGCTGGTCGCGCCTGTGGGCCGGGTTGCCAGCCAGTTGCTCAGTTGCTGGGCCGTCTTCACGCGCGCCGCGTTGTTGGCGCCCTGGCCGTCGAGCACGTCCGCATTGCCCGCGCCCCCGAGCACGCTGCCCTTGGATTTGAAATGGTTCACCACCAGCGTGAACTGCTCCGTGCTGCCGCCCACGGCAAAGGTCTGCGCAATCGGCACCCGGGCTCCGCCGATGCTTGCGTTGAAGGCATCGTAGGTAGAGACATTGGGTGCCGCTGCGCTGCCCACCGGCGTGACACGGTCGCTGCGATAGACGATGGCCACGGTAATGGCATCCGTGCCCGCACCTGGCACCGTGCCTGCAGCCTCACCGAAGGGAGCCTTGACCACCGAATACACGGCGCCGGCAGGCTTGTCCGCACTCGCGTTCAAGGCGTCGGCCAGATCCTGGATGGCACTGCCCGGGCCAAAGCCATTGTTCTGCACCTCCATCAGGCCGTACACATCGGCGCCCAGCCCCAGCAGATTGGCCACGATCTTGGCGCGCTGCCTGTCCAGCTCGGCAATGCTGTTGGCGCCGCGAATGCCCTGCTGGTTGCCCAGCGGCGTGTTGAACATCACCTGGGAAGAGCCGCTTGTGGCTCCGGTCAGGTTGAAGAAATTGAGAACGTTGGCCGATGCGATCTTGAGCGTGGCCGCTCCCACGGCCTGCTGCAATTCAGCAGTTGAAGGTCGCGCGGCCCCCGTGAACTGCGGCGTCTGCGTGGGCTGCACGCGGTAGCTGGTCAGATAGGGCTCGCTGGCGGCAGCATCAAAGAACTGGTCGAGCACGCCGATGACGCGGTCCACGCCATCGCCAGCCCGCAGCGTGTTGGACGCCGACAGCGGCAAGCCGCCACGACCCGGCACGAACTCGGGATTCTGGGCCCCGGAGCGATCATCGAGAATGATCTGGCTGCGCTGCAGCGTCTGCACGTAGGCTGCATAGCCCGCCACGCTGGGAGCGTTGACTTCGGTGTACTGCGCCAACGGCGCATCGGCAGACAGCGTGACATTGCCGTAGCGGCCCAGCGTGCGGTTGTCGCTCACCACCAGCTTGCCGCCTGCGGTGGCGGATGCCACCTCCACACGCATGCCTTCCAGACACTCCCATTGCCCCATGTCGCTGACAGGCAGTGCGATGCGCACCGGCTCCGGCAAGGCCGCCGCGCCGCGGACCACGAAGTCCGTGATGGCGCTGAGCTGGGTCTGATTGCGGAACTCGCTCACCGAGGCGGAAATCTGCACCAACTTGCCCACCGTGCTCTCATCCACGCCAGGATTGGCGTTGCCGTAGTAGACGAAGATGCCCTCCGAGGTAGCAGCATCGCCATCGGAGTCTGCCGCCTCTTCCTGCACGAAGAAGCCGCTCAGTCCAGGCATATAGGCCGTCACCACGGCACTCACCGTCACCTTCTGCCCCACCAGCGGAGACTGATCGCCAGAGCCCTGGACCGCAGAAATCCTGGTGACCGGCGGCTCGTCTCCTGTCGTGAAGCCCAGCGTCGTGCCGGTCCACACATTGCCCGAGGTATCCAACACCGGCTCGCCCACGGAAACCAGGCTATAGGGCGTATTGACCGCCAGCCGCACACCCGCGTTGAGCGTGATGGTCGAGCCACTGAATTTCACCTGCGCCGCATCGCCAGCCTGCAGCGTTGCCACCACCGTGGCACCCTGGCGCAGTTCAAAACTGCCGCTACCGGGCTTCACCGCCTCATCGAAACTCAGCTTGATTTCGGGATTCAGCGCCACCCCGGTTGCCGCCGCCGCGGGAATGCTTGCCTGCAACGTGGGCGCCGTGGTGTCGGGCAGCGCCAGGGTGATGGAGACGTCATCAATGGCCAGGCCGTGGTCGTTGCCCACATCATTGAGTTCCACCCAACGCAGCCACAGCGTGGCACCTGGCGCCCAGCCCAGGCCGCGCAGATCCCCGCCCACATTGTTCACCCGCCCGGCCACATTGCCGTCCACGGCGGCAGCAGTGCCGGTGGCAACAGGCGATTGCCAATTGAAGTTCGCGCCGGCAGGCAGCCATTCAGGCACGTCGGCAAAGGTGGCTCCCATGCCGTACTCCAGCACCATGGGCTGCGGTTCCGTATTGCCACCATTGCGCCATTGCTCGCCGTTGAATCGCAAGGTGATGCCATCGACCGAGCCACCCGTGTCATTGCGCACCGCCAGCGCAATCCAACCCGCTACAGCGCCCTGGGCCGGGCTGCCAAAGTGGGCACCGCCTGATGCCACGCCCCCCAAGGCGCGGTCCGCGCTCAGCCCCAGGCTGTAGAAGCTGCCGGTGTTGGAAGCACCATTGCCAGCGACGTAAGAGGTGATGGATGCCAGGCTCTTGTTGAAGAGAAACCAGCCCGGCAAGGTGCTGTTATTGGCCCAGGCCAGCCCCGCCCCGGACGCGGCCAGGGTGTCGAAATTCTGCGTGTAGGTGCCGTTGAAGGGAACCTGCGCCCATACCCCGGCAGATGCCGAAAGAAGCAGGCCCGCACCATACAGACGCCAACGATGGCGCTGCAATGGCGCACTCATCGGATTGGCCGGGTTGAAAACAAATGGAATCAGCGTGGCAGCAATGGACATGGATGCGCAATAAAAAAACAATGCGCTCCCCCCCATGGTTGCGCAACTCCCGGTTTATCGCGCATGGAGATGACCAGCCTGTGACTCGGCAGATGCTCCCCCGTCCTACGTGCAGACTCGCCTCTCACCCATCGGCCGGCCTGCGCACGGCAGGCATCATCGCCTTCAGTTTCTGCACCGTTTCATTGCCGGGTCTGGGGCATTTCCTCCTCCCTCCCTCTCATTCCCCCAGGAAGCTTTCAAAAAGCACCGGCTCTTTCTTCCCAGGCCAGCGCAAGCCGCTGGCCTTTTTCTTGGGCGCACCTCGTCGCCCCAACCATCCCCATCACATGTTCTGAACGCGCCACGTCGCTGGTGACCGTTCCTGCATTCGCACACTCTTTTTCTTACCGATAACTTACAAAATATTCATACCCGTGATATACACGCGCATCTCCCACTGAAAATCATCATTGCCATGACATCCGACTACAAGGCCCTGCTGCAACAAAAAGCCGAGCTTGAGAAAAAAATCGACGCACTCATCCAGAATGCGAAAACCGATGCGATCGCTGAAGCAAAGGCGATGGTGCAGCAATATGGTTTGACGAAGGAGGATGTCTTCCCCTCCGCCAAGAGCAAGCCCGGCAAGGCCGGCAAGCGCAGCGTGGGAGAGCCCAAATTCCGCAACCCAGAAACCGGCGCCACCTGGACAGGCCGCGGCAAGCCGCCCAAATGGATAGAAGGCAAGGACCGCGCAAGCCTCGCCATCTGAGAATCGACACCGGGCGCCGGCCATGCCTCCAGTCGGCACCCCCCTATTCCGCCGCAATGCCATACCATGCGATTTCCAACACAAGGAGGAAACGCACATGAGCAAACAGAGCACAGAAACCCTGTTGGCAGCAGAACTGGCTGACCACTTCATAGAAGTCATCCTGTCCAACAAACCAGAGCTGCTGGTCTCGGGCATCGGCGGGGTGGCAGACCTGCACCACATACAGCATGGCGCCAAGGCCCTGGCGCATTTCCGCCTCACGCTGATCCAGGAACTGTCGCAACAGCCCATGCCAGACATGGGCAGCAGCTGAATCAACCCTGGGCCAGCCTCCTTGCCCCGCCCCCGCAGCCCGCGCGAAATCCGTGCGATTCTGACGACACCGCAGGACACTTGAAGGCAAAAAAAACCGCCACACGCTGAGGTCATCAGTGTGTGGCGGTGTCTTGGATGGTGGAGCTGGCGGGAATTGAACCCGCGTCCGCAAGCCTTCGCCGGGCAGATCTACATGTTTAGCGTTCTGTTTTGAGTCTCGCCTCCCAAGTCGCGCAGGCGCACGCTACCCGGGATGCCAGCTTCCTTGGATCTTGCCACGTACTAAGAAGCCCAGCACGCAGCCAGCTGATGTAAATTCCCTTGCAGCCGGGAGGTATTGCTACCCCCTTGCCCAGCCCATCAGCGTGCTGTTGCAAGGCTCACCGGATTTAAGCGGCGAGTGCGAAACGTTCGTCGTTTGCAGTTAGTTTTTTGAATGGAGATTTACGAGCGTCACTCAAGCTCGACATGCACCACACCGGTCCCGAACCCACGTCGAAACCAGGACAGCCCCAAGGCTCCTATCTTAGCCTCTTTCCAGCAGTTTCAAGAGCTCCAGTGGAGAATAGATTTGCGCATCCGCCTGCCACTGCAGCGTATCGCCCGCTGCGCCGAGGTAGCCGTAGCAGGCCGCCACGGTCTTCATGCCTGCGGCCTTGCCTGCAACGATGTCGCGCTCATCATCACCCACATAGACAAAACACTGCGGAGGCAGGCCGATACGCGCGGCAGCTTCCAGCAACGGCGCTGGATGGGGCTTTGCGTGGGGCGTGGTATCACCGCTGACGATGGCACCAGCGCTCGCGAAAAGCGGCATCTGCTGCGTCAGCGGATCGGTGAAACGCATGGATTTGTTGGTGACCACTCCCCAGGGTATGGATGCCGCCTGGAGCTGTGCAATGAGCTCCGGGACACCATCGAACGCATAGGTGCGCTCGGTCATGCACTGCTCGTAGTTGCGGAAAAACTCCTCGCGCATCTCCGGAAACTCCGGCGAGTCAGGCGTGAGCCCGAAGCCCACGCCCAGCATCCCCCGTGCCCCGGCGCCCGCCATGGGCCGATACCGCTCATAGGGAAGCGACTGCAGGCCACGGTCAATGCGCATCCTGTCTGCGGCCGCACCCAGGTCGGGTGCACTGTCGATCAAGGTGCCGTCCAGGTCGAACAGAACAGCTCGGACTTCTTGCCACATGCGGCTCACCCTTCTGCCCGGCGCGTTGCCAGCATGTAATTCACCGACGTGTCCGCGCTGAGCCAGTAGCGCCCGGTGATGGGGTTGTGCTGCAGACCCTTGCTGGCCTGAAGGTCAAGGCCCGCCTGACGGGCAAACATGGCGAGTTCGCTGGGCTGGATCAGCTTGGCGTACTCATGCGTCCCCTTGGGAATCATCTTGAGCAGGTACTCCGCCGCCACAATGGCCAGACCAAAGGCCTTGGCACTGCGGTTGATCGTGGAGAAGAACACCCAGCCTCCGGGCTTGACCAGCTCGGCGCAGGCCGCGACCACGGAAGCGGGATCGGGCACATGCTCGAGCATCTCCATGCAGGTCACCACGTCAAAGGAGCCCGGCTGCTCCTCGGCCAGACGTTCCACGCTGACTTCGTGGTAATGGATGTTCGGAGTACCCGTTTCCAGCGCGTGCAACTGGGCCACACGCAATGCCTTGGTGGCCAAGTCGATGCCCACCACCTCTCTCGCCCCCTTGCGGGCCATGGAATCGGCGAGGATGCCGCCACCGCAGCCGACATCAAGGACCCTGCGGCCCTTCAAGGGAGCTTGCGCATCAATCCAGTCCAGGCGCAACGGATTGATCTGATGCAAAGGTTTGAACTCACTTTCCGGGTCCCACCAGCGATGGGCCAGGCTGGAGAATTTCTCCAGCTCCGCCGGGTCGGCATTGACGTTGATTGCGTTGCTCATGGCTCGATTGTCGGCGATTGCGACGACCGTTCGGCCATAAAAAAAGCCCCGTTGCCGGGGCTTTTGCGGGAAGCAATCGAAAGATTACTGAGCGGCGCGGGTGCCGACCACTTCGATTTCCACGCGACGGTTCTTTGCGCGGCCTTCCTTGGTCTTGTTGTCGGCGATGGGCTGCTTTTCGCCCTTGCCTTCAGTGTAGACGCGGTTCTTTTCGATGCCCTTGGACACCAAGTAAGCCTTCACAGCTTCAGCGCGGCGAACCGACAGCTTCTGGTTGTAGGCGTCAGAGCCAACGGAGTCGGTGTGACCGACGGCGATGACCACTTCCAGGTTGATGCCCTTGACCTTGGAGGCCAGGTCATCCAGCTTGGCCTTGCCTTCGGGCTTCAGAACCGACTTGTCGAAGTCGAAGAAAGCGTCAGCAGAGAAGGTCACCTTGGAAGCCACGGCCGGAGCGGGAGCCGGTGCCGGAGCGGGAGCTGCCGGAGCGGGCGTTGCGGCAGGAGCCACAGCGGCTGCCACAGGCTTCAGAGCACCGTCGCAGTCAGCTGCTGCAGTGGCGGGCGTCCAGTTGGCATCGCGCCAGCACAGTTCGTTCGTGCCGTTCTTCCACACCAGTTCGCTGGTGCCGTTTTGCCAGTTGTCGATGGTCTTGCCACCGTCAGCAGCCTTCACTTGTGCGCCAGCAGCCGTTGCGAGGGCGGCAGAGGCAAACAACATCGCCACTTTGTTCAGTTTCTTCATGGTTCTCCTCTTGGGGAAAAAGCCGCAGCAGGGCTGCGAATCTGTGGACGTTATCAGTGACCATCACCAAAAACGTTGAATTGATTGTGCCATACGTCACAAGCAGACGGACCGCCAAGCGGGCGCCAACAAGTAGGACAGCGGCGGAATTCCAGGGTTATGTTGCTCGGCTGCTACACGTCATTCGACCTAAAATGGGCCTTTTCCCGCCGTCAGAGTATCGCCACACATGACCCAGTTTGCTAAAGAAACCCTGCCCATCAGCCTCGAAGAGGAGATGCGTCGCAGCTATCTCGATTACGCAATGAGCGTGATCGTGGGCCGGGCGCTGCCCGATGCGCGAGATGGTCTCAAGCCTGTGCATCGGCGCGTGCTGTTCGCCATGCACGAGCTCAACAACGACTGGAACCGGCCGTACAAGAAGTCGGCGCGTATCGTCGGCGACGTGATCGGCAAGTACCACCCGCACGGAGACAGTGCGGTGTACGACACCATCGTGCGCATGGCACAGGATTTCTCGCTGCGCCACATGCTGGTCGACGGGCAGGGCAACTTCGGTTCGGTGGACGGGGACAGCGCGGCGGCGATGCGTTACACCGAAATCCGCCTGTCCAAGATCTCCCACGAGATGCTGGGCGACATCGACAAGGAGACGGTGGACTACGGCCCGAACTACGACGGCAGCGAGCGCGAGCCGCTGGTGCTGCCTGCGCGGTTGCCCAACCTGCTGGTCAATGGCTCCTCGGGCATTGCCGTGGGCATGGCCACCAACATTCCTCCGCACAACCTCAACGAGGTGGTGGATGCCTGCCTGCACCTGCTGCAGACGCCTCAGGCCACCATCGACGAGCTGATGGAGATCATTCCCGCGCCAGACTTCCCCACGGCCGGCATCATCTATGGCATCAACGGTGTCAAGGAAGGCTACCGCACGGGTCGCGGACGCGTGGTGATGCGCGCCAAGTGCCACTTCGAGGACATCGATCGCGGCCAGCGCCAGGCCATCATCGTTGACGAGCTGCCCTACCAGGTCAACAAGAAGACGCTGCAGGAGCGCATGGCAGAGCTGGTGCACGAGAAGAAGATCGAAGGCATCAGCCACATCCAGGACGAGTCCGACAAGTCGGGCATGCGCCTGGTGATCGAGCTCAAGCGTGGCGAAGTGCCCGAGGTCGTGCTCAACAACCTGTACAAGCTGACCCAGCTGCAAGACACCTTCGGCATGAACATGGTGGCGCTGGTCGATGGCCAGCCCAAGCTGTGCAATCTGAAGGATCTGGTCGAGGTCTTCCTGCAGCACCGCCGCGAAGTGGTTACGCGCCGCACGGTGTATGAGCTGCGCAAGGCGCGCGAGCGCGGCCATGTGCTGGAAGGCCTGGCGGTCGCGCTGGCCAATATCGACGACTTCATCGCCATCATCCGCAACGCGCCGACGCCGCCTGTGGCCAAGGCCGAGCTGATGACGCGCAACTGGGACAGCAAGCTGGTGCGCGAGATGCTCACGCGCACCCGCACCGATGGCGGCGTGGTCAACGCCGACGACTACCGCCCCGACGGGCTGGAGCGCGAATTCGGCATGCAGTCCGATGGCCTGTACCGCCTGTCCGAAACCCAGGCCCAGGAAATCCTGCAGATGCGCCTGCAGCGACTGACCGGCCTGGAGCAGGACAAGATCGTCGCCGAGTACAAGGACGTGATGTCCGTCATCGAGGACCTGCTGGACATCCTGTCCAAGCCCGAGCGCGTGTCGGCCATCATTGGCGACGAGCTCAAGCAGATCAAGGCCGAGTTCGGCCAGAGCAAGGTCGGCGCCCGCCGCAGCACGGTCGAGTACAGCGCGCAGGACCTGTCCACCGAGGACCTGATCACGCCCACCGACATGGTGGTCACGCTCAGCCACACGGGCTACATCAAGAGCCAGCCGCTGTCCGAGTACCGCTCGCAAAAGCGCGGCGGACGCGGCAAGCAGGCCACGGCCACCAAGGAAGACGACTGGATCGACCAGCTGTTCATCGCCAACACGCACGACTACCTGCTGTGCTTCTCCAACCGCGGCCGCCTGTACTGGCTCAAGGTCTGGGAAGTGCCCGCAGGTTCGCGCGGCTCGCGCGGACGCCCCATCGTCAACATGTTCCCGCTGCAGGATGGCGAGAAGATCAACGTGGTGCTGCCGCTGACGGGCGAGTACCGCAGCTTCCCGGCCGACCACTATGTGTTCATGTCCACCAGCATGGGCACCGTGAAGAAGACGGCGCTGGACGAGTTCTCCAACCCGCGCAAGGCCGGCATCATCGCCGTGGGCCTGGACGAGGGCGACTTCCTGATCGGCGCAGCCCTCACCGACGGCAAGCATGACGTGATGCTGTTCAGCGACGGCGGCAAGGCCGTGCGCTTCGACGAAAACGACGTGCGCCCCATGGGCCGCAACGCGCGTGGCGTCAAGGGCATGAACCTGGAAGAAGGCCAGAGCGTGATCGCCATGCTGGTGGCCGAAGACGAGTCGCAAAGCGTGCTCACGGCCACCGAGAACGGCTACGGCAAGCGCACCTCCATCGTGGAGTACACGCGCCATGGCCGCGGCACCAAGGGCATGATTGCCATCCAGCAATCCGAGCGCAACGGCAAGGTCGTCGCCGCCACCCTGGTGCATGCCGATGACGAAATCATGCTGATCACCGACACTGGCGTGCTGGTGCGCACCCGGGTCTCGGAAATCCGCGAACTGGGCCGCGCCACCCAGGGCGTGACGCTGATCTCCCTGGACGAAGGCGCCAAGCTCGGCGGCCTGCAGCGCATCGTTGAAAACGATGCCAACGAAGTCGAGGACGAGGCCACGGGCGAGGAGGCCGCAGGCGGCGACGAAGCCGCTGCCGAAGGCACGGGCGAGCCCGCCTGATGACCCAGCCGCCGCTGGGGCTGCCTCCCGCACCGGGAGCTCAGTCCCAGCGGCGGCTCAGATTTTTGACAGTTGCAGGCACCGCCCGAACTGGCGCCTGTGCGTGACTTGACAGTGAACTCCATGAACCGCCCTTACAACTTCTCCGCCGGCCCCGCCGCCATTCCCGCCGAAGTGCTGCAGCAGGCAGCCGCCGAAATGCTCGACTGGCACGGGTCCGGCATGAGCGTGATGGAGATGAGCCACCGCGGCAAGGAGTTCATCTCCATCTATGAACAGGCCGAGGCCGACCTGCGCGAGCTGCTGGCCGTACCGCCCGAGTTCAAGATCCTGTTCATGCAGGGTGGCGGCCTGGCCGAGAACGCCATCGTTCCCCTGAACCTCTCGCGCGCAGGCACGGTGGACTTCGTGCTCAGCGGCAGCTGGAGCCAGAAGTCGGCCAAGGAAGCACGCAAGTACGTGGCCGACGCGCACATCGCGGCCAGCGGCGAGGACGGCAAGTTCACCGCCCTGCCCGCCCCCGAGAGCTGGCAACTGAGCCGCGGCGCCAGCTACGTGCACATCTGCAGCAACGAAACCATCCATGGCGTGGAGTTCCAGGAGCTGCCCGACCTGAAGGCGCTGGGCTGCGATGCTCCGCTGGTGGTTGACTTCTCCTCGCACGTGGCCTCGCGCCCCGTCGATTGGAGCCGCGTTGGCCTGGCATTCGGCGGCGCGCAGAAGAACCTGGGCCCTGCCGGCCTGACCCTGGTCATCGTGCGCGAGGATCTGCTGGGCCACGCCTTGCCGGCCTGCCCTTCGGCCTTCGACTACAAGACCGTGGCCGACAACCAGTCGATGTACAACACGCCGCCGACGTGGGGCATCTACATCGCAGGCCTCACGTTCCAATGGATCAAGCGCCAGACCGAAGGCGGCCTGACCGGCGTGGCCGCCCTGGAGGCGCGCAACATCGCCAAGGCCGACCTGTTCTACCAGTACGTGGACCAGTCCTCGTTCTACGTGAACAAGGTCGCTGCCAATTGCCGCTCGCGCATGAACATACCCTTCTTCCTGCGCGACGAATCGCGCAATGACGCCTTCCTGGCCGGAGCCCGGGAACGCGGCCTGCTGCAGCTCAAGGGCCACAAGTCCGTCGGCGGCATGCGTGCCAGCATCTACAACGCCATGCCCATCGCTGGCGTGCAGGCGCTGGTGGAGTACATGCGCGAATTCGAACAGCGCAACGCCTGACCGACCCACACTCCCGCCCATGAGCACCACACCCCAAGCCTCTCCCGATCTGGCGCATCTGCGCGTGCAGATCGACGATATCGACCAGCAACTGCTGGATCTGCTGAACCGACGTGCCCGCGTGGCAGAGCAGGTCGGCGAGGTCAAGAAGCGTGAAGGCACGCCCTTCTTCCGCCCGGACCGCGTGGCCCAGGTCATACAGAAGATCGAGTCCGCCAACCCCGGCCCGCTCAAGAACGGCCATGTCTCGGCCATCTGGCGCGAGATCATGTCGGCCTGCCTGGCGCTGGAGTCGCCCCAGCGCGTGGCCGTGCTGGGCCCGGCGGGCACGTTCTGCGAGGAAGCCGCCATCCAGTACTTCGGCGGCGCGGCCGATTTGATGTACTGCAACAGCTTCGACGAGGTGTTCCACGCCACGGCCGCAGGCAGCGCGCAGTACGGCGTGGTGGGCGTGGAGAACTCCAACGAAGGCGTGGTCACGCGCTCGCTGGACATGTTCCTGCACACGCCCTGCCACGTGGTGGGCGAGGTCAGCCTGCTGGTGCGCCACAACCTGCTTCGCAGCAGCAACACGACCGAGGGCATCGAGGTCGTGGCAGCCCATCCCCAGGCCCTGGCCCAGTGCCAGGGCTGGCTGGCCAAGCACCTGCCGCATGCCGAGCGCCGCCCGGTGTCCAGCAATGCCGAAGGCGCCCGCCTGGCAGCGCTGCATCCCAACATCGCCGGCCTGGCCAGCGAACGCGCAGCCCAGCAATTCGGCCTGCATGTGGTGGCGCATGCCATCCAGGACGATGCCTACAACCGCACGCGCTTCGCCGTCATCTGCCTGCCGCACACGCTGGCCACGCCCTCGCCCAGCGGCCAGGATTGCACCAGCATCATCATCTCCGTGCCCAACCGCCCCGGCGCCGTGCATGACCTGCTGGTGCCGCTCAAGAGGCACGGCGTGTCGATGACGCGCTTCGAGTCGCGCCCCGCGCGCACCGGCCAGTGGGAGTACTACTTCTACATCGACCTCGAAGGCCACCCGGCACAGCCCAACGTGGCCAGCGCGCTGGAAGAGTTGCGCGGCCTGTGCGCCTTCTACAAGGTGCTGGGCACCTACCCGGTATCCAAGTGATGCAGCCCTTTGAACAACTGGGCCTGATCGGCTGCGGCCTCATGGGCGGCTCGTTCGCCCTGGCGCTCAAGCAGGCAGGGCTGGTCAAGCGCGTCGTGGGCTACAGCAAGTCGCCTTCGACGACCGAACGCGCTCGCCAGATGGGCGTCATCGATGTGGAGGCCCCCTCCGCCCTGCTGGCCGCCGCCGGTGCCGACCTGGTGCTGCTGGCCGTGCCCGTGGCGGCGACCGAGGCCACGCTCAAGTCCATCAAGCACTTGGTCACGCCCGAGATGATGATCATGGACGTGGGCTCCACCAAGGTCGATGTGGTGCATGCCGCCCGCTCGGCCCTGCGCGACCAGCTCGGCTCCTTCGTCCCGGCCCACCCCATTGCAGGCAAGGAAGTCTCGGGCGTCGAGCACTCCGACCCCCAGCTGTACAAGGGCGCACAGGTCATCCTGACGCCCACCGAACGCACGCTGACCGACCACCTGCAAAAGGCCCGCTCCCTGTGGGAGCTGCTGGGCTGCCGCGTGCGCGCCATGTCGCCCGAAGCCCACGACAGTGCCTTTGCCACGGTCAGCCACCTGCCGCATCTGCTGGCCTTCGCCATGATGCAAAGCGTGATCACCCAGCCCGACTCCGACGACGTGCTGTCCCTGGCCGGCCCCGGCTTCCGAGACTTCACGCGCATTGCCGCAGGCGATCCCAAGATGTGGCGTGATGTGCTGCTGGCCAACAGCGAGCAGGTTCTGGCACAGTCACGCCAGTTCCAGCAGGCGCTGCAGCAACTCGAATCCCTGATCCAGGCCGGTGACGGACAAGGTCTTGAAGACCACCTGACCCTGGCCAGCGCCGCGCGCGCCCATTGGCGCATGGGCGCTCCGCGCCGCTGACGCGCAACGCAGGGCAAGCGCCAGACGCAAGCCCGGCGCACCCAAAGCGCTCCTGTGCATTGCGGCCGGCGCGGCCGCAATGCCTCCCGACAGCCTGTTTGCATCCGAATTGCCATGTTCAGTACCGCCTTCCTCGATATCCCCCCTCTTTCCCGCGCGCAGGGCACGGTGAGCCTGCCGGGCTCCAAGAGCATCTCGAACCGCGTGCTGCTGCTCGCGGCACTGAGCCAGGGCACGACCGTGGTCCACGACCTGCTCGACTCGGACGACACGCGCGTCATGCTCCGGGCCCTGCAGCAACTGGGCTGCACGGTGGAGCCCACGACCATCACCCTCGGCCAGCCCGTGCGCATCACCGGCCTGGGCGGCGTCCTGCCCTCTGGCGCCAGCGCCGAACTGTTCATGGGCAACGCCGGCACGGCCATGCGGCCGCTGACGGCAGCCCTGTCCGTGCTGGGCGGCGACTTCAAGCTCAGCGGCGTGCCGCGCATGCATGAGCGCCCCATCGGCGATCTGGTCGATGCGCTGCGCCAGCTCGGCTGCCGCATCGACTATCTGGGCAACGAGGGCTTTCCTCCGCTGCACATCCGCCAGCCCGATTTCTCGCAGCTGCCGCACAGCCCCATCCAGGTGCGTGGCGATGTCTCCAGCCAGTTCCTGACCTCGCTGCTGATGGCGCTGCCGCTGCTGGCCAACACACGCGACATCACCATCGAAGTCGTGGGCGAGCTGATCTCCAAGCCCTACATCCACATCACGCTGGAATTGCTGGCCCGCTTCGGCATTGCCGTGCACAACGAGAACTGGCAGCGCTTCACCATCCCGGCCGGCAGCCGCTACAGCTCGCCGGGCGAGATCCATGTCGAGGCAGACGCCTCGTCGGCCAGCTACTTCATCGCACTGGGCGCCATCGCCTCGGACAGCGCCGAAGGCATCCGCATCCTCGGCGTGGGACTGGACTCCATCCAGGGCGATATCCGCTTTGTCGAGGCCGCGCGCGCCATGGGCGCCGAGGTGGAAGGCGGCCCCAACTGGCTGCGCATCCGCCGTGGCGCATGGCCGCTCAAGGCCATCGACCTGGACTGCAACCACATCCCCGATGCCGCCATGACGCTGGCCGTCATGGCCCTGTATGCCGATGGCACGACCACGCTGCGCAATATCGCAAGCTGGCGTGTCAAGGAAACCGACCGCATCGCGGCCATGACCAAGGAGCTGCGCAAGCTGGGCGCCGACGTCGAGGAGGGTGCGGACTACATCCGCATCACGCCGCCCGCGTCCACCGCCGCATGGCGTGCGGCCAGCATCCACACCTATGACGACCACCGCGTGGCCATGTGCTTTTCGCTGGCGGCCTTCAACCCGGCCGCCCTGCCCGTGCGCATCGAAGACCCCAAGTGCGTCGCCAAGACCTTCCCCGACTACTTCGAGGCCCTGTTCTCGGTCTGCGAGACGGCCCGCGCGCGCATTCCCGTGATCTGCATCGATGGCCCCACGGCCTCGGGCAAGGGCACGATTGCCGCCGAGGTCGCCCAGGCTCTTGGCTACCACCTGCTGGACTCGGGCGCGCTGTACCGGCTCACGGGACTGGCCGCATCGCGCGCCGGCCTGGTGCTGGACGAACCGCACGCCCAGCAGATCGCCGTGCTGGCGCGCGAGCTGCCCGTGCGCTTTGACGCCGAGCAGCGCATCTGGCTGGGTGACGAGGATGTCACCCTCATCCTGCGCAGCGAGGAGTCGGGCATGAACGCCTCGCGCGTCTCGGCCCTGCCTGCCGTGCGCGACGCGCTGGTGGACCTGCAGCTGTCCTTCCAGCAGCTTCCGGGGCTGGTTGCCGACGGCCGCGACATGGGCACGGTGATCTTTCCCCATGCTCCCCTCAAGGTCTATTTGTCGGCCTCCGCCGCCTGTCGCGCCGAGCGCCGGCATAAGCAGTTGATTTCCAAAGGAATTGCCGCTAACATAAGCGCCCTTCGGGCTGACCTTGAAGCACGCGATGCGCGGGACATGAACCGCAGCGTCGCACCGCTCAAGCCCGCCCAGGATTCCATGCTGCTTGACAGCTCCGAGCTCTCCATCGAAGAGGTGGCAGAGCAGGTGCTTTCGTGGTGGCAGGAACGCCAGCCGTTCGGCCGCGACTGATTGCCAGTTGCGCCGCACGGTCGGCAAACCCGCCCTCCGGGCCCAGACATGGCGGCACCGCCCCATGTACGGCCCGAGGTCCATAGACTCCAACACCGTGGTTGAACCCACAACACCTCCGCAAACAGTCCTAGAAACGCCTGGCAATAGTGCCGGCGGAAACCTGTTTGCGGGCAAGGAAATACATGTCTGAATCTTTTGCCTCCCTGTTTGAAGAATCGCTGCAACGCACGGAAATGCGTCCTGGCGAGGTCATCACCGCTGAAGTCGTGCGCGTCGAGCACAACTTCGTCGTCGTGAACGCTGGCCTGAAGTCGGAAGCCTACGTGCCAATCGACGAATTCAAGAACGACCAGGGAGAAATCGAAGTCCAGGTGGGCGACTTTGTGTCGGTCGCCATCGGCTCGATCGAAAACGGCTACGGCGACACCATCCTGTCGCGCGACACCGCCAAGCGCCTGGCCTCGTGGCTGGCTCTGGAAAAGGCCCTGGAATCGGGCGAATTCGTGACCGGCACGACCTCCGGCAAGGTCAAGGGCGGCCTGACGGTGCTGGTCAACGGCATCCGCGCCTTCCTGCCCGGTTCGCTGATCGACACCCGTCCGATCAAGGACCTGACTCCGTACGAAAACAAGACGATGGAGTTCAAGGTCATCAAGCTGGACCGCAAGCGCAACAACGTGGTGCTGAGCCGCCGCGCCGTGGTCGAAGCCTCGATGGGCGAAGAGCGCGCCAAGCTGATGGAAACGCTGAAGGAAGGCGCCATCGTTCAAGGCGTGGTCAAGAACATCACCGAATACGGTGCGTTCGTGGACCTGGGCGGCATCGACGGCCTGCTGCACATCACCGACATGGCATGGCGCCGCGTGCGTCATCCCTCGGAAGTCGTGCAGGCTGGCCAGGAAATCACCGCCAAGATCCTCAAGTTCGACACCGAGAAGAACCGTGTCTCGCTGGGTCTGAAGCAAATGGGCGACGACCCGTGGATGGGCGTTTCGCGCCGCTACCCCTCGAGCACCCGTCTGTTCGGCAAGGTCACGAACATTGCCGACTACGGCGCGTTCGTCGAGCTGGAACCCGGCATCGAAGGCCTGGTGCACGTCTCCGAAATGGACTGGACCAACAAGAACATTGCTCCGACCAAGCTCGTTACCCTGGGTGACGAAGTCGAAGTCATGGTGCTGGAGATCGACGAAGACAAGCGTCGCATCTCGCTGGGCATGAAGCAGTGCAAGGCCAACCCCTGGCAAGAGTTCGCGCAGAACACCAAGCGCGGCGACCGCGTCAAGGGCCCGATCAAGTCGATCACCGACTTCGGCGTCTTCGTGGGCCTGGCTGCCGGTATCGACGGCCTGGTGCACCTGTCCGACCTGTCCTGGAACGAGCCCGGCGAAGCTGCCGTGCGCAACTACAAGAAGGGCCAGGAAGTCGAAGCCATCGTGCTGGCCGTGGACGTCGAGCGCGAGCGCATCTCCCTGGGCATCAAGCAGCTGGACAGCGATCCCTTCACGACCTTCGTGACCGTGAACGACAAGGGCCAGATCGTGTCGGGCAAGGTCAAGACGGTGGACGCACGTGGTGCTGAAATCGACCTGGGCGAAGACATCATCGGTTACCTGCGTGCTTCGGAAATCGCCGTGGACCGCGTGGAAGATGCCCGCTCGGTGCTGAAGGAAGGCGACGAGATCACCGCCGTGGTGGTCAATGTGGATCGCAAGACCCGCAACATCCAGCTGTCGATCAAGGCCAAGGACCAGGTCGACCAGCAAGAAGCCATGGCTTCCCTGTCCGCTCAGTCGGCCAAGGAAAACGCCGGCACGACCAGCCTGGGCGCCCTGCTGCGCGCCAAGCTGGACAACTCCGACAAGTAATCAGCAGCCAGTCTGCTGACCGCTGAAGGTCGGATGCGACGGGCGCCTCCGGGCGCCCGTCGCCATTTCAACCCCTGATTCCTATCCTTGATGACCCGATCCGATCTCGTCGAAGAACTCGCCGCCCGCTTTGGCCAACTGAGCCAGCGCGATGCCGAGCAGGCCGTCAAGACGATTCTTGACGCCGTCAGCGATGCCCTGGTGCGAGGCCATCGCATCGAAATCCGCGGCTTTGGCAGTTTCTCGGTCAACCATCGCCCGCCCCGCATGGGCCGCAATCCCCGCAGTGGCGAGGCTGTCCACATTCCGTCCAAGCGCGTGCCGCACTTCAAGCCCGGCAAGGCCCTGCGCGAAGCCGTGGACCTGCGCCCCGGTGCGGCCATCGATACAGACAACACAGGCTCCGGCACAGGCACCGGCCCTGCCGCCTGAAAGCGGGCTGACCAGCTGCGCGCGCCGCAGCCACCCTCTCCGTCAGGCTCTAGAATCGTTCCCGTCACACAAGGGAACACATGAAGTACTTCCTGTGGCTGCTCAAGGCGGCCATTTTTTTTACGCTGTTCGCTTTCGCCCTGAACAACCAGCAGGACGCGACGGTGCACTTCTTCTTCGGCACCTCCTGGACTGCGCCACTGGTACTGGTGGTGCTGGCCGCCTTCGCCCTGGGCCTGATCGTGGGCGTTCTGGGCATGGTGCCGCGCTGGCTCAAGCACCGCAACGCCGCGCGCTCGACCCAGGTCACGGTACCTGCAGCGGCCGATGCACCGGCAGCGGCCACGGTGCCCAAGGCTGCCCCATCCCCCATCCTGCCGGGCGACGTGCATGGAATTTGATCTGAGCTGGATATTGCTGGGCCTGCCCGTCGCCTTCGTGCTGGGCTGGCTGGCCTCGCGCTGGGACCTGAGGCAGATTCGCGCCGAAAACCGCCAGGCGCCCAAGGCCTATTTCAAGGGTCTGAACTTCCTGCTCAACGAGCAGCAGGACAAGGCCATCGACGCCTTCATCGAAGCCGTGCAGAACGACCCCGACACTTCGGAGCTGCACTTCGCGCTGGGCAACCTCTTTCGCCGCCGTGGCGAATACAACCGCGCCGTGCGCGTGCACGAACACCTGCTGTCGCGCGGCGACCTCAGCCGCGTGGACCGCGACCGCGCCCAGCACGCGCTGGCCCAGGACTTTCTGAAGGCAGGCCTGCTCGATCGCGCCGAGGACGCGCTGCGCCGCTTGGAAGGCACGGCCTTCGAGGCCGAAGCCCGCCTGGCCCTGCTGGCCATCTACGAACGCTCGCGCGACTGGACACAGGCCGCCGCCATTGCGCGCCGCATGCAGGAAGCCAACCAGGGCGACTTCAGCGGCCGCCTGGCCCACTACCTCTGCGAAGACGCCCAGGCCCTGTTGACCCAGGGCCAGCAGGCCGAGGCACTACAGCGGCTGCAGCAGGCCATCACCACCGCCCCACAGGCCGCACGCCCGCGCCTGGAGCACGCGCAGCTGCAGCACCGCATGGGGCAATCGGCCCAGGCCCTGCACACGTTGGAAAGCCTGGCCGAGCAGTCCCCAGCCTCGCTGCCGCTGGCGGCTCAGCTGCTGGTGGACATTGCCGCCGCCACGGGCCAGCGCCAGCACATCCACCAACTGCTCAGCCAGCAGTACGAGCAGGCACCCTCGCTGGATCTGCTGCAGGCGCTGGTCGCGCTGGACGCTCAAATTGAAGAACAGAGCAACGATGGTGAAACCAAGGCACCGGGACGCGCACGCCTGGTCCAGCATCTGGACAGGGAGCCCTCACTGGTGGCTGCCGCGCAGTGGCTGGCAGGCGAGAAGCTGGCCGAGGAGCAATACCACCCGGCCGTGCAACGCGCGCTGGACCACGCGGCCAAACCGCTGACCCGCTACCGCTGCGCGGCCTGCGGCTTCGAGGCACGCCAGCATTTCTGGCATTGCCCCGGCTGCCAGAGCTGGGACAGCTATCCGGCCCGGCGCGTCGAGGAGCTGTGATGCGGGGCAGGCGCGAGAAACAGCTCCACCCCCTGCATCGCGTCACCCCCATTGGCAAACACGGCATGGACGGTGTATTTTCAGAGTATTCCTAGAAACCGCCTTGGCAGGCGCATGGCCATTGGCTTTGCACACGTTCGGCCATGCCTGCACGGGCCTGCTGGCCCCCTTCACCGCCTAGCCGCACGCCAAGGCCCTGCATAAGATGCCTCTGGGTCGCAATGTTGCGGCCCTCAACATTTTGGGATCAGGAGGTTTGTATGTTCAGAAAACTGATGGCTGGCTTCATTGCACTGCTGTGGTCCGTGATGGCCCTGGCTGCCGTGGAGGTCAACAAGGCGAATGAAGCCGAACTGACATCCATCAAGGGCATTGGCCCGGCCATGTCGGCGCGCATTCTCGAGGAGCGCAAATCCTCCGCCTTCAAGGACTGGCCCGATTTCATTGCCCGCGTCAAAGGCGTGGGCGAACCGACCGCCGCCAAGTTCTCGGGTGACGGCCTGACGGTCAATGGCACCAGCTACAAGGGCCAGGGAGCCAAGCCCGATGCAAAGGACACGGCGGCCAAGGACACCAAGGACACGGCAGCCAAAGGCGCCAAGCCGACCAAGGACCAGGCCGCCAAACCGGCAACGCCGGCCAAGGCCGGCGCGGCCTCCTGAGTACGCCAACTGTCTCTATTCAACCCGCTTCGGCGGGTTTTTCATGCGTACTACCCTCGGGGTACGCGCGGCCATAGCCTGAAACATGCTCAGGTTTTCATAGCGAAGCAAAAAACCTTGCCCGTAAAATGAACCGCCCATGCCCCTGATCACCCTCATCCTCCTACCCTTCATCGGCAGCCTGATTGCCGCAATGCTGCCCGCCAATGCGCGCAATACGGAGTCAACGCTGGCCGGCGTCATTGCCCTCGGCTGCGCCATCCAGACGGCATTGCTGTTCCCCCAGATCGCCGATGGAGAGGTGCTGCGCCAGGAGATCGAGTGGCTGCCGGCACTGGGGCTGAATCTGGTGATCCGCATGGACGGCTTTGCCTGGATGTTCTGCATGCTGGTGCTGGGCATCGGTTCGCTGGTGGTGCTTTATGCGCGCTACTACATGTCGCCGGCCGATCCCGTGCCGCGCTTTTTCTCGTTTTTTCTGGCCTTCATGGGCGCGATGGCGGGCGTGGTGCTGTCGGGCAACATCATCCAGATTGCCTTCTTCTGGGAGCTGACCAGCCTCTTCTCCTTTCTTCTGATCGGATACTGGCACCATCGCAAGGATGCACGCCGGGGCGCGCGCATGGCGCTGACGGTGACGGGAACGGGCGGCCTGGCCATGCTGGCCGGCATGCTGGTGCTGGGCCACATCGTGGGCAGCTATGACCTGGACAACGTGCTCATCGCCGGCCAGCAGGTGCGCGACCACCAGTTGTACCTGGTCGCCCTGGTGCTGATCCTGCTGGGCGCGCTGACCAAGAGCGCGCAGTTCCCCTTCCACTTCTGGCTGCCGCACGCCATGGCCGCGCCCACGCCGGTGTCGGCCTACCTGCACTCCGCCACCATGGTCAAGGCCGGCGTCTTCCTGCTGGCGCGCATGTGGCCCGTGCTGGGTGACACCGATGCCTGGTTCTGGCTGGTGGGCGGAGCAGGCGCTGCAACGCTGCTCATCGGTGGCTATCTGGCCATGTTTCAGCACGATCTCAAGGGATTGCTGGCCTATTCGACGATTTCCCACCTGGGCCTGATCACGCTGCTGCTGGGCCTCAACAGCAAGCTGGCCGCCGTGGCTGCGGTGTTCCACATCATGAACCACGCGACCTTCAAGGCCTCGCTGTTCATGGCCGCAGGCATCGTTGACCATGAAAGCGGCACGCGCGACATCCGCCGCCTCTCGGGCCTGCGGCACATGATGCCCATCACGGCCACGCTGGCCTGCGTGGCCAGTGCGGCCATGGCGGGCGTGCCGCTGCTCAACGGCTTCCTGTCCAAGGAGATGTTCTTCGCAGAGACCGTCTACCTGGACGCTGCCCCCTGGGTGCGCACGGCCCTGCCCGTGGCCGCCACGGTGGCGGGCATGTTCAGCGTGGCCTATTCGCTGCGCTTCACCATCGACGTCTTCTTCGGCCCCAAGGCCACCGACCTGCCGCACGAGCCGCACGAGCCGCCGCACTGGATGCGCGTGCCCGTCGAATTGCTGGTGCTGGCCTGCCTGGTGGTCGGCATGCTGCCGGCGTGGGCGGTGGGCAGCTTCCTTGCAGCGGCCGCCACGCCCGTGGTCGGCGGCGATCTGCCCGAGTACAGCCTGGCCATCTGGCACGGCTGGAACATGCCCTTGATCATGAGCCTGGTCGCCCTGATTGGCGGCATCCTGCTGTACATGCTGCTGCGCTGGCAGCGCCAGGCCGGCCATATCGATACCGCACCGCTGGTGGGCACGCTCAGCGGCCAGCGCATCTTCGAGAACCTGCTGGCCCGCCTGTCCCTGCTGGGCCGCTGGTCGCGCCGGTGCCTGTCCACAATGCGCCTGCAGTGGCAGATGCTGTGGCTGGTCTGCACCGCCGTGCTGGCGGGCGTTCTGCCGCTGTGGCTGCAGGGCATCAAGCTGGGCGATCGGGGCATGCTGCCGCTGTCGCCCGCCTTCGTGCTGCTGTGGTCGGTGGGCATTCTCTGCGCCCTGGGCACGGCCTGGAAGGCCAAGTACCACCGGCTGACCGCGCTGATCATGCTGGGCGGTGCCGGCCTGTGCACCTGCCTGACCTTCCTGTGGTTCTCGGCGCCCGATCTGGCGCTGACCCAGCTGGTGGTCGAGGTCGCCACCACGGTGCTGATGCTGCTGGGCCTGCGCTGGATGCCCAAGCGCGACAAGAGCCTGCACATTCCCGTGCTGTCCGCCGAGCTGCGTGCCCGCTCGCGCCGCATGCGCGACCTGCTGCTGTCGCTGGTGGCCGGGGGCGGCATGGCCTGGCTGGCCTTCGCCATGATGAGCCGCCCCTTCTATGACGGCGCCTCCACCTTCTTCCTCGAACATGCGCTCAGCGACGGCGGCGGCACCAATGTGGTCAACGTCATGCTGGTGGACTTCCGTGGCTTCGACACCTTCGGCGAAATCGTGGTGCTGGGCATCGTGGCCCTGGTGGTCTATGCCCTGCTGCGGCGCTTCCGCCCAGCCCGCGAGACGCTGGACCTGCCCGAACAGCAGCGCTACGTGCCAGGCGACCTGCAGACCGATCTGTTCAATCCGCGCAATGCCGGCGATACGGCCGTGGGCTACCTGATGGTGCCCGCCGTGCTGGTCCGCCTGCTGCTGCCTTTCGCGGCCCTGGTCTCGGTCTACATCTTCATGCGCGGCCACAACGAACCCGGAGGCGGCTTCGTCGCCGGCCTGGTGTTCTCGGTCGCCTTGCTGATGCAGTACATCATCTCCGGCACGCAGTGGGTCGAGGCCCACTTGCCGATCTTCCCGCGCCGATGGATCGGTGTCGGCCTGCTGTTCGCACTGGGTACCGGCATGGGCTCCATCGTGGCCGGCTATCCCTTCCTCACCAGCCACACCTTCCATATGACCCTGCCAGTCGTCGGCGACGTGCATCTCGCCAGCGCCCTGTTCTTCGACATCGGTGTGTTCTCGCTGGTGGTGGGCGCGACCATGCTCATTCTGACGGCCATCGCCCACCAATCGGTGCGCAGCCACCGCTACCACGCCCGCCTGCTGGAGGAGCAGCAACAACAGGCCGAGGAGGCCGAAGCCGCCGTGCAGCAGGCCACCGCCGCAGCCCTGGCGCGAGGAGGTTTCTGATGGAAGTCGTGCTTGCCATTGCCATCGGCGTACTGACCGGCTCGGGCGTGTGGCTGCTGCTGCGCCCACGGACCTACCAGGTCATCATGGGGCTGGCCCTGCTGTCGTATGCGGTCAACCTGTTCATCTTCAGCATGGGCCGCCAGGGCCTGGCCATTGACAAGGAGCCCGTGCTGCGGGCCGGCGTGCCGCAGGATCTCGCGCACTATGCCGATCCCATGCCCCAGGCGCTGGTGCTCACGGCCATCGTGATCGGCTTTGCCATGACGGCGCTGTTCCTGGTGGTGCTGCTGGCCTCGCGCGGCACCACCGCCACCGACCATGTGGACGGAGCCCATTCCCGCACCGAGCAGGAGATGCCATGAACGAGCTGACCGCCCGTCTCATGCCGCACCTGATGCTGGCGCCCATCGTGCTGCCCATGCTCTCGGCAGCGCTGATGCTGCTGCTGCGCGAGGAGCGCCAGCGCGTGAAGTTCGCCCTTGGCCTGGTGTCCACCGTGCTGGGCCTGGGCGTGGCCGTGCTGCTGATGCTGTGGACCGACCAGGCCGGCGCACCCGTCAACCTGGGCGTCTACATGCCGGGCAACTGGCCCATGCCCTTCGGCATCTCGCTGGCGCTGGACCGCCTGACCGGCATGATGCTGGTGCTGACCTACACGGTGGCCCTGGCCTCGCTGATCTTCTCCAGCGCCCGCTGGCACCGCGCGGGGATGCACTTTCACTCGCTGTTCCAGTTCCAGCTGATGGGCCTGAGCGGCGCCTTCCTCACGGCGGACCTGTTCAACCTGTTCGTGTTCTTCGAGATCATGCTCGCGGCCTCCTACGGCCTGTTGCTGCATGGCTCGGGCCGGGCGCGCATCCAGGCGGGCCTGCACTACATCGCCATCAACCTGGCCGCCTCGTCGCTGTTCCTCATCGGCGTGTCCATGCTCTACGGCCTGACCGGCACGCTGAACATGGCCGACCTGGCGCGCGCCATTCCCCAGATCAGCAGTGCCGACCGCGGGCTGCTGCATTCGGCAGCGGCCATCCTGGGCATCGCCTTCCTGACCAAGGCGGCCATGTGGCCGCTGAACTTCTGGCTGGTGCCGGCCTACAGCGCGGCCACCGCGCCCGTTGGTGCCGTATTTGCGCTCATGACCAAGGTGGGCGTCTACGTGGTGCTGCGGCTGTGGACGCTGCTGTTCAGCTCCGAGGCCGGCTCCTCCGCCCTGTTCGGCAGCACCTGGCTGATCGTCGGCGGCATGCTGACCATGGCCTTCGGGGGCCTGGGCATGCTGGGCTCGCAGCGCCTGACGCATATCGCGGGCTTTGCGGCCATCCTGTCGTCAGGCACCCTGCTGGCTGCCACGGGCTTTGGCCAGAACGCGCTGACGGCGGGGCTGCTGTACTACCTGCCCAGCTCCACCCTGGCCGTGAGCGCGCTCTTCCTGATTGCCGACGTGGTGGACCGCTGGCGCGTGGACGACGACGCGGGCGAGCCCTATGAAGACGACGAGGCGCCCTTCCTCAACGCCGAGCTGCTTCCCACCGAGGGATTCAACCTTGACGAATCCGAAGAGGTGCTGATCGGCCGCGCCATTCCCGCCGCAGCCGCCTTCATCGGCCTGAGCTTCATGCTGGCCACCCTGGTGGTTACCGGCCTGCCGCCGCTGTCGGGCTTCGTGGGCAAGTTCGCCATGCTGTCTGCCCTGCTCAACCCCCTGGGCCTGGGCAACTCCAGCGGCTTCCAGGCCGGCTGGGCCGGCTGGGTGCTGGTGGCGCTGATGATCATCACCGGGCTGCTGGCCCTGCTGTCGCTGGTTCGCGCCGGCATACGCCACTTCTGGGCGACCGAGGAGCAGAACTCCCCCTCGCTGCGCGTGGTCGAAGGCCTGCCCATCGCCTTGCTGCTGGCCTGCTGCGTGGCACTGACGATGCGCGGCGGCGAGCTGATGGGCTACACCCAGCGCGCAGCCGATGCGCTGCTGGCACCCGATGTCTATGTGCGCTCCGTCATGGGCACGCAGCCGGAGCCCAGCCCGGCAGAAAAGAAGGCCCGCCTGGAAGCCGGCCCTGAAGGCGCGGCACGCGCCGCGGCCCAGGCCAGTGGCGCGCCCATACCCGCAGGCATAGGCGATGCAGGCACGACGGCGGGCAAGGAGGATTCCCGATGATGAAAACCCTGCTGCCCGCGCCGCTGCTGTCGGTGGCGCTGTTCCTGCTGTGGCTGCTGCTCAACCGTTCGTTCAGCAGTGGACAGATCCTGCTCGGCGCATTGCTGGGCCTGCTGCTGCCGCTGCTGCTGCGCGGCCTGCGCCCCTTGCCCGTGCGGGTGCGCCATCCGCTGACCATCCTGCGCCTGGCGCTGCGCGTGGTCTGGGACACCTCGGTGTCCAACTTCAACGTCGTGCGGTTCATGCTGTTTCCGGGCATGCGCAAGCACCCGGCCAACTTCGTGCGCATCCCGCTGGAACTGCGCGACCCCAACGGCCTGGCCGTGCTCGCCATGATCGTGTGCATCACGCCCGGCACGGCCTGGGCCGAGATCTCGCGCGACCGCTCTCAGCTCATGCTGCATGTGCTGGAGGTCGATGATCCCGAGGAGATCGTCCAGCACGTCAAGCGTTGCTACGAGCGCCCCCTGATGGAGATTTTCGAATGATGCCCTGGTTCCACTGGACTTTGATGTTCGCGCTGGGCCTGCTGGTCGCGGCCATGGGCTGCGCCGTGCTGCGCCTGCTCAAGGGCCCGCACGCCCAGGACCGCGTGCTGGCGCTGGACTGCATGTACCTCAACGGCATGCTGGCCATGCTGCTCATGGGCATCATCTACGACAGCACAAGCTACTTCGAGGCGGCCTTGCTGGTCGCGCTGTTCGGCTGCGTGGGCTCCACCGCCATGGCCAAGTTCCTGCTGCGCGGCGAGGTGATCGAATGACGCCGGAGACCACACTGCCGCTGTGGTGCCAGATCCTGGTTGCCGCGCTGGCGCTGGGCGGCGCCATCATCGCCTTCCTGGGCTCCATGGGACTGTGGCGGCTGGGCAGCTATTTCGAGCGCGTGCATGCGCCCTCCATCATCGCCACCATGGGCTGCTGGCTGATCATGCATGCCACCTGGATCTACTTTTCCGTCAGTGGCCAGAGCCTGGCCGTGCATGCGCTGCTGATTGCGGTCTTCATTTCGGTGACCGTGCCCATCACCACCATCTTCCTGATGCGCGCAGCCCTGTTCCGCGCGCGCCGTGCGGGCCAGGACGTGCCGCCGCCGCTGAGCACCGTCGTGCGCAACGAACCGGCCGAGCACCCGGACGTCTGAAATCGCTTGCGGCGCCTGCAAATGCCCGCCCATTGCCGGTGGCGGGCCCCAGGCCAAGGCCCTGCCCAACTGCTCAGCATACGAATCTGCCACCGGCCCCGTCAATGCGCAAAGCAACGGATACGCGAGCCCCGCGGCTATGAGTTTGTGAGCGTATAGTGCAGTCATCATCTGCGCTGGCAACGCATTTGATGGAACGGCCACAGGCGTGGCCGCCCTGGGTTTTTCTGTGTACGAGGGTTCATGCAAATCTCTTCCCCCCTGACCGATACCGATCTGGCCAACGGCTGGTCGGCCCTTCACAACCAGGCGCACAACGGCATGGCATTGCAGCAGAATTCCAATCGCCTCGCCTTCGCGGACCCGGAATTCATGTTCCGCCGCGAGACCCGCGGCATCCGCATGCAGCTGGAGCTGCTCAAGCCCGACCTGGCGCAGATCGAACGCGGCATAGAAAACACCGTCGTGGTCTATGGCAGCGCGCGCTTCGTGGACCTGGAGCAGGCCGAGCAGCAACTGGCCGACGCGCAGGCCAGCGGCGATGCACAGCGCATTGCAGTGGCCGAGCGCGCCGTGCGCAACGCCCACCGCTACGAGCAGGCCCGCGCCTTCACGCGCATCGTGGCCGCCGACAGCCTGAACCAGCCGCCCGAGGAGCGCCTCTATATCTGCACCGGCGGCGGCCCCGGCATCATGGAGGCGGCCAACCGTGGCGCCCATGATGTGGGCGCACCCAGCATCGGCCTGAACATCGAGCTGCCGCACGAGCAAAACGGCAACCGCTTCATCTCGCCGGACCTGAGCTTCAAGTTCCACTACTTCGCCTTGCGCAAGATGCATTTCATGATGCGCGCCAAGGCCCTGGTGGCCTTCCCCGGCGGCTTCGGCACGCTGGACGAGCTGTTCGAGGTGCTGACCCTGATGCAGACCGGCAAGACGCATTCCGTGCCCGTGATCCTGTTCGGCACCGAGTTCTGGAAGCGGCTGCTCAACATCGACCTGATGATCGAGGAAGGCACGATCTCGCCCAAGGACCTGCAGCTGTTCCGCTATACCGATGATCCGGTGGAGGCCTGGGCGCTGATCAAGCAGTTCCACGCTGGCGGCTGGTAAGCCGCAGCGGCCGGCAGGCCGCCACCGCATCGCAAGGCGATCTGCGCACCAAGGCGCAGGTCGCCTTTTTCATTCCGGCTTGCGCGGCGGCAGCCCCATGAACCAGGCCGTGCGGATGCCCGAGGCCACGGCCGCGCCCACCACCCAGAACAGCGCAGACACGCCGATCAGCGCCCCCGCCGAGCCGAACAGCACGGGCATGGCCACGCTGGAGGCATTGATGGCCATGAGCCGCAGGCCCAGCGCCTCGCCATGGCGGTGCTCGGGCGTGATCTGGTGCAGCATGCTCATGACCATGGGCTGCACCGAGCCCAGCGAAAAGCCCAGCAGCACCGAGCACACGCCCATGGTCAGTGCCGAGTCCATGAAGGGGTACAGCGCAAAGACGAAGGCGGTGATGGCCATGGCGCCGGAGATCACGGCGCCTTCGCGCAGGCGCTCGGCCACCAGCGGCATGGCCAGGCGGATGGCGGCGGCCGCCACGGCAAAAATGCCCAGCAGCGTGCCGATGACCGAGGCGCTCAGCCCCTTCTCATGGCCCAGCAGCGGCAGCACAAAGGTGTGCACATCCCAGCACGCCGACTGCAGCCAGTTGACCAGCAGCAGGTTGCGGAAGTTGCGGTCGCGCAGCAGGTCCCAGGCATGCTGCTTGGGGCCGCCGATGGGCGCGCGCACGGGCGGCAGCTCCTGCGTGTGGCGCACCCAGCTCCAGGCCAGCACGGGCACCAGGGCCAGCAGGCCGAAGGCGACGCGGTAGCCCATGGTGCTGCCCTCGCCGCCAAAATTCGCGTGATCGATCAGCAGCCCCGTGCTGAAGGGCCCGATGAAATTGGAGATGGCCGGACCTATGGCCAGCCAGCTGAACACCTTCTTGAGCGCCAACGCATCGTGGGTGACCCGCCCCGCATGGCGCTGCACGGCAATCACCACCGCGCCGCTGGCACCGCCCGTCAGCAGCGCCACCAGGCACAGCACGGGATAGACCGGAAACGCCAGCGCCAGCGCGCAGCCGCCGCTGGCCGCCAGCATGGACAGGAAAAACGGCTTGCGAAAACCATGCTTGTCCGCAAAGCGCCCAGCCGGCAGCGCCAGGAACACCTGGGTCAGCGCAAACAGCGCCAGCAAGATCCCCACGGCCGCCGCGCTGTAGCCCTGCTGCAGCGCCAGCAAAGGCGCGGCCAGCCGCATGCCGGCCATAGTGGCGTGCACGCTGACCTGGGCCATGATGACTTTGAACAGCGCCAGATTCATCTCAGTCCTGCTCCGACCCTGGCTCCAGGCCTGCCGCCGTGTCCTTGTCGTCCGGCAGACCGGGCAGCCCTGCGCTCGAGGCCGGCGCGGGCAGCTCCTGCACATCGCGCAATTGCCGCTGGATGGCGCGCGTGCGCACACCCACCTGCTCGAAGCGCTTGGCGGCGGCATCGATGGATTTGCGCGTGGCATCCACCACCTCGCCGAACTTGGCGAACTCGGTCTTGACCTGGCCCAGCACGGCCCAGACCTCGGAGGAGCGCTTTTCGATGGCCAGCGTCTTGAAGCCCATCTGCAGGCTGCTGAGCATGGCAGCCAGGTTGGCCGGGCCGGTGACCATCACGCGGCAGCCGTTTTGCACGGCCTCGACCAGGCCGGGGCGGCGCATGACCTCGGCAAACAGGCCTTCCGTGGGCAGGTAGAGCACGGCAAAGTCCGTGGTGTGGGGCGGGCTCACGTACTTGCCATGGATCTTGCGGGCCTCGAACTTGATCGATGCCTCGAAGGCATTGCCGGCCGAGGCAATTGCGGCCTTGTCCGCCGCATCCTGGGCATCCAGCAGGCGCTGGTACTGCTCTACCGGGTACTTGGCATCGATGGGCAGCCAGACCGGCGTCTCGTCGCTGCGCCCGGGCAGGCGGATGGCGAACTCCACCATGTCGTCGCTGCCGGGCACGGTCTTGACGTTGCGCGCGTATTGCTCGGGCGTGAGCACGTTCTCGATGATGGCGCCCAGCTGCAGCTCGCCCCAGGTGCCGCGCGTCTTCACATTGGTCATCACGCGCTTGAGATCGCCCACGCTGCCGGCCAGTGTCTGCATCTCTCCCAGGCCCTTGTGCACCTGCTCCAGCCGGTCGCTGACCAGCTTGAACGATTCGCCCAGGCGCTGCTCCAGCGTGGCATGCAGCTTCTCGTCCACCGTGCGCCGCATCTCTTCCAGCCGCGCCGCGTTGTCCGACTGGATGGTGGCCAGGCGCTCATTGAGCGTGCCGCGCAGCTGTTCGGCATGGACCTGGCTGGACTGCGCCAGCCCGCCCAGCTGCTGCTGGATGTCGTTCTTGAGGGAGTCCAGCGTGCTGCGCGTGGTCTGCGCCAGCGCCTCGAAACGCTCCTGCACATGGGCGTTGAAGCGCTGCGTGCTTTCGTCCTGGGCCTCGCGGGCCTGGGCGCTGTCGGCGGCCAGGCGCACCGTGAGCCGGCCCAGTTCCATGCGAAAGGCTGCCAGCGCCTCGCCCTGCTCGCGCCGCGCGGCCTGTGCATCGAGCTGGGCCTGGGCCAGATGGGCCTGCAGTTGCTGCGACACGCGGTCCAGACCGCCGTCGCTCTTGGCCACGGCCATCTGCGTGGCCTGGGCGCCGCGCTCGAGCTGCTGCAGCCGCACATCCAGCATCTGCAGCGCCTGCAGCAACTGCTGCGGCGCCACCCCGTCATCGCGCTGCGCCGAGCGCCTGCACAGCAGCCAGATCACGGCCGCCTGCCCCAACAGCAGCACGGCCCATGCCGCCCACCACACTCCGGATATCTGGGTCAAGATCTTGCTTCAGCTCCATGCAGCGGGAAGCGGCCAGGGCCTGCCTTCCCGCGATTGTCGGAATACGGCACTCAGGCCTTGGCGCGCGCGCCTGCGGCCGCCGCCTCGGGCTGGTTGACGGGCGTGCGCGGGCCCTTGCCGCTCAGAAAGTCGATCAGGTTGTCGGCTGCCAGCTCGGCCATGGCGCTGCGCGTGCCCATGGTGGCGCTGGCGATGTGCGGGGTCAGCACGACATTGGGCACGGTCAGCAGGTCGGGATGGACCGAGGGCTCGCCCTCGAACACGTCCAGGCCGGCGGCGGCAATGGTCCTGTCGCGCAGCGCCCTGGCCAGCGCCGCGTCATCGACGATGCCGCCGCGCGCGATGTTGATCAGCGTGGCCGTGGGCTTCATCCTGGCGATCTCGGCCGCGCCTATGGTGTGGTGGTTTTCCTTGGTGTAGGGCAGCACCAGCACCACATGGTCGGCCATGGCCAGCAGTTCGTCCTTGCCCACGTAGCCGGCCTTGCATTCGGCTTCCAGCTCGGGCGACAGGCGCGAGCGGTTGTGATAGACCACCTTCATGCCGAAGCCATGCGCACCGCGCCGGGCAATGCCCTGGCCGATGCGGCCCATGCCGATGATGCCCAGCGTGCTGCCGTGCACTTCCGAGCCGGCGAACAGGTCGTAGCGCCAGGAGTTCCACTTTCCGGCGCGCAGGTAGTGCTCGCTCTCGGTCACGCGGCGGGCCGTGGCCATGAGCAGGGCAAAGCCGAAGTCGGCCGTGGTCTCGGTCAGCACGTCGGGCGCGTTCGTGCCCTGCACGCCCGCAGCCGTCATCGCAGGCACGTCGAAGTTGTTGTAGCCCACGGCCATGTTGGCCACGACCTTCAGCCGCGGGCAGGCCGCCAGCAGTGCCGCATCGATGGTCTGCGAGCCTGTGGTCAGCACGCCGTCCTTGTCCTGCAGATGCGCGGCCAGCTCCTGCGGACTCCAGACCACGTCGTCCTGGTTGGACTCGACCTCGAAGTGCTGCTCCAGCTTGCGCACCACCTCGGGCGGGATGGCGCGGGCGATCAGGATGCGGGGTTTGCTTGCCATGTCTGTCTCTTTCCTTGTCTTGGCGGGAGGCGGTTCTTCAGCGGAACCAGATGAAGCTCATCAATACGAACAGTGGCACCAGAATGCCCAGCGACCAGGCCATGTAGCCGAAGAAGCTGGGCATCTTCACGCCGCGCTCCTCGGCAATGGCCTTGACCATCAGGTTGGGCGCGTTGCCGATATAGGTGTTGGCACCCATGAACACCGCGCCCGCGGAGATGGCCGCCAGCGTGGAGGCCATCGTGGTCATCAGCTGCGCGGCGTCGCCCCCTGCGGTGTTGAAGAACACCAGGTAGGTCGGCGCGTTGTCGAGGAAGGAGGACAGCAGGCCCGTGGCCCAGAAGTACATCAGCGGATCGGGCGTGCCGTCGGCGCGCGTGACGGCGCCCACGATGGCGCCGAACGGCCCGCCCGTGCCCGCCTTGAGCATGGCGATCACGGGGATGATGGTCAGGAAGATGCCCGCGAACAGCTTGGCCACTTCCTGCATGGGCCCCCAGCCGAATTCGTTGGCCTGGTGCACGCTGCGCGGCGTGAGCCGCAGGGACAGCAGCGCCACCACGATCAGGCCCGCATCGCGCACCAGCCCCGGCAGGCCCACATGCGTGCCGGCCAGCACCAGCCCCGCATCGGTGCGCCACAGGCCGCTCATCAGCACCAGGGCCACCACGGCCAGCAGCAGCGCGAAGTTCACGCTGCCATCGAAGCCCAGGCGGCTGGCGCGGCCCGAGGCGTCGATGCTGGGCGTGGGATCGGGCAGGTCCGCCTCGCCGGCCTTGCGCAGCAGCCAGGTGTCGATCGCGTAGAACAGCGCCAGCAGCACGCCGACCAGGAACAGGGTCTCGGTGAAGATGTGGCGCACCGTCCAGAAGAAGTCCACGCCCTTAAGAAAGCCCAGGAACAGCGGCGGGTCGCCCAGCGGCGTCAGCGAGCCCCCGGCATTGGAGACGATGAAGATGAAGAACACCACCACATGCACCTGGTGCCTGCGGTTGTCGTTGGCGCGCAGCAGCGGCCGGATCAGCAGCATCGATGCGCCCGTGGTTCCCATGAAGCTGGCCAGCACGGCGCCGATCGCCAGGATGGCCGTGTTCAGCCCCGGCGAGCCCTTGAGATTGCCGCGCACAAAGATGCCGCCCGACACCGTGTACAGCGCCGTCAGCAGGATCACGAAGGGCAGGTACTCGGCCAGCAGCGCATGCACCAGGTTGGCCAGGGCCGCACCCGCACCGAACACCGCTGCAAAGGGCAGCAGGAAGGCCAGCGCCCAGGCCGCCGTCAACTTGCCGAAATGCCGGTGCCAGAAATGCGGCGCCGCCAGCGGCACCAGGGCGATGGACAACAGCATGCCCGCAAAGGGCACGCCCCAGAGCACCGACAGCTGGCCGCCATCGATCTCGGCCGCCAGGGCCCAGGAGGGCACGCAGGCGACGAGCAGCACCAACAATCCACGCAAGGCCTTCATGGTCCCGTCTCCTCTTTGTTCTGTATTCACTGTCCCCTCCTGGCAGCGGGCCGCGCAGCGATCAAGTCTGTGCCGCGGGCGCCGCGATCTCGAACACCTGGCGCAGATAGGCCAGGTATTTCTCGTCGTCGCACATGCTCTTGCCCGGCGTGTCCGAGAGCTTGGCCACGGGCTGGCCGTTGCAGCGCGTCATCTTGATGACGATCTGCAGCGGCACATGGTCGGGCGCGTCGCCCAGGTCATTGGTCAGGTTGGTGCCGATGCCAAAGGCCAGCTGGCAGCGCCCGTGGAAGCGCTGGAACAGCTCGATGGTGCGCGGCACCGTCAGGCCGTCGCTGAAGATCAGCGTCTTGGTCAGCGGGTCGATGCGATTGGCACGGTAGTGGGCCAGCAGCCGCTCGCCCCACTCGAACGGATCCCCGCTGTCATGGCGCGCGCCATCGAAGAGCTTGCAGAAGTACAGGTCGAAATCGCGCAGGAAGGCCGACATGCCGTAGACATCCGACAGCGCAATGCCCAGGTCGCCCCGGTACTCGCGCGCCCATGACTCGAAGCCGAAGATCTGGCTGTCGCGCAGGCGCGGGCCCAGGGACTGGCAGGCCTGCAGGTATTCATGGGCCAGCGTGCCCAGGGGCCGCACGCCCAGCTTCATGGCATACAGCACGTTGCTGGTGCCCGCGAACTGCCCCTCGGACTCCGCGGATGCGCCGGGCCGGCCCAGGCGTGCGCACAGCACGCGCAGCACCTCTTCATGCCAGGCCCGCGAAAAGCGGCGGCGCGTGCCGTAGTCGGCAATCTTGAGCTGCTCCAGGCCCGGCTGTTGCAGCAGCGCGATCTTGGCATCCAGCCGGCGCCGGCCCTCGGGAAAATCGGGCACCGGCTGGGTATTGCGGAAGTACACCTCGTTGACGATGGCCAGCACGGGAATCTCGAACAAGATGGTGTGCAGCCAGGGCCCGCGGATGGTGATGTCGATCTCGCCATTGGGCAGCGCCTGCACCGTGACGCACTTCTCGTTGAGGTGGAACAGGCTCAGGAAATCGACGAAATCGCTCTTGATGAAGCGCAGCGAGCTCAGGTAGGCCAGCTCCGCATCCTGGAACCGCAGGCTGCACAGCGAGCGGATCTCTGCCCGGATCTCGTTCACATAGGGCGCAAGCTGCACGCCGGGATTGCGGCACTTGAAACGGTACTCGACCTGTGCCCCGGGAAACTGGTGCAGCACCACCTGCATCATCGTGAATTTGTACAGGTCGGTATCGAGCAGGCTGGTGATGATCATGGACAGAGCCGGGCGGTAAGCGCCCAAGCGGTCAGATGGCAGACAGCTTTCGAGTGTAGGCCATCCACACGCCGCCGCGCTGCGAGCGGGCGCCTTGCATGCGCCCCGAACGCCATCAACCGCGCAGCAACGGCTCCAGCACCCGGCGCAGCGCCTGCGGAATCTGGGCAGGCCGGCGCGTCTGCCGGTCCACATAGACATGGACGAAATGCCCGGCTGCGGCCGACAGCGGCTCACCCTGCGCAAACAGCCCCACCTCGTAGCGCACGCTGGAGCCGCCGATGCGGGCCACGCGGATGCCGGCCTCCACCTCCTGCGGAAAGGCCAGCGGGGCGAAGTAATTGCATTGGGTCTCTATGACCAGTCCTATCGTCTCGCCCGCATGAATGTCCAGCGCGCCCTGCTCTATCAGATGGGCATTCACCGCCGTATCGAACCAGCTGTAATAGACGACGTTGTTGACGTGCCCGTAGACATCGTTGTCCGACCAGCGCGTGCTGATGCGTCGGAATGCCGCATAGGCCGAACGGGGCTGCGGCGCGGGGCGGCTCGGGGGCGATTCATTCATGGCGGCCATTGTGCCGCCGGCCGAATGCGCCCTGTCCCCGGCCACTGTCGCCATCACGACGCGCACTGCTGCCGATCACTCGCCAGGCGAGTAAGCATGCCAACTGAAAAATGTCGTCAAACCGACATAAAACCAATTCAAAATCAAAGACTTACAAAAAACCCACAGCTTTCCGAATTTTTTTGCTGCACCGCAGCATCAGGTACTTGATTCCTTTTTTGCAATCCCTACAATAAGACCCATGCTGCACTGCAACATGACACTCAGTCAGGTCAGCGCAGGCAATTCCCCGTAACCCGAGACCCCTGTGGTCCGTTTTTCTGGAGACTGACATGAGCTTGACCCCTGACCAAATCCTGAGCGCACAAAAGGCCAACCTGGAAACCCTGTTCGGCCTGACGAGCAAGGCCTTCGAAGGCGTTGAAAAGCTGGTGGAACTGAATGTGACCGCCTCGCGCGCCGCACTGACCGAAGCTGCCCAGCACACCCAGGCTGTCCTGAGCGTCAAGGACGCACAGGAACTGCTGTCGCTGCAGGCCAACCTGTTCCAGCCCCTGGCTGAAAAGACCGCTGCCTACAGCCGTCACCTGTACGACATCGCCAGCGGCACCGGCGCCGAACTGGCCAAGACCTTCGAAAGCCAGGCTTCCGACCTGCAAAAGAACTTCAGCGCCCTGGTGGACACCACGGCCAAGAACGCACCCGCCGGTTCCGAAACCGCCGTTGCCGTGATGAAGAGCGCCGTGTCGGCTGCCAACAATGCCTTCGAGTCGGTGCAAAAGGCCGTCAAGCAGGCTTCGGACCTGGCGGAAGCCAACTTCACGGCCGTGACCAACACCGCCAACGAAGCCGTCCAGTCGGCCCAGACCCGCAAGCGTTGATCACGCTGTCTTACAACGGGGCTGCGTGCAAGAATCAGTGATTACCCGCATAATTGCACGCATCCCGGGTCGAAAGACCTGACCAGTTGTCTCCTTGGATCCTCTTGAAACCCCCGTTTCTGGATCCTTTCAAACCCAGTCTTTGGACTGGGTTTTTTTTCGTGCGCTTTTTCGCGCGCCATGGCTCGCGGCCCACCAGGGACCACCGCGCACAAGCCCTTAGACGGGCCCCACCCTTTATTAAGAACAATTCGCGTTTGACCTATCATCGCGCTTTGCCAACAAAGAGAGGCCTGTCTTCATGTCGAAATCCCTGAAAGCCCTGTTTGCCGCTTGCGCCCTGGTGGCTGCCGGCACAGCCATTGCCGACTCCCAGGTCGTCAACCTCTATTCCGCGCGCCACTACTCCACGGACGAGGAGCTGTACAACGGCTTCACCAAGGCCACCGGCATCAAGATCAACCGCGTGGACGGCGACGACGCCGGCATCATTGCGCGCCTGAAGGCCGAGGGCCAGGCCTCGCCGGCCGACGTGATCCTGCTGGTCGATGCCGCACGCCTGTACCGCGGCGAGGTCGATGGCCTGTTCCAGCCCATCCACTCCAAGCTGCTGGAAGACGCCATTCCCTCCAACCTGCGCGCCCAGCCCACGGCCGATGGCATCAGCTGGTTCGGCCTGTCTACACGCGCCCGCGTCATCGTCTACAACAAGGCCAAGGTCCAGCCCGCCGACGTGCAGAACTACGAATCGCTGGCCGACCCCAAGTTCAAGGGCCAGCTGTGCATCCGCTCGGGCTCGCATCCCTACAACCTGAGCCTGTTCGGCACCGTGGTCGAGCACATGGGCGACCAGAAGGCCGAAGGCTGGATCCAGGGCATGAAGGCCAACCTGGCCCGCCCGCCCAAGGGTGGCGACACCGACCAGATCAAGGCCGTGGCCTCGGGCGAATGCACCATCGGCGTGACCAACAGCTACTACCTGGCGCGCATGATGCGTTCGGGCAAGCCTGAGGACCAGGCCGTGGTCGGCAAGATCGGCGTGGTCTTCCCGAACCAGTCCAGCTGGGGCACGCACCTGAACATCGCGGGCGGCGCCGTGGCACGCCATGCCAAGAACAAGGACAACGCCGTCAAGTTCCTGGAGTACCTGGCCAGCCCCGCCGCCCAGAACTACTTTGCCAACGGCAACAACGAGTGGCCCGCAGCCAAGGGCGTGGAACTGGACAACCCTGCCCTCAAGGAGATGACCGGCGGCAAGCCCTTCAAGAGCGAGACCATCCCGATCACGGCCGTGGGCAAAAACATG
Organism: Delftia sp. K82; assembly: GCF_002193035.1. NCBI lineage: Bacteria > Pseudomonadati > Pseudomonadota > Betaproteobacteria > Burkholderiales > Comamonadaceae > Delftia > Delftia sp. K82. Next base: position 1,256,379 of record NZ_MYFL01000001.1, on the reverse strand, counting down.
ACCAAGGTCCAGCAAATGCTCGATCGCGCAGGTTTCCAGTAACCCCCATCGCGCCCATCACCAGCCCGGCACTGCCGGGCTTTTTCTTGGGCGCGACATGGCTGCAGCCGGGGCTGCATGCATAATTTGAGAGTTACGTTTACGTCAACGTCAGATAACCAAGGAGACATTCCATGCAGATCAAGGACCGGGTATTCATCGTCACGGGCGGCGCCTCCGGGCTGGGCGAAGGCACGGCGCGCATGCTGGCGGCCGAGGGCGGCAAGGTGGTGATTGCCGACATGCAGGCGGACAAGGGCGAGGCCGTGGCGCGCGAGATCGGTGGTGTCTTCGTCAAATGCGACGTGAGCCAGGAAGCCGATGGCCAGGCTGTGGTGGACAAGGCCGTGAGCCTGGGCAAGCTGGCAGGCCTGGTCAACTGCGCAGGTATTGCGCCCGCCGAGAAGACCGTGGGCAAGAACGGCGCGCACAACCTGGCGCTGTTCTCCAAGACCATCACGGTCAACCTGATCGGCAGCTTCAACATGATCCGCCTGGCCGCCACCGCCATGTCGGCCAACGAGCCCGAGAGCACGGGCGAGCGCGGCGTGCTGATCTCCACGGCCAGCGTGGCGGCCTACGACGGCCAGATCGGCCAAGCAGCCTATGCGGCGTCCAAGGGCGGCGTGGTCGGCATGACGCTGCCCATTGCGCGCGACCTGGCGCGCAACGGCATCCGCAACATGACGATTGCCCCCGGCATCTTCGGCACGCCCATGCTGTTCGGCATGCCGCAGGAAGTGCAGGACGCGCTGGCCGCCGGCGTGCCCTTCCCCAGCCGTCTGGGCACGCCCCAGGACTATGCCAAGCTGGTGCGCCACATTCTGGACAACGACATGCTCAATGGCGAGGTGATCCGGCTGGATGGGGCCATTCGTCTGGCGCCGAGGTGAAGCACCCCCTGAGCGGCTGCGCCGCTTCCCCCTCTCTACGCGCTTCGCGCGGGAGGGGGACGACACCCTAGCGGCGGGGCGGCGCGGCCGGCATAGGCCCTTGCTCGGTGTCCCTCGCGTTGGGCCGCGCCGTTTTTGGAGATACGCGCGTTGTCAGGCCATGGTGCGTGCAGGCTCTTTGGCCATCATCTCCAGCCCCTTGCGCAATGCAGGGAACAGGCTGTGCTGGAAGTTGTTCCAGCGCAGCTCAAGAATCGTGTCTTGGGGATCGATGTCGGTGCCCAGCACGTCGGCGATGACTTCGCCGGAGTCGATGCCGTTGTCCACGTAGTGAAAGGATGCGCCGGTCTTGAACAGGGGCGGGACCGGGCGCTGTTCCATGGTCTTCCAGTCCACGATCTTGTAGCCCTGCGCGCCATGCAGCGCGTCCAGCGTGGCACAGGCGCCCCGGCGTTCATAGGGTGACTCCAGCCGCGTTATGCCGGGGTGGATGTTGGCGATCCTGCGGTGGAACAGGGCACCGGGCCGCACGAGCCGGTCCAGGATGACGAGCAGGCCATCCAGCACCACCCGCTCGGCACCCAGCTGCACCAGCCTGTCCTGCAGTTGCGCCTCGAACATCTGTTTGCCCGCGGCGCGCTGCGGATCGTTCAGCGGCAGGCGCCGGTAGGAAGACGGCACGGCCATGAGCAGATCATTGACCCTGCGCCCCTGGATGCGCAGGTCCGGCGGATAGAACCAGCGGCCGCCCGGCTGGTAGTGAAATCCGTAGTCGCCGATTTTTTCGCGGTCGCGCGGCGAGGCCTCGTCGTCGTCGTGGATCACGGCCTCCAGGCTGTAGATATCGCCCAGCGGGGTGGTGTCCAGCAACTCGCCCAGGTATTCGAGCGGCGATTTCATGTAGCGCGTTGCGCCCTTGTAGGCGATGTGCTGGCCGGCCTGGTCGGCGGCGGCGTTTCTCAGGGACCAGATGTAGACGAGTTTTGTCTTTGCCATGTTCGTGGATTCAGCAGGAATTCAGATGTCGGCCAGCGCGCCTTGACTGGCGGGACTGGCCGATGCAGCCGCCACCGGCTGCGCCCCATCTTGCGGCTGGACCATGCGGCCGGCCTCCATGCGCACGATGCGGTCGGCCAGGTGGAAGTAGCGATCGTCATGGGAGATGACCACCAGCAGGTGGCCCCTGGCGCGCAGCTCGGGCAGCAGCTCGGTGTAGAACAGGTGGCGGAAGCTCGGGTCCTGGTCGGCCGCCCATTCGTCGAAGACCAGCACGGGCCGGCCCTCCAGATAGGCGTGGACCAGGGCCAGGCGCTTGCGCTGGCCGGTGGACAGGTCGATGGTGCTGAAGCTGCCGTTGCGCACGCTGACCTTGTGTGCGATCTCCAGCCGCTGCAGGTAGGGCAGCGCGGCCTCGGGCAGCGCGGCGGCCTGGCCCTCTTCACCGCCGGCCACCAGGTCCTCGAACAGGTAGAAGTCCGAGAAGACCGTGGTGAACAGCTGGCGGTAGTCGTCGCGCGTCTGCGCCGTGACGGGCTGGCCGTCATGCAGGATCTCGCCCTGCTGGGGCGCATACAGGCCCAGCAGCAGCTTGATCAGCGTGGTCTTGCCCGAGCCGTTGTCGCCCACCACAAAGACCAGTTCGCCCTTGCCCAGCTTCAGGTCGATGGGACCGATCTCGAAGGCCTTGCCGCCTTCGGGCGCATCGAAGGCATAGCGCACGCCCCGCAGCTCCAGGCCGTGGTCCAGGCTGACCTCGCCGGGCGGGCTGTCCAGGTGCAGGTGCGGCTCGGGGCTGGCAAAGCGCGCCGACAGGTCGGCAATGCGCTGCAGCGCCACCTTGGCACGGCCCAGGTTGGGCAGCGCGCCCGCGATCTGGTCCATGGGGCCCTTGAGGAACAGCAGCACCAGCACGAAGCCGCTGAGCACCACGGGCTCGGTGGTGCGCAGCGCGGCCCAGCCCAGGATGAGGGCGATCAACAGAAAGAACAGCGCCGAACCGAAGGCCGTGGCCAGCACATAGGTGTTGATGGCGCGGCTGTTGATGCGGCGGATGGCATCCACGGTGGAGCCAATCTGCCCGTCGAAGATGCGGCCCCGGCGCGCGCGGTGCATGCGCAGCTCCTTGGCGCCTTCGCTGATGGCGCGGTAGGCCTTGTGCAGCACTTCCTCGTGATCGCGCGCCTTCCAGAACCCCGCCACGCCGCGTGACTGCGCCAGCGCCTGCAGGCTCACGCCCAGCATCAGCGCCACCACCAGCATGGCAAACAGCGGCGGCGACAGCAGGGCCAGATAGGCCAGGCAGCCCAGCGCAATGGCCAGGGCGATCACGTTGGAGGCCAGTACGAAGGCCACGTCGCTGATCATGTCCACGTCCTGCGTGAGCACGGGCATGAGGCGGTGCGTGCGGTAGCGTTCCAGCGCATCGATGGGCGCAGCCAGGATCTTGCCGGCCAGTTCCTTGCGCAGCTGCGCCACCAGGCGCTGCCCCACGAAATTGCCCGACATGTCCGACGTGGCCCGGCACACCAGCACGGTGGCACACAGGGCGAGGAAGGTCAGCAGCAGCCCGCCAGCCAGCCCGCCGGGACGATTGAGCACCTGGTTGATGGTCGCCAGTAGCGCCACCGTGGCCCCACCCGCGCAAATGCCCGTGACCACGGACAGCGCCATCCACGGCAGGAAGGGCCTGAGCAGGCGCAGTACCTCGGAGGGCGGTCGGCTGGCGTTTTCCATAAGGGATTCCTCTGGCGCCCGTGGGCGCATGACCTTGCAATGCCGGCGCGGCCCGGCGTTTCCTGGAGCGCGGCGCACGGCGAGCACTCCCCACTCCCTGCAAGACGTGCGTGCGCCAAAAATGTTCACCGCCCAGGCGATGAACAAATTCCGCTGCCCTGCGTCATCACGGGGAAGGGGCAGCGCGGGCGCCATGCCCTGCACCGGCCCGCTTTGCTTTGTCTGCCGCATATCCGAAGGACGCCATGGCTCTCCACCCCGACCTGCAAGCATTTCTTGAACTCGCCAACGCCCAGGCATCCAGCCGCCCGCGCATGAGCCAGATGACGGCAGCGCAGGCGCGCGCCGCCTACGACAACGCCACGCTGGCGCTGGACCTGCCGGGCGACGATCTGCCCACCGAGGACCTGGATCTGCCCACGCGCGACGGCGCGCGTATCCGTGCCCGGCTCTACCGCGCAGCCCCTGGACACACAGCTGCGCCCTGCCTGCTGTTCTTTCACGGCGGCGGCTACGTGCTGGGCGGGCTCGAATCGCATGACAGCCTGTGCCGCAGCCTGGCGCTGGGCACGCCCTGCAATGTGCTGGCCATCGACTACCGGCTGGCGCCAGAGCACCGCTTTCCCACAGCCTTTCTCGACGCACAGGACGCCCTGGCCTGGCTGCTGGAGCACGGCGGCCGCCATGGCCTGGACGCGCAGCGCCTGGCCATTGGCGGCGACAGCGTCGGGGGCACGCTGGCCACGGCCCTGTGCATCGCCGCACGCGACGCGGGCATGCCCCAGCCCTTGCTGCAGTTGCTGCTCTACCCCTGCACGGCAGCGCAGCAGGACAGTGACTCGCATGCGCGCCTGGCCACCGGCCATCTGCTGGAAGGTGACACCCTGGCCTGGATGTTCGGCCAATACCTGCGCAGCGATGCGGACCGGCAGGACTGGCGCTTTGCCCCCCTGCAGGCATCCGACCTGGGCCGGCTGGCCCCCACGCTGATGGTGCTGGCCGAGTACGACCCGCTGATCGACGAAGGAAAGCACTATGCCGAGCGGCTGCAGGCCGCCGGCGTGGCCGTGGACCTGCAGATCTACGCCGGCATGGTCCATGATTTTGCGCGGCTGGGCGCCCTCACCGAAGAGACCGAGGTGCTGCGCGGCCAGCTCTGCAAGGCACTGGCCCATGCCTTCCAGGCGGCCCGCAGCCTGGCCCTGGCATGAACAGCCCTGGCATGAACATTTGCCGCGCCTGCGCGTCATCCCGGTCATGAGGCTGCCTTGTGTCCCTTGTGTCCCTTGTGTCCCTTGTGTCCCTTGTGTCCCTTGTGTCCCTTGTGTCCCTTGTGTCCCTTGTGCCCCTTGTGCCCCTTGCGCCCCTTGTGCCCTTGCCCGAGCCCCGACCCGTGTCCCGCACGCGGGGCACTCCATCTGAAAGAGTCCACGTGCGTCCAGTCGAAGCCACCGCTACACCGTCACCAGACGCCTCCGGCGCCAGCTACCTTGCCCATGCAGGCGCCGAGACGATCAGCGTCTTCGGTGATGGACAGCGGCTGCGCCTGGAGCGTTCGGGGTCCGTGGATGCCGGCAGGCCCGGCAAGCCCAGTCTCTGGAATCTGTCGCCCACGGCCGCGCCAGGCCTGATGCAGCTGCAATGGCTGGGCCCCTGCTCGGGCATGCCCGAAACGGATGAACTGCTGGCCGCACTGCAGGCAGGCTTTGGCCTGCATCCCGATGCGCAAGCCATCGAGCTGCCCCTGCCCCGGCTGCCGCCCGGCCTGCGCGACAGCATTGCCACAGTGCAGCCGGGCCAGGCCCCGTGCGTGGCAAGAAGCGTGCTGTGGCAGCAGCCCCTGTGGCTGCCCCGCCCGCGCCCACCCTATGCGCTGCACTACACGCTCACCGAAGGCCGGCGCCACCCCGCGCGCCTGCACAAGCCGCGCGGCGAGGTCTATCGCCGCTTCATCCCCTGGCTGGGCCGAACGCTGAGCTTTCGCACCGTGGAGCCCGAGGCCGACCTGCCCCTCATCCACCGCTGGATGAACGACCCGGTCGTCGCGCATTTCTGGGAGGAAAGCGGCGACCTCGCCCACCACCGCGCCTACCTGCAGCGCATGGCCGGCGACCCGCATGCGCTGGGCCTCATCGGCTGCCTTGACGGCGAGCCCTTCGGCTACTTCGAGGCCTACTGGGCCAAGGAAGACCGCATCGCCCCCTTCTATGACGCGGGCGACCATGACCGGGGCTGGCATGCGCTGGTGGGGGAGGCGCGGTTTCGCGGCCAGCCCTACCTGACGGCCTGGCTGCCCTCGCTGTCGCACTACCTCTTTCTGGACGACTGCCGCACGCAGCGCATCGTCGTGGAGCCGCGCGCCGACAACCGCAAGATGCGCAAAAGCCTGCCGCGCTGCGGCTATGCGCTGGTCAAGGAATTCGACTTCCCGCACAAGCGCGCCGTGCTGGGAGTGCTGCTCAGGGAACGCTTTTTCGCAGACGCCTTGTGGATACCGCAGACCGACGCAGCCGCGCCGGACGCACTGGACGCATCGACCCAATGAAAGGACCTTCCATGCAAACCCACCCGCTGATCGGCATCGGCTTCGGCCCCTCCAACATTGCCCTGGCCATCGCCCTCAAGGAGCGCGAAACCACCGCACGGGCCTTGCACCCCGTCTTCATCGAAAAGCAGCCGCGTTTCGCCTGGCACCGGGACATGCTGCTGGAGCAGGCCCACATGCAGGTGTCCTTCCTCAAGGACCTGGCCACGCTGCGCAATCCCACCAGCCGCTTCACCTTCATCAACTACCTGCACGAGAAGGGCCGGCTGCAGGACTTCATCAACCTCAAGACCTTCTTTCCCAGCCGCCACGAGTTCAACGACTACCTGGCCTGGGCCGCCTCCAAGTTCGAGGACTGCTGCGTCTACGGCCAGGAAGTCATCGAGGTGCTGCCTGAAAAACGCGACGGCAAGGTGGAGCTGCTGCGCGTGCGCTCGCGCGATGCGGCCGGCAACGTGCATGAGCGCCTGGGCCAGAACCTGGTCATGAGCATCGGCGGCACGCCCAGCATTCCCGAGCAGTTCAAGCCCCTGCGCGGCGACGCGCGCGTCTTCCACTCCAGCGCCTACCTGCGCAGCATTGCCGAGCATGCCAGGCCGCTGCGCATCGCCGTGGTCGGTGCGGGCCAAAGCGCAGCGGAAATCTTCATGGACCTGCACGGCCGCTACGCCACGGCCGAGATCGACCTGGTCATGCGCGCCCGCTCCATCCGCCCCTCGGACGACAGCCCCTTCGTCAACGAAATCTTCAACGCCGACTTCGTGGACCATGTCTACAGCCGCCCGCATGACGAGCGCGGCGCCCTGCTGCGCGAGTTCTGGCACACCAACTACGCCTGTCCCGACCTGGAACTGATCGAGAGCATCTTCAAGGTGTTCTATGAGCAAAAAGTCGTCGGCGACACGCGCCACCGCTTCCTGCGCCGCCACGAGGTGCAGGACGTGCGCGCCGCCAGCGACGGCATCCACCTGGGCCTGCGCGATCTCAACAGCGGCATCGACCATGCATCGCGCTACGACGTGGTGGTGCTGGCCACCGGCTATGCGCGCGAGCACCACAAGACCCTGCTGGACCCGCTGGCCCCCTACCTGGGCGACTTCTCCGTGAGCCGCGACTACCAGGTGCACACCACGCCGGACTTTCGCCCCGCCATCTTCCTGCAGGGCGCCTGCGAGGGCTCCCACGGCCTCAGCGACACCCTGCTGTCCGTCACTTCGGTGCGCACCGGCGAAATCGGTGAAGCCCTGCTGGCAGCGCAAGCCCAAAGACCCGATGTTGCGCGCACAGAACAGCTGGCGCTGCAGGATTGAAAGATCGCACAGGGCATGATGGCGCAGGGATCTCCCATGCCATAATTTGAATGCAAACCATTTGCATTTGAATTTGAATCACCTGCGCCGCTGAATCCCATACCCGCTGCTGCACCGCCCCGGCCCTGGCCGGGGTTGCAGCATCCGGTAGGCCCTTCTCTGTACGGACCCAGGGGTTCCAACCCATCGCCCTTGCGGAAAGGCAGGTATCCGGATGCGTGACCTGATCCAGGAACTCGTGGCTCACTATGGCGATCTGCGCCGCCAGCTCACGCGCGATCTCAGGGATCCGCACTATGCGGCCGACATCGCGCAATCGAGCTTCGAGCGGGTCTACGTGCACGCCCTGGGCCTGCGCAGCGGCAAGAAGGCCGAAACCCTGCCCGACGCCGGCATCGAATCCCCGCGCGCCCTGCTGTTTCGCGTGGCACGCAATCTGTGCATCGACGATGCGCGCAAGCGCAAGACCGCCCAGGAATGGACGCGCCAGCAAATGGTGGTGCAGCACAGTGCGCCCTCCAGCGAAACCCTGGCCGCCCAGCGCCAGATCCTGAACCGCGTCGTCCAGGCGCTGGAAGGCCTGCCGCCGCGCCGGCGCGAAGTCTTCATCCTCTTTCGCGCCCATGGCTACACGCGCGCGGAAATCGCCGATCAGCTCAACATCACCGAAATGGCCGTCGCCAAGCACATGGTGCGCGCCACGCTGGACTGCTCGCGCGTGCTGGCCCAGCTGCGCTCCGAACTGATCGAGGACCATGCGCTGGGCAGCGCCATGGATTTTGACAACAGTACACTGACCGACGACGCATCCTGACTCCCCCTTTCCATGGCAAGTGCACCTAGCGAGCGCATGGTCGAGCATGCGCTGACGCTGATCGTTCAAAGCGAAATCGCTCCCGACCCGGTGGCCGACCAGGCCCGCCTGACCCTGGGCGAATGGCGCGGGAAATCAGCCCGGCACGATGCCGCCGCACGCGAGGCGCACCTGCGCTGGAACCTGCTGGGCGGCATGTCCGGCGGCCTGCGCGAGCAGTTCCAGGAAACCGCCCTGCTGGCCGACCGGGCCTCGCGCTCCACCCAGACCGTCCGGCGCCGCAAGCTGCTTCTGTCCTTCGCCGGGCTGCTGGGCACAGGCGCGCTGGCGGGCCGGGGCGCCTACTGGTACTGGCAGCAGCCCATACACACCTCGGCCTACGCCACGCGCAACTCGCAAATCCTCAAGATCACTCTGGCCGACGGCAAGCTGCCGCTGCAGGCCAGCCTGGTGGAACTGGCGCCCCAGAGCGCCATTGCCGTGACGCTCTACCGCCAGCGCCGCAGTGTGTCCATGGCCCGGGGCGAAGTGCGATTCGACGTGGCCCCCGATCCCGACCGGCCCTTCGAGGTCATCACGCGCGAGGCGCGCATCGAGGTCGTGGGCACGGTCTTCACCGTGCGCGACCGCGGCGGCCCCGTCACCGTGGGCGTGGAGCATGGCCATGTCAGGGTCCGGGTGCTGGGCAGGGATGCGCAGGATGCGACGGGCCCGGCGGCGGCAACGCTGGACCTGCTGCCCGGCCAGGTCGTGGACATCCGCAACGGCCAGGCCGAGGCTGTGCGCCAGGCCGATGCCGCCACGCTGTCCGCCTGGCGCGAGGGCTGGCTGGTCTTCGAGAACACCCCGCTGGCCGAGGCCCTGGCCACGGTCAACGCCTACCGCACCCAGCCCATAGAAGCCGCCGATGCACGCGTGGCCGCGCTGCGCCTGACCGGGCGCTTTCGCGCCAATGACTCGGCCGGCCTGCTGGCCGTGCTGCCGTCCATCCTGCCGCTGAGGGTGCGCCCGCAGGCCGGTGGCGGCGTGCAGTTGCAGGCGCTCTGAACGGCGCCTTCGGTTCCCCGACAAAGAAAAGGCCACGGCCGGATCGCTCCAGCCGTGGCCCATGGCCCATGCCCGCTTACCAGCGATAGGTGGCCGTGCCGATCACCTTGCGGGGCTCGCCGTAGAAGCAGCCGTAGGAGCAGCTGGCGATATAGGTCTTGTCGGTCAGGTTGGTGAGGTTCAGGGCGAAGCGCCAGGGTCCGGTGGTGTAGCTGACCATGGCATCCACCAGGGTGAACGCCGGCAGCGAGACGGGAACGCCATAGGCCAGGCCGCGTGTCTGGCCCAGGTACCTGGCGCCCATGCCCACCTTGAGGCCGGCAAGCCCGAAGTCTCCAAAGCTGTAGTCGCCCCACAGCGATATCTGGTTGTAGGGCACGCCGATGGAGCGCTTGCCCAGCTCGTCCGGCTGCAGGGGGCTTGCCTGCGTGGTGCGCGCATCCGTGTAGGCATAGGCGGCAATGATGTTCACATTGCGGCCGATGGAGCTTCGTGCCTCCAGCTCGAAGCCGCGGGAGCGGACTTCACCGGCCTGGATGTTGAACGCCCTGCTGGCGTCCTGGGGATCGGGCACGAGCAGGTTCTGGCGGGTGAGCTGGAAGACCGCTGCCGAAATCATGGCCCGGGAGCCGCTGGGCTGGTAGCGGACACCGGCCTCGTACTGCTGCCCCGTCGTCGGCTTGAACCGCGATCCAAGGCGGTCCTGGCCCTGGGTGGGCTCGAAGGACTCGCTGTAGCTGAAGAAGGGGGCAAGGCCATTGGCGGCGAGATAGACCACGCCCACCCGGCCCGTGAAGGCCGAGCTTTTCTCATTGGCCGCGCTCACGTCCCCGGTGAAGAAGTTCGTCTCGTTGAAGCGGACCTTGTCATAGCGGCCGCCCAGCAGAACCACCCACTTGTCATCGATCTTGATCTGGTCCTGCGCATAGATGCCAAGCCGCTTGTAGTCGTTCTTCCAGGACGAGCGGTAGTAGGGGGAGACAGGCCCCACCGGCTTGCCATAGACCGGGTTGAAGACATCGAGGTCGGCGGCCTGCTGTTCATAGCGCTCGGTCTCGTGCTTAGGCAGGGCGTAGTCGAAGCCCACCAGCATGGTGTGCTTGATGCGGCCCTGGTCCAGCTGGTACTGCAGCGAGGTATCGGTCACGAAGGCCGACGAACGGTCCCAGCGCGGCTGGTAGTAGCGCTCCACCACCGAGCGCTGGTCGGCGGACAGGCCCCAGCCGTCCGTGCTGAAGTAGCTGCTCTTTGCGTTGTAGTAGCGCATGCTGTTCCTGAGCTTGAGCTTCTCGGAAAAGGCATGTTCGAAGAGATAGCCGATGGAGTAGCGGTCCAGATCGAATTTGTCCCGTCCCGCCTCTCCGATGAAGCGATTGCGGGGAATCTGTCCATTGATGTTGGGCAGCAGGGTGCCGTAGGCGGGCAGTCCGTAGACGTAGGTGGTGCGGTCCTTCTGGACCTCGGCCAACAGTGTCAGCGAGGTATTCGCATCGGGCTGCCATTTGAGCGACGGGGCGATATAGGTTCTGTCATCGGGGACACGGTCGATGAAGCTGTCGCTGTCGCGCTTGAGCGCCACCAGCCGGTAGGACCATTTGCCCTCGTCGTCCAGGGCGCCCGCAAAATCACCCGAGACCTGCCTGCGCCCGAAGCTTCCGGCGTCGATGTTCAATTCCCGGATTTTTTCCGTGGTGGGCCGCTTGCTCACGGTGTTGACCACGCCGCCCGGGGAGACCGAGCCGAAAATCACCGAAGAGGCGCCCTTGAGCAGCTCGATGCGCTCCAGGCCGTAGGGCTCCTGCCGTCCGTCGTAGATGTTGGCCGTGAACAGGCTGCCGTCCCGGTACATGCCCGTGGTGCGGAACCCGCGCAAATACAGGCTGTCCGAGGTACGGTCCAGGCCCTCGGCGCGGGTGACGCCGGCGGCGTAGCCCAGCGCATCCTGCAGGCTTTGCGACTTCAGCGTCTCGATCTCCTGGGCACCGATGACCGTGATGGACTGCGGTGTCTCCAGGATGGGCGTATCGGTCTTCGTGCCCGTTGAGCTGCGCCGGGCGACATAGCCCTGCACGGGGCCGGCTGCGGTTTCGCTGTCCGTGACGTTGATGGTCGGCAAGGTCGCGCCGGAGACCGCGGGACGGCGGATGGCGAAGCCTCCGTTGTTCGTCCTGGTGGCTTCCAGGGACGTGCCGGCCAGCAGCTCCCGCAAGGCCTGCTCCGATGTCAGGCGGCCGTTGACGGCGCGGGAACTGAGCCCGGCAACCAGGTCGCCTGCGGCAAACATCTGGGTTCCCGTCTGGCGGGACAGCTCGTTGATGGCCGAAGCCAGGGCCTGGGCCGGCACATGGATATCGAACACTTGGGCCGCCTCCTGCCCTGTGGCCTGGGCCACCGCCTCGGTGCTCCAGAACGAAACGGAACCAAAGGCCGTGGCAAGGGCCAGGCTCAGCAGATGTTGACGGGGCAAGGAACGCATGGTTGAAGAATTTCCAAAGGCATTGAATGAGACTGGTTACCAACCGGACGCGGACCTCGGCGCTGGTTGTTGTGCATTCCAAAGACGTTCTGCGCAGAAAAATGGAGACAAGGTGTAACCCCGATTTCACGAAAAAAACCGGGATGGGACGGGGGCGTCCTGCCCCCGTCCCCGACTCCCGTCAGTCCAGCGCGTACTCCAGCGCCAGGGCATCGAGGATTTCAGCCGTCAGCCCCTCGTTCCTCATGATGGCGTAGTGGTCGGCGCGGATCACCGCGCCCTCTGCCCTTTCGGCCATTTCGGCCCTATCGGCCCCCTCCTGGCGCAGCTGGTGCGCGAGCCGCAGCCGGTGCCCGGCCGCGGTTTCATCGCTCCACCAAAGGCTTGCCGCCGCTTGCACGGGCGCCAGGGCCTGCGCCTGCAGCGCCAGGTGCTTGAGGTGCAGGGTGGTCAGAAAGGCCTGGGCCAGGTCGGCGCCGTCCATGCAGGCATGGCCGCTCGGTCCCCCCGGTCCCTGCCTTGACGCTTCACGGCCCAGCGCGGCAGCCAGCAGATCGGCGCGGGGCAGCACCGATGCATCGATGTCCGCAAGGTCTTCGATGCGCGCCAAGGGCAGCATCTGCGAGACGAAGAGCCGGAAGTCATCCCACCACGACGGGGACCCGGCCGCATCGCCAGCAGGCACGAACGGATCCACCAGTCCCAGGAAACCCACCGTCTGTCCCTGGCCTTCGAGCCGGGCGGCGATCAAGGCCGCCAGGCTGCCGCCCAGGGACCAGCCGAGCAGGTGGTAGGGGCCGGCAGGCTGTACCTGCCTCACCATCGCGCAGTAGTCGTCGGCCATCTGCTCCAGCGAGCGGTCACGGTAGCCGGGATTGCCCAGGCTGCGGCAGGGTATGGCGTGGACGGTGCGCCGGTCCTGCAATGCCCGCGCCAGCGGCTGGTAGTCAAACACCGTGCCGAACCCGGCATGCACGCAAAACAGCGGTGGTGCGGCCTCACACACGGCGTTGAGCGCCACGACGCCCCCAGCTCCACCGGCGCCGGCTGAGCGAAGCTCCAGCAGGCCGGCAATGGTGGGCCGCTGCAACAGGTCGCGCAGCTTGAAGTCCAGCTGCGGATCGCCCAGCTTGCGCACCTTGGCGTGCATCCTGAGGCTGAGAAGGGAGTCGCCTCCCAACTCGAAGAAGTTGTCGGTCTCGCCCACGCGTTCCACGCCAAGCACCTCCTGCCAGATGCGGGCCAGCGCCATGGCCGACGCTGTGGACGGTGGCACGTGAACCCGCCCGGCATCTGCCTGCGGCAGCGGCAGCGCACCACGGTCCAGCTTGCCGCTGACCAGTCTTGGCAAGGCAGGCAGGACCAGCGTATGGGCCGGCAGCATGTAGTCGGGCAGGTGCTCGCCTGTCTGCTGGCGGATGCGCTGGACCAGGGACTGCGCGGCGGTGCCCTCCTCCCCCACCACATAGGCCACCAGCTGCTTGCCTGTACCGGCATCCTGGACCAGCACGGCGGCATCGACCACGCCGGGCACGGCCCGGACGGCCTTCTCGACCTCGCCCAGCTCGATGCGAAAGCCCCGGATCTTGACCTGGTGGTCGGCCCGGCCTATGTACTCGATGTTGCCGTCCGGCATCTCGCGCACCAGGTCCCCCGTGCGGTAGAGGCGGCCGCCACCGCCGTCGAAGGGGTCAGCGACGAAGCGCTCGGCCGTCAGGCCGTGGCGCGACAGATAGCCGCGCGCCAGACCATAGCCGCCGATGTACAGCTCGCCCACGACGCCGTGCGGCACCCGGTGCAGGTCGGCGTCCAGGATGTGCACCGTGCGCTCGCCCACCGGCCGGCCGATGGGAGCGTAGGCGCAGTCGAAGGTCTCGCTGGCCTCGGCCTTCCAGATCAGCGGCGTCACCACCGTCTCGGTGGGGCCGTAGCCGTTGATGAGCAGGCGCGGGCGCAGGCTCTGGCGCACCTTGTCGTAGGCGGCCTTGGGCATGGCCTCGCCACCGAAGACATACAACTCCACCGGCGGCGGCTCCTGCGACTGCTCTGCGGCCCAGTCCGCGATCTGCGCCAGATAGGCCGGCGGGAACGCGGCATTGGAGATGCCGTGGTGGCGCAGGGCCTCGCAGGCCTGCTCCGCCGTCCACATCTGCGGCTCGCGCAGCACCAGGCCGGCGCCGATGCTCAGTGCCGTCAGCCAGCGCTCGTGGGCACCGTCAAAGGAGAAGGACATGAAATGCAGCTCGCGCGAGTTCGCCCGCATGCCGTAGATCCCGGCCGTGGCCGCGCAGTGCATGGACAGCGGCCCGTGCTCGACCACGACGCCCTTGGGCTGCCCGGTCGAGCCCGAGGTGTAGATCACATAGGCCAGGTCGCGCTCGTGCACGGCATGGGACGGCGCCGCATTGCAGGCCTGGGTGAAGTCCACCTCCTCGGCCACCACCAGATGGGCCACGGCGGGCGTGCCCAGCTTGTGCAGCGCCGCCCTGTGGGCGATCAGGTGGGAGGCACCGCTGTCTGCCAGCATGAACCTCTGGCGTTCGGCCGGCGACGCCGGGTCCAGGGGCAGGTAGGCCGCGCCCGCCTTGAGCACGGACAGCAGGCAGATCACCATTTCCAGCGAACGCTCCATGGCGATGCCGACGATGGCGCCGCGCCCCACGCCGGCCTGCACCAGGCGGTTGGCGAAATGGTTGCTGCGCGCCTGCAGCTCGCCATGGCTGATGGTTTGCTCGCCCATGACCAACGCCACCGCACCCGGGTCCCGGCGCGCCTGCAGCGCCATGCAGGCATGCACGGGCAGGAACGGCGGGCGGCAGGCATCCGTGCCCATGCCCGTGCCCGCCGGCCCATCGCGGCCAGCCTCGGGCAGCAAGGCGATGTCCCGCAGGCAGTGCATGCTCTCGCTCGCCATGGACTCCAGTACCTGCACCAGTTGCCGCAGCAGGGCCTGCACGGCGTCATCGCCGAAGCTGCTCCGCTGGTAGATCATCTTGAGCGACAGCACATCGCCCAGCCGCACCTCCAGGTCCATGGGATAGGAGGTCACGTCGATGGCATGCGTCACCGCAAATCGCAGATGCGGGTCGTCATGCGCGGACAGCACCGCATCCATGGGGTAGTTCTCGAACACCAGGATGCTGTCGAACAGGCCGCGCTGGCCCTTGCCCGCCCAGCGCTGGATGTCCGAAAGCGAGGTCTGCTCATGCTCGCGCGAGGCCAGGTTCTGAGCCTGCAGCGTGCGCAGCCAGGGGCCCAGCTCCAGCGCGCCGTCGCAGGCCACGACCACCGGCAAGGTGTTGATGAACAGCCCCTGCATTCTTTCCACGCCGGCCAGCTCGGGCGGGCGGCCTGCCACCGTGGCCCCGAAGGCCACCGTGTCCTGGCCCGTGTACCGCGCCAGCACCAGCGACCATGCGGCCTGCACCAGGGTGTTGGCCGTCACGCGCTCGCGCTGGGCAAACTCCACCAGCTGCTGCGTGGCACCGGCCTCCAGCGCGGCGCCGGCCTCGTGGTGCCCCTGCCGGGCTGCAGGCAAGGCAACAGGCCGGGCAAGCGCATCCACCAGCAAGGTGGGCTCGTGCAGCGGCTGCACCAGGCGCCTCCAGTAGGCCTCGCTGGCCCCGTGGTCCAGGCCTTGCAGCCATGCGATGTAGTCGCGGTAGCTGGTGTCCACGGGCTCCACGGCAATGCCCTTGTAGTCGCGCAGCACCTCGCCCAGCAGGCTCGATGAACTCCATCCGTCCGTGAGCAGGTGGTGGGCGGTCCAGATGCAGTGGTGGCTGCCATCGGACACCCGGACCAGGGCCAGCCGCATCAGCGGCGGCTTCCTGAGGTCGAAGGCCGCGAACTGCCCGGCGGCCAGGGCATCCAGGGCCCCCGCCACATCCTCGCTGTGCCGGCAGTCATGCTCGGTGATGTCCAGCAGGACCTGCCTGGCCACCCATTGCAGCGGCAGGGACGCATCGGCCAGGAAGCCGCTGCGCAGCACGGCATGGCGGTCCAGCACCGCCTGCCAGGCCTTTCGGAAGCGCGCGGCATCCAGGCCATGCGCGCCGATGCGCAGCTGGGTGACGTAGGACAGCCCCGAGGGATCGGACAGGCTGTGGAACAGCATGCCCGACTGCATGGGAGACAGCGGATAGAGGTCCGCCAGATTGCCCGCAGGCAGGTCCAGGCCGTCCAGTTGCGCCTGCGTGACCCGCGCCAGCGGGAAGTCCGAGGGCGTCACCCCCTGCGCGCCGCTCAGGCAGTGGTCGATCAGGCCTTCCAGCTCCTGCCGGTAGCGCCCCATCCAGGCCTGCACATCGGCGGTGTCGTGGCGGGCCGTGCTGAAGACGGCCGTCATCACCAGCTCGCCGTCGTAGACGCGGCCATTGATGGTGAACTCGTGCGACAGCGGCGCCGAGGCGTCGGCGGGCATGCCGCTGCCCTCGGCAGCCGGCAACCATTGAGCCGCGCTGTCAAAGCTTGCATCGAACTGCCCCAGGTAGTTGAAGACCAGGCTGGCCTGGGGCAAGGCCCGCATGGCCTGCCTTTGCTGCGCCGTGCCCAGGTACTTGAGCACGCCATGGCCCAGGCCGTGCAGCGGCACTTCGCGCAGGCTTTGCTTGACGCGCTTGAGCGCGTCGCCCGGGCCTGTGCCCGCATCGAGCGCCACCGGGAAGACGCTGGTGAACCAGCCCACGGTGCGCGAGACGTCGACGCCGGCCGACAGCTCCTCGCGGCCATGGCCCTCCAGGTCCACGAGGATGCGCTGCTGCCCGCTCCACGCGCACAGGGCGCGCCCCAGGGCGGCCAGCAGGATGTCGTTGATCTGCGTCCTGTAGGCGGCCGGCACGCGGCTGATCAGGGCCTCGGTGCGCTCGCGGTCCAGCCGCAGCTCGACGCTGGACTGCCATGCCAGGGTGTTGGCCCCCTCGGGGCGGGCACAGGGCAGGCCTGCCGGCACCTGGGCCAGCGCCTGCCAGAAGGCCAGCTCGCCGCCGCATTGCGCGGCATGGGCCTGCAGCGCCTGCGACCAGCGCTGGTAGCTGGCAGTCTTGTGGACCCTGGCGGGCTCCAGGCCCTGCAGCCGGCTGGCATAGGCCGAACGCAGGTCCTCGAGCAGGATGCGCCAGGAGACCCCATCGACGACCAGGTGGTGGGCCACCAGCAGCAGGCGCCAGCTGCCGTCGCCCACCTCGATGCACAGCCCGCGCAGCAGCGGCCCGTGGACGATGTCCAGGCTGCGCTGCGCCTGTTCGCACAAGGCCTCGATCGCGCCGGCATCCCGTGCCTGGCGCACCCACAGCAGTGCCTGCAGGTCGGCCTCGGACGGGCTTGCGTAGGCCTGCTCCCAGGCGCCCTGCGCCGTGGGGCGAAAGCGCAGGCGCAGGCTGTCGTGCCGGGCCAGCAGGTCGGCCAGGGCCTGGCGCAGCGGCGCAGGCTGCAGCGGCTGCGTGCTGCGCAGCAGCAGGGCCTGGTTCCAGTGGGATCGCTGCGGCACGTCCGTTTCGAAGAACTCCGCCTGAATGGGCAGCAGGGGAACGCTCCCTTGGACCGGGGTGTCCTGCTCCACGGCCTCGTCCTGTACGGGCTCGGCCACACGCGCCAGCTCGGCAATGCTTTGCCGCTCGAACAGTTGCCGTGGCGATAGCTTCCAGCCGAAGCGGCGCAGGCGCGAGACGATCTGCAGGCTGAGGATGGAATCACCGCCCAGCGCGAAGAAGTTGTCGCTGCGCCCCACCCGCTCCAGGCCCAGCACCTCGGCCCAGATACGGGCCAGCAGCGTCTCCAGTTCGCCCTCTGGCGCCTGGCTGGCGGCTGGCATGCCGAACGCGGGCAGGGCCTGCCGGTCCAGCTTGCCGTTGGCGTTCTGCGGCAACTGGTCCAGCACCATGATGGCGCCCGGCACCATGTAGTCGGGCAGTACCGTGGCCAGGCGCTCGCGCATCTCCTGCTCGTCCAGGGTCCGCCCGCTGCGGGCAGACACATAGGCCAGCAGCCGCGTGCCCGCCGGTCCCTCGCCGGCCACGACCACGGCCTCGCGCACATCGTCCAGCGCCAACAGTTGCGCCTGCACCTCGCCCAGCTCGATGCGCAGGCCGCGGATCTTGACCTGGTGGTCCACCCGCCCCAGGTACTCCAGCTGGCCCTGCGCATTCCAGCGCACCAGGTCGCCCGTGCGATAGAGTCTTGCGCCATCGCGGCCGAAGGGGTCTGCGACAAAGCGCTCCGCGCTGAGCCCTGCCCGGTTCAGGTAGCCGCGCGACAGCAGGGGGCCGCCTATGCACAGCTCGCCGGCCACGCCCAGGGGCACGGGGCGCATCCGGTCGTCCACCACCCACATGTGCCGGCCCGCCAGAGGCCGGCCTATGGGAAGGTCCTGGGGCGCCGCGCCGGCGCCTTCCACCAGGCCCGTGCAGTCGAAGAGGGAGGCCGTGACGGTGGCCTCGGTCGGGCCATAGGCATTGAGCAGCCTCACATGGCCCAGCCCGGCATCGCGCCAGGCCTGCAGGCCGGCGCCCGGCATGGCCTCGCCACCCACATGCACCTGCCTGAGCCGCCCATACCCGCGCAGGCCCTGGCGCGCGAAATCCTGGACCAGCAGCAGCCAGTAGGCGGTGGTCAGATCGGCCACGCTGATCTGCCTGGCTATGAGTTCCCTGTGGAAGGTGGCGCTGTCCCAGAGTTCGGGCCCGCGCAGCACCATGGCCGCGCCGGCCACCAGGGGCGCGAACAGTTGCTCGATGCAGCCATCGAAATTCAGCGTGGCGAACTGCAGCACGCGGTCCTGCGGCGACAGCGCGGCAAAGCCGACGGCCAGCTGCGCCTGTTCGGCCAGGCAGCGGTGGGAGATGCCCACGCCCTTGGGGCGGCCGGTGGAGCCCGAGGTGTAGATCACATAGGCCAGGCATTCGCCATGCACGGCGGCGCCGGGGTTGTGGTCGGGCCCCAGCATCGCGCCGATGGCATCCAGGTCCAGCGCCTTCACGCGACCGGCCACCTCCAGCCCCAGGCGGGACTGCGTGAGCAGGCAGGCCATGCCGCTGTCCTCGACCATGTGGGCCAGGCGCTCGGCCGGATAGCCGGGGTCCAGGGGCACATAGGCCGCGCCCGACTTGAGCACGGCCAGTACGGCAACCACCATCTCCACCGAGCGTTCCACCGCAATGCCCACGCGCACCTCCGCGCCCACCCCCTCGGCGATCAGGCGGTGCGCCAAGCGGTTGGCACGCCGGTTGAGCTGCGCATAGCTGATGCATTCGTCGCCAAAGACCAGGGCCGTGGCCTGGGGCCGCTCGTCCACCTGCTGCTCGAACAGCTTGTGCACCAGGGGCTGGGCGTCGCGGCTCTGCGGGTTGCATCCAGACTGCACCGATTGCGCCCATTGCGTCAGCTGCGCCCATTCGTCCCGGTCCAACAGCTCGATATCGCAGGCCGGCAGCGCGGGCGATTGGGCCAGGGCCGCAACAATGCCTTCCACGGCGGCCAGCATGTAGGCGCACAGGCGCTGCGCGCCCACGGCCTTGCTGGCCTGCCCGACCAGACGAAAGCCCTGGCCCAGGTCATCGATGGACATGTCCACCGGGTAGTTGGTGCGCTCCTGCCCGCCCAGGGCCGTCATGCCTTCCCACGCGCCCGAGGCTGCATCCGCTGCCTCCGTCTCCTGCGGCGCTGCGGTGTAGCGGTAGTTGAGCAGGGCCGAGAACAGCGGCGTTCCCCCCGCCAGAGCGCTGCAGCGCTGCGCCAGCGACAGCGTGGCGTGCTCGTGGTGCATCAGCCCCGTCAGCCCCGCATGCGTCTCTTGCAGGCACTCCTGCACGCTGCGCCCGCCCAGCCGTATGCGCAGCGGCAGCGTGTTGATGAACATGCCCAGCGCGCTGTGCGCGCCCTCCCCGCCCTGCATGCGGCCAAAGAGCACGGTGCCGAACACCACGTCGTCCTTGCCCGTGGTCCTGCCCAGCACCAGCGCCCAGGCCAGGTGGAACAGGCTGGCCGCGCTCACCCCATGGCGCTGCGCCTGCCGGCGTACGCTGCGCGCCAGGGGCTCGTCCAAGGCCAGCCTGGCCTCCTCCACCGCGCTGCCGTCGCCCTGCACATCCAGCAGGCCAAACGGCGCCGTGGGTTCATCCACATCGCCGAGCATGGCGCGGAAGAAGTCCTCATGCTCGCTGGTGCTCACGCCCAGCCGGGCCTGGGCCACGAAGCGCCTGAACGGCAGGGGCCTGGGCAGCTCCGCCTCGCGGCCCTGGGTCATCAGCGCGATCTCCTCGACGATGCGCTCCAGCGTCGTGTGGTCCAGCACCAGGTGGTGGGTCAGCAGCTGCAGCAGCCAGCGGCCGTTGCGCGCATCCTGCGCCGCCACGGCGCGGATCATGGGCGCGCGGCGCACATCGATGCGCTGCACGCGCGGGTCCAGGCGCTGCTGCAGTGCGGCGGCCACATCGCCTTCGCCCTCGCTTTCACCAAGCTCCAGCCAATCGACCAGCACCTGTGCCTGCCGCCAGACCACCTGCACGGGCTCGGCCAGCCCTTCCCACAGCACGGCCGTGCGCAGGATGTCGTGGCGTGCGATGACCCGGTTGAGCCGTTGCACAAAGCCCAGCAAACGCTCCCGCGTGTCGAAGCCCAGCAGCGTGGGCGTGGCATAGGCGTCGCCCTGCTGGTGCAGGGTGTGGTGGAACAGAATGCCTTCCTGCAGCGGCGCCAGCGGATAGATATCCTGGATGTTGGCCGCGCCACCTGGCACGGCGGCCTCGACCCGTGCGATCTCCTGCACGTCCAGCGCCACCAGCGTCAGCATGGCGGGCGTGATGGCCGTGCAGCCTTCGGGAATGCCGTTGGGCGGCACCTGCACCTGGGCGGCGCCGTCCGCCTGCATCAGCTGCGCCGCAAAATCCGCCAGCTGCGGATGCTGGAACAGGCTGCGCACCGAGGCCGACAGGCCATGCGCACGCATGCGCTCCAGCATGCCCATGGCCAGCAGCGAGTGCCCGCCCAGCTCGAAGAAGTTGTCGCGCCGCCCCACGCGGTCCTGCCCCAGAAGCTCGGCCCATATCGCCGACAGCTGCTGCTCGACCCCGTTGTGCGGCGGCTCGTATCCACGCTGCGCCCATTCGGGCTGCGGCAGGGCCTTGCGGTCCACCTTGCCGTTGGCATTGAGCGCAAGCGCAGGCAGCACGACGATGGCCGAAGGCTGCATATAGTCCGGCAGCCGCCCTGCCAAAGCCTGGCGCAAGGTTTCGGACAGCCCCGCATCGGCGTCCGGACTGGCCACATAGGCGACAAGGCGCGCGCCCGCCGCGCCCGACGTGGCTTGTGCCGCGACCACCACGGCCTCGCGCACGCCGGGCTGGGCCAGCAGATGGGCCTCGATCTCGCCCAGCTCGATGCGCAGGCCGCGGATCTTCACCTGGTGGTCCAGGCGGCCCAAGTACTCGATCTGGCCTTCGCCGTTCCAGCGCACCAGGTCGCCCGTGCGGTACAGCAGGCCGCCCTGCGTGTCCAGCGGGTCGGCCACAAAGCGCTCGGCCGTCAGTGCGGGGCGGTTCAGATAGCCGCGCGCCAGGCCCATGCCGCCCAGGTACAGCTCGCCAGCCACGCCCTGTGGCGCCGGCCGCATGGCGCAGTCCAGCACATAGGTGCGGATGCCGCTGATGGGCTGGCCGATGGGAACCTGGCGCCGCCCGTCGTCGCGGCAGCGCCAATGGGTGACGTCGATGGCCGCCTCGGTCGGGCCATAGAGGTTGTAGAGACCGGCCCCGGGCAGGAGCCTGAAGACGGCGTTCTGCGCCTCGGCCGGCAGGGCCTCGCCGCTGCACAGGATGCGCCTGAGGCCCGTGCATGCCGCAACGCCCGCGTGCGCCACAAAGGCCTGCAGCATGGAAGGCACGAAGTGCACGGTGGTGACGCCATGGCCCGTGATCAGCGCCACCAGCCTTGCGGGGTCACGGTGATCGCCAGGCGCAGCCATCACCAGCCGGGCGCCGACCATCAGGGGCCAGAAGAACTCCCAGACCGACACATCGAAGCTGAACGGTGTCTTTTGCAGCACGGCGTCCGAGGCATCGAGCGCATGGGCCTGCTGCACCCAGGCCAGCCGGTTGTGCAGGGCCGCATGCCGGTTGGCCGCGCCCTTGGGGCGGCCCGTGGAGCCCGAGGTGAAGATCACATAGGCCAGATGCTGCCCATGCACGGCAACCACCGGGTTGCGCTGCGATTCACCGGCCACATCGATGCGGTCGATGTCCAGCCACTGCAGATCCTCGCCTGCGGGCAGGCGCTCGCGCAGCGCGCTGTGGGTGAGCAGGCGCCGCACGGCGCCGTCTTCGATCATCTGCGCCAGCCGTTCGGGCGGGTGATCGGGGTCCAGGGGCACATAGGCGCCACCGGCCTTCATGATGGCCAGCAGGCCCACCACCATCTCGATGGACCGCTCCATGGCGATGCCGACCCGGGTCTCCGGCCTCACGCCCAATGCCATCAGCCGGTGTGCCAGCTGGTTGGCGCGGCGGTTGAGCTGGTCATAGCTCAGAACCTGATCGCCAAAGACCAGCGCCACGGCATCCGGCCGTGCCTTGGCCTGGCGCTCGATCAGCTGGTGCACCGGCTGCATCCCTGGTTCGGTTCGGGCGCCCAGGCTCCAGGCCTGCAGCTGCGCCCATTCCTTGCCGTCCAGCATGTCCAGCGCCGCAGCCTCCAGGCCGGGCTCGCTTTCCAGCGCGTGGACCAGGGAGGCCACGGCCGCCGCCATGTATCCACACAGCCGTTCAGCCCCCAGAGCAGCATCGGCCTGGGCCACGATGCCAAAGCCTTCGCCCAGGTCGTCGATGGACACGGTCACGGGGTAGTTGGTGCGCTCCTGTCCGCCCAGCGCCGTCATGCCCTCCCACGCGCCCGCTGCGGCCCCCTCCTGCGGCGCCACGCTGTAGCGGTAGTTGAGCAGGGCCGAGAACAGCGGCGTTCCCCCCGCCAGAGCGCTGCAGCGCTGCGCCAGCGACAGCGTGGCGTGCTCGTGGTGCATCAGCCCTGTCAGCCCCGCATGCGTCTCATGCAGGCACTCCTGCACGCTGCGCCCGCCCAGCCGTATGCGCAGCGGCAGCGTGTTGATGAACATGCCCAGCGCGCTGTACGCGCCCTCCCCGCCCTGCATGCGGCCAAAGAGCACGGTGCCGAACACCACATCATCCTTGCCCGTGGTCCTGCCCAGCACCAGCGCCCAGGCCAGGTGGAACAGGCTGGCTGCACTCACCCCATGGCGCTGCGCCTGCCGGCGCACACTGCGCGCCAGGGGCTCGTCCAAGGCCAGCCTGGCCTCTTGCACCGCACTGCCGTCCCCCTGTACATCCAGCAGGCCAAACGGCGCCGTGGGTTCATCCACATCGCCGAGCATGGCGCGGAAGAAGTCCTCATGCTCCCGGGTGCTCACGCCCAGCCGGGCCTGGGCCACGAAGCGCCTGAACGGCAGGGGCCTGGGCAACTCCGCCTCGCGGCCCTGGGCCATCAGCGCGATCTCCTCGACGATGCGTTCCAGCGTCGTGTGGTCCAGCACCAGGTGGTGGGTCAGCAGCTGCAGCAGCCATCGCCCGTTGGGCGCATCCTGCGCCGCCACGGCGCGGATCATGGGTGCACGGCGCACATCGATGCGCTGCACGCGCGGGTCCATCACGGCCTGCAGCCGGCTGGCCACATCCGTACTCTCCCCTTCGCTCTCCCCTTCACTCTCCTTTTCGCTCTCCTCCAGCCAGTCGAGCTGCACCTGCGCCTGCCGGCAGACCACCTGCACGGGCTCGGCCAGCCCTTCCCACAGCACGGCCGTGCGCAGGATGTCGTGGCGTGCGATGACCCGGTTCAGATGGGCCACAAAGCCCAGCAGCCGTTCGCGCGTGTCAAAGCCCAGCAGCGTCGGCGTGGCATAGGCGTCGCCCTGCTGGTGCAGCGTGTGGTGGAACAGAATGCCTTCCTGCAGCGGCGCCAGCGGATAGATGTCCTGGATGTTGGCCGCGCCACCGGGCACGGCGGCCTCGACCCGCGCGATCTCCTGCACGTCCAGCGCCACCAGCGTCAGCATGGCGGGCGTGATGGCCGTGCAGCCTTCGGGGATGCCGTTGGGCGGCACCTGCACCTCATGCCGGGGCAGGCCCTGCTCGCGGCGCAGCGCCAGCGCCAGATCCGCCAGCCGGGGGTGCTGGAACAGCGTGCGCACCTGCGTCACCCAGCCCTGGGCGCGCATGCGCTCCAGCAGCTTCAGGGCCAGCAGCGAGTGCCCGCCCAGCTCAAAGAAATGGTCCTGGCGCCCCACGCGCTCCACGCCCAGCACCTCGCTCCAGAGTGCGGCCAGACGCTGCTCGCCGTCGCCCACGGGCGCCTCGTAGTGCAGGCTGGCCAGCAGTTCTGGCTCGGGCAAGGCGGCCCTGTCCACCTTGCCGTTGGCATTCAGGGGAAGGCGGTCCAGCACCATGATGGCGGCCGGCACCATGTAGTCCGGCAGTTCAAGGGCCAGGCGCTCGCGCAGTTCGTCCGCCGTGACCTGCTGCCCTTCATGCGCCGAGACATAGGCCGCCAGGTGCATTCCGGCAGGGCCCTTGCGGGCCACGACCACGGACTCCCGCACCTGGGGCTGGGCCAGCAGCCGGGCCTCGATCTCGCCCAGCTCGATGCGAAAGCCCCGGATCTTCACCTGGTGGTCCAGGCGCCCCAGGTACTCCAGTTGGCCTTCATCGTTCCAGCGCACCAGGTCGCCCGTGCGGTACAGGCGGCCGCCGCCCTGGTCGAACGGGTCGGCGACGAAGCGCTCGGCGCTCAGGCCGGGCCGGCCCAGGTAACCCTGCGCCAGCGCCTGCCCGCCCAGATAGAGTTCGCCGGCCACGCCTGCGGGAACCAGTCCCAGATCCTGGCCCAGCACCAGGGCCTTGGTCGCACTGACGGGGCGGCCGATGGGGACCGGGCTGCGGCCATCGTCGCGGCAGGTCCAGTGCGTCACGTGGATGGCGGCCTCGGTCGGGCCGTAGAGGTTTTGCAGGCTGACGCCGTGCAGGCGGCGCAGGGCCTCGCGCTGTGTCTCGGCCGGCATGGCCTCGCCGCCGCAGATCACGTAGCGCAGGCGGGTCTCCTCCTCGATGCCTTCATGGGCCAGAAACGCCTGCAGCATGGCCGGCACGAAGTTCAGCGTGGTGATCTGGTGGCGGCGGATCAGCGCGACGATGCGCTCGGGATCGCGATGGTCGCCGGGCCGGGCCACCACCAGGCGCACGCCCGCCGTCAGCGGCCAGAAGATTTCCCAGGCCGAGACATCGAAGCCGAAGGCCGCCTTGTGCAGCACCGCGTCGGCCCGCGTGAGCCGGTAGTGGTCCTGCATCCAGGCCATGCAATTGGACAGCGCGGCATGCCGGTTGGCCGCCCCCTTGGGCCGGCCGGTGGAGCCCGATGTATAGATCACATAGGCCAGATGGTCGCCATGGACCGCCACGCCGGGATTGTGGTCAGGCCCCGCGTCCAGGTCCAGGCCGTCGAGCTCGACCACGTTCAGCGCCTGCGCGAACGGCAGGCGCTCGCGTGCCTTGCGCTCGGTCAGCAGCAGGGCAATGCCGCTGTCCTGGGCAATGTAGGCCAAGCGATCCACCGGGTACTCCATGTCCAGCGGCACGTAGGCGCCACCGGCCTTGAGCACCGCCAGCAGTCCCGCCACCATGTCCACCGAGCGCTCCAGCGCAACGCCCACGCGCACGTCCGGCCCCACGCCCAGGGCCATCAGCCGGTGGGCCAGCCGGTTGGCACGGGCGTTGAGCTGGGCCGAGGTCAGCGCCTCGTCGCCATGGACCAGGCAGACGGCATCGGGCTGCTCCCGCACGCGGGCCTCGAATTCCCGGTGCACGGGCAGGGCCTCGGGATGGGACTTGCCATTGAGGCTCCACTGCAGCAGCCTGTCCCGTTCATGCGCGGGCAGCACCGCAATCGCGGTCACGGGCTGGCCGGGGTCGCGCGCCAGGGCATCGGCCAGGCCGTCCAGCGCCTCGTGCATGTAGCCGCACATGCTGTGGGCATTCACCGCATCGATCACATGCGCGATCAACGTGAAGCCCTCGCCCGTGTCGTTGACCGACAGGCCGAACGGGAAGTTGGTGCGCTCGTGGCTTTGCAGTATCTGCACGCCGGTCCAGGCATCGCCAGCGTCCGCGTCCTGCAGCGCCGTGTGCCGGTAGTTGAGCAGGGCCGTGAACAGCGGCGCCCCGCCGGCCAGGCCGCTGCAGGACTGGGCCATCGACAGGCTGGCATGCTCGTGGTGCAGCAGGTCCGTCAGCGCGGACTGGGTCTGGCGCAGGGCCTGGGCCACGCCACGACCGGCCAGGCGAACGCGCAGCGGCAGCGTATTGATGAACATGCCCAGCGCGCGGGCCGCGCCCTGCTGCGCCTGCATGCGGCCGAACAGAACGGTGCCGAACACCACGTCGTCCCTGCCGCTGGTCCTGGCCAGCACCAGGGCCCAGGCCAGGTGGAACAGCGCGGCGGCGCTGACGCCGTGGCGTCGGGACTGCTGCCGCAACCGGGCGGCAAGGCCGCCGTCAAGCACCTGCCGCACCTCGTTCGTGCGCGCTCCGTCGCCCTGGACGTCCAGCAGCCCGAAAGGCGCCGTGGGCTCCTGCACATCGCCCAGCATGGCGCGAAAGAACGCCTCATGCCCGGCCGTGCCCTCGCCCGAGCGCGCCTGGGCCACGAACCGGCGGAACGGCAGCGGCCGGGGCAGCGCACTGGAGCGGCCCTGCTGGATCAGCGCGATCTCACCGATCACCTGCTTGAGCGTGGTGTTGTCGTCCACCATGTGATGGGCCAGGATCTGCAGCAGCCAGCGCTGGCCCGGCGCGTCGTGCGCGGCCACCAGGTGGATCAGCGGCGCCTTGCGCAGGTCGATGCGGTAGCCCTGGGCGCAGGCGGCCAGCCGGGCCTGCGCGTCCTGCGCGTCCTGCGCGTCCTGCGCGTCCTGCGATGATGCCGCTGTTCCGCCCTCCTCCAGCCAGGGCAGCGGCAGACGGGCCTGCCGGCAGACGACCTGCACGGGCGTCGCCAGGCCCTCCCAGAACACGGCCGTGCGCAGGATGTCATGCCGCGCGACCACCTGGTCAAAGCTCTCGGCAAACCGCTGCAGCCGCTCGCGCGAGTCGAAGCTCAGCGTGTGCGAGGTGACATAGGCATCGCCCTCGGACTGCAGCAGGTGGTGGAACAGAATTCCCTCCTGCAGCGGCGCCAGCGGGTAGATGTCCTGGATGTTGGCTGCGCCACCGGGCACCGCAGCGGCAATGCGTGCAATCTCATCTTCATCCAGCGCCACCAGGGTCAGCATGTCCGGCGTGATCGCCGTGCAGCCTTCGGGGATGCCATTGGGCGGCACGTCGATCTCGCCGGCCACCTGCGCACCTTGCTCACCCTGCTCACCCTGCTGCTCCTGCCGCACCGCCTGCGCAAACTCCGCCAGCCTCGGATGCTGGAACAGCGTGCGCACCTGCACGCGCAGGCCCTGGGCGCGTACGCGCTCCAGCAGGCCCAGGGCGAGCAGCGAATGCCCGCCCAGCTCGAAGAAGCCGTCCTGCCGGCCCACGCGCTCCACGCCCAGCACCTCGGCCCAGATCTTCGCCAGCGTTTCTTCGAGTTCACCTTGCGGTGCCTCGTATTCCTGCGCACTCGCCATCTCCGGCTCGGGCAGCGCCTTGCGGTCCACCTTGCCGTTGGCCGTCAAAGGCAGGGCTTCGAGCACGACGATGGCCGAGGGCACCATGTAGTCGGGCAGCGCCTGGCCCAGCCGCTGCTTGAGCTGGCTTTCCTCCACCGCGTCACGCAGGGAGACATAGGCGATCAGCCTTGCACCATCCCTGGCCAGCACCACGGCCTCGCGCACCTCGGGCTGGGCCAGCAGCTGCGACTGCACCTCGCCCAGCTCGATGCGGAAGCCCCGGATCTTGACCTGCTGGTCGGCACGGCCCAGGTATTCGAGTTCGCCCTGAGCGTTCCAGCGCACCAGATCGCCCGTGCGGTACAGGCGCTCGCCCGTCTCGCTGAACGGGTTGGCAACGAAGCGCTCTGCCGTCAGTCCTTGCCTGTTGAGATAGCCGCGTGCCAAGCCCTCGCCCGCCACGAACAGCTCCCCGGCCACGCCCTGCGGCAGCAGGTTCAGGCTGCCATCGAGCACATACAGGCCCAGGTCTGGAATCGCCACGCCAACAGGGCTGCGACCACCCTCCAGATCCGCCTTGGTGATCTGCCGGTACGTCACATGCACCGTGGTCTCGGTGATGCCGTACATGTTGATGAGCTGCGGGGCCTGCTCGCCAAAGCGCTCGAACCAGGGCCGCAGGCTCTCGGGCTCCAGCGCCTCGCCGCCGAAGATCACCTGGCGCAGCGCCAGGCCAGCACTGCCTTCTTCATCCTGCTCCACCGCATGGATCAGCTGCCCGAAGGCCGAAGGCGTTTGATTGAGAACCGTTACGCGCTCGGCACGCAGCAAAGCCAGGAAGTCCTGGGGCGAGCGGCTGACCCAGTACGGCACCACCACCAGCCTGCCGCCCGTGCACAGGGCGCCGAAGATCTCCCAGACCGAGAAGTCGAAGGCGTAGGAATGGAACAGCGTCCAGACGTCGTCAGGCCCGAAGCCGAACCAGGCATCGGTGGCATCCAGCAGCCGTGCCACGTTGCGGTGGCTCAGTTGTGCGCCCTTGGGGCGGCCCGTGGAGCCCGAGGTGTAGATCACATAGGCCAGGCTGTCGGCCGAGACTTCAACCTGCGGATCGGTATCGGGTTCGCCCGACAGGTCCAGCATGTCGATCTCCAGCACCTGCAGCGCAGCGGCGCCGGGAATGCGCTCGCGCACCGCAGCCTGCGTCAGCACCAGAGAGATCCCGCTGTCGGCCACCATGTGCGCCAGCCGGTCGGCAGGGTAGTCCGGGTCCAGCGGCACATAGGCGCCACCAGCCTTGAGGATGGCCAGCAGTCCCACCACCATCTCCACCGAGCGCTGCATGGCAATGCCCACGCGCGTCTCCGGGCGCACACCCAGGGCGATCAGGCGGTGGGCCAGGCGGTTGGCCCGGGCGTCGAGTTCGGCGTAGGTCAGTTGTGCGGACTCGCAGGTCAACGCCATCGCATTTGGCCGCTGCTGCGCGCTTGCCGCAAAGCGCTGGTGCAGGCAGGCGGGCTGCGCAGGGTTGAGGGCAGGTCCATTGCGGGTACTGCGGCGCGCACTGCGGTCCAGAAGCTGCGCCTGCTCATCGCCGGGCAGCAGCTGCACCTGGTCCAGCGCGCACTGCGGCGCATGCGCCAGCGCCTGCAGCAGCAGCGACAGATGCGCGCCCATGCGCTGCACCGTGGCCGGCTCGAAGCGCTCGCGCACATAGGCAAAGCCCAGTTGCAGGCTGCCGTCGGCGCGGCGGCTGGCGTGCAGGGTCAGCTCGAACTGGGCGGCCAGGCCGTCCAGCTCCAGCTTCTGGATCTCCAGGCCCGCCAGGCCGGCCGCCTCTTCGTGCTGGTAGTTCAGCATCACCTGGAACAGCGAGCTGCCGTCCAGGCTGCGGCGCGGCTGCAGCGCCTCGACCAGTTGCTCATAGGGCAGGTCCTGGTGGGCCAGGCCCAGGCGGACCCGCTCGGCCAGCTGGGCCAGCAGCTCCTGCAGGCGCATGCGGGGATCGAGCCGGCCACGCATCACCAGCGTGTTGACGAAGAAGCCGACCAGCGGCTGGGCCTCGGGCTGGTTGCGGTTGGCCACGGGCACGCCCACGCGGATATCGGTCTCGGCGGTATAGCGGTGCAGCAGGGCCTGGAAACCGGCCAGCAGCGCCACGAAGAGGGAGGTGCCCTGCTCGCGGGCGCGCTGCTCCAGTCCGGCCACCAGGCTGGCGGGCAGATCCAGCCGGTGCCAGGCGGCATGCCAAAGGGTCTCGGCGCCCGGCGCGCGGGCATGGTCGGCGGGCAGTTCAAGATGCAGGTCCTGCCCCCCGGCCAGTTCGGGCAGCCAGTAGTCCAGCAGGCGCTGCCTTTCCCCGGCCTCCAGCCAGTCGCGCTGCCAGGCGGCGTAGTCGGTGTAGGCAATGGGCAGCGGCGGCAGGCGGGTCGGGCGCTGCTGCACCAGTGCCGCGTACAGGCCGGCGAACTCCTCCAGCAGGATCTGCATGGAGCGGCCGTCGGAGATGATGTGGTGCATCACCACCACCAGCAGGTGCTGGCGGCTGTCCAGGCGGACGGCGGCCACGCGCAGCAGCGGGCCGCGCGTCAGGTCAAAGGGCGTGAGGCACAGGCGCTCGGCTTCGGCCAGGGCCCGTTCGCGCCGCTGTGCGGCAGGCAAGGGGGTCAGGTCGATCAGCGGCAACTCCAGGGCCAGCTGCGGCACGATGCGCTGCCGCGCCAGGCCGTCGGGGCTTTCCTCGAACACCGTGCGCAGTCCGCCGTGGCGCTCCAGCAGCACGCCGAACGCCTGCCGCAAGGCCGCCAGATCCAGCTCGCCATGCATCCACGAGGCCTGGGCGATGTGGTAGGCCGAGCTTTGCGGGTCCAGCTTCCACAGGAACCACTGGCGCAGCTGCGCATGGGACAGGGCTTCGGTCTGGTCGGGCGATGGTGCGCGGACAGGGATGGGGAAGTGCGAGAGATCCAATCCCTCGGCCCGGATCTTTTGCAATGCCAGCGTGCGCTGGGCAGGGCTCAGGCTTGCAAAGCGCTCGGCGATTTGGCGCAGGCGGCCACGGTCCATCAGATATCTCCCAGAGTTTCGAGAAAGGAATCCAGCGCATCGAGCGCCTGCGCATCCGCGCCTGTCGTGCCTGTTGCACCCGCAGCATCCGCGCTGCCATGGGCCGGCAGGCGCACCAGGCCCGCCATGTCCTGCAGCACCGGGGTGCGGAAAACGTCCTGGGCGGTCAGCCCCGCAGCGCCTGCCCCCTGCAGCCGCGCCAGCAGTTGCACCACCTTGAGCGAGTGCCCGCCGCGCTCGAAGAAGCTGTCGCGGCGGTCCACGCGGCCACTGCCCAGCAGCTCGGACCAGAGCCCGGCCAGCATTTCCTCGGCCTGCCCCGAAGGCGCCTCGTAGGACGGGCCGGACGATGCCTGCGCCGCAGGCAGCGCGGCACGGTCCACCTTGCCGCTGTTGTTCAGCGGCAGCGTGTCCAGCACCACGATGGCGGATGGCAGCATGTAGTCGGGCAGGCCGCTGGCCAGTCTTGCGCGCAGTGCCGCAGCGTCCAGGGGCGGGCCTGCATGCAGCGGTGCATGTAGAGATACGTGCGCCACAAGGCGCGTATCGCTGCCGGACCCCGCTGCCGTGACCACGGCCTCGCGCACCTCGGGCTGGGCCAGCAGCGCGGCCTCCACCTCGCCCAGCTCGATGCGGTGGCCGCGAATCTTGACCTGGTGGTCCAGCCGGCCCAGGTATTCGAGCGCGCCATCGGCATTGCGGCGCACCAGGTCGCCCGTGCGGTACAGGCGTTCGCCAGCCTCACCCGGACCCGCGAAAGGATCGGCCACAAAACGCTCCGCGCTCAGGCCCGGCCGCTGCCAGTAGCCGCGCGCCAGGCCCTGGCCGCCAATGAACAGCTCCCCGGCCACGCCTTGCGGCACGCAGCGCAGTCCTTCGTCAAGCACCAGCAGCCGGGTGGCCGCGATGGCCTGGCCCAGGGTGGCGGCATCGCCCTGCACCTGCTGCAGGCTGGACCAGATCGTGGTCTCGGTCGGGCCGTAGAGGTTCCAGAGGTCCACGCCCGCCGCGCGCAGCAGGGCGATCAGGTCCGGTGCAAGCGCCTCGCCGCCGCACAGCGCCTTCAGCGGCCGTGCCGCCTTCCAGCCACCGGCCAGCAGCAGGCGCCAGCCCGAGGGCGTGGCCTGCATCACGCTGGCGCGGCTGCGCTCCAGCAGCGCCGCCAGCGCGGCCGCGTCGCGCACCTGTTCGCGCCCGGCCACCACCAGCTGCGCGCCCACGGCCAGGGGCAGGAAGATTTCCAGGCCCGCAATGTCGAAGGACACGGAGGTCGTGGCCAGCACCACGTCCTGCGCCTGCAGGCCCGGCTGTGCCGCCATGGACTGCAGGAAGTTGGAGAAGGCCGCATGCCGCACCACCACGCCCTTGGGCCGCCCGGTGGAGCCCGAGGTGTAGATCACATAGGCCGCCTGGTCGCCATGCACCTCGACGCGGGGCGCGCGTTCCGTGCCTGCCTGCGGCCCTGGCTCCCTTGCCTCCACTGCCTCCAGCACCTCCGGTACCTCCAGCGCCTCCAGTTCCAGCACCTTCGGCACGCTGGCGGCGAGCAAGGCCAGCCGGCCCGGCGCCAAGCCCGAGGCCAGCGCCAGGCAGGCCCCGCTGTCCTGCAGCATGTACTGCATGCGCTCATCGGGCAGCGCCGGATCGACGGGCACGTAGGCGGCGCCCGCCTTGAGGATGGCCAGCAGGCCGGCCACCATGGCGGCCCCGCGCTCGGCCACCAGGCCCACGCGCTGCCCGGGCCGCAGCCCCTGGGCGATCAGGGCCTGCGCCAGGCGGCTGGCCCGCCGGTCCAGATCGCCGTAGCTGAACACCTGCCCGTCCGCAGCCAGGGCCGGGGCCTGGGGCCGCTGCCTTGCCTGCGCCTCGAACATGCGGTGCACCGGCAAGGCCTGCGGCCAGGACCGGGGGTTGCCGGCCTGCGCCAGCAGCGCCTGGCGCTCGGCCGGGGGCACCACGTCCAGCGTGCGCAGGTCGCGGCCGGGCTGCTGCTGCAGCGCCTGCACCAGCGCCTGCAGGGCCTGCTGCATGTAGGCGCAGACGCGCCCGGCCCCTACGCTGCGCACCACCTGGGCGACGAGCACAAAGCCCTGGCCGTCGTCATCCACGGCCATGCCCACGGGATAGTTGCTGCGCTCGGGGCGGCCCAGCACCTGCACGCCGGCCCGGGCCAGCTCTTGCGCAGCACCCTCGGCCGCGCCATGCCGGTAGTTCAGCAATGCGCTGAACAGCGGCGTTCCCGCAGGCAGGCCGCTGCAGCGCTGGGCCAGCGACAGGCTGGCATGCTCGTGCTGCAGCAGCGCCGCAAGCGCCGCCGCCGTGCTGCGCAGGCCCTGGAGCACGCTGCCTTCGCCCAGCGGCAGCCGCAGCGGCAAGGTGTTGATGAACATGCCCAGCGCCTGCTGCGCACCGGCGCCGCCGTCCATACGGCCCATCAGCACGGTGCCGAAGACCGGCTCCTGCCTGCCGCTGGTCCGGGCCAGCACCAGCGCCCAGGCCAGGTGGCAGAGCGCGGCGGGGCTGACCCCGTGCGCACGCGCCTGGCCGCGCATGCCCTGGGCCAGTGGGGCGTCCAACCGCAGGCGGGCCTCCTCCATGCCACGGCCATCGCCTTGCACGTCCAGCAGGCCGAAGGCGGCCGTGGGCTCCTGCACATCGGCCAGCATGCGGCGGAAGAACCGCTCGTGCGCCTCGGCCGCCACGCCCTGGCGCGCCTGCGCCACAAAGCGCAGGAAGGGCACGGGCACCGGCAGCTCGGCCGCACGGCCCTGCTGGAGCCGCAGCACTTCCTGCAGCAGCAGGTCCAGCGTGATGCGGTCCATCACCAGGTGGTGACTCAGCAGCTGCAGCAGCCAGCGGCCTTGCCCGGCATCGTGCGCGGCCCGCGCCCCTATCATCGGCGCCTGCCGCACGTCCAGGCGCAGGTCGTGGCTGCGCAGTTGCTCCAGCATCTGCGGCACCAGTGCCTCATGTGCCTCATCCGCATCAGGCCACTGCAGCTGCAGCGGTGCCTGGCGCAGCACCACCTGCACGGGCTCGGACAGCCCCTCCCAGAGCACGGCCGTGCGCAGGATGTCATGGCGCGCAATCACCTGGTTGAGGCTGTGCACGAAGGATTGCAGCTGCTCGCGCGTCCCGAAGCTCAGCAGGTTGGGCGAGACGAACACATCGCCCCCGGACTGCAGCAGGTGGTGGAACAAAATCCCCTCCTGCAGCGGCGCCAGCGGGTAGATGTCCTGGATGTTGGCTGCGCCACCGGGCACCGCCTGCGCAATGCGTGCAATCTCATCTTCATCCAGCGCCACCAGGGTCAGCATGTCCGGCGTGATCGCCGTGCAGCCTTCGGGGATGCCGTTGGGTGGCACATCGATTTCGCCGGCCACCTGCTCCCCTTGCTCACCCTGCTGCTCCTGCCGCACCGCCTGCGCAAACTCCGCCAGCCTCGGATGCTGGAACAGCGTGCGCACCTGCACGCGCAGGCCCTGGGCGCGTACGCGCTCCAGCAGGCCCAGGGCGAGCAGCGAATGCCCGCCCAGCTCGAAGAAGCCGTCCTGCCGGCCCACGCGCTCCACGCCCAGCACCTCGGCCCAGATCTTCGCCAGCGTTTCTTCGAGTTCACCTTGCGGTGCCTCGTATTCCTGCGCACTCGCCATCTCCGGCTCGGGCAGCGCCTTGCGGTCCACCTTGCCGTTGGCCGTCAAAGGCAGGGCTTCGAGCACGACGATGGCCGAGGGCACCATGTAGTCGGGCAGCGCCTGGCCCAGCCGCTGCTTGAGCTGGCTTTCCTCCACCGCGTCACGCAGGGAGACATAGGCGATCAGCCTTGCACCATCCTTGGCCAAAACCACGGCCTCGCGCACCTCGGGCTGGGCCAGCAGCTGCGACTGCACCTCGCCCAGCTCGATGCGGAAGCCCCGGATCTTGACCTGCTGGTCGGCACGGCCCAGGTATTCGAGTTCGCCCTGAGTGTTCCAGCGCACCAGATCGCCCGTGCGGTACAGGCGCTCGCCTGTCTCGCTGAACGGGTTGGCAATGAAGCGCTCTGCCGTCAGTCCTTGCCTGTTGAGATAGCCGCGTGCCAAGCCCTCACCCGCCACATACAACTCTCCCGCCACGCCCTGCGGCAGCAGGTTCAGGCTGCCATCGAGCACGTACAGGCCCAGGTCCGGAATCGCCACGCCAACGGGGCTGCGGCCTCCGTCCAAATCCGCCTTGGTGATCTGCCGGTACGTCACATGCACCGTGGTCTCGGTGATGCCGTACATGTTGATGAGCTGCGGGCCCTGGTCACCGAAGCGGTGGAACCAGGGCCGCAGGCTCTCGGGCTCCAGCGCCTCGCCGCCGAAGATCACCTGGCGCAGCGCCAGGCCAGCGCCGCCCTGCTCGTTCCCATCTTCCTGCTCCACCGCATGCACCAGCTGCCCGAAGGCCGAAGGCGTTTGATTGAGAACCGTTACGCGCTCCGCACGCAGCAAGGCCAGGAAGTCCTGGGGCGAACGGCTGACCCAGTAAGGCACCACCACCAGCCTGCCGCCCGTGCACAGGGCGCCAAAGATCTCCCAGACCGAGAAGTCGAAGGCGTAGGAGTGGAACAGGGTCCAGACATCGTCCGGGCCGAAGCCGAACCAGGCATCGGTGGCATCCAGCAGCCGTGCCACATTGCGGTGGCTCAGTTGCGCGCCCTTGGGTTTGCCTGTCGAGCCCGAGGTGTAGATCACATAGGCCAGGCTGTCCGGGTTCACATCGACCTGCGGATCGGTATCGGGTTCGCCCGACAGGTCCAGCGTGTCGATCTCCAGCACCTGCAGCGCAGCAGCGCCGGGAATGCGCTCGCGCAGCGCAGCCTGCGTCAGCACCAGGGAGATCCCACTGTCGGCCACCATGTGCGCCAGCCGGTCGGCAGGGTAATCCGGGTCCAGCGGCACGTAGGCGCCGCCGGCCTTGAGGATGGCCAGCAGGCCGGCCACCATCTGCACCGAGCGCTGCATGGCGATGCCCACGCGGGTCTCCGGCCGCACGCCCAGGGCGATGAGGCGGTGGGCCAGGCGGTTGGCCCGGGCGTCGAGTTCGGCGTAGCCGAGAACGTGGTGCTCGAAGGACAGCGCCTGCGCCCCGGCTCGCGCCAATGCCTGGCTGGCGAAGCGGCCGTGCAGCGTCTGCGCTGCGGCCGGCCGGCCGGCAGGCAGGCCGGCGGCGCGGCCCCATGCCTGCTGCCTGTGCAGCTCGGCCGCGCCCAGCAAGGCGACCTCGCCCACCTTGCGGGCCGGATCATCGGCCAGCGCCTGCAGCATGGCCACATAGTGGCCGGCCAGCGCGCCGATGGTGGCGGCCTCGAACAATTCGCGGGCATAGGTCAGGCGCAGGTGCAGGCGGCCCTGCGCATCCTCGGTGGTGTCCACGGTCAGCTCGAACTGGGCACCCTGGCCCTGCAGCGCATATTCCTGCAGCTCCAGCCCAGGCAGTTGCTGCAGCGCGCTGCGGTCCTGGCGCTGGTGGTTGAACAGCACCTGGAACAGCGGCTGGGTGCCGGCGTTGCGTTCGGGCTGCAGCGCCTCGACCAGTTGCTCGAAGGGCAGGTCCTGATGGGCCTGCGCGCCCTGGGCGGCCTGCCGGGCCTGGTCCAGCAGCTGCGCCAGGCCCATGCGCCCGTCCAGCGTGGCGCGCAGAACCTGGGTGTTCACGAAAAAGCCCACCGTGCCCTGTGTTTCCACCCGGTGGCGGTTGGCAATGGGCACGCCCACGCGAATGTCTTCCTGGCCCGTGTAGCGGTGCAGCACGGCCTGCAGGCCGGCCAGCAGCAGCACGAACAGCGTTGCGTCCTGCGCCTGGGCGCGGCGGCGCAGGCTGCCGACCAGACCGGCCGGCAGCTGCAGGCCATGGCTGGCGGCCACATGGTCCGCGCCGGGCCGGCGCGGGTGGTCGGTGGGCAGTTGCAGCACCGGGTGCGTGTCGCCCAGCTGGGCGCGCCAGTAGGCCAGTTGCCGCTGCCGCTCGCCGGCCTCCAGCCACTGGCGCTGCCAGGCCGCGTAGTCGGCGTACTGCAGCGGCAGGGGGGCGGCCTGCGGCACCTGTCCCTGGCACCGTGCGCGGTACTGCTGCACGAATTCATCCACGATGATCTGCATGGACCAGCCGTCGGAGACGATGTGGTGCATGGCCACGACCAGCAGATGCGCCTCGGCCGACTCCCGGATCAGGCCCACGCGCAGCAGCGGCCCAGCCTGCAGGTCGAAGGGCTGGCGGTGCACGGCAGCCGCCGCCTGTTCCAGTTGTTCCTGGCGCTGCGCAGCGGGGAGTTCGGACAGATCCGTTTGCTCGACCCGCACACCGCCCTGTGCGGCGATCACCTGCACCACCTGCCCGTCCCCGCCCATGCGGAACACCGTGCGCAGCGACTCGTGGCGCGCCACCAGCGCGTCGAAGCTTTGCTGCAGCGCCAGCACATCGAGCGTGCCCAGCAGACGCAGCGCCC
This sequence comes from Delftia sp. K82, assembly GCF_002193035.1. Classification (NCBI taxonomy): domain Bacteria; kingdom Pseudomonadati; phylum Pseudomonadota; class Betaproteobacteria; order Burkholderiales; family Comamonadaceae; genus Delftia; species Delftia sp. K82. The sequence continues at coordinate 1,219,335 of NZ_MYFL01000001.1, read as the reverse complement.
CACTGATGTGATAGGCCGTACCGGCCGGCTCCAGCTGCCACAGGAACCACTGGCGCAATTGCGCAAAGGACAGCGGCAGCGGGCCACTGCGGTCGGCCCTGGGCAGGGGCGCCGCGCCTTCGGTCTGCTCGGCGCCGGCGACCGGCCCCTCCACCAGCCGTGCCACACCCGCCGGCGTCTTGCCCGTGAACAGCTGCTTGGGCGTGAGCTTGACGCCGCGCTTGCGGGCGCGCGCCACCAGCTTGAGCGCGAGGATGGAGTCCCCGCCCAGCGCGAAGAAGTCGTCATGCCGGCCCGCGCGCTCCAGGCCGAAGAGGTCGGCCCAGACGGCGGCCAGCGCCTGCTCAGCCTCGCCTTGGGGCGCCTCGAAAAGATCGGCGGCCGCCTGCTCCGGCACGGGCAGGGCCTTGCGGTCGATCTTGCCGTTGGCCGTCAGGGGCATGCCCTCCAGCACGGTGATGCTGGCGGGCACCATGTATTCGGGCAGCGCCTGCGCCAGCGCGGCGGCCCACCCCGGCCTGTCGGCGGGCAGGCCGGCCTGGGGCACGGCATAGGCATGCAGCTGCATGCGCCCGTCCCCGCCCCCATCCCCATTCCCGTCCAGCCGCGCCACGACTTCGGCCTGGGCCACGCCGGGCACGGCCTGCAGCGCCAGCGCCACCTCGCGCAGCTCCACGCGGTAGCCGCGCACCTTCACCTGGTCGTCCATGCGGCCCAGGAACTGCAGGCTGCCATCGGCCAGCATGGTCACGCGGTCGCCCGTGCGGTACAGGCGCTCGCCCGGCTGGAACGGGCTGGCCACGAATCGCTCTGCCGTCTGCCCGGGCCGGGCCTGGTAGCCGCGCGCCAGGCCCGGCCCGCCCAGGTACAGCTCGCCGCTGGCGCCCAGGGGCACGGGCTGCAGGTCGGCATCCAGCACCAGGGCGCGGCTATTGGCCAGCGGCCCGCCCACGGGCAGGCTTTCGCCGCCGCGCAGCGCCTCGCCCGCCTCCTGGGTGAGGATGCCCACCGTGGTTTCGGTGGGGCCGTAATGGTTGAGCACGCGGCAGCCGGGTCTGAGCGCGGCGATGCGGTCGATCAGCGGCCAGCGCGTGGCCTCGCCGCCCAGCACCAGGCGGCTGGCAGGCAGCACGTCAGCGGGCATGCCGGCATTCAGCAGCCCCTGCAGATGGCTGGGCACGATCTTGAGCACGTCCACCCGGTGCTCCGCCATGTAGCGCGCGAAGCCGTCGGGGTCGAAGGCCAGTTCGGGCGCCATCAGATGCAGCGCGCGCCCCGAGCACAGCGCGCCGAACAGCACGGTGTGCCCCAGGTCCGCCGCCACGGTCGAGACCATGGCCATGCTGCGCGCCGCCTCGGGCAGGTCCAGCCGCTGCAGCACGGCCTGCACATAGTGGGCCAGCGCCCCGTGGCTGACGACCACGCCCTTGGGCTGCCCGGTCGAGCCCGAGGTGTAGATCACATAGGCGCCCTGTGCGGAATGCGGCGGCGCGGCCGGCGGCGCCTCCCCCGCAATGCACGGCTCCTGGCAGGCATTCAGGTCCAGGCTCAACAGGGGAACGCCCGCGTCCCAGGCGGGCGCCTGCTGGCAGAGCATCAGCACCGCGCCGCTGTCGCGCAGCTGCCAGGCCAGCCGCTGCGCCGGCAGGCCGGGGTCCAGGGGCACATAGGTGCCACCGGCCTTGAGCACGGCGAGCAGGCCCAGCACAAAGGCGCAGCTGCGCTCGGCATGCAGGGCCACGCGCACATCGGCCCCCACGCCGCGCGCCACCAGGGCCCGGGCCAGCTGGTCGGACTGCCGGTCCAGCTGTGAATAGTCCAGGGCCGAGCCCGCGTCCCTGACCGCCGTGCCATCGGGATGGGCCTGCACGGCGCGCGACCAGAGCTGCAGCACGCTGTCGGCGCCAAAGGCCTGCACCGGGCCTGCAGACTCCGACACGCGGCCTGGCAGCGACAGCTCGCCGAGCCTGGGCTGCCTGTCGCTGATTGCGCCGGTGACCTGCAGCGCAAGGTCCTGGAATGCGGCGGCCATGTCGCGCACCACGGCCTCGTCGAACAGGGCATCGGCATAGATCAGCACGCAGTCGATGCCGTCCTGCCGGTCGGTGAAGTCCAGGCTCAGGTCGAAATGCGCCTGGCCGCTGGAGACGGCCTGCATGGCGATCTCCAGGCCTGCGATGTGGCGCGCGGCCGAGGCATCTTCCTGCTGGGTGCACTTGACCTGGAACAGCGGGTGAACGCCCGGCTGGCGGGCCGGCTGCAGCGCCTCGACCAGCAGGTGGAACGGCAGGTCCTGGTGGGCCTGCGCGCCCAGCACCGCCTCGCGCACCTGCGCCAGCAGCGCGCCGAAGTCCTGCGCGGGATCGATGTGCGTGCGCAGCACCAGCAGGTTCAGGAAGTAGCCGATCAGCCCATGCGTCTCGGCCTTCTGGCGGTTGGCCACGGGCGTGCCCACGCGCAGCTCGCGCGTGCCGCTGAAGCGGTACAGCACCAGCTTGAGCAGGGCCAGCATCACCATGAACAGCGAGGCGCCATGCGCGCGGCCCAGGGCACGCACGCGGGTGGCCAGCGCAGGGGGGAGCGTGAACTCCAGGCGCTGCTCCTGTGCCTCCTGCGCGGCCGCCCTGGCCTGCTTCATCGGCAGGGCCAGGGCCTCATGCTCGGTGCCCAGCCGGGCGCGCCAGTAGTCCAGCTGCCGCTCGCGCTCACCGGCATCGAACCAGCGGCGCTGCCAGACGGCGTAGTCGGCGAACTGCAGGGCCATGGCCGGCAGGCGCGATGGCTGCTGCGTGCGCAGGGCCTCGTACAGGTGGAACAGCTCCTCGACCACGATGCCGTTGGACCAGCCATCTCCCGCAATGTGGTGCAGCGACAGGCCCAGCACATGCTCCTGCGCGCCCAGCCGGCACAGGACGGCGCGCAGTGGCATTTCCGTGTCCAGCGCAAAGGGCTGGCGGGCCAGCAGCAGCACCTGGCGCTGCGCCTCGGCCTGCGGATCGCCGTCCGCCCATGCGCCCAGATCGACAAGGCGCAGGGGCACGGGCGCGACGGGCTGGATGGACTGCCGGGGCTCGCCGTCCTCACCGGCCGGATAGCAGGTGCGCAGGATCTCGTGGCGCTCGGCCAGGGCCTGCAGCGCCTGCTCCAGCGCCAGCGCATCCAGCGGCCCCTTGAGCGACAGCGATCCCACCATGTTGTAGGCGGGGCTGGCGGGCTCCAGCCGCCAGGTGAGCCAGAGGCTGCGCTGCGCGGGGGACAGGGCAATGGCCAGCGTGCGGTCGCAGCGGGTGATGGTGTGGGCCGTGTTGCGGGCGTGGCCGTCCGGCAGGCCACCTGCGCCAGATGCAGCGGTTGCACCGGATGCACCCCGGAGCCTCAGGGCCAGTGCGGCACGCTGCGCATCGGACAGGCGGGACTTGCGGGAATCGAGATCGTTCAGGGACATGGTGGTCTTCTCACGCAGATGCGAAGGCGGCAAGGGCATCGCCTTCATCGGTAACGGTGGCCTCGATCTCCTCGATCAGCCGGGTCTCCACCAGCACGGCCAGCTCGCCGACGGTGGGGGCCTTGAAGAAGGCGGCAGGGTGCAGCTCGACACCAAAGCGCTTTTTCACGCGGCCCAGGATCTGCAGGGCCAGCAGCGAGTCGCCGCCCAGCTCGAACAGGTTGTCGTGCACGCCCACCGGGGCAATGCCCAGCATGTCGGTCCACAGCGCGGCCAGGGCCTGCTGCAGTTCGCCTTCGGCCGCGACGTAGGCGGTCTGCAGCGCCGGGCGCGGATGGCCGCCACGGGCCTGCGATCCGTCGGCAGGTTCGGCGAAGGCTTCGGTGGCAGGTTCTGCCAGCGCATCCACCAGCCCAGCATCGATCTCGCCCAGGCGCTGCTGCAGGTCGGTGGTGGAGATGACCACCTGGTGCGGCACATCGCCGTTGACGATGCGCTCGAACACCGCTGCCGCTTCTGCGCCGCTCCAGCCTATGCCTTCGGGAATGCGCATGCCGGCGGCCATGCCCAGGTCACGCCAGGCGTCCCAGTCCACGGAGATGACGGGCCAGGCGCGCTGGCGGCTGGCCAGCGCCGCCAGTGCATCCATGCAGGCATTGGCGGCGGCGTAGTCGCTCTTGCCCAGGCCTGCGGTGAGGCTGGAGATGGACGAGCACAGCAGCACGAAGTCCGGAGCCTGCATGTCCAGCGTGCCCTGCGTGCCCTGCTTGCCCAGTAGGTCCAGCAGCAGCCGGGTGCCGCGCAGCTTGGGGGCGAACGTGCGCTCCACGCTGTCCCGGGTGCGGGTGGCCAGCATGCCGCTGTCGGCATGGCCTGCGGCGTGGACCACGCCATGCAGCGCGCCAAAGCGCTGGTGCGCCTGCGCCAGCGCCGCCTGCATCTGCGCGGCGTCGGCCACATCGGCGGCCAGGGTCAGCACCTGGGCGCCCTCGGCCTCCAGGGCCAGCAACTGCAGCAGTTGCTGGCGCAGGGTGCGCGGCTGCCCGTCATCGGCGGCCAGTGCCTCCCATTGGCTGCGCGCAGGCAGCGCCGTGCGGCCCACCAGCACCAGGCGGGCCTGCCAGTGCGCGGCCAGATGCCGGGCCAGCGCCAGGCCCACGCCGCCAAGGCCGCCCGTGATCAGGTACACGCCCTGCCTGCGCAGGCGCGGCGCTGCGGCGTCCTGCCACTGCAGGGGCTCGTAGGTCTTGCGCCAGCGGTGGGCACCGCGCAGGGCGATGGCCGTGTCGGCCGCGCGCAGCCCGTGCGGCGCGCGGGCTTCGTCCAGCAGCTGGCGCGCCAGCCGGGCCTGCATTGCGGGCGAGCCCGCCTGCACCACATCGACGAAACGGCAGTCGATGGACGGGCATTCCTGCCCGATCGCCTTGCACAGCGGAAAGACGGCGGCCATCTCGGGGTTCAGCGCTTCCAGCCCGGTCACATCTTCCGAACCGCCTGCGGCCACCAGCAGCAGCAGCCGTGTGCGCGGGCCTCCAGCACCGTGCGCACGGGCCTCCAGCGCCTGCGCCAGCGCCAGCACGCTGTGAAAGCCGCGCTCCAGCGGCGCAGGGGCGGCCGCGTCCATGGCCCACAGGTGGTAGATGGCGTCCACAGGGCCGAACCGCGCCTGCACCGCATCGAGCAAGTCCTCGCAATCGCGGCGCTCACCGGGGCGCACGGCATGCCGGCCCGGGGCCAGGCAGGCGGGGGCCGCGCCCGCTTCCACGCAGACCACATCGGTTCCCTGCGCGCGCAATGCGTGCACCAGGGCCTCGGCCGTGGCACTGCCGTCGCCAAACACCAGGGCCACCTGGGCTGCGGCTGCGGCGGTGCCTGCCGCCAACTGCAAGGGACTGCGCTGCCAGGCGGCTGCGTAGAACGGACCCGCGGTAGCCGAGGGACCTGCCGTGCCTGCCGCTTTCGGTGCATCGCCACCCTGCCCCGCCGCCCGCACCCAGAAAGAGCGGCGCTGGAAGGCATAGGTCGGCAGCGGCACGCGCCGCCCTGGCCGCCCGCCCCGGCAGGCAGTCCAGTCGATGTCCACGCCCGCGCACCACAGGCCGGCAACGGCCTGCGCCAGCAGCTGCGCGCTGCGTGCGGTCTGCTGGGGATGGGCCTGGCTGGGCCAGGTGCCGGCCGCCGTGGCGGCGCGCGCATGCTGGCGAGCCAGGGCGGTAAGGGCTTGGCCGGGGCCCACCTCCAGCAGCACGCGGCCCGGCTCTCGCACAAGCTCGTCCAGCCCGTCCGCAAAGCGCACGGTATGGCGCAGGTGGCGGGCCCAGTAGGCGGGGCTCATGGCCTGCTCGGCCGTGATGGGCCTGCCGGTCACGCTGGAGATGAAGGCCAGGCGCGGCGCATGCCGGGGCACGCTGGCCACCACCTGCTCCAGCTGCGCCAGCAGGGGCTCGGTCATGGCCGAGTGCGAGGCCACGGCAATGTGCAGCCGGCGCGCGGTGATGTCCCGCGCGCGCAGCACCTCTTCGGCCGCCTCGATGGCGGCCAGCGGGCCGGACAGCACGCACAGGCGTTCGCCATTGACGGCACCCAGGTCACAGCCCAAATCCAGCAGGGATTGCAGCTCGGCCTCGGCCAGGGGCACCGAGGTCATGGCGCCCTGCGGCAGCGACTGCAGCAGGCGGCCACGCGCCGCGACGATGCGCAGGGCATGCAGCAGCTCGAACACGCCGGCCAGGCAGGCCGCCACATACTCGCCCAGGCTGTGGCCCAGCATGGACATGGGCTGCACGCCGCGTGCCATCCACATCCGGGCCAGCGCATAGCCGATCACGAACAGGGCCGGCTGGGCCTTGTCCATGGCGGACAGCGCCGCGTCGGCCTCCACCTCTTCACCCGGGGCGGGGAACAGCCACTGGCGCAGGTCCCAGCCTGTTTCGGCCTGCAGCAGCTCGCAGCAGCGGTCCACCTCCTGCCGGAATACACCGCCGTCGCGGTACAGGTCCAGACCCATGTTGGCGTGCTGCACGCCCCCGCCCGGGAAAAGAAAGACCACGCCGGGCGGCTGTGCCGGCACCTCGGTGGCCTGGCCTGCCGGCGCAGCAGCAGAAGCAGCAGCAGTAGCAGCGAGGTGCAGGCCCTCCACCGCCATGCCCATGCCGTCGGCCACCACGGCACGGCGATGGCCGAAGGCGCGGCGGCCCTGCTGCAGGGTGTGGGCCACATCGTCCAGCGACAGGCCGCTGCCGGCCTGCTGCAGATGGGCAGCCAGGTGGCGCGCCGCTTCGTCCAGCGCACGGGGGCTGCGAGCGGACAGCGGCAGCACCTGCCAGCCCCGGGCTGCATCCGCCGGTGCACTGGAAGGAGTGGCAGAGGTGGCAGGGGCGGCAGCAGCCTCCTGCAGCACCACATGGACATTGGTGCCGCCAATGCCGAAGGCGCTCACGCCCGCGCGGCGCGGTGTGGCCGCCTGGGGCCAGGGCTTGGCCACGGTGTTGACATGGAAGGGACTGCGCTCGAAGTCGATCTGCGGGTGCGGCCGCTCGAAATGCAGGCTCGGCGGCAAGGTGGCATGCCGCAGCGAGAGCACCGTCTTGATCAGGCCCGTGACACCGGCGGCCGCATCGAGATGGCCGATATTGGTCTTCACCGAGCCGATGGCGCAGTAGCCCCTGCGCGGCGTGCTGGCGCGAAAGGCCTGGGTCAGCGCCGCGATCTCGATGGGGTCGCCCAGCGCCGTGCCCGTGCCATGGGCTTCCACATAGCCGATGGTGTCGGCCGGCACGCCCGCCAGGGCCTGCGCCGCGCGCACCACGGCGGCCTGGCCGTTGACGCCGGGCGCCGTGAAGCCTACCTTGTCTGCGCCATCGTTGTTGGCGGCGCTGGCCAGGATGACGGCGTGGATGGTGTCGCCGTCGCGCAGCGCATCGTCCAGGCGCTTGAGCACCACAATGCCCGCGCCGCTGCCCTGCAGCGTGCCTGCGGCCTGGGCATCGAAGGCGCGGCAATGCCCGTCCGGCGAGAAGATGGCGCCGGCCTGGTAGCGGTAGCCGCCGTTTTGCAGCAGGTTGAGCGAGACGCCCCCGGCCAGCGCCATGGCGCATTCATGGCCCAGCAGCGCCTGGCAGGCGGTGTGCACGGCCATCAGCGAGGTCGAGCAGGCCGTCTGCACGGTGACGGCCGGGCCGCGCAGGTCCAGCTTGTAGGCCACGCGCGTGGCCAGGGCATCGGCCATGTTGCCGCTCATCAGGCCCAGCAGGTCGGCGACCTGGGCGCCAGGGCCCGGCGCATGGCGGGGCAGCAGATGGCGCATCAGGTAGACGCTGGCGCCCGTGCCCGCATACACGCCGATGGCGCCGGGATAGCGCCGGCCCTCGTAGCCCGCATGCTCCAGCGCCTGCCACGCGCATTCCAGGAAAAGGCGGTGCTGCGGGTCCAGCTGCTCGGCATCGCGCGGGGTGTAGCCGAAGAAGTCGGCATCGAAGAGGTCCATGCCGGCCAGCGGCACGCCGGCCTTCACGTAGCCGGCATCGTCCAGCAGGGCCTGGGGCACGCCCAGGGCGCGCAGCTCATCGTCGCTGTAGCGCTTCACGGACTCGACGCCGTCACGGATGTTGGCCCAGAAGCGGTCGATGTCGTCGGCGCCCGGAAAGCGCCCGGCCATGCCGATGACGGCGATCTCCAGGCCGGTGGTTTCGGAGGAAGAAGGCATCAGAGGGTCCTTTCGATGTGGCGCTTGCGCTGCAGCAGCGCCTCGCGGCGGCGCTGGGCCGCGTCCATGCCGTCCCGGGCGGCGGCCGCCTGCGCGGCGCCTTCGCCCTCGCCCTCGCCATCTGCGCCCTGCTCGATGCGCCGCGCCAGGGCCGACACCGTGGGGTGCTTGAAGAGATCGACCAGGGACAGCTCCCGGCCCAGCCGCGACTCCAGCAGGCCATGCACGCGGATGAGCTGCAGCGAATGCCCGCCCAGGTCGAAGAAGTTGTCGCTGGCGCCTATGCGCTCCACGCCCAGCACCTGGGCCCAGAGGGCGGCAATGGTCGCGGCCACACCGCCCTCGGGAGGCTCGTAGGCCTGGCGCTCCAGGGCCGGCAGGGTGGGCGCCTCGGGCAGCGCCTTGCGGTCCACCTTGCCGTTGGCGTTCAGGGGCAAGGCATCCAGCACGGTGATGGACGAGGGCAGCATGTAGTCGGGCAGGGCTGCGGCCAGCGCGCTGCGCAGCGCGGCCATGTCCAGGCACTGTCCCTGCTGCACCGAGACAAAGGCGGCCAGCCGCGCACCGTCGGCCGCCTGGCGGGCGACCACCACGGCCTCGCGCACGGCGGGGTGGGCCAGCAGTTGGGCCTCCACCTCGGCCAACTCGATGCGAAAGCCGCGGATCTTCACCTGGTGGTCCACGCGGCCCAGGTAGTCGATCTGGCCGTCGCCGCGCCAGCGCACCAGGTCGCCCGTGCGGTACAGGCGCTCGCCCGTGCGGCTGGCGGGGTCGGCGACAAAGCGCTCGGCGCTCAGGCCCGGCCGCCGCCAGTAGCCGCGCGCCAGGCCCACACCGCCCAGGTACAGCTCGCCAGCCACGCCGCGCGGCACCTCGTTGAGCGCGGCATCCAGCACATGGGTGCGCAGCCCGGCCACGGGGCGGCCTATGGGCACGGACAACGCGCCCTCGTCCCGGCAGTCCCACCAGGTGACCTCGATGGCCGCCTCCGTGGGGCCGTAGAGATTGAGCAGGCGGGTGCCGGGGAAGGCCTGCAGCACGGCCGCCTGCAATTCGGCGGACAGGGCCTCGCCGCTGCACACGATGCGCTGCAGCCCCTGGCAGGTGGCGGCCGCCGGGTGCGCCATGAAGGCCTGCAGCATGGACGGCACGAAGTGGATGGTGCTGACTTGGTGGCGCGCTATCAGCTCGGCCAGGCGCCGGGGATCGCGGTGGTCGCCGGGGGCGGCCAGCGCCAGGCATGCGCCGGTGGTCAGCGGCCAGAAGAATTCCCAGAAGGAGATGTCGAAGCCGAAGGGCGTTTTCTGCAGCACCGTGTCGCCCGGGCCCAGCGGCTGGTGCATCTGCCCCCAGGCCAGGCGATTGCACAGCGAACGGTGGCGGTTGGCCGCGCCCTTGGGACGCCCGGTCGAACCCGAGGTGTAGATCACATAGACCAGGCTGTCGCCATGCAGGGCAACGGCCGGGTTGTGAGCCGGCAGGTCCTGCAGCCGGGACGCCAGGCCCGGCACATCGACCAGTTGGGCACTGCAGCTGGCCGGCAGGCGGTCACGCACCTGCGGCTGCACCAGCACCAGGGACACGCCGCTGTCCTCCAGCATGTAGGCGATGCGGTCGGCCGGGTGCTCGGGGTCGATGGGCACATAGGCCGCGCCGGCCTTCATGATGGCCAGCAGCCCCACGACCATCTCGATGGAGCGCTCCATGGCAATGCCCACCGGCACGCCGGGCCGCACGCCCGATGCAATCAGGTGATGCGCCAGCCGGTTGGCGCGCGCATTGAGCTCGGCGTAGCCCAGCGTGGCCTCGCCCAGGCACAGGGCCGGGGCATCGGGGCTGCGCGCCACCTGCTGCTCGAAGCGGCGGTGCACGATGTCGCCGCCGTGCAGGACCTGGTCATTGCAGCTCCAGGCCGCCAGTTGCTGGCGTTCGTCGGGACCCAGCAGCGGCACCTCGTCCACGGCACATTGGGGCTGGTGCGCCAGTGCGTCCAGCATGGCCGCATAGTGGGCGGCCAGCCGCTGCATGCTGCCCGGCTCGAACAGCTCGCGGGCATAGACCAGGCTGATGCCCAGGCTGCCATCGGAGCGCTCGCGCACTTCCACGGTCAGCTCGAACTGCGCATCTGCGGCCGCCAGCGGCTGGCCGGCCACGGTCCAGCCCGGCACCTGCTGCAGCGCGTGCCAGTCCTCCACCAGATGATTGAACAGCACCTGGAACAAGGGGCTGTGCGCCAGGCTGCGCTGCGGCTGCAGCGCCTCCACCAGTTGCTCGAACGGCAGCGCATGGTGGGCCTGCGCGCCCTGCGCCGCCTCGCGGGCCTGCTGCAGCACGTCGGCCAGGCGCATGCGCCCGTCAATACGGTTGCGCAGCACCAGGGTGTTGACGAAAAAGCCGACCACGCCCTGCAGATCGGCCTGCGCGCGGTTGGCCACGGGCACGCCGACGCGGATGTCCTCCTGCCCCGTGTAGCGGTACAGCAGCGCCTGCCATCCTGCCAGCAGCAGCGTGAAGAGCGTGTCTCCCTGCTGGCGGGCCTGCGCGCGCAGCGCCTGCAAGGTCGCGCCGGGCAGCTCGAAGCTGAGCCGTCCCGCCCGATAGCGTGCCAGCGCCTGGCGCGGATGGTCGGTAGGCAGGGCCAGCACAGGCTGGGCCTCGCCTGGGGGCACCTGCAACCGTTCCAGCCAGTAGGCAAGCGAGGCCTGCTGGCCTTGCTGGGCCTGCTGAGCCTGCTCCCGCTGCCAGACAGCGTAGTCCACATACTGCAGCGCCGGGCCGCTGTCCGGGGCGCCGGAATACAGCGCCGCCAGATCGTCCAGCAGGATCTGCATGGAGGCGCCGTCGGAGACGATGTGGTGCATCACCAGCGCCAGGATGTGCTCATTGGCCTGCAGCCGCACCAGGGCAGCCCGGGCCAGCGGCCCCTGCTGCAGATCAAAGGGCTGGGCGCACAGCGCCTGCAGCCATTGGCCGGCTTGCTCCTCGCGCTGCGCGGGCTTGCCCTGCGCGGCCTGCGCGGCATCCAGCCACTGCAGCTCCAGCCTGCCCTGGGGGTCCAGGCGCTGCTCGACCTCCCCATCGGGCCGGGCGTTGAATACCGTGCGCAGCGAACCGTGCCGTTCGGCCAGGCCCTGCACGGCCGCACGCAGGGCGCCTGCATCCAGCGGCCCGGTGATGCGCAGAGCGCCCTGCACGTGGTAGGCCGTGCTGCGCGTATCCATCTTCCAGAGAAACCATTGGCGCTGCTGGGCCGGCGTCAGCGGCAGGGGCATGGCGCGACGGGCCTCGGCCAGCGGGGCAATGCGCTGCAGCGCCGTGCCCGGCTGGCGCTGTTGGCACAGCCGGTCGATGTCCTGTGCCTGGTCGCGCAGCCGCGGGTGCTCGAAGACCCGCCCGGCCGGATACTCCAGGGACCATTGCCGGCAGATGCGCGCGGCCAGCCGCACGGCGGCCAGGGAGTTGCCGCCTTGCGCGAAGAAGTTGGCCTCGCCGGCCGGCCCGTGCAGGGCATCGCCACCGAGCACCTCGCGCCACAGGCCGGCCAGCGTGCTTGTGGTGGGATCTGCCGCGCCCGCCTCCTGCGGTGCGTGGCTGCCGCCGCCCGCAAAGCGGCCCGACTCGAACACGGCATAGGCATCCAGCGTGCGCGCGGACCAGCCCTGGCGGCAGGCTGCGCGCTGCAGCTTGCCGCTGGAGGTGCGGGGCAAAGCGCCGGGGTTGAGCAGCACGATCACCGTGGGCGCCTCGCCGCACTGCGCGCCCACGGCGGTGCTCAGTGCATCGACCAGGGCCTGGGCCGGCACCAGCTTTTGCATGCCGAACGAGACTTCGGCAGCAATGCCTATGCCTTCCCGGCCATCGATGTCCACCGCAAACGCGGCCACGCGCCCCTTGCGCACGGCTTCGACCTCGGCCTCGACCACGCGCTCGATGTCCTGCGGGTAGAGGTTGTGCCCGCGCACGATGATCAGGTCCTTGATGCGGCCCGCCACATGGACCTGCCCGCCGTGCACGAAGCCCAGGTCGCCCGTGCGCAGCCATCGCCAGCCTGCATGCTCGACAAAGGCCTGTTGCGTTTGCTGCGGCTTGCCCCAGTAGCCCTGGCTGATGCTGGGGCCGTGCGCCCAGATCTCGCCCACGCGGCCGGGCTCCAGCACCTGCAGGCTGTGCGGATCGACGATGTTCACCGAATGGCCGGGAACGGCAGGGCCGCAGCCCACCAGCGGGGTGGTCTGCGAGGCGCCGGAGCTTTCCTCGGCCCGGCCCTGCGCCAGGGCCTCGGTATCGAAGGACGTGATCGTGGCGCCCGCGCCGCAACTGCCGCCGGTGATGAACAGGGTGGCCTCGGCCAGGCCGTAGCATGCATAGGCCGCGTCGGGCCGCAGCCCGCAGGCGGCAAAGCGCTGCGCGAAGGCCGTGACGGTGTCGGCACGCACGGGTTCGGCACCCGTGTAGGCCAGCCGCCAACTCGACAGGTCCAGCTGCGCCAGTTGCGACGGCTTGATGCGCTCCAGGCACATGCGGTAGGCGAAGTCGGGGCCGCCGCTGATGGTGGCGCGGTGGCGCGAGATCAGCTCCAGCCAGCGCACGGGGCTTTCCAGGAAGAGGCGTGGCGAGGTCAGCACCAGCGGCAGGCCGCTGTACAGCGGCTGCAGCAGGCCGCCGATCAGGCCCATGTCGTGGTAGAGCGGCGCCCAGGACATGAAGCGGTCGCCCGCGCCGATGTCCATACGCTGCTGGATGGCGGCCTCGTTGGCGATGAGGTTGCCGTGGCTGACCATCACGCCCTTGGGCGCCGAGGTGGAGCCCGAGGTGTATTGCAGGAAGGCGATGTCGTCGGCAGCCGGCGCATGGGGCCGCCAGGCCTCGGCATCGGCCAGGTCCACCTGGTCGGCGGCCACGGCGGCAATGCCGGCAAAGCGCGCATCGGCACCGGGCAGGGCCTGCATCACTTCGGCCGTGCTGATAACGCAAGCCGCGTCCGCGTCGCCCACGATGCCCAGCAGCCGCTCCAGATGCTGCACGCGCAGCGATTCCAGCGGCGGCACCGGCACGGCGATCACGCCCGCGTAGAAGCAGGCCAGCATGCTGGCGGCGTAGTGCTCGTCGTTGTCCATCATCACCAGGGCGCGCGCGCCCACGGGGCACAGCTGCTGCAGCCGGGCGGCCAGCGCACGCACGCGGCGGTCGAAGTCGCCATAGCTGTGGCTGCGCTCGACCACGCGGCCGTCCTGCACGGCGGCCACGGTGAGCCAGATGTCGTCGGGCCGCTGCTGCGCCAGGCCCCTCAGGTGCTCGACCAGGCTGGCCGGCGCCTGGCCTGCTGCCGCGATTGCACTTTGTCCACTCAGCATGTCAGCTGCCTCCCGGGTTCTCAGAAACGGTCCAGATTGCTGCGCGGCTCGGCCATGGCGACGATGACCTTGCGCGGCCCCTTGAAGGGCGAGCGGGCATGGGCCACGAGCATGTTGTCCAGCATCAGCACGTCGCCCTGCTCCCAGGGGAAGCTGACGGTCTCGGCGTCCAGCGCGGCGCGCACCTCGGCGAAGATGTCGTCGCCGATGGTGGAGCCGTCGGCGAAGAAGGTGTTGCGCGGCAGGTTCTCGATGCCGTAGACCTCCTCCAGCACCTCGCGCTCCTCGGGCTCGCGCGCCGAGATGTGGAACAGGTGGGCCTGGTTGAACCAGACCATCTCGCCCGTGACGGGGTGGCTTTCCATGGCCTGGCAGAGCTGGCGTGTGCGCAGGCCGTCGTCCTCCTTCCACTCCCAGTCCATGCGCGCATGGCGGCAGAAGGCCTCGACCTCGGCGCGGCTTTCGGTGTTGAAGACCTTCTGCCAGGGCACGTCCATCTCGCCGAAGTTGCGCACGTACAGAATTCCGGGCTCGAACAGCTCGCGGATGCGCGCCGGAATGCGGCGGTAGACCGCACGGCTGTCGGCAATCGGCGTCTCGCCGCCCTCGGGCGATGCGGTGACGCAGTGGAACCAGATCTTCATGGGCCATTCGCGCGTGTAGGCCTGCTCGTTGTGCAGCGGAATGCTCTGGTGGGCCGGGTATTCGGTGGAGGTGTAGACGCCCGCGCCGCTGGAGGCCTCGACCGCGCTGCGCGGCGTGGAGGCGAACTCGTACTTGAGCAGCGGATGGCCGAAGGCCGAGGCAAAGCGCTGGAAGGTCTCCACATCAGGCACGCCAAAGCCGCGCAGCAGCACACCGCCCGTGGTCAGCAGCGCCTCGTCGATGTCGCGGCGCAGCGGCGGCAGCGCGGCCAGCAGGTCCTGGCCCGGCTGGGCGGGCGTCATGAGCTGGGGAAGCAGCGAGCCCGCGGGGGCCTTGCGCTCGAAGCGCTGGAGGGTTTCGTTCATGTCGATTCCTTGGTGCGCCACGCAAGAGCTGCCGCGTAGCCCGGCGGCGCTGGCAGCGCCATCGCTTGAAAACCATTCCAGTCGGGGACCGCGCAGGCGATGGCCAGCCGTCCGTCCCCTCCCGGGCTGATGCCTATGGAGCGCAGGTGGTCGGCCACGCCGATGCCGATGGCCTTGAGCACGGCTTCCTTGCCCACCCAGCGCTGGTAGAAGGCCGCCAGCCGATCAGGCGCACGGCGCACGCTGGCGCGTTCCTGGTCGGTGCAGACGGCGTCGAGCATGACCTCGGCATCGAGGTCGGGCTTGTGCTGCTCGATGTCCACGCCCAGGTGCAGCACGCCACCGGGATCGGCCATCGCGATCAGCGCATGCCCGCCCGAATGCGAGACATTGAAGAGCGGTGCCCGCAGCGGGTCCTCGTCGACAAAGGGCTTGCCGTGTACGCCGACCGCCAGCGGCACGTCGGCCGGGCAGCAGCCCAGCCTGCGCCCCAGCAGCCGCCGCGTGGCAGCGCGCGTCTGTGCGAAGCGCAGCCGGTCGGCGGCCCGCACGAAGCGCGCGGCGCGACCGCGCTCCTCGGGGGTCAGGTGCGGCAGGCTGTCGCTCAGTTCGGCCGACAGGTCCAGGTCCAGCCTGAAGACCTCGATGCCCTGGCTCATGGCCTCACGCACGGACACGAGCTGCATGGATTTCCCCCTGGAGTGACTGGGACCCGGCCAGGCGCTGCGCCAGCACGGCCAGCACATCGCCTTCGCGCTGCTTGATGAAGAAATGCCCGCCCTCGAACCAGTCCAGCGTGAAGGCCCCGGCGGCCTCCTGCGACCAGGCCTGGACGCGGGGCGCCTCGATGTCGTCCTGCCGCCCCGCAAAGACGTGCACCGGCAGCGGCAGGCCCGCAGCGGGCACATGGCCGAAGCTCTCGCAGACGCGGTAGTCGGACCCCAGCACATCCAGCGTGATGCGCATGAGCTCGGGGCTGCCAAACACCTCTTCGGGCGTGCCGCCCTGCCTGCGCAGATCGGCAATCAGCGCCGCATCGTCGCCCTTGCCCGCAAAGCGCTCGGGATCGCGGCAGGCCGGTGCCGGGCTGCCCGAGGCAACCAGGGCCAGCGGCAGCTCCCTGCCCTCCTCGCGCAACTGCCGCGCCATGCCGAAGGCCAGCAGCGCGCCCATGCTGTGGCCCAGCAGCGCAAAGCGGCCGCGCATGGCCTGGCGCTGCTCGGCGCACAGCAGCGAGACCAGCTGCCCGAAGTCCTCGACCGCAGGCTCGCCCAGCCGGCTGCCCCGCCCCGGCAGCTCCACCGGCGCAATGCGGATCCAGTGGGGCAGCAGCCTGCGCCAGCGCAGGTACATGGTGGCGCTGGCGCCTGCGCATGGCAGGCACAGCAGGGTCAGCGGCGCGTGCATGCGCGTCAGCCCGCTGCGGTTTCGATAACGGTATCGGTATCGCTTTGCAGCGCGGCGCCGGCTCCCGCCTGCTCCTGCTGCTGCATCCACACGCGCAGCGACTTGGGTCGCATGTCGGTCCAGGTGGCGTCCACGTAGTCGAGCACGGTTTTCTTGTCGCCCTTCACGCCCTCCACGGCGGTCCAGCCGCCGGGCACGGCCTTCCAGTGCGGCCAGATGGAATACTGTTCCTCGTGGTTGACCAGAACGATGAAGGTTTCGTCTTCGCGGTCGAAGCAGCTTGTAGACATGCAGGCGTCCTTTATGCGGTTGAACATCGGTGAGGCCAGTACCGGATCGCGGCGATCCGGTACTGCGCCTCTGCTGAACATGACGTTCCGGATCCGAAACTGTTCACGCCGCGTGCGCGCCGGTTCCGGGTCGTGCGCCGGGCTGCACCGTTCAATGGTGGTCCAGCAGCGAGCGGTGGACATGGATGGCCTTGCAGGCATCGGCAATCCTGGCGTTCACCAGGCCCAGCGCGCACTCCATGTGCTCGGCGATCTGGCGCTGGGTGAGGCCCTTGATGCGGTACAGCTCGAAGGTCTCGCGGGTCTTGGGCGGCACCTCGTCCAGGGCCTGGTCGATCAGGCGTATGGCCTGGGACTCGAACAAAAGGCGCTCGGGCGAGCGGCTGTCCGGTATCTCCAGCGTCTCCACATCCACGCCGTGGGTGCGGTAGCTGTTCTCGCGCTCCTGGCGGCGCAGGTAGTCCAGCGCCATGTTGCAGACGGCGCGCGTCCAGTAGGCGGCGGGCCTGGCGATCTCGGCATCGCTGCGCATCTCGGCAACGCGCAGATAGGTGTCCTGCACGGCGTCGTCTGCCAGTTCAGGATTCCTGAGAATTCTTCGCGCGACCCTCACCAACTGTCCACGCGAAGCAATGAAAACCTCTTCCAGCGAAGAATGTGTGTGATTCAAGGACACGATGCAGTTCCTCTCGCAAGCTAGGCAAGAACGTCAAGGGGAAATGTCGACCGCAGGTCGATGGACTGCCGGCGCGCCGCCCGTGCAAAAAGACGGGAACGGGACTCGGCGCAGGCGGAAAGCGGCGGCACGACCGCTGACCGCAGGGCATCAGTGCACGCCGATGCGCATCGGCGTGACTTGGGGAGACGGGCCTTAGATCGGCCTCATACCGGCTTCATGGCGGCTTCATGGCGGCGGCCGACCTCGCCGCCGGGCCCATGCGTCCTGGAACAGGATCGGCAAGGGCTGTGCGGCCTTGCAGACGTGCTGAAACTTGAACCGGGACCAAGGCATGCAGTGGTGCTCCTTTAACGTTTTCCAGAACATGAAATGAGAAGCATTAACAGCTCCGGCGACAAAACCGGGTCTGGATCGGCATCTCGTACCTGTCTGGAAGACGTCCCGCCAAGGCAAACGAAGACACGGCTATCGGCATTGGAAAATCGGCAGCCGATGCCTATGGATTCCCGTCTCCCATGGCTTTCCCTCGCCATGGATGATGGGCCTGGATCATGACGGACTGGTGATGCCCCAAGCGCAGCGCGGGGGCACAGAATGGCTGGGTGCGCAGGCTGGAAAAGCGAACGGAGCGCGGCCTGCTGCTGCAACCTGCAGACGAAAAAAAGCCACCTTGCGGTGGC
>NZ_MYFL01000001.1:1194133-1201427 GCF_002193035.1 Delftia sp. K82 | reverse complement strand
TAAATACTCAAGTCTCAATTTTTGGTGGAGGTAAACGGGATCGAACCGATGACCTCTTGCATGCCATGCAAGCGCTCTCCCAGCTGAGCTATACCCCCCTTGCTGCAACGTTGCACTGCTTCGTTGCTGCGATTCAAAAATTGTAGCACAGCGTTTTTGGGGCAATTCCGGAATGCATGACTTTTTTATGTCGCCCTGCATTCCGGCGCCCTGCTCAAGCCCGGGTCAGGCCAGGCTCTGCCCATCGCGTATGCGGTGGATCTCGGCGATGTCCACCACCCAGACCAGGCCGTCGCCGACCTGGCCCGAATGGCAGGCCGTGGTGATGGCCGCACGGATAGGCTCGACCATGGAGGCCTCGGCCAGCACGCAGACCATGATCTTGTCGGAGAAGTCGGTCAACTCCTCCTTCACGCTGCGCTTGTCGATGGCGGCCGGGGCCGTGAAGCCCTCGGCACGGAACAGCGTCACGCCGGGGAAGTTGGGAATGGCGCGCAGCGCGTCGCGCAGGCGCTCCAGGCGGCTGGGGCGCACGATGGCCCGGATTTCCTTCATGGTCATTGCAGTGTCTCCTTCATCAGGCTTCCAGCGGTTTTTCGTCAAACCAGCGGTACAGGGTCGGCAACACCACCAGCGTAAGCAGGGTGGACGAGATCAGGCCACCGATCACGACGATGGCCAGCGGGCGTTGCACCTCCGAGCCGGGGCCGGTGGCGAACAGGAAGGGCACCAGGCCCAGCAGCGCGACGGTGGCCGTCATCATCACGGGGCGGAAGCGCTGCACGCAGCCTTCGCGCACGGCCTCGGCCACATCCATTCCATCCTCGCGGAGCTTGCGGATGCAGCTGACCAGCACCACGCCGTTGAGCACCGCAATGCCCCACAGCGCAATGAAGCCCACCGATGCCGGCACGCTCACGTATTCGCCCGTGACGAACAGGCCTATCAGTCCCCCGATGGAGGCGAAAGGCAGCACCAGGATGATCAGCCCGGCCAGCTTGACCGAATTGAACAGCACGAACAGCAGGAAGAAGATGGCCACGATGGTCAGCGGCACGATCACCTGCAGCGTGCCCATGGCGCGCTCCATGTTCTCGAACTGGCCGCCGTACTTGAAGTAGTAGCCGTCGGGCAGTTGCACTTCCTTGTCGATGCGCTGCTGCACTTCGGTCACGAAGCCGCCCAGGTCGCGCCCTTCCACGTTGGCGCCCACGACCACGCGGCGCTTGCCGCCTTCGCGGCTGATCTGCGCGGGTCCGTCCACCAGTTCGATGCGGGCCACGCTGTTGAGCGGAACCTGCGCGCCGGTGCTGGTGGTCAGCAAGGTGGCGCCGACAGCCTGGGGCGAGCCACGGAAGGGCTCGGGGAAGCGCACGACCACGTTGTAGCGGCGCTCGCCCTCGTAGACCGTGGTCACGTCCTTGCCGCCGATGGCCGACTCGATCACGCCCTGCACGTCGGTGACGTTCAGGCCGTGGCGGGCAATGGCCTTGCGGTCGATATCCACCGTGAGCGCCTGCTGGCCCGACAGCCGCTCGACACGGATGTCGGTGCTGCCCGGCACGCTCTTGAGGATGCGGGCCACCTGTTCGGAGACATCGCGCAGATCGTCCAGCTCGTCGCCGAAGACCTTGATGGCCAGTTGCGAGCGCACGCCCGTGACCATTTCATCCACGCGCTCGGAGATCGGCTGGGACAGCACGATCTGCACGCCCGGGATCGAGGACAGGCGCTGGCGGATGTCTTCGTCGATCTCGTCCTGGGTGCGGTCGGACTCGGGGTCCAGCAGCACGATGGGGTCGGACTCGTTGGGGCCTGCGGGATCGGCCGGCGATTCACCGCGTCCGAGCTTGGAGACCACGCTGAGCACGCCGGGCACCTCGGCCACGGCCTTCATCGCCGCCATTTCCATGCGGATGGACTCGTCCAGCGAGATGCTGGGCACGCGGTTGATCTGCGGCGTCAGCGCGCCCTCCTTCATGGTGGGCATGAAGGACTTGCCCAGCAGCGGGAACAGTCCCAGCGAGCCCAGCAGCAGCGCCACGGCCACGGCCAGCGTGGCGCGGTTGCGCGCGGTGGCGAGGTCCAGCAGGCGCAGGTAGTGGCGCTTGAGGAAGGCGATCAGGCGCGTGTCATGGTCCGCGCCGCCCTTGAGGAAGTACGAGCACAGCACGGGCGACAGGAACAGCGACACGGCCAGCGAGACCGCCAGCGAGATCGCGATGGTCAGCGCCAGCGGGCCGAACATCTTGCCTTCGATGCCCTGCAGCGTCATCAGCGGCAGGAACACCAGGATGATGATGGCGATGCCGAAGATGGTGGGCGTGGCCACCTCGGTGGTGGCCGAGAGCACGGTGCGCACGCGTGCGCCCATGCTGTCGCCGGCCTGGCCGAGCTTGTGGAACACGTTCTCCACCACCACCACGGTGGCATCGACCATGAGGCCGATGGCGATCGCCAGCCCTCCCAGCGACATGAGGTTGGCCGAGATGCCCCAGCGGTTCATCATGATGAAGGTGGTCAGCGGCGTGATGATCAGCGTGGCCACCACGATCAGGCTGGAGCGCACGTCACCCAGGAAGATGAAGAGCACCACGACCACGAGCAGGATGCCCTCGATCAGCACCTTGCCCACGGTCCACAGCGCCGAGTCGACCAGGTCGGTTCGGTCGTAGTAGGGAACGATCTGCAGGCCGCCGGGGAGCATGCCCTTGGAGTTGATCTCCTGCACGCGCTCCTTCACGCGGGTGACGACTTCCTTGGCATTGCCGCCGCGCATCATCAGCACGATGCCGGAGACGCCTTCGGTATAGCCGCCCTTGATGATGGCGCCCTGGCGCACTTCCTGGCCCAGCTGGACCTCGGCCACATCGCGCACGAAGACCGGCACGCCGCCATCCTGCTTGAGGACGATGTTGCCGATGTCCTCCAGCGACTGGATCAGGCCCACGGCGCGGATCAGGTACTGCTCGGTCACCTGGGGCAGGATGCCGCCGCTGGCGTTGGCGTTGTTGTCGGCGATGGCCTGGACCACATGGCGCACGGACAGGCCGTAGTGGCGCAGCCGGCCGGGGTCGACCTCCACCTGGTACTGCTTGACGTAGCCGCCCTGCGAGTTGATTTCGGCCACGCCGGGAATGGAGCGCAGCAGCGGGCGCGCCACCCAGTCCTGGATGGTGCGGCGCTCGGTCAGCTCCTCGGGCGTGAGGGCCCGCTTGCCGTCGTCGGGATGGTCCAGCGTGTACTGATAGACCTCGCCCAGGCCCGTGGACACCGGCCCCAGCACGGGGATGATGCCTTCGGGCATGCGCGGCGTGACCTCCATCAGCCGCTCGGTGACGAGCTGGCGCGCAAAGTACACGTCGGTGGTATCGGTGAAGACCAGGGTGATGATGGACAGGCCGCTCTTGTTGAGCGAGCGCATCTCCACCAGGCCCGGCATGCCGGTCATGGCGATTTCCAGCGGCACGGTCACGAAGCGCTCGATTTCCTCGGGCGAGCGGCCTGGCGCCTCGGTAGCGACCTGGACCTGGACGTTGGTCACGTCAGGAAAGGCATCCACCGACAGATTCATGGCGGCGCGCAGGCCAAAGCCGCACAGCACCAGCGAGAGCACGATCACGATGAGTCGCTGGCTCAGTGCGGCCCGGATCATGGAAGCGATCATGGGCTTACTCCAGCTCTGCGCGCTTGCGCTCGTTGTTCAGGTGGAAGGCACCCGTGGTGACGATGACCGTGCCATCGGCCACGCCCTTGTTCACGGGGCGCATGCCGCCGCTGGCGGTGCCCAGCTCGACGGGCGTGAGGCGGTAGTGGTTCTCGCCCTTCTTGACGAAGACATGGTCGCGGTCGTTCTCGCGCACCACGGCCTCGGCCGGCACGGCCAGCAGCTGGCGCACCTCGCCCTGGATGCGCATGGTGGCCAGCATCTGGGGCTTGAGGTCGCGCTCGGTGTTGTCCACCTGGGTGCGGATGGTGACGGTGCGGGTCTCGGGCGTCACGGTGTCGCCCACATGCACGATCTGGCCGGACAGCACGCGCTCGCCCAGGGCGGGCACGGCGATCTCCACGGCCTGGCCGGCACGCACGCCGCTGGCCATCTGCTCGGGAATCGCGCCCACCACCCAGACACTGCTCAGGTCGGCCACGGTGAACAGCGGATCGCCGGGCTGGGTCACCTGGCCGGAGCTGACCTTGCGCTCGATCACCACGCCGGCCCCTGTGGACAGCACGGCCGCATGCGACTGCAGCGTGCCCTTGTCGCGCAGCTGGGCGATGGCGCTGTCGGGAATGCCGATCAGGCGCAACTGGTCGCCGGCAGCGCGCTGCTCGGCGCGCGCAATCGACAGCTCGGACTCGCGGCGCTGCAGCTCGGCCGAGCCGATGACATCAGCCGCGATCAGCTGGCGCGCGCGCTCCACGCCGCGCTCGGCCAGCGTGGCGGCGGAGTGTGCACGCAGATAGGCCAGTTGGGCGGTGGTCAGCTCGGGGCTGGCCACGCGGGCCAGCACCTGGCCCGCACGCACGCGGTCGCCCACTTCGACCAGCACCTCGGTCACGCGCCCCGTGGCGGCCGCGCCAATGCGGGTGACCTGGCGCTCATTGGCCTCGATGCGGCCGGACACCTCCTGCAGCAGCGCGATCTGCGCCTGCGCCACGGGCTTGACGGCGAAGTTGGGCGCCATCTCGGCGGTGACGCGGACCTCCATCGGGTCCTGCTCCTGGGCAGCGGCCGCTGCGGGCGCCGCCTTGGCTTCGGCCTCTTCGTTCTTGCCGCAGGCGCTCAGCGCCAGCGTTGCGGCCAGCAGGCCGGCCAGGGCCAGGGAATTCACCAAGGTGCTGCTGCCTGCGCGGGCGGCGATGGGTTGCGGATGCATATTCAAGGACATGTTCGTTTCTGATTTCGGGTGTGAGGCAGGGACGGCGCGCTTCACAGCGCGGACGGATCGTCGTAGCGGCCCGCGAGGTATTCGAGCTGTATGCGCGCTGCCTGCAGCTGGTAGCGCGCATCGAGCAGGTCTGCACGGATGGAGCGCAGCACGCGCTGCGCATCGAGCACATCGAGAATGCCGCGCTCGCCGAAGCGGTAGGCGGCCTCGGCCACGCGCAGGGCCGACTCGGCCTCGCGCACCGAACCCTGGCTCAGTGCCTGGGTGCGCAGTCGTGCCATCTCCAGCTCCTTCCAGGCCTGCAGCGTCTGCTGGCGCAGCTCGATCTGCCGGCCTTCCAGCTGCAGACGCGCGCGCTCCAGCTCGGAGGCCGCCTCGTCGATGGGGCCGCGGTGCTGGTCGAGCAAGGGGATCTGGATGCTCACGCCCACCGTGTTCAGGCGCACGTCGGGCTCGCGCGTCTGGCCGTAGCGCAGCTCCACGCCCGGCCAGCGCGAAGCTTTTGCCCCATCAAGCCGCGCCTGCGCACGCTCGACCTCCGCCTTGAGCTGGCGCAGTTCGGGATGCTCCATGGGATCGATCTCGCCCATGTCCTCGATGCGCAGCGGGTCCTCCAGCGACACATCCAGGCGGAAGCGCACGGGCAGCTGGCCTGCGGCCAGGCGGCCCAGCGACAGCTGCGCCTGCTCGGCACGCAGCCTTGCGGTCTGCTCCTGCTGGCGCGCCTGGATGATTTCGGCATCGGCCTTGATGATTTCGTAGCGGGCCGCCTCGCCGCTGTCCACGCGGACGCGGACGCGCTCATGGGCCTGCTCCAGAAGGCGCACCGCCTCCTTGGCGGCCTCGACCTCCGCCTCGCGCAGCACCATTTCGTAGGCGCGCAGCCGCACCTGGGCCACCAGCGCATTGCGCGTGGTCGCCACGAAGTGCACCGACCCCTGCTCGCCTGCCCTGGCGGCCTCCACGCGCGCACCGCGCACGGCGGGGTTCTCGATGGGCAACGCCACGGCCCAGCCCTGCACCGTGCCGGCCGCCGCGCCGGGCACGCGGGCGCTGTTGCGGCCCTGGTTCCATTCAAGCTTGGGATTGGGCAGCGCCGAGGCGCTGACCACGCCTGCGCGCGCCGTGGTCCGCGACTGCTCGACAGCGCGCAGATCGGGGTTGTGGTCCAGCACGGCGCGAACGACCTCGTTCAGGCTCAGCTGGGGCAGGCGCTGTGCGGCGGCCGAAGCCACCGAAGGGCCCGCTGCAGCCGCTGTGGCCTCTGCTGCCGAACCGGCCTTCGGCACGATCGGCGTACGGGACGCCGCGGCCTCGGCGGCTGCGGCGGCGGCTGGAGCCGCCTGCGTCAAAGGAGCCTGGGGCTCACTGGGGGCCTGTGCCGAGGCACCGGCACTCCAGCCCACCAGCAGGCTGCAGATCGCGCCTTGCAAGGCCTTGCGCGAAAAGGATGGAAAACGAGCGGGGGCCATTCCCGCCAATACCGTTGGATTCACCATGGCATGCATCTGCCGCGAAACGACAGTCGAGGGGTTGAGTAAGAGATGGGCCCTCCCCTGCGGACAACGCGGGAACGGGCATGGCCGGGCCGTGCGCAGTCAGCGCGCGGACGACGGCATGGCATGCACGCCAGCAAGGCGCGCACGAGCAGTGATCAGGCAGTGGGATGCGTCAGCCGACAAGGGGCGCAAGGGGCACAAGGCATGCCTGCGCCGCAATATGCGGTCAGCCGAGCAGGGAAGGTCTTGGAGGGCGCAGCAGCTGGCCCGGAGCGGGCGACAGGTGCGCCTGGGAATAGGTCGAAGGCGGGGCCCACAGCGACACCACCTGCACGGCGATGGGCTCGGGCGGCCAGTACATTTCGGCGGAACGGTCCTCGCCACAGGCCAGCAGGGCCAGCAGCTGGCGGGTATTGCCGCCGTGTGCCGTCAGCTCGGCAAACTCCGTCTCGTCGTCTTCCTCGACTTCCGCGAGTTCTTCGAGGAATTCCTCATCGATGGTCACGATGGGGTGGTGCGCCAGCAAGCCATCGCTTTCCAGTCCATCGGACGATGCCGACGCCGCCACCTGTCCACAGAAGATGGACAACAGCATCAGCAAGGAAAACAGGAACGATGGCGCAAGGCGCATGGGGCGAGACGAAGGCGGGAGCAGTGAAAGTGAATGTCCCGTGATCGGGACACCATCTATTGTTACGAATGTTGAGGCAAAGTTCCGGGTTTGCCCTTAAAAAATCTGTGGCAAAGCCCGCTTTTCGCACATGCTTGCCTGCCCCCCAAGCGAAAGCGAGGCAGCCATGCAGGCGAGCTGCACGCGGCAGAAACAAAAAAGCCACCTTGCGGTGGCTTCTTGTCTGTGCAGACGCTGGGTTTGCACAAGGAATCTGGCGGAGTGGACGGGACTCG
>NZ_MYFL01000001.1:1193874-1194023 GCF_002193035.1 Delftia sp. K82 | reverse complement strand
TCAATCCTAGAACTTGCGTAAATACTCAAGTCTCAATTTTGGTGGAGGTAAACGGGATCGAACCGATGACCTCTTGCATGCCATGCAAGCGCTCTCCCAGCTGAGCTATACCCCCAAAAATCCGATACTGGCGGAGTGGACGGGACTCG
>NZ_MYFL01000001.1:971025-1193253 GCF_002193035.1 Delftia sp. K82 | reverse complement strand
TAAATACTCAAGTCTCAATTTTGGTGGAGGTAAACGGGATCGAACCGATGACCTCTTGCATGCCATGCAAGCGCTCTCCCAGCTGAGCTATACCCCCTTCATGCTGCAATCGCTGCTTCTTGTTAGTTGCTGCGTTTGCATCAGAGACTCGAATTATAGACAGGTTTTTAGCGGTTTTTCAAACGGGCCAGAATTTTTTCACGACCCAGCAGCTCCAGCACCGCGTCCACCGAAGGCGTGTGCGCCGTGCCCAGCGTCAGCACGCGCACCGGCATGGCCAGTTGCGGCATCTTCAGGCCCTGGGCCTTGAGCACTTCCTTGATCAGGGCGGCAATGGCTTCCTTGCTCCACTCCACCGAGGCGATGCCTTCGGCGAAGGCGTCCAGGGCGGGCGCCACGGCGTCGGTCACATGCTTGGCCAGGTCTTCGGCGTTGCGGTAGAAGGCGTCCACATAGAACAGGCGCACCCAGCCGGCCAGATCGACCAGGGTTTCGCAGCGGTCCTTGAACAGGGCGCAGATGCGCGGCAGGCGGTCGTCGGCATCGAGCAGCGCCTGGTCCAGGCCGGTCTTGAGCACGAAGGGGCGCACCAGCTCTGCCAGGGCCGCATCGTCCAGCGCCTTCAGGTGCTGGGCATTGACCCAGCGCAGCTTGGCCTCGTCGAACTGGCCTGCGCTGCGGCCCAGGTGGTCGAGGTTGAACCACTCCAGGAACTGGGCGCGGCTGAAGATTTCGTCGTCGCCATGGCTCCAGCCCAGGCGGGCCAGGTAGTTGACCATGGCGTCGGGCAGGTAGCCTTCGTCGCGGTACTGGGTGACGGCCTTGGCGCCGTTGCGCTTGCTCATCTTCTCGCCCTGCTCGTTGAGCACGGTGGGCAGGTGGGCGAACACGGGCACGCTGGCGCCCAGCGCCTCGAAGATGTGGATCTGGCGCGGCGTGTTGTTGACGTGGTCGTCGCCACGGATGACATGGGTGATGGCCATGTCCATATCGTCCACGCAGACGCAGAAGTTGTAGGTCGGCGTGCCATCGGGGCGCGCGATCACCAGGTCGTCCAGCTCGCTGTTCTGGAACTCGATGCGGCCCTTGCACTTGTCTTCCCAGGCCACGACGCCGCCCTGCGGCGTCTTGAAGCGCAGCACGGGGCGCACGCCTTCGGGCACGGGCGGCAGCACCTTGCCTTCTTCAGGGCGCCAAGTGCCGTCGTAGCGCGGCTTTTCCTTGTTGGCCATCTGGCGCTCGCGCAGGGCGTCGAGTTCTTCCACGCTCATGTAGCAGGGGTAGACATGGCCCGAAGCCTGCAGACCGGCCAGCACCTCCTTGTAGCGGTCCATGCGCTGCATTTGATAGAACGGACCTTCGTCATGGTCCAGCTGCAGCCAGGCCATGCCTTCGATGATCACGTCCACCGAGGCCTGGGTGGAACGCTCCACATCGGTGTCCTCGATGCGCAGGATGAAATCACCGCCCGTGGCGCGCGCGAAGGCCCAGGGATACAGGGCCGAGCGGATGTTGCCCAGGTGGATGAAGCCCGTGGGAGACGGGGCAAAACGGGTTCGTACTTTTTGTGTCATTGCAGGGTATCCAGTCCGCGGGACAGATCGTTCTTGATGTCGCCCAGGTATTCCAGTCCGACGGAGATGCGCAGCAGGCCCTGGCCGATGCCGGCGGCACGGCGCTGCTCTTCGCTCAGGCGGCCATGCGAGGTGCTGGCCGGGTGGGTGATGGTGGTCTTGACGTCGCCCAGGTTGGCCGTGATCGAGCACACCAGGGTGCTGTCGGCCACATGGAAGGCATTGGCGCGCAGTTGCTCGGCGCCCTCGCCCACCACGTCGAAGGAAAGCACGCCGCCGCCCATGCCGTTTTGCTGGCGCATGGCCAGCTCGTGCTGCGGGTGGCTGGCCAGGCCCGGGTAGTAGACACGGGCGACCTTGGGATGGGCCTCCAGCCAGGTGGCCAGCTCCAGCGCGGCGGCGCTTTGCGCCTTGACGCGCAGGGACAGCGTCTCCAGGCCCTTGAGCACCACCCAGGCGTTGAACGGCGCCAGGTTCAGGCCGCCGCTGCGCAGGAAGGTGCCCATGACCTTGTCCACCAGCGCCGTCGTGCCACAGACCGCGCCCGACATGACGCGGCCCTGGCCGTCCAGCAGCTTGGTGCCGGAGTGCACGACCAGGTCGGCACCGAACTGCGCGGGCCGCTGCAGCGCGGGCGAGGCAAAGCTGTTGTCCACCGCCAGCAGCGCGCCATGGGCGTGCGCCAGTTCGGCCAGCGCGGCGATGTCGCACAGGTCGGTCAGCGGGTTGGTCGGCGTCTCGGCGAACAGCAATCGCGTGTTGGGACGGATGGCGGCCTTCCAGGCCTGCACATCGGTCTGCGAGACAAAGCTGGTCTCGATGCCGAAGCGCGCCATCTCGCCGCCCAGCAGCTTGATGGTGGAGCCGAACATGGACTGCGAGCAGATCACATGGTCGCCCGCCTTGAGCGTGGTCAGCGCCACCAGCAAGATGGCCGACATGCCGGTGGACGTGGCCACGGCACATTCCGTGCCTTCCATGGCGGCCAGGCGCTGCTCGAAGCTGGTCACCGTGGGGTTGGAGGTGCGGCTGTAGGTGTAGCCGGGCTCTTCGTTGGCGAAGCGGCGCGCTGCCGTTGCGCAGTCGGGCTGCACGAAGCTGCTGGTCATGTACAGGGCTTCGCTGTGCTCGCCCCACTGGCTTCGTTCCACGGCCACGCGCAGGGCCAGCGTATCGGGATGCAGGCCTTCGGGAAGTGTCTTGTTCGTCACGTTGATGGTCCTTGGGGTCGGGCGCGGCCCGCCGATGGCGGCGGTGCCCGGAAAAAAGGAGCTAGAAACACTTGTCACCTGGGGACTTGCTGGGCGTTGCAGCCTGCAGTCCTCCAGCACCAGCGCTTTTAGCTCATTTGTCAAAAAAGGGCGGGCCTCAGGCCCGCCCCCGTATTGTCACTGAAGCCCAATCGCTCTGACTCAGGCTCGGGCTCAGGCTTCCTGGGCGTTGGGCAGGGACAGGCGCGAGGCGTCGCTGGACTCTTCCTCACCGCCGCGGTTGCGGCCTTCATTGAGTGCCGTGACTTCGTCCTCGGAGATGTCGCCCGTGATGTAGACGCCATCGAAGCACGAGGCCTCGAAGCCCTGCACCTGCGGGTTGATCTTGCCCACGGTCTGCTTCATGGCGGCCACGTCCTGGTAGATCAGCGCGTCGGCACCGATGACCTGGCGGATTTCCTCGACCGTGCGGCCATGCGCCACCAGTTCGGCGCGCGTGGGCATGTCGATGCCGTAGACGTTGGGATGGCGCACCGGAGGCGCTGCCGAGGCCAGGTAGACCTTGACGGCACCGGCATCACGCGCCATCTGCACGATTTCCTTGGAGGTGGTGCCGCGCACGATGGAGTCATCCACCAGCAGCACCTTGCGGCCCTTGAACTCGCTGCCGATGGCGTTGAGCTTCTGGCGCACCGATTTCTTGCGCGAGGACTGGCCCGGCATGATGAAGGTCCGGCCCACGTAGCGGTTCTTGACGAAGCCTTCGCGGTACGGAATGCCCAGCAGCTGGGCCAGCTGCATGGCGCTGGGGCGGCTGGATTCGGGAATCGGGATGATGGCGTCGATCTCGTTGGGCGGCACGGTGGAGACCACGCGCTTGGCCAGCGTCTCGCCCATGTTCAGGCGGGCCTGGTAGACGGAGATGCCATCCAGCACGGAGTCCGGGCGGGCCAGGTACACGTACTCGAACACGCAGGGGTGCAGCTCGCTCTTTTCAGCGCACTGGCGGGTTTCGACCTGGCCGTCGCTGTGCACGAACACCGCCTCGCCCGGGGCGACATCGCGCTCGAGCTGGTGCAGCGTGCCTTCCAGGGCCACGGACTCGCTGGCCAGCATCACCGAGCCGTCGGCACCGCGGCCCATGCACAGGGGGCGGATGCCGAACGGGTCGCGGAAGGCCAGCAGGCCGTAGCCGGCGATCAGCGCGATCACGGCATATGAGCCCTTGATGCGCTTGTGAACGGCGCTGACGGCCTGGAACACGTCTTCGCTCTTGAGCGGCGCGCCACTGCTGGCGCGGGCCAGCTCGTGGGCCAGCACGTTGAGCAGGACTTCGGAGTCGCTCTCGGTATTGGTGTGGCGGTGGTCGGTGTCCGACAGCTCCTCGCGCAGCTGCTTGGCATTGGTGAGGTTGCCGTTGTGCACCATGACGATGCCGAAGGGCGCGTTCACGTAGAAGGGCTGGGCCTCTTCCTCGCTGGTCGCGTTGCCGGCCGTCGGGTAGCGCACCTGACCCAGGCCCACCGTGCCCGGCAGGGCACGCATGTTGCGGGTGCGGAACACGTCGCGCACCATGCCCTTGGCCTTGTGCATGAAGAACTTGCGCTCCTGCTGGGTCACGATGCCTGCGGCATCCTGGCCACGGTGCTGCAGCAGCAGCAGGGCGTCATAGATCAGTTGATTCACGGGCGCGGTGCTGACTACACCAACGATTCCACACATAGTTGCGTTCCATCCGTTTGCGAAGGTCGCCCTTCGCTGTCTGGGCCGTAGCAGCCACCCATTGGCCACGCCTGCGCCCGATTTCTCTATCCAAACTGTTTCTGCCAGCCAACTCCTGCGCTGCAGCGCCTTGTCATGCAGCCGGCAGATAGCGTCCCCATTCCTGCGGCAGCTGTGGCAAAACCACAGCCAGCGCCTGCATCAGCCATGGCGCCAGGGCTGAATCCTGCCACCACTGCCCCTGGTGCAGCGGCGTGTAGCTGATCACCATCGTTGCCACCAGGGCCAGCAGCGCCCCGCGCAGCACGCCGAACAGCGCGCCCAGCGTGCGGTCCACGGGCCTCAGGCCCACCGCCTCGATCAGCCGGCGCGACAGCCAGGACACCAGGCCCCAGCCGAACAGCGCCAGCACGAACAAAAGCACAAAGCCTGCGGCGTAGCGCAGCTGCATGTCCCAGTCCTGCATGGGCAGCCACAGCGCCACGTCGGCCGCCCAGATGCGGGCCACGACAAAGGCCACCAGCCAGCCCAGCAGAGACAGTACCTCGTACACCAGCCCGCGCCAGGCGCCAAGCAGCATCGAGGCCAGCACGCAGGCCAGCAAAACCCAGTCCACCGTGGACATACGCTATTTCTGTGCGCCCGTGCTGCTTTGCAAGATGTACGTCACCGCGTCAGAGCTTGATCACCGACGCCGGCAGGCCCTGGCCCTTGACGCGCGCCGCCGCCTTGTCGGCTTCGGCACGGCCGTTGAACGGGCCCACACGCACCCGCGTGCGCTTGCCGTCCTTGGTGTCCACCACTTGCGTGAATGTCTTCAGGCCCGCCAGCTCCAGCTTGGCGCGGATTTCCTGGGCCTTGCCGGCGTCAGAGAAGGCTCCGACCTGCACGATGAAGCGTTCGTCCGTCGCCGCGGCCGCCGTTGAAGCGGCGGGCGCGCTGCGTCCTTCCAGCAGGGCCCGGGCACGCGCGGCATCGTCGCTCCTGGACGGCTCGGGCTTGGGTTCGGGCTTTGGCTTGGGCTCGGGTTTCGGTTCGGGCTTGGGCTCCGGCTTGGGCTCGGGTTTCGGTTCGGGCTTGGGCTCCGGCTTGTGTTCGGGCTTCGGCTGCTCCGGCTTGGGCTTGGGTTCCGGCTTGGGCTCGGGTTTGGTCTCAGGCTTGGCGGCGGGCTTGGGCTCCGGCTTTGCCTCGGGCTTCGCTTCAGGCTTGACCGGAGCCACCTGGGAAACGGGAGGGGCCACAGGCACGGACGGCACGGACGGCGCCGAAGGCCTGCCCATGGGAACCTCTTCCTCATCGGCTCCCAGCGAGGCCTGGGCCGACACGCGGCCCGTCGGCGCAGCCGCGCCATGCGAATGGGCATCCACGGCATTGGCGCCGGGCACGACCAGGGGCGCAACCTTGTCGCGGTCAGGAATCTCGATGGGGATGTCTACGGGAATCGGGCGCGGCTGGGTGTCGAACAGCAGGGGGAAGCCCACCACGCCCGCCAGGACCAGCACGGCAGCGCCGATGAGGCGGTGGCGCGCCCGACGGCGCATGACATCGACGCTTTCCGCCTGTCCCAGCCGTGTGGGCCGCCTCGATGCGGACGACGAATCACCGTCGTCTTTTTTGCCGGGCCAACGAAAATTGAAAAATGCCATGGAGTGCGGACTCGTTCATATCGGCCACCACAGCGGCCACGATGGCCGCCTGCGGTGCGGATCACTGGATTCAGGTGCCCAGATGCTTGGCGTTCAGCCGGGGCGGGCCGTCCTGCAGCACGCCGCCCACCGTGAAGAACGAGCCAAAGACCACGATTCTATCAGTGGGACCTGCGGCCAGAACCGCTGCATCCAGCGCCAGCTGCGGGTTTGCGAAGGTGGCCACCGACAGCTCGCGGGGCACGCCGGGTGCGGGCGGCAGGGCTTCGATCTTCTGGCGCAGCACTTCGGCGCTTTCAGCACGCGGCGTGGGCAGGTCGGTCAGGTACCAGCGGTCGATCAGCGGTGCGATCCTGCCCAGCATGGGCGCCAGGTCCTTGTCGTGCATGGCGCCAAACACCGCATGCGTGCAGGGGAAGTAGCCCATGGCGTCGAGGTTGGCCGTCAGCGCCGCCACCGAATGCGGGTTGTGCGCAACATCCAGCACCAGCGTGGGCTGGCCAGGAATGATCTGGAAACGCCCTGGCAGCTCGACCATGGCCAGCCCCGTGCGCACGGCCTGGGCCGTGACCGGAAGGCGGCTGCGAATGGCTTCGAGCGCGGCCAGCGCACCCGATGCATTGACCAGCTGGTTGGCGCCGCGCAGCGCCGGATAGGCCAGGCCCGCATAGCGCCGCCCGCGTCCTGCCCAGCCCCACTGCTGCTTGTCGCCCGAGAAGTTGAAGTCCTGGCCCAGGCGCCAGAGATCGGCACCAATGGCCTGTGCATGGTCCAGCACGCTTTGCGGCGGCATGGGATCGCTGACCACCACCGGCCGACCGGCGCGCATGATGCCGGCCTTCTCGCGGCCGATGCTCTCGCGGTCCGGGCCCAGGAATTCCACATGGTCGATGTCGATGCTGGTGATGACGGCGCAATCGGCATCGATCACGTTCGTGGCATCCAGCCTCCCGCCCAGGCCCACCTCGAGAATCGCCACATCCAGCCTGGACTGGCTCATCAGCCGCAGGATGGCCAGCGTGGTGAATTCGAAATAGGTGAGCGCCACTTCCGTGCCCTGCACGCGCGCCTGCTCCACGGCCTCGAACTGCGGCAGCAGCTCGGCGGCCTTCACGATCTCGCCGCCCACGCGGCAGCGCTCCTCGAAATGCACCAGATGCGGCGATGTGTAGACGCCGAGACGAAAGCCCGACTGCAGCGCCACGGCCTCCAGCATGGCGCAGGTCGAGCCCTTGCCATTGGTGCCCGCCACCGTGATCACGGGGCAGTCGAAACGCAGATCCAGGCGCTGGGCGACTTCGCGCACGCGATCCAGGCCCAGCGCGATATTCTTGGGGTGCAGGCGCTCGCAATATGCGAGCCATGCATCCAATGTGGGAAATGAGGTGTGCATACTGCGCGCTATTGTTACCCAGGGACAGTGTCCTTATGGGGTCCTCGCCATCCGCGGACTGCGGCAACTGCAACCAATCATGACCACCTCAAACACTGTGACGCTCTACGGCATTCCCAACTGAACCCCCATAATTGAATTTTTCCACAAATCCATTGCAAGTGCTTGATTTGTTTATACTGTGTCGCACTCCCTAGAAATTTTTTCACAAAAATTCAGGGAATTTCACAAAGAAAACAAGGCCAAAAATGCACTTCTACAAGCTACCTAGAGGTATCCAAGAAACAACCCGAAGCAACAAAGATGGCTCTCAGGTGCTGGCTTACAGGGTTCAGATGAACAGGAAGGGGGTCAAGCTAGACAAACTTTTCCCATCAGTTCGGGAAGCTTTGGACTTCTTGAACGATGAACGAAAAAAGTTAAAACTAAAAAAGCTAGTCATTGAACAAGACGAAGAAAAGCTAAAAGCTTTCAAGCTCAAATCTTATGACAATTTGAGCAATACCCCTGAGGGAAAAGAGTTTGTTAACCAATACATTAACCGCCCCACTTTTGACAGATATATACAGAAATACATCAATGAATTTCTAAAAATTAAGTACAGAAATGTACTTAATAGGAAGCTATCGGAGCTAACAGCAGAAGAAAAGCACAAGCTCAAAAACTATACGAACAAGGTTAACAAGCTTGAGCGGATGGCAAAAATCAAAGTTCAAGACTTTGATTTAGGCGTGCTTGAAATTGCCATGAAAGGCTTTAACTCTAGGCAAAAAGAAATCGGAAGTTTCACACTGGAAGAAATTACAGCATCTACAATTAACTCCTATGTGAAAAGCAGAATTCAAGACAACCTAAGAGCCAGTTCAATAAGAACAGAACTTGTTCTTATGAATAGTGTTTTAGAGTATTCAAAGCACTTAAACAGCGATTTAAAAGACTTCAAAAACCCAATTAAAGACTTTGATAAAAAGCTTTACTCTCTTGCTATTCCTGCGAAGTCAAAATTTTTCAGATTTGCAGACAGCGAAGAAGAAAACAAAACAACTAAAAAAGCTTTTCTTGAAGCAGTAGAAAAAAGCAAAAACCCCGAGCTTGTCTTTATTGTCAAGTTGATGATGTTGACAGCCATGAGAAGAGCAGAAGTAGTTCTGCTCAAATGGTCACAAATCTACGACAACTTTCTTCAATTAACAGATACTAAAACAAATCCCCGCCCTGTTTATTTAACAGCAGATGCCAAGGAATTAATTAAATCAATTCCGAGGAAAGAAGGTCAAGACCGATTGTTTTCCTACACTGTTGGTGGTTTTGAAGCTTCGCTTAGGTATCATCTTAATAAATTTGGACTTAAAGACATTACAGCTCATAAGCTCAGAAAAAACAGTATTTCGGAATTTGTGGAAGTTATCGGAGCAGATAACAGCCTTTTGATTTCTGAAATTCTAGGCATTAGGGACATTGCAGGCTTAGAGCGAGAAATTAAGACAATGCCAACCTCTAGCCTCAGTACACAAACGGAAGTCTTAAAATCTGTAGGACATACAACATCAGCAGTCACTAAAAAACATTACTTCTCTTTAAATTTGAAAAAGCCAAAATAATTGATAGCATAGAGATAGAACAAAAAAGGTCTATCTCTATGGCAAAATTATTTATCACTATTTCAGATGTAAAAAGAATAATCTTTCTTATACACAGAAGAACAATTCTAAAGCTTCAATTGAAAGCTTATGACTACAACAAAGAGGAACACAAAAGTAAAATCATCATTCTTGAAGTTCTCTTAACCTTCATTGAAGCAGAGCTAAAAAGGTTCCATGATGACGACATAGAACACATAGATAAAAGTCTCATGGAAGGCTATACAGAGAAGGAAATTTCATCAATGTATAGGTATTACATCAGTAAACAGAAGCGAAAATTAAACAGATGGAACAATTAACCTAAGCAGTCGTTAGACTGCTTTTTTATTGCCATTTGACAACTACCAAAAAATTTACTTAAATAGGTATGAATATCTTGTACGTCCTTAGTTGTCTCGCTGGGATATTCGAATAAAAACACAGCAAGAGGTTAAAAAGGCAAAGACAATAAGACCAGCTTTAAACTCTTATCACGGTAGAAGATACCCCTTGGAAAAGGAAATTGGCTAACGGACTAGCCTAAGCAGTTTAAAACCTGCTTAAAGTGTTTTTAAGTGGTTACAGAGGAACTATACACAGCCACAGGGAGAGACTTAAGAACAGACCCCGTATAGTAGATTTAAAGTATCTAGCACTGTTTAACTTAATGCAACTTTATTAATCATTAAGACCGTATCGACGGCGATATGCCTAAGAATTTTTAGCAAATATTAAGAGTTTTTAGGCATATCACAGAGAGGGTAAAAGTCCAACCTTAGCAGTTTTTTTTAAATTGCTCGGGTTAGGGAAACTTTTACCCTCTCTGGCTCAATCCTAAGCATATCTAAGAGAGGGTAAAAGTTTAATAAAGTGTATTTTTGGTATTAGTTCCATCATAAAACAGATACTAAGAGGTTACGACCTAGGAATAAAAAAATAAGAAGTTAGGACAATCAACGGTATTCGTTGAGTGAAACGAAACACTTATCTAAATAAATATAACTAGACTTGTTCTAGTTTTTTTATTTACCTCTACGGCAGTAGGTATCCCCTCTCCGAGGGGACGGAAGGGGAGGCACTCAACAGATATGAAACAACACTAGGAACACCAAACACACATAGAAGCTAGGAAGGAGCGAAGCGACAAAAAACGGCCGCCAAGCGATTTTTTACCTTCAACCATACCAACACCCTACCCCACTACAAAAAACGGCTCTATGGGGCTATAAATCAGCCCTAGCCCTAGGGCTTGACATTTCAATAGGTTTTAATATATTTATATCAAATAATACTTCTTTGTTATTTAATAGTAAAAAGCCTTCTTTGATAGAAACACCAAAGCCCCAGAAATGGGGCTTTTTTGTTTTCCGCTTTCACACTATTGATTTCTCTTTTAATTCTGCTATATATAGATTATTCATATAGCAA
Source organism: Delftia sp. K82 (assembly GCF_002193035.1). Classification (NCBI taxonomy): domain Bacteria; kingdom Pseudomonadati; phylum Pseudomonadota; class Betaproteobacteria; order Burkholderiales; family Comamonadaceae; genus Delftia; species Delftia sp. K82. Next base: position 1,182,657 of record NZ_MYFL01000001.1, on the reverse strand, counting down.
AGGAGTATTAAATATGAAAACAGACGATATGGAATTTAACTATAAACAAAATCAAGAAAATTACAAAAAGAATAAAGAAGATATGCAAAAACTCTCAAGAGCATTAGAAGATAAATTTAAAGAAGATAAATTTATAAGACATATTGTACTTGTGGTAATTTTTATCTGCTTTGCTTTTATTGCTTGGAGTTTTTAATATGAACTTCATGCAAAAGATGAAATTTAAAAAAGAGGAAAAGGAAAGGTTAGAGCTAGAGCAGAAGCAGTTGCTTTTAGCTCTTAACATCAAGGTTTTCAATCTTGAATGGAGACTAGACGAGCTAGAAAAGAAAGGTAAGAAAAATGATAATTGAATTCTTAACAGGATTAGTTAAAGCAGTGAAGGCAGTTTTAGGAATTAAAGCCACAGTAGCAACAACTTCAGTAGTTACAACAGGAGGGGTCTTTGTTGTCTATGGAGGTTTGTTGATGTGGATATTCATCATATCAATTTTAATAAAAGCAGGTCTAACAGCATTTAAAGGTTCATCAGTTGAACAGATGGACCCTGTAGAAGATGCTAAAAGACTCATAAAACAACAGCAGAAGAAACAGCCACAACAACAACAGGCAGAGCAAAAAAGAACGGTGGTAATTGATAGAGTGATAAATAAATAAATCACCTAAAAACTTACAGTTAACAAAAATAAAAAGGAGGTTTTAGAAATGACATTAAAAGAGCAGTTTATTAAGTACTTTGGAGAATTTAAAAGGGTTAAAAACAAAGAGTATTTTAAAACAAAAGAAAAACATGGTTTATCTTTATATTACAACTACAGCAAAGAAGAAGAACACTTACCCAATGAAGAAAAAATATCATCAACCTTGCTAATTGTAGAGAACAAAAAACTTTCTTTTCTTTTAAATTCTTTTAATGAACAAATGATTAAAAAATATGATTATTATATAAACAAAGAAGTTCTTCAAAAAATACAAATCATTTGTAGAGAAATAGAAATAAAAAATCTTGAAAAACAAATACTAGAAGAAACAAAACATCTAACAACAGCCAAGGCAAAATTACAAAAATTCTAAAAATGAAAGGTTAACTATATGAATACAAAGAAAGGTTTTACAACGATTGAACTATTATTGATAACAGGCTTCATCTCTATAAGCTCTCTTGGAGCTTATGCAGTGGCAAACATTGCCAGTGATTGGAGAAAGTCAACAACAGAGGTTAAAAGCTTAAATGCTTTGATTTCATCAATTGAAAACAGCACATCAACACAAGATAGCTTTAAAGATGTTTCTTATAGCTCTTTAGCTTTCAACAGCTCTTTAAATCTTGCAAAGATTGAACCTATAGACAAAAAGCTAAATTTTGTTTATCAAGACATTGGGTCAAGGGTTTGTAATGATTTTGTCGGGAAAATGCTTACAAGCTCTAAAAATATTGGTTCTATTGTCAATGGTTCAGAGTTCAGCAAAGACAACATAAAAGACATTGCTTTAGCTTGTCATCAGGATAAAAACGATATAACTATCGTTTTAAACAAGCAGTTAAACGATTATTCAATAAATACAGTCGTTGCAAGTGTGAACCCAGCACCTGCCCAGCCCCCAGAGATGGAATTGCCCACGGTTCCAGTTCCTGCCAGTTGGACACCACCGGAGGCATTTACAGCCTCTACAGCAGTTCCTAGTACCTACCCCATCACCACAGGCAATCCACCAGCTCTAGGCCCTGTAATCGGTGGTGGTGGCCCTATTTCCGTAGTGTCTCCACCTGGCACAGTTCCACAGGGTCCCAAGGTTCCAACATGGACACCCCCAGCAGTATCAATACCACCGGCAACGAGACCCCCAGCCGATGGAATAGACCAAGACCCAAACCCACCAGCACCGCCACCACCTGCACAAGCTCCAGATAATTCCCAAGGTGGTACTTTGTATAAGTGTCGTGGTGATTCTGCTAGTAGCTTTGAAATCTTCAAATTTGCAGGAAGAAGCTACACAGGCAACGAGTTCTCAATCAAGAATTATTTTGACACTTATGGAGGTTTAGGGGCTTATCAAGCTGGGTTAAAAAACTACTATGACACGATACTAAGCAGACTAAAAAACAATCAAGACTTAGCAGAATACAAAAACACATACTGCACACAGAACATCAATCAGTGGACATAAAAAACAAAAGCCAGCTTTCAACAGTTGGCTTTTTTAATTGGCTATTCATCATTCAAAAAATTGACTTAGCAATTCTTTTTAATAAGATAGGTAATACATAAGCAAGGTTACCGGTCTAGCGACCTGAATAAAGCTTTTAGCTTTTCTTTCTGGGAGACCCAGACCCCTAGGTTTTCAACCTTTGCTATGAACAGCCAGCCCCGACACGGGGCACCATAACAACAAAAAAAAGGAGTGCAAAAGATGAGTGTTCAAGAAATAAAAGAGGTTGTTGATTTAGCTAATAATATTCTGATTTTTATAGCTATCACAATGGCAATTGCGGTATTTTATTTATTAATTGTCCAAATACGAAAGGATATAAAAACAGACACTAGCGATATAGAGGACTCAGAACAATGACACAGAAAAAAAGAACAGGACAAAGTAAAGAACTTGGAAAAATAAGAGATAGGCAACTACATATCCGAGTTGATGAAGATGAATTCAACAAGCTAGAAGAGCAAGCAAAATTAAAGAGAACATCAACAGCTAAGTATTGTCGTGATAGCTTGCTATATGGAAATAGTCAAATAGCAAAGACAAACAATATTGAACACGTAAAGCTATTAAACGAGCTTCACAAAATTGGGGTTAATTTAAATCAGCTTGCACACAGAGCAAACAAAGGCGAAGCCTTAGCAAATTTGGTTGATGATTTTCTTGATAACTTCAAAGCATTTAAATCCCTAAAAAAAGGACAGTACACAAGGGAGGCAAACAATGCTAATCAAGATATTTAAAAATGTAGGAAAAGGGTCAAGCCGTGGTCCTATTTCATACCTGCTAGGGAAAGACAAGGACGGAAAACCCCGAGAGCCTGCCCCTGTTGAACTTAACCAGTTGTTGACTTCTGAAGGGTCTAAGGATGCAGTAGCTTTTTTAATTGACTCAAACCACAGAGCCAACAAATATACATCCGGTGTAATTGCTTTCCGTGATAACGAAAAATTAAAACCCAAGCAAATACAAGAAGTCATTCAAGATTTTAGGAAAACTTTTCTACCTGGCTTAGATGAAAACAATGTCCCTGTCTTGTGGGTTATGCACAGAAACGAGGGAAACATTGAACTCCATTTCTTAGCACCCAAACAAGAAGCAACAACAGGCAAAGCTTTTAACATCGCTCCACCTGGTAGGCAATCACAGAAGCTTTTTGAAGATTTTCAAAAACTTCAGAATGATAAACTAGGGTTTAAACAAGTAGTCCCTAGCTTGCTTAAAGCTCAGTTTGATACTTTTGAAAAGGGAACAAGAAAAGAAAAAATCTCATCTTATCTTGTGGAAAAAGTCAAAGCTAATGAGATACACAACAGAGCCGACCTTTTAAGACATTTACAGCACAATTTAAAGTGGAAAGTGTCAAGGATTGGCGAGGACTTTATTTCTGTTATTCCAACAGGAAAAACCAAGCCCATAAGACTAAAAGGCCCAGCATTTACAGCAAAGGCAGACTATAGAGACATGTTAAAACAGGCAAGCAATCAGCCTACAAAACTTAATCCTGATGAAATCTTGAAGATAAGCACTAGCTTAAACAATGGGGTAAAAGCTAGAACTAATTACAATCTTAAGAACTACATCAATCCACCAAGCTATAAGAGTAGAGCCTTAAATTTCAAAGGTAAAACACAAAGAAACGATATAAAAAACCTCATGCCCAAGGTGCCTATGGCACAGCATAAAGTCCCCTTTGGGGAACAGGTTTCCGACCCTCAACCCTCTAAAACGAGTTCAGTTGAGTTTTCTAGCTCTACCCATGGCAACCCATCAACCAAGCAAGAAAAAACGAACCTAGGCCGTTCTGGTGGCTCTCCCTCTGGTTCTGGTGGTGGTTCTTCTGGTGGTACAAGTTCAATAGATAGTCAGATAGCTTCGGTAAAGGCACAAATGAACAACGAGAAGAACCCAGCAAGACGAGCACAGCTACACACCCAATTGCTTGCTTTACAAGTCAAAAAAGAACAAATGTTATTGCAACAACATAACGACAGACTAAAGCAGTTGAACAAGATAAAGCCATAAAAGAAAAAAGCCCCTAGGGGCTTTATTTATTGGAGCTTTAAATTATTCATATTCAACAATTTATCAAACTCTTCATCTGTTAGCATTGATATTTTTTTGCTATCTTCAAATACTCTAGAAAATCTTAAAGCTTTTATATTGTAATTTTTAGTCAATCTAAATATAGAAACTTCACACATACCAACTTCTTTAGCTATATCAGAAACAGTTAAAAAAGGCTTTGTTATATATAGCTCTTGAGCTTTTCTCTTCTTTTCTTTGTATCCTTTGCTTCTTGCCAACCCACCCAGTCTTCCCGCTTTTTCTTTTTCATTCATAAATTCCCTCCTTTTGCTATAGTTACTATTTATATATAGCAAATATAATAAAGGAGTCAATTTGAAAATAAAAAAAGCCCCATCACTGGGGCTTTCATATTCAAGAACAATTATTCTCGTTCTATCTGCTCTCTTCTGTTGGCCATGTAATCTGCTTCGGACTGGCAACTTTCGCAATATGTTTCATCATGCCCATAATAAGCAATCAAATTTTCATCCGGCAAAACTGCAGAGCAGTCTACTCTGTCACCAGAATAAGGATTATAAAACCCAGAGCACTGGACATTCTCAATCAAAGGTCTTATTGTCTCATCAAAGTGATATTTTTGATTCTGAGACAATTTATCATATCCATTGGCGACAGCAAACAAAGCAACACCTTTAATCATTGCTTCATTAACACCGCTATCTTTTGAGGCTTGCTCCAACACCTCTACACAATTCTTATTTATGTAATCCAATGCATGCAAATTCATAACGACCTCCGTTTAAATTTTATAACCGTTTTCATCAAGCCATTGCTTCAACTCTGGGTTTCCAGCTTCTGGATTAGTCTTTTGCAATTCTTTCAAGATAGCTTGAAGCCAGAGAGGTAAACGACCTTTGCTACCATGCCAAGTTTCTTTTTGATTTTCTTTATTGCGATAAACAGGAACAAGAGTAGTATTTGATTTGCCTTTGTTGCTTGACTTTTCAGGCATTGCAACGACTGGAGCCTTGAACCCAAGTTCTTCAAAGGTAAGTTTGTACTGTGCAATCTTTGCCTTAATTTCTTCAACAACAGTAGCTTTTTCAGCTTGAATGATTTCTTGTTCTTTAGCTTGCAGTTCTGCAATCTGCTTCTGAAGTTCTGCGAGTGTCAGTTCTTTAGCCATCTTTTATACATCCGTAAAAATTTAGAACACACACATTTTGCCGCATTTTTCTAAATTTTAAAAGTTTTTTCTCCAACCTATCCAGGGGCCCCCAGGGCTGGGGGTCATGGACTTGTTTCTCAAATCCATGACCTTTTCATCATTTAAAAATTCCAAGCCAATTCTTTCTCCTCTTAATTGCATCTTTGTTTGCGAGAAAGAAATAGAAAAAATCTTCATAATGAGGAACAACCATCGTTTTATAGTTCTTTGAGGTCTCGTACTCACTTGCTTTTTCAGACATCCCCATCAATATGTAATGAACTGGCCTAAACAATTCAATTAATCTCCACACAACCAAAGGAGCACTCTTTTCTATTACATATTGACGATGGAGAATGTCATAAACCATCATCGGATGCCCACCTTCATCCAATTGACGGGTAAATCCATTCTGATAGCCCATAGAGTCCATCTTATACATCAAATCCATGGCGGTTTTTTGCCTGATATAGGGCTTTGTATTTTCCTCATATATAGCCCTTGCTATGTCCAGCCACTTATACAACGGGCTCCTATCGAATTTCTCCTCACATACTTCATTAAGATTGAAGTACCTTGTATCCTTGGCATATTCTGACAAAAATTTCAACAAAGCATCATCACTTCCCAATAAAGTCTTTTGATGTGATTTAGAATATTTTCCTTTTATATTTAAAACCGATAGATATAATTCATTTACATCATGCCCAAAGCATTTTTTTAAATGTTTTATGGTTGGTGTCTTGTACTCGTTGCTCAACATGTAATCCGTTACAACAGCGAGCTTAAGCAGTCTTTCAAATCCAATTGACAAATTAAAAAAGGCTGAATAAAAATATCCATCTTTTTCTTGGTAAAAATTTGCCTTTAGTAAAAAATCAAAGCCAGAAAGTATCGTGTTCTTTGTGAGATATGCCTCTTGGCATAAAAGAACAAATTTGTTATCAAAACCTATTTGCTTCATTTATAAATTCTCTATAAAAATACTTCCTGATACATCTCACAATAGCCGCAATTGACAACCTCTACGCAAAAATACCAGAGCGATTTAGTAAACTTTACTCCTTCTGTTATTGGTATTTTTTGTGAAAAAACCACATATTTCACAAATTTTCAGTACAAAGCAATTTCACAAAATGAGCAAAATCAATAACTTAGTGACAGTTTACGGAATATCCAACTGCGACACCGTCAAGAAGGCCCGCGCCTGGCTTGCCGACCAGGGCATCGCCTACGAATTCCACGACTTCAAGAAACAGGGCGTCCCTTCCGCACAACTGCCCGCCTGGATGCAGGCCGTGGGCTGGGAAAAGCTGCTCAACCGCCAGGGCACGACCTGGCGCAAGCTCGACGCCGACACCCAGGCCGGCGCCCAGGATGCGGCCGGTGCCGCAGCCCTCATGCAGCAGCAGCCCAGCGTCATCAAGCGCCCGGTCGTCCAATGGCCGCAGGGACGCATCACCGTGGGTTTTGCGCCCGATACCTGGGCAGAGCTGGCCCACGAGGGCAAGCGCTAACACTGCCGTCAAGCCTGGAACAGCTTATTACGTGGATTTACGCGGCCGCAAACTGCTTTTCGGGCCCGAGGAATACACTTGCATGGAGCCTGGCAGGAAGTACCGCCAGCGCAACAGGAGTGCAATCATGAAATCCCTGGTTCTTTTGACGCTGGCGGCCACGACCGCCACCGTAGCCCTGGCCCAGGAGCAAGGCCGGGTGCTTTCCGTGACCCCGGTGACGCAACAGGTGGCCGTGCCCCAGCAGGTCTGCCGCGATGAGAACGTCTACTCGGGCCAGCGCAGCACTTCGGGCGCGGGCGCCGTGCTGGGTGCGCTGGCGGGCGGCGTGGTGGGCAACGCCATTGGCCACGGCGGCGGACGCGCTGCGGCCACGGCAGCCGGCGTGATTGGCGGCGCCATGCTGGGCAACCAGGCGGAAGCCTCGGGACAGCAGCCCCAATACCAGACGGTGCGCAACTGCACCACCCAGACCTACTACCAGAACCGCGCCGTGGCCTACGACGTGGTCTATGAGTACGCGGGCCGCAACTACACGACGCGGACCGCCACGCCGCCTGGCGACTGGATTGCACTGAGCGTGCAGCCCGCAGCCAACAGCGGCGCCTACGGCAGCAATGGTTACTACAGCACCAACCAGCCGCCCCAGGCCGCGTACTCCACCACGCCCGTGCCGCCGCCCGTGGTCTATGAAAACAATTACTACGGCGGTGGTTACTACCCGGCCCAGCCGGTGCAACCGGTGTATTCGGCCGGTGACTATGTGGCGCCCGTGGTGATTGGTGCAGCCCTTGCTGCCGGCGTGTACTACGCCTCGCGCCCCAGCTATCACGGCTGGCGCGGCGGCTACCGCCATGGCTGGCGCCGCTGAGGCCGCCATGCGCTCGCCCCGCAAGCCCCGACAAGGGGCTTTTTGCATGGCGGCGGCCAGCACGTACGGGCAGCGGCCGGGTGCTGGCCTAAAATGGGCGATTTAGTCCACCCTCTGCCCAGCTTCCATGACCACCGAAACCATCTCTGGCATCACCCTGACCACCAAGGCCAATGTCTATTTCGACGGCAAATGCATCAGCCACGGCTTCACGCTGGCCGATGGCACGAAGAAGTCTGCCGGCGTGGTGCTGCCCAGCCAGCTGACCTTCGGTACGGCCGCTGCCGAGATCATGGAATGCGTGGCCGGCTCCTGCGAGTACAAGCTCGACGGTTCGGACCAGTGGCTCACCTCCAAGGCCGGCGAGTCCTTCCAGGTGCCTGCGAACTCCAAGTTCGACATCCGCGTGACCGAGGCCTACCACTACATCTGCCACTACGCCTAAGCGCCTGAGCAGACCGACGCATTCGACCTGACGGCGCCCAGGCGCCTTCCGTGTTTTCCGGCAGCCGCGTCCCGCACGCCAGCCGCCATCGTTATTGAGAGAAGCATCGTATGGAAACCATCCTGCAAAACGTTCCCGTCGGCCAGAAGGTCGGCATCGCCTTCTCGGGCGGCCTGGACACCAGCGCTGCCCTGCGCTGGATGAAGAACAAGGGCGCCCTGCCCTACGCCTACACGGCCAACCTGGGCCAGCCCGACGAGGCCGACTACGACGAAATCCCCCGCAAGGCCATGGAGTACGGCGCCGAGCAGGCCCGCCTGATCGACTGCCGCTCGCAGCTGGCCGGCGAAGGCATTGCCGCCATCCAGGCCGGCGCCTTCCACATCTCCACGGGCGGCATCACCTACTTCAACACCACGCCCCTGGGCCGTGCCGTGACCGGCACCATGCTGGTGGCCGCCATGAAGGAAGACGACGTCAACATCTGGGGTGACGGCTCGACCTTCAAGGGCAACGACATCGAGCGCTTCTACCGCTACGGCCTGCTGACCAACCCCGCGCTGAAGATCTACAAGCCCTGGCTGGACCAGACCTTCATCGACGAGCTGGGCGGTCGCGCCGAGATGTCGGCCTTCATGACCAAGGAAGGCTTCGGCTACAAGATGAGCGCCGAGAAGGCCTACTCGACCGACAGCAACATGCTGGGCGCCACGCACGAGGCCAAGGACCTGGAGTTCCTGAACAGCGGCATCCGCATCGTCAACCCCATCATGGGCGTGGCGTTCTGGAAGCCCGAGGTCGAGGTCAAGGCCGAGGAAGTGTCGGTGACCTTTGACGAAGGCCGCCCCGTGGCCATCAACGGCAAGGAAATCGCCGACCCCGTGGAGCTGTTCCTGGAAGCCAACCGCATCGGCGGCCGCCACGGCCTGGGCATGAGCGACCAGATCGAGAACCGCATCATCGAAGCCAAGAGCCGCGGCATCTACGAAGCCCCCGGCATGGCCCTGCTGCACATCGCCTACGAGCGCCTGGTGACCGGCATCCACAACGAGGACACCATCGAGCAGTACCGCATCAACGGCCTGCGCCTGGGCCGCCTGCTGTACCAGGGCCGCTGGTTCGACCCGCAGGCCATCATGCTGCGCGAAACCGCCCAGCGCTGGGTGGCCCGCGCCGTGACCGGCACCGTGACGCTGGAACTGCGCCGCGGCAACGACTACTCCATCCTGAACACCGAATCGCCCAACCTGACCTACGCTCCCGAGCGCCTGTCGATGGAAAAGGTCGAGGACGCGCCCTTCAGCCCCGCCGACCGCATTGGCCAGCTGACCATGCGCAACCTGGACCTGATGGACACGCGCGACAAGCTGGCCATCTACTCCAAGGCCGGCCTGCTGTCGCTGGGCACCAGCACCGCCCTGCCCCAATTGGGCGGCAAGGAATAAGCCACTCTGCGGCGCCCTGCCGCAGATTGCCAAGAGCCGCCGCAAGGCGGCTTTTTTTACGCCCTCGCTACCAGCGCGCGCCCTCGAAGCGCTGCACGAGAAAATCCAGCAGCGCGCGCACGGCCACCGGCAGGTGGCGGCGCGAGCTGTACAGCGCATGCACGGTCAGCGGCTGCGGGCGCCAGTCCGGCAGCACCAGCTCCAACTGGCCGGCCTGCAGCATGGGCTGGACCAGGTAGGTGGGCTGGAAGGCGATGCCCGCACCCTCGACGGCAGCGGCGGCCAGCACGGTGGCTTCGTTGGCGTTGAACCAGGTGGTGACGGCGATCTGCTGCTCATCGCTTTCGTCGTCGCGCCGCGCCAATTGCCAGACATTGCGGCCCACGCGCATATGGCCCAGGCAGCGGTGGGCCTGCAACTGGGCCGGTGTCTGCGGCCGCCCTGCCGCGTCCAGGTAGGCAGGCGAGGCCACCAACACCGATTCGCACACGGCCAGCGGCCGGCCGATGAGTGCGGCGCCCGGGTCGGCGCTGATGCGTATGGCCAGGTCGATGCGCTGCTGCACCAGGTCCAGCGCGCCGTCGTCCACCAGCAGGTCGATCTTGAGGTGCGGGTGCTGCCGCATGAACTGCGCAATGGCCGGCGCCATCTGCGCATGGCCGAAGGACATGCTGCAGGTCACGCGCAGCAGGCCGCGCAGCTGGCTGTCGCCCGTGCGCATTTCGCTTTGCACCTCATCGGCCAGGGCCAGCATCTGCTGGCTGTAGCGCAGGCACTGCGCACCGGCATCGGTGAGCGAGACGCGGCGCGTGGTGCGGTGCAGCAGGCGCGCGCCCAGCCACTGCTCCAGCGACTCCACATGCCGCGTGGCCATGGCACGCGACAGGTCCAGCCGCTCGGCCGCCGCCGTGAAGCTGCCGCATTCGGCCACCGTGGCAAACACCTGCATCGCCAGCAATCGGTCCATGGATCTGCTCTATTTCTGCAACAAACAAGCGCATATTCTGCGGTTTATCTGCTCGATTTCAAAAACTAAAGTACCACCCATGGCAGCACGGCGCTGCCACCCGTTTTCTGTCTTGTGCTTTTTTCAAAGGAAATCGACATGCTTCGCACCACCGTGCTTTCGCTCACCCTGGCCCTGTCGGCCGGCCTGTCCCATGCCCAGGCGCCCGCCCCGCTGCAGATGAAGGTCTACCAGGCCGACGAACACAGCTTTGCCGTGACCTCCACCCTGATCACCGGCGCCAAGGAGGCCGTGGTCGTGGACAGCGGCTTCACCCGCGCCGACGGCCTGCGCATTGCCGCCAATGTGCTGGACAGCGGCAAGCAGCTGACCACCATCCTCATCAGCAATGCCGACCCCGACTACTACTTCGGCGCCGAGGTGCTCAAGAACCTGTTCCCGCAGGCCAAGGTCGTGGCCACGCCCGCCGTGCGCGAGAAGATCGAGTCCAAGCTGCAGGGCAAGCTGGCCTTCTGGGGCCCCAAGATGGGCGCCAACGCCCCCAGCCATCCCGTGCTGCCCGAGGCCCTGCAGGGCAATACGGTGACCGTGGACGGCCAGACGCTGGAGCTGCGCGGCACCACCGGCCCGCTGGCCCACCGCCCCTATGTCTGGGTGCCTGCGCTGCAGGCCATCGTCGGCAACGTGGGCGTGTTCGGCAACCTGCATGTCTGGACGGCGGACACGCAAAAGAGCGCCGAGCGCAAGGCCTGGCTGGCGCAGCTGGACGAGATGCAGGCCCTCAAGCCCGCCGTCGTCGTGCCCGGCCACATGCAGGCCGGCACCGCCATGGACGCCAGCGCCATCGCCTATACACGCGACTATCTCCAGCGTTTCGAGGCCACCGCCGCCAAGGCCGCAAACAGTGCCGAGCTGATCGGCGCCATGAAGCAGGCCTACCCGCAGGCCGGCATGGCGCTGTCGCTGGACATTGGCGCCAAGGTGAACAAGGGCGAGATGCCCTGGTAAGCAGGCACTTTCACAAAAATCCTCATGGAACCTGCATGCCGCGGCCTTGATCCAACGAGTTGCCGCCCTCATTCTTCGTGGCGGCAGGAGGTGCAGCCATGAAATACATGAAGCATTGGCAGGACCCGATCAATGTCCTGCTGGGAGCCTGGTTGGCGGTCTCGCCCTGGGTGCTCGGGTTCCAGGACCAGATGGCGCCCACGGCCAATGGCGTGGTCATCGGCCTGGCGCTGATTGCCGCTGCGCTGGGGGCCATCTTCATGCCCCGCGCGTGCGAGGAATGGACCGAAGGCCTGCTGGGACTGTGGATGGTGATCTCGCCCTGGGTGCTGGGCTATGCGGGCCAGATGGATGCCATGCGCAATGCCGTGGTGTCCGGCGTGGTGGTCATGGTGCTGGCGCTATGGGTGCTGATGACCGACAAGGACTACATGAGCTGGCGCAGCAGCCACTCCGCCCACTGATGCGCTGAAGCACTGAAGCGCTGATACAAAGCAAGCAAAGCGGCCCGCAGGCCTCCATGGTCTGCGGGCCGCTGTTTTCTTGAGGCCGTCGATCGATCAGACCACGACGGGCTCGGGCTCCAGGCGGATGCCGAATCGCTCGTAGACGCTGGTCTGTATCGCGCCGGCCAGCGTCATGACCTCGCCGCCGGTGACGCTGCGGTCCACGCTGTGCCGGTCGCCCCGGTTGACCAGCACCAGGGCCTGCTTGTCATACACCCCGGCGCGGCCCATGGATTTGCCCTTCCAGCCGCAGGCATCGATCAGCCAGCCGGCGGCCAGCTTGATGGAGCCGTCGTCCATGGGGTAGTGCACGATCTTGGGCTCGCGCGCAATGATGTCGGCGCACTGCTCGGGCGTCACCGTCGGGTTCTTGAAGAAGCTGCCGGCGTTGCCGATCTGATCCGGGTCGGGCAGCTTGGCGCGGCGGATCTCGCAGACCCAGTCGAAGATCTGGCGGGCCGTGGGCTCGGCCACGCCGGCCTCGGCCTGGCGGCGCTGCAGGTCCAGGTAGCCCAGGCCGGGCTTCCAGTCCTTGGGCAGGGCCAGGCGCACGCGCGTGATCACGGCGCGACCCTTGAGGCCCATGCCGCGCGGCGGCACGCCGCTCATGCGCGCCCGCGCCACGGGCGTGGGTTCGGCCGGGGCGTGCTTGAACACCGAGTCGCGGTAGCCGAAGGCGCATTGCGCGGCATCCAGCGTGAAGGACTCGCCCGTGGCCAGGTCGATGGCATCCAGCGACTCGAACCGGTCCTGCAGCTCCAGCCCGTAGGCGCCGATGTTCTGCACCGGCGATGCGCCCACGGTGCCGGGAATCAGCGCCATGTTCTCCAGGCCGCCATAGCCCTGCGACAGGGTCCAGGCCACCAGGTCGTGCCAGCGCTCGCCGGCACCGGCCTCGACGATCCAGTGGCGCTCGGTCTCGCGCAGCAGGCGCATGCCCGCTATCTCCATCTTGAGGACCACGGGATCGACATCGCCCGTGATCACCACGTTGCTGCCGCCGCCCAGCACGAACACGGGCTGGCGGCCCCACAGAGGATCGGCCAGGAAATGGCGAATATCCTGATCGCTGCGCACACGCACCAGGGTGTGGGCACGGGCGGCGATGCCGAAGCTGTTGCAATGCTGCAGCGGAACATTTTTCTCGACTAACATCAGCCGGATTGTCGCACCGCGTCCCCACGCCTCCGGCACCGTGCCCGCATCGCCCGGTCCCGCGCTGCGATACTTTTTCAGAACATTCACAGGAAATATTTGCCATGCCTTCTTTTGACACCGTGTGCGAAGCCGACTTCGTCGAAGTGAAGAACGCCGTGGAGAACACCGCCAAGGAAATCGGCACGCGCTTCGACTTCAAGGGCACCTCGGCCGCCATCGAACTCAAGGACAAGGAAATCACGCTGTTCGGCGATGCCGACTTCCAGCTGCAGCAGGTCGAGGACATCCTGCGCAACAAGCTGACCAAGCGCAGCGTGGACGTGCGCTTCCTGGACATCCAGAAGGCCCAGAAGATCGGCGGCGACAAGCTCAAGCAGACCATCAAGGTCAAGAACGGCATCGAGGCCGAGCTGGGCAAGAAGCTGCAAAAGCTGATCAAGGACAGCAAGCTCAAGGTGCAGGCCGCCATCCAGGGCGACGCCGTGCGCGTCACCGGCGCCAAGCGCGACGACCTGCAGGCGGCCATGGCCCTGATCCGCAAGGACCTGGCCGACCATCCCCTGTCCTTCAACAACTTCCGCGACTGATCGCCCGGCATCCGCCCCTGCACCACAAGCCCCATGCGCCACCTGCGTGCCGTACTTCTGAGCCTGGCCGGCGTGGCCGCCCTGCTTCCGCCGCTGGCGAATGCGCAGTCCGTGGCACTCCGCGGCGTGCTGGGCAGCAAGGCCCTGCTGGTCATCGACGGCGGCACGCCACGCGCTTTGGCGGCCGGCGACAGCCTGCAGGACGTGCGCGTGCTGCAGGTATCGGGCGACACGGCCGAGGTGGAAATCAAGGGCCGCCGCCAGACATTGCGCCTGGGCGAAGCGCCCATCAGCCTGGGCGGCCGGGGCGCGGCAGCGGGCGATCCCGCGCTTGGCCGGCGCGTGGTGCTCAAGGCCGACAACCGGGGCCATTTCATCGAACGCGGCCAGATCAATGGCAAGACCATGGTCTACATGGTGGACACGGGCGCCAGCTCGGTCGCCATAGGCCGGTCCGACGCCGAACGCATGGGCCTGCCCTTTCTCAAGGGCCAGCCCGTGATGATGCGCACCGCCAACGGCGACGCCCAGGGCTGGAGCCTGCGGCTGGACTCGGTGCGCGTGGGCGATGTCGAGGTCTTTGGCGTGGACGCCGTGGTCGCCCCTCTTGCCATGCCCTATGTGCTGCTGGGAAACAGCTTTCTGGCCCACGTCCAGATGACCCGCCAGGGCAGCGAGATGGTGCTGGAGCGGCGCTGATGCGGCCTGCACGCGCCCCGCTTTCCGCACCCCGCCACCGATGAGCCGACGCCCCGACGATTCCTACGAAGACCTGCTGGGCCTGTGGTCCGACCTGGAGGCCGCGCTGTCCGTGCTGCTGTCCGCGCCGCTGCAGGTGCAGGGCTTCCTGGTCAAGCTGCAGCAGATCGACCTGTGGCTGCAGGAGTTGATCGCCCACGACAGCGATGCCGCGCTGTACCTGATGTTCCAGCGCGCCTGCTCCTCCACCGTGGGCTACAGCGCCTCCCATGCCCTGGTCTGCGCCTGCCTGTGCCATGTGCTGGCGCGCGAGCTGCGCCTGAACGAGACCGAGCACCGCACCCTGGTACGCGGCGCGCTTACCATGAACATCGGCATGAACGCGCTGCAGGACGAACTGGCGCTGCAGCGCGAGCCGCTGACCCCCGCCCAGCAGCAGGCCGTGCAGCGCCATCCGCTGCAAAGCCAGGCCCTGCTGGCGCGTCTGTTCGTCAACGACGCGCTGTGGCTGGAACTGGTGGCCCGCCACCATGAAGCCGTGCCCCAGCAGCCCTTGGCCACACTGCCCCCGGTGCAGCGCCTGGTGCGCATCCTGGGCACGGTGGACCGCTACGCGGCCCTGATCAGCCCGCGCAAGTCACGCGAAGGCCGCAGCGCCGCCGAGTCGCTGCGCGCGCTCACCCAGCAGCAGCGCTACTCCGACGAGGTGGGCTTCGCGCTGGTGCGCGCCGTGGGCCTGTGCCCGCCGGGCACCTATGTGCGGCTGGACAACGGCGACATCGCCGTGGTGCTGCGCCGTGGCGAGCCGCCGCAGCCGCCGCTGGTGGCCAGCGTGATCGGCGCCGATGGCGCCAGCCTCTACCCGCCCGTCATCCATGAAGGCGAGGACGGCCCCCGCATCCGCTCGGCACTGGCGCGCGCCGCCATCACGCTGGAGCTGGACCCGCGCACGCTGGCGCAGCTGGGCGTGCTGGCCGCACGCGGCAGCCAGTCGCTGTACCGCATGGTGCAGGTGCCGGGCAACATCTGAAGCGCCTGCCACGCGCATGTGGCCACCGCGAGCAGCCTCAGGTCCGCGCTCCGGCCCACAGGCCCGCATGGTGGCCGCGCGTGAAGGCCTCTTCCAGCACCGAGTAGCCGGCCCAGTCGGAATGCGCGAACCACAGGCGGCGTGTGCCCGGCGTGGGCAGCAGGGCCACGCGCTCGCCGGCGCACTGCGCGCTGCGGCCCCGGTGGTGCGACTGCAGCGCCACCTGGCTGAGCAGTTGCTGGTCGCCAGGCCGGGGAATGGCCATGGCGTGGCCGTAGCGCGTGATTTCCATGCGCGTGGCCTTGTGCAGCAGGTCGGGATGGGGGACGAGCAGGCTGCCGACGATGCGGTCCCGCCAGAAGCCGAAGGGCTGGCCCAGCAGTTGCGCGCGCCCGTCAGGCCAGTCGCCCAGCGCCTGGTAGTAACTGAGCACCGTGGGCCGGGGCGTGAGCCGGTCCAGGCCCTGGTGGCCCGCGTCCACGTAGCCCAGACCGCCCGCATTCGGATCGGCAAACAGCACGTTGTCCCAGGCAGGATCGGCGCCGGGCCGGTCGGCCAGCGGCCGCTGCAGATGGATGTTGGCCACCAGCCAGGGCGCCCAGTCCAGCCGGACCGCCACCGCGCGCAGGAAATCCGGCGCATCGCGCACCACGCGTGCCGCGATGAAGCTGGGCAGGGCCACGACGCAGCGCGCGGCCAGCCAGCGCTCGTGCTGCTGGCGGCCATGGTGGTAGACGTCGATCTCCACGCCGTCGGCACCTTCGGCAATGGATAGCACGCTGCAATCCGTCTGCAGGTCGGTGGCAGCCAACCCCGCCACCAGCTGCTGCGACAGCCAGCCATTGCCCTGGGGCCAGGTCAGCACGGCGTCGCCGGCCTCTTCGTCCGTGCGCTCGTCCTGGCGGCGCGGGGCCGAGAAGCCATGGCGGCTGGCGAAATAGTGAATGCCTGCCCAGGCCGATACGCGCGCCAGGCCCGCGCCAAAGTCGTCGCGGCAGCAGTACTCCAGATACCAGATCAGTTGCGCATCATCGATGCCCTGCTGGACCAGCCAGGCCTGCATGGTCTGGCCATCCAGCGCGGCATGGGCGGCGGGCAGACGGCCCTCGCGCTGCCAGACACGGATGGACGGCATGGCAAAGGCCGCCCTCTCCATCTCCTGGGCCACGCTGCGCGCAAAGAGTTCGTACTGCTCCAGCGTGCGCGATGCCACGCCATCGACGGGCAGCAGGCCCTCATGCCAGGCGCCCTGCCAGAACAGGCGCTCCTGCGGGCTGTGGCACAGATGGCGCTCGTCGTACTGCCAGCGGCCTGCGCGGCGCTGGCGCAGGCCCAGGGCCTCCAGCCAGTCCTGCACCTCGGCCGCATCGTCGCCGGGCAGGGGCAGATAGTGGGCACCCAGCGGACAGGGCAGGCCTGCAATGCTGCCGCCCTGGCTGTTGCCGCCCATGGCCTGCTGCGTGTCCAGCAGGGCCACGCCCTGCACTCCCGCCAGCTCCAGTGCGCGCGCGGCGGCCAGTCCTGCCATGCCGCCGCCGGCAATCACCACCTTGGCACGGTGCACCACGGCCGGCGGCGGCAGCGCCAGGCCCTGGGCCAAGCGCTGCCAGAACGCGCGCAAGGCATGGCCGCGCTCCAGCGCCACGCCGCTGAATCCGCCGGGCAGGTCTTCAAGTTGCGGTGGCGTTGGCGTGCAGCCGGACAGGCCCAGGCCCAGGGCTGCACCGCCGGTCAGGCCCTGCAGCCATTGGCGCCGGCTCCACAGGGGCGAGAGGCCGGTGCTCAACGCTCCACCCTGCCCCATTCGCGCTCGTAGGTGTTGACCAGCACCTGGTTGGACAGGCGATTGACCTCGGCCGGAACGCGCGCCATGTCCAACGGGAAGTCGAACATCAGCGCCATGGTCTGCGCGCTCAGAAAGCGCAGGCCCGCAGGCAGGGCATCGGGCTCGCGCCAAGGCCGGTGGCTGGCGATGACGAAGCCCCATTCGCCAAAACTGGGCACATGCGCGTGGTAGGGCGTGGCCTGCAGGCCGATGGATTCGATGGTCTGCACCACGGTCCAGTAGCTCTTGCGTGCGATCAGGGGCGAGGTGGTCTGCACCACGGCGTAGCCGCTGGCCGCCAGGCGCTTGTCCAGCAAGGCATAGAAGCTGTTGGTGAACAGCTTGCCGATGGCGAAATTGGTCGGGTCAGGGAAATCGACGATGACCACGTCGAAGGTCTCCCCGCCCTGCTGCAGCCAGTGGAAGGCATCGGTATTGAGGATGTGCACGCGCGCATCGCTGAGCGCTTCGCCGTTGAGCCGGCGCAGCATGGCGTTGTCCTTGAACAGGTCCGTCATGGCCGGGTCCAGCTCCACCAGGGTGACCGACTCCACCGAGGGGTACTTGAGCACCTCGCGCACGGCCATGCCGTCGCCGCCGCCCAGCACGGCCACGCGCTTGGGCGCGCCATGCGCGGCCATCACGGGGTGGACCAGGGCCTCGTGGTAGCGGTACTCGTCGCTTTGGGCGAACTGCAGGTTGCCGTTGAGGTACAGCCGCGCGCCCTGGCGCCCCTGCGTCACCACGATGCGCTGGTAGGGCGAGCTGCTGGAGAGCACGATGCGGTCCTGGTAGAAATGGTCGTCGGCCAGGCGCGTCAGATGGTCGGCGCCCCAGATGCCCGTGCCCAGCAGGGCCAGCACGGCCGCGCAGGCCAGGGCATGGGCACGCGGGCGCCGCAGCTCATGCCGAAACAGCAGCAGTGCCCAGACCGCCACCGCCGCATTCATGAAGCCGAACAGCAGCCCTGTGCGCACCAGGCCCAGCTTGGGCACCAGCAGCAGCGGAAATGCCAGCGACACGGCCAGCGCGCCCAGGTAGTCGAAGGTCAGCACCTGGGACACCAGGTCCTTGAGCGTCACATTGCGCTTGAGGATGCGCATCACCAGCGGAATCTCCAGCCCCACCAGGGTGCCCACCACCAGCACCATGCCGTACAGCAGAAAGCGGAACGCGCCGGGCGCGTAGGCATTGGCAATGAACAGCGTGGCCGGCAGCGCGCCGCCGACCAGGGCCACCATCAGCTCGATGCGCAGAAAGTGCGCGGGCAGATGGTCCTCGAAATAGCGCGAAAGCCATGAGCCGATGCCCATGGCGAACAGGTAGCTGCCGATGATGGTGGAGAACTGCAGGACCGAATCGCCCAGCAGATAGGAAGCCAGCGCACCCGCAGCCAGTTCGTAAAGCAGGCCGCAGGCCGCGATCACGAAGACGCTGACCAGCAGGGCGATGTCGATGGGACGCGCCGGCTGCGCGCCGGCAAGAGGGGCTGAGGTTTGCACGGCCGGTATTGTGCGCGATGCGCCCCTTCCCGCGTGCAACGGACACCGTGCAAAGCGGGAAGGAGCGCAGCGCCTCGGGCGCCGCCGTCAGAACTGGTAGTTGGCGCTGACCAGAACGCTGCGCGGTGCGCCTGGCATGGAGCTGGAGCGCCAGTACTGCTTGTCGAACAGGTTGGACAGCGCCACGGTCACGGTCCAGGCGTCCTGGCGCCAGCCCACCAGCGCATCCCAGCGCGTGTAGCCGGGCAGGAGAGCCGTGTTGGCGGCGTTGGTGAAGCGGCTGCCCGTGTAGGTCACGCCGACTTCGCCATACCAGGGGCCCTTGGGCGCATAGCGCAGGAACAGGTTGCCGTTGCGCTTGGCCGTGTCACGCAGGTACAGGCCCACGTTGGCAGGGTTTTGCGCGTCTTCAGCCACCTTGGCCTCCATGAAGGCCACGCCACCGCGCACATACCAGGAACTGGCCACGCGGCCAGCCGCGCTGAACTCGATGCCGCGCGAACGGTCCTTGCCCCGGATGGCCCAGGTGTAGGGATCATTCTCGGGATCGGGGCGGTAGCGGATGTTGTACTTCTCCAGCTGGTAGACGGAGACCTGGGTGGACAGCGCGCCGCCCAGCCAGTCGCTCTTGACGCCGACCTCGGACTGGCGCGAGTACTGGGGCTCGTCGTCCGGCACCGCGCCCACGGCGGTTTCCACGGTCAGGATGCCGCGACCGCCATAGGGCGAGTAGCTCTTGTTCCAGGACGCATAGAAGCTGTGCTCACGCACCGGCTGCCACACCACGCCCACGCGCGGGCTGAAGCCGTTGCCGTCGGTCTTGCGCGTGAGGTTGGCGATCTTGTTGGTGCTCTGGAAGTCGTAGCTGTCGTAGCGCAGGCCCAGCAGCAGCTTCCACTGCTCGGTCAGGCTGACCAGGTCCTGCATGTACAGCGCCTGGCCCTTGCCCTTGTGATAGTTGTCCTGGGTCGGATTGCCCTGCACCGGACGGCTGGGCCAGACGATGGGCTGCAACGGATCGTAGGAGAAGGTGCTGCCGGGCTGGCCGACGCGCGGCGCGCGCTCTTCCTCGCTGGCCTCCAGGCCCACCAGCAGATCGTGCTTGATGCTGCCCGTGCTGAACTTGCCCGTCAGGTCCAGCGTATTGGACAGCGTGGTGTTGCGGGTCTGCTGCCAGGCGTAGTTGGGCGTGATCTTGCCGGTGGCGGCACGGTAGGTGCCGGCGAAATAGTGGTCGAAATCCTGGCTGGCCTCGCGCTTGCTGGCCACCCAGCGCAGGTTCCAGCGGTTGTTGAAGTCATAGGACAGGTCGGAGCGCAGCACGCGCAGGCGATCTTCCACGTAGTCGCCCGGCGCCGCGAAGCCCTTGCGGATGGAAACGCCGGCTGGCAACTGGTCATAGACCGGACCGCGATCGGGCACGCGCCAGACGTTGTCATAGGTGTACTGGCCGGTCCAGCGCCACCCGGTGCGGGTGTCCACCAGGATGCTGGGCGAGACCATCTCGTTGCGGTTGCGTATGCCTTCGCGGAAGCTGTGCGCCTGCTCGCGGTCGGCCGTCAGGCGCACGGCCACGTTCTCGTTGAGCACGCGGTTGATGTCGATGGTGCCGCCCACGTTGTCCCAGGAGCCGCCGCGCAGCGTGATGCTGCTCTTGGCGTCGAAGCGCGCCTGCTTGCTCACCATGTTGACCACGCCGCCGCCCGCGCTGCGGCCGTAGAGCACGGAGGCCGGTCCCTTGAGGATCTCGATGCGCTCCACATTGGCCGTGCTGCGGCGCACCTGGCCGCTTTCTCGCACGCCGTCGCGGTAGATGTCGCTCTCGTCGGCCTTGAAGCCGCGGATGTACACGCCCTCGCCACGCATGTCGTAGGTGGTGTTCACGCCCGGCACGCCGTCCAGCATGGTGGCCAGGTCGTTGATGCCGTAGCTCTTGTACTTGTTGACCTCCAGCGTATCGATGGTCTGCGGGATGTCCTTGGGCGCCAGATAGGTCTTGGTCGCCGTGGTCACGCCTTCGGGGCGCACGTCGTCAGGGTCGTACTGGGAGGCGTTGACCTGCAGCGTGGGCAGGGTGTGCGCCTGTTGAGGCTGCGTCTGCGTCTGCGGCTGCGTCTGCGTCTGGGCCGGATCAGCTGGAACGGCTGGAGCGGCCTCCTGGGCATGGACTGCGCCCGCCAGCGCGGTGGTGATGATGCCAGCGGTCACACCCACTGAAAGCCTTGCCCTGCGGGCAGCTTGATGGTCTGTCATGGAAACCCTCTCTTCGAATGAAGGGGGCGATTCTATTTAGAATGCAAACGAATATCATTTGCAAACTCACTATCAACAAGGAATTTGTTGCGACGCAGCAACGCCACCATGCGCAGCGCAGCCGCACCTTTTCAGGCGGGCTGCGTGTCGGCGGGAGATGGGGAGTGCAGGGGGGCCAGGCGGCCCCGTTCAGTGGATGGCGGCAGCGACGATGATGCTGATGCCCAGGCACATGGCGGCCACCACCATGGCCAGCGCCTTGTTGTGCTTCTCGACGATCTCGGCCCACATGTCCACGGGCGTGATCTTGTCGATGATGATGAAGCACAGCCAGAACACCACCACGCCCACCAGCGCATAGAGGATCGAGCCGAAGAAGGCGGCGGGGTTGAACCAGTCGAAGTTCATGATCAGTTTCTCCGTTGTTTACTTGTGGCTGCCGCCCGAGGTGTAGCCACCCCAGGAGCCGCCGCTGCTGCGGGTGTAGCTGTTGCAGTTGGGATCGGTGTTCGGGTTGCAGTTCGGGCGCGACATGCAGCCGCGCAGCATGACGAACACCAGCCACAGGATGACCACGCCGATGACGATGGTCCACAGGCCGAAGCGGCTGCCCGACATCACGCCGACCTGCGAGCGGTCCCGCAGCTGCTTGAGGCCGAAGGCCGTGGCCAGCGTGGTGGCCGAGACGGCGCTGCCATGCGACCAGGTGGTCTCGCCGTTCTCGGTCTCGCTGGCCAGAAAGGCCTTGTTCTGCGCGCCTGCGCTCACATAGTCCACATTGCGCGTGGTCTGGCCGCGCTGCACGGGCCAGTAGAACTCGCCCAGCGCATAGGTGGTCTCGGCCGTGTAGCGCGATTCAAGCTGGTACTGCCGGCCCATGTACTTGGCCGTGCTGCGGTTCTTGGAGAGCTTGGGCACGCCCGTGGTCACGCGGGCCATGCTCCAGCCATCGGAGGAATCGACCAGGAAGGCGAAGCCGGCCTTCTGGCTGAACAGCAGGTATTCCTCCCAGCCAAAGCTCTCGTCGTCGCCAGGCTCCTGGCCCATGCGGTGCTGAAAGCCCACCACCTGCCATTGCAGGCCTTCCAATGCACCCTTGCTGCCCAGGGGGATGGCGGGGCGCACGGGCTCGTTCTGTTCGGCATAGGACAGTTCCTTGCCAATGCCCTGGCTCAGGTCCACCAGCGATCCGCAACTGGGGCAGCTCAGGCTCTTGGTGGTGGTGAAGCGCACGGGCACCACGGCGCCGCACTTGGGGCAGTTGAAGTGCCTGCCCTGCTCGCCCTTGAGCGAGGCGCCGTCGCGCAGGCCCTGCAGCCTGAGGTCGTCCAGCACCACGCGTTCGCCCAGGCTCAGCGCAGGCGGCTGGGCCGAGAAGTCCACGGACAGGACCTGGCCCTGCTCGCTGCGCAGCTCCACCAGCCAGTACGGCGTGCCGGGCTCGGGAAGCTGCGCCAGCTCGCCCTGGGCCGATACCAGCCGCGCGTTCTGCACGCTGCTGACGGTGAAGCTCTTGCCGCCCAGCACGCGCTGCGAGCCCAGCAGCCAGTCGGAGGCCTTGAACGGCCCATTGCGCAGGGCCTCGGCCTCCCAGGGCCAGGACCAGACGAACTGGCCGTTGTCCTCGCTCAGAAAGCCCAGCGCACCATCGCTGAACGCGGCCACCCATTCGCTCCAGGCGCCCGCCTCGCTCTTGAGCTGCAGCCGCCCGACCAGGGTGAAGTGCTCGGGCTTGCCGTTGCGCAGCATCTGGCCCGTGGCGCCGATGCGCAGGGGGCTGTAGTCCTCGAAGACCTCGGCCATGGAGCCGCGGCGCTGCAGCACATCGCCCTGGCGCACCACGGTGCTGCGGCAGAACTCGCAGACGGCGTAGCTGGCCTGGGCGCTGGAAAATTCCACGGGCGCGCCGCAGCCGGGGCAAGGTGCGCGGTAGACGCGCTGCGATGGACTCGATGCCATGTGGGAAGGTCGTCAGTGGTGAGAGGGCCTGGAGCGCGGCTGGCGGGCCACGCCATTCACGCAAGCTGCGCCCGTGGAGCGCAGCGCGGTGGCGGCGGTCAATGCGGCTTGCCTTTGGCCGTGCCGGGCTTGGCCGCGGCGGCTGCCGGGTCGGCCTTCTTGCTGCCCAGCCTGGATTCCTTGCCGGCCATCAGGCGCTGGATGTTCTCGCGGTGGCGCCAGATCAGCAGGGCCGCCATGGCGACGATGGCGGCGGCAATCGGCGTCTCGGCATACCAGACCACGCCACTGCACAGGAGGTAGTAGACGGGGGCGAACACGGAGGCCACCAGGGCCGCCAGCGAGGAATAGCGGAAGAACACGGCAATGATCAGCCAGGTCAGCGCCACCGCCAGGCCCAGCCAGACGCTGATGCCCAGCAGCACGCCCAGGGCCGTGGCCACGCCCTTGCCGCCCTTGAAGCGGAAGAACACCGGGTACAGGTGGCCCAGGAAGGCGGCCAGCGCCACCATGGCCACCGTGCCGTCGCCCAGGCCGAAGCGGCTGCCGAACCATTGCACCAGGGCCACGGGCAGCCAGCCCTTGGCCGCATCCAGCAACAGGGTCACGGCTGCGGCCGCCTTGCTGCCGGAGCGCAGCACATTGGTGGCGCCGGGGTTGCCGCTGCCATAGGTGCGCGGATCGTTCAGGCCCATGGCCCGGCTGACGATGACGGCGAACGACAGCGAGCCGATCAGGTAGGCCGCCACGGTGGCGAGAAGGGGGTAGAGCGCGTTCAATTGAAGTCCTTGGCCGGTCTGTGGAGCGCCGGCGCGCGATCCGGCCGGCCATGATGGCCCGCCCTCCCTGATCGCCGACACATGTTTTTCATCAGGACCTGCGCGAACCCGGTGGAGGCGGTGGCCGCCTTCCCGTGTGCGCAAGTCGTGTTCATTTCTTCAGGGCATCTATTCTGCCAGCGCGCAGTGCACGGGCCGTGCATCCAGCAGTTGCACGCAGACCTGCGGGTCCAGCTGCACCAGAAAGCCCCGGCGCCCGCCGTTGATGGCGATGCGCGGCAGCGCCAGGATGCTCTCTTCGATATAGACCGGCATGTCGCGGCGCGTGCCGAAGGGCGAGGTGCCGCCGACCAGGTAGCCGCTGTGGCGGTTGGCGACTTCGGGCTTGCAGGGCTCCACGCTCTTGGCGCCGATCTGCCGTGCCAGGTTCTTGGTGGAGACCTTGCAGTCGCCGTGCATGAGCACGATCAGCGGCCTGGCATCCTGGTCCTGCATCACCAGGGTCTTGACCACCATGTGCTCGTCAAGGCCCAGGCTGGCCGCGCTGTGCTCGGTGCCGCCGTGTTCCAGGTACTCATAGGGGTGCTCGGTGAACTCCACCTTGTGGGCGCGCAGCAGCTGCGTGGCCGGTGTCTCGCTGACATGAGAGTTTTTCTTGGACATGAATTTTTTATCGTTTTACAATAATTTTTTATCGATTCATCAATACAAGGCTGTGCCATGAACTATACGCCCCACGCCGCGGGCAACGCCCTGAGGCGCCACTCCCAGGCGGCGCGCATCCTGATTGCGCTCGGTGCCGTCGCGCTGCTGGCCCTGCCGGCAGCCGCCCTGCTGTCGCCGCAAGATCTTTCGGGCCAGGCGGAAGGCCTGCTGGGCATGCCGCCCGGCCAGCCGCTGGACATGGCTGCGCGCTGGCGCACCGCACTGGTCAGCCTGCTGCCCGTGGGCTGCGGCCTGTATGCGCTGCGCCAGTTGTGGACACTGTTCGGCGAGTACCTGCAGGGCCGGGTCTTCGGCCAGCAGGCGCAGCACGCCCTGATGCGCTTTGCCTGGACGGTGCTGGCGGGCGCGCTGGCCCTGCCCTTCACGCGCGCGCTGATGTCGGTGGCGGCCAGCATGGGCAATCCGCCAGGGCAGCGCTTCGTCACGCTGGGCCTGTACTGGCACGATGGCCTGCTGGTCCTGCTCGGGGTGGTGCTGGTCTCCATCGCCCATGTGATGCTGCAGGCGCGGCGCATCGCCGACGAGAACGCGGGATTCGTATGAGCGGCGTTCCCATCACGATCCACCTCATGGTGCTCCCCGGCCAGCGCCCGCTCTCGCTGCACCTGTACGAGGCCGCATTGGTGCTGCTGGGCCTGATCCTGCTGGCCCTGGTGATCTTCCTTCGCGACGCCAACCGATTCCGGGATGGCGACTGAACCATGCCCATCATCGTCCACCTCGATGTGATGCTGGCGCGCCGCAAGATGCGTTCGCGCGAACTGGCCGAGATGGTCGGCATCACCGAACAGAATATTTCCCTGCTCAAGAGCGGCAAGGTGCGCGGCGTGCGCTTCGACACACTGGAGCGCATCTGCGAGGCACTGCAGTGCCAGCCCGGCGACCTGCTGGAATGGGTGGCAGGGCCCGAGGCTTGAGCAGCGGACGGCTGCGGCTGATCGCGGGCCTGCTGCTGTCGCTGCTGCTGCATGGGGTGCTGCTGTGGCAGGGTCTGGCCCCGGACATTGCGCGGCCCGGCACCGGGCAGGCCGAGGCGCACCGCCTTCAGGTGGTCTGGGTCGAGACGCCGACTTCGACGCCGACGCCGGCCCCCTCTCCTGCTCCAGCGGCTGCCAGGCCCGGACCGGCGCCCGCGCCCGCGCCCGCGCCTACGCGACGGCCGGACACCGCCGCCGTCGCACCGCCATCAAGGCAGAGCGCAGGGGCTGCAAAGGCCACGGAGCAGGCCGCAACAACCGCCGCGCGGCAAGCGCCTGTGCCCGCCGACACCGAGGCCGTCCCGGACACGGCGCGCAGCGCCAGGGCCATGGGCCGCCTGCTGGACTCGGCCGCAGGCCGCGAGGCCGTGCAGTCGGCGGCCCGGCAAGGCCTGGTCAGGCCCCAGATCCATGCGCAGCGCGAGGACCCGCTGGCCAGCGGCATGCGCGAGGCCGCCCAGGGCGACTGCATGAGAGGCGAGTTCAAGGGCGGCGGCATGGGCCTGCTGAGCCTGCCCATGCTGGCGGCCGCCGCGCTCAAGGGCGAGTGCAGCCGCTGAAGGCACAGGGCCTAGGCCTATTGCGCAGGGTCGCGCACTTCCCAGCGGATGGCGTCGATGGCCAACAGCAGTTCGGGCGACAGTTGCGTGCCCCAGGCGTTCAAGTCCTCATCGAGCTGGGCCACCGAGGTCACGCCGATGATGGTGCTGGCCACCTGCCACTTGGTGTAGCAAAACGCCAGCGCCAGCTGCGTGGGCGTCATGCCATGCTCGCGCGCCAGCGCGTTGTAGCGGCGCGCGGCGGCCAGGGCTTCGGGCCGGCCCCAGCGCTGCTTGCGCACGGACTCGTAGCGCGCAATGCGTGCGGCCTGCGGCGCAGCGGGATCGGTGGGCGCATGCACGTCGAACTTGCCCGTGAGCAGGCCGAAGGCCAGCGGCGAATAGGCCAGCAGCGAGACACCCAGGCGGTGGCAGCTTTCGTCCATGCCGTTTTCCCAGCTGCGGTTGAGCAGGCAGTAGGCGTTCTGCACCGAGGCCACGCGCGGCAGGCCGTGCTGCTCGGCCAGGCGCACGAATTCGTGCACGCCCCAGGGCGTTTCATTGGACAGGCCGATGTGGCGCACCTTGCCTTCCCGGACCAGGCGGCCCAGCGCCTCAAGCTGCTCGTGGATGCCGGTCTGCGAGCTTTCCTTGGACGGGTCGTAGTACAGCTGGCCGAAGGCCGGCACATTGCGCTCGGGCCAGTGGATCTGGTAGAGGTCGATCACGTCCGTGCCCAGGCGGCGCAGGCTGCCTTCGCAGGAGGCGGCGATGTCGGCCGCCGTCATGCCCTTGCCCTCGCGCACCCAGGGCATGCCCCGCGAAGGACCGGCCACCTTGGTGGCCAGCACGACCTTGGCGCGCGCGCCGGGGCGCTGGGCGAACCAGCGGCCGATGATGGTCTCGGTGGCGCCGCAGGTTTCGGCGCGTGCGGGCACGGCATACATCTCGGCCGTGTCGAAGAAGTCCACGCCGCGTTCCAGCGCGCGGTCCATGATGGCAAAGGCCTCGGCCTCGCCGACCTGCTCGCCGAACGTCATGGTGCCCAGGCAGATGGGGCTGACTTGCAATGCGCTTTGACCGAGCGCCACCGGTTGCATCGAGGGGGAATTCATGGGCACCGAGTGTAGGGCCGCCCGTGTTTACCCTGACGACAGCGCGCCCACCCGGCCAGGGCCGGGCGGGCGCGCTGCGTCCGTCGGGATCAGGCGCCCTGCGGTGCCTCGGCCTGCAGCACGCCGCGGTTGATCTGGTCGCGCTCCATGGACTCGAACAGGGCCTTGAAATTGCCTTCGCCGAAGCCCTCGCGGTAGTTGCCCTTGCGCTCGATGAACTCGAAGAACACGGGGCCCAGCATGGGCTGGGAGAAGATCTGCAGCAGCAGGCGCGGCTGGCCGCCCTCGGTCGTGCCGTCCAGCAGGATGCCGCGTGCCTGCAGCTCGCCCACGGGCTGGCCGTGGCCGGGCAGGCGGCCTTCCAGGTTCTGGTAGTAGATGTCGTTGGGCGCGGTCAGCAGCGGAATGCCGGCCATCTGCAGCTGGTCGATGGAGTCCAGCAGGTTGTCCGTCAGCAGCGCGATGTGCTGGATTCCCTCGCCGTTGAACTGCATGAGGAATTCCTCGATCTGGCCGCCGCCCTGGCGCGATTCCTCGTTCAGCGGAATGCGGATCAGGCCGTCGGGCGCCGTCATGGCCTTGGAGGCCAGGCCGGTGTACTCGCCCGAGATGTCGAAGTAGCGGATCTCGCGGAAATTGAACAGCTTGCTGTAGAAGTCCGCCCAGTAGGTCATGCGGCCACGGTAGACGTTGTGCGTCAGGTGGTCCACCACATGGAAGCCGTGGCCCTTGGGGTTGCGGTCCACGCCGGGCAGGAACTCGAAGTCGATGTCGTAGATGGACTTGCCTTCGTCGAAGCGGTCGATCAGGTACAGCGGCGCGCCGCCGATGCCCTTGATGGCAGGCAGGCGCAGCTCCATGGGACCCGTGGGGATTTCCACCGGCTGGGCGCCCAGTTCCAGCGCGCGCTTGTAGGCCTGGTGCGCGTCCTTGACGCGGAAGGCCAGGCCGCAGGCCGAGGCGCCGTGCTCGGCCGCAAAATAGGCGGCCTGCCCCGGCTCATTGTTGATGATGAAGTTGATGCCTCCCTGGCGGTACAGCAGCACGTTCTTGGAACGGTGCTTGGCCACCAGGGTGAAGCCCAGCTTCTCGAACAGCGGCTCCAGCACGCCGGGCGCGGGCGACGCGAATTCCACGAATTCGAAGCCCATCAGGCCCATCGGGTTGTCGAACAGGTCTGCCATGGTTGGTTCTCCTTGAAGGTTTCAACGGGGGATGTGCGCGGGTTCCAGTACGGATTCCAGCACAGGCGTGGGACGTTGGCGGAACACGAGGCGATAGGCCCCGTAGACCACCAGGACCCAGATCGGAATGGCCAGCGCGGAGGACCGCACCGACGGTGTCAGCAGCATCACGCCCACCACCAGGGCCATGGCGGCCAGGCAGATGGCGTTGGTCAGCGGCGCGGCCGGTGCGGGAAAGCCCAGCACGGTCTTGCGCGCCACATGCGCCCGGCGAAAGCGCCAGTGCGCCACGATGATGATGGTCCAGGTGATCACCAGGGCCGCCACGATCAGCGACATCAGCAACTCGAGCACGCCGGCCGGCGCCACATAGTTCAGCACGATGGCCAGCGCCGTGAAGATGGCCGGATAGACGATGGCCCGCACCGGCACGCCGCGGCGGTTGACCTGCATCAGCGAGCGCGGCGCATTGCCTTCGCTGGCCATGCCGTACAGCAGGCGGCTGTTGCTGTAGACCATGCTGTTGTAGACCGACAGCGTGGCCGTGAGGATCACGAAGTTCAGCAGGTGGGCGGCCGTGTTCTCGCCCAGGCCCGAGAACACCAGCACGAAGGGGCTGCTGCTGTAGGTGTCGCCGCCTGCCTTGAGCTGGCCCAGCAGGTCGGTCCAGGGCATCAGCGACATCAGCACGGCCATGGAGCCGATGTAGAACACCAGCACGCGATAGATCAGCTGGTTCACGGCCTTGGGGATGACGGTGCGCGGCTGGTCAGTCTCGGCCGCCGCGAAGCCCAGCATCTCCACGCCGCCGAAGGCGAACATGATGAAGGCGAAGGCCATCACCAGGCCTGAGAAGCCGTTGGGAAAGAAGCCGCCGTGCGTCCACAGGTTGCGCACGGTCTGCTCGGACCGGTCGGCGTTGGCCAGCAGATACACGCCCGCAGCGATCATGGCCAGCACGGCCGCGATCTTGATCAGCGCGAACCAGAACTCGAACTCGCCATAGGCCTTGACGTTGATGAAGTTCACGCCGTTGATCAGCACGAAGAACACCGCCGCCGTCACCCAGGTGGGTATGCCGGGCCACCAGAACTGTATGAACTTGCCTGCGGCCGTCAGCTCCAGCATGCCCACGAGCACATACAGCGCCACACAGTTCCAGCCCGCCAGAAAGCCCGCGAAGCGGCCCAGGTAGCGGTTGGCGAAATAGCTGAACGAGCCCGCGTTGGGCTCCTCGACCAGCATCTCGCCCAGGAAACGCATGATGAAAAAGATGATCAGCCCGCCAATGGCGTAGCCGAGCAGCACGGACGGGCCGGCCAGCTCGATGATGCCGGCCGAGCCCAGGAACAGGCCCGTGCCGATGGTGCCGCCCAGCGCGATGAGCTGGATATGGCGGTTCTTGAGCCTGCGCTCCAGATGGCCCTGCGAAGAAGAACTGTGCATCAAGGGGGTGCTCCGGCTCTCAGCAAGGCGCGCGGCGGCGCAGGGGTTGGAACACTTCGGTGGTCTTCACGGCAATGTCTCCTCGTGGGGTGCCTGTTGGAATGCGGGGCGTTGTGCGCCCCTTGTTGATGGGTATCAACTATAAAAAACAATAAATTATTATTTCTTGTAATTTATCCCTATGGACAAGCCCAAGAAGAAGGAGTAGCGAAGGCGATCGACGCATTGCCACCCGCCATGCCGCACTGCGGCAACGGTTGAACGCCCGCAACAAACAAAAACAATCTACTATTATTTTTTTGCCCTCTGGAGCCCAGAACATGACGACGTCCGCCACGCAGCGGCGCGCACGCACGCCGCAGACCGAGCGTGTGGAGACAACGCAACGCAAGATCATCGACTCCGCCCTGGCGCTGCTGCGCGAGGGCGGCTTCAAGAGCGCCACACTGCAGGCCATCGCGCGCGGCGCCGATGTGTCGCTGGGCGCGCTGCAGCACCACTTCGAGAGCCGCGACGCGCTGATGGAGCGGCTGGTCATCGAGGTCATGGAGCCGCTGAGCGACCAGGGCACGGTCTGGCCCGACAAGGCCCTGCCCCTGCGCGAGCGTGCACAGACCTTCGTCACCCTGGCCTGGGACAACATCTTCGGCGCGGCCAACTACCAGGCGGCCTGGAGCATGTTCTTCGGCTGCAAGGCCTCCCCCTCGCTGTTCGACCGCGTGGACGCGCGCCGCGTACATGTGGACAGCGTGTTCTACACGCGCTTCCTGGACGTCTTCCCCGAGATCGCGGCCCACCATCCCCGCCCCCAGGGCTTTGCGGCCATGGCCTTCGCCATCCTGCGCGGCACCGGCGTGCTGGAGCTGTTCGAGGTGGGCGAGCAGGAACGCCAGGGCAGCCTCGATGCGCTGGTCGAGGCCATCGTCCAGGCAGGCACCCCTCAGGCCGGCGGCGGCGCCGCCGCCTGAACCTCGGTCAGCCCCCAGACCCTGCGCAGTTGCGACAGCGTGGCCACCAGGGCCGGGTCGTGCTCGGCCTCGCGCGGGTGGATGAAGCCCAGCTGCGCCGACACGCGCGCATGCGGCCAGATAGCCACGCAGCCATGCTCGGCCGCAGCCAGGGCGCGGTCCTCGCGCAGCAGCGCCAGGCCCAGGCCGGCGCGCACCAGGCTCTCGGGCGCGGCGGCGGCATCGCTTTCCACGATCTGATTGGGGCTCAGCCCCTGGCGGGCGAACAGCGCCAGCAGCAGGGCCTGCTCATGGTGCTGCGCGGGCGCGCCGATCCAGGGCAGTTGCGCCAGGTCCTTCCAGCCCGATTGCAGGACGCGCTCGCGCAGCGCGGGCGGCGCCGCCACGCGGTAGTGCAGTGTCTGCAGCACCAGGGCGCCCAGGTCGCGCGGCATGTGGGCGCCGATGTAGAACGCGCCCTGCAGGCCGCCGGCCGCGACCTGCGCGCGCAACTCCTCGGCCCAGCCCTGGCGTGTCTTGATGTCCAGCAGCGGCAGCGCCTCCACCAGGCCGTGCAGCAGCGAGCCCAGGCGCAGCGCCTCGGGGTCGGCCACCGTGCCCAGCAGCAGCTGGCCGGTGATCTCGCCCTGCAGCTCGCGGGCCTGGCCCTGCAGGCGTCCTGCCGCATCCAGCACCTGCCGGGCGGGCTCCATCAGGGCCTCGCCGGCCCGCGTGAGGCTGATGCGGCCCGGGCGCCGGTCGAACAGCGCCACGCCCAGTTCTTCCTCCAGCGCCTTGATCTGGGCCGTGATGGCGGGCTGCGTCAGGTGCAGGGCCTCGGCCGTGCGCGTGACGCTGCCCAGCGTGGCCGCCGTGACGTAGGCGCGCAGCTGATACATCTCCATGGGCGGCCAGCCTAGCGCAGGCGCCAGGGCCTGCGGCCCGGGCAGGCCCGGGTTTCAGGGAACATCCCTAGCCGTCTCATCGTTCACTCATCGAGGTAGCGCAGCTGCGTGGGCTCGATGCCCAGGCGCACCGGCATGCCCATGGGGAACATGGCAATGCCCGCGTAGTGCGCCTGGTCGGCAACCACGGCCACCTCGCCCACGCGCACGCGGTAGCGCGAGAACTCGCCCAGGAACTCGGCGCTTTCGATCTGCCCTTCCACCCAGACGCGCGAGGCATCGCCCGCATCGTCGCGCACCGCAATCTGCACCTGGTGCGGCCGGAAGGCCAGCGCCGCGCGCCCTGGCACGGGCGGCTGGGCCGGGCGCGGCAGGGTCAGCGTGCCCAGGCCCGGCACCTTGAAGACCAGCGACTCGCCTATCGTTGGCAGCACCTCGCCCTCCAGCACATTGGCCGTGCCGACAAAGCCCGCCACGAAGCGGTTGGCCGGATAGTCGTACAGCCCCGCCGCCGAGCCCACCTGCTGCAGCACGCCCTTGTCCAGCACGGCCATGCGGTCGGCCGTGGTCATGGCCTCTTCCTGGTCGTGGGTGACGAAGATGGTGGTCAGGCCCAGCTTGCGCTGCAGGCTGCGCAGTTCCTCGCGCATCTGCACGCGCAGCTGCTTGTCGAGGTTGGACAGCGGCTCGTCCAGCAGCAGCAGCTTGGGCGCGATCACCACGGTGCGCGCCAGCGCCACGCGCTGCTGCTGCCCGCCCGACAGCTGGCCCGGGCGGCGCTGCGCGTACTGCGACAGGCCCACCAGCTCCAGCACTTCGCCCACCTTGCGGCGGATGGTGTCGCGGCTTTCGCGGCGCTCGACCAGGCCGAAGGCCACGTTGTCGTACACCGTCATGTGAGGCCACAGCGCATAGTTCTGGAACACCATGCCGATGTTGCGCGCATGCGGCGGCACGCCCGTGATGTCCTGCCCGCCCACCAGCAGCTCGCCGCGCTGGTGCCGGTTGAAACCGGCAATCAGCCGCAGCAGCGTGGACTTGCCCGAGCCCGAAGGCCCCAGCAGCGCGAAGAACTCGCCGGGCTCGATCTTGAGGTTGACGTCGCGCAGCACTTCGTTGCTGCCGTAGCTCAGGCTGATGTGCCTGCATTCGAGGGAGACAGGGTCCAGGTGCATGGCGTTTCACTCCGAAGTCGATTGCACGGTGGCGCGCGAGCGCTCCACGAAGCGGTGCGAGAAATACGTGCCCAGGCCGACCACGACCACGGCCAGCACGCCCAATGCCGCACCGGGTCCGCGCCCCGAGATGCTTTGCATGTACAGGTAGATGCCGTAGCTCATGGGCGCCTGGCTCTGGGCCGAGGCCAGCATGATGGTGGCCGACAGCTCCACCGCCGCCGTGATGAAGCTGGTGACGAAACCGGCCAGGATGCCGCCGGCCATCAGCGGCACCATCACGCGCCGTATCACGCTGGTGCGGCCCGCGCCCAGGCTTTGCGCGGCCTCCTCCAGCGAGATGTGCACCTGCTGCAGCGCCGCCATGCACGAGCGCAGCGCATACGGCAGCCGCCGTACCGCATAGGCCAGCATGATCAGCACCCAGGTGGTGACGATGGGTGTGTCGGTGAAGGGCAGGTTCACGCCCTTGAACAGCCGCAGGTAGCCGATGGCCAGCACCAGCCCCGGAATCGCCAGCGCCACCGATGCCAGGTAGTCCAGCCACTGCCGGGCAGGCAGCCGCGTGCGCAGGATCAGGTAGGCGATGGCGGTGCCGATCACCACGTCGATGCCCGCCGCCATCAGGCAGTACAGCAGCGTGTTGCCGATCATGTAGCCCGAGTCGGTGAACACCGTGGCGTAGTGCTCCAGCGTGTAGCTGTCGGGCAGCACCGAGAAGCTCCAGACCTTGGAGAACGACATCAGCAAGATGCCGATGTGCGGCGCCAGCACCACCAGCAGCACCAGGGCGATCCAGCCATAGGCCAGCAGCGCCTCCCAGGCCGACAGCCGGCGCTTTTGCAGCGCGCTGCCGCCCTTTTGCAGCGTGGCGTAGTCCTTGCCCTTCATCACCCGCGCGGCCAGCCACAGGGCGACGATGGAGAACGCGATCATGATCACGCTGATCACATAGCCCAGCGGATCATCGAGCCCCACCGAGGTGATGCGCAGATAGGCCTGGGGCGCCAGCATATTGGTCACGCCCATCACCAGCGGCGTGCCCAGGTCGTCGAACACTTTCACGAACACCAGGGCCGCGCCCGCCAGGTAGCCGGGCATGGCCAGCGGAAAGATCACGCGCCGAAACAGCCGGAAACCACGCGAGCCCAGGTTCAGCGCCGACTCCTCCATGGCCCCGTCGATATTGCGCATGGCCGCCACGAGGTTGAGCAAGATGAACGGGAAGTAGTGGATGCTCTCCACGAAGATCACGCCCGTCAGCCCCTCCATGATGGGCACGGTGAAGCCGAACCAGTCGTCCAGCAGCAGGTTGACCGAGCCGCTGCGCCCGAAGATCAGCTGCAGCGCCACCGCCCCCACGAAGGGCGGCATGATCAGCGGCAGCACGCCCAGCGTCTGTATCAGCAGCGCGCCCCGGAACTCGAAGCGCACCGTCAGGTAGGCCAGCGGCACGGCGATCAGGCTGGCGAAGAACACGCTGGCCAGGGACACGCCCAGGCTGTTGAAGAACGACTCGCGGAAGACGGTCTGGCCGAAGAAATTGCCGAAATGCCCCAGCGTGAGCCCGCCGCCTTCATTGACGAAGGCGGTGTAGACCACCATGCCCACGGGCACGATGAGAAAGGCCAGCAAAAAGGCCAGGATCAGCGCGAAGGCCAGCCACGGCCCCCAGCCCGACGGAATGCGCCGTGCGCGCGCAGCAAGGGGGGCGGCGGCGGGCGCCGCCATGGAATCGATGCTCATGCGAATGCTCCGCAGCGAAAGAGACTGTCAAGGGGAGTGCATGCAGGCGCCCGGTGCCGGGCCCCTGCGCCACCTACCACGCCACCTACCGGGCCAGGCCGCGCGCCTCGGCGGCCAGCTTGGCCGCGCGCTCGTAGTTGGCACGCGCCTTGTCGGCCCACATCTGCTCCAGGCCCGTCAGCTCCTTGGACACGGCCACATCGCGCCGGCTCTTGCGGAACAGCTCCAGGAACTGCTCGTCCTTCACATTGGCTTCGCCCACCAGCGGCGAGTAGGCGATGTCGCGCGCCTGCGCCAGCAGCTCCTGCCCCTTGGCATTGGGCTTGGCCTGCAGGGCCTTGTGCGCCTCCTGGATGGCGCGCGTGGCGGCCTGCAGTTCCTTGAGGCGGAAGGTCACCATCTGGTCGAACAGGCTGATCACCACGGCATAGCGCGACTCGGACAGGTTGGCGTCGAACTGCACCTTGGCGCGCTGCGCCACCTCCTGCGGCACGGGGTAGCCGGCCGGCGCCTTGAGCTGGCTGTAGGGCAGGATGGGCAGACGGCTGATCTTGGGGTCGAACAGCAGCTGCTGGCCCGGCACCGACATGGTGAAGGCCATGAACTTGCGCGCCTCGTCGGCATTCTTGGCGCCCGCGATCAGCGCGATGTTGGCCGGCACCACGGCCGTCATCGCCGGGTAGGCGAAGTCCACCGGAAAGCCCGAATACTTGCCCGCCAGCCCGAAGAAATCGATCACGATGCCTATGCCGTACTGGCCGTTGTTCACGCCATCGGGCACGGCAAAGCTGCGGTCGGTCACGGCGGCGGCATTGCCCATCATGGACAGCAGCTGGCGCCAGCCCTTGTCCCAGCCCTCGCCCTGCAGGATGGTCTCCACCGTCAGCTGCGTGGTGCCCGAGCGCGAGGGCGAGGAGATGGCGATGTGGCCGAAGTACTCGGGCCGCGTCAGATCGCTCCACTCCTTGGGCGCCGCCAGCTTGTGCGCCTTCAGGTAGCGCGTGTTCCACATGATTCCGTAGCCGGCCAGCGCCTGGCCGTAGTACAGGCCCTGCGGGTCGTTGAGCGGGTAGTTGCCGATCTTGGCGGGCGCGTCCGGATTGCGCGTCTCGGGCGCAGCGGTCAGCAGCTTGTTGCGCGCCAGCACCTCGAAGGCATCAGGGGCGCTGGCCCACATGATGTCGGGCCGCTGGCCCTCGGGCAGCTCGCGCACATAGGCCACGGCGGCCGTGGTGTTCTTGTTCAGGATCTCTATCTTGATCCCCGGATTGGCCGCCTCGAAGGCCTTCTGGTAGGCCGTCGTCAGCTCCTTGGGAAACGAGGTCAGCACCGTCACCGTGCCGGCCTGGGCCGCCATGGCGGCGCCCCACAATCCTGCGGCCATGGCGGCCGTCAGCCATCTGCGTTGCTGCATTGCTGTCTCCTTCGGGTTGTTGTGCGGTCGATCTGCAACCCACTGTAGGCAGCGCCGGCCCTGCCGGCCAATCATTGTTTCTGATGCCGTGCATCAGCGGCGGCGGCGCTCGGGTTACTACCTGCGGGTCTGCCGCCACAGGGAAATCCCGCGCAACCGCTGTCCCGCCCCTGACTGCTGCACAGCAGCAAACCGGAATAATCGGCGGGATGCTGCAAGCCCCCTCTTCCCTCCCCGCCACGGCCGCTGAAGAAGCGCCCATCTACGCTCCCACACGCCCCTGGCGCTCGCGCATGGTGCCGGTGCGCACCATGGAGTACCACGTGCGCGAGTGGGGGCCCGTGGATGGAGATCCCGCGCTGGCGCCGCTGGTGCTGGTGCACGGCTGGATGGATGTGGCGGCCTCCTACCAGTTCGTGGTCGATGCCTTTGGCGATGCCTTCATGGCGGGGCGCCGCATCATTGCGCCGGACTGGCGCGGCTTCGGCCTGAGCCGGCCGGCCTGGCCTGCCGACCGGCATGACTTTGCCGACTACCTGGGCGACCTGGACCACCTGCTGGACACCCTGGTGGGCGATGCGCCCGTGGACCTGGTGGGCCACAGCATGGGCGGCAACGTGTCCATGATGTATGCGGGCGCGCGGCCTGCGCGCATACGCCGGCTGGTCAATCTGGAGGGTTTCGGCATGCCGGCCACCCGACCAGACCAGGCGCCCGCACGCTACGCGCAGTGGATGGACGAGCTGCGCCAGCTGCGCAGCGGGGGCATGGAGCTCAAGAGCTATGACAGCGTGCAGGACGTGGCGCGCAGGCTGATGAAGACCAACCGCCGCCTGCCCGGGGACAAGGCGCTGTGGCTGGCCCACCACTGGGCGGCGCCCGATGCGCAGGGCCGCTGGGAAATCCTGGGCGACACGGCGCACAAGCTCATCAGCGCCCAGCTGTTCCGCGTGGAAGAAATCCTGGCCCTGTACCGTGCCATCACGGCGCCGGTACTGGCCGTCGAGGCCAGCGACGACAGCCTGGGCATGTGGTGGAAGGACCGCTACACGCTGGCCGAGTACCACGAGCGCATCGGGCAGATTGCCGACTGCCGCACGGCCGTGGTCCAGGACGCCGGCCATATGCTGCACCACGACCAGCCGGCGGCCGTGGCCGGGCTGATCGAGCAATTCCTCAGCACCTGAGGCCTGCGCGCGCCGCTGCTGCAGCCTAATGCAACCTACTGCGGCCGCAGCATCATGGAATGGCGCCAGCGCGCGGGCGCCATCTGCAGCGGCCGGTAGCGGCCGTCGGCCCATTCGGCAGACATGTCCGCATAGCGGCTGGACAGGGCCACGCCGCTTTGGCCGGTCTGGTAGATGAACAGCGAGCGCTCGGGCTCGGCCAGGTCGTAGATGGCGCGCAGCGATGCCGCATGGCGGTTGGCGAACGGCGCCCTGGCATCACCGGGCAGGTACTGTCCCACGTTGACGGTGTAGCTGTCACCGCCCGAAGGCACGCTGACATTGAAGATGCCCGCCAGCAGCCCCACGCTGCCCAGCGGCCGGTGGCTGCTCAGGGCCGCATGCGCCGTGCCCCAGCGCCAGCGGCCCAGATCGCTGCCCTGCATGGACTGCAGGCGCACCAGCGCCCGGTCCAGCGCCTGGCTGACCTGGGCACTGCAGCCTGCAGCCGCGCACCACCAGCCGTCGCGGCGTTCCAGCATGCCCTCGATGCCTGCGCGGTAGTCGCGCTTGCCATAGGTGGCCGCAAAGGTCTGCGCACCAATGCGCGGGATCACCAGGCCGCGCGTGAGTTCGTCCACCCAGGCGGCAAAGATCAGGGGCGCGGCCTGCGCAGCGTCCATGCGGCCGTCGAACTGCGCCATCACCCGGCGCGCCTGCGGGGCCAGCGGATGTGTGGCCGGCGCTTCGTCCAGGGCCTTGAGCATTTGCGGCAGCAGGGCGCGGGCGGCCAGCGAGGTCTGGTCGTTCTGGATGGAGGCCATGCTGACCACGTCGTGCCTGTCCTTCGCCTCGATGAGCTCGGAGATGCGGCGGTGGCGGTACGGCAGGCTCCAGTCCTGGGTGAGGAAGTGGGCATAGCCCTCGCGCGTGATGCGCTGGTTGGCGGTGGCCAGATAGCCCAGCGCCGTTCCATCGTCCTGTGGAGCCTGGTCGTAGGGCAGCCAGCCC
Source organism: Delftia sp. K82 (assembly GCF_002193035.1). Classification (NCBI taxonomy): domain Bacteria; kingdom Pseudomonadati; phylum Pseudomonadota; class Betaproteobacteria; order Burkholderiales; family Comamonadaceae; genus Delftia; species Delftia sp. K82. The sequence continues at coordinate 1,144,309 of NZ_MYFL01000001.1, read as the reverse complement.
TGCCAGTCGTAGCGTGCCTCCCAGCCCGGCGCGGGCGCCACGCCGCGCAGGTCGTTGTCGGCCGCACGCAGCGGCACCCGGCCTGCGGCCTTGAAGCCGATGGCGCCATGCACATCGGCCGCGACGATGCTCTGCATGGGCGAGTGGTAGTCGGCAAAGGCCTCGAACAGCTGGGCCACGCTGCGCGCCTCGTTGGCCCGCAGGCCCGCCTGCACGGTGAGGTTGTCGGTGTCCAGCGCCGCCCAGCGCAGGGCCACGGCGTAGCGGCGCTTGTCGAGCACGGCCTCGTACTGGGGCTGCACGTCGCTGATCACGGGACCGTGGCGCGTGCTGCGCAGCGTGAGCTGCACATCGGCCCGGCCCTTGACCCTGATGCGCTCGCTGCGCTCGGTGAAAGGCGCCCAGCCGTCCGGCGTGCGGTAGCGGCCCGGGTTGCCTGGATCGATCTGCTCCAGGTACAGATCCTGCACATCGGGATTGGTGTTGGTGAAGCCCCAGGCCACCTCGCGCGTGCGCCCCAGCACCACGAAGGGCAGGCCCGGCAGGGTGGCCCCCACCACGTCGATGGGCGACAGCGGCGTGCCGTCCTGCGCCTGGCCGGCAGGCGACTGCAGGCGTGCGTAGTACCAGATGGCGGGCGCGCTCAGGCCCAGATGGGGATCGTTGGCCAGCAGCGGTTTGCCGCTGGCCGTGCGGCTGCCCGACAGCACCCAGTTGTTGCTGCCCTTGCCGTCGTTGGTGCCCGCATCGCGCACCATGTCGCGGGACCAGCGGGCCCAGGCATCGCTCGCCTCGCTGGCGGCAGCCACCTTGGACGCAGACGCAGCCTGTGCCTCCTGGCGGTACACGCCCAGCCCCCGGTAAAGCGCGGCCAGATCGGTGGAGGTGGCCGGCGCCTCGCCGGGATAAGGCGGCATCAGCTGCCACAGCTGCTGTGTGTCCAGTTGCGAGAGCGCGGCCAGCCGCGCGAATTCATTGCCCCAGTTGCCGCCCAGGTCCAGCGCCATCATCAGCGCCCAGCCCACGCTGTCCTCGGGCGCCCAGGCCGAGTTGTCGCCGCCGCCCGGCGACGTGTCCAGCAGCATGAACTCGGGCACCTGCGGGTGCTGGCGCATGGGCAGCGCCGCATAGAAGGCCGCGATGCCTTCGCTGTAGGCCTGCAGCGCCTCGCGCGCGTTGGCGGGCAGGGATGCGTACTGGCGCCGCGCCGCGCCGCGTATGTCCAGCGCGCGCATGAGCTTGTCGGTATCCAGCGTGGCCGGGCCGAGGATCTCGGACAGCGTGCCATGCATCAGGCGGCGGTTGAACTCCAGCTGCCAGCCACGCTCCTGCGCATGCACATGGCCCAGGGCACGCCACAGGTCCTGCGGCGAGAAGGCGCTGATGTGGGTGACGTCGGCATCATCGCGCCGCACGCGCACGGGCTGCTCCAGCCCGGCCAGCGTGAGCTGTCCGTCAAGCACCGGCTGCACGCGCACGGCATAGATGGCCAGCGCGCTGCCGGCCAGCAGGGCCGAGCCGACCACCGCCACGGCGCCCACACCCCACCACCGCGAGTTCAGGATTCGCATGATTCCCATTCTTTTCCCCACCCTCTGCTTTTTTCGTATCGTAGTGTTGCAGTTTGTAGCATATGCGCGCGCGACATGCTCACATTGCTCACGACAGAAAGCCGCGCCTGCAGGGCACAGGCTTCAGGCGACAATCACTGCCGGCCCTGCGCGCATGGATGCAGGGCAACCGACAGAAACAGGAAGTACGTGGAATGTGGCCTTTCAGCCTCTTGAAGAAGCTCACCCAGGACCCGCCCGTGGGCCAGCCCCGTGGTGACTACATCGGCTGCTACCTGCTGGGCACCGAGGCGCCGGGCCAGGCCGGCGTCAGCTATGTCTCGCTGGCCACCACGCGCGAGCAGCTGGAGGCCGACGCCCGCGCCTACCTTGAAGGCTTCGTGCGCGACCACCCCGAGGCGGCCGACACCGACCTGTCCGCCATCCGCTCCCTGCTGGAGAACCTGCCCCAGCGCCTGGACGCCCACCTGTCCGGCGACACGCGCGTGCCGCTGGCCGAGCAAGGCGGCACCGTGCTCTTCCTGCGCACCGGCATGCGCGCCCGCCGCAAGGAAAACGGCCGGTATCTCGAATAGCAGTCAGCCCCCACCGCCACCGTACCGAGCCTCAAAAACTGGCGCGGCCAAGAACAAGGGACAGCGAGCAAGGGCCTACGCCGGCCGCGCCGCCCCGCAGCGAGGCTGTAGTCCCCCACGAAGCGAGAGGGGAAGGCGCGCAGCGCCTCAGGGGGAGTTCTGCTTGTGCACGTCTTGCCAGCGCAGCATGTCGGTCACGCGCTCGGCCTTGTCGTCATCGAAGCCCAGGCGCTCCACCCGCTCGGCCGGATTGGCCCAGGTGCCGAACAGCAGGTCCCAGACGGGCAGGCCGTAGTTCTGCGCATGGTGGCCGTACTGGTGGTGCACGGTGTGCATCTCGGGCCGCTGCACGATGTATCCCAGCCAGCGCGGCGTGCGGATGTCGGCATGCAGGAACAGGTCGAACGCCCCCGTGAGGCCGATGGCGAAGGCGGCCGCCAGCGGGCTGGCCCCCAGCACCCAGTAGCTGGACAGCGCGCTCAGCAGCACGGCGGCCGCCGTGTCCATGGGGTGGGCAAAGAAAGCCGTGAGCGCCTCCACGCGCGGCGCGCTGTGGTGCAGCTGGTGGAACAGGCGCCACAGCGTGTCCGACCGGTGCGTGGCGCGGTGCCACCAGTAAAAGACAAAGCTGGTCAGCACAAAGCTCAGCGCGCCCACGGCCCAGGCCGGCCATTGCCGGCCCACGTCCAGCAACGCATGGCGGCGGATGCCGTCCGAGAACAGATGGCCTACCGCCAAGGTGGTGGCCAGCGTGCCCAGGCCCAGCAGCGTGGACAGGATCAGCCAGCGCCGGTCGCAATGGTTGCGCGAGGCCGGCGCGATCACCTCGCGCGTGAAGATGCCGACGAACATCAGCGCCAGCAGCGGGTAGGCCGCGAACTCCCACATCTGCAGCATGCCGCCTGCTCCTTGCCGCTCAGTGCACGTGGCCCCAGTAGATCAGCGCATCGCGCCCTTCGACCGACAGCGACACGGGCGCGCCCACGGGCAGCATCACCTTGGTCGGCACATGGCCATAGGGCAGGCCCTGCAGCACGGGGCACTTGACCTGGCTGCGCAGCCAGTCGATCACGGTCTGCAGCTTGAAGCCCTTGTCGTGCGAGCTGAGCTTGAACTCGCTGAACTGGCCGAACACGATGGCCTTTTGCTGGGCCAGCACGCCGGCATGCAGCAGTTGGGTCAGCATGCGTTCCACGCGGTAGGGATGCTCGCCCACGTCTTCCAGGAACAGGATGCCGCCCTTGATCTGCGGGAAGTAAGGCGTGCCCAGCAGGGAGACCAGCACGGCCAGGTTGCCGCCCCACAGCGTGGCGCCGCCGCTGATGTAGAAGTCCTTGACGGCGGGCTTGCCGTCTTCGCGCAGGCCGATCTTCGGCATCTGCCAGCCCGCGCCCTCGCCCTGGCCGCTGAGCAGGTCGTTGAAGCAGTCCAGCATGATGTCGTCCACGCCGCCCTCGTCGTCGGGGCGGCCGAAGTCGTGCACCAGCAGCGGGCCGGCCCAGGTGGTGGCGCCGGTCTTGGCCAGCAGGGCCAGCGACAGCGCCGTGAAGTCGCTCAGGCCCACGAAGCGCGTGCCGCCTGCGATGGCCTTGGCCACGGCCTTGTACTTGATGCCCGGCAGGATGCGCGTGAGGCCGTAGCCGCCGCGCGTGGGCAGCGCCAGGTCGGCACCGCTGGCCGCTGCGCGCTCGATGGCCGCCAGGCGCGTGGCGTCGTCGCCTGCAAAGCGCTGGTGGCTGCTCAACGCGTCGGCATCGATCTCCACCTGATGGCCCATGGCCTCCAGGCGGCGCACGCCGCGCTTGAAGCCGGCCTTGTCGCGCACGGCACCGGCGGGCGAATAGATATAGATGTGGCGCGGACCCTGGTCATGCGCATGGCCGCAGCAGCTGCCGTCGGCGGCATGCACATGGCCGTGATCGTGATCGTGATCGTGATCGTGGCTGTGGGCAGCGCCATGGTCATGTGGATGCTCGTGCCCATGGGCACAGCAGGTGCCGTCGGCGGAATGCACATGTTCGTGCGCGTGATCAACGGGTGCAGGCGCGGCAGTGGCTGCCTTTTTGCGGGGCGTGCCGGATGTGCTGGGTGTGCCGGGCGTGCTGGAAGAGCGGGAACTGCGCGAAGTGGCCAAGGTGGTTCCATGCCGGCCCTGGCCGGCATGCTCCATATTGCAAGGGGAGTGAAGACGGGGACCTGCCGCTGCGCAGCCCCGGCAAGGGGCCGGCGGCGCAGGCCTACGGGCGGAAGTATTCCACAGCACCGTCCACCATGCCGGCAGCACACAGGGGAACCCAATGGCCGCACGGGGATAGGCGCAACTGCGCTGGCGGCAGCTGTGGCAGCGCCTGCAGCCAGGCCTGGCGCCATGCGGGCGCAGGCATCAGCGCATCGTGCTCGCCGCCCTGCACCCACAGGCGCTGCTGTTGGCTCCACTGCACCAGCAACTCCATCGGCAGCGGCGGCATTTCGGCCTGCACCCGGGGCCAGGCCTGCAGCGCGGCGCGGTGGCCGGGTTGGGAAAACGGCAGGTTCCAGGCCTGCGGCTGTGCGCCGGCCTCCTCACCCACCTCGTGCATGGCGCGGCCCACGGGCCATGACGGCTTGCGCGCCGCCTGCGCAAACCATTGCACGCAGGCATCGGGCGCAGGGCCTGCGGGCCAGGCATTCATGAGCCAGGCGCCGCAAAAACGGGCGGGCTCGGCCTGCGCCACGGCCAAGCCCAAGTGCGCGCCATCGTCATGGCCGACCAGCACGATGCTCCGCAGGTCCAGCGCCAGCACCAGCTCGCGCAGCACCTGCACATGCCAGGCCGCGCTGTGCGCCTTCTCCTTCTTGGGCTGGTCGCTGCGGCCAAAGCCCGGCAGGTCGGGAACGACCACGCGATGGCCGGCCTGGAGCCACCCGGGCAGCATGGGCTGGAACAGCTGGCCCCATGAGGGGCTGCCGTGCAGGCACAGCCAGGTCAGCGGTGCATCGCGCGGTCCTTCATCGACCACGGCCAAGCGCAGGCCTGCCAGCGCCGGCAGGTCGCTGCGCCACTGCGGCTGGGCAAAGCCGCCAAAGGTGGAATCCGCATGGCGCAGCGCCGTGTCCTTGAGCGGATGCGGCTGGGCCGCGCGCTGCTCGGCGCGGCGCGTGCGAAAGAAGTCCGACATCAGGGCCGCGCATTCGCCGGCCAGCAAGCCGCGCGTCACCTGCGTGTGGTGGTTGATCTGCGGCAGCGCAAACACGTCCAGCACCGATCCGGCCGCGCCCGTGCGCGGCTCGGCCGCGCCATAGACCACGCGGCCCAGGCGCGCATGCAGCATGGCGCCGCTGCACATGGTGCAGGGCTCCAGGGTCACATAGAGCGTGCAATCGTCCAGCCGGTAGTTGCCCAGGCGCGCGGCCGCGTCGCGCAGCGCCAGCACCTCGGCATGGGCCGTGGGGTCGCCCTGGGCGATGGGCGCATTGCGGCCCCGGCCGACGATGGCGCCGTCCTTGACGATGACGGCGCCCACGGGCACCTCGCCCGCCTGGGCGGCGGCACGCGCCAGTTCCAGGGCGGCGCGCATCCAGGCCTCGTCGTCGGCCTGCGGCAGTGGACGGTGCTCGGCAGTCAAGGTGTCACAGTGTCCGGGCGACAGGGGGTCAGGGGGTCAGGGCAGCGGCTTGCGCACGCCCTGCGCATATTGGTAGAGCGTGACGACCGGCGCCTGCAGCTCGCCCTGGGGCGTGAAGGCAATCGGCGCCGTCACGCCGTCATGCCGGGTCTGGCGCAGATAGGGGATATAGGCATCGGGCCGGATGGAGTCGGCCCGCACCATGGCCTGGGCCAGCACCATGGTGGCGTCGTAGGCGTAGGGGCTGAAGACCTGGTACTGGTCTGGAAAGCGCTGGTCGTAGCGCTGCTTCCAGGCAGCGCCGCCCGGCATGCGCTCCAGCGGGCTGCCGCCCACGGCGCAGGTCACATTGCGCAGCGGGGACGTGTTGCCCGCCAGCTCGGGCAGGCGCAGCGTGCACAGGCCGTCGCCGCCCAGCAGGCGCACCTTGTCCATGGCCAGCTGGGCCATCTGCCTGAGCATGGGGCCGGCCTGGGCGTCCAGGCCGCCGAAGAAGATGGCGTCCGGCTTCTTGCCCTTGATGGCGGTGAGGATGGGCACGAAGTCGGTGGCCTTGTCGCCGGTGAACTGCTTGTCCACGATCTCGATGCCCTGCTCGCGCGCCTCGGCCTCGAACAGCGCCACGATGCCCTGGCCGTAGGCCGAGCGGTCATCGATGATGGCCGCGCGCTTGACGCCCAGCTTGCCCACGGCGTGCGCGACCAGCGCATCGACCATGGCGCGGTCGTCGGCGATCACGCGGTAGGTGGTGTCGTAGCCCGCCTGGGTGATGGCCGGGTTGCTGGCTGCGGGCGTGACCATGACGATGCCGCAGTCGTGGTAGATGGATGTGGCCGGCAGCGTGGTGCCCGACTGCAGGTGGCCGACCACGGCCGCCACCTTCTTGTCGCACAGGCGCCGGGCCAGGGCCACGGCCTGGCCGGGGTCGCCGCCATCGTCGCCGGCCTCCAGCTTCCAGCGCAGCTTGCGCCCGCCGATCTCCAGCCCCTTGGCGTTGAGATCGTCCAGGGCCATGCGCACGCCGTTTTCCTCATCCTTGCCCAGGCTGGCGATGGGGCCGGACACCGGCCCCGCATGGGCAATGCGCACCACCAGGGGCGCATCGGCCGTACCAGGTGCAGCGGGCGCAGCGGGTGCAGCAGGCGCAGCGGCCGTTCCGGGTGCAGCCGCCGCAGCGGAAGCCCCAGCCGACTGCCCGTTGGCCGGGCCGCTTCCCGGCAGCGCCCAGGCCAGGCCGCCGCTGCCCAGCAGGGTGCACAGCAGGGCCGGGCCGGCCCACGGGAAATGGCGAATCGAGGCGTGCATGGCAACTCCTGGAAAAAACGGTCAATCTGTGAAACAGGCGCCCTGGCAAACGAAATCCGCTGCGGCGTGGCCCACTCGGGCGCTGCCCGGCCGGGCAAGGCCTGGCGCAGAAAGCGCATCAGGCCCGGGGCGGGGCAGGCACGGGCCGGGGTATCCGGCATGGCGGCCCGGCCCGTGCAGTGCGCATCCTAAAGGATAGGCAAAAACCGGCGCCGCCCGCCAGGGCATCGGGCGCATACCCCCTGGCGCGCGTTTTTTCGGTGCTGCGGCGATAATGCTGCGCCTCACCGCAAGCGGGCTGCGAGGTTTTCGTCGCCGGACCGCCCCAAGAGTGGGGGCCTTTTTTTGTCGCCGGGCCGCCCCAAGACAAAAAGCGGCCCCCTTGGGGGGCAGCGGACCTTGCGCAGCAAGGGTAGCGTGGGGGCCAGTTTCCCCCGCATTGCGCCCGACGCCCGGCCCCCACGCCGGTGCGGGTACGAACACAGAACACCACAAAGCCCCATGTCCCTCCTGCCCCACCAGCTCGAACTCCTGTCACCCGCGCGCGATGCCGACATCGGCATCGAGGCCGTGAACCATGGCGCCGACGCCGTCTACATCGGCGGCCCGGCCTTCGGCGCACGCGCCACGGCAGGCAACGACATCCGCGACCTGCAGCGGCTGATCAACCACGCGCACCGCTTCGGCAGCCGCATCTTCATCACGCTCAACACCATCCTGCGCGACGATGAACTGGAGGCCGCGCGCAAGATGGCCTGGCAGATCTACGAAGCCGGTGCCGACGCGCTGATCATCCAGGACATGGGCCTGCTGGAGCTGGACCTGCCGCCCATCCAGCTGCACGCCAGCACCCAGACCGACATCCGCACCCCCGAGAAGGCGCGCTTCCTGCAGGACGCCGGCCTGTCGCAGATCGTCGTTGCGCGCGAGCTGGACCTGCAGCAGATCGCCGCCGTGCGCGCGGCCACCGACCCGGCGCGCACCACCATCGAATTCTTCGTGCACGGCGCGCTGTGCGTGGCCTACTCGGGCCAGTGCTACATCACCCACGCCCACACGGGCCGCAGCGCCAACCGCGGCGACTGCAACCAGGCCTGCCGCCTGCCCTACGAGGTGCTGGACGCGAGCGGCCGCATCATCGCCCACGAAAAGCACGTGCTGTCCATGAAGGACAACAACCAGAGCGACAACCTGCGCGCCCTGATCGACGCCGGCGTGCGCAGCTTCAAGATCGAGGGCCGCTACAAGGACATGGGCTACGTGAAGAACATCACGGCCCACTACCGCAAGCTGCTGGACGAAATCATCGAGGAGCGCGAGTTCTCCGACACGCCCCTGGCGCGCTCATCCTCGGGCAGCACCACGTTCAGCTTCACGCCCGACCCCGACCAGAACTTCAACCGCGAGTTCACCGACTACTTCGTCAACGGCCGCAAGGAAGACATCGGCGCCTTCGACACGCCCAAGACGCCGGGCCGCGCGATCGGCTGGGTCACCAAGGTGGGCGAGAACTTCGTGGAGATCGAGACCTCGAGCCGCGACACCGAACTGCACAACGGCGACGGCCTGTGCTACTACGACCTGCAAAAGGAACTGGTGGGCCTGCAGATCAACCGCGCCGAGTCGGTGGATGCGAAGAAGTCGCTGTGGCGCCTGTTCCCCAAGGACCCCATCGCCGGCTTCAAGGACCTGCGCAAGGGCCTGGAGGTCAACCGCAACCGCGACATGGCCTGGGTGCGCACGCTGGACAAGAAGTCCAGCGACCGCCGCATCGGCCTGTGGGCCGAACTCAAGGAAACGCCCGACGGCTTTGCGCTCACGCTGACCGACGAGGACGGCTTCACCGCCACCGCCGCCATCGTGCAGGAACACCAGGCCGCCACCGACGCAGCCCGTGCCGAGGCCACGCTGCGCGAGCAGCTGGGCCGCTTCGGCGCCACCATCTTCTCCGTGCATGACATCGGCCTGCAGCTGAGCCAGCCCTGGTTCGTGCCGGCCTCGGCCCTGAACCAGCTGCGCCGCGACGCCGTCGCCGCGCTGGAGGCCGCGCGCCAGGCCGGCTTCGTGCGCCTGCCGCGCGCCCTGCCCGTGGAGCCGCCCGTGCCCTTCCCCGAGGACACGCTGACCTATCTGGCCAACGTCTACAACCAGAAGGCGCACGATTTCTACATCAAGCACGGCGTCAAGGTCATGGACGCGGCCTACGAGAGCAAGGAAGAAGAAGGCGAAGTCAGCCTGATGATCACCAAGCATTGCGTGCGCTTTTCCATGAGCCTGTGCCCCAAGCAGGCCAAGGGCGTCATCGGCGTCAAGGGCACGATCAAGGCCGAGCCGCTGCAGCTGATCAACGGCAAGGAAAAACTCACGCTGCGCTTCGACTGCAAGCCCTGCGAGATGCACGTGGTCGGCAAGATGAAGCGCGCGGTGATCAACCAGCACGCCAAGGAAATGCAGGAGTTTCCGATGCAGTTCTACCGCACGCGGCCCGTGCCTTCGGCCAGCGCCTGACAGGCCTCGGCCTCTACCCACAAGCGCCCGCGCTCCGTCAGGGCCGCCAGCCACCGCCCCTCCTCCTGCTCCAGCCTGACCCAGCCCGGCCCCGGCGTGCCGGCAATGGGCGCATCGCCCATCAGCGCCAGGCAGCGCATGAGCACGCTGGCGCCCTGCCCCAGTCGCTTGCCCAGCCTGGGCAGGGACATGGGTGCGGGCTCGGTGGCCAATTCGCGCAGGATGGCGGCAGCCAGTTCTTCCATGCCTTGCACTTCAGGCCGCCATTTCTTCCAGCGCGGGAGACGGCACGGCAGGCAGCCTGTGCGCCACCAGCTGCACGGGAATGGACTTGGAGCTGGGCGTGCCCGCCACTATCGCCGTGGCTGACAGCGGCACCAGCGGATTGGTCTCTGGATAGTAGGCAGCGATGCAGCCGCGCGGAATGTCGTAGACCACGAGCCTGAAGCGCTCGGCGCTGCGCTGCTGGCCGTCATCCCACACCGTCTGCAGGTCCACCCAGTCGCCATTCTTCATGCCCAGGGCGCGGATGTCCTCGGCATGGATGAAGACCACGCGGCGCTGGCCGAAGACGCCGCGGTAGCGGTCGTCCATGCCGTAGATGGTGGTGTTGTACTGGTCGTGCGAGCGCGTGGTGAACAGCGTGAACACCGGCGATGCGCCGGGGCTGCGCGCGGCGCGTGCGCGGTGCACGGGCGTGTCGCGCGGCACGGCGTGCACAAAGAAGCCGGCCTTGCCCCGGGGCGTCTCCCAGATGCGCTCGCTCGCCGCATTGCGCAGCTTGAAGCCGCCCGGCACGGCCACGCGCGCGTTAAAGTCGTGGAAGTCGTCGAAGACCTGCTCGATCAGCTCGCGTATGCGCGCATAGTCGCCAGCCAGCTCCAGCCAGGGCACGGGCCGCTGCGCGCCCAGCGTGGCAGCGGCCAGGCGCGCGACGATGGCGATCTCGCTGAGCAGGTGCTCCGACGCAGGCGGGTTGATGCCGCTGGAGATATGGACCATGCCCATGGAGTCCTCCACCGTCACGCCCTGCGGCCCGGTGGCCTGCATGTCGATCTCGGTGCGGCCCAGGCAGGGCAGGATCAGCGCCTCTCGGCCGTGCACCAGGTGGCTGCGGTTGAGCTTGGTGGTCACATGCACGGTCAGGTCGCAGCGGCGCAGAGCCTGCCAGGTGGCATGCGTGTCGGGCGTGGCCGCCGCGAAGTTGCCGCCCAGCGCTAAGAAGACCTTGCCCCGGCCCTCGAGCATGAGGCGGATGGACTCGACCACGTCCACGCCGTTGGCGCGCGGCGGCTCGAAGCCGAAGACCTGCTGCAGCCGGTCCAGCAGCGCGGCCGGCGGCTTCTCCCAGATGCCCATGCTGCGGTCGCCCTGCACATTGCTGTGGCCGCGCACCGGGCAGGCGCCCGCACCCGGGCGGCCGATGTTGCCGCGCAGCAGCAGCAGGTTGACCAGCATCTGCACGGCGGCCACCGAATGCATGTGCTGCGTGATGCCCATGCCCCAGCAGACGATGGTGCTGCGGGCGGCGATGTAGACCTCGGCCGCCGTCTGCATCTGCGCACGGCTCAGGCCGGACTCGGCCTCCAGCAGGCCCCAGTCCTCGGCCCGCAGGTCCTCGGCCAGGGCCTCGAAGCCGGTCGTGTGTTCGGCGATGAAGGCATGGTCCAGCACGCCGCCGCACCCGTGCCCCAGTGCATCGTCCTGCGCGATCACATGCTTCATGATGCCCTTGACGGCCGCGATGTCGCCGCCCACGCGCAGCTGAAAGTAGTGCGTGCTGATGGGCGTGGCGCCCAGGGTGGCCATCTCCAGCTTGCTTTGCGGGTCCTGGAAGCGCTCCAGCCCACGCTCGCGCAGCGGGTTGAAGCTCAGGATGCGCGCGCCGCGCTTGTGGGCTGCGCGCAGCTCGCCCAGCATGCGCGGGTGGTTGGTGCCGGGGTTCTGGCCGAAGATGAAGATGGCATCGGCCTGCTCGAAATCGGACAGCTGCACCGTGCCCTTGCCCACGCCGATCTGCGGCTTCATGCCGCTGCCGCTGGGCTCGTGGCACATGTTGGAGCAGTCGGGGAAATTGTTGGTGCCGTAGGCGCGCACGAACAGCTGGTACAGGAAGGCTGCCTCGTTGCTGGCGCGGCCCGAGGTGTAGAAGATGGCCTGGTTCGGGTCGGGCAGCGCGTTCAGGTGGCGGGCAATCAGCGCAAAGGCGTCGTCCCAGGCGATGGGCCGGTAGCGGTCGCTGGCCGGGTCGTACACCATGGGCTCGGTGAGCCGGCCCTGGTCTTCCAGCCAGAAATCGCTTTGCGCCATGAGCTCGGCCACCGTATGCCGGGCAAAGAATTCGGGCGTCACGCGGCGCGCCGTGGCCTCGGCCGCCACGGCCTTGGCGCCGTTCTCGCAGAACTCGAAGGTGGAATGGTGGTTGCGGTCGGGCCAGGCGCAGCCCGGGCAGTCGAAGCCGTCGGGCTGGTTGGCCGACAGCAGCGTCTTGGCGCCCTTGACGGCGATATCCTGGCGCATCAGGGCCTGGCTCACGCTGCGCAGTGCGCCCCAGCCGCCAGCGGCCCCCTTGTAGAACTCGATCTTTTGTTCGGACATGGGCCGGGAGTGTTCCGCCTGTCCATGATCCAGGTCAAATCACATCTCCAAATGGAGAGATTCAGCAAATATATGAGCACGGCATCATTGCCCTGCGCCATGCTGGCAACCTCCGCACTGAACCACCGATGAACTCCACAGCCATACACACCGCCATCCCCGAAGACGCCGCGCTGATCGCCCCGCTGTTTGACGCCTACCGCCAGTTCTACGAGCAACCTGCGGATGCCGACGCGGCGCTGGCCTTCATCACGGCGCGGCTGGAGCGCGGCGAATCCGTGATCCTGCTGGCCCGCCGACCGGACGGCAGTGCCCTGGGCTTTTGCCAGCTCTATCCCTCGTTCTGCTCGGTGCTGGCCGCGCCCATCTACGTGCTCTACGACCTCTTCGTGGTACCCGATGCGCGCCGCCTGGGCGTGGGCCGCGCCCTGCTGCTGGCGGCCGAAGCCCATGCCCGCGCCACGGGCCATGCACGCATGGACCTGACCACGGCCCGCAACAACCTGCGCGCCCAGGCGCTGTACGAGTCGCTGGGCTGGGTGCGTGACGAAGTGTTCCTGACCTATGCGCGCCATCTGCAGGCTTGAGCCGCCAGCGGCCTAGCGCAAAACCCGCAGCTCCCGCGCCAGCGCCACGGCCTGGGTGCGGCTGCGCGCGCCCAGCTTGAGGTTGATGCTGCGCAGGTGGGTGCGCACCGTGCTGTCGGAGACGAAGAGTTTCTCGGCCATGGCCGCATTGGAGTAGCCCGAGGCCAGCAGCTCCAGCACGCGCAGCTCCTTGCGGGTCAGGGGCTCGGCAAGCGCCGTGGCCGGCGCCAGGCCCTGGGGAGCATCCGCTGCCTGCAGCTCGGGAGGATCGGCGGGCTCGGCAGGCTCGCCCAGGGCAGACAGCAGCCGCTGCGCATGGGCGGCAGCCTCCGGCTCCGCCGGTTCCGTGCGGCGCGTCAGTGAAGGCGATAGTGAGGGCGACAGCACACGCTGCAGCACCGGCGCGAGCAGCGGCCCCTCATCGAGCATCAGGCGCACAAAGCCTTCGCTGGCACCGTGGCGCAGCGGCTGGGCCAGCATGGCGGCAGCGGCGTCCATGTCGCCGCTGCCCGCCTCGGCCAGCGCGCACAGCACCTGCAGCTTGAGGCTGCGGTGGCGGCGCCCGCGCAGTTGCGCATCGGCCAGCAAGGGGGCGATGGCATCGCGCACGGCACGGCAGTCGCCAAAGTGCAGACCCCAGCGCAGCCGGGCGATGGCGATGTCCTCCACCTCGTGAGGCGGCAGGCGCAGGCGTTCCACGCGCGGCCATACGCCGGGATCGTCGGCACGCTCCAGCGCCTCGGACGCGGCGGCCCGGTTGCCCTGCAGCACGAAGATGCGCGCATGCTCCAGCCGCGCGCTGGCCGTCACGCGGGGCAGCTGGCGTTCATGCCCCAGGTACTCCAGTTCGGTCAGCAGGCCGAAGGCCGCATCCACATCGCCACGCACGAAGGCAATGCGCGCACGCATGCGGTAGCTGGAGATCACATGGTCGGGCAGGCCCACGTCGCGGGCCAGTGGCAGGTAGACGTTGAGCAGGTGGTCGGCGCCATCGAGGTCGTTGGTCTCGTAGAGCACGCCGGCATGCAGCACGCCGGCCCAGGCATTGCCGTTGGTGGGGTTGTAGGAGGCGCTGCGCGGCGTGGCGGCCAGCGCCACGCGAAAGCGCGATGCCGCCTGCCGCAGCCGCCCGCCCGACAGGTCCAGCACGCCCTCCATGGCCTCGGTGTACATGCGGCTGAACAGGCTGCCGGCCTGGGTGCTGCGCGCCGCGTCCAGCAGGCGGTGGGCCTCCTCGGCATCGCCCAGCACCGACACCACGTAGGCCATGGCATTGGTCAGCGAGCTGTCCGCAAACGGCCGGCAGCTGGGCAGGCAGGCCAGCGCCTGGCGGCCCAGGGGCGCCGCCTCTTCCACGCGGTCCATCATGGCCAGCAGCAGCGGCTGCAGGGCCATGACCAGCGCCTGCGCGGCGGGGTCCGCGGCCATGCGGGGCCGCAAGGCGTCCAGCCGCTGCTGCGCCTGCCAGGGGCCGCGCGTGAAGCAGTCGGCATAGGCGGCCACGGCCTGCAGCAGCGGCTCGCGCGCCATCAGCGGCGCCGGCATGGCCGAGAACCAGCGCGACAGCAGGCGCATGCGACCCTGCTCCATCAACGCCTCGGCATGGCGCGCCAGCAGGGACAGGGCATGCGGCAGGTCGCCGCCTTCCAGCGCATGCTCGATGGCGGGCACGGGCCGGCCGCAGGATTCGTACCAGCCGCTCGCCGCCAGGTGAAGGCGCGTCAATTCACCGGGCTGCTCGCGCAGCAACTGCGCGCGCAGGAAGTCGGCAAACATGCTGTGGTAGCGCCAGCTGTGCCCGCCCTGGCCACCCTGCGCCTCGTCGGCCAGCGGCACCAGGAACAGGTGGGCCTGCTCCAGCGCCTGCAGCATGGCGGCGCCGTCGGCACGCGGCACCAGTGCCTGGCAGACCTGGGCATCCAGCGTGCGCAGGATACTGGTGCGCAGCAGGAAGTCGCGCACGGACGCGGGCTGCTGTGCCAGCACATCCTCGGCCAGGTAGTCGGCCACGGCGCGCTCCGAGCCCGAGAAGCGCTCGATGAAATCGCTGTGCGGGCCATGGCGCTCCAGCGCCAGCGAGGCCAGCCACAGCGCGCCTATCCAGCCTTCGGTCTTGTCCAGCAGCCGCGCCAGGGCCTCGCGCGGCAGCGGGCAGCCGCGCAGGCGAAAGAACTCCTCGGCCTCGCCCACGGAAAAGCGCAGCAGCGCCGCATCGATCTCCAGCAACTGGCCACTGGTGCGCAGCCGCCCCAGTCCAAGGGCCGGCAGCGCGCGCGAGCCTATGACCAGCCGCCCGCGCTCGGGCAGCTGCTCCATGAGCTGGCGCACCAGGCCGAGCACGGCATCGTTGTGCAGCACCTCGAAATCATCGATGAACAGCGCAAAGGAGCGGCCCTCGCTGGCCAGCGCATGCAGGGCCTGGGAAAACTCGCCGGCGCCTTGCGACGGCCCCACCCCCAGGGTGCGCACGGCCGCGCCCAGGCACTGCAGAAAGCGCGAGACATCGTTGTCTGCGGCATCCAGCGTCAGCCAGGCCGTGGCCTGGCCCTCCGCCTGCAGGCGCTCGCGCATCTGGCGCATGGCCGTGGTCTTGCCGAAGCCGGCCGGCGCACGCACCAGCACCACGCGGGCGCGCAGCGCCTCGGGCCAGCGCGCGGCCACCGCCAGGCGCGCCACCTGGGCTGCGGCCGCGCGCGGCGGGCTCAGCTTGGCCTGGGGCACATAGCCGGAACCGGGAGCAGGAATGGGCACTGGGGACGGCATGCGGGCGAGGAGCACATGGCAGGAGTGAAGGAGCGGGCACTTTCGTCGGTTTCGACGATGGCGGCAATGCGGGGTGATTCCTAGACTGGCCTGCAGATCATAGGCAGCGCAGCGCGCCCTGTCGCGAGCCAAGGCGACAGAGCGCGCGGCAAAGACTCTCTCAAAGGAGACCCACACATGAAGCTTGACGCAAGCATCAGCGCCGTCGTCACGGGCGGGGCATCGGGCCTGGGCGCGGCCACCGCGCGCCGCCTGGCCGCCAGGGGCGTGCGCGTTGCCCTGTTCGACCTCAACGAGACGGCCGGGCAGGCGCTGGCGCGCGAGACAGGCGGCCTGTTCTGCCGCGTGGACGTGACCGACGAGGCCAGCGTGGACGCCGGCTTTGCCCAGGCGCGCGCGGCCCACGGGCAGGAGCGCATCCTGGTCAACTGCGCGGGCACGGGCAATGCCGTCAAGACGGCCAGCCGCGACAAGGCCACGGGCGAGATCCGGCACCTGCCCGTGGCCAATTTCGACCGCATCATCCAGATCAACCTGGTGGGCACCTTCCGCTGCATCGCCAAGTCGGCGGCAGGCATGCTCACACTGGAGCCGCTGGCCGACGGCGAGCGCGGCGCCATCGTCAACACGGCCTCGGTGGCGGCGCAAGACGGGCAGATGGGCCAGGCCAGCTACTCGGCCAGCAAGGCCGGCATCACGGGCATGACCCTGCCCATCGCGCGCGACCTCATGGGCGAGGGCATCCGCGTGAACACCATCCTGCCCGGCATCTTCGACACGCCGCTGCTGCAGGGTGCGCCCGACAACGTGAAGGCGGCGCTGGCCGCCTCCGTGCCCTTCCCCAAGCGGCTGGGCCAGCCCGACGAATACGCCCACCTGGCCGAGACCATGATCACCAACGGCTACTTCAACGGCGAGTGCGTGCGCCTGGACGGCGCCATCCGCATGGCGCCGCGCTAGGCGTACCGCCCAGGCACCACGGCAGGCACCATCCCCGCGTTTTCCCTGGCCGGAATCGTCGCTTGCGACGATGCCCGGCCCGCGCCGGCCGGGCCACCATCCCCCAGGAATACAGGAACAGGAGACATCCATGGCACAGGCATACATCGTTGCCGCCACGCGCACGGCGGGCGGCAAGCGCGGCGGAAAGCTCTCGGGCTGGCATCCGGCCGATCTCGCGGCCCAGGTGCTCGACGAGCTGGTGCGCCGCAGCCAGGCCGACCCAGCCCAGGTCGAGGACGTGATCATGGGCTGCGTCAGCCAGGTCGGCCAGCAGGCGACGAACGTGGCGCGCAACGCGGTGCTGGCCTCGTCCCTGCCCGAGTCCGTGCCGGGCACCACGGTGGACCGGCAGTGCGGGTCGTCCCAGCAGGCCCTGCATTTCGCGGCCCAGGCCGTGATGTCGGGCAGCATGGACATGGTGATCGCCGCAGGCGTGGAGAGCATGTCGCGCGTGCCCATGGGCACGCCCAACGCCCTGCCCGCCAAGGCCGGCCTGGGCGTCTACATGAGCCCGGCCATGCAGAGGCGCTATCCGGGCGTGGAGTTCAGCCAGTTCATGGGCGCCGAGATGATGGCCGGCAAGTACGGCCTGACCAAGGACCAGCTGGACGCCTATGCGCTGCAAAGCCATGAGCGCGCCGTGCAGGCCGCGCGCGAGGGCCGCTTCGACCGCGAGATCCTCGCCGTGCAGGCGCGCAGCGCCGAAGGCGGTGCCGAGGGGGAAGGCCAGCCGCACACGGTGGATGAAGGCATACGCTTCAACGCCACGCTGGAGGGCATTGCCGGCGTCAAGACCATCCGCGAAGGCGGCTGCGTGACCGCCGCCACGGCCAGCCAGATCTGCGATGGCGCCAGCGGCGTCATGGTGGTCAGCGAGCGCGGCCTCAAGGCCCTGGGCGTGCAGCCGCTGGCGCGCATCCACCACATGAGCCTGCTCGGGCATGACCCCGTGATCATGCTGGAGGCCCCCATCCCCGCCACCCAGGCCGCGCTGAAAAAGGCCGGCATGCGCATCTCCGACATCGACCTGTACGAAGTCAACGAGGCCTTCGCCCCCGTGCCCCTGGCCTGGCTGCAGGCCACGGGCGCCGATCCGGCGCGGCTCAACGTCAACGGCGGCGCCATTGCGCTGGGCCATCCGCTGGGCGCCTCGGGCACCAAGCTCATGGCCACGCTGATCCACGCCCTGCATGCGCGCGGCGGGCGCTACGGCCTGCAGACCATGTGCGAGGGCGGCGGCATGGCCAACGTCACCATCATCGAGCGCCTGTAGGCGCCGCCATGCCACCGTGCGGCCGGCGCCGCCCGCGCCGGTCGCCCACCATCGGGGGAGGGAAAGCCATGAGCCAGGACTCGCAGCCCCTGCTGCGCATCGAAGGCGTTTCGCTGCGCTTCGGCGGCATCGTCGCGCTGGACGGCGTGAGTTTCGATGTTGCGGCAGGCCAGATCTGCGGCCTCATCGGCCCCAACGGCGCAGGCAAGAGCAGCCTGTTCAACTGCCTGTCGCGGCTGTATGCCTGGCAGGCCGGCCACATCCGCTTTCGCGGGCAGCCGCTGGCCACGCTGGGGCGCCACCGCATGGCCGCGCTGGGCATGGGCCGCACCTTCCAGAACCTGGCCCTGTTTCCCAGCATGACGGTGGCCGACAACGTGCGCCTGGGCACGCACAGCCACCAGCACGCCGGCTTTGTGCGCGACGCCCTGCGCCTGCCCGGCGTGCGCCGGCGCGAGGAAGAAGCCCGCGCCCAGGCGCAGTCTCTGATGGCCCTTCTGAAGCTGACGGGCGTGGCAGAGCGCCGCGTGGCCGACCTGCCCTTCGGCACGCAAAAGCGCGTGGAGCTGGCGCGCGCCCTGGCCTGCCGCCCGCAGTTGCTGCTGCTGGACGAGCCGGCCTGCGGCCTCAACCATGAGGAGCTGGCCGGCCTGGGCGACCTGATCCTGTCGCTGCGCGACCGGCTGGGGCTGACCGTGCTGCTGGTGGAGCACCACATGGGCCTGGTCATGCGCGTGAGCGACAAGGTCGTGGCGCTGAACTTTGGCCGCAAGATCGCCGAAGGCACGCCGGGCGAGGTCCGCGCCCATGCCGAAGTCATCCGCGCCTACCTGGGTTCGGACATGCAGCCGCAGGATCAGGACAGGGAGGTGGCGCATGCCGGCACTGCTTGAAATCCGCGGACTGCATGCGGCCTACGGGTCGGTGCGCGTGCTGGACGGCATCGACATGGACCTGGCCGAAGGCCGCGTCACGGCCCTGCTGGGCGCCAATGGCGCGGGCAAGACCACCACGCTGCGCGCCATCTGCCGCCACCTGGTGGACACGCGCGGCGAGGTGCGCCTGGCCGGCGAACGCATAGACCGGCACAGCACCGAGCGCATCGCGCGCCAGGGCGTGGGCCATGTGCCCGACGGGCGCGGCACCTTCGCCCAGCTCAGCGCCGAGGAGAACCTGCGCCTGGGCGCGCAGGCCCGGCCCACGCGCGCGGCGCGCGCCGACGTGGGCGGCGATATGGAGCGCATGTTCGGCTACTTCCCCCGCCTGCGCGAGCGCCGCGCCCAGCAGGCCGGCACGCTGTCGGGCGGCGAGCAGCAGATGCTGGCCATTGCCCGCGCCCTCATGGGCCGCCCGCGCCTGCTGCTGCTGGACGAGCCCTCCTTCGGCCTCGCGCCGCTGGTGGTGCGCGACATCTTCGGCATCCTGCGGCGCATCAACGCCGAGCAGGGCACGACCATCCTGCTGGTGGAGCAGAACGCGCGCCTGGCGCTGGAGCTGGCGCACAGCGCCTACCTGCTGGAGACCGGCCGCATCGTGCTGCACGGACCCAGCGAAGCCATGCGCCGCAACGATGCGGTGCGCCAGGCCTATCTCGGGGAGTAGCGGCCATGGACGCCTTCATCCACCAATTGCTGGCCGGCCTGGCCACGGGCGGCATCTATGCCACCGTGGCCCTGGCCCTGGTCATGATCTACCAGGCCACGCACCACATCAATTTCGCGCAGGGCGAGATGGCCATGTTCTCCACCTTCATCGCCTGGGCGCTGCTGCAGGCGGGGCTGCCGTACTGGTGGGCCTTCCTGGCCACGGTGGCGCTGTCCTTCGTGCTGGGCGCGGCCGTGGAGTTCGCCATCATCCGCCCCATGCACAAGGCGGCGGACCTGGCCCAGGTGGTGGTCTTCATCGGCCTGCTGATCGTCTTCCACAGCCTGGCCGGCTGGATCTTCGGCTACACCATCAAGGAGTTTCCCAGCCCGTTCCCGGCCGACGCCTGGTATGGCAGCGCCCTGATGTCGGCCCATGAGGTGGGCACCATCTTCGTGGCCCTGGCCATCGTGGCCCTGCTGTTTGCCTTCTTCCGGCTCACGCCGCTGGGGCTGGCCATGCGCGCGGCCGCGCAGAACCCGGCCTCCTCGCGCCTGGTGGGCATCTCCGTGGGACGCATGCTGATGCTGGGCTGGGGCCTGGCCGGCGCCATCGGCGCGGTGGCCGGGATGATGGTGGCGCCCGTGGTCTTCCTCGATCCGCACATGATGAGCGGCGTGCTGCTGTATGCCTTTGCGGGCGCGCTGCTGGGCGGCATCGACAGCCCCGCGGGCGCCGTGCTGGGCGGCTTCATCGTGGGCGTGCTCGAAAACCTGGTGGGCAGCTACGTGGTCGGCACCGAACTCAAGCTTTCTGTGGCCCTGGTGCTGATCGTGGGCGTGCTCATCGTGCGGCCGGCCGGGCTGATGGGCCGCAAAGTCGTCAGGAGGGTTTGAACAATGCCCTCCCTGAGCGGCGGACGCCGCTTCCCGTTGCACGGCGCCCCCTCTCTCGCTACGCGGGAGGGGGACGACACCCTCGCGGCGGGGCGGGGCGGGGCGGCGCGGCCGGCGTAGGCCCTTGCTCGGTGTCCCTCGCTTTTGGGCCACGCCAGTTTTGTGCCAAACGCCCTGGAGAACAATGATGTCCACACGATCCGCCTCCTCGTCTGACGCACTGGTCGCCGCCACCAGCGCACGCCGCCCCCTGCCCCTGGGCACGGTACTGATCGCGGCGCTGGCGCTGGCGGCCTGCTCGCTGGTCTTCGTGGCCAAGGGCTACCAGCTGTTCCAGGCCACCATGGTGCTGGCCTATGCCGTGGCCCTGGTGGGGCTGAACATCCTCACGGGCTACAGCGGCCAGATCTCGCTGGGACATGGCGCCTTCTTCGCCATAGGCGCCTATGCGGCCGGCATCCTGATGGACCGCGCGGGCCTGGCCTACTGGCTGGCCGTGCCTGCGGCCGGCCTGGTGAGCCTGGCGGCGGGCTACCTGTTCGGGCGGCCCGCGCTCAGGCTGGAAGGGCTGTACCTGGCGCTGGCCACCTTTGCGCTGGGCGTGGCCATGCCCCAGCTGCTCAAGTACCGCCACCTGGAGGCCTGGACGGGCGGCGTGGGCGGCATCGTGCTGACCAAGCCCGAGGCGCCCTGGGGCCTGCCGCTGGATGCCGACCAGTGGTTCTACCTCTATGCATTGGCCGTGGCGGCGCTGCTGTTCTGGATGGCGCGCAACCTCATAGACAGCGGCAGCGGCCTGGCGCTGCGCGCCATCCGCGACCACGCCATGGCGGCCGAGGCCATGGGTGTGGACAACGCGCACTGCAAGTCCATGGCCTTTGCGATTTCGGCCGGCTACACGGGCGTGGGCGGCGCGCTGTCGGCCATTGCCGTGCAGTTCGTGGCGCCCGACTCCTTCACCATGTTCCTGTCCATTTCGCTGCTGGTGGGCGTGGTGGTGGGCGGCGTGGGAACGCTGTGGGGCGCGCTGTTCGGCGCCCTGTTCATCATGTTCATCCCGGGGCTGGCCGAGCAGGTGTCCAAGGCCGCGCCCTGGGCCGTCTACGGCACCGTGCTCATCGTCTTCATGTTCGCCATGCCCGGCGGCGTGATGGGCCTGCTGCACCGACTGGGCCGGCCGGGCCGGCCGGGCCTGCACCTGCCCTGGCAGCGGCCGCGTGCCTGACTTTCCATCCCCACCCACAGGAGTCCCCCATGAATTCCAGTCCGGCCGTCCGCATGGAACGCCACGGCGACAACGGCGACAGCGGCGAGATCGCCCTCATCGTCCTCCAGGACAGCGCCCGCATGAATCCGCTGGGCAGGCCCTTGCAGCTGCGGCTGCGCGAACTGCTGGCCGAGGTGCGCGAGGACACCTCCCTCCGCGCCCTGGTGCTCACCGCCGAGGGCCGGGGCTTTTGCGTGGGCGCGGACCTGTCGTCCATGGGCGGCGCACAAGGCGGGGCCCAGGCCGATGGCCGCACGCTGGGCGCGCAGACGGCCGACAACATGCACCAGCTGTCCAACCGCCTCATCCTGGACCTGCAGCAGCTGCCCGTGCCCGTGGTCTGCGCCATCAACGGCGCGGCAGCCGGTGCCGGCGTGGGCCTGGCCCTGGCCGGCGACGTGGCGCTGGCGGCGCGCTCGGCCTACTTCTACCTGCCTTTCCTGCCGCGCCTGGGCATCGTGCCGGACCTGGGCACCACCTGGTTCATCGAGCGCCGGCTGGGCCGTGCGCGCGCCCTGGGCCTGTCCCTGCTGGGCGACAGGCTGGGCGCGCAGCAGGCCGCCGACTGGGGCCTGGTCTGGGCCTGCGTGGACGACGAGGCCCTGCGCGAACAGGCCCTGGCCACGGCCGCCCGCCTGGCGCGGTTGCCGGCCGGTGCCGTGCTGGAAGCCCGCCGCGCGCTGGACCACGCAGCCGCTTCCACGCTGGAGCAGCAGCTTCACTACGAGGCCGAACGCCAGCGCGATCTGGTGGGCGCGCCGGCCTTCATGGAAGGCGTGCAGGCCTTCATGCAAAAGCGCGAGCCCGTCTTCGCGCCACGCCAGCCGGGCTGACCGCCGCGCCTTCCCGCCCCGCCGTCCCGACGCACCTTGCTGCGCCCGCACATGCATTCGTCGGAATCGACGATGGGCGCGCGCCGGGCCGGTTCCTACCATGGACCGGCCACCACAAGAAAAGCGGGCACGCCGCCCGCAAGCCAGGAGACAACCATGCGCAACACCATCGCCCGGGGCCCCTGGGCCCTGATCGCCTGCCTGGCGCTGGCCCTGCCGGCCATCACCCAGGCGCCAGCCCAGGCCCAGACCCAGACCCAGACCCAGAAGAAGTACGACACCGGCGCCAGCGACACCGAGATCCGCATCGGCAACTTCGTGCCCTACTCGGGCCCGGTGTCGGCCTACGGCACCATCGGCAAGGCCCATGCGGCCTACTTCGCCAAGATCAACGCCGAAGGCGGCATCAACGGCCGCAAGATCACCTACCTCTCTGCCGACGACGCCTACAACCCCGCGCAGAGCGTGGAGCAGACGCGCAAGCTGGTCGAGCGCGACGGCGTGCTGCTGATGTTCGGCGCGCTGGGCACCTCGCACAACCAGGCCGTGCATCGCTACATGAACCAGCGCAAGGTGCCCCAGCTGTTCGTCTCCACGGGCGCCACGCGCTGGGGCGATCCGAAGAACTTCCCCTGGACCATGGGCTGGCAGCCCACCTACCAGCTCGAAGGCCGCACCTTCGCTCAGCACATCCTGGCCACGCGGCCCCAGGCCAAGGTGGCCGTCCTGATGCAGAACGACGACTTCGGCAAGGACTACCTCAAGGGCGTGCTCGACGGCTTTGGCGAGCAGGCCAAGCAGCGCATCGTCGTGCAGCAGACCTACGAGGTCGGCGACCCCACGGTGGACAGCCAGATGGTGGCGCTCAAGGGCTCGGGGGCGGACACCTTCATCAACATCAGCACGCCCAAGTTCGCGGCCCAGTCCATACGCAAGGCCGCCGACATCGGCTGGAAGCCTGCGCACTACCTGGTCAGCGTCTCGCTGTCCATCAGCTCGGTGCTCAAGCCCGCGGGCCTGGACAACGCGCGCGGCGTGATGACGGCCAGCTACCTGCGCGAGCCCTCGGACCCCACCAACCAGGGCACGCCCGAGCTGGCGGGCTACCTGGCCTTCATGAAGCAGTTCTACCCGGCCGGCGACCCCAACGATTCGCTCAACGTCATCGGCTACTCACAGGCCCAGACCCTGGTACAGGTGCTCAGGCAGGCCGGCGACGAGCTCACGCGCGCCAACATCATGAAGCAGGCCGCCAGCCTGAAGATGGACCTGCCCATGCTCTACCCGGGCATCAGCCTGCTGACCGGGGCAGACGATTTCTTCCCCATCAAGAAGATGCAGCTCGTGCGCTTCGACGGCAGCCGCTACGCGCCCGTGCAATGACCCCGGCCTTCAGGACAACGACAGGAGACACCCCATGCCCGCCTTGCAAGGACTGATGCAGGACCGCCCGCTCATGATCTCGTCGCTGATCGAGCATGCGGCGCGCTTTCACCCGCACACCGAGATCGTCTCGCGCCTGCCGGAAACCCGGGACGGTGGCCTGCACCGCACCGACTGGGCCGGCATGCGCCGCGCCTCCTGCCAGGTGGCCAACGCCCTGCAGTCGCTGGGCGTGCAGCCTGGCGAACGCGTGGGCACGCTGGCCTGGAACAGCTGGCGCCACCTGGCGCTGTACTTCGGCGTCTCGGGCAGCGGCGCGGTGCTGCACACCATCAACCCGCGCCTGTTTCCCGAGCAGATCGAATACATCGCCAACCATGCCGAGGACCGGGTGCTGTTCTTCGACGTGACCTTCGCGCCGCTGGTGGAAAAGCTCGCACCGCATCTGAAGACCGTCACCACCTATGTCTGCATGAGTTCGCGCGAGCACATGCCCGCGCTGGACCTGCCCGACCTGCACTGCTGGGACGAACTGGTGGGCAACCAGAGCGAGGACTTCGAGTGGCCCGAGTTCGACGAGCGCACGGCCTCGTCGCTGTGCTACACCTCGGGCACCACGGGCCACCCCAAGGGCGTGCTGTACTCGCACCGCTCCA
The DNA here is from genome assembly GCF_002193035.1 of Delftia sp. K82. Lineage (NCBI taxonomy): Bacteria > Pseudomonadati > Pseudomonadota > Betaproteobacteria > Burkholderiales > Comamonadaceae > Delftia > Delftia sp. K82. The sequence goes on along the minus strand of NZ_MYFL01000001.1, from coordinate 1,119,903 downwards.
CCGTGCTGCACACATTGATGGAGCTGGCGCCCGACACCTTCGGCCTGAACGCGAGCGAGACCGTGATGCTCATCGTGCCCATGTTCCATGCCAACGCCTGGGGCACGCCCTATGCGGCGGCCATGGCCGGCGCACGGCTGGTGCTGCCCGGCCCGCACCTGGACGGCCAGAGCGTCTACGAGCTCATGCGCGACGAGAAGGTCACCTTCTCGCAGGGCGTGCCCACCGTGTGGCTGATACTGTTCCAGTACCTGGATGCGCATCCCGACATCGACCCGCGCGCGCTGGGCGTCAAGAGCATAGGCATCGGCGGCGCGGCCGTGCCGCGCGCCATGCTGGAGCGCTTCGAGAACCAGTTCGGCGCCCAAGTCGTGCAGGGCTGGGGCATGACCGAGACCAGCCCCATCGGCGTGGTCAGCAAGCTGCTGCCCCGGCACGATGCGCTGTCGGGCGAGGAGCTGGTCAAGGTCAAGCTCAAGCAGGGACGCGGCGTCTGGGGCGTGGACCTCAAGATCGTGGACGACGACGGCCGGCCCCAGCCCTGGGACGGCCAGGCCCGGGGACACCTGCGCGTGCGCGGCCCCTGGATCGCCAGCGGCTACTTCAAGGGCGAAGGCGGCTCGCCCGTCGATGAGGAAGGCTTCTTCACCACGGGCGACGTGGCCACCATCGATGCCGACGGCTTCCTGCAGCTGGTGGACCGCGCCAAGGACGTGATCAAGTCGGGCGGCGAGTGGATTTCCTCCATCGACGTGGAGAACGCCGCCATGGGCCATCCCGGCGTGGCCGAGGCCGCCATCATCGGCGTGGCCCATCCCAAGTGGCAGGAGCGGCCGCTGCTGCTGGTGGTGCCGCGCGCAGGCCACAGCGTCAGCCGAGAGTCCATGCTCGACTTCCTGTCCACGCGCATCGCCAAATGGTGGCTGCCCGACGATGTGCTGCAGGTAGCCGAGCTGCCGCACACAGCCACCGGCAAGCTGCTGAAAACGAAGTTGCGCGAGCAGTACAAGAACCATCCACTGCCCACAGCCTGAAAGGAGACCTCCATGCCAGGACCGCTTGAAGGCGTGCGCGTGGTCGAGTTCGCGGGCCTGGGCCCGGGGCCGTTTTGCGCCATGCTGCTGGCCGACATGGGTGCCGAGGTGCTGCGCATCGCGCGGCCCGGCACGCCGGTCGATGCACAGGACATCACCACGCGCAGCCGCAGCCAGGTCGAGATCGACCTGCGCGGCGAGGAAGGCCAGGCCTCGGCCCTGGCGCTGATCGCGCGCGCCGACCTGCTGATCGAGGGCTTTCGGCCCGGCGTGATGGAGCGCCTGGGCCTGGGCCCCGAGCCCTGCCTGGCGCGAAACCCGCGCCTGGTCTACGGCCGCATGACGGGCTGGGGCCAGCACGGGCCGCTGGCGCATGCGGCGGGGCATGACATCAACTACATCGCCATCTCCGGCGCGCTGCATGCCATCGGCCGCGCGGGCGAGGCGCCCGTGCCGCCGCTCAACTACGTGGGCGACTTCGGCGGCGGCGGCATGCTGCTGGCCGTGGGCCTGCTGGCCGCCCTGCACGAGGCCGGGCGCAGCGGCCGGGGCCAGGTCATCGACGCGGCCATGACCGATGGCACGGCCCTGCTGTCGGCCTTCATGTACGGCTTCAAGGCCAAGGGCCAGTGGAGCAACCAGCGCGGAGAGAACCTGCTGGACGGCGGCGCGCACTTCTATGACACCTATGCATGCGCCGACGGCAAATACATCGCCATAGGCGCCATCGAGCCGCAGTTCTACGCCGAGCTGCGCCAGCGCTGCGGCATACAGGACCCGCTGTTCGACGCGCAGCTGGACGCCGCACGCTGGCCCCTGCTCAAGCTGCGCCTGGCCGATGTGTTCCGCACGCGCACGCGCCAGCAGTGGTGCGAGCTGCTGGAAGGCAGCGATGCCTGCTTCGCCCCCGTGCTCGACTGGGACGAGGCGCCCCAGCACGCCCACAACCGCGCGCGCGCCACGTTCACCGAGGCCGGTGGCGTGCTCCAGCCCGCGCCGGCGCCGCGCTTTTCGCGCAGCGTGCCCGAGCAGCCCCGCCCCCCGCGCGCCGCCAGCCTGCAAGACACGCTGGCCGCGTGGAACGCCCGCTCCTGAGGAAACCCCATGCCCATGTATCTCACCCAGGCCATCCACAAGGGCCGCCGCGAAAGGGCCGGTGCCACGGCGGCCATCTGCGGCGAAGAGCAGGCCAGCTGGTCGCAGCTTGCGCAGCGCATCGAACGCTGTGCCGGCCTGCTGCGGACGCTGGACGTGGCGCCCGGCGACCGCGTCGGCATGATGGGCCTGAACTCCATCCGCTACCTTGAATACTTCTATGGCTGCTGGTGGGCAGGCGCCGCGGTCAACCCCGTCAACATCCGCTGGAGCGCGCACGAGGTGGCCTACTCGCTGGACGACTGCGACACGCGCGTGCTCTTCGTGGACGATGCCTTCGCGCCCCTGGTGCCCCGGCTGCGCGAGCTGTCCTCCAGCCTGCGCACCGTGGTGTTCTGCGGCACGGGCGCCGCGCCCGAAGGCGCTCTGCACTACGAGCAATTGCTGGCCGCCGCCACGCCCTGCGCCGACGCGCTGCGCAGCGGCAACGACCTGGCTGCCGTCATGTACACAGGCGGCACCACGGGCCGGCCCAAGGGGGTGATGCTCAGCCACGACAACCTGTTCATCAACGCCCTGTCCAATGCCAGCAACGTGCCGCGCCAGCATGTGAAGGTGGGCATGGTGGTCACGCCCATGTTCCATGTGGCCGGCTGCGGCCTGGCCCTGCTCATGGCCCAGCGCCTGGTGCCCCAGGTCATCGTGCCGGCCTTCGACGAGCTGGCCATCCTGGACGGCATCCAGCAGCACGGCGTGAACGAGCTGTTCCTGGTGCCCACCATGATCCGCCGGCTGATCGAGCATCCGCGCCTGGCGGAGTTCGACCTGTCCAGCCTGCGCCTCATGCTCTATGGCGCGGCGCCCATCGACGCCAGCCTGCTGGAGCGCGCCATGCAGGCGCTGCCCGGCGCCGACTTCGCCCAGGCCTACGGCATGACCGAGCTGTCGCCCACCATCGTGTCCATGGGCCCGGCCGAGCACCGCCCCGGCCCGCAGCGTGAGCGCCTGCTGCGCGCGGCCGGCCGGCCCGTGACCATTGCCGAGGTGCGCATCGTCGATGGCGAGGGCCGCGAGCTGCCGCCCGGCGAGGTGGGCGAGATCACGGCGCGCGGCCCCATGGTCATGCAGGGCTACTGGAACAGGCCCGCCGAGACGGCCGCCGCGCTCAAGGACGGCTGGATGCACACGGGCGACATGGGCCGGCTGGATGCCGACGGCTACCTCTTCGTCGTGGACCGGCTCAAGGACATGATCGTCAGCGGCGGCGAGAACGTGTACTCGGCCGAGGTCGAGAACGCCATCGCCCAGCTGCCCCAGGTCGCCATGTGCGCCGTCATCGGCGTGCCCGACGAACGCTGGGGCGAGCGCGTGCACGCCGTGATCGTCGCGCGCGAGGGCCAGCCGCTGACCGAGGCCGAGGTCATCGCCCACTGCCGCGAACGCATCGCGGGCTACAAGTGCCCGCGCTCAGTGGAGTTCCGCGCCGAGCTGCCGCTGTCGGCCGCCGGCAAGCTGCAGAAATTCCAATTGCGCGAACCCTATTGGCAGGGCCGCGAACGCCGCATCAACTGACCCCCAACGAACCACCAGGCCACGCCATGCCACTGCAACTGACACGCTCCTGGAGCACCCCCGAGCTGGAAAGCCTGCGCGCCACCGCCGTGCGCTTTCTGGAAACCGAAATGCAGCCGCAGGACGAGGCCGCACGCCAGCGCGGCAACGTGGGCCATGCGATATGGCGCCGCGCTGGCGAGCTGGGCCTGCTGTGCACCGACATCCCCGAGGAATACGGCGGCGGCGGCGGCGACTTCCGCCACGAGGCCGTGATCCACGAGGAGATGGCGCGCCGCGCCCTCTCGGGCATGAGCAACTCCGTGCACTCCATCGTGGCCCACTACCTGCTCAACCACGGCACCGAGGCGCAAAAGCGCAAGTACCTGCCCGCCATGGCGCGCGGCGAGCTGGTGGGCGCCATCGCCATGACCGAGCCCGGCGCGGGCTCGGACCTGCAGGGCGTGCGCACGCGCGCAGAACTCAGGGACGGCCGCTACCGCATCAACGGCAGCAAGACCTTCATCACCAACGGCCTGCTGGCCGGCCTGATCCTCGTGGTCTGCAAGACCGACCCGGCCCAGGGCGCGCGCGGCACCTCCATCCTCATCGTGGAGACCCGGGACTGCGCGGGCTTTCGCGTGGGCCGCGTGCTCGACAAGATGGGCATGAAGGCCCAGGACACCTCGGAGCTTTTCTTTGATGACGTGACCGTGCCGCAGGACGCGCTGCTGGGCGGGCGCGAAGGCCAGGGCTTCTACCAGCTCATGGGCGACCTGCCCTACGAGCGCCTGATCATCGGCCTGGCTGCCCTGGCCTGCATGGAAGGCGCCTACGAGGCCACGCTGGCCTATGTGCGCGAGCGCCGCGCCTTCGGCCAGGCCATTGCTGACATGCAGAACACCCGGTTCAAGCTCGCCGAGGTGGCCACCACCCTCACCGTGGGCCGCGCCTTCATCGACCGCTGCGTGGAGCAGCTGGTGGCCGGCACGCTGGACACGGCCACGGCCTCCATGGCCAAGCTCTGGGGCTCGGAAGCGCAGGGCCGCGTGCTCGACGAACTCGTGCAACTGCATGGCGGCTACGGCTACATGAACGAATACATGGTCACGCGCATGTACGCCGATGCGCGCGTGCAGCGCATCTACGGCGGCACCAGCGAAATCATGAAGGAAGTGATCGCTCGCGCGCTCTGACGCTCTGATCCCCTGGCGGCGCCAAGCGCTGCCGCAGTCCCCCCTATCCCTTCCCCGGCAGCACAGGAGACAGCAGCCATGACCCTCGACGACCTCATCTACAAGCCCGGCCTGCTCAAGGGCGAACGCATCCTCGTCACTGGCGGCGGCACCGGCCTGGGCCGTGTCATGGCCGAGGCCTTTCTCATGATGGGCGCCGACATCCACCTGTGCGGCCGGCGCGGCGCCGTGGTCGAGCAGACAGCGCAGGAGCTGATGCAGCAGCACGGCGGCCGGGCCACGGGCCATGCCTGCGACGTGCGCCAGCCCGAGGCCGTGGAGCAGATGATCGAGGCCATCTGGGCCGACGGCGGCGCGCTCACGGGCCTGGTCAACAACGCGGCCGGCAACTTCGTGAGCCGCACCGAGGACCTGTCCATGCGCGCCTTCGACGCCGTGGCCAACATCGTCATGCGCGGCAGCTTCAACCTCACGCTGGAGTGCGGCCGCCGCTGGCTGGCCGAGGGCCGCAAGGCCAGCGTGCTGTCCATCCTCACCACCTGGGTCTGGAACGGCTCGGCCTTCACCGTGCCCTCGGCCATGGCCAAGTCGGGCGTGCATGCCATGACGCAGTCGCTGGCAGTGGAATGGGGCAACCGGGGCATACGCTTCAACGCCATCGCGCCGGGCCTGTTCCCCACCGAAGGCATGAGCGCGCGGCTGAACCCGCAGGGCGGCGAGCATGTGCGTGCCGACAACCCCATGGGCCGCAACGGCCGCATGCCCGAGCTGGCCAACCTGGCCGTCTTCCTCATGAGCACCCAGGCCGAGTACCTGACGGGACAGACCATCGCCATAGACGGCGGACAATACCAGGCGACGGGCGGCAACTTCGCCGGGCTGGCCAGCTGGAGCGACCAGGACTGGGCGAATGCGCGCAGCGCCATCGAATCGCGCAACGCGGCCGACCGCCAGCAAAGAACCGCATAGACACAAGGAGACAAGCCATGAGCCAAGAACGCGTGCGCATATCGGTGGACCACGGCGTGGCCGAGGTGACGCTGGCCCGGCCGGACAAGATGAATGCGCTGGACCCCGCCATGTTCGACGCCCTGATCGACGCATTGGCGCGGCTGCGGGATACGCCCGGGTTGCGCGCCGTGGTGCTGCATGGCGAAGGGCGCGCCTTCTGCGCGGGCCTGGACATGGGCAGCATGGCCGGCATTGCCGACGGCCAGCAGACGGCGGACATGACGGACCTGGCCGCGCGCACGCACGGCATGGCCAACCGCTTCCAGCAGATCTGCTGGGGCTGGCGCGAGCTGCCCGTGCCCGTGATCGCCGCCGTGCACGGCGTGGCCTACGGCGGCGGCCTGCAGCTGGCGCTGGGTGCGGACATCCGCCTGGTGGCCGATGATGCGCGGCTGTCCATCATGGAAATCAAGTGGGGACTGGTGCCCGACATGGCCGGCTGCGCGCTGGCCGCGCCGCTGGTGCGCAGTGATGTGCTGCGCGAACTGGTCTACACCGGCCGCATCGTGCCCGGCCCCGAGGCCGTGGCCCTGGGCCTGGCCACGCGCGTGAGCGCTGCGCCGCTGGAGGAAGCGCGCCACCTGGCCCGCCAGATCGCGGCCAGCAGCCCCCATGCCATACGCGCATCCAAGCGCCTGATGCAGCTCAGCGAAACCGCTTCTCCCGCAGACATCCTGCTGGCCGAGGCGCAGGAGCAGCAGGCCCTGCTGGGTAGCCCCAACCAGGCCGAGGCCGTGCGCGCCGGCCTGGAAAAGCGGGTGCCGGTGTTCAACGATCAAGGCCTTTAGACACCTTTTGAAACAGCCGCCGGACCCTGCATCGGGTCCGGCGCAGCCATCCGCAAATACCCTTATTCGACGCCCTTTCGCCACTGCGCTGATTTTTTAGGCATTCCGTGGAAAGCCTTGCAGGGCGCGGATTCGGCAAGTTACACCCGGAGTTTTCCACAACTCCGTCCACACGCACCGGGGATAAAAACCCGGTGCCTGAGGGGCATGCAAGTGCAGGCATACTTGACGGCTTGCCTCGGCTTCCCCCTCTTTTCCCATGCCCCGCCTGCACGCTCCCAGCAAGGATGACAGCCGCCTGCTGCCGCCTTTTGCCGCCCTGCTCGAGCGCTGCATCCACGTGCCCGCCACCGACGCCGAATTCGCGGCCGCACGCGCCGCGCTGATGGCGGCTCCCGTGCTCGGTTTCGATACCGAGAGCAAGCCGCTGTTCCACGCCCACCAGACCGACACCGGCCCCCATGTGGTGCAGTTGGCCACCTGCGACCAGGCCTGGCTGCTGCAGTTGCACCATGCGCAGGCACGCGCGCTTGCGGCCGACGTGCTGGCCAGCGAGTCCATCTGCAAGGCCGGTTTCGGCCTGGACCATGACCGCAGCGCGCTGCCCGCGCGCCTGGGCGTTGCGCTGCACAACGTGATCGACCTGGACCGCGTGTTCAAGCGCCACGGCTATGCCAGCTCGGTGGGCGTGCGCGCGGCCGTGGCCCTGGTGCTGGGGCAGAACTTCCACAAGTCCAAGAAGATCTCCACCTCCAACTGGGCTGCACCGCAGCTGAGCCTGGCCCAGCGCCACTACGCGGCCAACGACGCCCACGGCGCCGCCATGGTGCATGCCGCCCTGCCCGCCTGGGAACAGCGCCAGCCGGCCGTGGCCCAGCCGCCCGCCAGGCCCGGCAGGCCCGCGCCTGAACCCCGCGGCCCCGGCAGCTCCAGCGGCCCGCGGGGGCCACGCAGACCCCACGCGCCACGCGAGCAGGACGCACCGCGCGAACAGCATGTGCCGCACGAGCCGCATGTGTCGCACGAGCAGCACAAGCCGCACGAGCCACATGCACCGCGCGAGTCCAGCGCCCCACGCTCATCGCCACGCCCTTCCCGCACCCCACGCCTGCTGCAGGCGCCGGTCACACCGGGCAAGCCAAGCCCTGGCTAGGCCTCTTCCTCTTGCGGCACCAGCCGCACCCGGTCGCGGCCTGCGCGCTTGGCCTCGTAGAGCATGGCGTCGGCACGCGCCAGCGCCTGCTCCAGCGTCTGGCCCTGGGTCATCCAGGCCACGCCAAAGCTGGCCGTGATGCGCATCTCGTCGGGCAGCGCGCTGAAGCCCATCAGGCGCAGCTGGGTCTGGATGCGCCGGGTGATCCATTGCGCGGCCAGCGGGTCGGCGTGCGGCAGCAGGGCCACGAACTCCTCCCCGCCAAAGCGTGCAACCAAGTCCTGCTGGCGTGTGCTGCGCAGCAGCAGGCGCGCAAAGCGCTGCAGCACCTCGTCGCCCGCCGCATGGCCCCAGCCGTCGTTGACCCGCTTGAAATGGTCCAGGTCGCACACCAGTACGGCGGCCGACAGCTGCGGCTGCTCGGCCAGCCGGCGCTGCACGGCCTCCTTGAAGGCGCGCCGGTTCAGCAGCCCGGTCAGCGGATCGCGGTCGCGTTCCTCGTGCAGCTCCTGCACGGTGTCGCGCACCGCTGCGGCCAGGAATAGCATGGCAAACAGCAGGCCGAACACCAGCAGGCTCAACTGCAGCGCCATCCACGAGGAAGAAATGCCCAGCCATTCCCCGGCCGCGCTGGCCGATACCGAAGCAGCACGCGGCGTCACCCACAGCGTGCGGACGAAAAAACTCAGCGCAAAGACCACGAACACCCACAGCAGCAGCCGGTCCCAGCCTGTGCAGGGATGCCTGCGTGGCAGTCGCCACAGCGGCAGGGCCAGCTGCAGGCCCAGGCCGAAATTGAGCACATGCTGGCGCGCCTGGGCATCGGGCACGGCCCAGGCGTAGTAGCCCAGCACCACCAGCACCGCGCCGCCAAAGCCGGCCGCCAGCGGTGCGTCCGGGCGCACGCCCTGGCGTATGGCCATGGCCTCGGTGATGAACCAGGCCGCGCACAGTTGCAGCGCGGCCGTCGTCAACGCATTGACGGGAACGGCCGCAGGCCGCTCCAGGATCTGCAGCAGCAGCGCCAGGCTGAAGCCGGTGAAGGCGAAGGACATGCTGCGCAACTCGCGCCGGGCACGCAGATGCCGCCAGCAGACATAGAAACAGCCGGCCAGCAGCAAGGTGCACAGGGGCACCGCCAGCGCCAGAAGATGTCTTGCTGTCAACGTCACCATCAACTCCCTGATGGAGTCTAGCGATCAGGTCACGTTACAACACATCGTTAACAAAAATACACATTCACTCACGGTCCTGTCAATGGCAGGCTGGGCCTATCTGCGCGTGGCAGAGGAGCAACCGGGCTGCGGCGTATATGTTCGTAACCAACGCATCGTTGGGCACCGGAGGCCGGCACGCCACAATGCCAACCGTCCTCCGCTAGTAAAACCTCAGGACTTACGCAAACAGGATGCGGGAACGCGCCGCTCCCCCATGGCAAATGGCCCGCCCGTGCCCTTCCTGCGTAAGCCGTCACCAGAAAGGCAATCTTCCATGCGCATCGAAACCCTGGCCGTCCACGCCGGCTACTCGCCCGACCCCACCACCAAGTCGGCCGCCGTGCCCATCTACCAGACCGTGGCCTACGCCTTCGACAGTGCCCAGCATGGCGCCGACCTGTTCGACCTCAAGGTGGCCGGCAACATCTACACGCGCATCATGAACCCCACCACCGACGTGCTGGAAAAGCGCGTCGCGGCGCTGGAAGGCGGCATTGCCGCCGTGGCCGTGGCCTCGGGCATGGCCGCCATCACCTATGCCATCCAGGCGATTGCCGAGGCCGGCGACAACATCGTCTCGGCCAGCACGCTCTACGGCGGCACCTACAACCTGTTCGCCCACACCTTCCCGCAGCAGGGCATCACGGTGCGCTTTGCCGATCCGCGCGACCCGGCCAGCTTTGCCCAGCACATCGATGAGAAGACCAAGGCCATCTTCATCGAGTCCATCGGCAACCCGCTGGGCAATGTCACCGACATCCGCGCGCTGGCCGACGTGGCCCATGCCCATGGCGTGCCGCTGATCGTGGACAACACGGTGCCCAGCCCCTATCTGCTGCGCCCCATCGAGCACGGCGCCGACATCGTCGTGCACTCGCTGACCAAGTACCTGGGCGGCCACGGCAACAGCGTGGGCGGCGCCGTCGTGGACAGCGGCAAGTTCCCCTGGGCCGAGCACAAGACACGCTTCAAGCGCCTGAACGAGCCCGATGTCAGCTACCACGGCGTGGTCTACACCGAGGCCCTGGGCGAGGCCGCCTACATCGGCCGCGTGCGCGTGGTGCCGCTGCGCAATACCGGCGCCGCACTGTCGCCGCACAACGCCTTCCTCATCCTGCAGGGCATCGAGACGCTGGCCCTGCGCATGGACCGCATCTGCGAGAACACCCAGAAGATCGCCGAGACGCTGCAAAAGCATCCCAAGATCGAATGGGTGCGCTACGCTGGCCTGCAGGACCATCCCGACCACGCCCTGGTGAAGAAGCAGCTGGGCGGCCGCGCCTCGGGCATCCTCTCCTTCAGCCTCAAGAACGGCAGCGGCGACAGCGACACGCGCGCCGCCGGTGCGCGCTTCCTGGATGCGCTGCAGCTGTTCACGCGCCTGGTCAACATCGGCGACGCCAAGTCCCTGGCCACGCACCCGGCATCGACCACGCACCGCCAGCTGGACGCCGAGGAGCTTGCCAAGGCCGGCGTGACCGAAGGCATGGTGCGCCTGTCCGTGGGCATCGAGCACATCAGCGACCTGCTGGCCGACCTGGAGCAGGCGCTGGCCAAGGTCTGATTCCCGCGCAAGGGCGGGCCGGACTGCGCGGCGGCCCGGCCCTTGCAGGCAGGCCCTGGCCTGTCAGCGCCGCTTGGCGCGCTCTCGCACTTGCTGCGAGGAGTAGAAGATCAGCGGATCGGGCGTGCGTTGCGGGTTGGCGCAGGGCTCGATGGCATGGCCCTTGGGCGGGGCGCAGCGGGCCAGGTCGCGCAACTGGGCCTGGGTGCGTTCGGCGTGGCGCGCGGCGGTCTCGCCTTCGGACGGGCGGCTGCCGGGCACGATGAGGCGCAGCTCCATCTTGCGGATGGCAGGCTCCACGGCATAGGTGCCCTGGTACTGCATCACCACGCGGCGCTCGGCCAGGTCCACCGTGGCCAGCACGGCGCGCATGGGCACGGGAATCATGGCGCCCGACTGGTAGCGCACCAGCACGAAGGGCGCAAAGGGCTTGGGAATCTTCAGCTCCAGTGTCTGGCCCTTGCCTCCGCGCGCATCGGCGCGCACGCGCAGCTGCCCGCCGTCGGGCAGGTAGCGGTCCAGCCGCCAGCCCGTGGATACACGCTGCGCACCCACGCAGGGCGCGTAGTAGTACTCGGTGGCATCAGCATCCTTGCCCGTGTAGAGCATCTGGGCACCTTCATGCTCGGTGAGCGCCTTGGCGGCCACGTCCGCACCGTCGGCCCTGGCGCCAACCAGCGTGCCGCCCCGCACGAACACGCCTGTGTACGGGAACCAGGTGGTGCGCTGGTTCGCCACGGCGCCATAGGGCTTGCATTCGGTGGACATGCTCTGGTCCTGCATGTCGGCATGGGGGGCCACGGGCTCGCCGCCGTGGCCGCCGCCCTGGTCGGCCAGGCTCAGGCGGCCATCGGCCTCGATGGTGAACGTGGCCTTGGCCACCATGGAGTAGTAGCGGCCGGCAGCGTCTTCGCCGATCAGCAGCAGGCTGGGCAGGGGCGTGAGGTTGGCCACCTCGGGTTCGGCGTGCGGCGCATCGGCCGGGGCCTTGGCGGGCACCTCGGGCCGGGGCTGGTCCTGTGGCTGGCTGGGCGCCGGTGCCTGGGGCGGCGCAGTGGCGCAGCCGGCAAGGACCAGGGACAGCGGCATGGCAAGAACAAGCGAACGCAACAACATGGAACTCCCTCGGATCATTGAGGCCGACGATGCTACTGCATGCGCCGGCGCGCGATGCAATGCCAGGCAACGCGGCACGGGCAGGCTCAGGCCAGGTCCCTTGCCAGCCGCAGGCCGGTCATCTGCCAGCGCGCCTGGGTGGGGAAGAAATTGCGGTAGCTGGCGCGCGCATGGCCGGGCGGCGTGAGGCAGGAGCCGCCACGCAGCACGTACTGGTTGACCATGAACTTGCCGTTGTATTCACCCACCGCGCCCTCGGCCACCACAAAGCCCGGGTAGGCGGTGTAGGCCGACTGGGTCCACTCCCAGACCTCGCCCAGCGCATGGCTGCCGGGCTGCATGGCGCGCGGGTGCACGGGGCCGGGCGGCTCGCCGTGCTGGGGGCGCTGCGCCATCTGCGCGGCAAGGGCCGCCTCCCATTCCGCCTCGGTGGGCAGGCGCGCACCGGCCCAGCGCGCATAGGCATCGGCCTCGAAGTACGAGAGGTGGCAGACGGGCCTGCGCCCGTCCAGCGCCAGCGCGCCATGCAGGCTGAATTCCTGCCACATGCCGTCCATCACGCCGCCGGCCTGGCGCCGCCAGTACCACGGGTGCTCCAGCTGCTGCGCGCAGCGCCAGTCCCAGCCTTCGGCCAGCCACCACTGCGGCTGGGCATAGCCGCCATCCTTGACGAAGCGCAGGAACTCGGCATTGCTCACGGGCCGCTGCGCCATCTCGCAGCCCTGCAGGAACACCTCGTGGCGCGGGCGCTCGTTGTCGAAGGCAAAGCCATCGCCCGCATGGCCCACGGCATGCATGCCGCGCGGCACGGTCAGCCACTGCAGCGGCGGGGGCAATCCATCGGGCTCTTGCGACGCAGGCACGCCCTCTTCCTGCGCCCGGTACGCAGGCCACAGCGGGTGGCAGGACAGCAGGTGCTTGATGTCGGTCAGCAGCAGCTCCTGGTGCTGCTGCTCATGCTGCAGGCCCAGCTCCAGCAGCGCGGCCAGCCGTGCAGGCGGCTGCGTGCCCCAGTCCTCGAACATCTGCAGCATGCGCTGGTCCACGGCCTCGCGGTAGGCCAGCACCCGCGCCAGCGAGGGGCGCGTCAGCAGCCCGCGCTGGGCACGCGGATGCCGCTCGCCCACCTGCTGGTAGTAGGAGTTGAACAGCACGCGAAAGTCGGCATCGAAGGGCGGCATGCCGGGCGCGTGCTCGGCCAGCACAAAGGTCTCGAAGAACCAGGTGGTATGCGCCAGATGCCATTTGGCCGGGCTGGCGTCTGGCATGGACTGCACGCAGGCATCCTCGGCCGACAGGGGCGCGGCCAGCAGCACGGTGCTCTGGCGCACGGCCTCGTAGCGCTGCACCCAGCGGAAGACGGCGGGCATTTCACGCATGGGCATGGATCACGGCAAACCACTGGCGCTCATCCGTCCAGACTTGGCAGGACCCGAAGCCCGCGCAGGCCAGCATGCCCAGGAATTCGGGCAGCGGGTACTTGTAGCTGTTTTCGGTGTGGATGGTCTCGCCGGCCGAGAAATGCCGCAGCCCCTGCGGCCAGCCCACGATCAGCGGGCGGCGCGCGCGCAGGTGCATCTCGATGCGCGAATGCTCGGCGTTGAAGAAGGCCACATGCTCCCAGTCGTCCGGGTTGAAGTCGCTGCCCAGCAGGCTGTTGACGTGGCTGAGCAGGTTCAGGTTGAAGCGCGCCGTCACGCCCTGTGCATCGTCATAGGCGGGCTCCAGCCATTGCGTGGACTTGGGCAGGTCTATGCCGATCAGCAGGCCGCCGTCGTCGTTGACCATGGCACGCATCTGGCCCAGCATGCGCTGGGCCTGTACCGGGTCGAAATTGCCGATGGACGAACCCGGATAGAACAGCAGCCGCCCGGCCTGCGGGATATGGGGCGGCAGGGTCAGCGGCTCGGTGATGTCGGCCGTGACGGCATGGGTCTGCAGCTGCGGAAACTCCTCGGCCAGCCGGCGCACGGACTGGCGCAGGAACGCGCCCGCAATGTCCACGCCCACGAAATGCCGTGGCCGCAGGCTGCGGCACAGGCCGCGCACCTTCTCGCAATTGCCGGCGCCCAGCTCGATCAGCACCTCGCTGCCGCGCAGGGCCTCGGCCATGGCGGCGCCAGAGTCGGCCAGGATGGCGGTCTCGGTGCGCGTGGGGTAGTACTCGGGCAGCCGCGTGATCTGCTCGAACAGGTCGCAGCCGCGCGCGTCGTAGAGGTATTTGGGAGAGACCTGGGCCTGGGGCTGCATCAGCCCGTGCTGCAGTTCGGCGCGGGTCGCGCGCAGTGCGTGGTCCGCCCATTCCGGGGCCGCCTCGCGCCTGCTGCCCTGGGCGGGCGCACGCGGCGCCGAAGGCAAAGGCAGCGGCACGCGCTGGGCGCGCGATGCCAGGGCAGAGGAAGACACGGTCGAGTCGTGGGCAGACAGCATGGTGGGGGCCTCGCGTTGTGCGCCGCCCGCCGCAGCATGGTGAATGCCGCATCCCGGCTTGCAGCAGGGCGCGGTCGCCAAGGGGCGGACAGCCAATGGTGACTGACGCCTGCAAACGGCAAGCGAGCCTCGCAAGACTCGCACCGGCAGGCCGAGGCACCAGCCTAGGCGCCTGCCCATGGCATGCGGGTAGGACAGTTTCCACCGCGCGTGATTTTTTCGTGACCTGTCCGGTGGTGCGCCGCAGCATGTCAGCAGCAGGCGAAAGCACCGGTTCGGACGAAAAAAATCCGGTATGCCGCGAACGGCATACCGGACCAAGTACCCATCCTTGCCTCACTACGCGCTGCCGGATGAAGCAGCGCGTGCCTCACTCATGATCAGGAGATCAGAAGCGATAGCCCAGTCCCACACCGACCAGCACCGGGTTCACCTTGAAGGTGCCCACCTTGGTGCCGGCGGAGCTCACGTCCGTTTCAATGAAGACCTTCTTCACGTCGAAATTCAGCGACCAGTTCTTGTCCAGCGCGTAGTCGAAACCGATCTGCAGCGCGCCGCCGAAACTGTTCTTCTTGATCGAGGGGTTCAGCGCGGCCTGCACGGCAGGGTTGAAGCTCACGCTCGAAAAGCGGGTGTAGTTCACACCGGCGCCGACGTAGGGCTTGAAGGCGCCGAAATTGGTGAAGTGGTATTGCGCCAGCAGCGTGGGCGGCAGGTGCTTGAGGCTGCCGATCTGGCCCAGGCCGTTGGCACGCAGGTCGTGCTTTTGCGGGTAGGTCAGCACCAGCTCGGCCGCGATGTTGGGCGTGAAGAAGTAGGACACGTCCAGTTCGGGCATCCACTTGTTGTTGATCGACAGACCCAGACCCGTGCTGTCCTTGTTGGCGCTGTCCAGATTCACGGCGCGCACGCGCACCATCCAGGGGCCTTCGGCCTGCTGCGCAAACGCGGCACCCGACGACAGGGCGCAAACGGCAGCAACGGCGAGCAGAGTTCTTTTCATGATGGAGAGTCTTGGAGTAGCCCGGGGCAAATCCCGTAGCTGTATTGCATCAGGGGCGGACGTGGCCGATCTTGTCCTAGCTCAAACCCGAAGGTGCGCAGCCCCGCATGGCCGGATCGCGTTGGATGCATGCAACGCATTGCGCGGCGGGCCAGCGGCAACCGATTCGAGCTGCCTGGCTTGAGGTTTGAGCTGCGAGGTCGTGGCTGCATTGGTTGATTGACTACGTCCTCGCTGGACGCATGCTGTTTCGCCTCGGCGATGCCCTGGACATCACGCCGTCTGCATTGATCAAGGATGTGGAAAAGCGCCTGAAGGTGATCGGTCAGGGCAGTGACCCGGCCGGCGATTGACGGCTCCTTTCGACAGAACGGGAAGCCGGGCGCTGGAACACCCAGGGCCGGCATAAGCAAAGACGCAGATGCCGCTTGCACGCCCATGCAATACGCACTAATTTGGAGGGCCGGCCCGGCCATCGGCGCCGACGGCAGAATCTGGACGTATCCCATCCCTACCCGTCTCTTTCATGACCACCCTCAAGCTCTACTACGCGACCGGCACCTGCGCCCTGGCCACCCGCATCGCCCTGATCGAAGCCAATGCGCCGCACGAAGTCATCAAGCTCGACTTCCCCAAGGGCGAGCAGCGCAGCCCCGAATACCTGGCCATCAATCCCAAGGGCCGCGTGCCCGCCCTGGTGACCGAGCGCGGCGTGCTCACCGAAACGCCGGCCCTGCTGGCCTACGTTGCGCGCCGCTTCCCCGAGGCCCGGCTCGCCCCGCTGGACGATGCGTATGCCTTTGCCCACATGCAGGATTTCCACAGCTACCTGTCCTCCACCGTGCACGTGGCCCACGCCCACGGACGCCGCGCAGGCCGCTGGGCCGATGACGAAGCGGCCATTGCCTCCATGCAGCGCAAGGTGGCAGCCAACATGGCCGAATGCTTTGGCGTGATCGAGCGCCATTACCTGGGCGATGCGCCCTGGGTGCTGGGCTCGGACTATTCCGTGGCCGACGCCTACCTGTTCACCATTGCCGGCTGGCTGGAAGGCGACGGCGTGGACATCGCCGGCTTCCCCAAGGTGCAGGCGCATTTCAAGCGCATGGGCGAGCGCGCTGCCGTGCGCGGGGCGCTGGGAAGCTGAGAGGGGGAGGCTGCCCGCGATACCCTCAATGAAGGTGCTTGGTCAGGTATCTATCGCAGGTTTGCGGCAGATGCCGTTCACTTGCCGATTCATCAGGAAGGAACGCTGGCGCGCAATGCCTTGCCCACATCGGCAGCGCCTCGGCCAGCACCTGGCTGCGGAAGGCCTCCAGCAAGGCATTGGGCGTCAGCCCATCGACCGACACGCCCAGCAGGCGCTGCAGTTCCTCCTGGATGGCGGCCACATGCATCAGGGTCGCACGGTGGGACTCGACCACATGGCGAATCCCGGTACGGTTCAAAGCCAGCGCTTCGGAAAGTTTCATGCATTCCTCGCCATGCATGGCCATCGCACAGCAGATGCCGCGTCGAGTGCATCCACTCCAGGTCGCCGGGTCAAAGCGCCCTGCAACCGCCTCGGCACATCCGCCACATTCAACAGAAAACCCATCATCTCTGAAAGCCATTCGTAAATTCCCCTTGGCAGTCCACCAAGCCCCGGGCCTCTACCGCCGTCCCCAAGCCTTGCCTACAGTCGCCAGGACAGGCAGGGGCGTTGCACAAGGCGGCGCCTTTTCGCCATTCCAGAAACGACGGATTCAGACGACAGGGTGGAACATGCAAAGACAAGCCAGGGTGATTGCCATCAACAACCAGACAGGGCTCATCGGCCTGCAGCCGGAGGGAGAGGACAGCTGCGTGCTGGCGCAGCAGCTCGATACCCGCCCCGTGAATACGGGCCAGATGCTGTCAGGGGAGATGGACAGCGTGGGCATGGAGACGTTTGTGAACGCGCAGACGCAGGACCGCATCGAGGTCTTCGTGGAGGCCTACGGGCTGTCTGCGGAGGCCGTGGAGCTCGCCCTGCGCTGAGCGGGCTGCAGGGCGGGTGAAGGTGCAGGTGCCAGCGTCAAGGCCGCGCCCACTGCGCCAGCGTGTGCCGCGCCAGGGCCTCGACATCCAGCGGAGACTGCGGGTCTAACGCAAGCTCTCCCAGCATCACCATGGCCTCGGGGATCTGGTTGCGTTCACGCAGCACCATGGCCTTGTTCAGGAGCAGAAAGCCGCGGGTCTCGGCATCGGGGTCAGCCTTCAGGCCGCTGTCCAGCAGGGCGAGACGTTTTGCGGGGTCGTCCTCCAGATGGGCGGCGGTCTTCCAGGCGGGAGCGAAGCCGGGCGTCTCGCGGGTCATGGCCAGCGCGGCCTGGCGCGCCTTGTCGCGGTCGGTTTCCCACTCCAGGGCAAGGTAGCGCAGGTAGGTGCCTTGGGGGAGCTTGCCGTCACGCTCCATGCGCAGGCTGTGCACGGCCGTCTTGGCGGTGAAGAAGCCCCTGGGCGCCAGTGCATCCACGCGCCGGTAACGCCGATAGGCCGCGTCAAAGTCCTTTTGCAGCAGGTAGGTGAATGCAGCGTCGTAGATGGGATAGGGCCAGCGGGGCGCCAGCTTCGAGGCAGTCTCGAAATGTGCCAGGGCGGCGCGGTAATCGCCGTTCTGCCCTGCAGCGCGGCCCAAGGCATGGGCATCGCGCGCGGCCTGGCTGACGGGTGTGGCGGAGGGTAGCTCCCAACTGAAGCGGCCATCGGCCTTGTCCAGGTCGCTGCGCCTGAGCACGCGGCCGGCGCTGTCCTTGAACACGATGTCGTCGGCCGCCAGGGCAGGCGCCGGCGCCAGCAGTTGCAATGCCACAGCCGCGGCAGCAAGCAAGGAGAACTTCATGGTGTATCGGGCCTTGTTGGGAAGCCCCGATATTAGGGCGCAGCCCCTGTGGTGCTGACGGCAGGCAGGGATTCCACTGCGCAGGCAGCCGGGGCAGGCCGGCTCCTGGCCCGGCCGCGCTTGCGGGCAAGGTGATTCATTTGCCATTCCAGCGATTCGGTGTCGAAGTCGAAGGCGTCGAGCAAGGCAATGGCTTTTCGGGCCTCCCTGAAGTCGATATCCGTGATGGGCGGGCCATGCCTCAGCGACAGGTCATGCTTGAGCAGCCACTCCTGAAGATCGGCCAGGGCGATGATGGAGACGCCCTGGTTGATGAGCTGTGACGCGCTGACCTGCGCGAGCACGGCCGGCGTCAGTTGCCTGGATGAGCGCAGGCCCAGCACCTGCTTGAGCTTGGCCACCAGCGGCGTGCGCAGCTCGAACTGGGGCAGGCTCTCGAAGTGGGCCAGGGATTCGAGGTACAGCTGCGGCTCCGCTTGGATGGCGGCCAGGTCGTTGGGCAGATGCAGCAGCTCGCAGATGCGGTTGAGCGCCGTGCGCGCGCGCTCGGTGCTGAGTTTCTCGGCCCTGCCCGCTTGCGCGAGCGTGCAGCCGGCGATGACGGACCGCAGCACGCTGGCCTTGGTGAGGTTGGAAATCATGAAGTCCCCCTGATGAACACCCAAGGACCGGTGCGGATGCGAATTCAGCCGCCCGGTCCCGACAACGGCTCCGCTGCGGCAATGGGCCGTTCCCGGAGCCTCGGCGGCCGGCAGGCGCAAACACATTGCGCCGCCGCCAAGGGACAGGAGGACGCCTGGCCTTGCGGAGTTCCAGGGGGAATGCATGTGCTTGCGCCCACAGTCAAATGCGATGCGCCGAAGCGAAAATTCCATGCAAACGGGGGCCGTCCGGCCCCCGTGGCGTGCCTTGCCGACTCCAGGGCCGGCCGGCGATGTTTGCCGCGACTCAGCGGCGGCGCAGACGCTTGATGCCTTCGACAGCCGCCAGCACGATGGCGCCGGCCACGATGCCGGCCACCGCGTTGAGCACATTCACCGCCAGCACGCGCCACAGGCCGCCCAGCGCGCCCTGGGCCACGGCATCGCCCAGGCCTTCCACGGCGTGGTGCAGCGCAGGCACGCCGTGCACGAGGATGCCGCCACCCACCAGGAACATGGCGGCCGTGCCCGCAACGGACAGCCCCTTCATCAACCAGGGCGCGGCGGCGACGATGCCCCGGCCCAGCGCACGGGCCGCGGCGCTGGCACGCTGGCCCAGCCACAGACCCAGGTCATCGAGCTTGACGATGCCGGCCACCAGGCCATAGACGCCCACGGTCATGATGAGGGCAATGCCCGCCAGCACGGCCACCTGCTGCCCGAACGGGGCGGCGGCCACGGTGCCCAGGGTAATGGCGATGATCTCGGCCGAGAGGATGAAGTCGGTGCGCACGGCGCCCTTGATCTTGTCCTTTTCCATGGCGACGAGATCGACGCCCGCATCGGCATTGGCCTGGGTCAGGCGCTCGCGCTCCACGGCATCTTCCTCGGGCGAATGCAGGAATTTGTGGGCCAGCTTCTCGCAACCCTCAAAGCACAGAAAGGCACCGCCCACCATGAGCAGCGGCGTGACAGCCCAGGGAATGAAGGCGCTGATGAGCAGCGCCGCAGGCACCAGGATGGCCTTGTTGATCAGCGAACCCTTGGCCACGGCCCAGACCACGGGAATCTCGCGCTCGGCGCGCACGCCCGTGACCTGCTGGGCGTTCAGGGCCAGGTCATCGCCCAGCACGCCGGCCGTCTTCTGTGCAGCCACCTTGGTCATGACGGACACATCGTCGGCCATGGCCACGCTCTTGCGTGCCGCGACCTTGGTCATGAGGGCCACGTCGTCCAGGATCGCTGCAATATCGTCCAGCAGCATCAGCAAACCAGCACCAGCCATCGCATTACTCCAGTGAATTGTTCGGGGAACTTCTTTTTGCCTGGGCGCCATCATGGGGCCTGGGCATGTCCTGCCCATGTAGGAGATGCCCGGCGGCCAGCCCTGTCACGGGGCCGACCGGCCGTCCGTCACTTGCTGGTCTTGAAGCCCTGCCCTGCCGCCCAGGCCGCCACGTCGTCGCGGCGGATGGCGGCGGCCATGAGCTGCGGGAAGGCATCCGGCGTGCAGGCAAACGAGGGCACGCCCAGCGCGGCCAGCTTGGCGGCCAGTTGCGCGTCGTAGGCAGGGGCGCCTTCGTCGCTGAGTGCCAGCAGGGTGATGAACTGCACGCCCGACTCCACCAGTTCGGAGGCGCGGCGCAGCAGGCCGCTTTCCACACCGCCTTCATAGAGGTCGGAGATGAGCACGACGATGGCGTTGCGCGGCTCGCTGATCAGGCCCTGGCAGTAGCCCACGGCACGGTTGATGTCGGTGCCGCCGCCCAGCTGCACGCCAAAAAGCACGTCCACGGGGTCGGAGAGCTTGTCGGTCAGGTCCACCACCGCCGTGTCGAAGACCACCAGACGGGTAGCGACGGCCGGCAGGCTGGCCATGACGGCACCGAAGATGCTGGAGTAGACGACGGAGTTGGCCATGGAGCCGCTCTGGTCTATGCACAGGATGACTTCGCGCTGCGGGCGGCGCACCTTGCGGCCGTAGCCGACCAGGGTCTCGGGCACGATGGTGCGGTAGTCAGGCTGCCAGTGGCGCAGGTTGGCGCGGATGGTGCGGTTCCAGTCGATCTCGGAGTGGCGCGGACGGCGGTTGCGCTGGCTGCGGTCCAGCGCGCCCGAGACGGCGCTGCGCATGGGCTCTTCCAGGCGGCGCATGAGGTCGTCCACCACCTTGCGCACGACGATGCGCGCGGTCTCCTTGGTGTTCTGCGGGATGACGGAGCCCAGGGAGATGAGGTCGGCCACCATGTGCACGTCGGGCTGCACATGCTCCAGCATTTCGGGCTGGAGCATGAGTTCGCGCAGGTTCAGGCGCTCCATGGCGTCGCGCTGCATGACCTGCACGACCTGGCTGGGAAAGTACTTGCGGATGTCGCCCAGCCAGCGCGCCACGCTGGGCGAGGAGTTGCCCCGCCCGCCGCGGCGCGAGAGGCCGCCGTCCTTGTTGTCCTCTTCGTAGAGCGCGGCCAGGGCCTTGTCCATCTCGTCGATGGAGCTGCCCTTTGGGCCCAGCCCGCCGCAGCTGGCCTCGGACGGCTGGCCCAGCACCAGGCGCCAGCGTTGCAGGCGGGTGGTGGGCTGGGGGGCGGTCTCCTGCGGGTCGGCGCCGGCAAGGGGTGCATCGTTCACGGTGGCAGCGGTGTTCATGGCTGGGCCTCCTGCAGGCGGGTCAGCGGTTGCGCGGGCATGTTCAGGCCCAGCAGTTGATCGAGTACGGGAATGGCGAGAATGGCACGCGCCTCGTTCCAGGCGCCGTCGTTCCCATCGCCTGCCGCACCTGCGGCACCCGCGGCACCTGCGGATGCAGCCGCCACGGCCGCACTGCCCTGGCCGCGCCGGGCCTTTTCGCCCAGGCTCTGGCGGTCATGGTTGGAGAAGGCCGAGAAGCTGCGGCGCACCAGGGGCAGGATCTGGGTGAACTGGGTCTCGCCCAGCTGCGCCAGCCAGGCATCGACGGCGCCCCAGATGGCGTCGTCGTGCAGCAGCACCAGGGCCTGGCGGTTGAGAAAGCCGTCCAGCCAGGCGGCAGCGTCCAGCGGCGCCACGCCCAGCGAGAGATTGCGGCCCAGTTGCGTGGCCACGGCCTCGCTGTCCAGGCGGTGGGCATCGAGCAGCAGGCGGCAGGCCGCGCCGCGCAGCAAGGCGGCGCCCGCGTCGCCCATGGCAATGCTGCGCAGGGCGCCGAACCAGGCTTCGCGCGGCTCTTCGGCATCGCGCAGGCGCAGGGCCTCGTGGGCCTGCAGCACCGTGGCCTGCATGTGTCTTGCAGCGTCTTCATCCAGCGCCATGCAGGCCAGGGGCAGGCCGATGGCGGCGCGCAGCGCCATGCTGTCGATCACCGTGGCCAGAGCCTGGGTGTCGGTCTGGCGCACGCTGCCGTAGCGCAGCACATTGGCCAGCGGCGGCAGCGCCTGCATGAGCTGGGAAACATCGCCGGTGCTGGCCGAGCGGTCGGCCAGGTCGTGCATGAGGGCATCGACCAGGTGCGGCAGGTCGGCCAGCAGGGCGTCGTCGATGGTCTTGGCCAGCTCGGGCAGCGGGGTCTCGGGCGTCAGCGCCTGGCGCACCTTGGCGGCGGCGGCCTGCACCAGGGTGCCGCCGTAGCGGCTGGCCTCGATGATGCGCACGGCCAGCTCGGGCTCCCACTGCAGCTGCCAGCTTTCGCGGAAGGTGCCGCGGTTGCGCTGCTGGTCGGTGGTGACGCTGCCCCACTCTATGCCCAGCAGGCGCAGCCGGTGCAGGAAGTGGCTGCGTTCGCGGTCCGTGTCCTTGCGCAGGTCCAGGGCCAGGACCTTGGCGGCCGCCTCGGGCTTGAGGCGCAGGCTTTTTTGCTGCTGCTCGATGTCGCGCTGCAGCGGCACCTGGGGCACGTCGGCGGGCACGCCGCCGATGCGGTCGCCCACGCTGAGTTCGCGCTCGATCAGGCGCAGCGGCGTGCGCTCGCCCATGCTGATGACGGTGACGATGGCCTCGTCCAGCTCGGGCAGGCCGGGGCTGGCATGGCCGCGCAGGGCCGCAAGGCTTTCGGCCAGGCGCGTGGCCTCGATGATGTGGGCGCTGGAGCAGTCCAGGTCCTTGGAGCGCAGCAGATGGGCCACGCGCGCCAGCCAGCCGACGGTGCGCTGGGTGCTGGCGCGTGCCGGGTCGGCAGCAGGTGCGGGCTGAGACAAGGACTCGGGCACAGGCTCGGAGCAGCGCCACAGATGTTCATACCAGCCCGGCGAATCCACGCCCGCGCCATAGCCGCTGGACGAGCACAGGTTGCGGTAGGTCCAGGGCGCCCAGGTGGCCTGGACCTTGGCCTTGGGCAGGCCCTTGAGCGTGGCGGCATCGGCCTTGGCGGTGACCTGGGCCTGCAGGGCAGGCACATGCCATGCGCCGCAGACCACGGCAATGCGCTGGTGGCCGGCCTTGACGGCCTCGCGCATGCACTGGCGCATCCAGGCTTCGCGCAGCGCCTCGCGCTGGGCATGGCGTTCTCCGCGCACTTCGTTGGGCAGCTCGGCGCGCACCACGGTCATGGCTTCGGCAATGCCCTCGAACAGGGTGGCGCCGTCGCCGCGTTCCTCGACCATGCGGTTCCACCAGCTTTCGCCGTCGGGGTAGCCAGCGGCCTCGGCCAGCAGGTCCAGCGGATCGTGCCAGTCCTGCGGGGACTGTGCCGAGGGATCGACTGCAAGGTCGGCAGCCGGCACGGACTGCGTGGTGTCGTCGCGGTCCAGGGCCTCGGCGGCATTGCTCTGGAGCTGGCTGCCGTCTGCCGCAGCGGCGACGGAATCGGAGCCGGTGTCGGAGTCGGAGCCGGTGTCGGCATCCTGGCCTTCATCGGCCGCATCCGCGCCTGCATCAGCTGCATCTGCTGCCGCCGCCTCGGCCCGGCGCCGCTCCTGCTCGGCCATGTCCAGCGCCATGCGGTGGGTCTGGGGCAGGTCGATGAAACGCGTGGCCACGCCCTGGCGCGCCGCCCATTGCAGGGCCTGCCATTCGGGCGAGAACTCGGCATAGGGATAGAAGGCGGCATGGGCCGGGCTGTCCTGCACATAGACCAGCATGGCCACGGGCGGCTGCAGGTCGGCATGCTGCAGCATGGGCAGCAGGGACTCGCCCTCGGGCGGCCCCTCCACCAGCAGGCAGTCGGGCTGCAGCTGCTCCAGGGCCTGCAGCAGGCTGCGCGCGCAGCCCGGGCCATGGTGGCGGATGCCGAAGAAATGAAGCGGATTGGCAGAGGTGGCCATACAGGGGATGCGCAGAGGGTGCGGTCGGTCAGCGGTGCGGGACTGGGGGCTTCAGAGCTGCTCGCGGCAGGCGCGGTACAGGTCCTTCCAGTCGCTGCGTTCCTTGACCACGGTTTCCAGGTATTCCTTCCAGACCACGCTGTCCTGCACCGGATCCTTGATCACGGCGCCCAGCAGGCCCGAGGCCACATCGCCCGCGCGCAGCACGCCGTCGCCGAAATGCCCGGCCAGCGCCATGCCGCTGTTGATGACCGAGATGGCCTCGGCCGTGGACAGCGTGCTGCTGGGCGACTTGACGCGCACGGTCTTGCCGTCTTCGGTCTGGCCGTTGCGCAGCTCGCGGAAGATCTGCACCACGCGGCGCACTTCCTGCAGGGCCGGCGGCTCGGCGGGCAGGGCCAGGGCGCGGCCCTGCTCGGCCACGCGCTTGGTGACGATCTGCACCTCTTCGTCCTGCGAGGCCGGCACGGGCAGGATGACGGTGTTGAAGCGGCGCTTGAGCGCGCTGGACAGCTCGTTCACGCCCTTGTCGCGGTTGTTGGCCGTGGCGATGACCGAGAAGCCCTGCACGGCCTGCACTTCGCTGCCCAGCTCGGGCACGGGCAGGGTCTTTTCGGACAGCACGGTGATCAGCGTGTCCTGCACATCGGCCGGGATGCGGGTCAGCTCTTCGATGCGGGCGATCTTGCCCAGCTTCATGGCATTGACCAGAGGGCTGGGGATCAGCGCCTTCTCGGACGGGCCGTGGGCCAGCAACTGGGCGTAGTTCCAGCCGTAGCGCAGTTGCTCCTCGCTGGTGCCGGCCGTGCCCTGCACCAGCATGGTGGAGTCGCCGCTGACGGCGGCCGACAGGTGCTCGGACACCCAGGACTTGGCCGTGCCCGGCACGCCGTACAGCAGCAGGGCGCGGTCGGTGGCCAGGGTGGAGACGGCGATTTCCATCAGGCGCGGATTGCCGATGTACTTGGGGCTGACTTCAAAGCCGTTGCCGAGCTTGCCGCCCATCAGGTACTGGAGCACGGCCCAGGGCGAGAGCTTCCAGTTGGGCGGACGCGGACGGTCGTCCACCTTGCGCAGGGCTTCGAGTTCTTCGGCGAATTGCTGTTCGGCATGCTGGCGCAGGACTTGGCTCATGGTGTGCTTCCGGGAAGGGGTAAGGGTTGGATTCGGTTCGGTTCGGGGTATGCGGCAGGACGGGCGCGGCTCAGGCCGGGCCGCGCAGGGCGACAAAGGCCTGGTGCAGGCCCAGGCGCAGATCGACGATGCGCTCCAGATGGCCGCGCATGCGCTCCTCGTCCCAGGGCCGCACGCGGCTGCGTTCGAGGCGCGCCTGCTGCTGGGGCGTGAGGGGAATGCTTGCCGGTGCGGCAACTGCAGCGGCTGTGGCGGCAGCGGTGGCCGTGACTGCTGCCGCAGGTTCGGTTTGCGGCTCGGGCTCAGGCTCGGGTTGCGCATCCAGCACCGAGGGCTTGCGCCACAGTTCGGCAAAGCGCTCCAGCGCGGTCACGTCCAGCATGCGCGCACAGGACAGCAGGGCCTGGTCGGCGCGGTAGCTGTGCCAGTTGCCCGTGATCTGCTTGCCGCCCACGGCCACGTGCAGTGCCTCGGTCAGCCGCGCCGACAGCGCGGGCGAGAGCAGTTCGGCACCGCCCAGCGACTGGGACATGCCTTCGATGGCATCGATGAGCTTGTGCCTGTCGCGCTCGAACTGGGCAATCCAGCGGGACTCGCGTTCCTCGCGGGACAACCGGGCCATGAGGGCGGGCAGGAGCGCGTCGTGGCGCATGTCGCGGCCCATGGTCTGGGCGGCATCGATCCATTCCACGTCCAACTGGTATTGCAGGGCCCGCACCCAGCCCTGGCGCAGTGAGGATTTCCAGTCGCTGCGCCGGCTCCACTCCATCACTTCCAGGGGCGTCAGGCCCAGGGCGCGGGTCCAGAAGGACACGGGCGTGAGCTGCACCATCTGCTCCAGCAGCCAAGCCTTCTTGCCGCCACGGTGGTAGGCGTCGGGCTTGAGCGTGATGCCGTCGCGCTCCCATTCCTTGAGGCCTTCTTCGGGAGGCTCCACGATCCACTGGCCCTTGTCGTCCTGCTGCAGCATGGACTGCATCCAGCCCATGACGCGCTGGCTGTGCGCGCTGTCCGGCAGACACGAGAGCATTTGCGCGGCGTTCTCGCGGATCTCCTTGCTGCGGTCGGACAGCAGTTTTTCGAGCAGCGGCTCATCGTCCATGCCCAGCCCGACGGCCAGGGCCTGGACCAGGGGCAGGCGCTCCTTGGCGCCCAGCTCCTTCAGACTGCCTTCCAGCCGCGTGCGGGCCTTGGCGGCATCGGTTGCGCGCTCGCTGCGCAGCAGGGCCACGCGCTGCTCCACCGAGCCCTCCTGCCAGACCAGTTCGGGGTCGGCGGTTTCCTCCACGCCGCTGGCATAGCTCCATTGCGGGTTGAGCGCGCCCAGCCAGCGTCCGCGCTCGCCCAGCACGGGGGCCAGCCACTGGCGCAGTTCCACGGACTGGCGGCCCTGCTCCAGCGCAGGCACCAGCAGATCGTGGGGCAGGCGCTGGCCGGCCTGGTCCAGGGTGCGCAGCATGGAGGCCTGCAGCTCGAACGGGCCGTCCTTGAGCACGTCGCCCATCAGGGTGTGCAGGCGCGCATCGGCAGGCGCGGTGCGCGACTCCGCAGGCGCGGCGGCCGGCACGGCCAGCGGTGCCGTCAGGCGCACCTGCGCGCCAGGCTGCCAGCCGGCCCGCTCGAACACGGCCGCCACGGCGCTGGCGCGCAGCAGTTGCTGGGCAGGCGAGTCACCGGCCACGTCAGCGCGGGGCTGCAGCGCGGCCTGCACGGCCTGCTGCGACCCGCTTGCGGACGGGTCCACGCCCGAAGCCAGCGCAGGCGGCACGGCCAGCCGGTCCGAGCCGACCATGGCCGATTGCTGCAGCGCAGCCCAAAGTTGTGCGTTGCTCATACCGGATCACCCTGGTTCTGCCAGATACATTGCTTGGCGGTTTCACCCTCGCGGGCCTGCCAGGCACTCAGCAGCCGCCAGCGGCCCACGGCCGGGCCGGGCTCCCATTCGCCAAACAGCTGCATGGGCGCACCGCCGCTGAGCGCCAGCAGGCGCCAGGCCTCGGCATCGTCAATGGCCACGGGAACGGGCTGCACAGGCGCGGCAGTGCCTGCAGCAGACACGCCGGGCGCAGCCGCCGATGCGCCCAGCGCATCGGGCCAGGCCGCAAACCATTGGCCCTGGGCAGGCACCAGGCGCAACCCGTCCTGGCACAGCGGCTGCGTGGCCTGCAGCGGGTTGGCGGCAATGCGCTGGCCCAGCCGTTGCAGGACGTCTCCCCCGGCCGAGTTGGCCAGCGGGCTGGCGCCATCGGCAGGCAGCGCAGGCCCGTTGCCATTGGCCGCAATGGCGCGCAGCGGCGCATGGCCCGGATAGAAATTCAGCGCGCAGCCGTAGCGATGGCCCGGCACCCAGGCCGATTCAAAGCCGCGCCCGCCCTGCGCATAGTCCAGCACCAGGGCCATGCGCCCGGTGCGCTGGCCCTGCAGCCAGACGCGCCGCTCCATGAGCCGGCCTTCGCGCTCGATCATGCGCAGGCCGGCCACCAGCCATTCGTCCTCGACCAGTTGGCCCTTGGCCTGCACCTCGGCCTTGTCCATGGGCCAGCCCAGCGCGGCCATCACGTCGGCCTTGACTTCGGGGCTGAGCGATTCGCGGCGGCGCACGGCGTCGATGATCAACTGCCAGTGGCCCAGTTGCACCAGCATGTCGCGCGGCCAGTCTCGGTGGCTGTCCACCAGATCCCTGCAATCCTTGATGCGCGCCGCCATGCCCGTGGCCTGCGCATCGACCATGCGCGCGGCCATGTTGTTCCAGCGCTGGCGCATCTGCGTGTCGCTGGCCTGGTTGGCCAGGCCCGCACGCACCATGTCCTGCATCCACAGCGACAGTTCCTGCAGGCCGGCTTCGACCTTGTCCCAGCGCTTGTCTTCGCGCCTGGCCTGCTGTTTGGCCGCGACCTCGGGATCGGGTGGCGGCTCGGCCGCTGCGGCGGCAGCCTTGGCCTCTTTCTTCTCGGCCTTTTCCTGGCGGCTGTCCAGCCAGGTCTGCACCCAGGCGGGCGGATCAACGCCTTCGGGGACTTGCCCGCCGGCACGCATCAGCATCAGCGCCAGCCCGTGCTTGCAGGGGAATTTGCGGCTGGGGCAAGAGCATTTGAAGGAAGGCCCCGACAGGTCCACCTGGGTCTGGTAGGGCTTGCTGCCGCTGCCCTGGCATTCACCCCAGACCGCCACATCATTGGCGCCCATGGCGGGCCATTTGGCGGGCGATTGCAGGCCCTTGGCGGCCTTGCTGGATGAGGCGTCCGGCGACAGCGCCAGCACTTCGCTCTCTGTTCCTAATACACGCGACACCGAAGCTCCCTCTCCAAGTGTTTGTCATCGCCGGGCGCATTGAATGAAACGGCACTGCCCGGCAAACCCGAAAGCCTATCAGCAATAGTTATCGGCAATTTGAAACAATTCACAACAACACCCAACCTCTCCCCCATGAATGGGAAACCCCCATGGCGCGCAGCCAGCTGCGCTATATCAGCGCGTGCATTGATGGCACCAAGCCATGCCAGCCTTCAGGCATTGCGAAAGACGCAGAAAACACGCATTCACCATTTCCTGCGATGCACATCGCCACCCATTGAAAGCAAGCACTCATTCCGCACTGAAAACGGTTTCACTCCATTGCACTGGCAACCATTGCAATCCGCTGGCCATTGCGATAGCCCGACAGTGCGCTCGACCCGCAGCCAGGCAAGGCCGGACCAGACCCTGGCTGGGGGATGGGCTCTCGAAAAACCGGATGTGCCAGGCAAATATACTGTATATTTATACAGCCATGGAGTTGCAACGCAAACTTTTCATCCTCGCCGACGCCGCCAAGTACGACGCCAGCTGCGCCTCCAGCGGATCGCAGGGGCGCGACTCGCTGGACGGCAAGGGCATGGGCTCGGTCACCGGCATGGGCATCTGCCACAGCTATGCGCCCGACGGGCGCTGCATCTCGCTGCTCAAGATCCTGCTGACCAATGTCTGCATCTTCGACTGCCGCTACTGCATCAACCGCAAGAGCTCCAACGTGCAGCGCGCCCGCTTCACGGTGGCCGAGGTGGTGCAGCTGACGCTGGACTTCTACCGGCGCAACTGCATCGAGGGGCTGTTCCTGTCCAGCGGCATCATCCGCTCTAGCGACTACACCATGGAGCAGCTGGTGGAAGTGGCGCGCCGCCTGCGCGAGGAGCATGACTTTCGCGGCTACATCCATCTGAAGACCATCCCGGATGCCGCCCCCGAATTGCTGGCCCAGGCAGGCCGCCATGCCGACCGCCTGAGCATCAATGTGGAACTGCCCACGGCCAGCGGCCTGGCGCAGTTCGCGCCTGAAAAGGATGGACAGCGCATACGCCAGGCCATGCAGGGCGTGGACCGGCATGTGCAGGCCTGGCGCGCGGCCACGCGCGAGCAGCGCCAGGCGCAGTCCCTGCCCGGCGCGCCCGCGCAGCGCGCCGCCGTGCCCCGCTTTGCGCCGGGCGGGCAGAGCACGCAGATGATCGTGGGCGCCGACCGCGCAACCGATGCCGACATCCTCGAATCCAGCCACACGCTGTATGCGGGCTACGGCCTGCGCCGCGTGTACTACTCGGCCTTCAGCCCCATTCCCGATGCCTCGCGCGATCTGCCGCCGCAGGCTCCTCCCCTCATGCGCGAGCACCGGCTCTACCAGGCCGACTGGCTGATGCGCTTTTACGGCTACGGGGCGGGCGAGATCGCGGCAGCCAGCCGCCACGGCATGCTGGACCTGGAGATCGACCCCAAGCTGGCCTGGGCACTGGCCAACCGGCAGCAGTTCCCCGTGGACCTCAACCGTGCGCCGCGCAGCCTGCTGCTGCGCGTGCCGGGCCTGGGCACGCAGACGGTGGACCGCCTGCTGGCGGCGCGCCGCGTGCGCAGGCTGCGGCTGGACGATCTGCTGCGGCTGCGCGCCCCCGTGCAAAAGGCCCTGCCCTTCGTGCTGATCGACGGCCACCGGCCCCTGCTGGGCGAGACCGACTCGGCCGCGCTGCGCACCCGGCTGATCGCGCAGTCGCAGGCCAGCCAGGCCCAGGCACGGCACAGCGGCATGCGCGTGCAAAGCGCGGTGCAGGCCAGCCTGTTCTAGAACCTGGAGCACGCCATGCAAGCACAGGCTCTCACCATCGAACTCGACAGCCCCGACGACTGGCCCGGCTTTCGCGCAGCCTGCAGGGCGCTGCTGGCCCATGGCGCCGACCCCGCCCTGGTGCGCTGGCGGTGGCCCAACACGCGGGGTGCGCAGCAACTCGGCGCGGGGGTGGACCTGTTTTCCAGCGCGCCGGAGCAGGCCATGCCCGCCTCGGCACTCGCCGGGCTGGCCGGCCCCGGCGAGGCAGGGCTGTCCCTGTCCGAAACCCAGATGTCCGCGCTGCGCCATGCCTGCATGCACCGCGCGGCGGGCCGCTTCGAGCTGTGCCACCGCTGGCTGGCGCGCATGCAGGCCCGGCCCGAACTGCGGCTGGATGCGCTGGATGCGGACTGGCGCGCCATCGAGGCCCTGGCCCGCCCCGTCTCGCGCGAGATCCACAAGATGCACGCCTTTGTGCGCTTTCGGACGACGCAGCGGCAGAACCAGCCCGAGCTGCACATTGCCTGGTTCGAGCCCGAGCACCACATCGTGCGCGCGGCAGCGCCCTTCTTCTGCAAGCGCTTTGCCAACATGCACTGGGCCATCCTCACGCCGCAGTGCAGCGCGCACTGGGACGGCCATGCGCTGCGCCTGGCGCCCGGCGCGCGCCGCAGCGATGCCCCGCCAGCCGACGCGGGCGAGGCCCTGTGGCTGACCTACTACGCCAGCACCTTCAACCCCGCGCGCCTGAAGGAGCAGGCCATGCTGCGCGAGATGCCGCGCCGCTACTGGCACAACCTGCCCGAGACGGTGCTGATCTCCACCCTGGTCCAGCAGGCCCGCGCGCGCACGGCGCAGATGCTGGCGCCGTAACGGCAGCCGCCAAAAAGAAACAGAAAAAGAAAAGGCCCCGAAGGGCCTTTGTCTGCTTTGCAGCGTCGCTCAGTGCATCAACCCAGCCACTTGCGGGCGTTGCGCCACACGCGCATCCAGGGGCTGAATTCCGACTTGTCGCCGTTGGTCCAGCTCATCTGCACGTTGCGGAACACACGCTCGGGGTGGGGCATCATGGCCGTGAAGCGGCCATCGGCCGTGGTCACTGCCGTCAGGCCGCCGGCCGATCCGTTGGGGTTGAACGGGTACTGCTCGGTGGCCTTGCCGTGGTTGTCCACATAGCGCATGGAGGCGATGGCCTTGTCCGCATTGCCGCGGAAGCGGAAGTTGGCAAAGCCTTCGCCGTGGGCCACGGCGATGGGCAGGCGGCTGCCGGCCATGCCCTGCAGGAACAGGCTGGGCGACTCCAGCACTTCCACCATGGACAGGCGTGCCTCGAAGCGGTTGCTCTGGTTCTGCGTGAAACGCGGCCAGTCCTGGGCACCGGGAATGATGTCGGCCAGCTCGGCAAACATCTGGCAGCCATTGCACACGCCCAGGCCGAAGGTGTCGCTGCGGCCGAAGAACTGCTGGAACTGCGCGGACAGGCTGTCGTTGAAGGTGATGGAGCGCGCCCAGCCGATGCCGGCGCCCAGCGTGTCGCCGTAGCTGAAGCCGCCGCAGGCCACCACGCCGGCGAAGTCCTGCAGCTGCGCGCGGCCGCTTTGCAGGTCGGTCATGTGCACGTCCACCGCGTCGAAGCCGGCTTCGGTGAAGGCGTAGGCCATTTCCACATGGGAGTTCACGCCCTGCTCGCGCAGCACGGCCACGCGGGGGCGCGCGCCCAGGTTCAGGAAGGGTGCGGCGGGGTTCTCGGCCGGGTCGAACGTCAGGTGCAGGTGCATGCCCGGGTCGGCAGGCTCGCCGGCTGCGGCGTGCTCGCTGTCGGCGCAGGCCGGGTTGTCGCGCTGCTGGGCAATCTTCCAGCTGACGGCATCCCAGACCTGGTGCAGGTCGCTGAGCGAGGCGCCGAAGACGGACTTGGCATCGCGCCAGACCTGCAGTTCGCCCTTGCCCGCATCGACCTTGGACGAGACGGGACGCGTCTTGCCGATGATGTGGCTGCAGGTGGACAGGCCATGCTCGCGCAGGGTCTGCAGCACGGCGGCGCGGTCGGCCGTGCGGATCTGCAGCACGGCGCCCAGCTCTTCGTTGAACAGTGCGCGCAGCGTCATGTCGTCGCGGCGGCCGCTGATCTGGGAGGCCCAGTTCTTGCCTTCGCCCGAGTCCATGCGGCTGTCGCTGATGCCGTCGCCTTCGGTGACCAGCATGTCCACGTTGATGGCCACGCCCACATGGCCGGCAAAGGCCATCTCGGCCACGGTGGCCAGCAGGCCGCCGTCGCCCTTGTCGTGGTAGGCCAGGATCTGGCCCTTGGCGCGCAGGTCGTTGACGGCATCGACCAGGGCGATCAGGTCCTTGGCGTCATCGAGGTCAGGCGTTTCATTGCCGGACTGGCCCAGCACCTGGCCCAGGATGGAGCCGCCCATGCGCATCTTGCCGCGGCCCAGGTCCACCAGGACCAGGGTGCTGTCGTCTTCCGTGGCGTCCAGCTGGGGCGTGAGCGTGCCGCGCACATCGTCGATGGAGGCGAAGCCCGTGATGATCAGGCTGACGGGCGAGGTCACCTTCTTGACCTGGCCGCCCTCGTTCCACTGGGTGCGCATGGACAGGCTGTCCTTGCCCACGGGGATCGAGATGTCCAGCTGCGGGCACAGCTCCATGCCCACGGCCTTGACGGTGGCGTAGAGCGCCGCGTCTTCGCCGGGCTCGCCGCAGGCCGCCATCCAGTTGGCCGACATCTTGACCTTGGACAGCTCGATGGGCGCGGCCAGCATGTTGGTGATGGCCTCGGCCACGGCCATGCGTCCCGACGCCGGGGCGTTGATGGAGGCCAGCGGCGTGCGCTCGCCCATGGCCATGGCCTCGCCCTTGAAGCCACGGTAGTCGGCCAGGGTCACGGCCACGTCGGCCACGGGCACCTGCCAGGGGCCGACCATCTGGTCGCGGTGCGTGAGACCGCCCACGGCGCGGTCGCCAATGGTGATCAGGAAGCGCTTGGAGGCCACGGTGGGGTGGGCCAGCACGTCGATCACGGCCTTTTCCAGGGGCACGCCGGTCAGGTCCATGGGCGGCAGCTCGCGCTGCACGGTGGCCACGTCGCGGTGCATCTTGGGCGGCTTGCCCAGCAGCACGTTCATGGGCATGTCCACGGGGAACTTCTGGTCGCCCGAGGCCACCGCAGTGTCCTCCAGCACCAGTTGGCGCTCTTCCGTGGCCGTGCCGATCACGGCAAACGGGCAGCGCTCGCGCTCGCAGAAGGCCGTGAACTCGGCCAGCGATTCGGGAGCGATGGCCATCACATAGCGTTCCTGGCTTTCGTTGGACCAGATTTCCTTGGGCGCCAGGCCGGATTCCTCCAGGTTGACGGCGCGCAGGTCAAAGCGCGCGCCACGGCCCGCATCGTTGGTCAGCTCGGGGAAGGCATTGGACAGGCCGCCGGCACCCACGTCGTGGATGGCCAGGATGGGGTTCTTGTCGCCCTGGGCCCAGCAGTGGTTGATGACTTCCTGGGCGCGGCGCTCGATCTCGGGATTGCCGCGCTGCACGGAATCGAAGTCCAGCTCGGCCGCGTTCGTGCCGCTGGCCATGGAGCTGGCAGCGCCGCCGCCCATGCCGATGCGCATGCCGGGGCCGCCCAGCTGGATCAGCAGGGTACCGGCGGGGAACTCGATCTTCTGAGTCAGCTCGGAGTCGATCACGCCCAGGCCGCCCGCGATCATGATGGGCTTGTGGTAGCCGCGCATCACGGCATCGGCACCCACGCCGACCTGCTGCTCGTACTCGCGGAAATAGCCGGTCAGGTTGGGACGGCCGAATTCGTTGTTGAAGGCCGCGCCACCGAGCGGGCCCTCGATCATGATCTGCAGCGGGCTGGCGATGTGCTCGGGCTTGCCCACTTCGCTGCCCCACAGCTTGGAGACCGTGAAGCCCGACAGGCCGGCTTTGGGCTTGGAGCCGCGGCCCGTGGCGCCCTCGTCGCGGATCTCGCCGCCCGCGCCGGTCGATGCGCCGGGGAAGGGGGAGATGGCCGTGGGGTGGTTGTGCGTCTCCACCTTCATCAGCACGTGGTTGACGGCCTGCCTCTTCTGGTAGCTGGGCGCCTTGATCTTGTCCAGGGCCGCCTCGAAGGTGGCGACGAAGCGCTCGACCTCATGGCCTTCCATGATGGAGGCGTTGTCCGAGTAGGCCACCACCGTGTGCTGGGGCGAGACCTGGTGCGTGTTGCGGATCATGCCGAACAGGCTCTTGTCCTGGGCCTCGCCGTCGATGGTGAACTGGGCGTTGAAGATCTTGTGGCGGCAGTGCTCGCTGTTGGCCTGCGCAAACATCATCAGCTCCACGTCCGTGGGATTGCGCTTGAGGCCCTTGAAGGCATCGACCAGGTAGTCGATCTCGTCGTCGGCCAGGGCCAGGCCCCATTGGCGGTTGGCAGCCTCAAGCGCGGCGCGGCCGCCGCCCAGCACATCGACGAACTCCATGGGAGCGGCGTCCAGGGCGGAGAACAGTTGCTCGGCCTCGGCGCGCGTGGCGAAGACCGACTCGGTCATGCGGTCGTGCAGCAAGGCGGCGATCCGTGCAGTCTGCTCGGCCGAAAGCTCAGGCGCGCTGCCCAGCACATTGCTCAGCAGGCCGGTCTTGAAGGCGATGCGGTATTCGGTGATGCGCTCCACGCGGAACACGCCCAGGCCGCAGTTGCGGGCAATGTCCGTGGCCTTGGAGGCCCAGGGGGAGATCGTTCCCAGGCGCGGCGTGACCACCAGGGCGGCACCGTCGGCCGGGCCTTCATAGGGGTCTCCATAGGTCAAGAGCGCCTGGAGGCGCTCTTGCAATGCGGGCGTGGGTGCGGCGTCCGTGGCCACCAGGTGCACGAAGCGCGCGGCAATGCCGGTGATTTTGGGATGGATGGAGACCAGTTCGGTCAGGAGCTGCTGGGCGCGGAACGAGCTGAGAGCGCTTCCACCCTCCAACTGTGTCAGATGCAAGGTCACGTGGCGGCCTGTTGGGTGAGGAGGCTTGTGAAAAGCGCCCTGCGGCCCCGCCCTCCGGGGGCTAGCTGCAAGGCGCTGAATCGGTGAGGCCGCTATTTTACCGGGCTGAGCCGTCCCGATGGCGACAGCCGCCCCTTACCCCTGCACGCCCGAAGGCGCAATGGGATAATTGCGGGCATGAGCATCACCATCAAGAGCGCTGAAGACATCGCAGCCATGCGCGTGGCCTGCCGCCTGGCTTCGGAAGTGCTGGACTACATCACCCCCCACATCAAGCCCGGCATCACCACGGCCGAGATCGATCGCCTGGGCGCCGAATGCATGGCGCAGCAGGGCACGGTCTCCGCCACCATCGGCTACCAGCCGCCCGGCTACCCTCCCTACCCCGGACACCTGTGCACCTCGGTCAACCATGTGGTCTGCCACGGCATTCCCAATGACAAGCCGCTCAAGAAGGGCGACATCGTCAATGTGGACGTCACGGTCATCACCAAGGACGGCTGGTACGGCGACAACAGCCGCATGTTCATGATCGGAGAGTGCTCCATCGCAGCCAAGCGCCTGTCGGCACTGACCTTCGACGCCATGTGGCTGGGCATCCAGCAGGTCAGGCCCGGCGCCACGCTGGGCGACATCGGCAACGCCATCCAGACCTTTGCCGAAGGCCACGGCCTGTCGGTGGTGCGCGAGTTCTGCGGCCACGGCATCGGCCAGAAGTTCCACGAAGAGCCCCAGATCCTGCACTACGGCCGCCCCGGAACGGGCACCGTGCTGGAAGAAGGAATGGTCTTCACCGTCGAGCCCATGCTCAACCTGGGCAAGCGCGAGATCAAGGAGCTGGGCAAGGACGGCTGGACCATCGTGACCAAGGACCACAGCCTCTCGGCCCAGTGGGAACACACCCTGGTGGTGACCAAGACGGGCTACGAAGTCATGACCCTGTCGGCCGGCTCGCCCGCGCTGCCCCCCTTCGTTACCACCACAAGCTGCTGAGGCTCGGCATGTTTCTTGCGTGATGCGCAGGCAAAATGGCATGGCGTCCGGGGCACCCGCTCCCGGCGCCTTCCCTGCCCTCGCCGCGCATGAAACAGACCACTGACCACACTCCTTCCCACGCTGCGCCCTCTGCCCCGGACTCGCTGGAGCAGTTGCGCGCGCAGTACGCCCGGGATCGCGGGCGCTGGATAGGCTCGCTGCTGGCGCCCACCATGGGCCGGCGCGGCGTGCGCCTGGTGCTGCAGCACCTGAGCGATCTGGCCGACACGCTGCTGCGCGCGCTGTGGCATCGCGCCGGCATGCCGCCCGAGGCCTGCCTGGCCGCCGTGGGCGGCTTCGGGCGCGCCCAGCTGTTTCCCTATTCCGACATCGACGTGCTGGTGCTGCTGCCAGCAGCCGGCACGGCAGATGCCGAGCTGGCCTCGCGCATCGAGAAATTCATTGGCAGTTGCTGGGACGCGGGCCTGGAGATCGGCTCCAGCGTGCGCACGCTGGCCGAATGCCTGGAGGAATCCGAGCGCGACCTGACGGTGCAGACCGCCCTGCTGGAATCACGCCGCATCTGCGGCAGCGAGCCGCTGTTCGCCGAGTTCCAGACGCGCTACCAGGCCCAGATGAATGCGCACGCCTTTCTGTCCGGCAAGCTGCTGGAAATGCGCCAGCGCCATAACAAGTACGAGAGCACGCCCTACTCGCTGGAGCCCAACTGCAAGGAATCGCCCGGCGGGCTGCGCGATCTGCACACCATGATCTGGCTGGCCCGTGCCGCAGGCCTGGGCAGCAGCTGGCAGGCCCTGGCCGGCAAGGGGCTGATCACCGATTTCGAGCGCCGGCAACTCGAAGACAACGAAGCCCTGCTGAGCCTGATACGTGCGCGCCTGCACGCGGTGGCCGGCCGGCATGAGGACCGCCTGGTCTTCGACCAGCAGACCGCCGTGGCCGAGGCCTTTGGCTACCGCTCCACCTCGGCCGAGGGGCGCAAGCTGGCCATGCGCGCCAGCGAGACGCTGATGCGCCACTACTACTGGGCGGCCAAGGCCGTGACCCAGCTGTGCCAGATCCTGCGGCTGAACATCGAAGAGCGGCTGAACCCGCGACCCACGCCGCGCATCCGGCTGAACTCGCGCTTCTACGAGAAGGCCGGCACCATCGAGGTGGCCAGCGACGATCTCTACGAGCGCGAGCCGCACGCCATCCTCGAAACCTTTCTGATGTACGAGACCCATGTGGGCCTCACCGACCTGTCGGCGCGCACGCTGCGCGCGCTGTACGGCGCGCGGGACCTGATGGATGCGGCCTTCCGGCGCGACCCGGTCAACCGCGCCACCTTCATGAAGATCCTGCAGCAGCCCAGCGGCATCACGCACGCCATGCGGCTGATGAACCAGACCTCGGTGCTGGGGCGCTACCTGTGGCCGTTCCGGCGCATCGTGGGCCAGATGCAGCATGACCTGTTCCACGTCTACACGGTGGACCAGCACATCCTCATGGTGCTGCGCAATGTGCGGCGCTTTTTCATGGCCGAGCATGCGCATGAGTACCCGTTCTGCTCCCAGCTGGCCAGCGGCTGGGACAAGCCCTGGCTGCTGTATGTGGCCGCGCTGTTCCACGACATCGGCAAGGGCCGGGGCGGCGACCACTCCATCATCGGCGCCGTGGAGGCCAAGCGTTTTTGCCGCGCCCACGGCATTGCGCGCGCCGACGCCGAGCTGATTGAGTTCCTCGTGCGCGAGCACCTGACCATGAGCCAGGTCGCACAAAAGCAGGACCTGTCGGACCCCGAGGTGATCCAGGCCTTTGCCGAACGCGTGGGCAACGAGCGCAACCTCACGGCCCTGTACCTGCTGACCGTGGCCGACATCCGCGGCACCAGCCCCAAGGTCTGGAGCGCCTGGAAGGGCAAACTGCTGGAGGACACCTATCGCCTGACCTTGCGCGTCATGGGCGGACGCGCGCCCGATGCAGCCGCCGAAATCGAGGCCCGCCGCCGCGAGGCCCTGGTGCAGCTGGCACTGACAGCCCAGCCCTTCGAATCACACAAGAAGCTCTGGGACACGCTGGGCGTGGACTATTTCATGCGCCACGAGGCAGCCGACATCGCCTGGCACACGCGCCACCTGTCGCGCCACGTGGGCACCACCCGCCCCGTGGTGCGCGCGCGCCGCTCCCTGGCCGGCGAGGGGCTGCAGGTGCTGGTCTACGCGCCTGACCAGCCCGATCTGTTCGCGCGCATCTGCGGCTACTTCGACCGGGCGGCCTTCTCCATTCTGGATGCGCGCGTACACACGGCCCACAACAGCTATGCGCTGGACACCTTCCAGGTGGTCGCGCCCGCCATGCAGGAGCAGTACCGCGAGCTGATGCACATGGTCGAGAACGACCTGGTCGCCGCGCTGATGCAGGGCGGGCCGCTGCGCGAGCCATCCCCCCGGCGCCTGTCGCGCCGCGTCAAAAGCTTTCCCTTTGCGCCGCGCGTCACGCTGCAGCCCGACGAAAAAGCCCAGCACTGGCTGCTGTCCATCTCGGCCACGGACCGCGCCGGCCTGCTCTACACCGTGGCGCGCATCCTGGCGCAGCACCACCTGAGCGTGCAATTGGCCAAGGTCAGCACGCTGGGCGAGCGCGTGGAAGACAGCTTTCTGATCGAGGGCGCCGAACTGCAGAACAACCAGCGCCAGCTGCTCATAGAAACCGAGCTGCTGCAGGCCTTGGCGGTCTGAGCTTGCAGCGAAAAAAGGCCCGCCCTGTCAACCAAGGCGGGCCTTTTACATCCAGGCGCTGGCGCTGGTGCGGGCGCGGGTGCGGCCGTCAGTGCATGGCGGCCGCAGGCGCCGACACTGTGGCCACTTCCTTGCCCTCGCGGTCATAGAGCTTGCCGTCGACCACCCGGTCGCCATCGGCCAGGGCAGACAGCACGGCCTCGCTGAGCACGCGCTCAGAACCTGCGCCGAACACCGAAGGCTCCTCGGGGTTGCCCTGCTTGAAGTGGTTGAAGACCAGGTTCAACAGCAGCACGGTCACCGCCGTGGAGCTGATGCCCGAATGGAACATGGTGGCGAACCAGTCCGGGAAGTGGTGATAGAAGTCCGGCTTGACCATGGGCAGCACGCCCATGCCGATGGATGCCGCCACGATGATCAGGTTCATGTTGTTGTGATAGTCCACCTTGGCCAGCGTGCGGATGCCGCTGGCCGCCACCGTGCCAAAGAGCACTAGGCCCGCGCCGCCCAGCACCGAGGGAGGCACGCAGGCCACGATGCGCCCCATGATGGGCAGCAGGCCGAAGGCGATCAGGATCAGGCCGCTGAAGGCCACGACATAACGGCTCTTGATGCCCGTGACCGCAACCAGGCCCACGTTCTGGGCAAAGGCGCTCTGCGTGAACGAGCCGAAGAACGGCGCCACCACGCTGGACAGCATGTCGGCGCGCAGGCCGTCTGCCAGGCGGCGCGAATCCACGCGGGTGCCCACGATGTCGCCCACGGCCAGGATGTCGGCCGAGGTTTCCACCAGCGTCACCAGGATCACGATGGACATGGAAAGGGTCGCCGCCAGGCTGAAGGTCGGCCAACCGAAGTGCAGCGGCATGGGCACGGCGAACCAGGCGCCGCTGCCCACCTCGGAAAAGTCGGACTTGCCGATCATGGCCGCCACCGCCGTGCCGATGACGATGGCCAGCAGGATGGACAGGCGCGAGATCATGGCATTGCCCAGCTTGCTCAGCGCCAGCACGATGACCAGCGACAGGCCCGCCAGCCCGATGTTGCCCATGCTGCCGTAGTCGGCCGCCTGGGGATTGCCGCCCATGGCCCAGTGGGCCGCCACCGGCATCAGCGACAGGCCGATGATGGTGATCACGCAGCCATTGACCAGCGGCGGGAAAAACCGGGTGAGCTTGGAAAAAATGGGCGCAATGATCAGGCCGAACACCGAGGCAAAGAGCACGGCGCCCAGCACACCCTGCATGCCGCCGCCCGTGTGCAGGATGCTGACCATGGTGGCCACGCCCGAGAAGGACACGCCCTGCACCAGCGGCAGGCGCGAGCCGAAGAACGGAATGCCCAGCGTCTGCAGCAGCGTGGCCAGCCCGCCCATGAAAAGGCAGGCCGTGATCAGCAGGCCCGTGTCGGCCGCCGACATGCCGGCCGCATTGGCCATGACCAGGGGCACGGCCACGATGCCTCCATACATGGTCAGCACATGCTGCAAACCATAGAGGGTGTTGGCCGTGAGGCCGAGTTGCTCGTCCTCCGGGCGGATGTCTGCGCCCAGGGCCGGCGCATTGCCAGAACTTTTTTCCATCGCTGTCTCCTTGTCCTCTTGTTCACAGAACGCCGGACAAGTACGCGGCAGCCGGATGGCGGCAGGCGCGCCCCCGCGCACCCTTTGCCGCCGACCCGATAGGCAGCGCTCTCCTGCATCCTGCATCGCGAAGCCCGGTGGCTGCTTGGCAGCTCTTGGCGGGCGAACGCACACAATCCCCGCCTTGGCGGGAAGTGCCAATGTACGGCGCCAGCATGGAAAAATTGTCTACCGATTTGTATACAAAGACCTGACCGAAGATCCTTGAATACGGGCAGCGCCCGCCCGCTCAGTCGTCCTCGGCCGCGCTGATGCCAGGGAACAGCACATCGGTGAAGCCGAACTGGCTGAAGTCGCGCATGCGCATGGGATAAAGCTTTCCCCAGAGGTGATCGCACTCATGCTGGACCACGCGCGCATGAAAGCCATCTACCGTGCGGTCGATGGCATCGCCAAACACATCGAAGCCCGTGTAGCGGATATGGTTCCAGCGCGGCACCATGCCGCGCATTCCGGGTACGGACAGGCAGCCTTCCCAGTCCAGTTGCTCGTCCTCGCCCATGGGCGTGATGACCGGGTTGATGAGCACGGTGCGCGGCACCACGGGCGCATCGGGGTAGCGCGGATTGGGCAGGCCGGAGCCGAACACCACCATCTGCAGGTCCACGCCAATCTGCGGCGCGGCCAGCCCAGCGCCGTTGGCTGCATGCATGGTGTCCAGCAAATCGCTGAGCAGCAGGTGCAGTTCGTCGGTGTCGAATTCGGTCACGGGCTGGGCGACGCGCAGCAGGCGCGGATCGCCCATCTTCAAAATGGTGCGGACAGTCATGGCAGTGCAAGGCTATGCATGTAAATGT
Organism: Delftia sp. K82; assembly: GCF_002193035.1. NCBI lineage: Bacteria > Pseudomonadati > Pseudomonadota > Betaproteobacteria > Burkholderiales > Comamonadaceae > Delftia > Delftia sp. K82. Next base: position 1,078,662 of record NZ_MYFL01000001.1, on the reverse strand, counting down.
GGGTTGCCAAGCATAGCGGCCGCCCGGCTCCCGGCCGCCCCCTGGCCACCTCTTGGCCGCCATGGCCACAGCGCGCTGGCACAATCGCAGCATGCCCAGCACCGCCAGAGAGTCATCCACCGCGTCCCCAGAGGACCGTGAGGCAGGCGTGCAGCAAACAACGGCAGCACAGCCCCTGGAGCCAGAGGCCACTGCGCAGGCAGGCACGGCGCCGGCCTTCCATGATGACGATCCCCCTCCCCTGCACCGCATGCCCGCCGCCCCGTTGCGCTGGGCGCTGCAGCTGTTTGCCTGCCTGAGCCTGGCCACGGGCATTGCCGGCATCTTCATTCCAGGATTGCCCACCACGGTGTTCGTGCTCATGGCCGGCTGGGCCGCGGCGCGCAGCTCGCTGCGCATGCACACCTGGCTGTGGCGCCATCGCCTGTTCGGCCCCATGCTGCGCAACTGGGCACGGGGCGGCTGCGTGAGCCGGCGCGCCAAATGGAGCGCCAGCGCCATGATGAGCCTGTGCGCCGTCATACTGCTGTGGACACGCCCGCCCGCCTGGGTGCAGGCCGTGGCGCTGACCTCCATGGGCTGTGTGCTTGTGTGGCTGTGGTTCAGGCCCGAGCCCTGAGAATGAAGGCCTGCAGCCGGCCTTCCTGAAAAAATTCCCCCGAGTTTTCTGTGACGTGTTTTTTACGTCATATAATCTAGGTCTTGTTCCTCAATAGCTCAGTTGGTAGAGCGCCGGACTGTTAATCCGTAGGTCCCTGGTTCGAGCCCAGGTTGAGGAGCCAAAAGAATTTCAAGATCTTGCAACCGCACAAGATCTCTGTCGATAGACGTGTATTCCTCAATAGCTCAGTTGGTAGAGCGCCGGACTGTTAATCCGTAGGTCCCTGGTTCGAGCCCAGGTTGAGGAGCCAAATTTCAGTGGCCTTGCAATCGCACAAGACCCAACGCCAACATATTCCTCAATAGCTCAGTTGGTAGAGCGCCGGACTGTTAATCCGTAGGTCCCTGGTTCGAGCCCAGGTTGAGGAGCCAGATGAAAAGCCCGCATGCCAACGCATGCGGGCTTTTTTGTTGGGTCAGGCTGCACGCACCATGCCCACGGTGGGCGTGTTCGGTGGCGATGGAGTTGCGGCGGGCTCCACGGTGACGGGCTTGCTGTGCCTGGCATGTGCGCGGCGCGAAACATGGGCAGCACGGGATTGCTCGACGCCCTCTTCCCATGCGCGCAGCTCTTCTTCCAGCCGTGCGGCACGTTCCGCATACATGTCAGCAGAGGACTTGTAGTACTCCGCGGCAATGGTGTGCTCCAGCATCGCCATGCGGGCTTCCTGCAGGTAGGCCCGGGTGCGACGGATATAGCGCGGCTCGGCAAGGCTTGCGCCAAAGATTTTGCTGAAAAACATCGCTCATCCTCCTTCGATGCCTTCACAGCGAAAGCCAAGCATCCGCAAGAAGACGGAACCAGCATAGCCCAAGCTTGCCAAGAGGCACTGTCCCCTGGCGCGACAAGGCCGCGTAGGAGGTTCACTTACCCCGGCCAGGCGATGCCCTCGCATCCACGCAGCCCTCTTGCGCATGGTTTGTGCAAGACTGCGGCTGCAGAGAATACGAATCCATTTCCTCCGTCCGCACCCGATCATGTCCCATCCCCTCCCATGGCTCATTCCCCACCAGGCCTTCCCTCCTGTGGAAACGGCATGGGGCCCCAACGACCCCATCCCGGGCCTGCTGGCCGCAGGCGGCACGCTGGATGCGGCGCACCTGCGCATCGCCTACAGCCAAGGGATTTTTCCCTGGTTCAGCGAAGGCCAGCCCACGCTGTGGTGGTCGCCCGATCCACGCATGGTGCTGCAGACATCGCAGTTCCGGCTGCACCGCAGCCTGCGCAAGACATTGCAGCGCTTTCGTGCCACGCCGGGCTGCGAGATCCGCATCGACAGCGCGTTCGAGACCGTGATGCAGCACTGCGCCCAGACGGTGCGCCATGACCAGGATGGCACCTGGATCGTGCAGGAAATTCTTGACGCCTATGCCGACCTGCACCACCAGGGTGCAGCCCACAGCGTGGAGACCTGGGTGGATGGACGCCTGGTGGGCGGCCTGTATTGCGTGGCACTGGGCCGCGCCGTGTTTGGCGAATCCATGTTCGCGCATACCACCGACGCATCCAAGATCGCGCTGGCAGCCCTGGTTGCACTGTGCAGACACCAAGGCGCCGTGCAGATCGATTGCCAGCAGGCTACGCAGCATCTGGCCTCGCTGGGGGCGCGCGAAATGCCGCGCGCCCGGTTCCTGCAAACCGTGGTCGAGCAAAGCCAGCTGCCGCCCATGCGCTGGCAGTTCGAAAACGTATACTGGGACGCGTTGCTGCCACCGTCCGGTGAGGCTGGCGACACATCACCGGCTGCCGCCAGCACACCATGACGCACCCGAACGATCTTCCGCTGCAGGCCCTGCAGTTCTATGCCACCGCCGCCTACCCCTGCAGCTATCTCGATGGCAGGCTGGCGCGTTCGCAAGTGGCCACGCCCAGCCACCTGATCCAGAACAGCGCCTATTCGGAGCTGGTTTCACTGGGTTTTCGCCGCAGCGGAATGTTCACCTACCGGCCGTATTGCGACGGATGCCGTGCCTGCGTGCCGATGCGCATCCTGGTCCACGACTTCCGCCCCGACCGCAGCCAGCGCCGCGCCGCCGCGCGCCACGCCGATCTCACGGCATCGATCCAGCGCCTGCACTACTCGAACGAGCACTACCAGCTGTACCTGCGCTACCAGCAAAGCCGCCACAGCGGCGGAGGCATGGACCATGACAGCGTGGACCAGTACACCCAATTCCTGCTGCAAAGCCGCGTCAACTCGCGCCTTGTGGAGTTCCGCACGCCCGCGGCCGATGGCGGCATCGGCACGCTGAAGATGGTCTCCATCCTCGATGTGCTGGAAGACGGACTGTCTGCCGTCTACACCTTCTACGAGCCCAACGACCCCGCCAGCTACGGCACCTTCAATGTGCTGTGGCAGATCGACCAGGCCCGGTCCATGAGCCTGCCGTATGTCTACCTGGGCTACTGGATCGCCGACAGCCAGAAGATGAATTACAAGGCGCGCTTCCTGCCCCATGAAGTGCGCGTTGACGAGCGCTGGCAGCGCGTGGATCAGCTGCCGCGCTGATACAGCGTCACTCCACGCCTTTTCAGCGACATTTCTTATGCGCATAGCCGCTGTTTGCTGGCGGCACATATGCCGCCATGCCATGGCCGCCGCTAGAATGACCGAATGCCGAAACTCCACTCCGCCTCATGAAAAAAAACGATAACGCGGCCTCCCCCAAGCCCAGCGTCCAGGTCCTGGAACGCATGTTCACGTTGATCGACGTGTTGGCCTCGCGCGAGGAAGCGGTATCGCTCAAGGAGATCAGCGAGCGCACCGGCCTGCACCCCTCCACCACGCACCGCATCCTCAACGATCTGGCCATTGGCCGCTTTGTCGATCGCCCCGAATCGGGCAGCTACCGCCTGGGCATGCGCTTCCTGGAACTGGGCAATCTGGTCAAGGCCCGCCTGAGCGTGCGCGAAGCGGCCCTGATCCCCATGCGCCAGCTGCACAAGCAGATCCAGCAGCCGGTCAGCCTCAGCGTGCGCCAGGGCGATGAAATCGTCTATGTGGAACGCGCCTACAGCGAGCGCTCCGGCATGCAGGTGGTGCGCGCCATCGGCGGCCATGCGCCGCTGCACCTGACATCCAACGGCAAGCTGTTCCTGGCGGCGGACGATGCGCAACAGGTCCGCGCCTACGCCACGCGCACCGGCCTGCCCGGCAAGACGCACTTCAGCATCACGCGGCTGGCCGACATGGAAAACGAACTGGACAAGGTACGCCACCATGGCGTGGCCCGCGACAACGAAGAGCTGGAACTGGGCGTGCGCTGCATGGCCGCCGGCATCTACGACGACCAGGGCAAGCTGGTGGCCGGCCTGTCCATCTCCGCTCCCGCCGACCGGCTGGACGAAAGCTGGATGTCCAAGCTCCAGTCCACCGCACAGGAGATCTCGGGCGCCCTGGGCTTCAACGCAACCCGCCCGGCGGCACCGCCACCCAACCCCTACGCGCGCAGCAGCCATTGAACAGCCGTCGGCCCCATTGGCATTGGCCAGGGGCCATTGGCAACACACACCCCTGCCCACCAGAAACGACAAAGGCGCCATCGGCGCCTTTGTCGTGAGGGGAAAGAAAACTCAGCCCTTGACCTTGTGGATCATGGGATCGCCAGCCACCTGCCCCATGGACTCCACCCAGTGGCGCACGCGCTCGGCATCGCCGAGGCGGCTGAACTTTCCGGCCGAATCCAGGAAGACCATGATGATCTTGCGGCCAGCCACCTGCGCCTGCATGACCAGGCAGCGGCCTGCCTCGGAGATGTAGCCGGTCTTTTGCAGACCAATGTCCCAGGTGGGGCTCATCACTAGGCGGTTGGTGTTGTTGTACTGCAGCGTGCGGCGGCCCACGGCCACCTCATAGCCGGGCGAGGTGGTGTACTCGCGCACCAGCGGATCGCTGTGCGCCACATTGACGAGCACGGCCAGATCACGGGCGCTGGACTGGTTGCGGCTGGACAGCCCGGTGGGCTCCACGTAGCGGGTATCGGTCATGCCCAGCAGACGGGCCTTGGCGTTCATCTGCTGGACAAAGGCATCAAGGCCACCAGGGAAAGTGCGACCCAGGGCATGGGCAGCGCGGTTTTCACTGGACATCAGGGCCAGGTGCAGCATTTCACCGCGCGTGAGCGTGGTGCCGACGGCCAGGCGCGAGCTGCTGCCCTTTTCAGTATCCACGTCGTCCTGCGTGATGGTGATGGTTTCATCCATCGGCAGATGGGCCTGGGAAATCAGCAGGCCGGTCATCAGCTTGGTCAACGAGGCGATGGGCAAGACGGCATGGTCGTTCTTGCTCAGCAGCACCTCATGGGTGTCCTGGTCCAGGACCAGGGCCACGCTGCTCTTGAGATCCAGAGGATCGGCCACCGCATGCAGACCGGCCATCTGGCCGAAGGACAGGCGTGGCTCGTAGGCAACGGCGCGAATGGGGATGGCAACGCTGCGTGCAGCGACGCGGCTGGGCTGGCGCGCGCTCTTGGCAACGCGTTTGCCCTGGGGAGCGGCCGTGGCGCGCTCCTTCACCGCCTTCTTCTTGACAGGGGCCACGGCCACCTGTTTCTTGGCAACTTTCTTGGCGGGCGCGGCATATGCGCCCGGAGCAGCAAGAGCACAACTCAGGGCCAGAAAGGACATGACCTGAGCAAATCGACCGAGGCGGGCACGGCGTAGGGTGGGCATGAGAAATGCTCCAAGCAGCAAGAATTTGTGACTAGACCTTACATTAATCGAAAAAGTCGCACTGTGACAATAACTTGTGCGACTTTTCGATAATTTAAGTGAAATTATAAGGCGAGTGCTTACCCCTGCGCAGCCACGATCTCTGCATTGCTGTGTAATTTGTTCAACGCGCTCAGATAGGCCTTGGCAGAAGCCACGACGATGTCAGGGTCGGCGCCCACGCCGTTGACCACGCGCCCGCTGCGCTGCAGGCGAACGGTCACTTCGCCCTGGCTTTCGGTGGAGCCGCTGATGGCGTTGACCGAGTACAGCAGCATCTCGGCACCGCTCTTCACCTCGGATTCGATGGCCTTGAACGAGGCATCGACCGGGCCATTGCCATCGGACTGGGCCTTGATCTCTCGGCCGTCGCGGCTGAACACCACTGACGCGTGTGGGCGCTCACCTGTCTCGCTTTGTTGGGCCAGCGAGATGAACTGGAAGGGGTCGGCCTGTTGATGCGCGTCCTGCTCGGTCACCAGGGCCAGGATGTCCTCGTCGAAGATCTCGCTCTTGCGGTCGGCCAGCTCCTTGAAGGCGGCAAAGGCGGTATTGATCGCGGCTTCGCTGTCCAGCTCCACGCCCAGCTCGTGCAGGCGCTGCTTGAAGGCGTTGCGGCCGCTGAGCTTGCCCAGCACGATCTTGTTGGCGCTCCAGCCCACGTCCTCGGCACGCATGATCTCGTAGGTGTCGCGCGCCTTGAGCACGCCGTCCTGGTGAATGCCGGAGGCGTGGGCGAAGGCGTTGGCTCCCACCACGGCCTTGTTGGGCTGCACCACGAAGCCGGTGGTCTGGCTGACCATGCGGCTGGCGGCCACGATGTGCAGGGCGTCGATGTTGACGTCCAGGCCAAAGTAGTCCTTGCGCGTCTTGATGGCCATCACCACCTCTTCCAGCGAGCAGTTGCCGGCGCGCTCACCCAGGCCATTGATGGTGCATTCGATCTGGCGGGCGCCGCCGAGCTTGACGCCGGCCAGCGAGTTGGCCACGGCCATGCCCAGGTCGTTGTGGCAGTGCACGCTCCAGACCGCCTTGTCGCTGTTGGGCACGCGCTCGCGCAGGTTCTTGATGAAGGCGCCGTAGAGCTCGGGAATGGCATAGCCCACGGTGTCGGGCACGTTGATCGTGGTTGCGCCCTCGGCGATCACGGTCTCGATGACGCGGCACAGGAAATCCGGGTCGCTGCGGTAGCCGTCCTCCGGGCTGAACTCGATGTCGGCAATCAGGTTGCGCGCAAAGCGCACGGATTGGCGCGCCTGCTCCAGCACCTGATCGGGCGTCATGCGCAGCTTTTTCTCCATGTGCAGCGCGCTGGTCGCAATGAAGGTGTGGATGCGCGCGCGGTTGGCGTCCTTGAGGGCTTCGGCCGCACGGGCGATGTCACGGTCATTGGCCCGCGCCAGCGAGCAGATAGTGGAGTCCTTGATGGCGCGCGCAATGGCCTGCACCGACTCGAAGTCACCGTTGGAGCTCGCCGCAAAACCGGCCTCGATCACATCGACCTTCAGCCGTTCGAGCTGGCGCGCGATGCGCAGCTTCTCGTCGCGGGTCATGGAGGCACCGGGCGACTGCTCGCCGTCACGCAAGGTGGTGTCGAAAATGATCAATTGGTCGGTCATGGGGAGTCTCGTCTTTCTTGTGGATGCGAAGCCCCTGCCCACGGGCAGGCGATGAAAAAAGCCGGTGCGCTTGTGGCTGCACCGGCTCGGGAACGAAATTCAGGCGGCGACCGCCTCCTGCTCCACCGCATTCTCGGCGGAGGGAACACGCTGCAAGCCCGACATGATGGCCCGGAACGAGGCAGAGACGATATTCGCATCGACCCCGACGCCGTAGCACACGTGGGACTCGTCCACGCGCAGTTCCACATAGGCGATGGCCTTGGCGTTGGCACCTTCGCCAATGGCGTGCTCGGCATAGTCCAGAACGCGTACTGCGCGGCCGCTGTGCTCGCTCAGCGCCTGCACGAAGGCGTCGATCGGGCCCGTGCCCTCGGCCTCGACCGTGCGCTTGCCGCCCTCGACGGCCAGGTCGGCCGACAGGCTGACCACACCATCGTTCTCGCTCAGCCGGTAGTGCGGCGCCTGCACGGATTGCAGGCCGTATTCGCGCTGGAACAGATTCCACAGGTCGGCGGCAGCCAATTCCTTGCCGCTGGCATCCATCTCGCGCTGCACGACCTGGCTGAACTCGATCTGCAGGCGGCGCGGCAACTGGAGGCCATATTCGCTTTCAAGCAGATAGGCGATGCCGCCCTTGCCCGACTGGCTGTTGACGCGAATGACGGCCTCATAGCTGCGACCCAGGTCCTTGGGATCGATGGGCAGATAGGGCATGTCCCAGACGTCGCCTTCCTTGCGGTCGGCGAAGGCCTTCTTGATCGCATCCTGGTGCGAGCCAGAGAACGAGGTGTAGACCAGGTCGCCCACGTAGGGATGGCGCGGGTGCACGGGCAACTGGTTGCAATGCTCGACCGTGCTGCGGATGCCGTCGATATCGGAGAAATCCAGCCCGGGCGACACGCCCTGGATGTACATGTTAAGCGCCACGTTGACCACGTCGAGGTTGCCCGTGCGCTCGCCGTTGCCGAACAGGCAGCCTTCGAGGCGGTCGGCACCGGCCATCAGCGCGAGCTCGGCCGTGGCCGTGCCGGTGCCGCGATCGTTGTGGGGATGGACGGACAGCACGATGGAATCACGGCGCTGGATATGGCGGTGTGTCCACTCCACCATGTCGGCAAACAGATTGGGCGTGGAATGCTCCACCGTGGTGGGCAGATTGATGATGCACTTGCGCTCGGGCGTGGGCTGCCATACATCTGTGACGGCATCGATAACGCGCTTGGAAAACTCCAGCTCGGTGTCCGAATACATCTCGGGCGAGTACTGGAAGGTCCATTGCGTCTGGGGGTAGCCGGCAGCGATCTCGTTGAACATGCGGGCATTGGTGGTGGCCAGCTCGACGATCTCGTCTTCGCTCATGTTCAACACCACGCGGCGCATCACGGGCGCGGTGGCGTTGTAGAGATGGACGATGGCACGGGGCACGCCTTCGAGCGCTTCGAAGGTACGGCGGATGAGGTGCTCGCGCGCCTGGGTCAGCACCTGGATGGTCACGTCATCGGGAATGCGGTTTTCCTCGATGAGCTTGCGCATGAAGTCGAACTCCACCTGCGAAGCGGAGGGGAAGCCGACCTCGATCTCCTTGAAGCCGATCTTCACCAGCTGCTCGAACATGCGCATCTTGCGATCGATGTCCATGGGCTCGATCAACGCCTGGTTGCCATCGCGCAGATCCACGCTGCACCAGATCGGAGCCTTGGTAATCGTCGCGTCGGGCCAGCTGCGATTTTGCAGACGCACGGGAGCGAAAGCGAACGGACGGTACTTGGTCGAAGGGTTTTGCAACATGGCTGAAGTGCTTTCTATCGTCTAGGTAAAAACAAGACCCACCTGCTCCAGCGACCCCACAAATGCAAAACGGCCCGTCGCTGGTGCAAACGGGCCGTGAAAGTAGGTATGTACGCGCGCGCTACTGTCTCTGCCCGTTGGACATCAGTAGTAGAGCTAGCGACAGGTATTGCATTCGGACGACTTTAGCACAGGTTCACAAAGGCTGTGAAGATGCTGCGCCGCATCACTTGTGCAGGCCGCGCTCCTCGGGCTCGTCGGTCGAGGTGCTGATGACGCTGGTGCGCTGGCCCTTGGCCTTGCGCCAGGCGTAGACGCCATAGCCCGAGAAACCGTAGAGCAGGAACACGCCGAACAGCACGATGGGCGGGTGGATGTTGATGATGGCAATGCCCAGCGCAATCAGCACGATGGCGGCAAACGGCACGCTCTTCTTGAAGTGCACGTCCTTGAAGCTGTAGAACGGCACATTGGTAACCATGGTCAGGCCCGCGTACAGCGTCAGGAAGAACATGATCCAGGTGATCTGCGTCCAGCTCAGCCAGGCATCCTGACCGCGCAGCAGGCCCGCTTCGTCCAGCAGCCAGATGAAGCCCGTGACCAGCGCCGCCGCGGCAGGCGAAGGCAGGCCCTGGAACCAGCGCTTATCCACCGTGCCGGTATTCACGTTGAAACGCGCCAGCCGCAGGGCGGCGCAGGCGCAATAGACAAAGGCGGCAATCCAGCCCCAGCGACCAATGCCCTTGAGCGCCCACTCATAGGCGATCAAGGCGGGAGCGGCGCCGAAGGACACCATGTCCGACAGCGAGTCCATCTGTTCGCCAAAGGCGCTTTGCGTATTGGTCATGCGTGCCACGCGGCCGTCAAGACTGTCCAGCACCATGGCGCAGAACACGCCTGCGGCAGCCAGTTCAAAGCGGCCATTCATGGCCATCACGATGGCGTAGAAGCCACCGAACAGCGCAGCCAGCGTGAACAGGTTGGGCAGGATGTAGATACCCTTGCGGCGCTTGCGCACCACCACGCCCTCAATCTCGTTGGACTCATTGTGGTTTTGCATCAATCCAGCCTCCAGCACAGCGCCTACGGGCGCGGGCAGCTATTAAAACGATAGTATTCTAAGGGAGCGGACTGCGCCGCCCCGAAAGGGTCAGTGTACCTGCGCGCCGCACCCCTTCCCTGCACGAAAAAGGCCACCCGTCGGGGTGGCCTTGTCCTGCACCTTGCGTAGGCCGCTTGCGCGACCCAGACAAGATGGAATGCAGCAATCTCAGTTGCGGCTCTGGTCAACCAGCTTGTTCTTGGAGATCCAGGGCATCATGGCGCGCAGCTGGCCACCGACCTTCTCGATGGCATGGTCGGCGTTCATGCGGCGGCGGGCCGTCATGCTCGGGTAGTTGGTGCGGCCTTCCTGGATGAACATCTTGGCGTATTCGCCCGTCTGGATGCGCTTGAGGGCAGCACGCATGGCTTCGCGCGACTTGTCGTTGATGACTTCGGTACCCGTGACGTACTCGCCGTATTCGGCGTTGTTCGAGATGGAGTAGTTCATGTTGGCGATGCCGCCTTCGTACATCAGGTCCACGATGAGCTTGAGCTCATGCAGGCACTCGAAGTAGGCCATTTCGGGAGCGTAGCCGGCTTCGGTCAGGGTCTCGAAGCCCATCTTCACCAGTTCCACCGCGCCGCCGCACAGAACGGCTTGCTCGCCGAACAGGTCGGTCTCGGTTTCTTCCTTGAAGTTGGTCTCGATGATGCCGCCCTTGCCGCCGCCGTTGGCCATGGCATAGGACAGGGCCAGGTCACGGGCCTTGCCGGACTTGTCCTGGTACACAGCGATCAGCGAAGGCACGCCGCCGCCCTTCAGGTACTCGGAACGCACGGTGTGGCCAGGACCCTTGGGGGCGACCATGATCACGTCCAGATCGGCGCGGGGCACGACCTGGTTGTAGTGGATGTTGAAGCCGTGGGCAAAGGCCAGCGTGGCGCCTTGCTTGATGTTGGGGGCCACGTTGTTGTTGTAGACCTCGGGGATGTTCTCATCCGGCAGCAGGATCATGACCAGGTCGGCGGACTTCACGGCGTCATCGACTTCCGCGACGGTCAGGCCAGCCTTGGCGACCTTGTCCCAGGAAGCGCCGCCCTTGCGCAGGCCGACCACGACCTTCACGCCGCTTTCGTTCAGGTTTTGCGCGTGTGCGTGGCCCTGGCTGCCGTAGCCGATGATGGCAACGGTCTTGCCCTTGATCAGGCTCAGGTCACAGTCCTTGTCGTAGAAAACTTTCATGTTGGCTCCAGGCTTCGTGTGTGTAGGGGTTGAAAAGGGGAAGGGGACAGGTTTCAGGTGCGTTGCAGCGCATCAAACGCGCAGAATGCGTTCGCCGCGGCCGATGCCGCAGGAGCCGGTGCGCACGGTTTCCAGAATGGCCGTGCGGTCCAGCGCCTGCAGGAAGGCGTCGTTCTTGGATTGGTCGCCGGTCAGCTCGACCGTGTAGCTCTTTTCGGTCACGTCGATGATGCGGCCGCGGAAGATGTCCGCCATGCGCTTCATCTCCTCGCGTTCCTTGCCCACGGCACGGACCTTGACCATCATGAGCTCGCGCTCGGTATAGGAGCCTTCAGTCAGGTCCACGACCTTGACGACTTCGATCAGGCGATTCAGGTGTTTGGTGATCTGCTCGATCACATCTTCGGAGCCATTCGTCTGAATGGTCATGCGCGACAGCGATGCGTCTTCCGTGGGGGCCACGGTCAGCGATTCGATGTTGTAGCCGCGGGCCGAGAACAGGCCCACCACGCGCGACAAGGCTCCCGGCTCGTTTTCGAGCAGCACGGCAATGATGTGTTTCATGAAAGAAAGATTCCTCTTTTCGCTGCCCTCCCCCGGCGCCGGTAAACGTCGGGCTTGGCAGGCAATAGATTCGTCAAAGGGGCCGCCTCGAGGACGGCTTACTGGAACGGATGCGGCAGGAATGAACCCGGGCAAATCCCGCAAGGGACCATGCTCAGAGGTCGTCAGCTCCCAGCAGCATCTCGGTGATCCCACGGCCGGCCTGCACCATGGGGAACACATTCTCGGTGGGATCGGTACGGAAGTCCATGAACACCGTGCGGTCCTTGAGCTTGCGTGCCTCGCGCAGGGCGGGCTCCACGTCCTCGGGGCGCTCGATCAGCATGCCCACGTGGCCATAGGCCTCGGCCAGCTTCACGAAGTTGGGCAGCGAGTCCATGTAGCTACTGCTGTAGCGGCCCGAGTACTCGATCTCCTGCCACTGGCGCACCATGCCCAGGTAGCGGTTGTTCAGCGACACCACCTTGACCGGCGTGTTGTACTGCAGGCAGGTAGCCAGCTCCTGGATATTCATCTGGATGGAGCCTTCACCCGTGATGCAGAACACCTCGGATTCAGGCTTGGCCAGCTTGATGCCCATGGCGTAGGGCAGGCCCACACCCATGGTGCCCAGGCCGCCGGAGTTGATCCAGCGGCGCGGCTCGTCGAAGCGGTAGTACTGCGCGGCCCACATCTGGTGCTGGCCCACATCGGACGTGATGTAGGCATCGGCGTCGCGGGTCATGTTCCACAGCGTCTCCACCACGTACTGCGGCTTGATGACCGAGCCATCGCCACGGCTGTACTGCAGGCAGTCGCGGCTGCGCCAGCCTTCGATGGTCTCCCACCATTGGCCCAGGGCCGCTGCGTCGGGACGGGCACTTGCCTCGCGGATCATGGAGATCAGCTCGGTCAGCACCTCCTTGACGTCGCCCACGATGGGCACGTCCACCTTCACGCGCTTGGAGATGGAAGAAGGATCGATGTCGATGTGGATGATCTTGCGCTCCACCGACATGAAATGCTTGGGGTTGCCGATCACGCGGTCATCGAAGCGCGCCCCCACCGCCAGCAGCACGTCGCAGTTCTGCATGGCATTGTTGGCTTCGATGGTGCCGTGCATGCCCAGCATGCCCAGGAACTTGCGATCGCTGGCCGGATAGGCACCCAGGCCCAGCAGCGTATGCGTGACCGGGTAGCCCAGCATGTCCACCAGCGTGCGCAGCTCGTTGCAGGCATTGCCCAGCAGAACGCCACCGCCCGTGTAGATGTAGGGTCGTTTGGCGGCCAGCAGCAACTGCAGCGCCTTGCGGATCTGGCCGGCATGGCCCTTGCGCACCGGGTTGTAGGAGCGCATCTCCACCTTCTCGGGGTAGCCGGCGTAGAGCGCCTTCTTGAAGGACACATCCTTGGGGATGTCCACCACCACGGGGCCGGGACGGCCGGTGCGCGCGATGTGGAAGGCCTTCTTCATCGTGTCCGCCAGCTCGCGCACATCCTTCACCAGGAAGTTGTGCTTGACGATGGGGCGGGTGATGCCGACGGTGTCGCATTCCTGGAACGCATCGGTGCCGATGTAGGCCGTCGAGGTCTGGCCGCTGATCACGACCAGGGGAATGGAATCGGTATAGGCGGTGGCAATGCCGGTCACGGCGTTGGTCAGGCCGGGACCCGAGGTCACCAGGGCCACGCCGACTTCACCCGTGGCCCGGGCAAAACCGTCTGCCGCATGCACGGCCGCCTGTTCATGGCGCACCAGCACATGCTGAATGGAATCTTGTTTGTAGAGGGCGTCGTAGATGTACAGAACCGCACCGCCCGGATAGCCCCAAAGCTGCTTGACACCTTCGGCCTGCAGGGACTTGACGAGGATCTCGGAGCCCATCAGCTCCTGGGATGCATGGGACTGCGACGCCGCTGCTGCCGCGCTGGAGTACTCGGCTTTGGAAATTTCCATGATCAACCTTTGTGAATTTCTCTAACGAAAAACCTTGGGTGCCCCTTGCCTGAAGCCCTTGTGAGGCCGGTGCGGGACTTAGGACCAACAGACATGGGCGAGTGAGTAAACGCCGGACCGTGACCCGTTTGCCTTTTTGAATTGCAGCAGACATTATCGCACTGCAACAAGCCTGCGCGCCATCCTGCGAAAAAAATTGACAGTGCGGTGCGATAATCAGGCCCCGCACCCGTTCAGCCCCTCATCAACGAGCCCCTCATCCGGGCCTGCGTTCCTTTTGGCAACCGAGCAAGAACTATCCGACTTCCTCAAAAGCGTAGAAAAGCGAGCCTTCAAGCGCAGCTTTTTTCACGTCCGGGATGAGGAGGCGGCGCTGGACATCGTGCAGGACAGCATGCTCAAGCTGGCGCAGCACTATGGCGACAAGCCCATCAACGAGCTGCCCATGCTGTTCCAGCGCATCCTGTCCAACAGCACGCTGGACTGGTTTCGCAGGCAAAAAACGCAGAACGCCCTCTTCACCCGCATGAGCGACCTGGAGGCTTCGGCCGGCGACGATGCGGACTTCGACTGGCTCGAAACCTACGCCGACTCCGGCCAGAACGGCGAAACCGCCCGCAGCGCCGAAGATCTGACCGAGCGGGCCCAGATTTTGCAAAGCATTGAAAAAGAGATACAGGAGCTTCCAGCACGTCAACGCGAAGCTTTCCTGATGCGTTATTGGGAAGAGATGGACGTCGCGGAGACCGCTGCCGCGATGGGGTGTTCCGAAGGAAGTGTAAAAACACATTGTTTCCGCGCCATCCAGACATTGAGCAAGGCACTGAAGGCCAAAGGAATCGAGCTATGAAGACTGCGCCCACTCTCACTCTCCACAGCGAAATGGCGGCCGACCGCATCGCACGCCGGATCACCGCGCGCCTGGGTGACGGCGAGGCGTTGCTGCCATACGACATCACCGAACGGCTGCGCGCTGGGCGCGAGCGCGCCCTGTCCGTTCGCCGGCGCGAGCTGCGCGCTGCACCGCTGCAGACCGCCAGCGCAACCCAGGCCCAGGGCGGCACCCTGACGATGGGCTCGGGCGACGAGGGCGGCACCTGGTGGCGCGCGCTGATCTCGGCCGTGCCGGTGCTGGCGTTAATCGTTGGCCTGGTGGTCGTCAACGTGCAGACGGACCAGACAGGTCTGACCGAGGTTGCCGAGGTGGATACCGCCTTGCTGACCGATGATCTGCCGCCTGCCGCCTACGCCGACCCCGGCTTCATCCAGTACCTGAAGACTTCGGCCACCAACACGGAACGCTGATCCCCGCCTTGCCTGCCTGCATGCCCACTGATTCACGCGCCGCGTTCCACCGCTCAGCCGCCGCCATCCTGGCGGCGGTGCTGTTGATGGCGCTGGCCTGGACCGGCTGGCGCGTCGTGCAGCAGGTACGGCTGGCACCCAGCACCGTCTCGCCGGCCACGATCGCAGCCTCCAAGACCCTGCACGGTGATGCAGCCACACGCCAGCGCGCCACGGACCTGGCCTCCGGCCCGCGCTGGGCAGAGCTGACACCGGCGCAGAGCAGCGTGCTTGAACCCCTGTCCGAGCGCTGGTCCATGATGGATGCGCTGCAAAAGCGCCGCTGGATGGCGCTGGCCGAGGGCTGGGACAAGCTCAGTGAAAAAGAGCAGGAAAAGCTGCGCGATCGCATGCAGACCTGGTCCAGCCTCAGCGCCCAGCAGCGCAGCCAGGCCCGACTGAATTTCGCCCTGACCAACCGCCTGGCCACGGACAAGCGCGCCCAATGGGAGGCCTACCAGGCGCTCAGCGACGAGGAAAAACGCCTGCTGGCCGCGCGCGCCGCGCCCAAGGCCAAGGGCGCCGCCACCGCCATAGAGCCCGTGGCCCCCAAGCGGCTGGCGCGGATTCCGGCGGCCTCGGTGGCTCCGGCCACCATTCCGAATCCGCCGAAGATTCCGCCCGCCACCATCTACAACCCGCCGCTCCCCGTGCCCCCGGCCCCATCGCCTGCGGCCGTGGAAACCCATCCCGTGCGCCCGCCGGCGCTGGTGGAGACGGCGCCGGTGGAAGTGCCCTCGGCCACGCCCATGCCTTTGCCGCCCATGGAACTGCATGACAGCCCCGATGCTGCATCCCAGCCATCGCACGGCGAAGCGCCCCTCTCGCATTGACGCACTGACGCACCGATCTCCCCGTCCGCATGACGAACGCCACATCCCCCGCCTCCACCACGGCAGCCGCAACCGCAGCCTCCCCACAGATGGCCCCGCGACTGGCGCGGCGCATGGCCTGCTGGCTCTACGAGGGCATGCTGCTGTTCGGCGTGGTCTTCATTGCAGGCTATCTGTTCGGCACCCTGTCGCAGACACGCAACGCCATGGACAACCGCCATGCGCTGCAGGCCTTCATGTTCGTGGTGCTGGGCATCTATTTCGTCTGGTTCTGGTCCAAGGGCCAGACGCTGGCCATGAAAACCTGGCACATCCGCCTGGTGGATGCAGCGGGCCAGCCCGTCAGCCAGTTGCGCGCGCTGCGGCGCTATGTGTTCAGCTGGATCTGGCTGCTGCCGCCACTGGCGGCCTATTCGACCGGCGTGCCTGCACTGACCACGCTGATGCTGCTGGTGCTGTGGGTAGCGCTCTGGGCACTTCTGAGCCGCTTTCATCCGCGCCGCCAGTTCTGGCATGACGCATGGGCCGGCACCCAGTTGATCCACCAGGCCCCGGCACCCAGGAAAAAGCGCTGACAGCCCCAGAGGCAGCGTCGCATCTCCTACACTCGCAAGCATGCCCGCCGCATCTCCCGACCCGACCGACAGTGCACCTGTCAATCCCCAGAAAAGCCGCACAGGCCTGACGCGTGTCTGGCACGCAGCAGGCTATTCGCTCTCAGGCCTTCGCGCCGGATGGAACGAAAAAGCCTTCCGCCAGGAAGCGCTGGCCGCCAGCGTGCTGATCCCTGCCGCCTTCTGGCTGGGAAGCAGCTGGATCGAGGTCGCACTGCTGGCGGGCACCGTGTTGCTGGTGCTGATCGTGGAGCTGCTCAACAGCGGCATCGAGGCCGTGGTCGATCGCATAGGCCCCGAATGGCACGTTCTGTCCAAGCAGGCCAAGGACATGGGCAGCGCGGCCGTGATGCTGGCGCTGCTGCTGTGCGCCGGCGTCTGGCTGGCCGCCCTCTATCAACGGTTCATTGCATGACAAATCCCACGTTTTCCATTTGTGTGTATTGCGGCTCGCGCCCCGGCGACCAGCCCGGATTCATTGAGGCGGCCCGCGCCACCGGCCGCTGGATCGGTGAGCACGGCGGCCAGCTGGTCTATGGAGGCGGCCGCAGCGGCCTGATGGGCGAGGTGGCCGAGGCCACGCGGCAGGCCGGCGGCCGCGTCGTGGGCGTGATCCCGCAGGCGCTGGTGGACAAGGAACTGGCCAACCATGCCTGCGATGAACTGCACATCGTCCAGACCATGCACGAGCGCAAGGCCATGATGGCCGAGCGCAGCGATGCCTTCGTCGCCTTGCCCGGCGGCATAGGCACCTTCGAGGAATTGTTCGAGGTCTGGACCTGGCGCCAGCTGCGCTATCACGACAAGCCCATCGGCCTGCTCAATGTGGATGGCTACTACGACAGCATGCTGCAGTTCCTGCAGACCTGCGTGGGCCATGGCTTCATGGGCGAGTGGCAGATGGGACTGATCGAAAGCGGCAGCGACATCCCCACGCTGCTGCAATCCCTGGTGCAGAACGCCGGCACGGGCCTGGAGACTGCGCCCTTGCGCGCCGTGATCTGAACAGAAGCGGAAACGGAAACGGCCACCCTTGAGAGGATGGCCGCCAGCGTCGAGATATCAAGAATGCAGGGCGCCGAATGCGCCCTGCCCTGCTCTCGGACTCAAATGGCTCCGTCGTCGAGCTCGCCGGTACGGATGCGCACCACGCGCTCCACGGCCGTGACGAAGATCTTGCCGTCACCGATCTTGCCCGTGCGCGCCACGTTGACGATGGCGTCCACGCAGCGGTCCACGTCCTCGGTACGGACCACGACCTCGATCTTCACCTTGGGCAGGAAGTCCACCACGTACTCAGCGCCGCGGTAAAGCTCGGTATGGCCCTTCTGGCGGCCAAAGCCCTTGACCTCGGTGACGGTCAGGCCGTTGACGCCGCAGTCGGCCAGTGCCTCGCGGACCTCTTCCAGCTTGAACGGCTTGATGATGGCGGTGATCATTTTCATGGGGTGAACTCCTCAGTGCATGCAATACGGGGCAAGACGGCTGGCCGGGAAACCCCGCAGCCTCAGGTGCTTCAAGCGCGAAAGCGGTTGGTGATGGGGTAGCGCCAATCCTTGCCGAAGCTGCGGCGCGTCAGTCGCGGCCCCACGGGCGCCTGGCGGCGTTTGTACTCGTTGATCTGGATCAGGCGCGTCACTCGCTCCACATCGGCGCTGGCGTACCCGTCGGCCACGATGGAGGCGATGCTTTCGTTATTTTCCATGTAACGGCGCACGATGGCATCGAGCACCTCATAAGCGGGCAGGCTGTCCTGGTCTTTCTGGTCAGGGCGCAGTTCGGCGCTGGGCGGGCGCGTGATGATGCGATCCGGAATGGGGTCCAGCCCCGTGCCGAACGGATCGTTGGCATTGCGCCAGCGCGCCAGCGCAAAGACCTCGGTCTTGAGCACGTCCTTGATCACGGCAAAGCCGCCCGCCATGTCGCCATAGAGCGTGCAGTAACCGGTGGACATCTCGCTCTTGTTGCCGGTGGTCAGCACCACGGAGCCGAACTTGTTGGACAGGCCCATCAGCAAGGTGCCGCGGATGCGGGCCTGCAGGTTTTCTTCGGTCGTGTCCTCGGCGCGGCCCGCGAAGGCCGGGGCCAGGGCGGCCTTGAAGGCCTCGAACTGGGGCGCGATGGAGATTTCGTCATAGCGCACGCCCACGCGCTCGGCCATGTCACGCGCGTCAATCCAGCTGATGTCGGCCGTATAGGGCGAAGGCATCATCACCGTATGCACCTTGTCCGCTCCCAGGGCATCGACTGCAATCGCCAGCACCAGGGCCGAGTCGATACCGCCCGACAGGCCCAGCAGGGCGCCGGGGAAACGGTTCTTGCCCACGTAGTCGCGCACGGCCAGCACCAGGGCGGACCACAGCGCCGGCAGGTGCCCTGGCTGCGCAATCACCTCGCCGGCCAGCAACAGCCCCTGCCCGCCCGTGCGGACCCCCACCTGCGGCAAGGCCTCGGCAAAGGCCGGCGCGCGCGCGGCAATGGAGCCGTCCGCCTGCACGGCAAAGGAGCTGCCATCAAAGACGATTTCATCCTGGCCGCCAACCAGATGTGCGTAGACCAGGGGCAGGCCAGTCTCGCACGCACGCGCGGCCAGCGTGGCTTCGCGTTCGGCCTGCTTGCCCTCATGGAAGGGCGAGGCATTGATCACGGCCAGCAATTGCGCACCGGCCTGAGCGGCGGCGCGTGCGGGTTCGGGATGCCAGGCGTCCTCGCAGATCAGCAGGCCCACGCGCACGCCCTGCACTTCGATCACGCAGGGCGATTGGCCGGCCACAAAGTAGCGCTGCTCGTCGAACACGCCGTAGTTGGGCAGGCATTGCTTGGCATGGCTGCATTCCACGCGCCCGTCGCGCAGCACGCTGGCCGCATTGCGCAACGCGCCACCGGCGCCGGGGTCGCGCCAGGGATGGCCCAGCACCAGCGCCAGGCCCGGCCATTGCGCGGTCTCCAGCGCAAGCTGCTGCACAGCCTGGTCGCAGGCATCCAGAAAGGCGGGGCGCAGATACAGGTCTTCGGCCGCATAGCCGCACAGGGCAAGCTCGGGCGTCAGCAGCAAGCGCGCTCCCGTGGCATAAGCTTCACGGGCTGCGGCAATGATTTTCTGGACATTGCCGGGCAGGTCGCCCACGACAAAGTTGAGCTGGGCAGTGCAGATGGAGAGCGTCATGGAATGCAATGGAGCCAACAGGGCCGACAAGGCCACCCCACAGCGAAAGGCGGCAGCGCGCGTCACACCGGCCTGCAAGGAATGGCATGGCTGAAACCGCAATTATCACCCGCGTGCTGGACAGCGTGCAGCAGCTCGATGCCCAGGCCTGGAATGCGCTGCTGGCATCGCAGGCCGCGCCCACTCCCTTCATGCGCCACGAGTACCTGAGCGCGCTGGAATCCAGCGGCAGCGCCGTGCCGCAAACCGGCTGGGCCGGCCGCGTGGTCACGCTCTGGCAGGGCGGCGAGCTGGTCGCCGCCTGCCCGGTCTACGCCAAGGCGCACTCCTATGGCGAGTACGTGTTCGACTTTGCCTGGGCGCGCGCCTACGCCCAGCATGGCCTGGACTACTACCCCAAGGGCGTGCTGGCCGTGCCTTTCACGCCCGTGCCGGGCAGCCGCCTGCTGGCGCGCACGCCCTTGCTGCGTGCAGCCCTGGTGCGCGCGGTGCGCGAATGGGCCCAGGCGCAGCAGCTGTCTTCGCTGCACCTGCTGTTCAGCGATGCCGAGGATCTGGCAGCCTGCGATGCCGACGGCTGGATGCAGCGCAGCACCGTGCAGTTCCACTGGAGCAACCAGGGCGCCGATGGCGCCGGGCACAGCGATTTCGACCACTTTCTGGCGACGCTGAACCAGGAAAAGCGCAAGAAGATACGCCAGGAAAGGCGCAAGGTGCATGAGGCCGGCGTGCGCTTTCGCGCCCTGCACGGGCCGGACATGGGAGCACAGGACTGGGCCTTTTTCTACCGCTGCCACGAGCGTACCTACCTGGAGCATGGCAACGCCCCGTACCTCGAACCGGCCTTCTTCGAGGCCATGGCGCGCCAGATGCCCGAGGCCTGGCTGATGTTCATCGCCGAGCGCGACGGCCAGCCCATGGCCTGCAGCCTGATCGCGCTGGATGCTGCGGCCGCAAGGCTGTCAGCGGGCCATCCAGGCGGGTGCGCCCATGCGCCGCAGGCCCCGCAGGCCCCGCAGGGAACGGCCTACGGCCGCTACTGGGGCGCACTGGAGCGTGTGGATTGCCTGCATTTCGAGGCCTGCTACTACCAGCCCATCGCCTGGTGCATAGAACGCGGCATTGCGCATTTCGAGGGAGGCGCCCAGGGCGAGCACAAGATGGCGCGGGCGCTGCTGCCCGTGGTCACCCCCAGCGCCCACTGGATTGCCCACCCGTCCTTTGCCGATGCCATCTCGCGCTTTCTGGACCGCGAGGGCGAGGGCATGGCCGGCTATCTGCAGGAGCTGCAGGCCCACAGCCCGCTGCGCCAGGGGTAAGGCCAGGGCCAAGGCTCAGAAGGTTTCCCAGTCGTCATCGCCCTGGCCGGGCTGGCGTGGTGCCGGCTTGCCGGCCTGCGTGGGTCCGGTGCGCGGCCGGATGGGGGGCGTGGCATCGCGCTCAAGCCGGCGGGCCAGCGTCTCGCCGCCTGCAGGCGCACCGCCGCCGCCCAGGGCCGCAGGCCGCGCAGGGCTGGCGGGTGGGGCAGGCCGGACAGGCGGGGCTGCGGGGCGCGCTGCGGCGCTGGCCGGTGCCGCCACCCTGTGCGGCACATGCGCATGGCTGTCCGTGGCGCCACGGGGCAACTGGAAGACGGCCACGGCCTCGACCAGGTCCTGCGCCTGCTTGCGCAGCGAGGCAGCGGCGGCCGCGCTTTCCTCGACCAGGGCCGCGTTCTGCTGCGTGGTCTGGTCCATCTGCGTGACGGCTTCGCCAACCTGGGCCACGCCGGAGCTCTGCTCGGTGCTGGCCGAGCTGATCTCGCCCATGATGTCGGTGACCCGGCCGATGGCGGCCACCACTTCGGTCATGGTCGTGCCTGCGCGGTCCACCAGTTGCGAGCCCTGCTCCACACGCTCCACGCTGGCCGTGATCAGCGCCTTGATTTCCTTGGCCGCCTCGGCGCTGCGCTGCGCCAGCGAGCGCACCTCGCCCGCCACCACGGCAAAACCCCGGCCCTGCTCACCTGCGCGGGCCGCCTCCACGGCGGCATTGAGCGCAAGGATGTTGGTCTGGAAAGCAATGGAGTCGATCACGCCGATGATGTCGCCGATGCGCCGGCTGCTGTCGTTGATGCCCTTCATGGTTTCCACGGCCTCGGCCACCACTTCGCCGCCACGGCGCGCAACGCTGGATGCATTGAGCGCCAGTTGATTGGCCTGGCGTGCGTTGTCGGCGTTCTGGCGCACGGTGGAGCCCAGCTCCTCCATGGAGGCTGCCGTCTGCTCCAGGGCACTGGCCTGCTCTTCCGTGCGGCTGGACAGGTCGGCATTGCCCGAGGCAATCTGCGCGCTGGCCGAGGCCACGCCTTCGGCGTTCTGGCGCACGCTGCGCACGGTCTGCACCAGGCTGGACTGCATGCGCTGCAGCGCGCCCAGCAGCAGGCCGGTTTCGTCATGGCGGTCGATGCGGATGGTCCCGCCCAGGTCGCCGTTGGCCACGCGGTCTGCGGCATCGACCGCATGCGCCAGCGGCGCGCGGATGGAGCGCGTCAGCCACAGGCCGGCCAGCACGGCCAGCAGCACGGCCGCCAGCGCCGCCACGCTGAGGACGACGACCGAGCGCCCGTACACAGCCTCGGCATTGCGGCTTTCCTGCAAGGCGGCATCACTGTTGAGCTTGACCAGCAGATCCAGCGTGTTCGACGAATCGTTGTAGAGCTTCAGCGACTCGCCGCCCAGCACCGCCTGGGCCTTTTCCTTCTCGCCCTGGCGCGACAGCGCCAGCACCTGCTGGCTCAGTTGCTGGTAGCGCTCGCGTTCCTGGACCAGTTGCGCGTAGAGCCTGCGTTCTTCGTCGGATGACAGCAGCGGCTCATAGGCCTTCTTGCGCTCGGCCAGGCGGCGCTGCAGTTGTTCCAGCTGCTTTTCCGAATCGGTCTTGTAGGCGGCATCGTCATTGTTGACATGGCGCACTTCCAGAAGGCGCGTGCGCACGACATCGGTGCCGATCTGGTTGATCACTTCCACGCTGGGCATGGCGTTGCCCGTGATGACTTCCATGCTGGCGCGCATGGAACGCAGTTGCACCAGGGCCGCGGCCACCACGGCCAGCAGCAGCAGCACCAGCAGGCCGAAGGTGCCCAGCATGCGCGTTGAGATCTTGAGGTTTTTCACGTTCATCTTTCTTGTCGAAGTCCTGCCATCTTGTTGTGCCTAGCTTTGTGTTGCGCCATGGACAGGCGTCAGCCAGGCCCGGCGCGGACTTCGCAAAAACAGATCTGCCGCAGCCGCGCAAGTCGGCTCGTTGGCAGGGATTGGAGAGGGAGAGCCACCGCGGTGGCGCGGCCTGCTGGAAGACTGATTGCCGCCAGGCGTGGCGACCATGAGAACAAGGTGATCACGGGATATCCCTTCGCTCCTAGGGAGCGGCGCCAGAAGCCGCCATTGTTCACGCTGTAAGAATAGGACTACATCCACTTACATTCTGCCAGTATCCAGGCATTGTTCAGGACAAGTTCAGGTACTGGTAGTAGGCAGAAACCTTCACTGGCAGATTTGTGCCACAGCCTCTCGCTCCCGTCTTGCGCCAGCTCAGCGGCAGACACAAAAGGAAAGCGGCCCCATGCAAAGCATGGAGCCGCCAGAAAAGGAAGCTGAACTGCGCGTGAGGCCTCAGAACGCGGCCCACTCCTCATCGTCGGCGGTGGCCGTCTTGGTGGCCTTGGCCGGGGTGGCCGCAGCGATCTGTTGTGCCGGCCTGGCGGCCATGGGAGCCAGGGCCGGACGCGGTGCCAAGGAGGCAACAACCGTTGCGCGCGATGCTGCGGCAGTCGCCACAGAGACAACTGGCGCATCGGCAGCCGCCGTGCGAAATACCGAGACCGAGGCCACCATGGCCTGTGCCTGCTGCTGCAGCGACTGGGCGGCGGCGGCGCTTTGCTCCACCAGGGCCGCGTTCTGCTGCGTGGCTTGGTCCATCTGCGTGATGGCATCACCCACCTGGGCCACGCCCGCGCTCTGCTCGCTGCTGGCCGCGCTGATCTCGCCCATGATGTCCGTCACGCGCCGGATGGCGGTGACGATTTCCGACATGGTCTCGCCCGCCTTGTCCACCAGCTGCGTGCCCTGCTCCACGCGCTGCTCGCTGGCCTGGATCAGCGCCTTGATCTCCTTGGCCGCCTCGGCGCTGCGCTGGGCCAGCGAACGGACCTCGCCCGCCACCACGGCAAAGCCCCGGCCCTGCTCGCCTGCGCGGGCCGCTTCCACGGCCGCGTTCAGCGCAAGAATGTTGGTCTGGAAGGCAATGCCATCGATCACGCCGATGATGTCGGCGATCTGGCGGCTGCTGTCGTTGATGCCCTTCATGGTGTCCACCACCTGGGCCACGACTTCGCCGCCACGCGCGGCGATGCCCGATGCGGAGGCCGCCATCTGGTTGGCCTGGCGTGCGCTGTCGGCGTTCTGCCGCACGGTGGCGCCCAGTTGCTCCATGGAGGCTGCCGTTTCCTCCAGCGCGCTGGCCTGGCTTTCGGTGCGCGCCGACAGATCGGCATTGCCCTGGGCGATCTCGCCAGCGGCCAGTGCCACGCCCTGCGCGTTGCCGCGCACCTCGCCCACCAGCTCGGCGAGCTTGCGGCGCATGTCTTCCTGCGCGTTGATGAGCTGGCCCATTTCGTCGCGGCGGCGGCTGGTGACCGGCGTCTCCAGATGGCCGGCCGCCACGTTGCGCGCCACATGGACGGCCTGGGCGACGGGGCCGGTCACGGCACGCGTGATGGCCCAGCCCACCAGGGCTGCAATGGCCACCACCACGGCCAGCGTGCCCAGCACCCAGATGCGGGCGAGGTCAAAGCCGGCCTGCGCCTGCTGGCGTGCCTGCTCGCCCGCCTCGCGCTGCAGGGTCAGCAGGCGGCCGGCGCTTTCGGCCAGCTTGCCGAACTGCGCCTCGGATTCGCCTGCGAACATCAGCCCCATCTCGTCGGCCATGAAGGCCTGCTCCTCGGTGGTCGAATAGTTGCCGGCACGCGCGCGCTCCAGCAGGCGCGCATGCATGGCCAGGAACTGCTGCTTGAAGCCGAGGTAGTCGTCAAAGGCCGCGCGCAGGGCCTGCTGGTCGATCAGCGCACGCAGAGCCGTCTCATGCTCGCCGATGGTCTGCAGCCGGTCCTGCACCTGCTTGGCAAAGCCATCGACCTCGCCCAGGCTGCGCGCCGAGGCGATGCCGGCCTCGTGGCGGCGCAGGCGGTTGTACTCGGAGCGCATGGCGCCCGCATGGAACATGCTGGGCAGGGCCACATCCGACAAATGCAATGCGTTGCGGTGCATTTGCGCCAGTTGCAACCAGGCCACCGCCCCCAGGATGGCCGAGAACAGGACCATGACGAGGAATCCCATGCCCAGCTTCGTGCCCATGCGCCAATCTGCCAACTTCATTTGCTCGCTCCCGGGCTGATGGCTCGCACCAGCGCCTGATTGATCTGCCCAAACCCTGATCCACGACAAAACAAAAAACGCACCCGGCGCGTAGGCAACGGGTGCGTTTCAAATTGTATCAACTGCGAAGCGGGCATTTACCTCAGCGCAGTTGAGACTCCCTCAACGGGAGTGAAAAGGATCAGCCCTTGTAGTTGGCGATGCCGTCCACGACTTCCTTCTTGGCCTCGTCCACGCCCTTCCAGCCCAGCACCTTGACCCACTTGCCCTTTTCCAGGTCCTTGTAGTGCTCGAAGAAATGCTGGATCTGCTTGAGGGTGATCTCGTGGATGTCTTCCAGCGTGTTGATCTTGTCGTAGGCGGGCAGCAGCTTTTGCGTGGGCACGGCCAGGACCTTGCCATCCACGCCGGACTCGTCTTCCATCAGCAGGATGCCGATGGGGCGGCAGGCCACGACCACGCCCGGGGGCAGCGGGAAGGGCGTCATCACCAGCACGTCCACCGGATCGCCGTCGCCGGACAGCGTCTGGGGCACATAGCCGTAGTTGGCCGGGTAGTGCATGGCCGTGCCCATGAAGCGGTCCACGAAGACGGCGCCGCTTTCCTTGTCCACTTCGTACTTGATGGGATCGGAGTTGGCCGAGATCTCGATGACCACGTTGAAGGTTTCAGGAGCGTTCTTGCCCGGTGTGACTTTGTCGAAAGACATGATGGATGAGGAGAGTTGAAACAAAAAAGCCCCCGCAGGGGGATAGCAGCGTGATTTTAGGCGCAGGCACACGCCCCCACGGATGGCTCCGCAGGAACGCCTGCCATGCTACGGCGGCAAGCCTGCGCCAAGCTTGCAGCGCCCGGGCCGTTTTCAGGCGTGTGCGCCGCCCGCGCGCCGTTGCACGGGCCCGCTGCGCTGCTCCACCGCATGCTGCACTTCGCGGCGCAGGCCCAGGGCAAAGCCCAACTCGGCCAGCACGAACAGCGGCCCGATGACCAGGCCCACGATGTCATCCAGGAAAGCCGGCTTGCGGCCCTCGTAGTAATGGCCCGCGAACTGGATCACCCAGCCCACGGCGAAGATGCCCAGGCCCCAGCCCAGCCAAGCCCCCATCGGCAGCATGGCGATGGGCTGGGCCAGCGCCAGCATCAGGGCAAGCACCAGGGCCATGGCGATGCCGTAGCGCAGGTCCAGCAGACAGTAGTAGATGCCTGCCGCCAGTGCCGCCAGCAGGGCCAGGCTCAATGGCAGCTCGGGCAGGCCATCGCCCAAGGGGACAGCCCACTGCAGGCGGGCCAGCAAAATCACCACCGCCCACATGATCAGCGGCACGCCGACGAAGTGCGTGAGGATGTTGCGCGGATCACGGTGATAGTCCGCGTACTGGGACAGTTGGTCGATGAGGGTTTTCATAGGCTGCACCTGCGGTGGATGTTGCGCAACCATGGTGGTGTCATCAAGGATTGGCGTCTGTCATGGATCCGACACAAGCCTCATCGCACACCTCGGGCTTACCCGCACCCGCCCCGGCAGCTCCGGCAGCCCACGCCGCCCCGCGCGGCGTACGGCGCCGTGCTGCGGCCGGCCCGCCGGGCATGGCCGATCTCTGGGCCACCATCGAGGCGGGCCGCTGGTTCCACGCCCTGCCGCCGGAGCTGGGCGCACAGCTCAAGGCACTGGCCCAGCCCCGCACGCTGGCGGCAGGCGACTGGCTGTTCCGGCGCGGCGACCCGCCCTGCGGCCTGTATGCGGTGGCGCGTGGGGCGCTCAGCATCTCGGGAACGGCCGCCTGCGGCGAGCAGGCCCGCACGGCGCTGCTGACCCTGGTGGAGCCTCCCATGTGGCTGGGGGAAATCGCGCTGTTCGATGGAGCCGAGCGCACCCACGATGCTCAGGCAGCCACGGCCTGCACCGTGCTGCACGTGCCTCAGGCCCCACTGCAGGCATGGCTGGCGGCCCATCCCGAACACTGGCAGGTGCTGGCCTTGCTGCTGACCGACAAGCTGCGCGTGTGCCTGATGGCGCTGGAGGAGCACACGCTGCTGCCTGCGCCGCAGCGCCTGGCGCGGCGCCTGGTGCGCATGGCCGAAGGCTTTGACCAGTGGCAGCCGGACGGCCAGGGCCGCCAGCGCTGGCGCCGCGAGCTGGATGTTTCCCAGGAACAGCTGGCGCGCATGCTGGGCCTGTCGCGCCAGACCACCAACCAGATCCTGCAGGAGCTGCAGCAGGCCGGTTGCCTGCAACTGCGGCGCGGCAAGATGGAGGTGCTGGACCGGCAGGGCCTGCGCGACGCGGGTTGGCCCGAGGACGGAAGCCACTGAAGCCACTGAAGCCACTGAAGCCACTGAAGCCGCTGGAGCCACCAAGGCGATCGAGGGGACGCAGCAACGCCCGGGACTGGACAAGCGGCGCGGGCACCCCACAATCGGGCTCCATGCAATACCACTACATCGGCAATGCGTCCGTGCCCACGGAGTCGGGACGCACGATCCCCGTGCTGGACCCGTCGGACGGGCAGGCTTTCGACGAGCTGCAGCGCGGCTCGCCCCAGGACATCGACCTGGCCGTGCGTTCGGCGCGCGAGTGCCAGGACAGCGTCTGGAGCAAGCTTTCTGCCGCAGAGCGCGGTCGCCTGCTGATGCACCTGTCGGGCAGCGTGCTCCAGCATGCCGATGAGCTCACGGCCATTGAGCAGCGCGACTGCGGCAAGCCCACGCGCCAGGCCCGTGCCGACGTGCTGGCGCTTGCGCGCTACTTCGAGTTCTATGCCGGCGCCTGCGACAAGCTGCACGGTGAGACCCTGCCCTACCAGCAGGGCTACAGCGCCCTGACCTGGCGCGAGCCCCACGGCGTGACCGGTCATATCGTCCCCTGGAACTATCCCATGCAGATCCTGGGCCGCAGCGTGGGCGCGGCGCTGGCTGCGGGCAATACCTGTGTGGTCAAGCCCTCGGAAGACGCCTGCCTGTCCGTGCTGCGCGTGGCGCGGCTGGCCACCGAGGCAGGCTTTCCAGCCGGCGCCTTCAACGTGGTCACCGGCCTGGGTCACGAGGTGGGCGAGGCCCTGGCGCGCCATCCCGGCGTAGACCACCTGAGCTTCACGGGCAGCCCCGGCGTGGGCACGCTGATCCAGCAGGCGGCTGCCGAGCGCCACTGCCCCGTCACGCTGGAGCTGGGCGGCAAGAGCCCGCAGATCGTGTTTGCAGACGCGGACCTTGATGCCGCCGTGCCCGCCATCGTCAATGCCATCGTGCAGAACGCGGGCCAGACCTGCTCGGCAGGTTCGCGCGTGCTGATCGACTCGCTGATCTACGAGCCGCTGCTCGAACGCCTGGGCCAGGCCTTCGAGGCGCTGCGCGTGGGCCCGGCCGCCATGGACCTGGACCTCGGGCCGCTGATCCGCGCCAGCCAGCAGCAGCGCGTCTGGGATTTCCTGTCCGACGCCCAGGTGGCCGGCATTGCCGTGGTGGCGCAGGGCCAGATCGTCGAGGATGCGCCCGACAGCGGCTTTTACCAGGCGCCCACCCTGCTGCGCGACGTGCCGCCCGAGCACCGGCTGGCGCAGGAAGAGATTTTCGGCCCCGTGCTCTGCGCCATGCCCTTCCATGACGAGGACCATGCCGTGCAACTGGCCAATGGCACGGCCTACGGCCTGGTGGCAGGCCTGTGGACGCGCGACGGCGCGCGCCAGCTGCGCATGGCGCGGCGCCTGCGCTGCGGCCAGGTCTTCATCAACAACTACGGCGCCGGTGGCGGCGTGGAGCTGCCCTTCGGCGGCGTCAAGTCCAGCGGCCATGGCCGCGAAAAGGGCTTCGAGGCGCTCTACGGATTTACCACGCTGAAGACCGTCGCCATACGGCATGGCTGATCGTTGCGCATGACGGAAAATCGCGGGATGCCCGGCGCCAGCCGGCAGCCCGCGACAGAAAGAACAGCTTCCCCCATGCCCCTGTCCCCCATTCCCGACCGCACGCCCCAGCATGAACGCGACGTGCGCTACCGCAGCTACGCCCGCGCCGACGGCCTCTGGGATATCGAAGGCGAGCTGCGCGACAGCAAGACCCATGACATCGAACTGAGCGGCGGCCGCCACATGCCCGCCGGCACGGCCATACACCACATGTGGATACGCACCACGGTCGATGCCCGCCTGGTGGTGCAGGCCATCGAGGTCGTCATGGATTCCCACCCGCTGGGCCACTGCCCCGAGGCCACGCGGGCCATGCAGAAAATGGTCGGCTGCAGCATGGCGCGCGGCTGGCGCAAGGCCATCAACGAGAACCTGGGCGGCGTGGCCAGCTGCACGCATCTGCGCGAGCTGCTGTTCAACATGGCCACCGCCGCCTTCCAGTCCGTGCCGGGCGTCTTTGGCGATGCCGACCCCAGCCAGCCGCCACGCCACCTGGGCCAGTGCCTGGGCTGGGACTTCAACGGCCCCGGTGTGGCCCGCTATTACCCGCAATTCGTGGGCTGGCAGCCCGGCACAGGCGGCGCGCCCCCGATCCCGGCGACCACAGCAACCACCGAAACCCAGGGGGCCTGACCCCCCCGACCGAGGAGCAAAGCCCGATGCGTGTCCAGGACAAATCCATCATCGTCACAGGTGCCGGCAGCGGCATCGGGGCCGGCATCGCCCAGCGGCTGGCCGCCGAAGGTGCCCGGGTCATCGTCAACGACATCGACCGCGAGGCCGGCACGCGCGTGGCACAGTCCATCACCGCCGAAGGCGGCCGGGCACTTTTCGTGCAGGCGGACATGACAAGCAGCGAACAGGTCAAGGCCCTGGTGGAGGCCACGCTGCAGGCGCATGGCCGGCTCGATGCCTTCGTCAACAACGCGGGCTGGACGCACCGCAACCGCCCCATGCTCGAAGTCAGCGAGGCCGAGTTCGACCGCGTCTACGCCATCAACGTCAAGAGCATCTACCTTTCTGCCGTGCACGGCGTGCCCGCCATGCGCGCCAACCCAGCGCTGGCCGATGGCCGCCCTGGCGGCGGCAGCTTCATCAACATCGCCTCCACGGCCGGCCTGCGCCCTCGGCCAGGGCTGACCTGGTACAACGGCTCCAAGGGTGCCGTCATCATCACCAGCAAGTCCATGGCGGCCGAGCTCGGGCCCGAGAACATCCGCGTCAACTGCATCAACCCCGTGTTCAACCCGGACACCGGCCTGGCCGCCGAGTTCGCCGGCGGCCCGGTGGACGAAGCGCGCCGCGCACGCTTTCTGGCGACCATTCCGCTGGGCCGCTTCTCCACCGCAGGGGACGTGGCCAATGCCGCGCTGTATCTGGCCAGCGACGAGGCCGCCTTCATCAGCGGCACCTGCATCGAGGTGGACGGAGCGCGCTGCGTCTAGACACAGATCAAGAACTGCAGGCTTGCGCAGTGCCTGGGCATAGGCATTCGGGCAAAATCACAGGCATGGCAGAACGAGTGATCCCCCTGGTCGACGAGCGCTCCCCCACGCGCCCGGCCGCCGTGCCAAGTCTGCTGCAGACGCCCACCGGCGATCTGCAGGACAGGCTTGGCCGGTCGCTGCGCGACCTGCGCATCAGCATCACCGACCGCTGCAACTTCCGCTGCAGCTACTGCATGCCCAAGGAAGTCTTCGACAAGAACTACAGCTACCTGCCGCACGGCTCGCTGCTGAGTTTCGAGGAAATCACGCGCACGGCGCGCCTGTTCGTACAGCACGGCGTGCAGAAGATCCGGCTGACGGGTGGCGAGCCGCTGCTGCGCAAGAACGTGGAAACGCTGGTGGAGCAGCTCTCCGCCCTGCGCACGCCCGGCGGCCAGCCGCTGGACCTGACGCTGACCACCAACGACTCCCTGCTGGCCCGCAAGGCCCGCGCGCTCAAGGACGCCGGCCTGAACCGCGTCACCGTGAGCCTGGACGGGCTGGACGACGCGGTGTTCCGCAGCATGAACGACGTGGACTTCCCGGTCTCCGACGTGCTGGCCGGCATCGAGGCGGCCCAGGCCGCGGGCCTGACCAACATCAAGGTCAACATGGTGGTCAAGCGCGGCACCAACGAAGACCAGATCCTGCCCATGGCGCGCCACTTCCAGGGCACGGGCGTGACCTTGCGCTTCATCGAATACATGGATGTGGGCGCGACCAACGGCTGGCGCATGGACGAGGTCCTGCCCTCCGACGAGGTCATCGCCCGGCTGCGCGCCGAACTGCCCCTGGTGCCGCTGCAGCCCAGCGCCACCGGCGAGACGGCCGTGCGCTGGGGCTATGCCGACGCGCGCGGCCTGCACGACCCGTCGCTGGGCGAGGTCGGCGTGATCAGCAGCGTCACCCATGCTTTTTGCGGCGACTGCAACCGCGCGCGCCTGTCCACCGAAGGCCGGCTGTACCTGTGCCTGTTCGCCTCCGAAGGCTGGGACCTGCGCAGCCTGCTGCGCAGCGGCGCCAGCGATGCAGAGGTCGCCTCCGCGCTGGCCCCCATCTGGCAGCAGCGCAGCGACCGCTACTCCGAGCTGCGCGCCAGCCTGCCGGCCAGCACGGGCACGCAGCGCAGGCGCATCGAGATGAGCTACATCGGCGGCTGATCCGTGCGGCGTGCGCGGGGTGTCGGCGCCCTGCCATCGCCGCCCCGCCCCCTACTCCTTTTCCCGCTGCTCCCTCCCGCCCCACATGCCCCCTTCTTCCCATCCCGCTCCCCTGCACGTCCCCCTGCCCCTGAACGACATCACGGGCTGCGTGCTGGCAGGCGGGCGCGGCATGCGAATGGGCGGCATCGACAAGGGGCTGCAGCCCTTTCTGGGCCAGCCGCTGGCAGCCCATGCGCTGGACCGCCTGGCGCCCCAGGTCGGGCATCTGCTGATCAACGCCAATCGCCATGCCGAGGCCTATGCGCAATTGGGCGCGGCCCACGGTGCGCCGGTCTGGCCCGATGCCGAACCCGACTATCCCGGCCCGCTGGCCGGCTTCCTGAGTGGCCTGATGCACTGCCGGACGCCCTGGCTGGTCTGCGTGCCCTGCGATACGCCGCTGTTCCCGCTGGACCTTGTGGAGCGGCTTGTGCAGGCAGCGCTGTCGCAGCAGCCTGCGGCCGACATCGTCGTCGCCCATGGCTGGGAGCACTCGCTTGACGCAGATCAATCCCTGCTGCGGGCCCAGCCCGTGTTCTGCCTGATGCGGTCATCGCTGCGTGATAGTCTGCAATCGTTCATACGCTCGGGCGGCCGCAAGATCGATGCATGGACGGGCCAGCACCGCTGCGCCCCGGCCCTCTTCGACCGCGCGGGCGACAGCCCGCTGGCCTTTGCCAACGCCAACACGCAGCAGGAGCTGCAGGCGCTGGCGCGCGCCGCAGCCACCCCGTCGTAGTGCCCCGCGCCGCCGGCCCGCACGCCGCCTTGCCCAACCGGATTCCGTTCTGATGACAGCATCCTTCCAGCCCGCATCCCCCACCACCGCATCCACCCAGGACCTGAGGGTCGATCAGGCCCTGACACAGCTGGCCAGCCTGCTGCAGCCCCTGGGCCCGGTGGCAGAGTTGGAGACGCTGGCGCTGGCCGATGCGCTGGACCGCGTGCTGGCCGAAGACATCGTCTCCCCCGTCGATGTGCCAGCGCATGACAACGCCGCCATGGATGGCTATGCCTTCGATGGTGGCCAGCTGCAGGCAGCTCACGCCGGTTCGCCCGCTGCACCGCTGGTGCTGCGCGTAGTCGGCCAGGCCCTGGCCGGCAAACCCTGGCACGGCACCGTGCAGGCCGGCGAGTGCATCAAGATCATGACCGGCGCCGTGTTGCCTAGCGGGCTGGACACGGTGATCGCGCATGAACGCACCGTGTCCGCAGGCACTGACCACATCGGCATTCCGGCAGGCAGCGTGCGTGCCGGGGACAACCGGCGCCTGCGCGGCGAGGACCTGAGCCTGGGCCGCGTGGCCCTGGCGGCGGGCCAGCGCCTGCATCCCGCGGCCCTGGGCCTGATCGCCAGCCTGGGCCAGCCCCAGGTGCGCGTGCGCAGGCGGCTGCGCGTGGCCTATTTCTCCACGGGCGATGAAATCCTCCACCCCGGCACGGCGCCGCGCGAGGGTGCGGTCTACGACAGCAACCGCTTCAGCCTCATCGGCCTGCTGCAGCGCATGGGCGTGCAGGTGCTGGACCTGGGCGTGGTGGCCGACGAGCCCGAGGCCCTGCAGGAGCGCCTGCGCGAAGCCGCCTCTTTGGCCGACGTGGTGCTGACCAGCGGCGGCATCAGCGCAGGCGAGGCCGACCACACGCGCGCCATGCTGCAGCGCATGGGCTGCGTGCACTTCTGGCGACTGGCCATGCGGCCCGGCCGTCCGCTGGCCGTGGGCCTGCTGCAGCCTGATGCGGGCACGCCGTTTGCCGCAAGCCGCACGCCTGCACGCACCACGGTGCTGATCGGCCTTCCTGGCAATCCCGTGGCTGCCATGGTCAGCTTTCTGGTCTTTGTCCGTCCGGCACTGCTGCAGCTCATGGGCGCTGCGCAGGCAGCTGCCGAGCCGGCCGCCCTGCCCCAGGCCGTGGCTGCCCATGCGCTGTCCAAGCGGCCGGGCCGCACCGAATACCAGCGCGGCCTTCTGTCCACAGGCGCCGATGGCCGCTGCCTGGTCCGCACCACCGGGCCGCAGGGTTCGGGCGTGCTGCGCTCCATGGCCGAGGCCGACTGCCTCATCGTGCTCGAACATGAGCGCGGTGCCGTGCAAGCCGGCGAAACCGTGTCCATCCTGCCGCTGCAGGCCTTTCCCTGACAGGAGATTGCCCCATGCCCTTCCAGTCCAAGCACCTGACCGACGCCCCCGATCGCAGCACCGTCGACACACTGCCCGGCGCTACCTTGCTGGAGTTCGGCACCGCCTGGTGCGGCCACTGCCAGGGCGCGCAACCGCTGATTGCCCAGGCGCTGGATGCCGCCCCGCAGGTGGCCCACATCAAGGTGGAAGACGGCCCCGGCCGGGCCCTGGGTCGCAGCTACCGCGTCAAGCTCTGGCCCACCCTGATCTTTCTGCGTGACGGGCAGGAGGTGCAAAGGCTGGTGCGGCCCCAGCAGGCCCGCGAGATCGCGGATGCGCTGGCCCGCATCACCGCCCAGCCCTGACACTTGCGGCGCGGCCGCTGCCTGTGTATCGCCGACAATGGCCCGCATGCCGCCTCAAAAGAAGCCAACCGAATCCGCGCCCAAGAAGCCCCGCCGCAACAGCGGCCGCCCGCTGGCCGACGATGCCGTCGGCCGAGACATCATCCTGCAGACCACGGTCAACCTGCTCAAGACCCGCACGCCGGAGCAGCTGAGCATTCTGGAAATCGCGGCGGCAGCCGGTGTCACGCGTGCCCTGGTGCGCTACTACTTCAGCAGCCTCAAGGGCTTGCTGCAGGAGGTGACGGAGTCCCTGATGCGCGAGTTGCAAAACCGCATGGAAGTGGCGCTCAGGACGCAGGGCACGGTGGAAGAGCGCGTCTACCAGCGCCTGCTGCTGCGGCTGGATTTCATGCGCGAGCACCCGCAGTTCGAGCGGCTGGCGCTCTCCGAGATCTACCACTACGAAAGCGAAGAAGAGCCGCCGCCCTCGGGCACGCCGCTGCAGCGCATCACGCGGCGCGGGCTGGAGCTGACCTCGACCATGCTGATGAACGGAGCACAGGCCAGCCACCCGGCACAGGTGGACCCGCGCTTCATCCACCTGGCCATCCTCAGCATTTCGGCCTTCCTGCCCACGGCACGGCCGCTGCTGGCCGAACTGTTCGGTGAGGGACCCGAGGCAGACCAGCAGATCGAGCGCTACCTGCGCTTCATGTCTCACCTGCTGGCCGAGCGCATCAGGCAGGATGCGCCGGCGCAAGACCACCCTCCTTCCCCGGGCCACCACCCGGGATGACTTGCGCCGGCGCCCGCTGCTTCCTCCCTCCTTTCGTTCAGCGCCTGTTCAATCTAGTCAGGCTGTATGCCCAGCTCCTTGACCAGCCGCCCGAAGCGCTCGAAATCGCCGGCATTGGTCTTGCCCAGCCGCTGGGGCGGGCCGCCCACAGGGACGGTTCCCAGCGTGGCCATGCGCGCCACCACGTCGGGCATCCTGAGGATCTCGTTGAGATGCGTATTGAGCAGCTTGACCACCTCGGCGGGCATGTTCCTGGGGCCGAACAGGCCGTACCAGGCGGTCAGCTCCACGTCCTTGTAGCCCAGCTCGGCCAGCGTGGGAACGTCGGGCGCCAGCGGTGAGCGCTGGGCGTCGGCCACGGCCAGCGCCACCAGCTTGCCGCCGGGCAGGTAGGGGGCGATGGAGCCCAGCGTGCTGTAGGTGAAGGGCACATGGCCGCCCACCACATCGGTGACGGCCGGGGCCACGCCCTTGTAGGGAATGGCCTCGAAGCGGGCGCCCGTGGCGCGCCGGACCATCTCGCCGAGGAAGTGCATGGGCGAGCCGTTGCCCGGCGTGGCATAGCCCAGCGAGCGGCCTTGGCTGGAGGAGATGGCCTCCTTGAAGCTGCGCACGCCCGCACCGGGCCCGGCGACGAGGAACAGCGAAGTGGAGCCGACCTCGATCACGGGCGTGAAGCCATTGAGCACGTCGTAGCCGTGGCCCGCGCCCAGCTTGAGCACCAGTTGGGCCATGGCAAAGGTATTGGGCGCCAGCAGCAGCGTGTAGCCATCGGCCGGTGCCTTGGCCACATAGCTGCTGCCGATGGTGCCGCTGGCGCCCGCGCGGTTGTCCACGAGCACGGACTGGCCGATGCGGGCCGACAGCTTCTCGCCCAGCAGCCGCGCCAGCGCGTCGGTATCGCCGCCTGCGGGGTAGGCCACGACGATGGTGACCGGCTTGTGGGGGTAGGTCTGGGCCTGCGCCGGACCGGCGAGCAGCGCCAGGGCCATGGCCGCGCCCAGGGCGAGCGTTCTGCGTTTCGCTTTCATGGAGAGGGCTTTCATCGTGGTTTTTTCATTGTCAGCAAAGGTCGTTGCCGGGCTCAAGCCTGGCGTATCGCCACACGGTGCATCCGCCGCGCTGCGGGGTGGTAGTCATTGACCGCGTAGTGCTGCGTGGCCAGGTTGTCCCAGATGGCCACCGAGCCCTTGCGCCAGCGAAAGCGCACCTGCCATTCAGGCACCTTGGCCAGCCCGCTGAGCATGGCGATCAGGGCCGCGCTCTCGTCGCTGGTCACGCCTTCTATGTGCGTGGTGTAGAGCGAGTTCACAAAGGCCACGGGCAGGCAGGTCACCGGGTGCACCAGGACCACGGGCTGCTCCAGCGGCGGATGCTTGAGGCGCGTGGCCCGATAGGCCTCGCCCGAGGGATCGCGGCGCATCAGGCTTTGCCTCAGGGCCGGCGCCTCCCAGTTGTGGGTGGCGCGCAGCTTGCGCAGATAGGCCTGCAGCTCGGGCGCCAGCGAGGCGAAGGCCGTGGTCATGCTGGCCCACATGGTGTCGCCGCCCGTGGGCGGCACGTCCACGGCGTAGAGGCAGGCACCGGCGGGCGGCTTGGTCTGCCAGGTCAGGTCGGCATGCCAGATGTCGGTGCCGGTGCGCGTGCCCTGGCTGATCAGCAGCTCGACATGGGGATCGTCCGGGTGCGAGGGAAAGGTGGAGGACACGGGCTCTACCTTGCCGAACACCTGGGCCACGCGCACCTGCTGCGCAGGGTCCAGCGTCTGGTCGCGGAAGAAGATGACCTGGCGCTCGGCCAGCAGCTTGCGCAGCGCGTCCGCATGGTCATGCACCTGCGCCGGGTCCGAGAGATCGATGCCGTATATCTCCGATCCTATGCACGGGGTGATGTGTTCGACTTGCATGAAATTCCTTTTCTCAAAAAAAGCGGGGTTGGAGTGGTGATCAGGTGGACGCGATGTCCTGCGGCAGCGGCATGGAGCGGAACCGGCGGCCGGTGGCATGGAACAGGGCCGTGGCCACGGCGGGCGCCGTGGGGCCCAGGGCCACTTCGCCGCAGCCCTGGGGCGGCCGGTCGCTTTCGACCAGGACCACCTCCACGCGGGGCATTTCGGACAGTTGCAGCAGCGGGTAGTCGTGGAAATTGCTTTGCTGCACCACGCCCTTGTCAAAGCCCAGCCGGCTCTTGAAGGTGTTGGTCAGCGCAAAGCCGATGCCGCCTTCAACATTGGCCTTGACCAGTCCCGGGTTGACCACGCGGCCCGCGTCGATGGCGCAGATGGCGCGCTCCAGCCGCACGCGGCCTTCCACAACACGCAATTCCATGACCAGTGCGACGAAGGTCTGGAAGCTCTCACCCCGCCCCGTGTAGACGTTGAAGGTCATGGCGCGGTGCAGCCCTGCCGGTGCGGGCTGCTCCCAGCGCGCGGCCCGCGCCGCCGCATCCAGCACGCCCAGCGCCAGCGGCTGGCCGGCCAGCAGGCGGCGCCGGTACTGGTAGTCGTCCACGCCTGCGGTGTGGGCCAGCTCGCTGATGAAGCTTTCCAGGAAGAACACGCTGGACGTGGTGCCTACGCTGCGCAAATAGCTCAGCGGTATGGGCTGCTGCACGTCCACGGCATCCACCAGCAGGTTGGGCACGCCGTAGATCAGGTCGTAGATGGACTCGACCATGGTCTCGTCCCAGCCGCCTGCATCGGCCATCTTCTTGGGGTTGATGGCCCCGTACAACGACTGGCCCGAGATGCGTGCATGCAGCGCGGCCGGCATGCCGTCGGCGCCGAGCACGGCGCTCAAGCGCCCCGATGCGCCGGGCCGGTAGTAGGAATGCCGTATGTCGTCCTCGCGCGAGCGGATGACCTTGACGGGCCGGCCCACGGCCTTGGATGCCGCTGCCGCATGCAAGGCGAAGTCGGGCATGTACTTGCGCCCGAAGCTGCCGCCCAGGAACGTGGTGTGCACGATGACCTTGTCCGCAGGCACCCCGCAGGCCTTGCCGAGTTCGCCGCGCAGGAAGTCCTGGCCCTGGTAGGGCCCCCAGGTCTCGACTTCGCCGTCGCGCACATGGACAGTGGCGGCCAGCGGCTCCATGGTGGCGTGCGTGATGTAGGGCGAGTGGTAGTCGGCCGTGATCGGCTTGCCCGCCGCCAGCATTTCGCGCGGCTTGCCCAGGCTGCGGGCAACGACGGCCTTGTCGCTGGCCAGGCCTGCGACGAACTGCGCATGGATGCGCTCGCTGTCCACGCCGGCCGCCGCGCCGGCGTCGAATTCGATGTCCAGCGCGTCGGCGGCCTGCTTGGCGATCCAGTACGAATCGGCCACCACGACAACGGTGCTGGGCTCAGGGTCGGGCCACTGCGTGGTGCGCACGACGGCATGTACGCCGGGGCGCGCGCGCACCTCTGCCTCGTTGCGGATGCGTACGATGCGCCCCGTCACGCTGGGCGCCATGCGCACGGCGCCGATCAGCATGCCGGGCACCTCGACGTCGATGCCGAAGACCGCGCTGCCATCGACCTTGGCCGGGGTGTCCACCCGGCGCAGGTTGCGGCCAATCAGGCCCTGCTCGGAAGCCGACTTCATGCGCGGGCGCGCGGCGATGGACAGCCTGGAAGCCTCGGCCACGATCTCGCCGTAGCCCACGCTGCGGCCCGTCGCGGAGTGCAGCACGCGGCCGGCGCGCGTGCTGCACTGGGATGCCCGCACGCCCAGCCGGGCCGCGCCGGCACGCAGCAGCACATCACGGGCCTGGGCACCGGCCAGGCGCATGCGCTCGTAGAAATAGTTCATCGACATCGACGCGCCCACGAACTGCTGGAACGGCATCTCGCCCGCATCGTTGCGATAGGCGTCGCGCCCCGTGACGAAGCGCACGGTCACGCTGGCCCAGTCGGCATCGAGCTCGTCGGCCAGCACCTGGGGCAGGCCCGTGTAGATGCCCTGGCCCACCTCGCACTGCGACACGCCGATCACCACCTGCCCCGAAGGCTCGATCCAGACCCAGTCGCCGATGGAGGAAGCCGTTGCTGCCGCTGCACCGGCCTCCGCTGGCGCGGCCTGCGCCAGCGGAATCAGCAGGCTGCCGGCAGCAGGGGCCACCAGCAGCGCAGCAGCGCTCTGGAGCAGATGCCTGCGCCGCAGCGAGATGGCAGAGCCGGCCGTGCGGCCCCGTTCATTGCTTGGACGCTGCGGCATGGATGGCCTCCCGGATGCGGTGGTAGGTGGCGCAGCGGCACAGATTGGTCATGGCCTCGTCGAT
Organism: Delftia sp. K82; assembly: GCF_002193035.1. Taxonomy (NCBI): domain Bacteria; kingdom Pseudomonadati; phylum Pseudomonadota; class Betaproteobacteria; order Burkholderiales; family Comamonadaceae; genus Delftia; species Delftia sp. K82. The sequence continues at coordinate 1,039,609 of NZ_MYFL01000001.1, read as the reverse complement.
CTGCGCATCGGTGGGCTGTGGATGGGTCTTGAGCAGCGCGGCAGCGGCCATGACCATGCCGGACTGGCAGTAGCCGCACTGCGGCACGTCCTTGTCCATCCAGGCCTTCTGGATAGGGTGGGAACGGTTGCTGGACAGCCCTTCGATGGTCGTGACCGCCTTGCCGCCCACCGTCGAGACGGGCAGCACGCAGGAGCGCACCGGCTCGCCATCGACATGGACCGTGCAGGCTCCGCACATGCTGATGCCGCAGCCGAACTTGGTGCCGGGCAGCTTGAAGTGATCGCGCAGCACCCACAGCAACGGGGTTTGCCCGTCGCCGTCAAAGGCCACGCTTCGGGAATTGAGGGTGAATTTCATCGTGGGGTCTCCAATGCGCCCGCATCGACCGGGCTGCATGTCTCATGCCTCTCAGAACGAGTGGTGTATGCCTGCCGCAATCACGGTCTGCGTGCGCCCGCTGGCAACGCCCACGGAATTCATCGCCGCCACGCCATCCGAGGCGCGCTGGTGCGTGACCGAGGCATGCAGCTGCGTGCGTTTGGAGAAGGCGTAGCGCGCGCCCAGGTGGACCTGGTTCCACTTCGTCTGCTCGAAGCGGCTGAAGGAGTAGCCCGTGTTGATGGTCACGGACTGGCTGGTCTGCCAGGCCAGGCCCAGGTCAAGGGCACTCATGTTGCTGGAGGCCCCGCCGTATTTGAGCGTGGAGCGCGTCAGCAGCGCGTTGAGCCGGACCGGAAGCGCATCGAGCTGGTAACCGCCGCCGATGCCCAGCACCTGGAAGGTATCGAGCACCAGCGGCCGGCCCGCCACCAGGTCCTGGCCCAGCGCGTTCGCCAGGCCCGTGCGCCCGGCGATATCGAAGGCACGGCCACGCGCATCGGTGTAGGCCACGGCCAGATTGAGCTTGGCACTGGAATAGCTGCCCATGACGCTGTAGGTACGGTTGGCCTGCGAGCGACCCGGCACCTCGCCAAAGCCGTACTGCGCGCCGAACTGCATCCCGCCCATGCTGGGCGTCAGGTAGACCACGGAGTTGTCCACCGGAAACTGGCTGGACAGGCCGTCCAGGTTGCCCGGGTGGTAGAGATAGAAGTTGTAGAGCTGGTAGCCGTTGCCCCACTGGCTCAGCGTGCCGGCCGTGAAATCGACCTGGCGACCCAGCCGCACCGAGCCCATCGACGCGCTGTCCAGACCCACCCAGGAAGCCCGGTTGAAGTAGCTGGTCGGCGAGATCGGCGAGCCGATGTCCGTGAGGAATCCGTTCTCCAGCTGGAACGAGGCCTTCATGCCACCGCCCAGGTCCTCGGAGCCGCGCAGGCCCCAGAGGTCAGGCTGGGAAATGGCCGAATCCATGCGCGTCAGCCGGCTCCCGCGCACATCGCTGATCCAGGGCATGGTCAGGTCCATGCTGCCGTACAGCGTCACCGAACTCTGGGCCAGCGCCGCTCCCGCGCCGCCCAGCATCGCCAATGCGGCAATTGCTTTGTATTTCATCGCAAGGCTCTTTCATCGTGAGATGGGTAAAAAAATTCCACAAGTGGCAATTTTGAACACCACGCCACGGAAGATGCTTGGCAAGGCGCGAACTAATTTCCACTTATGGAAATATTAGCTGCGCGGGCCGAATTCTGGTTCTGGGGTTTTCATCTACCGCGTTGTAGGTAGGTCTCGGAAGATGGAAGCAAGGGACGGGCATTGCACCCGCCCCGCACCAGGCGCTCAGCGCCCCAGTGCCTGGTCCACACCCTTGTTGGCCAGGGCGTCTGCCCGCTCGTTGCCAGGGTCGCCTGCGTGGCCCTTGACCCAGCGCCAGTCGATGCGGTGGCCACCACCCTGGACCAGGGCGTCCAGCCGCTGCCACAGCTCTACGTTCTTGACCGGCTCCTTGGAGGCCGTCTTCCAGCCCTTGGCCTTCCAGCCATGGATCCATTCGGTGATGCCCTTGAGCACGTACTGGCTGTCGATGTAGAGCACCACATCGCAGGGCCGCCTGAGCGCGGACAGCGCCTCGATCACGGCCATCATCTCCATGCGGTTGTTGGTCGTGTTCAGCTCGCCGCCGAACAGCTCTTTCCTGGCGCTGCCGGCCTCCAGCACCACGCCCCAGCCGCCGGGGCCCGGATTGCCCTTGCAGGCGCCGTCCGTGTAGATAACAACTTGATTCAAAAAATTTCCTTGGGTTGAATGGCCCGGCCTTCAGGCCGGTTGGAATGCGGATCGCTGCCCTGCACCGCCTGCGCCGGCATGCGGTGGGCCACAGGCACGGAGGCGCCCGACACGGCTGCGCGGCCACGCCAGGCAGGCTCCAGCATGCGTGCGCCCGGCACGCGCTTGACGGCCACCACGCAGTACACGCCGCCCAGCATGGGCCAGCCCAGCCGCCCCACGCGGTCCATGAACTGCCAGCGCCGCAGCCAGCGATCCGTCTGCACGGCAGGACGATAGCAGCCGAACTGCACGGCCTCGATCTCGAAGGCCAGCAATCGCAGCCAGTCGCGCAGCCGCCAGTAGCCCACGCCCCAGCCCACATCGGGCAGATACACGCCGCGCTCGGCACGGCGCTGCACGCCCAGCAGACTGGCGGGGTTGAGCCCGCACACGACGATACGGCCCTCGGGCATCAGCACCCTGGCCGCCTCGCGCAACACGGCATGGGGGTCCGGCGAGGTCTCCAGCGTGTGCGGCATGACGACGAGGTCGAGGCTGGCCTCGGAAAACGGCAGCGCGGCCGGATCGGCCAGCAGCGCCACGGGCACCTCCAGCGGCGGCACTGCCTCGGCTGGCACCGCATCCTGCATGGAATCCAGGGCCAGCCAGCGGTGCGGCATGCGATTGGCGCGCAGCCCCTGGAGCATGGGCATGCCCAACTGCAGGCTGTGATAGCCGAAAATATCGGCCACCGCCTCGTCGCAGCGCTGCTGCTCCCATTCCAGCAGGTAGTGGCCGAGGGCAGATTGCGTCCAGTGATGCGTCCCTATAATTTTGCTGCTCATGAACCTGTTGCCCATCCCCGCTTTTTCCGACAACTACATCTGGCTGCTGTACGACGCAGGGCAAGCCCTGGTCGTCGATCCCGGCGATGCAGCGCCCGTGCTGGCCAGCCTGCGCCAGCTGGACTTGCAGTTGCAGGGCATTTTAGTCACCCACCACCATGCCGATCATGTCGGCGGCGTGGCGCAGCTGCGCCAGGCCACGGGCGCCCAGGTCTGGGGCCCCGCCTACGAGCAGTTGCCCGAACCCGTGCAGCGCGTGCAGGGTGGCGATACCGTGCAGGCCCTGGGCGGCCCCTGGCAGGTCATTGACGTGCCCGGCCACACCAGCGGCCACATCGCCTTCTACAGCACGGCGGCGCAGGCGCAGCCCGTGCTGTTCTGCGGGGATACGCTGTTTTCAGGGGGGTGCGGGCGCCTGTTCGAAGGCACGCCGCAGCAGATGCAGCAATCGCTGGACGATCTGGCCGCGCTGCCGGACAACACCCTGGTCTGCTGCGCACATGAGTACACAATGTCCAACCTGCGCTTTGCGCAGGCCGTGGAACCAAACAACCAGGCCCTGGCTCACTACCAGAGGCATTGTCAGGCGTTGCGCGAGGCCGGCCGGCCCACGCTGCCTTCCCTGATGGAGACCGAGCGCTCCATCAATCCCTTTCTTAGAACGCGCGAATCCGCAGTGGCCGCCGCCGCCGCAGGCTTCGACGCACAGGTGAGACAGCAGGACCCCGCCAGCGTGCTGGCCGGCCTGCGCCAATGGAAAAACGTCTTCTGATGAAACTGCTACACACCCTGCTGCTGGGCAGCCTGCTGGCTCTTGCGGGCTGCGCCACCACCAGCAGCCCGGACCTGGCCAGCACGGCCCCCGCCCCCAGCACCGCACCGCACTCCCCGATGTACCCCAACGGACCGCTGAGCCCGCTGGGCACAGGCAGCGCCGGCAACGGCGGCGTGGCCTCGCTGGAGACCACGGGCGATCTGTGGGTACGCATTCGGCAGGGCTTTGCCATGCCCGACCTGGACCAGGATCTGGTCAAGGACCGCGAGCAGTGGTATGCCAGCCGGCCCGACTACATACAGCGCATGACCGAGCGCTCCAGCAAGTACCTGTTCCACATCGTCGAGGAACTGGAGCGGCGCAACATGCCCACCGAGCTGGCGCTGCTGCCCTACATCGAGAGCGCCTTCAACCCGCAGGCCGTCTCCACCGCCAAGGCGGCCGGCATGTGGCAGTTCATGCCGGCCACCGGCACCTATTTCGACCTCAAGCAAAACGCCTTCCGCGACGACCGCCGCGACGTGCTGGCCTCCACGCGCGCCGCGCTGGACTACCTGCAAAAGCTCTACGACATGTTTGGCGACTGGCACCTGGCCCTGGCCGCCTACAACTGGGGCGAAGGCAGCGTGGGCCGCGCCATCAAGCGCAACGAGAAGCTGGGCCTGCCCACGGGCTACACCGACCTGCAGATGCCGGCCGAGACCCGCATGTACGTGCCCAAGCTGCAGGCCGTCAAGAACATCGTGGCCAACCCCGATGCGTTCAACACCGAGCTGCCGCTGATCGAGAACCACCCCTACTTCCAGACCGTCACCATCACCCGTGACATCGACGTGGAACTGGTGGCCAAGCTGGCCGACGTGTCGACCGATGACTTCAAGGCGCTGAATCCCAGCTTCCGCAAGCCGGTGATCTTTGCGGCCGGCACGCCGGAAATCCTGCTGCCCTGGGACAACGCCAAGGTGTTCCGCCGCAACATGCAGGCCTTCGACGAAGGCCAGTACGCGAGCTGGACCGTGTGGACCGTGCCTTCCACCATCAGCGTGGCCGAGGCGGCCCAGCGCGTGGGCCTGGGCGAGTCCGACCTGCGCGCCCTCAACAACATCCCCCCCGCGCATGCTGATCAAGGCCGGCTCCGCGCTCATGGTGCCGCGCGGCGCCAACGTGCGTGCCGACGTGGCCGGCCACGTGGCCGACAACGGCCAGATCAGCTTTGCCCCCGAGATCGTCACGCGCCGCACCACCATCAAGGCCCGCAAGCGCGACACGCTCATCAGCGTGGCCAACCGCTACGGCGTCAGCGCGTCCAATCTGGCGGACTGGAATGACCTGAAGTCCTCCGCCACCCTGCATGCCGGCCAATCGCTGGTGGCCTACCTGCCGGTGCGCGCCAGCAGCGGCGGCAATGCCCGGGCGGCCAAGTCCACCGGAACCGCACGCAAGGTGGCCGTTCAGCCGCAAAACCGCAACGCCAAGGTGTCGGTCACCACGGCGCCGCGTGGGGGCAAGCCATCCAAGGTGAAAAAGCGCTGAAGGCACCCTCACTGCCCCCTCCACAGAGCCCGCTTTCGCGGGCTCTTTTGCGTACGGCCCGGGGGCTCAGGTGTGGAAACGCTGGCGGGACTGCCGCACGAATTCGTTGGTGAACGAGCGCTCCAGGTCGATACCGCTGCGCGCCAGCGCAGGGTTGAGCCGGACCAGGGCGCGCAGGGCCGTGGCAGGCCCGTCATCGGGCATCAGGCCATCGGGCGAGATGGTGGTGCGCATGTGCTCGAAGGCCGACAGATAGGCGCGCCGCGAACCCAGCAGATAGGGTGCAGGCACGGCCCTGAGCACATCCATGGGCGCGGCGGTCTGCAGCCACTTGAGCGATCGGACCATGGCATTGCTCAGCGCCTGGGCCTTGGCCGGGTTCTTGCGCAAAAAGGCCTGGGTCGCGTACAGCGTGCCCGAGGGCATGGAGCCGCCGTACAGCTGCGCGCTGCTGCGCAGATCACGCAGGTCTCTGACGATGCGCACGGCACCCTTGTCCTCCAGCACGCTCATCAGCGGGTCCGCATGGCAAAGCGCATGCACGCGCCCGGTGCGCAGCGCCTCCATGGCGTCAGGCCCCGAGCCCACACCCACCAATTGCACCAGATCGGCCTCCAGACCATCGCCCAGCAGCATCAGTTGCACGGCCCGGGCCGTGGATGCGCCCAGCGAGGACACGCCCACGCGCCGCCCGCGCAGGTCGGCCAGCGTCTGGTAGCGCGGCATCCAGCGCGAGGACACGCCCAGCGCAATCTGCGGCGCACGCCCCTGCACGACAAAGGCACGCAGCACACTGCCGCGCTGCTGCGCGACAAGCGTGTGTTCATAGGCACCCGCGCACACATCGGCGGCGCCCGATTCCAGCGCCTGCAGCGACTGCGACCCGCCCGGATAGTCATCGATGCGCACGGTCAGGCCCTCGGCCTCGAAGTAGCCCAGTTGCTGGGCAATCACCAGCGGCAGGTAATACAGCAGGCCCTGACCGCCCACGGAAATCGTCACCAGCTCGGCCGAACCGAGGGAAGGAAGCGACCAAAGGGAACCCAGCCCCATGAGGCTCAACAAGGTTCGGCGATCAAGCACGTGGGAAGACATGATGGTTATTTTGCTGCAGTGCAACACGATCATGCCCAGAGCCCGCATGCACAGCATCGGTGCTTGCCCGTATGTGAAACACCGTAGGCTTCAGGGCCAGCACGGCGCGCGATGAACACGCGCCCGGCCCTCACCCAGGCCTCACCCAGGCCTCAGCGGTAGCCCGCGAAAAACAGCAGCAGATTCACCACCAGCGCCAGCGCCCAGGCCAGACTGCGCAGCGTGGCGCGGTCCGTCACATAGAAGGCGATGTAGGCAATGCGCAACACAACAAAGGCCACGGCCAGGCCATCGACACGCGCGGACGGTGCACCCAATTGCCAGGCAACCAGCAAGGCGCCAATGAAGAAAGGCAGGCACTCGAAGCTATTGGCCTGCGCCGCGTTGGCCCGTGCCTGGTAGCCCGTCTGCTGCGCCAGCCAGGCCCGGGGTTCGTGGTTGTCGAAACCGCGCTGCCCCGGCCGGTGCTTCATGCCGGGCGCCTTGGCGATGTAGGCGCAGGCCAGCGGCAGCAGGGCCGCCACCAGCAGGCACCAATGCGCTATGGAGAAGCCGCCGGGCGGCAGGATGACAGAGGTCGGCATACAGGCTCCTGATGAATAGACAAGAAACGCCAGCCGCCTCGGCCACTACCGGCGGTCCACCAGCGCATGGGCGATCGTACCCAGGTCCACGTATTCGAGTTCGCTGCCTATGGGCACGCCGCGCGCCAGGCGCGTCACATGGATGCCGCGCGCCTTCAGGGCCTCGCTGATCGCATGGGCCGTGGCCTCGCCTTCCGCCGTGAAGCTGGTGGCCAGGATCACCTCCTGCACCTTGCCGTCGCCGGCACGCTCCAGCAGGGATGACAGGTTCAGATCGCGCGGACCTATGCCGTCGAGTGGCGACAGCCGCCCCATCAGCACGTAGTAATAGCCCTGGTAGGCACCCGTGCGCTCCATGGCCGCCATATCGGCGGGCGCCTCCACCACGCACAGCCGGGCCGCGTCGCGCCCTTCATCCTGGCAGATGGAGCAGATGCGGCCTTCGGTGAAGGTATGGCAGCGCTCGCAGTGGGTGACCGACTCCACGGCCATGGTCAGGGCACGGGCCAGTTGCCGCGCGCCGTCCTGGTCGCGCTGCAGCAGGTGGAAGGCCATGCGCTGCGCCGACTTGATGCCCACACCCGGGAGCCTGCGCAAGGCCTCGATCAGGCCATCGAGCGATTGCACGTCCGACATGGCAGCTTCCTTTCAATGGAGAAGGGTCTCAGAAAAAAAGCGATCTGCAGGGGCAGATCGCTCGATGGCCACTCCACACGAGTGGGCAGCAGGAGAAGCCGGCATGGCCTCTCCAGGCTGTTCGGCACAACCGCTGGGGCCTGCCTCAGAACGGGAACTTCATGCCGCCCGGCAGGCCGGGCATGCCGGCCGTGAGCTTGCCCATCTTCTCGTTGGAAGTCTCTTCGGCCTTGCGCACGGCGGCGTTGAAGGCGGCAGCCACCAGGTCTTCCAGCATGTCCTTGTCCTCGGCCAGCAGGCTGGGGTCGATGGTGATGCGCTTGACATCGTGCTTGCAGGTCATGACCACCTTCACGAGGCCCGCGCCAGACTCGCCTTCCACCTCGATGTTGCCCAGTTCATCCTGGGCCTTCTTGAGGTTGTCCTGCATGGCCTGGGCTTGCTTCATCAGGCCGGCCAGTTGTCCTTTGTTGAACATGTGAGTTCCTTCTTCTGTAGGGTAAAAACGAAACGCTCTAGAGCGTGTCAGGGCTGAATGGATACGGGCTTGATACTGCCGGGCACGATTTTCGCGCCATGGCTGCGGATCAGGGTCTGCACCAGAGAATGATTCATCACGATGTCTTCTGCAATGCGCTGGCGCTCATGGCTGGCCACCGCATTGCGCCGCGCGGGGCTGTCTGCCACGGCGCCCTGCTCGACATGCAGTTGCCGCGCCAGGCCAGCGGCCTCCAGCGCCGCACGCAGGCGCTCGCGCGTGGCGGGCTGCGCCAGCGAGCTGCTTTCCACGCGCAGCGTCCATGCATCGCCATCGCGTGCTACCAGTTGCGACTGCAGCGCCAGCTGCCGTGCCAGCGCCGTGACGGCCTCGGCCTGCACCAGTTGCTGGACGGCAGCGTGCCAGACATCGCCATCGGGCGTGCGCTCCACGGTCGGCGCGGGAGGCGCAGCGGGGGACTGGCGGCCACGTTCGGGAGCGAAGTCCTGCACATCGATCTGAGTGTCGATCTGCGGTTCGGCCTGCCGTGCCACGGCAGCGGCAGGCGGCTCCAGGGCCAGATCTCCGTCATCGCTCCAGCGGCCTTCGTCGGCCCAGCCTTCATCGGGCATCCCGGCCCAGGCACCCTCGTCCGGTGCATCGGCATCCTGCGCCTGCGGCGCCTCATCGGCAGAAGAGTCTTCGTCTTCCTGCACATCGTCCACGGGCTCGTCCACAGGCTCGTCCAGGGGCTCTTGGGCGACACCGGCGGCCGGCTTCACCTCTGGAGCAGCGGAAGGCCTGGCCTCCTGGACAGGCGCAAGCACAGGTTCCGGCCTGGCAACTGCGGCCACGGCCACGGGCGCCTGAACAGGCGCTGGAGCCGCAACGGCTTGCACCACGGGAGCGACCACGGCGGGCGCAGCGGTCGCGGGAGATGCGACAGGCGCGACAGGAGCAGGAGGCGCGACCGGGACGGGCATGGCCGCCTTGGCTGGCACAGCGGGAGCCTCGGGCACAGCGGGCTGTGCGGGCCGCGTCTGCGCCACGGGCGCGGGAGATTCAGGCTTCGCCGTGGAGGGGGTCAGCGCTGGAGTTTTTTTTTCAGCCGCGCCCGGGGCGGGCTCTGCAGATTGCGGCTTGAACGCCAGCAGCCGCAGCAGCGCCATGGTCAGCGCCGCGTACTCGTCGGGTGCCAGGCCCAGTTCGGCCCGGCCATGCAGACAGATGCTGTAGAGCAGCTGGGTTTCGTCGCGCGGCATCAGCACCGCAAGGCGGGCGATCTCTGCGGCCTCTGGATCGCTGGCGTCGGCGGCCATCTGCGGCACGGCCTGTGCCACGGCCATGCGCTGCAGCACGGCGCACATTTCCTCCAGCGTGGAGGCGGCGGACAGGCCATTGCGGCGCAGCGCCTCGGAGGTTTCCACCACCACCTGGCCATCGGCCTGGGCAAGTGCCTCGATCAGGCGGAACACATGGCTGCGGTCCACGCTGCCCAGCATCTGGCGCACCGTGGCCTCCTGCAGCTGTCCGCTGCCAAAGGCAATCGCCTGGTCGGTCAGCGACAGCGCATCGCGCATGGAGCCACGCGCGGCGCGCGACAGCAGGCGCAGGGCCTGGGGCTCGGAGGCCACGCCTTCCTGCCCCAGCACCTGGCCCAGATGCTCCAGCACGGTCTCGGGCGCCATGGGCCGCAGGTTGAACTGCAGGCAGCGGCTGAGCACGGTCACGGGCACCTTCTGCGGATCAGTGGTGGCCAGCACGAACTTCAGGTATTCGGGCGGCTCCTCCAGCGTCTTGAGCATGGCGTTGAAGGCCGTGTTCGTGAGCATGTGCACTTCGTCGATCATGAAGACCTTGAAGCGTCCCTGCACCGGCTTGTAGACAGCCTGCTCCAGCAGGCTCTGCACCTCGTCCACGCCACGGTTGGAGGCAGCGTCCAGCTCCGTGTAGTCGGGAAAGCGCCCGCTGTCGATTTCGGTACAGGCCGCACAGACGCCGCAGGGCGTTGCCGTGATGCCGCCCTGGCCATCGGCGCCCTGGCAGTTGAGCGACTTGGCCAGAATGCGCGAGACCGTGGTCTTGCCCACGCCGCGCGTGCCGGTGAACAGATAGGCATGGTGCAGGCGCTGCTGCGTCAGGGCATTGGTGAGCGCCTGAACGACATGCTCCTGCCCCACCATTTCAGAGAAATTGCGGGGGCGGTATTTGCGGGCCAGCACAAGATAAGACATCCCGCGATTCTACGGGGCTGGGCGCCCTTGCCTGAGGCGACCCGGGTTTGGCCGGCCATGTCGTCCGGGCGGCCCGGTGTTTGCCCCTATAATCGAGAGTGACGGGCCTCCTCGCATGGGGAAGCGGCCAACCGGGTCAGGTGGGGAACCAAGCAGCCCTAACCGTGAAACCAGTGCCGAGGGCAAGGCTCGTCACCTTCATTGAACAGCAGGCCCTGCGGGCGCCTGCCCCGTCCAGGCCCGCTGCGGCACCCACTCCTCCTTAACGCTCTGCGCCATCCACCTTGAGATAGCGCGCAACGCCTTGCGCCGCCTGCAGGCCGCTGGCCATGCACGCCGTCAGCAGGTAGCCGCCCGTGGGAGCCTCCCAGTCCAGCATCTCGCCGGCGCAGAAAACGCCAGGAGCGGCTGCGCACATGCCGTTGGCGTCCAGAGCTTCCAGCCGCACGCCGCCTGCCGTGCTGATGGCCTCGTCAATGGGTCGGGCCGCCACCACGGTGATGGGCAGGGCCTTGATGGCATGGGCCAGCCGCACAGGGTCGCCCACACCTTCCTTGCCCAGCACCTCATGCAACACGGCGGCCTTGATGCCGTCCAGGCCCAGGCGCCCCTTCAGATGGCTGGCCAGGCTGCGCGAGCCGCGCGGATGGCGCACTTCCACCAGCACGCGCTCGGGCGTCAACTGGGGCAGCAGGTCGAGATGGACGGTGGCCTGCCCGTCGCGCGCAATGGCTTCGCGCAGCGCCGCAGAGACGGCATAGATCAGGCTGCCTTCCACGCCCGTGGTCGTGGCAATGAATTCGCCCTTGCGCGAGAAAACATGGCCCTTGCCATCATCAAAGGACAGCGCCACCGACTTGAAGGGCTGGCCCGCAAAGCGCTCGGTGAAATAAGGACTCCAGCCGCGCGCAGGCTGGGGGCTGGCGCCCAGCAGCTCGGCCATGAACTCCCGGCGATCGATCTGTCCGCCCGAGGCCGCGCCATCCAGACCCACATCGAACCCGCAGTTGGAAGGCTTCAACGCAGCGACTTCAACACCGCGCTGCTCCAGCAAGGGCAGCCAGGCGCCATCCGAGCCCAGGCGCGCCCAGCTGCCACCGCCCAATGCCAGCACAACGGCCCTTGCCCGCACCTGCAGCCGCCCTTCGGGTGTATCAAAGCCCAGCGCATCGCCGTCTTGCCAGCCCACCCAGCGGTGGCGCGTGTGCAGCACCACGCCCTGGGTCTGCAGACGCACCAGCCAGGCACGCAGCAAGGGCGCAGCCTTCATGTCCTTGGGGAATACGCGGCCCGAGCTGCCCACAAAGGTTTCCACGCCCAGTTCACCGGCCCAGGCACGCAGTTGATCCGGCGACAGCAGCTCCAGCCAGCGCGACACCTCGGCACTGCGCTCGCCGTAGCGGGAGACAAAGGCGGGCAGGTTTTCGGAATGGGTCAGGTTGAGCCCGCCCTTGCCTGCCATGAGGAACTTGCGCCCAGCGGAGGACTTGGCCTCGAACACATGGACATCCAGCCCCTTGCCGGCCAGCCCTTCGGCCGCCATCAGGCCCGCAGGCCCCGCACCGATCACCGCCACATCGCAGTCCATCGTGCGCGCTGCCGCACCGGGTTCAAAAGCATCCATCACATCAGTTTCCATTCCATGCTCGCATTCAACTTGGCGCTGCCGGCCGGCACATATGCCTGCAGCGCGGGCGCGCAGAATACCCTGCCGCAGGCCGGTCTGCGCGCAGGCGCCACTAATTCCCGGAGTCCCGGCAACCCTGTCGCCACCCCATAAACAGCTATGACAGTCATAGCATTGAGCTACCGCCCATACGGTGCAGCAGGTGATAGGTTTCTGTCACAATCTTTTTGCGGTGCGGATTTTCCTGCGCCTTCCTCATTGCGAAAAATCAAGGACTCCACCCATGGCCAGCGAACTGATCAAACACATCTCCGACGCAAGCTTTGAAGCCGACGTCTTGCAGCCTGGCACCACGGTGCTGGTCGATTACTGGGCCGAATGGTGCGGCCCCTGCAAGATGATCGCCCCCATCCTCGACGAAGCAGCGCAGACCTACAAGGAAAAGCTGTCCATCGCCAAGATGAATGTGGACGAGAACCGCGAGATTCCTGCCAAGTTCGGCATCCGCGGCATTCCCACGCTGATGCTGTTCAAGGATGGCCAGCTTGCCGCCACCAAGGTGGGCGCCCTCAACAAGGCACAGCTGTCCGCTTTCCTGGAACAGCACCTGGCCTGATTCCCCCGACGGCCCCGCACACGGGGCCGTCACAGATGCGGGCCGGCGTTGGCCGCAGCACCGCATCGCACTGGCGCATAAACGAGGCGCCAGCGCAAATTTCCCTGTGACCTTCGGATTTTTTCCTGTCATAATGCCCTTCATCACCGGCCTTATGCATTGAAGGCCGCGCTGAGACCCTCAGGCAAGCCAGCCCACTTCCACAGTGTTTCGCTTGGCTCAACGCCTTCCCCTGGTTTCTTTCCACTCCGTTCTGGAGTCACTCCATGCACCTTAATGAACTCAAGGCACTGCACGTGTCTGAAGTCCTGAAGCAGGCCGAAGCGCTTGAGATCGAAAACGTCGGTCGCATGCGCAAGCAAGAGTTGATGTTCGCCATCATCAAAAAGCGAGCCAAGGCAGGCGAACAAGTGTTCGCCGACGGCGTGCTGGAAATCCTGCCGGACGGTTTCGGCTTTCTGCGCAGCCCCGACACCAGCTATACGGCCAGCACCGACGACATCTACATCTCGCCCAGCCAGGTCCGCCGCTTCAACCTGCACACCGGCGACATGATCGAAGGTGAAGTGCGCACGCCCAAGGATGGCGAGCGCTACTTCGCACTGACCAAGCTCGACTCCGTCAACGGCGGCTCGCCCGAGCAGAACAAGCACAAGGTGCTGTTCGAGAATCTGACCCCCCTGTTCCCCACCCAGCAGCTGCGCCTGGAGCGCGAGATCAAGGGTGAGGAGAACATCACCGGCCGCATCATCGACATCATCGCCCCCATCGGCCGCGGCCAGCGCGCGCTGATCGTCGCACCGCCCAAGAGCGGCAAGACCATGATGATGCAGAGCATCGCCCATTCCATCACGGCCAACCATCCCGACGTGCACCTGATGGTGCTGCTGGTCGATGAGCGCCCCGAAGAAGTGACCGAGATGCAGCGCTCGGTCAAGGGCGAAATCATCGCCTCCACCTTCGACGAGCCCGCCACGCGCCACGTGCACGTGGCCGAGATGGTGATCGAGCGCGCCAAGCGCCTGGTCGAGCTCAAGAAGGACGTGGTCATCCTGCTGGACTCCATCACCCGCCTGGCCCGCGCCTACAACAACGTCGTGCCCTCGTCGGGCAAGGTGCTGTCGGGCGGCGTGGACTCCAACGCCCTGCAGCGTCCCAAGCGCTTCTTCGGCGCGGCACGCAATGTGGAAGAAGGCGGCTCGCTGACCATCATCGCCACGGCCCTGGTCGATACCGGCAGCCGCATGGACGAAGTGATCTTCGAAGAGTTCAAGGGCACGGGCAACAGCGAACTGGCCCTGAACCGCCGCCTCTACGAGAAGCGCGTGTTCCCCGCCATCGAACTCAACAAGAGCGGCACACGCCGCGAAGAACTGCTGCTGGCTCCCGAGATCCTGCAAAAGACCCGCATCCTGCGCCAGTTCATGTACAACATGGACGAGATCGAGGCCATGGAGCTGATGATCAAGAACATGCGGGCCACGAAGACCAACGTGGACTTCTTCGACATGATGCGCCGCGGCGGCTGATCGCAGAGATCCAGCCCACGGCCCCCACAGACGCCTCGCTCACGCGGGGCGTTTTGCGTTCCAGCCGCCCGTCTCACCACGCTGCGGCAGACGTGCCCAGCGCACAGGCCGCGCGCTCCCAATGCATGGGCGCACCCGCCACCTCCACCGGCGTCCGCAGGCGCCGCGCCGCGCCCCAGGAGGTCGCCTCGATCGCCGCGCTGAAATCCTCGGCACCGTTCACCGGCGCCAGCGGGCAGGCATCCGGGTCGCCTACGCCATGTCCCGCCAGAAGATGGGCCGTGCGCGCCAACGAGGCGCGCACCGTGCTGCCGCCCTGCCCCTGCATGCGCCGTACCAGTGCCATCACCACAGCGGCAGCCATCAGATAGCCGGTGGCGTGGTCCAGCGCCTGCAGCGGCAGCGGCGTGGGCCGGTCACGGCCCAGCCGGTGCATGCCTGCATCGGCAATGCCGGCGCTCATCTGCACCAGGCTGTCGAATCCGCGCCGCTGCTGCCAGGGCCCGCTCCATCCATAGGCGTTGAGCGATACATCGATGAGCGAGGGATTCAGCCGACGGCGCCACGCGGCCCCGAATCCCAGCCCCTCCAGCGCACCGTCCCGGTAACCATGGACCAGCACGTCGGCGCCGGCCAGCAGTTGCTCGAACACGGCACGATCCTGGGGCGCCCGCAGGTCCAGCCGGGCACAGCGCTTGCCCAGCGTGACTTCAGGCACCGTACCCGGCTCCTCCCAACCGGGCGGATCGATGCGCAGCACCTCGGCACCATGGCCCGCCAGCCAGCGCGTGGCGGCGGGACCGGCCAGGATGCGCGTCAGATCCAGCACGCGCAGCCCCTGCAGCGGCCGCTGCGCCGATGGCTGCCACGCATCAGCACTGAAACTGAAGGCCCGGCCCGGCTGCGGATGCACCTGCCACGCCAGCAAAGGCTCCTGCTGCACGGCCTGCCCCTGCGGATGCGCAGCCCAGGCAGCCAGCCCACGCATGGCGGCGGCACAGCCACCCTGCGCGACAACGGCCGACTCCAATTCATGCGCCGTCCAGCGGCTGACCGCCGTCGCTACAGCCTCCCGATCAGCCGGCGTGTCGAGCACGGCCAGTGCTGCTGCGCGGTGGTGGGGCGCATTGGTATGCAGGCGGATCCAGCCATCGGCCGTCCGGTAGTCACCGGCCACGGCGTCCCACAGCGCGGGCATCTCCCAGCCCAGTGGATGCAGGCTGCTGCCAAACCACAGGGACGCGAGCCTGCGGTCCACCACCACCTGCGGCGCGGCAGCGCCGCATTCGGCCACCAGCTCGGAGATGGCAAGGCCTGCCACACCCAGGCTGGCCGCCGCCAGATCGGAGACCGGGAACACAGAGGCCAAGGCACCTTGCCCGCGCATCTCCAGACGGTGCAGCGCGCCTTGGGCACCTTCCAGTGCCGCCCAGATCTGGGCGGCGCAGTGATCAAAAGCGCAAGGGGACGGAAGACTGGACATGGAGCACTCCTGGCAACGGAAACAAGGGTTGGAACCCGCACCATAGATTTCCAGAAAATATTGTCAATATTGATTAAATAAATCAACATATCATCACATCCATGCCCGACTACCTGAACTCGACCGAAGCCACCGCACTGCTGGGCGTGAGCCGCGCCACGCTGTATGCCTATGTCAGCCGGGGTCTGCTCCATGCCCATGCGGCAGACACGCCGCGCGAAAGCCGCTACCTGCGCGAAGAGGTCGAGCAGCTCGCGCGCCAGCGCGGCCAGGGCCGCAAACCCCGCGAAGTCGCCCAGGCCGCGCTCAACTGGGGCCTGCCGGTGCTGGAGTCATCGATCACGCTGATAGAACAGGGCCGCCTTTACTACCGTGGCGAGGACGCCGTGGACTGGGCACGCTCGCACACGCTGGAAGAGACCGCCGCCCTGCTCTGGCAATACCCGGCCAATGCCGCCTTCGCCGCACACGCCGTGGAGGCCGCCCCTGTGTTGCCCGACCTGCAGCAGCGCATGGCCGGCCAGCCTTGCGAAAACACGCTGCTGCCGCTGTTCACCGTCGCCAGCGATGACGCGGCCACTGCCGCATGGCAGCAATCGCCAGAACGGCTGGCAGCAGGCTGCGGAGCGCTCCTGCGCCTGCTGGCAGCCTGCCTGCTGGGCACGGCGCCGGACAAGACCCCCATCCACCTGCAATGCGCCCAGGCCTGGGCGCTGGACGCACAAGGCGCCGACCTGGTGCGCATGGCCCTGGTGCTGTGCGCCGACCATGAACTCAACGCCTCCGGCTTCACGGCGCGCTGCGTGGCATCCACGGGCGCCAGCCTGCGGGCGGCCGTGGTGGGAGGCCTTGCCGCCCTGACGGGCGGGCGCCACGGCGGCACGACCGCGCGCGTCGAGGCGCTCTGGGACGAGCTGGGCGAGGCGCAGGCCCCGGCACGCCTGCGCCAGCGCCTGGCGCGCGGCGAGACCCTGCCCGGCTTCGGCCACCACCTCTACCCCGAAGGCGATGTGCGCGCCGCCCTGTTGCTGGAAATGCTGCCCAGGCAGGGACCGGCGGCGGCCTTGGCGGCCGAAGTGATGGCACTCACTGGCCTGGCCCCTTCGGTCGATTTCGCATTGGTGGCCCTGCGGCGGCACCTGCAGTTGCCGGCGGGCAGCGCCTTCGGGCTGTTCGCGCTGGGCCGCTGCGCAGGCTGGCTGGCACAGGCGCTGGAGCAGCGCGCCACACGGCAGATCATTCGGCCACGCGCTGCGTACACGGGGCCCAGGCCCGCCTAGCTTGGCACGCAACTGAGCACTATGCGATAATGCAGGGCTTTTTCTTGCGGAAAGTACGCTTGATTTGAACCGCTACAAAGGTTGCAGCGGGTCAGGCACGGCTACCGCACTTGCATCAGAAGGAAAGATCATGAAAGAAGGCATCCACCCCAACTACCGCGAAGTTCTGTTCGTGGACCTGTCCAACGGCTTCAAGTTCGTGACCCGCTCCTGCGTGAACACGAAGGAAACCGACACCTTCGAAGGCAAGGACTACCCCCTGTTCAAGCTGGACACCTCGTCCGAGTCGCACCCGTTCTACACCGGCACGCAAAAGTCGGTGGACAACATGGGCGGCCGTGTGGAGCGCTTCCGCAACCGTTTCGGCAAGAAGTAAATTCTGCTTCTCCGGCCAGAAGGGCAGCACGGGCAACCGCGCTGCCCTTTTGTTTTTCGCAGTCCGGCCAATCCCTGCCGGCCAGCCATGTTCCACGCTTTTCGAGGCCCTTGCTTCGCGTATTCTTGCGCCCTCCGTTGCAGAAAGTCCTGTGAGTGAACCAGCCCACCCCTGCCATCGTTGCCCAAAGCGCCGTGCGCCGCCTGCCCCGCTGGTCGCTGCTGCTGCTGTGTCTGGCCTATGTCGTGCCCGGATATGTGGGGCGCAGCCCCTGGCGCATGGCCGACATGGAGGCCTTCGGCTACATGCGGGAGCTGGCCCTGGGCCATACCTCGTGGCTGGCACCGCGCATGGCGGGCCTGCTGCCCGAATCCGAGGGCCTGCTGTCGTACTGGCTTGGCGCGCTGGCCATGCAGGGAGCGCCTTCCTGGCTGAATCTGGAGATGGCGGCACGCCTGCCCTTCATCGCCATGCTGGTGCTCACGCTGACGGCCACCTGGTGGGGCGTGTACTACCTGGCGCGCACGCCGGGCGCGCGCCCCGTGGCCTTTGCCTTTGGCGGCGAGGCACAGCCCACCGACTATGCGCGCGCCATGGCCGATGGCGGCCTGCTGGCCCTGGTGGCCTGCCTGGGCCTGGCCCAGCTTTCCCATGAAACCACCAGCTACATGACCCAGCTCGGCTGCGCGGCCCTGCTGTTCTTTGCCGCCGCAGCCATGCCCTACCACGGCCGCACCGCCATGCTGGCGCTGCTGCTGGGCCTGCCAGGCTTGGCGCTGAGCGGCGCGCCCACCGTGGCCACGCTGTTCGGCCTGGGCGGTGCGACCATGGCGTTTTTCTCGCGCACCTGGGGTGACGAGCCCTCGCCCGCGCCGCGCGAGGCGCGCATCTGGACCGCGCTGTGGCTGGGCGTCACGCTGCTGGCGGCTGCACTGTCCTGGTGGCTGGACCAATGGGCCTGGCGCCTGGTGGACAGCGGCACCGCCAAGGAATGGCAAAGCCTGGTCAGGCTGCTGCTGTGGTTCAGCTGGCCGGCCTGGCCGCTGGCCATGTGGACCTTGTGGGTCTGGCGCCGCCAGATCGCCGCGCCTCGCCGCTATCCCCATCTGGCGCTGCCGCTGTGGTTCGCCATCATTCCGGTGATCGCTTCGCTGAGCACGCTGCCTGCGGACCGTGCCCTGCTGCTGGGCCTGCCCGCCATCGCCACGCTGGCAGCCTTTGCCCTGCCGACGCTGCGCCGCAGCATCAGCGCCTTGATCGACTGGTTCACCCTGCTGTTCTTCAGCGCCGCCGCCATTGCCATCTGGGTGATTTGGCTCTCGCTGCAGACCGGCATTCCCGCCAAGCCGGCCGCCAATGTGGCCAGGCTGGCTCCGCAGTTCACGCCGGAATTCTCGGTGTTCTCCTTCGCCGTGGCGGTTGCCGCCACCTTGGCCTGGTGCGTGCTCGTCGCCTGGCGCACATCGCGCAACCGCGCCGCCATCTGGAAGAGCCTGGTGCTGCCGGCCAGCGGCGCCACGCTGGGCTGGCTGCTGCTGATGACGCTGTGGCTGCCGCTGCTGGACCACGCGCGCAGCTTCGAGCCGCAGATGCGCCAGGTGCTGGCCGAACTGCCCAAGGACGGCAGCTGCGTGCAAACCTATGGCCTGCCCCGCGCGCACATTGCGGCGCTGCGCTTTTACGGCGACATCGACACCCAACGCCTGAGCATGGCCGGCGCCGCACGCTGCGACTGGATGGTGGCCGAGGAAGAAACCTGGCTGGACCCGCACAGCGCGCGCCTGCAGGGCACCTGGGAAACCGTGGCCCGCGTGGTGCGCCCCACCGATCGCAAGGACTTCCTGCTGGTCTTGAAGCGCAGGCCCGAGGCGAGCCGCGCCCAGGCCAGGCCATGAGCCAGCCCGCGCGCGCGCCACTGGGCACCGAACGGCGCACCATCGCCCAGCACGCGCTGACCGTGCTGGCCGGGCAACTGGCGGTGATGGCCTTCGGCGTGACCGACACCATCGTGGCGGGCCGCTACGCTGAAGAAGCGCTGGCAGCGCTGTCCGTGGGCTCGGCCATCTTCGTGAGTGTCTATGTCTCGCTGATGGGCATCTTCCAGGCCCTGCTGCCGCTGTGGGCCGAGCATCGCGGCGCCGGACAGCCCGAGGCCATAGGCCGCACGCTGCGCCAGGCCATGTACATGCTGCTGGCCGCCTGCGCCCTGGGCATGGGCGTGCTGCTGTTTCCCGATGCGCTGCTGCGCTGGGCCGATGTGCCGCCACCGCTGCAGGTGGAGGTGCGGGCCTATCTTTCGGTGCTGGCCTGGAGCCTTCCGGCCGCGCTGCTGTTTCGCCTCTACAGCACACTGAACCAGGCGCTGGGCCACCCCCTGCTGGTGACCTGGCTGCAGCTGCTGTCGCTGCTGCTGAAAATTCCCCTGTCGATCTGGCTGGCCTTTGGCGGCGCCGGCCTGCCTGCGCTGGGCGCCGAGGGCTGTGCCTGGGCCACGCTGGTGGTGAACTACGCCATGGTTGCCCTCGCATTCGTGCTGATGCGCAGCCAGCGCCTGTATGCGCCCCTGGCGCTGTGGCAGCGCATGGAGCCCCCGGACTGGCCGCAACTGGCACAGTTCGCTCGGCTGGGCGTTCCTGCAGGGCTGGCAATTTTGGTGGAGGTGACCTCGTTCACGCTGATGGCCTTGTTCGTGGCGCGCCAGGGCACGCTGTCCTCGGCCAGCCACCAGATTGCTGCCAATCTTGCGGCGCTGTGCTACATGGTGCCCCTGTCGCTGGCGATTGCCACCAGCGCGCGGATCAGCTACTGGCGCGGCGCGGGGGACGAGGCCATGGCGCGCCGCCTTGTCACCATGGGATGGCGGCTTGCGGCAACGGGTGGACTGGTGCTGGCCTCGGCACTGTTCCTGTCCCGCGAGGGGCTGGCCCGCATCTACAGCAGCAACCCCGAGGTGGTGGCCACTACCGCCAGCCTGCTGGCCTGGGTGGCTGCCTACCATGTGGCCGACGCCGTGCAGACCTTCTGCCTCTTCGTGCTGCGCTGCTACCGCATCACCGTGGCGCCGCTGGTCATCTACTGCCTGCTGCTGTGGGGTGGCGGACTGGCCGGCGGATACTGGCTGGCCTACGGCACGGACAGCGCCCTGCCCGCCTGGCTGCACCATGGCACACCCGCCCCGTTCTGGGCCAGCAGTGCCTGTGCGCTGCTGGTGACGGCCCTGGTGTTCAGCGCCATCGTGCGCAAAGCCACAAGCCGCTGAACGGCAACGGCCGTTCACACGGGGCCACGCCTATGCGGCGCGGCTTTCGCGGGCCTCGCCGACTTCGCGTGTGCCGGGGGCCGCGATGCGGACACGGCTGGCCGGAAAGGTCACGGAAAACTCCGACCCCTGGCCCGGCGCGCTGGTGATGCCCAGCTTGGCGCCATGGCGCTGCAGCACGTGCTTGACGATGGCCAGGCCCAGGCCCGTGCCGCCGGTGTCGCGTGAACGGCTGCGGTCCACACGGTAAAAGCGTTCTGTCAGACGCGCCAGATGCTTGGGTTCGATGCCTGGCCCGGAGTCCTGCACAGCAAAGCGTGCCGATCCATCAGGCAGGCTCTCCCAGGTCACCTCGATGCGCCCGCCTGCCGGCGTGTAGCGCATGGCGTTGGCCAGCAGGTTGGAGAAAGCGCTTTGCAGCTCGGCGCTGGCGCCGGCCACCTCACCGGCCTGCGCCAGCATCTCGGCCGACGGAAAGCTCAGCGCATGCGGCAGGGATTGCTTGCGCGTGAGCATGGAAGACAGGCCGCGCGCCTCGTTCTCGCAGCGCTGCATCAGCTGGGCCACGGGCACCCATTCGTTGCTGCTGGGCAAGGGGCTGCCCTCCAGGCGCGACAGCGCCAGCAGGTCTTCCACCAGATGCTGCATGCGCTCGGCCTGCTGGGCCATCAGTCCCAGGTAGCGGTTGCGCTCCTCGGGCTCCAGCGGCAGGTTCTGCAGCGTCTCCACAAAGCCCACGAGCACGGTCAGCGGCGTGCGGATTTCATGCGAGACATTGGCCACGAAGTCGCGGCGCATGGCCTCTGCCTGCTCCACCGCGGTGACATCGCGCGCCAGCAGCAGCTTGCGCCCTTCGCCATAGCCATACAGCTGAACCGACAGTTTGACGGGCCGCGAGGCCGTGCTTTCGCGGCCCTGCATGACCAGGTCGCGTGAGAAATCCTGGGTGGCGAAATAGGCGCTGAACTCGGGGTCGCGCACCAGGTTGCCAATGCTTTGCAGCAGGTCGCGTTCGGCATCGAAGCCGAACTGCCGCGCCGCGATCTGGTTGCACCATTCGATGCGCCCATCGGCGTCCAGCAGGACCACGCCATTGGGGCTGGCCTGCAGGGCGGAAAGAATGTCGTTGAGGCGCTGATCGCCCTGCTGCACCTGCTGCACGCTCTGGCGCAGCCACCGGCGCATGCGCACGCTGGCCTCACCCCAGATGCCGCTGAGCTCGGGCGCCTCCCGCAGCTCCGACTGGCACAGCCAGGACAGCAGGCGCATGGCGTTCCAGCTGTCCACCAGCCACCAGATCCAGCCCGCGCACAGCGCCCCCGTCAGGGCCGCCACGGCCTGGGCGGCCATGCCGGGGCTGGAGGCGGACATGACGCCCCAGAGCCACCAGCCCAGCAATGCGCCCGCGATCTGGGACACCAACAAGCGGAAACCTCGCCAACCCATACTTGCGCCTTCTTTGCGTTGTATTCGCTGCCCGGGGCAGCGGCGCCCTGGCATGACCCGTGAAGGCCATGCGTGGATTCATGCGGAAAAAACGGCCTCAGGCCAGCGCCTGCGCGCTGAGCCGGTAGCCGGCGCCGCGTACCGTCTCGATCAATGCACCAGCCATGCCCAGCGCCTCGCGCAGCCGCTTGACGTGCACGTCCACCGTGCGCTCCTCGATGAAGACGTGATCGCCCCAGACCTTGTCCAGCAACTGGGCACGGCTGTGCACGCGCTCGGGGTGCTTCATCAGGTAGTGCAGCAGCTTGAACTCGGTGGGGCCCACCTTGATCATGTCGCCCTGCCAGCTCACGCGGTGCGCGGCGGCATCAAGCACCAGCTCGCCGATATTGACCTTGTCCTGAATCTGCTCGGGTGCACGGCGCCGCAGCACGGCACGGATGCGCGCGAGCAGCTCCTGGGTCGAGAAGGGCTTGGTGATGTAGTCATCGGCGCCCGCATCGAGCCCCGCCACCTTGTCGGGTTCATCGCCGCGCGCCGTGAGCATCAGAATGGGCACGGCCTTGGTGCGGCTGTCCGCGCGCCATTTGCGCGCCAGGGACAGGCCGCTGGCGCCGGGCAGCATCCAGTCAAGCAGGATCACGTCGGGCAGCACGGCATCCAGCTCGCGCTGAGCCGTCACGCCATCCTCGGCCCAGACCGGCTGGAAGCCGTTGTGCCGCAGGTTGACAGCGATCAGCTCCGCGATGGCGGGCTCGTCCTCGACGATGAGGACCATGGGCATCTTCTTCATCCGTTGTTCGCCTCCGGCACTTACAGCACTGCCGACTCAATGGCATCCATGGTCTGGTGACGGACATCCTTGCCTTCCACCAGATAGATGATCAGCTCGGCCACATTCTTGGAATGGTCGCCGATGCGCTCGATGGCCTTGGCCAGGAACAGCAGGTCCAGGCTGGCCGAGATGGTGCGCGGGTCTTCCATCATGTAGGTGATGAGCTTGCGCACGAAGCCGTCGAACTCCTGGTCGATCAGATCATCTTCCTTGAGGATGGCCACGGCAGCCTTGGTATCCAGGCGTGCAAAGGCGTCCAGCGTCTTGCGCAGCAGGCCCGAGGCCATCTCGGCCGCCGTGCGCAGGTCGCCCGTGGGCAGGGAGCGCGCAGCACCGCTTTCGATGATGGACTTGACCATGCGCGCCATCTTGTGCGCTTCATCACCCATGCGCTCCAGATTGGCCGTGGCCTTGGAGAAGGCGATCAGCAGGCGCAGGTCGCGCGCCGTGGGCTGGCGCCGGGCGATGATGGACGAGAGCTCGTGGTCGATCTCCACTTCCATGGCGTTGACGCGCTTTTCCGCGGCATCGACCTGCTCCACGGCCTCGATGCTGAAGCGCGACAGCGCATAGACCGCCTGGCGGATCTGGGACTCGACCAGGCCGCCGAGCTCCATGACGCGCGCAGAGACGCGGTTGAGTTCGCTGTCGAACTGGCTGGAAAGGTGTTTTTCGTTCATCGATTGCTCCTGCTCAGCCGAAGCGGCCTGTGATGTAGTCTTCCGTTTCCTTGCGCTGGGGCTTGAAGAACATCTGCTCGGTGTCTCCGAATTCCACCAGATCGCCCAGGTACATGTAGGCCGTGTAGTCGCTGCAGCGCGCTGCCTGCTGCATGTTGTGCGTCACGATGACGACGGTGTAGTCGTTCTTCAGCTCGGCAATCAGCTCCTCGATCTTGGCCGTGGAGATCGGGTCCAGGGCCGAGCAGGGCTCGTCGAGCAGCAGCACTTCGGGCTTGATGGCAATGCCGCGCGCGATGCACAGGCGCTGCTGCTGGCCGCCGGACAGGCCCGAGCCGCTTTGCTGCAGCTTGTCCTTGACCTCGCCCCACAGGGCCGCCTTGCGCAGTGCCCATTCCACACGGTCGTCCATGTCGGAGGAGCTGAGGTTTTCAAATAGCTTCACGCCGAAGGCGATGTTGTCGTAGATGGACATGGGAAACGGCGTGGGCTTCTGGAAGACCATGCCCACCTTGGCGCGGATCAGCGCCACGTCCTGCTTGCTGGTCAGCAGGTTCTCGCCGTCCAGCATGATCTGGCCTTCGGCGCGCTGCTCGGGGTACAGCTCGAACATGCGGTTGAAGGTGCGCAGCAGCGTGGACTTGCCGCAGCCCGACGGGCCGATGAAGGCCGTGACCTTCTTTTCGGGGATGTCCAGGTTGATGCCCTTGAGGGCGTGGAACTTGCCGTAGTAGAAGTTCAGGTCGCGAACCGTCAGCTTGGAGGAGTTCAGCGCGGTGGAAGAGGTCGCAGTCATTGCGTGATCCTTGTCCTTGTTGATTGCTTATTGCTGCATTACTTCTGGCGGGTCAGGAACCGCGCCAGGATATTGAGACCGAGCACCGCCACGGTGATCAGGAACACGCCGGCCCAGGCCAGTTGCTGCCAATTCTCGTAGGGGCTCATCGCGAACTTGAAGATCGTCACCGGCAGGCTGGCCATGGGCTTGGACAGGTCGGCATTCCAGAACTGGTTGTTCAGCGCCGTGAACAGCAGCGGAGCGGTTTCCCCGGCAATGCGGGCCACCGCCAGCAACACGCCGGTGATCACGCCGGCACGCGCTGCACGCAGCGTCACCATGATGATGACCTTCCACTTGGGCGTGCCCAGTGCATAGGCCGCTTCGCGCAGACTGGCAGGCACCAGCACCAGCATGTTCTCGGTGGTGCGGATGACCACGGGAATCACGATCAGCGCCAGCGCCACCACGCCCGCATAGCCGGAAAAGCTCTTGAAGCGCGCCACGACCACGGTGTAGACGAACAGGCCGATCACGATGGAAGGTGCCGACAGCAGGATGTCGTTGACGAAGCGCGTGGTATTGGCCAGCCAGCCGCGCGCATCGTATTCGGCCAGGTAGACACCGGCCATCACGCCGATGGGCGTGCCGACGAAGGTGGCCAGCGCCACCATGATCAGCGAGCCGAAGATGGCGTTGGCAATGCCGCCCGCCTCATTGGGCGGAGGCGTCATTTCGCTGAACAGCGCCAGGCTCAGGCCGCCGATACCCAGCGTGATGGTTTCCCACAGGATCCAGACCAGCCAGAACACGCCGAAGGCCATGGCAGCCAGCGACAGGGTCAGCGCCACCTGGTTCACGCGCTTGCGCTTGGCGTACTTGGCCTGGCGCACGCGCGTCAGTTCGGCGGCATTGATCATCTTGGTGGAGGTGCTGCTCACGAGCGGGCTCCTTCATTCTTCTGCAGACGGTTGAGCAGCACCTTGGAGCAGGCCAGCACCACGAAGGTGATGAAGAACAGCACCAGGCCCAGATAGATCAGCGAAGCCTGGTGCAGGCCTTCGCCCGCTTCGGCAAACTCGTTGGCCAGTGCCGAGGTGATGCTGTTGGCAGCCTCGAAGACAGACAGCGAGTTGAGCTGGTTCATGTTGCCGATCACGAAGGTGACGGCCATGGTCTCGCCCAGCGCACGGCCCAGACCCAGCATCACGCCACCGAGCACGCCGGTCTTGGTGTAGGGCAGCACGACCTTCCAGACCACTTCCCAGGTCGTGGAGCCCAGGCCGTAGGCCGACTCCTTGAGCAGGGCCGGCGTGACTTCGAACACATCGCGCATCACCGAGGCGATGAAGGGGATGATCATGATGGCCAGGATGATGCCGGCCGACAGGATGCCGATGCCCACGGGCGGGCCGGACACGAAGGCCTCCAGATAAGGAACGCCCTGAAACAGCTTTTGCAGCGGCTGCTGCACATAGGTGGAGAGCACGGGGCCGAAGACCATCAGGCCCCACATGCCGTAGACGATGGAGGGTACGGCAGCCAGCAGCTCGACGGCGGTGCCCAGCGGGCGCTTGAGCCAGGCGGGCGACAGCTCGGTGAGGAACAGGGCGATGCCAAAGCTCACGGGCACCGCAATCAGCAACGCGATGGCCGAAGTGGCCAGCGTGCCGTAAATCATGACCAGGCCGCCATATTCGTTGCGAACGGGGTCCCAGACGCTGCGACCCAGAAAGCTCAGGCCGTATTCATAGATGGCGGGCCAGGCGCCTACCAGCAGCGAAGCCAGGATGGCCAGCAGCAGGCCCAGCGTCAGCAGCGCGGCCAGACGCGCGAGAGCGCCAAACAAGCGATCCGCCACGCGCCCCGACAGCATCGGGGGGCGTAGCGGAGAAGGTGTGCGTCGCTGGGAAGCCTGTGCAGAGGCGGCCAGCGAGTTCGAGGGCGACGTTGTGGACACGTGAGGCGCCTTTATTCGCGGTTTGTGGGGAGATCAGGGGGGCCATGATGCACCTGCCGGCGGTGCGCCACGGCCCCTTTTCAGGGTTTACTTCAGGGAAATCGCGGTACCCGAGGCGTCCTTGACTTGACCCCAGGATTGGAAGATCACGTTCTTGACGGCGTCAGGCATGGGCACGTAGTCCAGGTCGGTGGCGGTCTTGTCGCCGGACTTGTAGGCCCACTCGAAGAACTTCAGCGAGGCAGCGGCCTGTGCGGGCTTGTCCTGGGCCTTGTGCATGATGATGAACGTGGCCGAGGTGATGGGCCATGCATCCTTGCCGGGCTGGTTGGTCAGGATCTGGTAGAAGCTCTTGGCCCAGTCGGCACCGGCGGCAGCGGCCTTGAAGGTGGCGTCGTCGGGCGACACGAAGGCGCCGCCAGCGGTCTGCAGCTGCGTGTAGGTCAGCTTGTTTTGCTTGACATAGGCGTACTCGACGTAGCCGATGGAGTTGGGCAGGCGGCCCACGAAGGCGGCCACGCCTTCATTGCCCTTGCCGCCGGCACCCGTGGGCCAGTTCACGGCCTTGCCTTCGCCAACCTTTTCCTTCCACTCGGCATTGACCTTGGACAGGTAGTTCGTGAAGCCGAAGGTGGTGCCCGAGCCGTCAGCACGGCGCACGGGAGCGATGGTGGCGTCAGGCAGGGTCACGCCGGGGTTCAGGGCCTTGATGGCCTCGTCGTTCCACTTGGTGATCTTGCCCAGGTAGATGTCGCCCAGCACCTGGCCGGTCAGCTTGAGCTGGCCGGGCTGGATGCCCTTGATATTGACCACGGGCACGATGCCGCCGATCACGGTGGGGAATTGCACCAGGCCCTTCTTGGCCAGTTCGTCGTCCTTGAGCGGCTCGTCCGAAGCACCGAAGTCCACGGTCTTGGCTTCGATCTGCTTGATGCCGGCGCTGGAGCCCACGGACTGGTAGTTGATCTTCACGCCGGTGGCCTTGTGGTAATCGGCGGCCCACTTCGAGTACAGCGGCGCAGGGAAGCTGGCGCCGGCGCCGGTGGCTTCCTGCTGCGCCAGGGCCTGGCCCATACCGCCCGCAGACAGAGCACCAGCCACCAGAATGTGAATCACAGACAACTTCATGTACAGACCTCTTAGGGGTTGAAAGATGCGATGGCTGGACTGTAAGAAGGCTTTGTGACATTGATATGACACGGAGAAAAGGCGTCACAAATGCTGGGCCATAGTCTGTAAGACCCAGGTCATCGCGGTGTCACAATTCCGTCTTAGTCTTGTGCCTCGCACGAGCTGGCACCAGACAAGCGCAGCCCTGCCACCCGGCACCGCTGTGCACTCCTGCTCGACGAATCTTGATTGGCGTTTCTTTCATGGCACCAGAATCCCTGCTCGCCGCCGTTGACCTCGGATCCAACAGCTTTCGCCTGGAAATAGGCCGCGTCGGCAGCCACCAGCGCATAGAGCGCGTGGAATATCTCAAGGAGACCGTGCGCCAGGGCAATGGGCTCAACGAGCACCATGAGCTGACCGACGAGGCCATGCAACGCGGCTGGGACTGCCTGGCACGCTTTGGCGAGCGCCTGGCCGGCTTTCCTGCCGACCAGGTCCGCGCCGTGGCCACACAAACCCTGCGGGAGGCCCGCAACCGCGATGTCTTCATCGCACGCGGCAGCGCCCTGCTGGGCTTTCCCATCGAGGTCATCTCGGGCGAGGAAGAGGCCCGGCTGATCTATCGCGGCGTCTCCAGCCTGTTGCCACCCTCGCAGCAGCGGCGCCTGGTGGTGGACATTGGCGGCCGCTCGACCGAAGTCATCATCGGCCAGCATGGCGAGGCGCGCCAGGTGGCCTCCTACCCCATAGGCAGCGTCGCCTGGAGCACGCAGTTCTTTGGCGAAGGCACGCTGTCGCGCGCACATTTCTCGGCCGCCATCAAGGCCGCGCAGGCGGCCCTCACCCAGACCGTCTCGGCCTACCCGGCCACTGCATGGGACTGCGCCTATGCCTCGTCAGGCACGGCCAACGCCGTGGGCGACATCCTGGCTGCCAACGGATATTCCGGCGGGCTGATCACGCCCGACAGCCTGCGCTGGCTGCATGAGCAGTTGATGGAGGCCGGCCATGTGGACCGCATCCGGCTGGCCGGACTCAAGGAAGACCGCCGCGCCGTCATCGCCGGAGGCCTGAGCATCCTGATTGCGGCCCTGGGCATGCTGGGCATCAATGAACTGGAAGTCGCCCAGGGCGCGCTGCGCCAGGGCGTTTTGCACGACCTGCTGGAGCACGAGCCCCCCGCCGACCGCGAGGCAGCCGAAATTGCCGCGCTGCAGCAGGACTTCGGCATTGACGCCCCGCATGCGCTGCGCGTGCGCAAGGTCGCACGCTGGGCCTGGCAATCGCTGCACGCGCAACAACCGCCCGATGCCCTGTCCACGCATGCACTGGACACGGCCGCCAGCCTGCACGAGATCGGCATGCGCATCTCCCTGAGCGCCTACCACCGGCACGGCGCCTACATCACCGAGCACTGCGGTGCCGCGACATGGCCCGTGGAGCTGCGCGCGCGCATCACCCAGCTCGTGCTCGGCCACCAGGGCAAGCTGCGCAAGCTGGAAGCCGCCATCGAGGACCAGGCCGTGGCCTGGCCCCTGCTCGCACTGCGGCTGGCCGTGCAGCTGTGCCATGCCCGGCGTGACCCCGATCTGCAGGGCATACGCCTGCATCGCTCGGACAGCATCTTTCACCTGACCGTGCCGGAAGGCTGGGCCAAAAGCTATCCCCAGTCCGCCCAGTTGCTGCGCACCGAGGCCGTGGCCTGGCAGAAGACGCCCTGGACCTTGCAGCTGCATCTGCACTGAGCACGGCCACCCGCTTCGGCTTGCGCCGGGATGGCGCGGGGCGGCCGGCCCGCCGGCCGTGACGCAGCTCAGACCTGGGGCCCGTAGCGCTCCATCAAGGCGCGCTGCGCACCCAGGCCCGTGGTCGGATAGGGTGCACGCTGGTAGGCACCATTGGCCTCCAGGGTCCAGGCATCGCGGTTGTCATACAGGCCAGCGACCAGGCATTCGTCTATCACCTGCTGGCGCAGCACGGGGTCGCGCACGGGCCAGGCCAGTTCCACCCGGCGCATCATGTTGCGGTTCATCCAGTCGGCGCTGGACAGCAGCAGTTCCTGCTGCTTGCCCCAGGCAAAGTAGAAGACGCGCGAGTGCTCCAGGAAACGGCCGATGATGGAGCGCACGCGGATGTTGTCGGTCCAGCCCTTGCGCTGCGGCGGCAGCATGCAGGCACTGCGCACGATGAGATCGATGCGCGCGCCCTGCTGGCCGGCACGCACCAGGGCCTGCATGAGCAGCTCGTCGGTCAGCGCATTCATCTTGAGCACGATGCGCGCTTCTTCGCCGCGCTGCGCCGCCTCGCCCACCTGGTTGATCAGCGCCAGCATGCGGTCGTGCAGCTGGAACGGCGCAATCACCAGCTGGTGCAGCTTGGGCAGGCGGTTGTGGCTGGACAGGTGGCTGAACACGGCATCCATGTCGGCCGTGATCTGCGCATCGCAGGTCAGCTGGCTGATGTCCGTGTACAGGCGCGCCGTGCGCACGTTGTAATTGCCGGTGGACAGGTGTCCATAGCGCTTGAGCTGCCCGCTGCGCTTTTCGCGGCGCGTGATCAGCAGCATCTTGGCGTGCGTCTTCAGGCCCAGCACGCCGTAGACCACCTGGGCGCCCAGGGCCTCCAGCTTCTCGGCGGAGTTGATGTTGGCCTCTTCGTCAAAGCGGGCCTTGAGCTCCAGCACGGCCAGCACCTCCTTGCCGCGGCGCACGGCCTCGGCCAGCAACTGCATGATTTCGGAGTCGGACCCGGTTCGGTAGATGGTCTGCTTGATGGCCAGCACCTCGGGGTCGTTGACGGCCTCGCGCAGCAGCTCCAGCACGCCGTCGAAGCTCTCGAAAGGCTGGTGGATCAGCACATCACGCTTGCGGATCTGGGCCATCACCGAGCGGCCCGGCTGCAGCTGGCGCGGCCATGCCGGCCGCCACGGCGGGAACAGCAGCGCGGGGTCATCGACCAGATCCACCAGCTGCGACTGGCGCACCAGGTTCACGGGCCCCTTGACGCGGAACAGTGCCTCGGTCGGCAGGCCGAACTGGCCCAGCAGCAGGTCTGACAACATGGGCGAGCAGGCAAAGGACACCTCCAGCCGCACGGCCTGGCCGTAGTGGCGGTGGTGCAGACCCTGGCGCAGCGCCATGCGCAGGTCGCTGACATCGTCCTCATCCACCGCCAGGTCCGAATGGCGGGTGACACGGAATTGCGCGAACTCCGCCACCTCACGCCCCGGGAACAGCTCGACCAGATGGGCGCGCACGATGCTGGAGATGCTCACGAACAGGCGCTGCTTGCCCGCGATCTTCTCCGGCAGGCGCACCAGGCGAGGCAAGGCACGCGGGACCTTGACGATGGCCACCTCGTTGGCGCGGCCAAAGGCATCGACACCCTTGAGGCGCACGATGAAGTTCAGCGCCTTGTTGGCCACCTGGGGAAATGGATGGGATGGGTCCAGGCCCACCGGCATGAGCAGGGGCTGGACTTCGCGCAGAAAGTATTCGCGCACCCATTTGCGCTGGGCGCTGCTGCGCTCGCCATGGGAGACCACGCGTATGCCCTGCCCCGCAAAGGCAGGAATCAGCGATTGGTTGTACAGCGTGTACTGGCGCAATACCAGCTCATGCGCCTTGTCCATCAGCGAGCGAAAGCTCTGCAGCGTATACAGGCCCTTGGCGTCGCCGGCCTTGGCCGCCGTCACATGGGGGGCGCAGCGCACCTCGAACCATTCGTCGAGATTGGAAGAGACGATGCACAGGTAGCGCAGCCGCTCCAGCAGCGGCACATCCTCGCGCACAGCCCAGTCCAGCACGCGTTCGTTGAACGCCAGGATGCAATGGTCGCGGTCCAGAAACTGTTGTTGCTGCTGCTGTTGCTGTTGCACTTCACCGCTTTCGGCTGTGGCGTACAGGCCAGTGTATGCCGCGGCGACCAGCCCCGCAGCAGAGACCGGGGCAGACGCTGGCATCGCCTGGCCCTGCAATTCCAGCAGGGCGGTGGAAAGGCTTTTGGCCAGGGGCATCATCGGGACATTCAAGGGTGCAGAGACGGGTATGGGCGCTGTCTCGCGGGCCATGCCCAGCGAGGCCGGCCCTGCGGGCATGGTGCGCAGCCCCTGTTCATGTTCTGGTTCGGCAGGCGCGGAGGCGCTGGCGGGAATCGGCGTGAATGTCTGGGGCATGGATGCAGGGGCCCGGCCTGTGCAGGACCCGGTAGTCACCCCGTGGACCGGGGATTCGGGCAGTCTGCCCCGGGTTTGTGACATGTTCATGACATAAATCCCGCCCACGCATGACACCTGTCATACAAGCGACTTCCGGCAATGAAGGGCTGCGCTGTCGCTGTCATGCAAAGGTCATGACCAGGTCACGCAGCCACGAGGGCCACGCTGTATCGCCAGGGTGCTAAGCTCACTGCCATCCCCCTGGATGGCGTTGGCTGCTGCAAACCTGCCGCAGCCGTGTCGTCGTCCGCCTTTCGCGCATGCCCTCTTCCAATCCCCCCGAAAGCCGCCTGGCCGCCATCGACATTGGCTCCAACAGCTGCCTGCTGGCCATGGCCCGCAGCGACGGCGCAAAGGTACAGCTGTTCAGCCACCGCAAGGAAGCCATACGCCTGGGCAGCGCCCTGGACGAACAGGGAGCCCTGAGCCTGGAGGCCATGCAGCGTGGCTGGGCCTGCCTGGAGCGCTATGCGCAGGTGCTGGGCGACCTGCCCCGCCACCGCGTTCGTGCCGTGGCCACGCAGACGCTGAGAGAGGCATCGAACCGCCAGGTCTTCCTGGACGAGGGCCAGCGCATCCTGGGCTGCGCCATCGAAGTCATCGACGGCGAGGAAGAAGCACGCCTGATCTATCGCGGCGTCGCCCAGTTGCTGCCGCCCGGTCCCCAGCGGCGGCTGGTGGTGGACATCGGTGGCCGATCGACCGAGCTGTGCCTTGGCCAGCAGCGGCAGGTGCTGCAGGCACGCTCCTTCGCCTTCGGCAGCGTGACCTGGGCATTGCGCCACTTTCCCGATGGAGAGCTGTCGGCCCAGGCACTGTCCCAGGCCGAAGCGGCGGTGGCCGACATCATTGCGCCCGAAGCCGCGCGGTTTGCCGCCGGGCAGTGGAGCCATGCCTATGGGTCCTCGGGCACGGCCGGTGCCATCGTCAAGGTGCTGGCCCATGCACCCGATGGCACGGCCGGCTGGATCACGCGGCAGGGACTGGACTGGCTGCAGGCGCAGTTGCTGCGTGCAGGGCATGTCAGC
Organism: Delftia sp. K82; assembly: GCF_002193035.1. Taxonomy (NCBI): domain Bacteria; kingdom Pseudomonadati; phylum Pseudomonadota; class Betaproteobacteria; order Burkholderiales; family Comamonadaceae; genus Delftia; species Delftia sp. K82. The sequence continues at coordinate 1,007,052 of NZ_MYFL01000001.1, read as the reverse complement.
CGCGTGAACATGGACGGGCTCAAGGAAGAACTGCGCCCCATGATCGGCGGCGGCATGAGCGTGATGCGGGCGATCTTCTCCAGCCTGGGCATCGAGCGCATGCGCGTGACGCATGGCGCCCTGCGGCATGGCGTGCTGTATGAGCTGGCCGACCGGCTGGATGCCGAAGCCTCCGGAAAACACAGGCGCAGGCAAGTTGCACCCGGCCCGTGACGGCCCATGATGGCCCAGGCCCTGCTTGCGTCAGGGAAGGCCGATAGAGTGTTTTTCGCACAAGTGCTACACTTTGTAAGCTTCCCACCCTCCCTCCATTACCGCCCCACCGCTTCGCCATGTCCGCGCCGACGATTGCGTACGACCCTGTACTCGAACGTCCGTCTTCGATGATGGCGGCGTCCCTGCAACGCAGCCTGCGCGAGCAGCAGGCCCTGCTCGACAATGCCGGCGTCGGCATCGTCTTCATTCGCCAACGCGTCATCGTCCGCTGCAACCAGTGCTACGCAGACATCTTCGGCTACGCGGGCGAGCATGCGCTGGTGGGCATCAACAGCGAACATCTGCATCCCAGCCGTGATGAGCTGCGCAGCCTGGGACGCGAGGCCTACCGCACGCTGAGCGCCGGCCTGTCCTTTCGCACGCAGCGCCGCCTGCGCCGCAAGGACGGCAGCCTGTTCTGGGGAGAGCTCACGGGGCGGCTCATCAATCCGGGCGATGCGCGCGAGGGATCGATCTGGATCGTGAGCGATATCGACGACCGCCTGCGCGCCCAGCAGGCCCTGAGCCAGGCCCACGAGCTGCTGGAGCAACAGGTGCGCGACCGCACACGCGAACTCAGCGCCACGGTGGAGAACCTGCACCGGGAGATTGCCGACCGCAAGCTGGACCAGGAACGCATCTACTGGATGGCGCACTACGACGCGCTCACCGGCCTGCCCAACCGCACGCTGCTGGCCGAGCGCAGTGCCCGCGCCATCGAGCTGGCCAAGGCCAACGACACGCCGCTGGCCGTGATGTTCCTGGACCTGGACCACTTCAAGCATGTCAATGATTCACTGGGCCATCGCGTGGGCGATGCCCTGCTGGTGGAGATTGCCCGCCGCCTGCGTGCCGTCGTGCGCGACCGCGATACGGTGGCCCGCATCGGCGGCGACGAATTCGTGCTGCTGCTGCCCGGCGCCAATGCCCAGGGCGCGGCCCGCGTGGCCGGCAAGCTGCAGGAGGCGTCGCGCCAGGCCTACCAGATCGACCGCCATGAGCTGACCATTGCGCCGTCCATGGGCATTGCGCTGTACCCGCGCGACGGCCACGACATCGACTCGCTGACCCAGGCCGCCGACGCGGCCATGTACCACGCCAAGCAGGCCGGTCGCAACACCTACCGCTTCTTCACGCCGCAGATGCAGGCCCAGTCCCTGCGCGCCCTGCAACTGGAGAACGCGCTGCGCCGGGCGCTGGAGCGCAATCAGCTGTATCTGCACTATCAGCCGCAGATCACGCTGAGCACGGGCCGCGTGCGCAGCGTGGAGGCGCTGCTGCGCTGGGAGCACCCGGAACTGGGCTCGGTCTCACCGGCCGAGTTCATTCCCGTGGCCGAGGACAGCGGCCAGATCCTGCAGATCGGCGAATGGGTGCTGCGCAGCGCCATGCAGCAGTTGCAGGTCTGGCGCAATGCAGGCCTGTGCGACCTGAAGGTGGCCGTGAATCTTTCGGCCATCCAGTTCCATCAGCAGCAACTGCCCGAGATCATCAACCGCATCCTGCTCGACAGCGACCTGCCGGCCGATTCTCTGGAGCTGGAGCTGACCGAGGGCGTGGCCATCCATGATCCGCGCCAGGCGACGGCCACCATGGACCGGCTGCGCGAGCACGGCGTGCGCCTGGCCATGGATGACTTCGGCACCGGCTATTCATCCCTGAGCCAGCTCAAGCGCTTTCAGATCTACAAGCTCAAGATCGACCAGTCCTTCATCCAGGACCTGGACCACGACAGCAACGACCGCGCCATTGTCAGCGCCATCATCCGCATGGCCCAGGCCCTGGGCATGCAGACCACGGCCGAGGGCGTGGAGACCGAGGCACAGCTGGAGTTCCTGCGCGAGCAGGGCTGCGATGAGGCCCAGGGCTACCATTTCAGCCGCCCGCTGGCACCAGAGGCGCTGGAGTCCTTCTTGCGCAGCCAGGGCTGACCGGGCCGCATCACCGCGCGCATCGCATCACCTCGCGCACCGGAATCCAGACGAAAAAAAGCCGAGGAATGAAGCCTCGGCCTTCCATGCACAGGAGCGCGCAACCGCTCAGGCAACCGGCGAATTCTTGGCCACGCTGGCCAGGCGCTCGGCACAGCGGCTGGCCTGATCGCCATCGCGCGCCTCCACCATCACGCGCAGCAAAGGCTCGGTGCCGCTGGCGCGGATGAGCACACGCCCGGTATCGCCCAGCTCGGCCTTGACGGCCTCGGTGGCCTCTTCCAATTGGGTGTTGCGCTTCCAGTCCTGGCCCGGCTGCAGCCGCACGTTGAGCAGCACTTGGGGAAACAGCTGCACGGACGACAACCACTGCGACAGGCTCTTGCCCGAGCGCACGCAGGCCTGCAGCACCTGCAGCGCGCTGACCAGACCGTCGCCCGTGGTGTGCTTGTCCAGCGCCAGCAAATGGCCCGAGCCCTCACCGCCCAGGGTCCAGCCCTGGCGGTGCAGCTCCTCCAGCACATAGCGGTCGCCCACCTTGGCACGCACAAAGCCCACGCCCTGGGACTTCAGCGCCACCTCCACGGCCATATTGGTCATCAGCGTGCCCACGGCGCCCGGCACGGCCTCGCCGCGCGCCAGCCGGTCGGCCGCCATCAGATACAGCAGCTCGTCGCCGTTGTAGAGCCGCCCTGCCGCATCGACCAGCAGCAGCCGGTCGGCATCGCCATCCAGCGCCACGCCGAAATCGGCCTTGTTGGCGCGCACGGCCAGCACCAGAGCCTCGGGGTGCGTGGCACCCACGTCTTCGTTGATGTTCAGTCCATCGGGCGCACAGCCTATGGCCACCACATCGGCCCCCAGTTCATGGAAGACCTTGGGTGCGATCTGATAGGCCGCGCCATGGGCCGCATCGACAACGATCTTCACGCCCTTGAGCGTGAGCGCATGGTCAAAGGTGCTCTTGCAGAACTCGATGTAGCGCCCTGCCGCGTCTTCAAGGCGCCGGGCCTTTCCCAGAGCGGCAGAGTCGGCCCACACGGGATCTTCGGTCAAGGCCTGCTCGACCTCTTCCTCCCAGGCATCGGGCAGCTTGGTGCCCTGGGCGCTGAAGAACTTGATGCCGTTGTCGTAGTAAGGGTTGTGGCTGGCGCTGATGACCACGCCCAGGCTGGCGCGCTGGGCGCGCGTCAGGTAGGCCACGCCCGGGGTGGGCAGGGGACCGAGCAGCATCACGTCCACGCCGGCCGAGTTGAAGCCGGACTCCAGGGCACTTTCCAGCATGTAGCCCGAGATCCGGGTGTCCTTGCCGATCAGCACCATCGGGCGGGCTTCCTTGCGCCGCAGCACACGGCCCACGGCGTGCGCCAGGCGCAGCGCGAAATCGGGGGTGATGGGCGAGCGGCCCACCAGGCCGCGAATTCCATCGGTACCAAAATATGTGCGTGCCATAGTGCTCCTTTGTTGTTCAGTTGTTGTCGTGCATGGTCTGCCAGACCGTCAATGCCGCCACCGTATCGGCCACGTCGTGCACGCGCACCACGCGCGCACCCCGCTCCACTGCCAGCAGCGCCGCCGCCACACTGGGCACCATGCGCTGGCCCTGTGCAAGGCCACTGACCTGCCCGAGCGAGCCCTTGCGCGACCAGCCCGCCAGCAGCGGAAAGTCTAGGCCCAGCAATTCCTGCTGGCGCGCAAGCAGCGAAAAATTCTGTGCCACGCTTTTGCCGAAGCCGATGCCGTAGTCCCAGACAATGCGCTCGCGCGCCACGCCCCGGGCCAGCAGGGCATCGCTGTGCAACTGCAGGAAATCGAGCACGGCGGGCACGGCATCGCCTTGCATGGGCGTGGTCTGCATGTCCTGCGGCGTGCCATGCATGTGCATGAGACAGATGCCGCAGCGCGGGTGCGCGGCCACCACCTGCTGCGCGCCCGGCTGGCGCAGCGCCCAGATGTCGTTGACGATGTCGGCCCCCAGATCCAGCACGGCCTGCATGACCTCGGGCTTGTAGGTATCGACGGAGACAGGCACGCCCAGTTCCACCGCGCCCTGCACCACGGGCAGCACGCGCCGCAATTCCTCGTCCAGCGGAACAGCCGGTGAGCCGGGCCTGGTGGACTCGCCACCGATATCGAGGATGTGCGCGCCCTCACTGACCAGCTGCTCTGCATGTCGCAAGGCCTGCTCCACCGTGTTGTGCCGCCCGCCGTCGGAAAACGAGTCGGGCGTCACATTGACGATGCCCATGACCAGTGGACGCTGAAGGTCTAGAACAAAGCGCGAAGTCTGCCATTGATGCGGCATGGGATTTCCTGAAGGTAGGCGCTTGCCGGACCGGGCCCCTCGCTCGGCCACCGCTGCGGGCGATTGAGCACATCCTGCAAGCAAAGCAAAAGGGCCCCTCAGGGCCCTTTGCATGGGATTGGCAGATTCTGCGGCAAGCAGATCAGGCCGTGGTGGGCGCAGGGTCGGCATCCACTGCCGGCGTGCCGCCGGACGAGTTGCCACCGTCGGAAGACGGCGGGTTGCGCGGCACCCAGTCCTTGGGAGGACGCGGATCGCGGCCGGCCATGATGTCATCGAGTTGCTCGGCGTCGATGGTTTCCCAGTCGAGCATGGCCTTGGCCATGGCATGCATCTTGTCGGAGTTGTCCTCGATCAGCTTGCGCGCCAGTCCGTACTGCTCGTCGATGATGCGGCGAACCTCCTGGTCCACCTTCTGCATCGTCTGCTCGCTCATGCTGTTGGTCTTGCTCATCGAGCGGCCCAGGAAAGGCTCGCCTTCCTGCTCCGCATAGACCATGGGACCCAGCGCGTCGGTCATGCCGTAGCGCGTGACCATGTCGCGTGCGATCTGCGTGGCCCGCTCGAAGTCGTTGCTCGCGCCCGTGGTCATCTGGTTCATGAACACTTCTTCGGCAATGCGTCCACCGAACAGCATGGCGATCTGGTTGAGCATGAACTCCTTGTCGTAGGAGTAGCGGTCCTTCTCGGGCAGGCTCATGGTCACGCCCAGCGCACGGCCGCGCGGGATGATGGTGACCTTGTGCACGGGATCGCACTTGGGCAGCAGCTTGCCGATCAGCGCGTGGCCCGCCTCGTGGTAGGCCGTGTTGCGGCGCTCTTCCTCGGGCATGACCATGCTCTTGCGCTCGGGGCCCATGATGATCTTGTCCTTGGCCTTCTCGAAATCCTGCATCTCGACGGTACGCGCATTGCGGCGCGCGGCCATCAGGGCTGCTTCGTTGCAGAGGTTGGCCAGATCGGCGCCCGACATGCCGGGCGTGCCGCGGGCGATCACGCCCGGATTCACGTCCTGGCCGACAGGGATCTTGCGCATGTGCACATTGAGGATCTGCTCGCGGCCGCGGATATCGGGCAGCGTCACATACACCTGGCGGTCGAAACGGCCGGGACGCAGCAGGGCGGCATCCAGGATGTCGGGACGGTTGGTCGCAGCCACGACGATCACGCCGAGGTTGGTCTCGAAGCCGTCCATCTCGACCAGCATCTGGTTCAGGGTCTGTTCACGCTCATCGTTGCCACCGCCCAGGCCTGCGCCGCGCTGGCGGCCCACGGCGTCGATTTCATCGATGAAGATGATGCAGGGTGCATTCTTCTTGGCGTTCTCGAACATGTCGCGCACACGGGCAGCGCCCACGCCGACGAACATTTCCACGAAGTCGGAGCCCGAGATGCTGAAGAACGGAACCTTGGCCTCGCCCGCAATGGACTTGGCCAGCAGCGTCTTGCCGGTACCCGGAGGCCCGACCAGCAGCAGGCCACGCGGAATGCGGCCGCCGAGCTTCTGGAACTTGTTGGGGTCCTTCAGGAAGTCCACGACTTCCTTGACCTCTTCCTTGGCTTCGTCGCAGCCTGCAACGTCGGCAAAGGTCACGGTGTTGTTGTTCTCGTCCAGCATGCGCGCCTTGCTCTTGCCGAAGCTGAAAGCACCGCCCTTGCCGCCGCCCTGCATCTGGCGCATGAAGTACACCCACACGCCGATCAACAGCAGCATGGGACCCCAGCTGACGAGCAGGGTCATGAGGACCGAGCCTTCTTCGCGGGGCTTGACGTCGAACTTGACGTTGTTGTTGATCAGGTCACCCACGAGCCCGCGATCCAGGTAGGTGGCTGTGGTGCGCACCTTGCGGTCATCGTTGGTCGTGGCCACGATCTCGGTGCCGCCGGGGCTTTCCTGGATGGTGGCGCTCTTGATGCGGTTGCTTCGCACCTCTTCCAGGAACTCGGAGTAACCGACATGGGACGCGCCGGCGCCGCCACGGGTGTCAAATTGTTTGAACACCGTAAACAGCACCATGGCGATGACCAGCCAGACGGCAATTTTTGAAAACCACTGATTGTTCAAGCGGGGCTCCAATGGGGATACAGATAAAACGACTTCCAGCGTGCTCGAAGCGTATTTGCGGTCCATTTTAGGTGTTTCAAGCTGGCTGGTCGCCTATATCCCTCTATAGCAGCCATAGCTTGAATGCGGTCTTGACCCGCGTCAGGGCCGCGCCGGGCGGCTGTGCAGGGCTACTTGAGCCCCATGCCCACCAGAAACGTCTCCGAAGACTTGTCGCGCGAGGACTTGGGCTTGATCGGCTTGACCACCTTGAAGGTCTGCCGGAACAGCGCCACCAGGTCGTCGTAGGCCCCGCCGTGGAAGAGCTTCACAACCAAGGCCCCTTCAGGTTTCATATGGTGGATGGAGAAATCAACCGCCAGCTCCACCAGCAGCGCAATGCGCGCCGCATCCGTCGTACCGTTGCCCGACAGGTTGGGAGCCATGTCGGAGACCACCACATCGGCCTTGCCTCCGCCCAGAGCCTCCTGAAGCTGCGCCAGCACCGGCTCCTCGCGAAAATCGCCCAGAATGAACTGCACGCCCTCGATGGGCTCCATGGGCAGCAGATCCAGCGAGATGATCCGGCCATTGAGCGCGCCCACCGCCGCGCCTTCTGGCGACAGGCAGCGGCGCACATACTGGCTCCACGCCCCTGGCGTAGAGCCCAGATCCACCACCGTGGCACCCGGCCGGATGAGCTTGAGCTGCTCGTCGATCTCCTTGAGTTTGTAGGCCGCGCGAGCGCGGTAGCCGTCCTTCTGGGCGGCTTTGACGTAAGGATCGTTGACGTGGCTGTTGAGCCAAGCCTTGTTGACCTTCTTGCTTTTTGTGTTGACTTTCATGCTGGATTCTTTCAGCCTCGATAATACGGCCATGCCCCAAATTCAATTGACTCCCGCCGAGCGCCGGGAACACCGCGCCAACGCACACCACCTGGACCCCGTGGTCCTCATCGGAGGTGACGGCCTGACGGCTGCCGTGCAAAAGGAGGTCAACGCCGGCCTTAACGCACATGGCCTGATCAAGGTCCGTGTCTTCAACGACGACCGCGCCGCACGCGAGCAGATGTATCTGCAGCTGTGCGACGAACTTGGCGCCGCACCCATTCAACACATCGGCAAGCTGCTGGTGCTCTGGCGCCCCATGCCGGAAAAGGAAAAAGCCATCGACGAGAACCGCATGCCCGGTCCTCGCGATGTCAAGCTGCTCAAGTTCAGCAAGCGCTCCGGCCAAAAGCCCGAGGTCAAGCAGATCCGCGTGCTGGGCAACCAGCGCCTGACGGCAGGTGGCCAGGTCAAGCGCGCCAAGCCCAAGCAGAAGTCGGTCAAGAAGCGCCAGGCAGACTGAGTCCGCCGCATCCATGACCGTAGCATCCCATGCCGCCAGCGTGGCCCAGGCCGCGCAACCGCCCTCCGCCTCCCCCTCTGCGCAGCAGCGCTTCGTGATCTGCATGAAGTGGGGCAAGAAGTACGGTCCGGAGTATGTCAACAGGCTCTACGCCATGGTGCGTCGGCATCTGAAGGGCGATTTTCGCCTTGTCTGCCTGACCGATGACGGCGTGGGGATTCGTGACGAAGTCGAATGCCTGCCCATTCCGCCGCTGAACCTGCCCGCCGGCATTCCCGAGCGCGGCTGGAACAAGCTGGCCACCTTCAGTGCCGACCTGCATGGCCTGCGCGGCACGGCGCTGTTTCTTGACGTGGACGTGGTCATCACCGGGCCGCTGGACGATTTTTTCACCGAGCCCGGCGAATTCCTGATCATCCACGACTACAAGCGTCCCTGGCGCATCACGGGCAATTCCTCGGTGTACCGCTTCGAGCTGGGTGCCCACCCCGAGGTACTGGACTACTTCCGCACGCATTTCGAAGAGATCCGCAGCAGCTTCCGCAACGAACAGGCCTACCTGTCCGACATGCTGCACAAGCAGGGCAAGCTCAAGTACTGGCCACAGGCCTGGTGCCCCAGCTTCAAGTACCACTGCATTCCCGCATGGCCGACGAACTACTGGAAGCCACCCTTCGTGCCGGATGGTGCACGCGTGGTGATCTTCCACGGAGAATGCAATCCGCCCGACGCGTTGGCCGGCCGGCGCAATCGGCGCTTTCGCTATATCCGGCCTGCTACCTGGGTGGCCGAGCACTGGCACGAGTGAGCAGCTCGGCCCACAAAAAAACGCCCGCGCTTGCGGGCGTTTTCGTTTGGCATGGCACCGAACCGGCAGGACCGGGATCAGGCCGTGGCCTCGGCTTTCGCTTGAGACGGAGGACTGCCTATGCGCCACAGCACGACGAGCGCGCATAGCCACTGCAGCGCATACATCACCGTGCCCACGCTGTGCCACAGCTTGAGGTTGTCGCGTGCAACGATGCGCGGCGACACGCCGTACTGGACGACAAACGCCAGCAGCATGCCTGCGATCACAAAGCCCAGACAGGCCTTGGCCCAGGGCTGCAGGACCGGCTCCTTGTTGCGCCGGGACAGGACCAGCAGCAGGGCCGCGCAGGCGATGGACACCCAGGTCTGCGCGGCAAACAGCTTGGCTGCCATGAAGCCCGCGACAGCCGGCGTGGGCAATTGGGCGAACAGCATGGGCACGGCCATGAAGCCGATGGCCGACAGGCTGCCCCACCACAGGGCAGCAGCCAGCAGGGGAATGCGTTCGTACAGGTTGCTCATGGGCTTAGGCCTTCCTCAATGATCGAGGCACAGGCGCTGACGCATCAGAGGTAGCGCACCGACACCACTTCATAGCGGCGCTCGCCGCCCGGTGCCTGCACGACGGCGGTATCGCCCTCTTCCTTGCCGATCAGCGCGCGCGCGATGGGGCTGGAGACGTTGATCAGGCCCAGCTTGAGGTCGGCCTCGTCCTCGCCGACGATCTGGTACTTGACCGTGTCGCCGCTGTCTTCATCCTCGAGCTCCACCGTTGCACCGAAGACCACGCGGCCACCGGCATCCACGGAAGAGGGATCGATGATCTGGGCAGCCGACAGCTTGCTCTCGACCTCGGCAATGCGGCCTTCGATGAAGCCTTGACGGTCCTTGGCAGCTTCGTATTCGGCGTTTTCGCTCAGGTCGCCCTGGGCACGTGCCTCGGCGATGGCCTGGATGATGGAGGGACGCTCCACGGTTTTCAGGCGGTGCAGTTCGTCCTTGAGCTTCTCGGCTCCGCGCTTGGTGATGGGAATGGTGGCCATTGAAAAGTCTCCATGTTCAGCGAACGCCGCGCGCTGCGCGGTTTCTTTGGTACAGGCGGGCCGGCGACTTTGCGGCTGGACCTGCACCCCAAAAGCAAACCGCCGCACGTTGCCGCGCGGCGGTTTCATCGAATGATTCGTTCCATTATGCCGTGTTTACCCACCCGAAATGGTGGGATAACCCGGCGGCACTGTCGGACAGTGCCGCTCGCTGCGCGCCATCAAAAAAACAGGCGCAGCGGCAATGGAAGGATCTCAGGCAGCCTGCAGTTGGGCGTGCAATTCCTGGACCGAGTGCACGTCCATGTTGCCCATGGACTTCATGCCTTCGACGGCAGCTTCTGCACCGAAGATGGTCGTGAAGGTGGTCACTCGCGCCAGCAGGGCGCTGGTACGGATGGCACGCGAGTCGGCGATGGCATTGCGGCGCTCCTCCACCGTGTTGATGACCATGGCGATCTCGCCGTTCTTGATCATGTCCACGATGTGGGGGCGGCCTTCGGTCACCTTGTTGACGAGCTGCACCTCGATGCCGGCCTCGGAGATGGCCGCTGCCGTACCGCGCGTGGCGCACAGCACGAAGCCCATCGCAGCCAGTTCCTTGGCCACGGCCACGGCACGCGGCTTGTCGGCGTTCTTCACGGTCAGGAAGACCTTGCCCTGGGTCGGCAGCGTGACGCCGGCGCCCAGCTGGCTCTTGACGAAGGCTTCGCCAAAGGTCTTGCCCACGCCCATGACTTCGCCGGTGGACTTCATCTCGGGGCCGAGGATGGTGTCCACGCCAGGGAACTTCACGAACGGGAAGACAGCTTCCTTGACGCTGAAGTACGGCGGCGTGACTTCCTTGGTGATGCCCTGCTGGGCCAGCGTGTCGCCGGCCATGCAGCGCGCAGCCACCTTGGCCAGCTGGATGCCGGTGGCCTTGGAGACGAAGGGCACGGTGCGCGAGGCGCGCGGGTTGACTTCCAGCACGTAGATCACGTCGCCTTCGGCCGTTTCCTTGATGGCGAACTGCACGTTCATCAGGCCGACCACGCTCAGCGCGTTGGCCATGGCGGCAGTCTGGCGCTTGATCTCGGCCACGGTCTCGGGCTTGAGGTAGTAAGGCGGAAGCGAGCAGGCGGAATCGCCCGAATGCACGCCAGCCTGCTCGATGTGCTCCATCACGCCGCCGATGAAGACGGCGCCTTCGCGGTCGCGCACGCAGTCCACATCGCACTCGATGGCGTTGGACAGGAAGTGGTCCAGCAGCACGGGCGAGTCGTTGCTGACCTTGACGGCTTCGCGCATGTAGCGCTCCAGGTCGCGCTGCTCGTGCACGATTTCCATGGCACGGCCACCCAGCACATAGCTGGGACGCACGACCAGGGGGTAGCCCAGGCCGGCCGCCTTTTCCAGCGCTTCGGGCTCGGTACGGGCCGTGGCATTGGGCGGCTGGCGCAGGCCCAGCTCATGCAGCAGCTTCTGGAAGCGCTCGCGGTCTTCGGCCGCGTCGATCATGTCGGGCGTGGTGCCGATGATGGGCACGCCTTCCTTTTCAAGACCCAGCGCAAGCTTCAGGGGCGTCTGGCCGCCGTACTGCACGATGACGCCAACAGGCTTCTCGACAGCCACGACTTCGAGCACGTCTTCCAGCGTCAGCGGCTCGAAGTACAGGCGGTCCGACGTGTCGTAGTCGGTGGACACGGTCTCGGGGTTGCAGTTGACCATGATGGTTTCATAGCCGTCCTCGCGCATGGCGAGCGCAGCATGCACGCAGCAGTAGTCGAACTCGATGCCCTGGCCGATGCGGTTCGGGCCACCGCCCAGCACCATGATCTTTTTCTTGTTCGTCGGCTCGGCTTCGCACTCCTCGTCATAGGTGGAGTACATGTAGGCCGTGTCGGTGGCGAACTCGGCAGCGCAGGTGTCCACGCGCTTGAATACGGGGCGCACGCCCAGTGCCTTGCGTGCCTCGCGCACGGCCTTTTCATTGCTGTGCAGCAGCTTGGCCAGGCGGCGGTCGGAGAAGCCCTTTTGCTTGAGCGTGCGCAGCGTGGTGGCATCCAGTGCGGCCAGCGCGGCATCACCCTTTTCTTCGTAGACCTGGTCCAGTTCGAGTTCGATCTTCACGATCTCTTCGATCTGCACGAGGAACCACTTGTCGATCTTGGTGATGTTGTGCACCTCGTCCAGCGTCCAGCCGGCAGCGAAGGCATCGCCCACATACCAGATGCGGTCCGGACCTGGCTCGCCGAGTTCCTTTTCGAGGATTTCGCGGTCCTGGGTCTTTTCGTTCATGCCGTCCACGCCGACTTCCAGGCCGCGCAGCGCCTTCTGGAAGGACTCCTGGAAGGTACGGCCAATGGCCATGACCTCGCCCACGGACTTCATCTGCGTGGTCAGGCGGTTGTCGGCAGCGGGGAACTTCTCGAACGCGAAACGCGGGATCTTGGTGACCACGTAGTCGATCGAGGGCTCGAACGAGGCGGGCGTCTTGCCGCCCGTGATGTCGTTCTTGAGTTCGTCCAGCGTGTAGCCCACGGCCAGCTTGGCAGCGACCTTGGCGATGGGGAAGCCCGTGGCCTTGGAGGCCAGCGCCGAGGAACGCGACACGCGCGGGTTCATCTCGATGACGATCATGCGGCCGTCCTTCGGATTCACCGAGAACTGCACGTTGGAGCCGCCCGTGTCCACACCGATCTCGCGCAGCACCGCCAGCGAGGCGTTGCGCATGATCTGGTATTCCTTGTCGGTCAGCGTCTGCGCGGGTGCCGCGGTGATCGAGTCGCCGGTGTGCACGCCCATGGGGTCCAGGTTCTCGATGGAGCAGATGATGATGCAGTTGTCCGCCTTGTCGCGGACGACTTCCATCTCGTACTCCTTCCAGCCGAGCAGCGATTCCTCGATCAGCAGCTCATTGGTCGGCGACGCTTCCAGCCCGCGCTTGCAGATGGTCTCGAACTCTTCGGGGTTGTAGGCAATGCCGCCGCCCGTGCCGCCCAGCGTGAAGCTGGGGCGGATGACGGTGGGAAAGCCCATTTCCTTTTGCACGGCCCAGGCTTCGTCCATCGAATGGGCGATGCCCGAGCGTGCCGAACCCAGGCCGATGCGCGTCATCGCATCCTTGAACTTGAGGCGGTCCTCGGCCTTGTCGATGGCCTCGGGCGTGGCGCCGATCAGCTCGACCTTGTACTTGTGCAGCACTCCGTTGCGCCACAGGTCCAGCGCGCAGTTCAGCGCGGTCTGGCCGCCCATGGTCGGCAGGATGGCGTCGGGACGCTCCTTGGCGATGATCTTCTCGACCGTCTGCCAGGTGATGGGCTCGATGTAGGTGACGTCGGCAGTGGCCGGGTCGGTCATGATCGTGGCAGGGTTGCTGTTGATCAGGATGACCTTGTAGCCCTCTTCGCGCAACGCCTTGCAGGCCTGCACGCCGGAGTAGTCAAACTCGCAGGCCTGGCCGATGACGATGGGACCGGCGCCAATGATCAGAATGCTTTTGAGGTCGGTGCGCTTAGGCATTTTTGTGTTTCTCCATCAGCGCCGTGAAGCGGTCAAACAGGTAGGCGATATCGTGCGGGCCGGGCGAAGCCTCGGGGTGGCCCTGGAAGCAGAACGCAGGCTTGTCCTTGTGCTCAAGGCCTTGCAGCGTGCCGTCGAACAGGCTGATGTGCGTGGCGCGCAGCGTGTCGGGCAGGGACTCCATCTCCACGGCAAAACCGTGGTTCTGGCTGGTGATGCTGACCCGGCCGTTGTCCAGGTCCTTGACGGGATGGTTGGCGCCGTGGTGGCTGTTGGCCATCTTGAAGGTCTTGGCGCCGGCGGCCAGGGCCATGATCTGGTGACCCAGGCAGATGCCGAAGACGGGCTTGCCGGACTCCACCAGCTCCTTGGTGGCGGCAATGGCGTAGTCGCAGGGCTCCGGATCGCCAGGGCCGTTGGACAGGAAAACGCCGTCGGGGTTGAGTGCCAGCACATCCTTGGCGGGCGTCTTGGCCGGCACCACGGTCAGCTTGCAGCCGCGCTCTGCCAGCATGCGCAGGATGTTGAACTTCACGCCGAAGTCATAGGCCACCACATGGAAACGCGGGGCCTGCTGCTGGCCGTAGCCTTCGCCCAGCTTCCACTCGGTTTCCGTCCATTCATACTGCTGGGCTGCGCTCACCACCTGGGCCAGATCCAGGCCCTTCATGCTGGGGGCCGCCTTGGCCGCAGCCAGTGCCTCGTCGATGCGCGCCTGGGTCACTTCTTCGCCAGCGGCCAAACCGACGATGGCGCCGTTTTGTGCGCCCTTGTCGCGCAGCAGCCGTGTGAGCTTGCGCGTGTCGATGTTGGCAATCGCCACCGTGCCGCTGCGCGTGAGGTAGTCGGGCAGGGTCTCGGACTTGCGGAAGTTGCTGGCCAGCAGCGGAAGGTTCTTGATGATCAGGCCCGCCGCATGGACCTTGCCAGCCTCGACATCCTCTGCGTTGACGCCGTAGTTGCCGATGTGCGGATACGTGAGCGTCACGATCTGCTGGCAGTAGCTGGGGTCGGTGAGGATTTCCTGGTAGCCGGTGATTGCCGTGTTGAAAACGACTTCACCAACCGTGGTGCCTTGCGCACCGATCGAGTTGCCAACAAAGACCGTGCCGTCTGCGAGCGCCAGGATGGCGGATGGGAATGCTCCCTTGAGAGACAAAAGCACTGGGTTCTCCGGTTCTAATTACGGTTACGCCCAGCGTGCCGCACGGACGGATCCGGGCGGGTTATAGCTTGTCTGCAGGGGGTGGCGAGGAAGCGTCGCTAGGCGTAGTGTGGAATGCTTGAAAGCCGCCCATTATAGGCTGGTCGTGCTTCAGCCTCCTGACAGGAGGCGGGATTACCCTTGACGTGAGCCGGCACTCACGCTGCTTGCGTGCAGGCATATCGCCGCTGCAGCAGCCACGTTCAGCGACTCCTCACCACCCGGCTGGCCGATGCGCACATGCTGCGCTGCCCGCTGCATCAGCGCCTCGCCAACGCCCTGCCCTTCATGGCCCATGGCCCAGGCACAAGGCCAGGGCAGCGCGGCATTGTGGATCAGTTCGCCCTGGTGGGAACTGGTCACGATCAGAGGCAAGCCAAGCACATCCAGGTCTTCGGGCGAGGCCGACTCGACCAGTTGCAGACCGAAATGCGCCCCCATGCCGGCGCGCAGCACCTTCTGGCTCCACAGCGCAGCCGTGCCCTTCAGGGCCACGACCTGGCTGAAACCGAAGGCAGCGGCACTGCGCAGGATGGAGCCCACATTGCCTGCGTCCTGCACGCGGTCCAACACCACCGTGGCCACGCCTGCACGGATGACCGCCGATGCCTGCCAGTCCATCAGAAAACCGATGCGCGCCGGGGACTCCAGGCCGCTGACTTCGGCAAACAGGGCATCTGCCAGCACCACGCACTTGCCCGCACCCTGCACCCATTCCAGCGGCACCAGCGGCCAGAAGGATTCGGCCACCACGGCCACGGAGGGCTGCATGCCACGCGCCAGCGCGGCACGGCACAGATGGTCCCCCTCCAGCCAGACGCGCCCTTGCTTGCGGTAGGCCCCACTGTCCTGGACAAGCCTGCGCAAATCCTTGACCAGGACGTTGTCACGGGACTGGATCAATGTGGCGGCGGGTTGTCGGCTCATGGTGAGGCTTTCGGGCAAAGGGAACAGCGCGCCACGGGCGCAGAAAGAAACGGCAAAGGCAATCAGGCCGACAGCAGCAAGGCTTGCGCGCCCTGCGCCGCAGCTGCCACGCGGGCAGCGGCCAGGGGCTCGGCCATGCGAGCAATGCTCACGACATGAGCCACCGGCGCGAAGGTTCGCCGGTGCTCCTCGCAGGCACCGTGCAGGCGCAGCGCCGCAAGGTGGGCCGCCGTTCCGTAGCCCTTGTGGCCGTCGAAGCCGTATTCCGGATATTGCTCATGCAGCCGTTCGCACCAGCGGTCGCGCGTGACCTTGGCCAAAATGGAGGCGGCCGAGATGGCCTGCACCAGGGAGTCCCCCTTGACGATGGCCTCGGCCTGCACGTCCAGCACGGGCAGCTGGTTGCCATCCACCAGCACGAGCACCGGCTTCAGGCGCAGGCCCAGCACCGCGCGGCGCATGGCCAGCAGCGTGGCCTGCAGGATGTTCAGGCGATCAATCTCTTCGACCGAGGCCTCGGCAATGCTGCAGCACAGCGCCTTGGCTCGGATCTCGTCATAGAGTGCCTCGCGGCGCGCAGCCGTGAGCTTCTTGGAATCGTTCAGGCCCTCGATGGGATTGAGATCGTCAAGAATGACAGCAGCGGCCACGACAGGGCCGGCCAACGGGCCGCGGCCCGCTTCGTCCACGCCCGCAACCAACCCCGGCGGATGCCAGGGCAGGCACGCCTGTTCAGGCGGCAGTGGGGGCAATGATTTTCTCGATCGCATGGGCGGCCAGTTCGGCAGTATCGCGCCGCAATTCATGGTGCAGCGCTGTGAAGCGCTGTACCAGCGCCTCGACGGTTGAAGGGGAATGTTCGCACGCCTGCAGCCATTGCAGCACAGCCGCGCTCAGCGCCTGGGGCGTTGCCGCATCCTGGATCAGCTCGGGCACGACGAAATCGCCGCACAGGATGTTGGGCAGGCCCACCCAGGGCTGCAGCTGCTTGCCACGCATCAGGCGCCAGCTCCAGGGGTGCATGTTGTAGCCGATCACCATGGGACGCTTGTACAACGCGGCTTCCAGCGTAGCCGTGCCGCTGGCGATCAACGTCACGTCGCAGGCTGCCAATGCATCATGGGACTGGCCGCGCACGATGTGCAGCGACGAGGCCATGCCGGACTCCTGGGCAATGCGCCGCAACTCGTCCAGTTGCGAAGGCACGGCAGGCACTACTATTTTAATAGCTGGCAGCGCCTTCCGGACCAAAGCTGCAGCCTGAAAGAAACGGGCTGCAAGATAGCGGATTTCGGAGCGTCGGCTGCCGGGCAGCACGGCCAGCACCAGACCATCTTCCGGCAGACCCAGCCGACGGCGCGCGGCGGCACGGTCGGGCTGCAGCGGAATCACGCTGGCCAGGGGATGGCCCACGTAGGTGGCGTCTATGCCGTGACGGGCCAGCAACTCGGGCTCGAAGGGAAAGATGCACAGCACATGGTCGGCCGCACGCCGGATTTTCTCGACGCGATCGGCACGCCAGGCCCAGATCGAAGGGCAGACGAAATGCACGGTCTTGATGCCCGCAGCCCGCAGATCGGTCTCCAGGCCCAGATTGAAGTCGGGCGCATCGATGCCGACAAAAACGGCTGGCGGCTGCTTGAGCAGGCGCTGGCGCAACTGCCGGCGGATGTTCAGAATCTCGGCCAGCCGGCGAAACACTTCCCAGCTGTAGCCATGCACGGCCAGCCGCTCGCAGGACCACCATGCCTCAAAGCCGCGCTGCTGCATTTGGGGCCCGCCGATGCCAAAGGCCGAAGCCTCGGGCCAGCGGGCCTGCAGCCCACCCAGGAGCAAGGACGCCAGCAGGTCGCCTGAGGTTTCCCCGGCGACCATGGCAATCGATGGACTCAGGCGCGCCAATGGCGCCGCGTTCTCTGTCATGCCGTCCTTTCGCGCGCCGGATCAGCGCGCAATGCCCCGGGTCGAAGCGGCCAGAAAATCCAGCATCAGCGATACATCGGCAGCGGCCTCTGGCTGCTCGCCAGCCAGCGCTCCAATGGCATCGCGCGCGGCCTCCAGGGTCAGCCCCTGGCGATACAGCAGACGGTGCATCTGCTTGATGGCCTGGATACGCTGCGGCCCGAATCCGCGCCGGCGCAGGCCTTCGATATTGAAGCCACGCACGGCCAGGGGATTGCCATCCACCATCATGAAAGGCGGCACATCCTGCGAGATATGGCTGGCAAAGCCCGCCATGGCATGGGCGCCCACCTTGGTGAACTGGTGCACGCCCGTCAGGCCGCCCAGGATCACATGGTCGCCCACATGCACGTGGCCGGCCAGGGTGGCGTTGTTGGCCAGGATGGTGTGGCTGCCCACGACGCAGTCGTGGGCCACATGCACATAGGCCATGATCCAGTTGTCGTCGCCGATGGTCGTGACACCCTGGTCCTGCACGGTGCCCGCATTGAAGGTGCAGAACTCGCGCACCGTGTTGCGGTCACCGATGACAAGCCGCGTGGGCTCGCCTGCATACTTCTTGTCCTGGGGCTGCGCGCCCAGGGACGCGAACTGGAAAATCCGGTTGTCGCAACCAATGCGGGTATGGCCTTCGACAACGCAATGCGCGCCAATCGTGGTGCCGGCGCCGATTTCCACATGCGGCCCGATGACGGCATAGGGGCCGACCGACACCGATGAATCCAGCTGTGCAGCGGAATCTATCAGTGCCGTGGGATGGATGCGTTCAATGCCAGCCATGCGCCCGTCAGCCCACATTGCGCATGGTGCACATCAGCTCGGCTTCGCAGGCCACTTCGTCCTCGACGCGGGCCACGCCCTTGAACTTCCAGATGCCGCCGCGAACGCGATCGATGGTGATCTCCAGCACCAGCTGGTCGCCCGGCTCCACGGGGCGCTTGAAGCGCGCACCGTCGATGCCCACGAAGTAGTAGATGTTGTTTTCGTCGGGAACCTGGCCCATGGCATCGAAGGCCAGCAGGCCGGCAGCCTGCGCCAGCGCCTCCAGGATGAGCACGCCCGGCATGACGGGACGGCCTGGGAAATGGCCCATGAAATAGGGCTCGTTGAACGTGACGTTCTTGATCGCCTTGATGCGTGTATTGCGCTCAAGCTCCGTGACCTTGTCCACCAGCAGGAAGGGGTAGCGGTGGGGCAGTTGCTTGAGAATTGCGTGAATATCCATCATTGCGTTCCGTTATGGCCTTGATCCGCCGATTGCTGCAGTTGCCGCTCCAGGGCCTTGATGCGATCGCGCATGGAGTGCAGCTGCTTCAGCGTCGCAGCATTTTTTTCCCATTTGGCGTTTTCATCCACGGGAAACATGCCCGTGTAAACACCTGATTGTGTCAGCGAACGGGTCACTACCGTCGCTGCCGAAATATGCACCCTGTCGGCCAGCTGCAGATGGCCCAGCACGATGGCGCCGCCTCCCACGGTGCAATGCGCGCCAATGCGCGCGCTGCCGGCCACCCCCACGCAACCGGCCATGGCCGTATGCTTGCCGACGTGCACGTTGTGACCGATCTGGATCAGGTTGTCGAGCTTGACCCCGTCCTCGATCACCGTGTCGTCCAGCGCTCCGCGGTCTATGCAGGTATTGGCGCCGATTTCCACATCGTCGCCGATCCGCACGCCACCGAGCTGCTCGATCTTCACCCATGCTCCGTTCTCGGGCGCAAACCCGAAGCCGTCCGCTCCCAGCACCACGCCGGAATGCAGAAGACAGCGCGCCCCCACATGGCAGTTCTCGCCAATGGTGACGCGCGACTTGAGCACGGTGTGGGCACCGATGGTGGCACCCTCTTCAACCACGCAGAGCGGGCCGATCGTGGCAGAGGCATCAACGATGGCACTCTCGTGCACCACCGCGCTTGGATGGATACCGGCCGGCGCCACAGACCTGCAGTTCCGCTTCCACCACTGCGTGGCCCTGGCGAAGTAGGCATACGGGTCAAGGACCACGATGCAGGCACCCCGCTGCTGCGCCAGCTCACGCATGGCGGGCGCCACAATAACGCAGGCCGCCTCGGAGGCGGCCAGTTGCTGGCGGTAGCGGGGGTTGCTCAGAAAACTGAGATCCCCGGCCCCGGCGGAATCCAGCGGCGCGATGCGGGAGATGGGCATCTCCCTTTCGCCACCGACCAGTTCGCCACCGAGTGCATCGAGGATCTGACCCAACAATACGCTCACGGCATGCAGCCCTGGACGCTGGCTTACTTGCCGCCGCCGTTCAGCGCCTTGATCACTTTGTCAGTGATGTCGTACTTGGGGTTGATGTAGACGGCTTCCTGGAGGATGACGTCGTACTTCTCGGATTCGGCCACTTGCTTGACCACCTTGTTGGCGCGCTCCAGCACCTGGGCCAGTTCCTCGTTCTTGCGGGAGTTCAGGTCTTCCTGGAACTCACGGCGCTTGCGCTGGAACTCGCGGTCCTGGTCCACCAGCTGACGCTGACGGGAGACGCGCTGGCTTTCGGCCATGGTGGGCGCTTCACGCTCGAACTTCTCCGAAGCGCTCTTGAGCGTATTGCCCTGGTCGACCAGTTCCTTCTCACGCTTGGAGAATTCCTGCTCCAGCTTGGACTGCGCAGCCTTGGCCGTCGACGCTTCACGGAAGATGCGGTCCGTGTTCACAAAGCCGGCCTTGAACTCTTGAGCGTGCGCAGAAACAGCCATGGCGCCAAGCAGCACAGCCAGGGAAAAATGGCTAGATAGAGATTTCATTAGAAAGAGGTTCCGATTTGGAATTGCAGTCGCTGGATTTTATCCCCGGTCTGCTTGCGGATGGGTTGAGCAAAGGCGAGACGCAGGGGGCCCAGCGGGGAAATCCAGCTGATGCCCAGGCCCGTGGAAGCCCGCAGCTCCCCGAGATCGAAGTTCTCGTTGGCCCCGTAGACATTGCCCACATCGAGGAATGTAAAAAGACGCAAAGTCCTGTCATTGCCGGCACCGGGGAAGGGAATCATGAACTCTGCGTTCAAGGTCACCTTCTTGGAGCCGCCAAGCGCCAGGTTTTCCTTGGTGTCGCGCGGACCCAGCGAGCCCTGCTCGAAGCCACGCACCGAACCCAGGCCACCCGAGAAGAAGTTCTTGAACAGCGGGAACGGACGGCCATTGAGGCCCTTGCCGTAGCCCAGTTCACCGTTCAGTGCCAGCGTGTACTTCTTGCTCAGCGGGATGTACTGCTGGATCTGGTAGTTGGCGCGCACATAGCGGGCCTCGCCACCCACCGACCACTCGGTGTTCAGGCGCTGGTAGAGACCCGAGTTGGGCGCCAGCGCGCTGTCACGGCTGTCGCGTGACCAGCCCAGGGTCAGCGGTATGCCCGTGTTGGAGTAGCCGTACTTGTCGGCATAGTCCTTGTACGCCTGGGGCAGGTAGGTGCCGGGCTTGATTTCCGAGCGCTCCACGCCACCGCCGAAATAAACGGTGTCAATCTCGCTGAACGGCACGCCAAAGCGAACGCTGCCGCCCGAGGTGACGATCTTGTAGGCCGCATCGTCGTAGTAGGGACGGTCGGTGCGGTAGTACAGATCGTAGGTGCGCGAAATGCCGGTGTCCGTGAAGTACGGGTCCGTGGTGGACAACACCATGGTGCGGCGGTACTTGCTGGTATTCACGTCCACGCCCAGGTAGTTGCCCGAGCCGAACACGTTTTCCTGCTTGATGCCGAACGAGAGCGAAACCTTTTCGGCACTGGAGAAGCCCGCACCCAGTTGCAGCGAACCCGTGGGCTTTTCAGCCACCGAGATGACCAGATCCACCTGGTCGGGCGAGCCCGCCACTTCCTGAGTTTCGACGTTGACCTCGGTGAAGAAGCCCAGACGGTCCACACGGTCGCGCGACAGGCGGATCTTGTCGCCGTCGTACCAGGAGGCCTCGTACTGGCGAAATTCGCGGCGGATCACTTCGTCGCGCGTACGGTTGTTGCCACTGAGATTGATGCGTCGCACATAGGCGCGGCGAGAAGGCTCGGCGTGCAGCACCAGGGCCACCCGGTTGGTCGCACGGTCGATGTCCGGCACGGCCTCGACGCGTGCAAAGGCAAAGCCGAAGTTGCCGAAGTGCTCGGTGAAGGCCTTGGTCGTCGCCGTGACCTGGTCGGCGTTGTAGGGCTCGCCGGGCTTGATCTTGACCAGGGACTTGAATTCGTCGTCGCGGTCGAGGTAGTTGCCTTCCAGCTTGACGCCGGAGACCACGAAACGCTCGCCTTCATGGATGTTCAGGGTCAGCGAGATGGTCTGCTTGTCGGGCGAGATGGCCACCTGGGTGGAGTCCACGCGGAACTCCAGGTAGCCACGCTGCAGGTAGTACGAGCGCAGCGTTTCCAGGTCGGCGTTGAGCTTGTTGCGCGCATAGCGGTCCGACTTGGTGTACCAGCTCATCCAGTTGCCGGTGTCCTGATCGAACAGATCCTTGAGCGTGGATTCGCTGAAGGCCTTGTTGCCGACGATGTGGATCTCGTTGATGCGGGCCGGATCGCCCTCGGTCACCGTGAAGGTCAGGTTGACGCGGTTGCGCTCGATGGGCGTGACCGTGGTGACGACTTCCGCGCCATAAAGGCTACGGTTGATGTACTGGCGCTTGAGCTCCTGCTCGGCACGGTCGGCCAGGGCCTTGTCGAAGGGACGACCTTCTGCCAGGCCCACATCGCGCATGGCCTTTTGCAGGGTTTCCTTGTCGAACTCCTTGGTGCCGGCGAAGTTCACCTCGGCGATGGTCGGGCGTTCTTCGACGACGACAACGAGCACGTTGCCATTGGCTTCGAGGCGGATGTCCTTGAATAATCCCAGCGCGAACAGCGAGCGAATCGCAGCTGCGCCCTTGTCATCGTCATACTGGTCGCCCACGCGCAGCGGGATGGATGCGAAGACCGTGCCCGGCTCCACGCGCTGCAGGCCTTCGATGCGGATGTCCTGTACCCGGAAGGGCTCCAGCGCCCAGGCTGCATTGGCAGCCAAAACCATGGCAGCCAGGGTCGATGCAGCGCGCACGCCCAGGCGATTGATACGTTTAGTCATGAATGGATTTGCCGCCGCTGCGGCTTGCCGAAAACGGCTGAAAAGTTAGCCCCAAAGCCGGTTGATATCGTTGAAAAAGGCGACGGACATCATCATCATCAAAACCGCCACGCCTGCACGCTGCAAGCGCCCGGCCCAGACTTCCGACACGCTTCGGCCAGTCACGCCCTCCCAAAGATAATACATCAGGTGCCCGCCATCGAGCACCGGCAGGGGGAGCAAGTTGAGAACCCCCAGGCTGATGCTTATCAGCGCCAGGAACGAGAGATATTGGACCAGACCCATGCTGGCCGAACGCCCCGCATAGTCGGCAATGGTCAAGGGACCGCTGATGTTCTTGAGCGATGCCTCGCCTATCACCATGCGGCCCATCATGCGCAGCGTCAGCGACGACAGCTCCCAGGTGCGCTGCACGCCAGCCCACAGGCCTTCCAGCGGACCGCGCTGCACCAGAGCCATCTCGGGAGCGCTGCCGATGTAGGCACTGATGCGGGCAATGCTCTCCTTGCCATCTTCCGAGCGACCCAGATCGGGCAGCACGGGGATCTGCAGTTGCCTGCCATCGCGCTCCACCAGCCAGACCTGCTGCTGGACCTGACCCGATGCACCCATCTTGCGGATGAGATTGCGCAGCTGGGTGCCATCATCCACCGGGGTGCTACCCACGCGCAGCACCAGATCACCCTGGCGCAAGCCGGCCTTTTCGGCGGCACCACCGGCAATGACCTTGTCCAGCACGGGCTGCGTCCAGGGCCCCAGCAGGCCCAGGCGCTCGAAGAAGGCGGCATCGGGCTCGCCCTGCACCTGCCCGGCCAGCGCCAGCCGCAGTTCGGACGGAGCGGTGCGCCGGCCCTGGAGCACTTCCATGCGCACCGACTCGTCATCGAGCGCGGCGCGCGTCAGTGTCCAGCGCAGATCATTGATGGAGCGGACCTCTTCCCACTCCTGGTCGCCCAAGGCGATGCGCAGCACGCGATCGCCGCCCTGCACGCCCGCCATCTGCAGCACCGTGCCCGCAGGCGGCGTGGCCAATCGCGCCACGGGCTCCTGCATGCCCATCCAATTGACGATGGCCAGCAGCGCAATGGCCAGGACGAGATTAGCTACCGGGCCTGCCGCCACGATGGCCGCACGTGCACGCAGCGGCTGGGTGTTGAATGCCAGATGGCGCTGGTCGGCAGGGACTTCGCCCTCACGCTCGTCGAGCATGCGCACATAGCCGCCAAGCGGCAGTGCACCGATGACGAATTCCGTGTCCGAACCTTTGCGCTTCCAGCGCAGGATGGGGCGACCGAAGCCGACGGAAAACCGAAGCACCTTCACGCCGCAGGCCACAGCGACGCGGTAGTGGCCCCACTCGTGGACGGCAATCAGCACGCCCAGCGCGACCACGAATGCAACTACGGTCAGCAACAATTGATACTCCTTTGAATCCAATGCGCACCTGGACACCGCCGCAGGCCCACCGAGAAACCCGGTCTGGCCCGCGAAGCCGGCATTACAGCTGCCACTGCCGCGCCACGGTGTGCGCGATTTCGCGGGCCTGGGCGTCCAGGGCCAGCAGGTCGTCCAGGCTGCCCAGTGTAGGCGGCAGCAAGGTTTCGAGAGTGCACAAATTCACAGCGTGGATACGGTCAAATGCCAGGCGTCGCTCCAGGAAGGCGGCAACGGCGACTTCGTTGGAAGCATTGAGAACCGCCGTAGTTCCCTCGCTGGCGAGCAGCGCCTGCCAGGAAAGATGCAGGCCCGGAAAACGCACGGCATCCGCCTCTTCAAAGGTCAGGGCCGACAGCTTCGCGAAATCCAGGGGCGCCGCGCCGCTGGCGATGCGCCGTGGCCAGGCCAGGCCGCAGGCGATGGGCACGCGCATGTCGGGCGTGCCAAGTTGTGCCAGCACCGAGGCATCCTTGAACTGCACCATGGAGTGCACGATCTGCTGCGGGTGGATGACGACCTTGATCTTGTCGGGAGCCATGTCGAACAGCCAGCGTGCCTCGATGACCTCCAGCGCCTTGTTCATCATGGTCGCCGAGTCCACGGAGATCTTGCGCCCCATGGAGAAGTTCGGGTGCGCGCAGGCCTGCTCCGGCGTGATCTCGGACAAGGTGGCCGGATCGCGCAGGCGAAAGGGTCCGCCCGACGCCGTGAGCAGCAGACTGTCCACGCGATCGGGCCAGCTGGCTCGGTCTTCCGGCAGGCACTGGAAAATGGCCGAGTGCTCGCTGTCTATGGGCAGCAGGGTCGCGCCGTGGCGCTTGACCGTGTCCATGAACAGTGCGCCGCCAACGACCAGAGCCTCCTTGTTGGCCAGCAGCAGGCGCTTGCCCGCGCGCGCGGCCGCCAGACAAGGCGCAAGGCCCGCCGCACCGACGATGGCAGCCATGACGGCATCGACCTCGGGATGCGAGGCGATCTGCTCCAGCGCGTCTGGCGACTGCAGCACTTCGGTCGCCAGCCCATTGCTGCGCAGCTGTTCAGCCAGCAGCTTCGCGTGTGGCGCGCTGGCCATGACGGCATAGGCGGGCTTGAATTCGGCGCACTGGCGCAGCATCAGGTCCACTTGCGTGGCCGCGCTGAGCGCAAAGACTTCGTAGTGCTCGCGGTGGCGCGCCACCACGTCCAGCGTATTGGTACCGATGGAGCCTGTGGAGCCCAGGACGGTGATTTTCTGCTTCATGAATGCGCGAAAGAGGAAAGCATCATGGCCAGCGGCAGGGTCGGCAGCAGGGCATCGACGCGATCAAGCACGCCGCCATGGCCGGGCAGCAGACCACTGCTGTCCTTGACGCCCACGCTGCGCTTGACCAGGGATTCGACCAGGTCGCCGACCACGCTCATCGCGGCCATGAACACAACCGCCAGCAGCAGGAACCAGGCCCCGCGCGCCAACAGCAACGAATAGAAACTGGGCACGGCCACCGCGTAGTGGCGGTCCGCCCAGACCCAGGCCAAGGCCAGCACCAGCACGCCAGCCATGCCGCCCCACACGCCTTCCCAGCTCTTGCCGGGACTGATTGAGGGCGCGAGCTTGGACTTGGTGAATTTCAGGCCCAGGGTCCGGCCTGCGAAATATGCAAAGACATCGGCCACCCAGACCAGCACCAGCACCGACAACAGGAAGTTGATGCCCATCATGCGCGCCTGCACCACGGCCACCCAGGCCAGCCACAGGGCCAGCACTCCGCCAACCAGTCGCACAGGCCCCGCAATGCGCGGCCAGCCGGCCACGCCTGCGCGCAGCAGTGCCGCGCCGCCCAGCACCCAGGCGGAGCCAGCAACCACCCAGACCGCAGTCAGAGGACGCTCCAGCCAGCCCGCGGCCCAGGTCCCCACGCACATCGCCGTGCAGATGGCACCTATGCCGATGGAACCAGCGGAGCCAAAGCCGTTGAGACGGCCCCATTCCCAGGCACCCGCCGCCATGAGCACGAGCACCACCACGGCGAACGGAACGCCCGTCGGATAGAACAGCGCAGGCAGCAAGATGGCCAGCAGGATCAGGGCGGTGATGACTCGCTGCTTGAGCATGGCTCCCCCTTGTTCAGGTCGTCTGTTGATGGGACGACTTCGATTGTGATTGGTGTACTTGCGCGGAGGTCTGGCCGAAGCGCCGCTCGCGCGAAGTGAAGGCGGCAATGGCCTCGTCCAGGCAGGCCTCGTCGAAATCAGGCCACAGGCTGGCACTGAAGAAGAGCTCTGAATACGCGGCCTGCCACAACAGGAAGTTGCTGATGCGCATCTCCCCGCCAGTGCGGATCAGCAGGTCCGGGTCGGGCACATGGGCCAGCGCGAGTGCGCGGTCCAGGCTCTGCGGGGTGATGGGCTCGCCCTGCTCTGCCAGCCGGGCTGCGGCCTGGGCAATGTCCCAGCGCCCGCCGTAGTTGAAGCAGACATTGAGCACCAGGCGGTTGTTGTGTGCCGTGACCTGCTCGGCCTGGGCCAGGCCTGCGCACACTTTCTCGCTCAGGCCACTGCGGTCGCCGATGAAGTGCAGGCGCACGCCATCGCGGCTCAGCTGCTGCACTTCCTTGGCAAGGGCATTGGCCAGCAGGCCCATGAGACCGGAAACCTCCTCTTCGGGGCGGTTCCAGTTCTCGGAAGAGAAAGCGAAGACGGTCAGGACCTGCACGCCGCGCTGGACGCAGGCGCGGGCACAGCGGCGCAGCGATTCCACGCCCTGCTTGTGGCCGGCCAGTCGCGGCAGAAAGCGGCGATTGGCCCAGCGTCCATTGCCATCCATGATGACGGCAATATGGCGCGGCACCGCGCCGGAGTCTTGGTTTGTCAAAGGTACAGGCCCTGAGGCAAGCGAGGCAGAACGCCTCAGACCGCCATGATGTCTTGTTCCTTGGCAGCCACCAGCACGTCGATCTCGGTGATGTGCTTGTCGGTCATCTTCTGGACATCGGCTTCGCAACGCTTTTGATCGTCTTCCGAGGCTTCCTTGTCCTTGACCAGCTTCTTGACGGCTTCGTTGGCGTCGCGGCGCAGGTTGCGCACGGCGATCTTGGAAGCTTCGCCTTCGTTGCGGGCCAGCTTGGTCATTTCCTTGCGGCGTTCCTCGCTCATGGGAGGCATGGGCACGCGGATCAGATCGCCCAGCGAGGCAGGGTTCAGGCCCAGATCGCTTTCGCGAATGGCCTTCTCCACCTTGGCGGACATGCTCTTTTCCCAGGGCTGCACGCTGATGGTGCGCGCATCGAGCAGGTTCACGTTGGCCACCTGGGACAGCGGCACCATGGAGCCGTAGTAATCCACATGGATGGAGTCCAGCAGCGAGGGGTTGGCACGGCCGGTACGCACACGCGCAAGATTGTTCTTGAGCGCTTCGATGGACTGGCCCATCTTGGACTCGGTGGTCTTCTTGATGTCTGCAATCGTCATGTTCTTGTTCCTTGAAGAGCTGTGAAACGCGGGATCAAAACGCTCAAGCGTACACCAGCGTACCCTCATCCTCGCCCATGACCACGCGCTTGAGCGCGCCGGGCTTGATGATGGAGAACACCCGGATCGGCAGCTTCTGATCGCGGCACAGCGCAAAGGCAGTGGCGTCCATGATGCCCAAGTTGCGCGAAATGGCCTCGTCGAAAGCCAGCTTGTGATAGCGGGTCGCGTTGGGATTCTTCATCGGGTCGTCGGTGTAGACACCATCGACCTTAGTGGCCTTGAGCACCACTTCGGCACCGATCTCCGCGCCGCGCAGTGCCGCGGCCGTGTCGGTCGTGAAGAACGGGTTGCCGGTGCCAGCGGCGAACACCACCACCTTGCCCTCTTCGAGATACTGCAGGGCCTTGGGGCGCACATAGGGCTCCACGACCTGCTCGATGGCAATGGCCGACATGACACGGGCGATGAGGCCCTGCTTGTCCATGGCATCGGCCAGGGCCAGGGCATTCATCACGGTGGCCAGCATGCCCATGTAGTCGGCAGTGGCGCGGTCCATTCCGACCGAACCACCAGCCACGCCACGGAAAATATTCCCTCCACCGATCACCACGGCCACCTGGACACCCACGCGGGTGACTTCGGCGATTTCGGAGACCATGCGCTCGATGGTGGCACGGTTGATGCCGAACGAGTCGTCGCCCATGAGCGCCTCACCGGACAGCTTGAGCAGGATGCGCTTGTGGGCCGGTGCGGCGTTGGACATGGTGTTTCTCCGAAAGGTGGATGGTGGTGGATGGTGAAGGGAACGGTTCAGGCGCTCAGACGAATCAGGCGCCGGCCTTGGCAGCGGCCACTTGGGCAGCCACTTCGGCAGCGAAGTCGTCAACCTTCTTTTCGATGCCTTCGCCGACCACGTACAGGGTGAAGCCCTTGACGTTGGTGTTGGCGGCCTTGAGCATCTGGGCCACGGTCTGCTTGCCGTCGGCAGCCTTCACGAAGACCTGGTCGGCCAGCGAGACTTCCTTCAGGTACTTCTGAACCGAGCCTTCGACCATCTTGGCGACGATCTCGGCAGGCTTGCCGGA
The DNA here is from genome assembly GCF_002193035.1 of Delftia sp. K82. NCBI lineage: Bacteria > Pseudomonadati > Pseudomonadota > Betaproteobacteria > Burkholderiales > Comamonadaceae > Delftia > Delftia sp. K82. Next base: position 978,683 of record NZ_MYFL01000001.1, on the reverse strand, counting down.
TTCGGCAGCCTTGGCGGCAGCAACGGTGCGTTCCTTTTCGATCAGCTCGGCAGGCACGTCAGCGCTGGTCACGGACACAGGCTTCATGGCGGCCACGTGCATGGCGACGTCCTTGGCAGCGGTTGCATCGCCTTCGAACTCGACGATCACGCCGATGCGCGAACCGTGCAGGTACGAAGCCAGGCTGGTGCCGTCGAAACGCTTGAAGCGGCGGAAGGACATGTTCTCGCCGATCTTGCCGATCAGGCCCTTGCGCACATCTTCCAGGGTGGGGCCGAAACCGTCCTGCTCATAGGCCAGGGCGCTCAGCGCGGCTACGTCAGCGGGGTTTTGCTCGGCGACCAGCTTGGCGGCGGCATTGGCCATCGCGATGAAGCTGTCGTTCTTGGACACGAAGTCGGTTTCGCTGTTGACTTCGATCATGGCACCCTTGTTGCCATCGATGAAGGCGGTGATCACGCCTTCAGCGGTCACGCGCGAGGCAGCCTTGCCAGCCTTGGTGCCCAGCTTGACGCGCAGCAGCTCTTCGGCCTTGACCAGATCGCCCTCAGCTTCGGTCAGGGCCTTCTTGCATTCCATCATGGGCGCGTCAGTCTTTGCGCGCAGTTCAGCCACCATGCTTGCGGTAATTGCAGCCATCGTATTTCTCCAATGTCAGTTCGATTCGTTACAGGATTTCGGCTAAAAAAACGGGGCTACCCTGAGCCCCGCTTCTTATTCAGCGACGAGGTCGCTCAGCCGGACAAGCTCAATCAGGCAGCGGATTCTTCCACTTCCACGAACTCGTCACCGCTCTCGCCGGATGCAGCCTTGACCACGTCGGTCAGTGCAGCAGCGCGGCCTTCCAGGATCGCGTCGGCGATGCCTTGGGCGTACAGTTGCACAGCCTTGGCAGAGTCGTCGTTACCGGGGATGACATAGTCGATGCCTTCGGGGTTGTGGTTGGAGTCAACCACGCCAACCAGGGGAATGCCCAGCTTCTTGGCTTCGGCCACGGCGATCTTGTGGAAGCCCACGTCGATCACGAAGATGGCGTCGGGCAGGCTGTTCATGTCCTGGATGCCGCCAATGTCCTTTTCCAGCTTTTCCAGTTCGCGAACGAACATCAGCTGTTCCTTCTTGCTCATGGCTTCCAGGCCGGCTTCTTGCTGAGCCTTCATTTCCTTCAGACGCTTGATGGACGTCTTGACGGTCTTGAAGTTGGTCAGCATGCCGCCCAGCCAACGCTGGTCAACGAAGGGCACGCCAGCGCGCTGGGCTTCAGCAGCCACCATCTCGCGGGCTTGGCGCTTGGTGCCGACCATCAGGATCGTGCCGCCGTTGGACGCCAGTTGCTTGACGAACTTCTGGGCGTCCTGGAACATCGGCAGCGACTTTTCCAGGTTGATGATGTGGATCTTGTTGCGGTGACCGAAGATGAAGGGGGCCATCTTGGGGTTCCAGAAACGGGTCTGGTGACCGAAGTGGACGCCTGCTTCCAGCATCTCGCGCATAGTGACGGACATATGAATACCTCAAAGGTTAGGTCTAAAATCCAGCCCGACAATTGCCCCCTGAAACACAGGGCGCAACACCTTGAAGGGACTGGTTTGCGATTGACTTTGCGCAGAATCCCCAAGCATGGGCAGGCGTTCTTGACGAACACCCCGCACCCAAAAGCTTTCGCCTGACCCCCGGCAATCGCGGAGAAAATCAGGGGGAACCCCTAGCAAAGCCGCAAGATTCTAGCACACGCCACCCTTCAACCGAGGCTTCGCTCTCAAAGCGCGCTCACCACCCCTCACGGCCGCGGCAGTTGCACAAGATGCACACACTCCTGTAGTGATAGCTGCATCCGCTTGATAATCCGGGCACTTAAGCAGATTCCACCCAAAAATGAACATCGCGATTGTGGGCGCCGGCAGCATTGGCGTTGCGACAGCCCACGCACTGGCACAGGCCGACCACGAGGTCACCGTCTACGAGCGTCACGGCACCGCCGCCGAAGAAGCCAGCTTCGGACATGCCGGCTGGCTGGGCCCCAGCCTGCTCCAGCCCTGGAGCGTACCCGGCCTTTCGACCGCCGAACGCTCCCCCACCCTCCCCGGCCGGCAGGCCCTGCCGCGCCTGGGCTCCGGAAACCTCGCAGCCCAGCTGCGCTGGCTATGGCAATGGCGCCAGGCCGGACGGCAACTGCGCAAAGGCAACGTGCCCACAGCCGCCATGGCGGCGCTGGAGGCGCTCACGCAGCGCAGCCAGCAGTTCCAGCAATCGCTGTGGAGGCAATGGGAGTTTGACCCGGAATATGTCGCCGGAAGCCTGGTGCTGCTGGGCAGCGAGGCCGAGCACGAACAACTCAAGCCTGCGCTGGACGCACTGGCCGAGGCCGGCACACGCTGCGAGGCACTGGATGCCACCCAGACCCGGCTGCGCGAACCCGCCCTGGGCGAGGAAACCACGCTCGCAGGCGCACTGTATTTTCCACAGGCAGGCGCAGCCAATGGCCGCCTTGCCACGCTGATGCAACGCCAGGCAGCGCAGTCGGCAGGAGCACGATTCGAGACGCAGCGCCTGGTGCAGAAATTGCAGCCCGGCGGCGCCGGGCGCACCGCACGCCTGCAGTTGCTGGGCGAAGACACCCCCCGTTCGCACGACGCCATCGTCGTCTGCGCCGGCGCCGAGGCCGCGAACCTGCTCACGCCGCTGGGCCTGCGCCCACCCATGATCGCCCTGCACGGCTATGGCGTCAGCGCCCCTTTGCGCGAACAAGGTTATGCACCCCGCCACGCCATCGTGGACTGGAGTGAGCAGATGACCCTGGTCCGCCTGGGCCAGCGCATGCGCATCGTGGCCGGCGCGGAGCTGGGCCGCCGCAGCCCCATGCATGAGGCCACGCTGCAGCGCATGTATCACCGCCTCAACATGGTTTTTCCCGGCAGCGCGGTGCTGGCCTCGGGCGTACAGATCTGGCATGGCACGCGCATGTGCACGGCCGATGGGCTGCCGCTGGTGGGCGCCAGCGGACTGCCCGGCATCTGGCTCAACCTGGGACACGGCAGCTGCGGCGCCGCCATCGCGCAGGGGTGCGCAAGCATGCTGAGCGACCTGATGGACAACCGCGCCAGCTTCCTGGACAGCGCACTGCTCGACCCGCGCCGCTTCGGCTGATCGCCACCCTTCCGCCACCCGGCGGCGGACCGCTATGCTCGGTCCATGCTGCGCATTCCCACATCCACCGCCTTGCCGCTGTTTGATACGGCGGCCACTCGCACCCTGGAACAGCAGGCGGCAGCCAGACTGCCCGCGCACAGCCTCATGCAACGCGCTGGTGCGGGCCTGGCACGCCTGGCACGCGCCATCGCTCCCCATGCACGCTGCATCTGGATAGCCTGTGGCCCCGGCAACAACGGCGGCGATGGTTTGCAGGCAGCCGCCTGGCTGCAACAAAGCCTGAATGCGGCGCCAGAAACAGCCCGCAGTTGCCGCATTCTGGTCAGCTGCGTGCGCGAACGCGCCCACATGCCCACCGATGCACGCGCCGCCTGGGACGACGCCCACGAAGCCGGCGTGCAATGGACCGAGCACATGCCCGCCGACATGGGACCACAGGACTTGTGCATTGACGCATTGCTGGGCATCGGCCTGCGCCAGCCAGACGCCGCAAGCCCACACACCAGCACGAATGAGCGCCTGCTCACTCTGCTGCGCAGCCTGCAATCCAGCACCAGCCCGGTCCTTTGCGCGGACATAGCCTCCGGACTGGATGCCGACACCGGGCAGTACCTGCCTGGATTCGCACCCCCGAACGCCCCAGCCAGCGCACGGCATACGCTGGCGCTGCTGACGCTGCAGCCCGGACTGTTCACAGGAAGTGGCCGCGATGCCTGCGGCCAGATATGGTGGGATGACCTGGACACGGGACTGGCGAAAGGCGGGCCAATCCTCACTCCCCTACCCTGCGCACAACTGTTTTCACCAGGCACCAGCGCCCCGCGCCCGCATGCCAGCCACAAGGGAAGCTTTGGCGACGTGGCCATCCTTGGCGGAGAGGGGCTGGGACAGCGCGGCCTTTCCATGACCGGCGCCGCCTGGCTGGCTGCCCTGGCCGCGCTGCATGGTGGCGCGGGGCGCGTGATGCTCGCCCTGCTCGATGCCTCGGCCGGGTCAGGCCAGGCCACCGCGCCCTGGCCCGAAATCATGCTGCGCAGCCCTGAAGCGCAGGACTGGTGCAGCACCACCGTGGCGTGCGGATGCGGGGGCGGCGTGGCGGTGCGCGCATGGCTGCCCCAGATATTGGAACAAGCCCCCAGGCTGGTGCTGGACGCAGACGCACTGAATGCCGTTGCCGAAGATGAATCGCTGGCCTCGCTCTTGAAAGAGCGCCGCCAGCGCGACCTGCACACGGTGCTGACGCCCCACCCGCTGGAGGCCGCCCGCCTGCTGAAGACGAACACCGCACAGGTCCAGGCACAGCGGCTGCACGCCGCCAGGCAGCTGGCGCAACGCTTCGACTGCACCGCGCTGCTCAAAGGCTCCGGCACCGTGATCGCCGGACCCCAGGAAGAGAGTGATGCACTGCCTTGCTGGATCAATCCCACGGGAAACGCCCGCCTGTCGACCGGAGGAACCGGCGATGTGCTCGCCGGGCTGATTGCCGCGCTGTGGGCCCAGGGCCTGGAGCCCACGCAGGCAGCAGCCCTGGCGGCCTGGCGCCATGGATTTGCAGCAGACCATTGGCCTGCGCACATCCCGTTCAGCGCCAGCGCACTGGCCCAGCAGCTCGGAGCATAAAACCCTCAGGACTTGCGCCGGGGCTTGGATGTGTTGCCTGTCACCTTGGACTTGACGGCGCCCAAGGCCTTCTTGCCCAAGGCGCGCAGTGCCTGCACCGGCGACGGTGGAGGCAGCTGCGGCAGGCCGTGGGCAGCAGCATCCGTGGCCGCAGGCTTGCGTGCCTCGGACTTGCGCGCCTCGGACGCCCGGCCTCTGCGGGGTCGCGCAGCGGAGCCAGCGGATGATGGCTCCGCAACCGCCTCGCCCATATCGCTCTGCCGCGCCGAGGTAGCCGGGCGCGGCTGGGCATTCGCATATTCAGCTTCCAGCGCGGCCAGGTTCACACCCTTGACCATGGCCTTTTTAGACGCCTTGCGTCCCTGCTTGCCGGCCGACGCCGCTGCATCAGACTCAGGCCTTGCACCGCCGGAGCCTCCCGAGTTGCGCTGCGCCCGTTTTTCCTTGGCATCGCGCCGGCCCCATTTTTCGCCCTGATGGGTTTCCGTGCGCGCCGGCGTCCTGCCGGGCCGGCCCGAGGCCGGCTGCTCTTCGCCATCGCGCACCAGGCGGAAATCGATGCGCCGGCCATCCAGGTCCACGCGGCTGACCTGCACGCGCAGCCGCGTGCCGATGCCATAGCGAATGCCCGAGCGCTCGCCGCGCAGTTCCTGGCGCGCCTCGTCAAAGCGGAAATAGTCGCCGCCCAGCTCGGTGATGTGGACCAGCCCCTCCACATACATGGCGTCGAGCGTGACGAAGATGCCGAAGGTGGTCACTGCAGAGACCATGCCGCCGAACTCCTCGCCCAGATGTTCGCGCATGTACTTGCACTTGAGCCAGGCTTCGACATCGCGGCTGGCCTCGTCGGCCCGGCGCTCGTTGGCACTGCAGTGCAGGCCGGCGGCTTCCCAGGCCTGGACCTCGGCAGCGGGCGCGCGCTTGCGCGGCTTCTGGCCGGGTGGGCTGACGCGTGATGCCAGACGCTTGGCCAGCTTGGCCTCGGCTTCTCCGGGGGTGGGCAGCTCGGGCAGGCGATAGTGCGTGCCTTCGAGCTCGGCCTTGATCACGCGGTGCACCAGCAAATCGGGATAGCGGCGGATCGGGCTGGTGAAGTGCGTATAGGCATCGAATGCCAGGCCGAAGTGGCCCGAATTCTCGGGCGTGTAGAAGGCCTGCATCATCGAGCGCAGCAGCATGGTGTGGATCTGCTGGGCGTCGGGACGGTCCTTGGTGGCGTTGGCAATGGCCTGGAACTCGGACGTGGCCGGGTTCTCGCTCAGCGCCACACCAACCCCCATGGCCTTCAGATAGTTGCGCAGAATGTCCTGCTTTTCCAGCGAGGGCTTGTCGTGCACGCGGAACAGGCCGACGCGACCGCTTTGCTCGATGAAGTCCGCACTGCAGACATTGGCGGCCAGCATGGCCTCCTCGATCAGCTTGTGCGCCTCGTTGCGCGTGCGCGGCACGATCTTCTCGATGCGGCCGTTCTCGTCACAGACGATCTGCGTCTCCGTGGTCTCGAAGTCCACGGCGCCGCGCGCTTCGCGCGACTTGAGCAGCGCTTGGTAGACACCATGAAGATTGAGCAAGTCACCCACGCGCTCCGAGCGCCGCGCAGCCTCCGGGCCGCGCGTATTGGCCAGGATGGCCGCCACCTCGGTATAGGTGAAGCGCGCATGGCTGTGCATCACCGCCGGATAGAACTGATAGGCATGGATCTCGCCCTTGGCAGTGATCAGCATGTCGCAGACCATGCACAGGCGGTCCACATCGGGGTTGAGCGAGCACAGGCCATTGCTCAGCTTCTCGGGCAGCATGGGGATCACGCGGCGCGGGAAATAGACGCTGGTGGCGCGGTCATAGGCATCGATGTCGATGGCGCTGCCCGTGGTCACGTAGTGGCTCACATCGGCAATCGCCACCAGCAGGCGCCAGCCCTTGCTGCGCCCGACCTTGGTGGGCTCGCAGTAGACGGCATCGTCGAAATCGCGCGCGTCCTCGCCATCGATGGTCACCAGGGGCACATCGGTCAGGTCGATGCGCTTCTTGCAGTCGGCAGGCCGCACCCTGTCCGGCAGCGCCTTGGCCTGCGCCAGGCAGGCATCGGAAAACACATGCGGGACGCCGTACTTGCGCACCGCGATCTCGATCTCCATGCCGGGATCATCGACTTCACCGAGCACTTCGATGATGCGTCCCACGGGCTGGCCGAACAGCGCAGGCGCCTCGGTCAGCTCCACCACCACCACTTGGCCGATCTTGGCCGATCCTGTGGCATTGGCGGGGATCAGGATGTCCTGGCCGTAGCGCTTGTCCTCGGGCGCCACCAGCCACACACCGCTTTCCTGCAAGAAGCGGCCAATGATGTTGTGCGCAGGGCGCTCGATGATCTCGACCACACGGCCTTCAGGCCGGCCGCGGCGGTCCTGGCGCACGATGCGGACCTTCACGCGGTCCTTGTGCAGCACGGCACGCATTTCATTGGGGGGAAGGAAGATGTCGCCTTCGCCGTCATCGCGGATGACGAAGCCATGTCCGTCGCGGTGCCCCTGCACACTGCCCTCGATTTCGTCGTTCACATCGGCGCTTTTGGCGTGAGGGTTCATTTTCTTGGTATACAATCTAAATCTTTCCTGAGATGCCCAGGTGGCGGAATTGGTAGACGCACTAGTTTCAGGTACTAGCGGGTAACTCCGTGGAGGTTCGAGTCCTCTCCTGGGCACCAAGTTTAACGACAACCTGCAGAGGTTGCGGTGAACTAAGGAACTATCTTCAGCAGAAGGCAGTTCCCTGGCTTCATGACTTGGCAGATGACAGTCTCAAGAAAAAAATCGAAGATCGGGATGCTTCTGCAAAAAATGCAGTAGAATTTCAGCTTCAGCAAGCCCAGGTGGCGGAATTGGTAG
>NZ_MYFL01000001.1:970548-970699 GCF_002193035.1 Delftia sp. K82 | reverse complement strand
TTGCACACGCAACGGCCTTTTTTCTTTGCCTCGCCAGCAGCGTCGCAAGCCCCTGCACCATCCCGCAGAAATTTCTCAAAAACTTGGGAAATCGGCTTCAGACGGAGATTCCGCGCTATATAATTTGCTCACTCTGAAATGCCCAGGTGGC